>NZ_JBVKAV010000001.1:0-680211 GCF_055639295.1 Streptomyces sp. NPDC107528
AAGCACGGTAACGTGTGGAGGTGACCGGTACTAATAGGCCGAGGGCTTGTCCATAGATGCTCGCGTCCACTGTGTTAGTTCTGAGGCAACGACCGATGTCCCCAGTTCGGGGTTTCCGGTTTGTTTGTTTCATAGTGTTTCGGTGGTTATAGCGTGAGGGAAACGCCCGGTTACATTCCGAACCCGGAAGCTAAGCCTTACAGCGCCGATGGTACTGCAGGGGGGACCCTGTGGGAGAGTAGGACGCCGCCGAACTCCTTTTAATAGGGTTGGATCCAGAACTTCGGTTCTGGGTCCAACCCTTTTTTGTTGCGCGTCACCTGAAGTTCACGTTTCGCAACCAACATCCCACACATGGGTACTGCTGCAATGCTCAGGGCCGCCGGCGTCGGAGTCGGTGACGAGGTTGTCGTACCGGCGTTCGGGAACGTCGATGTCGCCGAGGCCGTGGTCCTGGCCGGGGCGCTGCCGGTGTTCGCCGACATAGATCCGGTGACGTACTGCCTGGACGCCGGCGCTGTCGAGGCGGTCGTCACCTCGCGGACGGCTGCTGTCGTGGCCGTACATCGTTTTGGGCGGTGGGCCGACATCGCGCGGCTGCACGAGATCGGGCAGCGGCATGGGCTGCTGGTGTTGGAGCAGGGCGAGTCCGAGGTTCCGTACGACGAGATCGCTCAGCGTCGGCAGCGAGCCGCTTACCTGGACGCGAAGTTGAAGGGCGTTCAGACGCCCGATGGCGGTGACGGGCACACCTATCAGCAGTACGTCGTGCGCGTGCCGGGGAACGGGCGGCCGGATCGCGACGCATTCGCCCGGGCCGTGCGGGCCAGGGGAGTTGAGTGCCGGGTGCCGGTGAAGACGGCCGTGCACAGGCTGCCGGAGTACCGGCGGTGTGTGTCCCTGCCGGAGACCGAGCGGGCCGCTGACGAAACGTTGGCCCTGCCCGTCGACGCGTCTTTGACCAAGAGGGACATGCAGCGGATCGTGTCCGCCTGCAATGCGCTCGGAGGACTTCTCCAGCCCGCCTTCTGAGCGGGTTTGGGAGCACGGGTGTGTTCGGGGTACGATCTATTCCGTTGCCGCGAGGGAAGCTTCGCAAATGGTGACAGGCCCCTATAGCTCAGTCGGTAGAGCGTCTCCATGGTAAGGAGAAGGTCAACGGTTCGATTCCGTTTGGGGGCTCCAAACTGAAGGCCCCGCCCAATTGGGCGGGGCCTTTTGCATGTCCTCCCCGTGTGCTCCTCGGTCCCTAATCCTTGTGAAGGCCAGGGACGCGCATGGCAAGGATGGCCATGTCGTCGGACGGGGCGTCCGAGGCGAAGCGTTCGACGGCGCGCATGATGCGGGCCGCGACCGCGCCCGCGGTCAGACCCGTGCAGGTGGTGAGGACGTCGGTGAGGCCGTCGTCGCCCAGCATGCGGCTGCCCTCGCGGCGTTCGGTGACGCCGTCCGTGACGCACAGGAGGACGTCACCGGGATCGAGGGTGACCGTCTGCTCGTAGAGCTCCAGGTCTTCCATCACACCGAGGAGCGGCTGGGGTTCGGCCGCCGGCTCGACCGTGCCGTCCTGGCGCAGACGGAGGGGGAGCGGGTGGCCGGCGCAGACCACCTTCAGCTCGGCGCTGCCGTCCTCCTGCGGCCTCAACTCGCCGTAGAGGAGCGTCAGGAAGCGGCTGCGGGCGCCCTCGTCGAGGATCGCGGAGTTGAGGCGCTCCAGCACTGCCGGGCCACTGAGGCCCTCGCGTGCGAGGAGCCGGAGCGCGTGCCGGGCGAGTCCCGTGACCGCCGCCGCGTTCGGGCCCGTACCGCAGACGTCGCCGATGGCGAAGCCGTAGGCGCCGTCGCTGATCGGGAAGAGGTCGTAGAAGTCGCCTCCGACCTCGTTGCCCTCGCCGGCCGCGCGGTAGATGACCTCGACCTCGACGCCGTCGATCTCGGGCAGCTCGGGCGGCAGGAGGCTGCGCTGGAGGGACTGGCTGATGGCGGTGCGCTCGGAGTAGAGGCGGGCGTTGTCCAGGGCCAGGGCGGCCCTTCGCGAGAGGTCCTCCGCCAACTCCAGGATTTCCTGACGGAAGTGTTCGTCCGTCGGCTTGCCGAGCGTCAGCATGCCGATGACCCGGTTGCGGGCCACCAGCGGCAGTACGACCGTCTCGCCGCCCACCGCGGAAGCCGTGGCCAGGGTGGGGCCGATGCCGATGCCCGAGCTGACCCGGTGCGGGGGCTCGCCGAGGCCCAGGCTGCGCATGGAGGTGCGCAGGGCCGCCTGGTGGGCCGCCTGGGCAGGGGCCGACCAGACGCGGGCGCCGGGGGTGGGGACGGGGTCGGGAGGGGAGATCTTCGACAGCAGAGACTTAATGCCGTCGATGAGTTCCTCGTCCTCGTGCAGGACGTATGACAGGTACGGATCCGAGGCCTGGTCGGCGATCGTGTAGACCGCGCACCAGGTGGCAAGGGTGGGGACCGTCATCTGGGCCATCAGGGCCAGGGTCTGGTCGCGGTCCAGGGTTCCGGCGAGCAGGTCGGAGGCCTCGACGAGGAAGCTGAGCGAGCCGCGGCGCAGGCGTTCCAGTTCGCCCAGCCGGGCCGACTCCACGGCCAGGGCGATGCGGTCGGCGGCGAACTGGAGGCGCAGTGCCTCCTCGTTGGAGTATCTCGCGGGGGCCTCGGCGGCGACGCCGAGGGAGCCGGTGAGGCGGCCCTCGACCTTCAGGGGCACGGTGACGACCGAGCGCATGCCGGTGCCCCTGAGCAGCGGGACGGCGCCGGGGACCATCGTGAGGTCCTCGTGGACCGCCGGCATGCGGGCCGAGCCGTAGCGGCCGGGGCCTGCCTCGACGGGCACGCGCGCGAAGCGCTGGCGGGCGGAGGGCAGGCCGGTGGAGGCGCGGACCTCCAACTCCGTTTCGTCGTCCGTCGCCAGGAGCAGGAACGCCGAGTCGCCGTCGAGCATGTCGCGGGCGCGTTCCACCGTGCGCTGGAGGAGGCCGTCGAGGTCGTCCGGGGCGGGTGAGCCGATGAACACCTCGAACGGGTCGGTGCTCTGGGCGTCGTTGCCGGTGTCGGAGGCCGGGATGCGCAACGGCGTCTGCAGAACAGCCCGTTCGTGGTCCCGGACCAGGAGGCAGACCGTTGACGGTTCGCCGCCCGTGTCACGGACGCGGAGGTGGGAGGCGTACACCGGAGTGACGCGGCCGTTGGCGCCCCTTATGCCGTAGCTGCCCTCCCAGCGGGAGAGCTGGAGTGCTTCGGCGATGCCGGTACTCGTGCCCGGAGTGTGCGGCCAGGCGGCGAGGTCGGTGAGGGGCTTTCCGGTGACCTGCTCTGCCGCATAGCCGAAGAGGTCCTCGGCGTCCTCGTTCCAGGACGAGATGGCGCCCGTGCGGTCGATCTGGACCACCGCGACGCGGACGCGGCCGTCGGCGAGGGGGAGGAGGTCGGAGGGCAGGGACGGGCCGGCCGCGCGGGTGCCCACCGGGCGCTCGGGGAGGTCCAGTTGGAACCAGACCTGCTTGTGCGTGGGCGTGTATTCGACGCCCCAGCGGCCGGCCAGGGCCGCGCACAGCTGGAGGCCGCGGCCACCCTCGCGGTCGGGGCTGCCCATGTTGACAGGCGAGCCCTGGAGGGGGATCTCGCGCTCCGGATACCGGTCTGCCACCTCGACGCGTACGCCGTCGTCACTGCGCAGACACAGAACGTCCGCGGACGTGCCCGCGTGGACGACGGCGTTCGTCACCAATTCACTGGTGAGGACTACGGCGTCGTCGACGATGTCGGCGAAGCCCCAGCCCTGGAGTGTGTCGCGGACGAAGGAGCGGGCGCTCGCCACCGATCGCCCGACGGGGTCGAAGCTGGCTGCCGCGCGCGCGGTGATCACAGAACTCCTCGTCCGGTTGTCGACGTGCAAGGCCCCGTGGCCGGCCGGCTCGCGCCGCTGATGCGGCATCTGCGCGCCCGTCGGCCGCTCCGGGGATTGTCCCCCCGGGATCAGTCCGGTGGTCATGTCCGGCTGCCCCTCCGATGCCCGCTCGTTGCTCCTCCTGCCACCGCCCAGGCCGGACGGACCGGCGCGGCTGGACAGCCGCATGCAAGGTTACTTACCTTCGCCGTCCATGCGGATGCCGGTCTGCAGTGTTTCCGTCCGGAGGGTGTGCGGACGATGTGCGAAGCTGCCGAACTGTTATGGCCGGGTTCGGCGGGGGTGAAACACTGGGCAAGCTTCTTGTGAAGGTCCGGGCAGGCCGAGTGTCGTTCGCGTATCGCGGGCAGCAGCACGTGGTGTGGCCTGGTATATCCGGCAGGAATACCCAGCAGTAGCGAGAACGCCGAACAGCAGAACCCGAGCACAGCAGTAACGGTCGACCCCTGCGGGAGGGACACAGTGGAGTCTGGCGCAGCGACGCGGGGCACTAAGACGCGCGCGAAAGGCGGACAGTCCCTGAGGAACGAGCGTAAAACGCGAGGCGGGACCACTGCGGTGGACACGGCTGCCCTGAACCGGCTGCTGACGGCCCTTGTGTCGATGCGCGACGGGAACTTCCGAAAGCGGCTCACGGTGTCCGGGGACGGCGTGATGTCGGAGATTGCGGCCGTCTTCAACGAGGTGGCCGACCGCAATCTTCATCTGACGGGTGAGTTGGCGCGGGTGCGGCGCATGGTCGGCCGCGAGGGCAAGCTCACGGAACGGCTGGAGACGGGCGCCTGTGAGGGCTCCTGGGCGGCCGCCGTCGACAACTCCAACGCCCTGGTCGACGACCTCGTACGGCCCGTCTCCGAGGTCGGGCGGGTGCTGTCCGCGGTGGCCGACGGTGATCTGTCGCCGCGTATGGAGCTGCGGACGCAGGCACAGGACGGGACCGGGCACCCCCTGCGGGGCGAGTTCCTCAAGGTCGGACGTACTGTAAACAACCTTGTCGATCAACTGTCGACGTTCACCGACGAGGTCACGCGCGTGGCCAGCGAGGTGGGCACCGAGGGCAAGCTCGGCGGGCAGGCACGCGTGCGTGGCATGTCGGGTTCGTGGAAGGACCTCACGGACTCCGTCAACACCATGGCGTACCGGCTGACGGCCCAGGTGAGGGACATCGCGCTGGTGACCACCGCGGTCGCCAAGGGTGATCTGTCCCGTAAGGTCACGGTTCACGTGGCCGGCGAGATGCTCGAACTGAAGAACACCGTCAACACGATGGTGGACCAGTTGTCGTCGTTCTCCTCCGAGGTGACGCGAGTCGCGCGCGAGGTGGGGACCGAGGGTGAGCTGGGCGGTCAGGCGCAGGTGCCAGGTGTGGCCGGCGTGTGGAAGGACCTCACCGATTCGGTGAACCTCATGGCCGGCAACCTGACGGCGCAAGTGCGAGGAATCGCACAGGTGACGACGGCGGTCGCCAACGGTGATCTGTCGCAGAAGGTGACCGTGTCGGCACGCGGCGAGGTCGCGCAGCTCGCTGACACGATCAACCAGATGACCGAGACGCTGCGGATCTTCGCGGACGAGGTCACGCGCGTGGCGAACGAGGTCGGCGCCGAGGGCCGGCTGGGCGGCCAGGCGAACGTGCCGGGTGCGGCGGGCACCTGGAAGGACCTCACGGACTCCGTCAACACCGTGTTCCGGAATCTGACCATTCAGGTGAGGGACATCGCGGCGGTCACCACGGCTGTGGCCAACGGTGACCTGTCGCAGAAGGTCACGGTCGACGTGGCCGGCGAGATGCTCGAGCTGAAGAACACCGTCAACGGCATGGTCGACCAGCTGTCGTCGTTCGGTTCCGAGGTCACACGTGTCGCGCGTGAGGTCGGCGTGGAGGGTGAGCTCGGCGGTCAGGCCCAGGTGCCAGGGGCCGCGGGGACGTGGAAGGACCTGACGGACTCCGTCAACACGGCGTTCCGCAACCTCACCGGACAGGTGAGGAACATCGCCCAGGTGACCACGGCCGTGGCCAACGGTGACCTGTCGCAGAAGGTCACCGTGGACGTCTCCGGCGAGATGCTCCAGCTGAAGAACACCGTGAACACGATGGTGGACCAGCTGTCGTCCTTCGCCGACCAGGTCACGCGCATGGCCCGGGACGTGGGCACCGAGGGCAGGCTGGGCGGTCAGGCGGTCGTACCGGGGGTGGCCGGTACGTGGAAGGAGCTCACGGACTCCGTCAACGGAATGGCAGGAAACCTCACCGCCCAGGTGAGGAACATCGCCCAGGTGACCACGGCGGTGGCCCGGGGTGACCTGTCTCAGAAGATCGACGTCGACGCGCGCGGCGAGATCCTGGAGCTGAAGAACACCATCAACACGATGGTCGACCAGCTGTCGTCCTTCGCCGACCAGGTGACCCTGGTCGCGCGCGAGGTGGGCACCGAGGGCCGCCTGGGCGGACAGGCACAGGTGCCCGGCGTCGCCGGTGTGTGGCGTGACCTGACCGACTCCGTGAACGGCATGGCCTCCAACCTGACCGGCCAGGTGCGCAACATCGCCCAGGTCGCCACGGCGGTGGCCCGGGGTGACCTGTCCCAGAAGATCACCGTGGACGCGCGCGGCGAGATCCTGGAGCTGAAGAACACCCTGAACACGATGGTGGATCAGCTGTCGTCCTTCGCCGAAGAGGTCACGCGTGTGGCCCGTGAGGTGGGCACAGAGGGCATCCTCGGAGGTCAGGCCGAGGTGCAGGGTGTCTCCGGCACCTGGAAGGACCTCACGCAGTCCGTGAACTTCATGGCGAACAACCTGACGATCCAGGTGCGCAACATCGCCGAGGTCACGACCGCGGTCGCCAAGGGCGACCTGTCGAAGAAGATCACCGTCGATGCCAAGGGCGAGATCCTCGAGCTCGTCACCACCGTGAACACGATGGTGGACCAGCTGTCGTCCTTCGCCGAGCAGGTGACCCGAGTCGCCCGTGAGGTGGGCACGGACGGCATCCTCGGTGGCCAGGCGCACGTGCCGGGCGCCACGGGCATCTGGAAGGACCTCAGCAACAACGTCAACCTGATGGCCAACAACCTCACCGTTCAGGTGCGGAACATCTCCCAGGTCGCGGCGGCCGTCGCCAACGGTGACCTGACGCGGACGGTGACCATCGAGGCGCGCGGTGAGGTCGCGCAGCTCGCGGACACCTTCAACACCATGGTGAAGACGCTGAGTTCGTTCGCCGACCAGGTCACCAAGGTGGCCCGTGAGGTGGGCACGGACGGCATTCTCGGTGGTCAGGCGCATGTGCCGGGTGTGGCCGGTACCTGGAAGGACCTCACCGAGTCCGTGAACCAGATGGCGTCCAACCTGACCGGGCAGGTGCGCAACATCGCCATGGTCACGACCGCCATCGCCAAGGGTGACCTGACCAAGAAGATCGACATTGACGCCCGAGGCGAGATCCTCGAGCTCAAGACGACCATCAACACGATGGTCGACCAGCTGTCGTCCTTCGCCGAAGAGGTCACCCGAGTCGCCCGCGAGGTGGGCACCGAAGGACAGCTCGGCGGCCAGGCACGCGTGCGTGACGTCGACGGCACCTGGCGGGACCTCACCGAGTCCGTGAACGAAATGGCAGGAAACCTTACTCGGCAGGTACGTGCCATCGCGCGCGTGGCGACCGCGGTGACCCGCGGTGACCTGAACCTGAAGATCGACGTCGACGCGTCCGGCGAGATCCAGGAACTCCAGGACTACATCAACAAGATGATCGCCAACCTGCGCGACACCACGATCGCCAACAAGGAGCAGGACTGGCTCAAGGGCAACCTCGCCCGGATCTCGGCACTGATGCAGGGCCGCCGCGATCTGGCGGACGTCGCCTCGCTGATCATGAGCGAGCTGACGCCGGTGGTGACTGCGCAGCACGGTGCCTTCTTCGTCGCCATGCCGCTGCTCGACGGCAAGGACCTGGCGGCCGAGAACGATGACCAGTACGAGCTGCGGATGCTCGGGTCCTACGGCTACTCGATGGGTTCCATGCCGACGTCCTTCCGGCCGGGTGAGGCGCTCATCGGGACGGCAGCCGAGGAGAAGCGCACGATCCTGGTGGAGAACGCGCCCAGCGGCTATCTGAAGATCTCCTCCGGGCTCGGCGAGGCGCCGCCCGCGCAGGTGATCGTCCTTCCGGTGCTGTTCGAGGGCAAGGTGCTAGGCGTGATCGAGCTGGCCTCCTTCACGCCGTTCACGCAGATCCAAAAGGACTTCCTCAACCAGATCGCCGAGATGATCGCGACCAGCGTCAACACCATCTCCGTCAACACCAAGACCGAGGTGCTGCTGAAGCAGTCGCAGGAGCTGACCGAGCAGCTCCGTGAGCGGTCGGAAGAGCTGGAGAACCGGCAGAAGGCCCTTCAGGCGTCCAACGCCGAACTGGAGGAGAAGGCCGAGCTGCTGGCCCAGCAGAACCGCGACATCGAGGTGAAGAACACCGAGATCGAGGAGGCGCGGCAGGTCCTGGAGGAGCGCGCCGAGCAGCTCGCGGTCTCCATGCGCTACAAGAGCGAGTTCCTCGCCAACATGTCGCACGAGCTGCGTACGCCGCTCAACTCGCTGCTGATCCTGGCCAAGCTGCTCGCCGACAACGCGGAGGGCAACCTCTCGCCGAAGCAGGTCGAGTTCGCCGAGACCATCCACGGCGCCGGCTCCGACCTGCTCCAGCTGATCAACGACATCCTGGACCTCTCGAAGGTCGAGGCGGGCAAGATGGACGTCTCCCCGACGCGTATCGCGCTCGTGCAGCTCGTCGACTACGTGGAGGCCACCTTCCGGCCGCTCACCGCGGAGAAGGGCCTGGACCTGTCCGTGCGGGTCTCGCCCGAGCTGCCCGCCACCCTGCACACCGACGAGCAGCGGCTGCTGCAGGTGCTGCGCAACCTGCTGTCCAACGCGGTGAAGTTCACCGACTCCGGGTCGGTCGAGCTGGTCATCCGGCCCGCCGGGATGGACGTGCCGCAGAAGATCCGGGAGCAGCTGCTGGAGACCGGCTCGCTGACCGAGGCGGACGCGCCGCTGATCGCGTTCTCCGTTACCGACACCGGCATCGGGATCGCGGCCAGCAAGATGCGGGTGATCTTCGAGGCGTTCAAGCAGGCGGACGGCACGACCAGCCGTAAGTACGGCGGTACGGGGCTGGGGCTGTCGATCTCGCGGGAGATCGCGCAGTTGCTCGGCGGTGAGATTTACGCGCAGAGCGAGCCGGGACGCGGCTCGACGTTCACGCTGTATTTGCCGCTGCACCCGAGCGAACTGCCTCCGCACGGCTACCAGCAGCAGTTGCCGTCCCTCGATGCGGGCGACTTGGTGGCCTCGGCCGCCGAGCTGGCGGAGCTGGCCGACGTGGAGATCGAGACGCCGGCCGAGGTGCGGTCGTACCGGGAGACGCAAAACGGCGCCGCCGCTCTCTTCAGGCGCCGCCGCAGGGCCGCGAGCGAGCTGGAACAGCGGCCTGCGCAGCAGGAGCAGTGGACGGCGCCGGAGCCGGCCAGGACGCCGCAGTCGTTCCGGGGCGTCCGCTTCGGTGGCGAGAAGGTGCTGATCGTCGACGACGACATCCGTAACGTCTTCGCGCTGACCAGTGTCCTGGAGCAGCACGGCCTGTCCGTGCTGTACGCGGAGAACGGCCGTGAGGGCATCGAGGTCCTGGAGCAGCACGACGACGTGGCGGTCGTCCTGATGGACATCATGATGCCCGAGATGGACGGATACGCGACGACCACGGCGATCCGCAGGATGCCGCAGTTCGCCGGACTCCCGATCATCGCGCTGACCGCCAAGGCGATGAAGGGCGACCGGGAGAAGGCGATCGAGTCGGGCGCCTCCGACTACGTGACGAAGCCGGTCGACCCCGATCATCTGCTGGCGGTGATGGATCAGTGGATGGCCGAGGAGTGACGGCAGCTGACAGTGTTCACGCGGAGTTGCTGACTCAGTGTGCTCGAAGTCGTGTAGAAGTGCGGGATTCGGGGAACCTTCTGGTCTCCCGCTGCGTTTCTGCTACGTGCACAGTGACATCGCGGTGACAGGGTGTGGCGACAGGCGGGGTGCGGCTACCATGACCGGCACGAGGGCGGGCGGCGTAACGGAGTCGTCCCCTGGGGCGGAGCCCGGTGCACTGCCGGGGCGAGGAGGGCGGGCCATGGTGCAGAAGGCCAAGATCCTCCTGGTCGATGACCGGCCGGAGAATCTGCTGGCGCTGGAGGCGATCCTCTCTGCGCTCGATCAGACCCTGGTGCGGGCATCGTCCGGGGAGGAAGCGCTCAAAGCACTGCTGACGGACGACTTCGCGGTCATTCTGCTGGACGTCCAGATGCCGGGAATGGACGGTTTCGAAACCGCGGCGCACATCAAGCGCCGAGAACGGACCCGCGACATCCCGATCATCTTCCTCACCGCGATCAACCACGGCCCGCATCACACCTTCCGCGGCTACGCGGCGGGTGCGGTGGACTACATCTCCAAGCCGTTCGACCCGTGGGTGCTGCGGGCGAAGGTCTCGGTGTTCGTCGAGCTGTACATGAAGAACTGCCAGCTGCGAGAGCAGGCGGCGCTGCTGCGGCTCCAGTTGGAGGGCGGCGGCAAGGCCTCGGGTGCCGACCAGAAGGAGCCGGCGGGGCTGCTGGCCGAGCTGTCGGCGCGGCTGGCTGCGGTCGAGGAGCAGGCCGAGGCGCTGTCCAAGCAGCTTGACGACGACTCGGCGGATGCGGCCGCGGTGGCCACGGCGGCTCATCTCGAACGCAAACTCACGGGGTTGCGGCGGGCGCTCGACGCGCTGGAGCCGGGTACCGGGAGTACGTCGTCGGTTCCCTCGCAGAACTGACGTCGCGGTGGCGCGTGTTGACGCGCGTCGTATCCGGGCCGTCCGGCGTGTGACCGGCTCGTGAACCGGCGTCAGTTCACCGCCCCCGTAAGGACGACACGAACGGGTGAAGCAGTGGGCACACGTGTCCGCTGTCTTCTCCACCGGTAACCTCACACCCATGGCCTCACGTCCCTCCGCAGCCAAGAAGCCGCCCGCAAAGAAGGCGGCTGCTTCGGCGAAGGCTCCGGCGAAGAAGGCCGCCGCCAAGAAAGCCCCCGCGAAGAAGGCGCCGGCAAAGAAGGGCGCGGCGAAGAAAGCCGCGCCCGCGCCCAAGCCGGCGCCCAGTCCCACCGGGGGCATCTACCGCCTCGTACGCGCCGTCTGGCTCGGGCTCGCACACGCGGTCGGCGCGGTCTTCCGCGGCATAGGGCAGGGCGCGAAGAACCTCGACCCCGCCCATCGCAAGGACGGCATCGCGCTGTTGCTCCTAGGGCTCGCGCTGATCGTCGCCGCCGGCACTTGGTCCAACCTGCGCGGCCCCGTCGGCGACCTCGTCGAGATCATCGTGACCGGCGCCTTCGGCCGGCTCGACCTGCTGGTGCCGATACTGCTCGCGGTCATCGCCGTACGGTTCATCCGGCACCCCGAGCAGCCCGAGGCCAACGGCCGAATCGTCATCGGCCTGTCCGCGCTCGTCATCGGCGTGCTCGGCCAGGTCCACGTCGCCGTCGGCTCGCCCGCCCGCAGCGACGGCATGCAGGCCATACGGGACGCCGGCGGGCTGATCGGATGGGGCGCGGCGACTCCGCTGACGTACACCATGGGCGAGGTCCTCGCCGTACCGCTGCTCGTGCTGCTCACGATCTTCGGTCTGCTGGTCGTCACGGCCACCCCGGTCAACGCCATCCCGCAGCGGCTGCGACTGCTCGGTGTGAAGCTCGGGATCCTGCCCGACCCCGAAGAGGACGACGAGTACACCGACGACGAGCGCTACGACGACCAGTGGCGCGAATCGCTGCCCGCGGCGCGTGGTCGCAAGCGCCGTCCGGCCCCCGAGGCGTACGACCCCGACAGCGCCGAGCAGGAGGCCCTCTCGCGGCGTCGCGGCCGTCCGAGGCGCTCCGCGGTGCCGCAGCCCGAGATGGAACGTCCCATGGACGCTGTGGACGTCGCCGCGGCCGCCGCTGCCGCGCTCGACGGCGCTGTCCTGCACGGGATGCCGCCCTCGCCGATCGTCGCCGACCTCACCCAGGGCGTGAGCGTGGGCGACCGCGCGGAGACCACCCCGGTGCCGACGCCGGTCCCGGCTGCGCGTCCCAAGCAGGAGAAGCTCCCCAAGTCCGAGGTGACGAACCTCGGCAAGGCCGAGGTCCCGGACCTCACCAAGGCCGCGCCCGAGCAGATGCGCGACCTGCCCACGCGCGCCGAACAGCTCCAGCTGTCCGGTGACATCACGTACTCGCTCCCGTCGCTCGACCTGCTCGAGCGCGGCGGCCCCGGAAAGTCGCGCAGCGCCGCCAACGACGCCATCGTCGAGTCGCTCACCACCGTCTTCACCGAGTTCAAGGTCGACGCCCGCGTCACCGGCTTCACGCGCGGGCCGACGGTCACGCGCTACGAGGTCGAGCTCGGGCCGGCAGTGAAGGTCGAGCGGATCACCGCGCTGACGAAGAACATCGCGTACGCGGTCGCCAGCCCAGACGTGCGGATCATCAGCCCGATCCCCGGCAAGTCCGCGGTCGGCATCGAGATCCCCAACACCGACCGCGAGATGGTCAACCTCGGTGACGTGCTACGTCTCGCGGCCGCCGCCGAGGACGACCACCCGATGCTGGTCGCGCTCGGCAAGGACGTCGAGGGCGGCTACGTGATGGCCAACATCGCGAAGATGCCGCATGTGCTGGTCGCCGGTGCGACCGGTTCCGGTAAGTCGTCCTGCATTAACTGCTTGATCACTTCGGTGATGATGCGGGCGACCCCGGAGGACGTCCGCATGGTCCTGGTCGACCCCAAGCGCGTCGAGCTGACCGCCTACGAGGGCATCCCGCACCTGATCACGCCGATCATCACCAACCCGAAGCGGGCCGCCGAGGCGCTCCAGTGGGTCGTACGGGAGATGGACCTCCGGTACGACGACCTGGCTGCGTACGGATACCGGCACATCGACGACTTCAACGAAGCCGTTCGCAACGGCAAGGTGAAATCGCCCGAGGGCAGTGAGCGCGAGCTTCAGCCGTACCCGTACCTGCTGGTCATCGTGGATGAGCTCGCCGACCTGATGATGGTCGCGCCGCGCGACGTCGAGGACGCGATCGTGCGGATCACGCAGCTCGCGCGCGCGGCCGGCATCCACCTGGTGCTCGCCACGCAGCGGCCGTCGGTCGACGTCGTCACCGGTCTCATCAAGGCGAACGTCCCCTCACGGCTCGCGTTCGCCACGTCCTCGCTCGCGGACTCGCGCGTCATCCTCGATCAGCCCGGCGCGGAGAAGCTGATCGGCAAGGGCGACGGGCTGTTCCTGCCGATGGGTGCCAACAAGCCCACGCGTATGCAGGGCGCGTTCGTGACCGAGGAGGAGGTCGCGGTCGTCGTCCAGCACTGCAAGGACCAGATGGCTCCGGTCTTCCGGGACGACGTCGTCGTGGGGACGAAGCAGAAGAAGGAGATCGACGAGGACATCGGCGACGACCTCGACCTGCTGTGCCAGGCGGCCGAGCTGGTGGTCTCCACGCAGTTCGGTTCGACGTCGATGCTCCAGCGCAAGCTGCGGGTCGGTTTCGCGAAGGCGGGGCGGCTGATGGACCTCATGGAGTCCCGCAACATCGTCGGACCGAGCGAGGGCTCGAAGGCTCGTGACGTTCTTGTGAAACCTGATGAGCTGGACGGAGTGCTCGCCCAGATCCGCGGGGAGGCTTAAAAGAGTCCGGGGCGGAAAAGCGACACAGTGATGGCCTCCGACGGGTGGGTGATGAGTCGATGTCCGATCGTGACTCACCCGTAAGGGATCATTGAGCAACCGTTCCCCTTCGGCGTACGTCAAGTTGAGGGAAGCGCGACAATCTCGTACCCCCACCATCGGCGTGTCCGGCCATTCCGATGGCGTACAAAGTCCTACCGCCCGGTTGCCCCACCCTTTCGTACCCCCCCTAGACTGAACCTGCAGCACAGGTGGCTTAAACGCTCGAAAGGCGCCCCCGTGTCCATCGGCAACTCCCCTGAAGACGAGCGTCCGTTCGAAGACGTGTCCGAGGAAGCCCGCCCCTCGATCGGCCGTGCCCTCCAGCAGGCCCGTATCGATGCCGGGCTGACTGTCGACGACGTCACCAACGCCACCCGGGTCCGAATCGCCATCGTGCATGCCATCGAAGCGGACAACTTCGCCGCCTGTGGCGGTGACGTGTACGCCCGTGGCCACATCCGGACCCTGGCCAAAGCCGTCCACCTCGACCCTGCCCCGCTGCTCGCCCAGTACGACGACTCGCACGGCGGACGACCGGCGCCGACCCCGGCCGCCCCCCTGTTCGAGGCGGAGCGCATCCGCCCCGAGCGGCGCGGGCCCAACTGGACCGCGGCCATGGTCGCCGCGATCGTCGCCGTGATCGGGTTCGTCGGGTTCACCGCGTTCAAGGGCGAGGACGAGGGTGGCAAGTCGGCGGTCGCCGAGGGCGGCTCGACGCCGACGGCCGACAAGACCACACCCACGCCGAAGACCGACAAGCCCAAGGACCCGAAGCCGTCGGACAGCGCCATCGCCGCCGTCCCCCAGGACAAGGTGACCGTCCAGGTCAGCGCCGCCGACGGAAGGAGCTGGGTCGCCATCAAGGACCACAACGGCCGGCTTCTCTTCGACGGCCTCCTCAAGCAGGGCGACTCCAAGACGTTCCAGGACAGCGAGAAGATCAACCTCGTCCTCGGTGACGCCGGCGCGATCGACCTCTACGTCAACGGCAAGAAGATCGAGGACGACTGGCAGCCGGGCGCCGTGGAGCGCCTCACGTACACGAAGGGCGACCCGCAGGCCGGATAAGTCTGGCTCAAGGGTTTGGTTGCGGACGGGGTTGGCCAAGATCGGCCAACCCCGTCGACGTGGGCTGTCAGTGAGACAAAGTAGTCTTGAGCCCATGCCTGAACGCCGTACCGTCGCACTCGTCACTCTTGGCTGCGCCCGTAACGAGGTGGACTCGGAGGAGCTCGCAGGCCGCTTGGAGGCGGACGGCTGGGACCTCGTGGAGGACGCCGGGGACGCGGATGTCGCCGTCGTCAACACGTGTGGCTTCGTCGACGCCGCCAAGAAGGACTCCGTCGACGCCCTCCTGGAGGCCAACGACCTCAAGGGGCATGGGAGAACCCAGGCCGTCGTGGCGGTGGGCTGTATGGCCGAGCGGTACGGCAAGGAGCTCGCCGAGGCCCTCCCCGAGGCCGACGGCGTGCTCGGCTTCGACGACTACTCCAACATCTCGGACCGCCTGCAGACCATCCTGAACGGCGGCATCCACGCCGCGCACACCCCGCGCGACCGGCGCAAGCTGCTGCCGATCAGCCCGGCCGAGCGGCAGGAGTCCGCGGCCGACGTC
Source organism: Streptomyces sp. NPDC107528 (assembly GCF_055639295.1). NCBI lineage: Bacteria > Bacillati > Actinomycetota > Actinomycetes > Kitasatosporales > Streptomycetaceae > Streptomyces > Streptomyces sp. NPDC107528. Next base: position 15,335 of record NZ_JBVKAV010000001.1, read on the forward strand.
GCGCTCCCCGGGCACGCGCCCGTCGACCTTCCGGACGGGCTCGCCCCGGCCTCCGGTCCCCGCGCGCCCCTGCGCCGCCGCCTCGACGGCGCCCCGGTCGCCTCGGTGAAGCTCGCCTCCGGCTGCGACCGGCGCTGCTCCTTCTGCGCCATCCCGTCCTTCCGCGGCTCCTTCATCTCGCGCCGACCCAGCGACGTGCTGAACGAGACCAGGTGGCTGGCCGAACAGGGCGTGAAGGAGATCATGCTGGTCTCCGAGAACAACACCTCGTACGGCAAGGACCTGGGCGACATCCGTCTGCTGGAGTCCCTCCTGCCGGAACTCGCCGAGGTCGACGGCATCGAGCGTGTCCGCGTCAGCTACCTCCAGCCGGCCGAGATGCGGCCCGGCCTCATCGACGTGCTGACCTCGACGCCGAAGATCGCCCCGTACTTCGACCTGTCCTTCCAGCACTCCGCTCCCGACGTACTGCGCTCGATGCGCCGCTTCGGGGACACCGACCGCTTCCTGGAGCTCCTCGACACCATCCGCGGCAAGGCACCGCAGGCCGGTGTGCGCTCCAACTTCATCGTCGGCTTCCCTGGCGAGACCGAGGCCGACCTCGCCGAGCTGGAGCGGTTCCTGAACGGTGCGCGGCTGGACGCCATCGGCGTCTTCGGCTACTCCGACGAGGACGGCACCGAGGCCGCCACCTACGAGAACAAGCTCGACGAGGACGTCGTGGCCGAGCGGCTGGCACGTGTCTCCCGGCTCGCGGAGGAACTCGTCTCGCAGCGGGCCGAGGAGCGCCTCGGGGAGACACTGCACGTGCTCGTCGAGTCGGTCGACTCCGAGGACGCGGAGGGTGCGTACGGCCGTGCGGCCCATCAGGCACCGGAGACGGACGGCCAGGTGCTGCTCACGAGCGGCGAGGGACTGAGCATCGGTCGTATGGTCGAGGCGAAGGTGGTCGGTACGGAAGGTGTCGACCTCGTGGCCGAGCCGCTGCAGGGCACGCTCGCGTGTAGTGAGGAGGCCGGCAGATGACCGGAGTTCCGGCGTCCGCCGCGGGTGGCTCCTCCCCGGCGGGTGCGGCAGGCAGAGCGAGTGCGGTGGGTTCGTCCAAGGCCGGTGGCCCGAAGGCCGGCGGTTCGAAGGCGACCGGTTCGAAGGCGGCCGGCGGCTCGAAGACGGGCGGCGCCGAAGGGGGCGTCCCCGGCGGTACGAAGCCCGCGCGCGGCGGGAAGATCGCGGCCGCGGCCGTCAATCAGGCAAGCGTCTGGAACGTCGCCAACCTCCTGACCATGCTCCGGCTGGTCCTCGTGCCCGCGTTCGTGGCACTGATGCTGGCCGACGGCGGATACGACCCGGCGTGGCGCTCGCTGGCCTGGGCGGCCTTCGCCATCGCCATGATCACCGACCTCTTCGACGGTCACCTGGCGCGCGCGTACAACCTCGTCACCGACTTCGGGAAGATCGCCGACCCCATCGCCGACAAGGCGATCATGGGGGCGGCGCTGATCTGTCTGTCCGCGCTGGGCGATCTGCCGTGGTGGGTGACGGGCATCATCCTCGGCCGGGAACTCGGGATCACGCTGCTTCGTTTCATCGTCATCCGGTACGGCGTGATTCCGGCGAGCCGCGGCGGCAAGCTCAAGACCCTGACGCAGGGCGTGGCCGTCGGGATGTACATCCTGGCGCTGACGGGGTGGCTGGCCACCCTGCGGTGGTGGGTGATGGCCGCGGCGGTCGTCCTGACCGTGGTGACCGGGCTCGACTATGTGAGACAAGCCATTGTGCTGCGCAGGCAAGGAATCGCAGAGCGCAAGGCCGCGTTGGAGGAGACGGAAGCGTGAGTTCTCCGGCATCCGACGTGGTGCGACTACTCACAGTGAAAGGCGAGACGCTCGCTGTCGCCGAGTCGCTGACCGGTGGACTGGTCGCGGCGGAAATCACAGCCGCCCCTGGGGCTTCCAAGGCCTTCCGGGGATCGGTCACCGCCTACGCCACCGAACTGAAGCATGAGCTGCTCGGCGTCGACGCCACGTTGCTGGCACGGCACGGAGCCGTGAATCCGCAGGTCGCGGCCCAGATGGCAGCCGGTGTGCGGAAGGCGCTGGGAGCCGACTGGGGCGTTGCCACGACCGGCGTAGCGGGACCCGAGGAGCAGGACGGACAGCCCGTGGGGACCGTCTTCGTCGCCGTGGACGGACCCGCCGGCCACGGTTCCGGTTCCGCCGGTGGCGGAAAAGTGGAGGCCCTGCGGTTGAACGGCGACCGCGCGGAAATTCGTATGGAGAGTGTACGGAGCGTACTCGCGCTCCTCCTGAAGGAGCTTGCGAGCGAACTCAGTGGGAATGAGCGGGCACAGGATACGGAACAGAACGGGGGGTTTTGATGTTTGCAGCCCTGAGTGAACACGACATCGCTCCCCGCACGGCCGCGGCGCAAGGCGGTACGGTGGGGCGTGAAGGATGCGGCTACGCGGTCCGAGGAGGGAGCCACCGATGATTCTGCTCCGTCGCCTGCTGGGTGACGTGCTGCGTCGGCAGCGCCAGCGCCAGGGCCGTACTCTGCGCGAAGTCTCCTCGTCCGCCCGAGTCTCGCTCGGCTATCTCTCCGAGGTGGAGCGGGGGCAGAAGGAGGCTTCCTCCGAGCTGCTTTCCGCGATCTGCGACGCGCTTGACGTACGGATGTCCGAGCTCATGCGGGAAGTGAGCGACGAGCTCGCCCTCGCCGAGCTGGCCCAGTCTGCTGCGGCCACTCCGAGCGAACCTGTACCCACGTCGGTCCGCCCGATGCTGGGTTCCGTGTCGGTGACCGGTGTGCCACCGGAACGGGTGACCATCAAGGCGCCTTCCGAGGCGGTCGACGTGGTCGCCGCCTGACTGTGACCATCGCGCGCGTGGCCTGACCGTGCGCTGAGATCTGTGTGGGGCCCCGGCCGGGCCTCCTCCAGGGAGACTTGGGGGAGTGCGGTCGGGGTTTCGTGCTGTCTGGGGGCTCCTGTGCTGCGCGGGGGCGCCTGGGACGGCCTATGGCGCCTTGCGGCGTCCGTTTGCCGGTGTCGGGCCCGGCGGTCATGGTGGAGGGTGTGATCGGCGCATGACGCGCTGTGATGACGTTGGCCCGCGCTGCATCCGTGTGCCGCCGGTGCGCCCTCCCGGTGGGTGAACGGGCGGCCTAGCCTCGGGCTGGAGGTGAGCGGATGGCACGGCCGATAGCGCGCTGGGGGGTGACCCTCGGGTTCGGGGCGCTGTGGTGGTGGGCCGTGCTGCGGCTCGCCCTGGCGCCCGGCGCGGGGGTGCTGGAGGGCGCCGTCGCCGCGGGAGGGTGGGGGCTGAGCCTGCTGCCGGTGCACTGTGTGCCGAAGGGGCGAGCCGCGGGAGCCGTTGACTCACGGCGATGGGCTCAGGCCTGGCGGGCGGGGCGCGCTACCACGGCATCGCCACACCACCGTTCGGACGCAGGATCTGCCCCGTAGTGAACGACGAGGCGTCGGACGCCAGGTGCAGCACCGCGTGCGCGATGTCCTCCGCTTCACCGACCCGACCCAGCGGCGACATACGGGCCATGAGCGCCTCGGTGTGCGTCTGGGCCGCGCCGTCGTGGCGGTCGGTCATGGGGGTGCGGATCCAGCCCGGGGCGACCGCGTTGACGCGGATGCCGTGCGGGCCCATCTCCGTCGCCAGTGTCTTGGTCAGCTGCACGACGGCCGCCTTGGCGGCTCCGTAGCAGAGCAGGCCCGGGCCGCCGGTGTCCACGGCGCCGGAGGCCATGGTGACGATGCTGCCTCTGATGTCTTGGGCGAGCATCGCGCGGGCCGCCTCCTGGCAGGCGTACAGCACTCCCTTGAAGTTGACGTTCAGTACCCGGTCGAGGTCCTCGTCGCGGGTCTCCAGGACCGGGCTGCTGTGCATGATCCCGGCGACCGCGGCCATCACGTCTAGTCGGTCGCAGGATGCGACGGCCTGGCGGAGCTGCTCGCGGTCGGTCACGTCGAGGTGATGGGTGTGGGCGGCGCCGCCGCTCGTTTTGATCAGGGTCGCCGTGTCGTGGAGGCCCTGTGCGTCGCGGTCGGCGCAGTGCACGGTTGCGCCGGCCTCGGCGAGGAGGACGGCCGAGGCGCGGCCGATGCCGCTGGCGGCGCCGGTGACGAATGCGGTGCGTCCGGAGAGGTCGTACGCCTTGACGGCCATGAAAGGACGGTACGAGGAGTTCTGATGGATCGTCAATTAGTGGTGTGGGGCGGAGTGCTGGGCCGCTCCGGCGAGCGGGGCCCTTGGGCGGTGTGTGGCGCCCTGCGCGCAGCGGTTGCGCTCGGGGCCGGGCCCGCCTGGCAGTTCGGGCACCAGTAGGTGGGGCGCTCGCGGGAACCGTCGCCCTGGTCGGCTGCGCGGATGGCGGTGCCGCAGCGCAGACAGGAACGCTTCGCACGGCCGTACACGAAGAGGTCCTGGCCGCGGCGGCCCGTCGTACTGCGGATCGGGCGGTCGCGGTTGGCTTCCAGGAGTTTCTTGGCGAGTACGGGCAGTTGGGCTGCGTGCTCGGCCGGGAGTGCGCCGACGGGGAGCCAGGGGGTGACTCGGAGCAGGAAGCAGAGCTCGCTCTTGTAGACATTGCCGATGCCGGCGAGGTTGCGCTGGTCCAGCAGGGCCTCGCCGAGGGGGCGGGCGGGGTCGGCCAGGAGGTTGGCGAGGGCGCGGTCAGGTGCCCAGTCCGGGCCCAGGAGGTCGGGGCCGAGGTGGCCCACTGCGCGGTGTTCCTCGGTGGTGCGCAGGAGGTCGAGGACGGGGAGGCGGTAGCCGACGGCTGTGCGGCCGGGGCGGGCGTCGGCGGCGGCGAGGACCAGACGGATCTGGTGGGCGGGGCCGCCCGTCCAGCGTTCCTGGTCGGCGAACACCTTCCAGGAACCTTCCATCCCGAGGTGCGTGTGGACCGTCAGGCCGCCCTCGATGCGGGTGAGGAGGTGTTTGCCGCGCGGGGTGACGTTCAGGACGGTGCGGCCCGTGAGATCGACCGTGGCGTACCTCGGTACCCGGAAGTCGCTGACGGTCAGCATCTCGCCCGCGAGGGCCGTGTGCAGCCGCTTCGCTGTCTGCCAGACCGTGTCTCCTTCGGGCATGGGTCAAGGGTGGCATGGGGGGCGAGGTGTGGGGTGCGGCTGTGTGGGGCGAGGGTGTGTGGGGCGGGTCGGATCGCAGGGTCCGTCGGGCTCGTGGGGGAGGGCTGAGGCTCGGGCTGGTGGTACGGGCGTGAGCTGGTCGTACGGGGTCAGGTTGGGCCGGGTTACGGGCTTCGGTATGGCCGGGTTGAGCGGCCGGACTGCCTCGTCCGAAGCCCGGGTCAGGCGCGTAGGCGTAGGCCTCGGGGTGTTGCGATGAAGCCCGCGCCTTCCAGGAGGGTGCCTATGGGGGACGTCAGGGCCGCGGCGCCGTTCACGCGCTCCACCGTGACGGTGCCGAGGGAACCCGCGCGGGCGGCTGCGGCGAGGGCCTCTGCTGCCGTGTGCAGCCGGGGGTCGTCGGTGGGCTCGATGTCCGGGGCCGAGGCCCAGGCCAGCAGGGTCTTGCCGCCGCGCTCCATGTAGAGGGTCAGCTCGCCGTCGACGAGTACGACTAGGGAGCCCGCCTTGCGGCCCGGCTTGTGTCCGGCGCCGGTCGGGGGCTCGGGCCAGGCGAGTGCGGCGCCGTACGCGTTCGCCGGGTCGGCGGCGGCGAGGACGACGGCCCGGGTGTCGGCGGCGGGGCGGGAGCGGCGGGCAGCGGAGCCTGGGCGGCCGGGGCCGGGGCCGGGGCCTGAGCCTGGGCCGAATCGGGGGCCGCCGCTGTGCCAGGCGGGGCCCTGGGGGGTGCGTCGGTCGCCCGGGGAGGCGAGGTCGCGGGGCGAGACGTAGTCGCCCGGACCGAGGTGGGCGTCCAGGAAGTCGTGGTCGAGGTCGGGGATGTCGTACGCGGGCGTGCCGTCGGGGTTGTCCCACGCGGCGTTGTCCCACGCTGGGGTGTTGCCCTGGTCGGCGCGAGGAGTGCCGAAGCCGTCGAGGGGGCCGTGCGTGTCAGATCCGCCGTAGCCGATGGGGGCGGCGCCGTCGCTGTCGGGAGTGCTGGGGCCGGGCAGGGCTTCGCCGCGTTCGCGGGCGTTGGCAACCGCGCGCAGGCGGTCCACCGCGCCGTCCATGGCGAACTGCGCGGCGCCGAGTCCCTCGACCACATAGCCGCGACGCGCCTGCCCGCTCTCCTCGAAGGCGGACAGGATGCGGTACGTCGCCGAGAAGCCGCCCTCGACGCCCTCGGCGGCGACCGCTCCCCGGGTCACCACGCCGTGCCGGTCGAGGAGCGCGCGGGCCAGGGCGTGGGCCCGCACTGTGGGGTCCGGCTCGTGGGCCGGGAGCAGGGACCAGCGGCCGGCGACGGTTGGGGGGCCGGTGCGGGACGCGGGGCGGGCGGCGGACGTGAGCGAGCCGTAGCGGCCGCGTGGGACGGTGCGCTTGGCGCGGTGGGCCGTGGAGCCCGCGGTGCGGCCCGAGCCCAGCAGGGAGCGCATGGGCGCGAGCGTGTCGTTCGTCAGGCGGCCGGACCAGGCCAGCTCCCAGAGTGCGTCGGCGAGTTGGGGGTCGGTGACATCGGGGTGCGTGGTGGCGCGGACCTGGTCGGTGATCTGGCGGAAGAACAGGCCGTAGCCGCCGGACAGGGCGTCCAGGACGGACTGGTGCAGTGCCGTCAGCTCCTGGGGGTGGGGCTGCGCCAGGAGCAGGGGGGCCGCGTCCGCCATGTAGAGGGACACCCAGCCGTCCTTGCCGGGCAGTGAGCCCGCTCCGGCCCAGACGACCTCGCCGGCGGCGGTGAGTTCGTCGAGCATCGCGGGGGTGTAGTTCGCGACGCGGGACGGCAGGACGAGTTTCTCCAGGGCGGACGCGGGCACGGACGCGCCCTGCAACTGCTCGATGGCGCGGACCAGTCCATCGATGCCGCGCAGCCCATGGCCCTTGCCGATGTGCTGCCACTGCGGCAGGAACTGCGCGAGCGCGGCCGGTGGCACCGGTTCCAGCTCATGACGCAGGGCAGCGAGGGAGCGGCGGCGCAGGCGACGCAGGACCGTGGCGTCGCACCACTCCTGGCCGATGCCGGCCGGGTGGAACTCGCCTTGTACGACCCGTCCGCTCCCCGCCAGCCGCTGGAGGGCGCCGTCGGTGATCGCGGCGCCCAGGCCGAAGCGGGCCGCCGCGGTGGCCGACGTGAACGGGCCGTGGGTGCGGGCATAGCGCGCGAGGAGGTCGCCGAGCGGGTCCTTGACCGGTTCGGTGAAGGCCTCGGGGACGCCGACCGGCAGTGCCGTGCCGAGCGCGTCGCGCAGGCGGCCCGAGTCCTCGATCGCCGCCCAGTGGTCCGTGCCGGCGATGCGGACCTTGATGGCGCGGCGGGCGCCGGCCAACTCCTGGGCCCACTGCGGCTCGGCGCCGCGCTCGACCAGCTCGGCGTCCGTGAGCGGGCCGAGGAGGCGAAGGACGTCCGCGACGCCTTCGACGTCCTTGACGCGGCGGTCCTCGGTGAGCCACTGGAGCTCTTGCTCCAGCTCGGTCAGCACCTCGGCGTCGAGCAGTTCCCGCAGCTCCGCCTGGCCCAGCAGCTCGGCCAGCAGGCGCGAGTCCAGCGACAGGGCGGCGGCGCGGCGCTCGGCGAGCGGGGAGTCTCCCTCGTACAGGAACTGGGCGACATACCCGAAGAGGAGGGAGCGCGCGAACGGGGACGGCTCGGGGGTGGTGACCTCGACGAGGCGTACCTTGCGGGCTTCGAGGTCGCCCATCAGCTCGGTCAGGCCGGGGACGTCGAAGACGTCCTGGAGGCATTCACGGACCGCCTCCAGCACGATCGGGAACGAGCCGAACTCGCCGGCGACCTGAAGCAGTTGGGCGGCGCGCTGGCGCTGTTGCCACAGCGGGGTGCGCTTGCCGGGGTTGCGGCGCGGCAGCAGCAGCGCGCGGGCGGCGCACTCGCGGAAGCGGGAGGCGAACAGGGCCGAGCCGCCGACCTGGTCGGTGACGATCTGGTCGACGTCGCCCTTGTCGAAGACGACGTCCGCCGCGCCGACGGGCGCCTGGTCGGCGTCGTACTCCGTGCCCGCCTTTCGCGGCTCCTGGTCGAGCAGGTCCAGGCCCATGAGGTCGGCGTCGGGCAGGCGCAGCACGATGCCGTCGTCGGCGTGCATGACCTGCGCGTCCATGCCGTACCGCTCGGAGAGCTTCGCGCCCAGGGCGAGTGCCCAGGGGGCGTGGACCTGGGCGCCGAAGGGGGAGTGCACGACGACGCGCCAGTCGCCGAGTTCGTCACGGAAGCGTTCGACGACGATCGTGCGGTCGTCCGGGATGTGGCCGCATGCCTCGCGCTGCTCGTCCAGGTAGGACAGGACGTTGTCGGCCGCCCAGGCGTCCAGGCCTGCGGTGAGGAGGCGCAGGCGGGCGTCCTCCTTGGGTAGCGAGCCGACCTCGCGCAGGAACGCGCCCACCGCGCGGCCCAGTTCGAGGGGGCGGCCCAGCTGGTCGCCCTTCCAGAAGGGGAGGCGGCCCGGTACGCCCGGTGCGGGGGAGACCAGGACGCGGTCGCGGGTGATGTCCTCGATGCGCCAGGAACTGGTGCCGAGCGTGAAGACGTCCCCGACGCGGGACTCGTAGACCATCTCCTCGTCGAGCTCGCCGACCCGGCCGCCGCCCTTCTTGGGGTCCGCCCCGGCGAGGAAGACACCGAACAGGCCGCGGTCCGGGATGGTGCCTCCGGAGGTGACGGCCAGGCGCTGTGCGCCGGGGCGGCCGGTGATCGTCCCGGCGACCCGGTCCCAGACCACGCGCGGGCGGAGCTCGGCGAACGCGTCCGACGGGTAGCGGCCGGCGAGCATGTCGAGGACCGCGGTGAACGCGGATTCGGGGAGCGACGCGAAGGGGGCGGCTCGGCGGACCATGGTGAGGAGGTCGTCGACCTGCCAGGTGTCCATCGCCGTCATGGCGACGAGTTGCTGGGCGAGGACATCCAGGGGATTGGCCGGGACCTTCAGGGACTCGATGGACCCGGTGCGCATCCTCTCGGTGACCACGGCTGCCTGGACGAGGTCGCCGCGGTACTTCGGGAAGACCACGCCGTTGGAGACGGCGCCCACCTGGTGACCTGCGCGGCCCACGCGCTGGAGGCCGGAGGCCACGGAGGGCGGTGACTCGACCTGGACGACGAGGTCGACGGCGCCCATGTCGATGCCCAGTTCGAGGCTGGAGGTGGCCACGACTGCGGGAAGGCGGCCTGCCTTGAGGTCCTCCTCGACCAGGGCGCGCTGCTCCTTGGAGACCGAGCCGTGGTGGGCGCGGGCGATGACCGGGGGCGCGCCCTGGGCTGCGCCCGAGCCGCCCATGAGCTCGGCCGGGGCGTGGTGCTCGTCCAGGGGTTCGCCGGTGGCCCGCTCGTAGGCGATCTCGTTGAGGCGGTTGCACAGGCGCTCCGCCAGACGGCGGGAGTTGGCGAAGACGATGGTGGAGCGGTGCGCCTGGACCAGGTCGGTGATCCGCTCCTCCACGTGGGGCCAGATCGAGGGGCGTTCCGCGCCTTCGGAGCCCTCGGCGACCGGGGAACCGCCCAGCTCGCCGAGGTCCTCGACGGGGACCACGACCGAGAGGTCGAACTCCTTGCCCGACTTCGGCTGGACGATCTCCACCTTGCGGCGGGGGGAGAGGTAGCGGGCGATCTCGTCGACCGGGCGGACGGTCGCGGAGAGGCCGATGCGGCGGGCCGGCCTCGGGAGCAGCTCGTCCAGGCGCTCCAGGGTGAGCGCCAGGTGGGCGCCGCGCTTGGTGCCCGCCACCGCATGGACCTCGTCCAGGATCACCGTCTCGATGCCGGTCAGGGCGTCGCGTGTCGCTGACGTCAGCATCAGGAAAAGGGACTCGGGGGTCGTGATGAGGATGTCCGGGGGGCGGGTCGACAGGGCTCGGCGCTCTGCGGCGGGAGTGTCGCCGGAGCGGATGCCGACCTTCACCTCGGGCTCGGGGAGGCCCAGGCGTACGGATTCCTGGCGGATGCCGGTCAGGGGGCTGCGGAGGTTGCGCTCGACGTCGACCGCCAGGGCCTTGAGGGGGGAGACGTAGAGGACTCGGCAGCGCTTCTTGGGGTCTGCCGGTGGGGGTGTGGCGGCCAGCTGGTCCAGGGCGGCGAGGAAGGCGGCCAGGGTTTTGCCGGAGCCGGTGGGGGCTACGACCAGCACGTCCGAGCCCTCGTGGATGGCCTGCCACGCGCCTGCCTGGGCTGCGGTGGGCGCGGAGAATGCGCCCGTGAACCAGCCGCGGGTGGCGGGGGAGAAGCCGGCTAGGGCTTGGTGCGGGTTGCTGACCATGCGTCCATCCTGCACCCGGGGACTGACAACGTGGCTGAGCTGGGGAAATGTGATCGGGGCGGCGGGGCGTCCTGCCTCCGGCGGTTGGGCCGTGATGCCTGCGGCGGCCTGTGCGGGTTCGGCGGGGGTGCGCGTAGTGCCTCGGTGCGTTTGTGGGTCGGGGCCGTGCCGGGGGTGTCCGTCCTCGGTCGGGCGGTTGCTGTGCCTCAAGAGGGGCTGTCTTTTGACGCCCGCCGCTGCGGGCGGACACCCCCCGGCACGTCCCCTTGCCGCCGTACGCGGGTGCTGCGCCGCGGGGTGCGCCGGGCGGTCGTGTCTCGCCGTCGCGGAGAATGGAGGCATGGCAGGTTCGGGTGAGCGGGCGCGGCACTGGCAGTACGCCGACTTGCCCGGTGTTGATCTGCTGCGGGCCAGGTACGTGCAGAAGACGTTTGTGCGGCATACCCATGAGAACTTTGTGATCGCCGCCATCGCCGATGGTGTGGAGGTCTTTCACTGTCGGGGTGCTGATCAGTACGCCGGGGCCGGTGCGCTTGCGTTGGTCAATCCGGAGACTCCGCATACCGGGCGGGCCGGGGTTCCTGAGGGGTGGCAGTACGGGGCCGTTTATCCGTCGCCCGAGGTGGTCGCCGAGATCGCGAGGGAGACCACTGCTCTTCGGGGGACGCCGGGGTTTGTGAGGCCGGTGCTCGATGATGCGTATGCCGTGGGGCTGGTGCATCAGGTGTTGCGGGCTGCGGATGAGGGGAATGCGCTGGCCGCCGACACGTTGCTTCGGGTGGCCGTGACCAGGCTGCTGCGGTTGAACGGTGGGGCTCTGCCGCAGCGGGAGGTGCGGACGGCCGGGGCTCGGGTCGCCGTACGTGCGCGTGAGGTGCTGGAGGGGCGGATGGCTGAGCCTCCGAGCCTGGAGAGGCTGGCTGTCGATCTCGGTACCGGTCCGTTTGCCTTGCTGCGGGCGTTTCGGGATCTGTACGGGATGCCGCCGCATACGTGGCTGACCGATGCGCGCGTGCGGCGGGCCCGGCGGATGCTGGATGCGGGGGTCTCGCCGGCGGAGGCGGCCGTTGCTGTGGGGTTCACCGATCAGCCGCATCTGAATCGGCACTTCAGCCGGATCGTCGGCGTTCCGCCTGGGGCCTATCAGCGGGAGCGCAAGAACGTACAAGACGTGACTGAGTGGCTGTCCTAGCGTCGCGGGTGTGTCAGAACAGAAAGCTCTCGAAGACCTCCGTGTCGACGGAGGCAAGCCCGACAGGGTTGTTGTACGAGACGCCCTGGGCGTTGGAGTCGCCGTTGGGTTGTCCGGGTTCGCCTTTGGGGTGACGTCGGCCGGTAGTGGGCTCACGCTCTTGCAGACCTGTGCGCTCAGCCTGCTGGTGTTCACGGGGGCGTCGCAGTTCGCGCTGGTCGGGGCGCTGGCTGCCGGGGGTGGTCCGTGGACCGCGGCCGCCGGTGCGTTCTTCCTTGGCGTGCGTAATGCCTTTTATGGGCTGCGGTTGTCGCAGTTGCTGAGCCTCACGCGCGTGGTGCGGCCGTTCGCGGCGCAGTGGGTGATCGACGAGACGGCGGCAGTAGCGCTGGCGCAGCCGACTCGGCGCAGTGCGCGGATCGGGTTCGTGGTGACAGGGCTCAGTCTGTACGTGCTGTGGAACCTCACCACGCTGCTCGGTGGTCTCGGGGCGGAGGCCATGGGGGACACCGATGCCTGGGGGCTGGATGCGGCCGGGCCTGCCGTCTTCCTGGCGTTGCTCGCCCCGATGCTGAAGTCCGCGACCGAGCGGGCTGTCGCCGGCCTGGCTGTGGTGCTGGGACTCGGGTTGTTGCCTGTTCTGCCTGCAGGCGTTCCGGTGCTGGTTGCCGCCCTTGCTGCGCCGGTCGTGGTGTGGGCGCAGGGGCGGCGTCGGGGAGATGTGCGGGAGGGGGAGCTGTGAACACCTGGATTGCGATCGGCGTCACCGCCCTCGGCTGCTACGGCGTCAAGCTCGTCGGGCTCCTCGTGCCGGCGGGTGCTCTGGAGAGGCCTCTCGTACGGCGTCTGGCCGCCCTGTTGCCCGTCGCCCTCCTTGCCGCCCTCACAGCTCAGCAGACGTTCGGTGACGGGCAGGCGCTGGTACTGGACGCGAGGGTGGCCGGAGTCGCAGCGGCTGCTGTGGCGCTGGTCCTGCGGGCTCCGTTCCTGCTTGTCGTCGCGGCGGCCGTGCTGGTGACGGCAGGGGTGCGCGCCCTGGGTGGGTGAGGTTCGTCAGCCGATGTGGCGGCCGTATGCCCTGAGCGTGCGCAGTGCCTCCAGCGTCACCATGGGGCGGGCCTCGGAGGCGATGCTGGGCGCCCACTGATGCCGGCGGATCTGCCAGCCGCCGTCCTCCTGCTGCTGGCCGGCGAGGTGGTCGAGGGAGCGGCTCATCTCGTCGTCGGTGAACCACGCGCGCGCGAAGGAGCGCGGTGTCCGCGCGTAGTCGTGCGGGAAGTGGTGCTCGCCTGGGGCGTAGTCGGGGGAGGGCGGGTACGCGTCGAGACTGTCCGGCTCCAGTACCACCAGGCGCTGGTCGCGCACGAGGCGGCCCAAGCGGTCGGCGGCCGCCTCCGCGCGCGGGCGGTCGGGAACGGAGTCCAGGAAGGCCACGGCAGCCTCGATCTCGTACGGATGGGACTTCTCCAGGGATTCGACCGCCTGCCAGCAGAAGTCCGTGGCCCGGAACAGCCAGGCGTGCCACACCTCGTTGCGGTGCAGCAGTCCGACGACCGGTCCGGTGGCCAGGAGCGAGCTGGGAGCGTCGTCCACGATCGGCATGAAGGGAGCCGCCGGGTAGCCGCGCTGGCTGGGATGGATCGCCGGGAGGGCGCCGTCCGGCGTGGAGACCGAGGTGAGGTAGCGGCAGACACGATCCACGCGCTGTCCGCCGCAGCGCTCTACGGCGTCCAGGATGTGCAGGGCGTGACCGGTGTGCAGCGGCTGGCTGACCGGGCCGCGCAGATCGGGCTCCAGCGCGTGGCCGTACCCGCCGTCCTCATTGCGATAGGCGTCCAGCGCGGTCTCCACCGGGTCGGCGGAACCGTTCAGGAAGTGGTACGCGAAGAGACGCTGCTCGAGCACGCGCGCGCTGAGCCAGACGAACTGCTCGGCGCGGAAGAGCGGGGAGTGCGCCGAGGGCGTCGGGGGGAGTGCGGAAGCTCCTGTTTCGGGCATGCGTCAGACCGTAGGACGGAAAGCGGTCTCGACAAGGGGTCCCGGGGCAGGCCCACTCTCAGGGGCGGGATACTGGACGCATGCGGTTGACGGTCTTCTGGGAGCGGATGGCGGATCACTTCGGTCCGGGCTACGCCGACACCTTCGCACGCGATCACGTGATGACGGAGCTCGGCGGGTGCACGGTGCACGAGGCGCTGAACGCCGGCTGGGAGGCGAAGGACGTGTGGCGTGTGGTGTGTGGCGTCATGAACGTTCCGGGTGAGAAGCGCTGACCGGTCACGAAGATCGCAGGACCGAAGCCGTTTGTCGGTGGCGTGGGCGACACTGGCTCCGTGGCACGCACTGACGAGACCGGGCAGCTCGCCCGGCACGGATCCCCGTTCGGCACGACGCCGCCGACCCCGCCATCGGGCGAGGGCGGCACCGAGTCGAACGCCCGTATGCCTCGTTGGCTCCCGCGCGCCATGGTGCTCGCGCTGGCGCTCGTCGGCGCGTTCCAGCTGGGCAGCTGGGCGTTTCACCAGCTCACGGGGCTGTTGATCAACGTCCTCATCGCGTTCTTCCTGGCTCTCGCCATCGAGCCCGCAGTGAGCTGGATGGCTGCGCGCGGTATGCGCCGCGGACTGGCCACCGGGATCGTCTTCCTCGCCGTGATCGTCGCGTCCGCCGGATTCGTGACCCTGCTCGGGTCCATGCTCGCGGGCCAGATCATCAAGATCGTCGAGGACTTCCCGAACTACCTCGACTCCGTCATCAACTGGATCAACGCGCACTTCAACACCGAGCTGCGCCGCGTGGACGTCCAGGAGGGCTTGCTCCGTTCCGACTGGCTGCGCAACTACGTGCAGAACAGCGCCACCGGGGTCCTGGCCGTGTCCGCACAGGTCCTCGGCGGTCTCTTCCAACTGCTGACGATCACGCTGTTCTCGTTCTACTTCGCCGCGGACGGCCCGCGACTGCGCCGCGCGCTGTGCTCCGTGCTGCCGCCGGCCAAGCAGGCCGAGGTACTGCGCGCGTGGGAGATCGCCGTCACCAAGACCGGCGGGTACCTGTACTCGCGCGGCCTCATGGCGCTCGTCTCCGGCGTGGCCCACTACATCCTGCTCGCGAGCCTGGATGTGCCGTACGCGCCCGTGCTCGCGGTGTGGGTCGGCCTGGTCTCGCAGTTCATCCCCACCATCGGCACGTATCTCGCGGGCGCCCTGCCCATGCTGATCGCCTTCACGGTCGATCCCTGGTACGCGCTGTGGGTGCTGATCTTCGTCGTGGTCTACCAGCAGTTCGAGAACTATGTGCTGCAGCCCAAGCTGACCTCGAAGACCGTCGACATCCACCCCGCGGTCGCCTTCGGTTCGGTCGTCGCCGGCACCGCCCTCCTCGGCGCGGTGGGCGCCCTGATCGCCATTCCGGCGATCGCCACGCTGCAGGCGTTCCTGGGGGCGTACGTGAAGCGGTACGACGTCACCGACGACCCCCGAGTGCACGGGCACCACCGGGGACGGAGAGCGGGGCGGGGTCTGGTCGCCCGCGCGCGGGCGCTGTGGGCCCCGCGGCCGGGAGCGGCCGAGCCAGGGGCGAAGACGGAGGACCCCGGGGAGAACTCCTCCTGAGGAGGAGCCGACGCCCGCGGGCTCCTCGCGGGGGCCGCCTTCGCCAGGCGCTTCAGGCAGGAGCATGGGCCGTGGAGCCCGGGGCGGAAGCCGGGCAATCCGCCCCGAGGAGCGGGCTGTCGGCCGGGAATCCGAGGCTGTGTCAGGCCGCGGACGTAGTCTCGTAGGTGCCGTGTGGTGCGCTTGACACGAAAATCGAACATCCATTCTGATGGAGGCATCGAAGAGGCGCTCGGCGGGCATTTCGCCAGGGTTTCGGTGGAGAAGTGACCGAGTTATCCACAGGCCGGACAGGCGTCGGGGCCCATTGTCAGTGGCAGGCGTTAGCGTCTTTGACGTGAAGCGATCGACTCAAGCAAATCGGGTGGAACCCATGGCAGGAACCGACCGCGAGAAGGCCCTGGACGCCGCGCTCGCACAGATTGAACGACAGTTCGGCAAGGGCGCAGTGATGCGCCTGGGCGAGCGGCCGAACGAGCCCATCGAGGTCATCCCCACCGGGTCGACCGCGCTCGACGTCGCCCTCGGCGTCGGCGGCCTGCCGCGCGGCCGCGTGGTGGAGGTGTACGGACCGGAATCCTCCGGTAAGACCACGCTGACCCTGCACGCGGTGGCCAACGCGCAGAAGGCCGGCGGTCAGGTCGCCTTCGTGGACGCGGAGCACGCCCTCGACCCCGAGTACGCGAAGAAGCTCGGCGTCGACATCGACAACCTGATCCTCTCGCAGCCCGACAACGGCGAGCAGGCCCTGGAGATCGTGGACATGCTGGTCCGCTCCGGCGCCCTCGACCTCATCGTCATCGACTCCGTCGCCGCGCTCGTCCCGCGCGCGGAGATCGAGGGCGAGATGGGCGACAGCCACGTCGGTCTGCAGGCCCGACTGATGAGCCAGGCCCTGCGGAAGATCACCAGCGCGCTCAACCAGTCGAAGACCACCGCGATCTTCATCAACCAGCTCCGCGAGAAGATCGGCGTGATGTTCGGCTCCCCGGAGACCACGACCGGTGGCCGGGCGCTGAAGTTCTACGCCTCGGTGCGTATCGACATCCGCCGCATCGAGACCCTGAAGGACGGCACGGACGCGGTCGGCAACCGCACCCGCTGCAAGGTAGTCAAGAACAAGGTCGCGCCGCCCTTCAAGCAGGCCGAGTTCGACATCCTCTACGGCCAGGGCATCAGCCGCGAGGGCGGCCTGATCGACATGGGCGTCGAGCACGGCTTCGTCCGCAAGGCCGGCGCCTGGTACACGTACGAGGGCGACCAGCTCGGCCAGGGCAAGGAGAACGCACGTAACTTCCTGAAGGACAACCCCGACCTGGCCAACGAGATCGAGAAGAAGATCAAGGAGAAGCTGGGCGTCGGCGTACGGCCCGAGGAGCCGGCCGCCGAGCCGGGCGCGGACGCCGCGGTCGCCGCCACCCCGGACGACGCCGCGAAGACGGTGCCCGCTCCGGCGGCGGCCAAGACGGCCAAGACCAAGGCCGCGGCAGCCAAGAGCTGATCCGTACGGTGCCTGATTCAAAAGCGTGGCGAACCGACTGGGCCGAGTCCGCCCGCCCCGACGTTTCGCATGAGCGGGGAAGGGGCGGCGACGGCCACGGGGGAGATATGGACCGGGGTAGCTACGACGGAGAAACCGCTCGGGGTGGTTACGGGGGATACGGCAGTGCGGCGTCGTACGGCACGAAGAGGCCGTACGACGACGGGCCGAGCGAGGGCATGCCGGGCGGTGGTGACTGGCCGGGCGACGGCATCCAGGGCAGCAGCGAGCGGCCCGAGGGCGGCTCGGCGGACGGCGGTGGATACGCCGGCGGCAGCTCGCGCCGGGGTGGCCGCAGGATGCGTGGTGAGGGCGGCTCGGCCGCAGGGCGTGGGCGCCGTCGGCGCGGCTTCGGGGAGTCGCCCGGTGAAGACGGAGGCGCCCCCTCCTCGTCGAGGGCCGAGAAGGGGGACCTTCCGGCGGACCCGGTGGAGCAGGCGCGGGCGATCTGCCTACGCCTGCTCACCGGGACCCCGCGGACGCGGAAGCAACTCGCGGACGCCCTGCGCAAGCGGGAGATCCCGGACGAGGCCGCCGAGGAGGTGCTCTCGCGGTTCGAGGAGGTCGGCCTCATCAACGACAGTGCGTTCGCGGATGCCTGGGTGGAGTCCCGGCACCACGGCCGGGGTCTCGCCAGACGCGCGCTCGCCCAGGAACTGCGCACCAAGGGCGTCGATTCCACACTGATCGACGCGGCCGTTTCGCAGCTCGACTCCGAGCAGGAAGAGACGACCGCACGCGAACTCGTCGCCCGCAAGCTGCGCTCCACGCGCGGGCTCGACCGCGACAAACGCCTGCGCCGCCTCGCGGGCATGCTCGCTCGCAAGGGCTATCCCGAGGGCCTGGCCCTCCGGGTGGTCCGGCAGGCGCTGGAGCAGGAGGGCGAGGACACGGAGTTCCTCGAGGGCGAGGGGTTCTGACCCCGGCAGGAGACATGGACGTGGGCGAGGGTCCGCGACCGCAGGATTCCGGCGCCGGACACGGTGGACGCGCGGGGGCGCCCATCGCGTTCGGGCCGGGATCACCGACCTAGACGTCCGCCCCTGGCCCCGAGGTCACCGGAAGCCCAGCCGCCCGCCACGCCTGGAACCCGCCGACCAGGTCGGTGGCCCGGTTCAGCCCCAGTCGCCGTAGCGACTCGGCCGCCAGACTGGACGCGTAGCCCTCGTTGCAGATCACCACGACCCGCAGGTCGTGGCCGGTGGCCTCGGGGGCGCGGTGGCTGCCCTGCGGGTCGAGCCGCCACTCCAGTTCGTTGCGCTCGACGACCAGGGCGCCGGGGATCAGACCGTCCCGCTCCCGCAGGGCCGCGTACCGGATGTCGACCAGCAGCGCCTCGCCGCCCTGAGTGGCCTCGTACGCCTCCCGAGGCTCGATCCGCTCGTAGACCGCGCGCACCCGCTCCAGCAATTCGTCGATGCCGATGGGCCGTTCGTCCACGCCGCGTCCAACCACGTCACTCACGCCTGTCTCCCACTCGCCCCCACCGACCGGCGACTCGCCTACCCCGCCCGGCAACTCGCTCACACCGACCGCGGCACTTGCCTTCAACTCACCGCTGCCAACCTGCCATTCGCTCGGACCTCGCACCACAGGTTCGCTTCCGGCCAGCCCGCTCACTGCCAGTCCTCCGGACGTTCCACCTGCTCAAGGCGCAGGATCGGCCCGCTGCGGCTGAAACGGCGGATCTGCGGCAGGGGTGGGTAGTAGGCGTGAACCGAGATCGCATGCCGGTCGGGGGACTCGTTGAGCACCTCGTGCACATGGTGGTGGCCGAAGGAGCGGCCCTTTCCGGCGGGCAGCCGCCGTTCCCGGTCGACGTCATCCGTCAGTTCCAGTGTCTTCCAGCCGTCGGCGGGCAGCCGGACGGCGAGTGAGTGCTCCTTGAGCTCACCGGCCGCCGTCACGAAGGCCCCGGCCGAGTCGGCGTGGTCGTGCCAGCCGGTGCCCGTTCCGGGGGGCCAGCCGATCAACCAGGCCTCGCTGCCGCCGGGACCCTCGAGCCGTACCCAGGTACGGCCCTCGGGGTCGAGCGGGAGCGAGGTGACCAACTCGGTGTCGGCCGCCGTGCGCCGTACGAAGTCGAGCAGGTCCGCCTGGGTCGGCGCGGAGCCCGGCGCGGAAACCCGCGCAGGAGCCGGCGCGGAGTTTGGCTTGGCGCCGGGCTCGGACGCGGCGACGGCGGTGGGGGAGGCGGCAGAGGGTACGGACACGGGCACCGTCCTGAAGAGAGTTCGCGAAGAGCGCGCGACAGCACATGCGGCAGAGTCAGCAGTGGTGCGCGCGGGAAAGGGGATGCGAGTTCAGCAGGACGGGCGACACACGCAGCCCGCATAGCGGACGAGGTCCATATGGACCCTCCGCCACAGGCGCACACAGGTGTCGGTCACGATCCGGAGTACACCACGCCGGTGCGGACCGGTCAACTCACTGTCACTATGCGGACCGCACCGTGACAGTGAGTGCTGCCATCCGGTGAGGTCGGGCTTATACGGCCGGGTCAGCGCGAGTTCTCTTCGACGTCAGCGCGAGCCGGCCGTAGCCCCGGCCTCCGCCGCCGCGGTCCCGGCTTCCGCCTCCGCCGCGCCGGCCGGTGCCTTGACCGGTCCGCCCAGCGCTGCCTCGGCCGCCGCGTACAGATCGGTCGGCCGCACCCCGCTCAATGCCGTCACCAGATGACCGTCGGGCCGCACCAGCAGGACCGAATGCGCGGCCGCCCCCGGATAGGCCTCCGCGACCAGCAACTCGGCTCGGTACGGCAGTGCCGTCACCGCGGCCGCCAGCCGAGGCATGATCCCGGCGGTCGCCCAGTGCTTGCGCTCCCAGACGCCAGTGCCCGGCGCGATCAGCAGGACCAGCAGCGCGCCGCGCCCGAGCCGGTCGCGCAGTTGTACGAAGGAACCGTCCTCCGCAGTGACCCGCACGTCCACGACCGGTGCACCGCGCGGCGTGTCCACCGGGACCTCGCCCTCCAGGGGCCCGGGCGCGAGCGGCGACCCGGCGTACGTCCCCAGCGCACCGATCGCGCCGTGCCCCAGGTGGCCGTCCATCAGCAGCGTGTCATGACCCCGGGCCGAGCCGGGGACGTAGGCACGCAGCCCACCGCCGCCACGCAGCAGCGGCAGCGCCTGGTCCGCGGCACGCAGTCGGGTGGCGACGACGGCGCGCCGCTCCGCCTGGTAGCTGTCGAGCAGTGCCTCGTGCGGCCCGTGGTGCCAGGCCGGTGCCAGCTTCCAGGCGAGGTTGTCGGCGTCCCGCAGCCCCTCGTCGAGACCGTGGGTGCCGAGCGTGCCGAGGCAGTGTGCCGCGTCCCCGGCGATAAAGACGCGCCCCACGCGCCAGCGGCGGGCCAGCCGGTGGTGGACCGTGTGAACTCCGGTGTCGAGGAGCTCGTACGGCGGTGTCGGCCCGCCGGTCCAGCCGGCGAGCGTCTCCCGGATGCGAGCCACCACCAGCTCCGGCGTGACCAGGTCCTTGCCCGGCGGCAGCAGCCAGTCCAGGCGCCACACCCCGTCCGGGAGCGGGCGTCCGGTGACCTCCCCAGCCGAAGGTCCGGACATCCGCCACGGCGGCATCCGATGAAGCAACGCCTGACCGTCCCACGGAAGTTCCGCACGCAGCGCAGCCACGGCGTGTCGCTCCACGGCCGTACGGCCGGGAAAGCGGATGTCCTGGAGTTTGCGCACGGTCGAGCGCGGGCCGTCGCAGCCCACCAGGTAACTGCCCCGCCACCAAGTTCCCTTGGGGCCGCGCGTGTGGGCGGTGACGCCCGACGGCTCCTGCTCGACGGCGTCCAGGCGGCTGTCCACGGCGATCCTGACGAGCGGTTCGCCTTCGAGGGCCGAGCGCAGGGCGCCGGTCAGCACGTGCTGGGCGATGTGCAAGGGGGCGGGGTTCGTGACGCCCTCGGGCTCGTTCGCCGCGTCGTCGAACGTGACCTCGCGCATCACCTGCTTGCGCCGCATCGCCCGCCATCCGGCCCAGCGGGCGCCGGCCTCGGCGATGGGCACGCCCGTCAGGCGCTCCATGAGGGCGGTGGTGTCCTCGCGCAGGACGACTGAGCGCGCGAGGCGGGGTTCGTCCTTGCCGGGCCCCTCGTCGAGTACGACGGACGGCACTTCCTGACGGGCCAGCGCCAGGGCGAGCGTGAGCCCCACGGGCCCCGCTCCGACGATGATCACCGGGTCCACGGCGCGGCGCCCCCTGCCCGCAGCGGTGTCCCGAGGGACGCAAGTGAACAGAAAGTTGGAGCAGGGTGCACGATCACAGAACGTATGCAACCCATTGCCGGTGCTTGCGTCAAGTGAGGGAGGGCAGTGGCGATCACGCCCTCGGCCATTCGGCACTCAGCCCGTCAGGGACCGGTGACGAGCGCTCCAATGACACTACCTGTGGAGGTGTGTGCCCACGGCGGGACACGGGAGCGGACGAAATAGGAAGTAGGCCCTAGGCTGCATCTCGCGTCTGGATGTCCCGCGCCAGCCAGGCGACGTGGGCGACGTGGACACGACTGGCGACGTCCAACTTCGTGCGAATTGCTCGGACGTGGTCCTTCACTGTCTCGGGACTGATGATCAGGTGTCCCGCGATCTGACGGTTTGACAATCCACGACCGATAAGCTCCAAAACTTCTCGCTCTCTTTGGCTCAATCGGTGGACCAGTTCTAGAGCAGACTGCTCTTGAGATGTCCTGGATTCTGGGGTGAGGCAGCGGATCACCGGCTCCGATATTTCGCTCGGAATTATAATTAACCCGTTCAGGATCGCTGGGAGGGCCCAGGATATGTGTTTTGTGACAGTTTCCTGGAGAAGGATCCCAGCCGCCCCTACTGCCAGGATGCGCCGAATATCATTCTCTGGAAGCTGGTCGACAACGACGAGAAGCGGAATTCCAGGATGCCCCTGTCTGGTGTGCTTCAGGGCGTCAATGGAGTTCTGCATCCAAAGATGACTGCTGATGACGACGTCAGGCTCTCCCTTACCTTCGACGCCAACCCTCAGCGATGGCTGCGATTCCAAAATTGCATGGAGATTTTCACGGAATGAATTCCCGTCATTGATTACTTTGATTCGCATTCCGCGCCCCCGATGGCTTGGTGATTTGCGGAACCTGGATATTGCTGGCCACCTGGTCAGGGCGACCTGTTTAGGCTATTTTTTCGCTCGATTGACTCAACGTCAAGGGTATATCGAGAGGCGTGTCGGCATGATTTATTCACTTGCAGTCAACTTTGCTAATTATCATCAACAAATGAACCTTTGCCTCGAATGGCATGTCTAGGTAGTGTCGCACATTTGTCGCTGATGCCCGATTGGGTCATCCTGTTGCCGGGGTGCGGCTTCCCCCCCCCGAAAAGGGGATATCGGACGGGTGGTCCGCCGCTGTGTAATAGGTGCGCGGCTCGCCAGTTTGGCGAACCGGAGTTGTTTGAAATGGAAATAGTCCCTGAGAGGGGATGAAGGATGCCATTGTCAGTCTCACGAAGCCGACCGCTCCGTATCTTGGCTCGGCGCAGTTCGCTCGTACTTGCGGGTGCCCTCCTTGCCTCTTCGGCAACGATGGTGACGGCGACCCCAGCTGCGGCCGCAGGCTGCACCGCACCCAAACTGAAAGTTTGGTATGACTCGGATCAGTTTGGGACGTACCTGAAAGCCTGGTTCAAGACAAACCCCGGCTGCACGTCGAGAGTGCTGAAATTGCGGGGGGAAATCTATTGCGGGGACCCCGTCAAGAAGGTCTACGACAAGAACACCAAGGGGAGGGCGCCACTGGAAACGGAAACGAAGACTCTGCCGCCCAAGAACAAGTGCCAGAAGTTCGTCGCCAAGGCCGTTATCAATTATTACGTCGGTGAGGACTTCGATGACATGTGGACGTGGAAGTGGGGTGACTACCCGGCATGACCAGACGCCGTGCAATCGCTGATTCGGGTGGCGCAGTCCCAGCCGTGACCAAGGAACCTCAGATGTCCCATTCTCGCAGTAGGCTGCGTACGAGACTCGCGGTGCTTGCGACTTCCCTTGCGGTAATGACCAGCGCTTTCGCCATCGCACCCGCAGCGGCCGACGATGTCGATGCCATCTACCTCGGCACGCGCAAGGGCAAGGTCAGTCTCGGTCTCCCCACGAAGTGGGAATACTCCGACAAGCAGTACCGCAGCCTGATGATGAGCAACACGCGTAACCACTACTTTCGCGTGACCTACAAAGGTTGCCAGGAATGGCGGGTCCGTATTTCCGTGGCTCATCCCCGCGGTGGATATACCGAAGATGAGACCACAGTGGCGGGGTGCAACAAGACCGCTGTGGTCAGCACTATCGGCAAGATGAATGCCAACGTCACCCTCGGTATCACCCTTACCGTGAGCGGAGACACTCATAGCGTCTCGGTCAAGCCCATCAACTGACCTATTGGGGCGGAACCCTGGTGGCAGGTTCGGGGGGCAGTGGCGAACGTGCCACTGCCCCCCGGTCTGTCTCCTGCCGGCTGGCTATTTCTCGGCACCGGTCCCGAAGGAGCCGCCGACTGCCGCGGGGTTGAGTTCCTCCATGTCTTCGGCACTGAGTACCGCACCCGTGCTCTTCTTACTGCGCCGCAGCCTGCGTTCCAGCCAGCTCGCGAAGCTCGTCAAGGCGAAGTTGATCACAATGAAGATCACGGCCACGACGGTGAAGCTGGCGATGGTGTTTGCGCCGTAGTACGAACTCATCGGGCTCACGGCGGCGATCAGGTCGGGGAACGTGAGGACCGCGCCGCCGAGGGCGGTGTCCTTCACGATCACGACCAGTTGGCTAACAATCGCCGGCAGCATAGCGGTGACTGCCTGAGGGAGCAGGATCGACGTCATGGTCTGGGTCTTGCGCAGACCGACCGCATGCGCGGCCTCCGTCTGGCCCTTGGGAAGAGCGAGGATGCCGGCACGGACGATCTCCGCGAGCACCGCTGCGTTGTAGAGCACCAGGCCTGTGACGACCGCGTACAGGGGGCGGTCGTCGGAGCTGACGTTCGTGTACTCGGAGTACAGGGCCACGCCGAAGATCATCAGGATCAGCACCGGGATGGCACGGAAGAATTCCACGATCATGCCGACCGGCACCCGGATCCAGGCATGGTCCGAGAGGCGTGCAATGCCGAGAACGGCGCCGAGCGGTAGCGCGATGACCATCGCGAGAGCCGCCGCGATCACGGTGTTTTTCAGGCCGGGCAGGAGGTACGTCGTCCATGCCTCGCTGCCGGAGAAGAAGGGTTTCCACTTCTCCCAGTCCAACTGGCCCTTGTCGTCGAGGCTCATGTACACCCACCACATGAGCGCGGCCAGCGCGACTAGGAACAGACCCGTGAAGAGTACGTTGCGCCTCTTGGCCCGCGGGCCCTGGGCGTCGTACAGGACTGAGGTCATCGCTTCACCGCCACCTTCTTGCCCACCCAGCCCAGGATCAAGCCGGTCGGCAGCGTCAGGCACACGAAGCCGAACGCGAAGATCGCGGAGATCAGCAGGAGTTGCGCCTCGTTCTCGATCATGTCCTTCATCAAGAAGGCAGCTTCGGCCACGCCGATTGCGGCAGCGACCGTGGTGTTCTTGGTGAGTGCGATCAGTACGTTGGTGAGCGGACCGACGACCGAACGGAACGCCTGCGGCAGCACGATCAGCGTCAGGACCTGGGTGAAGCTCAGTCCGATTGCGCGGGCTGCCTCCGCCTGGCCGACCGGAACGGTGTTGATGCCGGAGCGGATCGCCTCGCAGACGAACGCCGAGGTGTAGGCGATCAGACCGAGTACCGCAAGCCGGAAGTTGATGGACTCGAACCTGTCCGCACCCAGGCTGATACCGAGGGTCTGGTTGAGGCCCAACGAGGTGAACAGGATGATCACGGTCAGCGGGATGTTCCGCACCACGTTGACGTACGAGGTGCCGAAGCCCCGCATCAGAGGCACTGGGCCGACGCGCATGGCGGCCAGCAGGGTTCCCCATACCAGGGAGCCAACGGCGGAGAGCAGGGTGAGCTGCACCGTCACCCAGAAGGCTCCCAGCAGGTCATAACCTTTTAGAAAGTCGAACACGATCTCCCGCGCTTCCGCGTGTGGATTGGGCCCGTTGCGCCGCCCCAACGGGCGGCGCAACCATCAGGCGCTGATTCAGCTCTTGATGTCGCCGATCTTCGGCGCGGGCTCGTTCTGGTAGTTCGCGGGACCGAAGTTCGCCTTCACGGCCGCGTCCCAGGACTTGTCGGCGACCATGTCCTCCAGAGCCGTGTTGATCTTGTCCTTGAGGTCGCTGCCCTTCTTGACGCCAATGCCGTAGTTCTCGTTGGTCATCTTGAACCCGCCGAGCTTGAACTTGTCCTTGAAGTTCGCCTGGGAGGCGTAGCCGGCAAGGATGGAGTCGTCGGTTGTCAGCGCGTCGATGGCCTTGTTCTGCAGGCCACTCAGGCAGGCCGAGTACGTCGGGTACGTCTGCAGGTCGGCCTCGGGTGCCAGCTTGTCCTTGACGTTCTGCGCCGAGGTCGAGCCTGCCACCGAGCACAGCTTCTTGTTGTTGAGGTCGGACGGCGACTTGATCGAGTTGTCGTCGGCTCGGACCAGCACATCCTGGTGGGCCAGCAGGTACGGGCCAGCGAAGTCGACCTTCCCCTGGCGCTCAGGGGTGATCGAGTAGGAGGCGGCGATGAAGTCGACGTCACCGCGCTGCAGCATGGTCTCGCGGTCAGCGCTCTTCGCTTCCTTCCACTCGATCTGGTCCTCGGTGTAGCCGAGCTTCTTGGCGACGTACGTGGCGACGTCGACGTCGAAGCCGGAGTAACCCTGCGGCGTCTTCTGCCCGACGCCCGGCTGGTCGAACTTGATGCCGACGGTGATCTTCTTGTCGCCGCCCCCGGAGCCCGACCCGCTGTCGCTGTCGCCGTCACCACCACAAGCGGTGGCGGTGAGAGCGAGGACGACGGCAGCGGCGGCCGCGGCGGAGGCCTTGCGGAGCTTCATGGTGAACATCCTTTGCGTGATGAAGAGATGCGTGCCGTCAGGTGCGGCGGTTGACGCAGGTCGTCGGCTGCGTGACGCAGTCCGTCAGTGGGGCGGGATCCGTCAGTGATGCAGGATCTTGGACAGGAAGTCCTTGGCGCGGTCGCTGCGCGGGTTGCTGAAGAACTGGTCCGGCACAGCTTCTTCGACGATCTTGCCGTCCGCCATGAACACCACCCGGTTGGCGGCCGAACGGGCGAAGCCCATCTCATGGGTGACGACGATCATGGTCATGCCGTCCCGGGCGAGCTGCTGCATGACCTCCAGGACCTCGTTGATCATCTCCGGGTCGAGAGCCGACGTCGGCTCGTCGAAGAGCATGACCTTGGGGTCCATGGCCAGCGCTCGGGCGATGGCCACACGCTGCTGCTGGCCGCCGGAGAGCTGGGCAGGATACTTGTCCGCCTGGCTGGCCACGCCCACCCGGTCGAGCAGGGCGCGGGCCTTGTCCTCGGCGGCCTTCTTGTCGGTCTTGCGGACCTTGATCTGTCCCAGCATCACGTTCTCGAGCACGGTCTTGTGCGCGAAAAGGTTGAAGGACTGGAAGACCATTCCGACGTCGGCGCGCAGCTTGGCAAGCGCCTTGCCCTCGGCGGGCAGCGGCTTGCCGTCGATGGCGATCGCGCCGGAGTCGATCGTCTCGAGGCGGTTGATGGTGCGGCACAGGGTGGACTTGCCGGACCCGGAGGGTCCGATGACCACGACGACCTCACCGCGGGCGATCGTCAGGTCGATGTCCTGGAGCACGTGCAATGCGCCAAAGTGCTTGTTCACGTTCTTCAGGACGACCAGGTCGCCGGTCGCGGCCGCATCTTCCTTGGCCACCGATACTTCGGTCATCGCTCTCAGGCTCCGTCCTCCTCGGTTTCGGAGGACAGTAGTAACCGTATCCGACCTGCGTCATTAGTTCTGAGGGGAATCTGAGCATCACGATCCGATAGCAATCGGACACGTGTCGTAGCACTTGCGACCTGGGCGCGTACCGGCTGGATAACGGAAGCCGCGAGCAACCGGAACCCACTTGACGGCGTCATCGTCCATCAGCGTGACTTCCTTGGTGCACACGCGCGCGTGCACGCACTGTGTACCTGTCCGAATCGTACGTCCGATGAACCGAAGGAGGCCGGGATGAGACTGCTCCTCGTCGAGGACGACAACCACGTCGCCGCCGCGCTGTCCGCGGTCCTGGCACGTCACGGTTTCGACGTCACGCACGCGCGTAGCGGCGAGGAGGCCCTCCAGGCGCTCGTCCCCGAGGGCAACGGCTTCGGTGTCGTCCTCCTCGACCTCGGTCTGCCCGACCAGGACGGTTACGAGGTCTGCGGCAAGATCCGCAAGCGCACCAGCACCCCGGTGATCATGGTCACCGCACGCTCGGACGTCCGTTCGCGTATTCATGGCCTCAACCTCGGTGCCGACGACTATGTAGTGAAGCCGTACGACACCGGAGAGCTGCTCGCCCGGATCCACGCCGTCAGCCGGCGCACCGTCCAGGAGGACACCGTTACGGGCGGCGAGGGCGTGCTGCGCATGGGTGCCGTGCACATCGAGCTGAACACGCGCCAGGTGAGCGTCGACGGTTCGGTAATCCAACTGACCCGCAAGGAGTTCGATCTCCTCGCCCTGCTCGCCCAGCGCCCCGGTGTGGTCTTCCGTCGGGAGCAGATCATCAGCGAAGTGTGGCGCACGAGTTGGGAGGGGACCGGGCGCACTCTTGAGGTGCATGTGGCGTCCCTGCGCGCCAAGCTGCGCATGCCGGCGCTGATCGAGACCGTACGCGGCGTCGGCTATCGACTCGTCGCCCCGGCCTCGTAGCGGGCAAGGGTGCGCACTCGTCTTCTCCCGCTGCTCATCATCCTGATGGCGGCCGTCCTGCTTGCCCTCGGCGTACCGCTGGCCGTCAGCCTGGCTGCGGCCCAGCAGCAGAAGCTGGTCGTCGACCGTATCGACGACACCGCGTACTTCGCGGCCATCGCACGGCCCGCCGCCGACACCGCCAGCTCCGGGTCC
This sequence comes from Streptomyces sp. NPDC107528, assembly GCF_055639295.1. Lineage (NCBI taxonomy): Bacteria > Bacillati > Actinomycetota > Actinomycetes > Kitasatosporales > Streptomycetaceae > Streptomyces > Streptomyces sp. NPDC107528. The sequence continues at coordinate 43,054 of NZ_JBVKAV010000001.1, forward strand.
CGCGACGAGCTGCGCATCCTCAGCCGGGAACTCGAGAGCTACTACGAGGTCTACGGCATCCGGGCCGGCGTCTTCCTGCCCAACGACACGCCCCTGGCCAACGGGCCGACGACGTGGTTCCTGCCCGAGACCGGTGAGGAGCGCGAGGCCTTCGAGGAGTCGCTGCTGAGCCGGCGCAGTCACGACCCCAAGCAGGTGTGGCCCTGGCAGCGCAACCGGCTCGTCATCGCCTCGCCGGTCATCCGGGACGGTGACGTCGTCGCGGTCGTGGTCACCGACTCGCCCACCGGACAGATGCGGTCGCGGATCCTGCACGGCTGGCTGATCATCGGCGCGGGCCTGACGGCCGCGATGCTGGTGGCCGTCGGGGCCGCCCTCCGGCTGACCGGCTGGGTGCTCAGGCCGGTGCGTGTGCTGGATGTGACCACGCACGAGATCGCGAGCGGCCGCCTGAAGTCCCGCGTCGCGGTCGCCAGCGGTCCGCCGGAACTTCGGCGGCTGGCCCGGTCGTTCAACGAGATGGCGGACAACGTCGAGGACGTGCTGGAGCAGCAGCGCGCCTTCGTCGCGGACGCCTCCCACCAGCTGCGCAACCCCCTCGCGGCGCTGCTGCTGCGGATCGAACTACTCGCTTTCGAGCTACCGGAGGGCAACGAGGAGATCGCTTCGGTGCAGGCTGAGGGCAAGCGCCTGGCGCAGGTCCTGGACGATCTGCTCGACCTGGCCCTGGCCGAGCACACCGCGGCCGACCTCCGGCTGACCGACGTCGGCGCGCTGACCGCCGAGCGCGTCGCGGCCTGGGCGCCGACTGCCCAGGCCAAGGGCGTGCAGCTGGTGGGGACCTGCCCGCCCACCACCGCTTGGGCCGACCCGGTGGCACTGTCCAGCGCGCTGGACGCGGTGATCGACAACGCGGTCAAGTTCACGCCCGAGGACGAGCGCGTCGAGGTGACCGTCACGTCCAACGGCAGCACGTCGACGATCGAGGTGACCGACAACGGCCCCGGCCTCACCGACGAGGAACTCGCTCGCGTCGGCGACCGCTTCTGGCGCAGTGGACGGCACCAGAACATCAAGGGCTCGGGCCTGGGCCTGTCGATCTCGCGGGCGCTGCTCGCTGCGGGCGGCGGCTCGATCTCGTACGGCCGTCATGAGCCGCACGGACTGCGGGTGACGGTGGCGGTGCCCAGGTCGGGGCCGACGCCTTAGCGCGCCCTGGCGGGGTTGAAAGCCTTAGCGCGCCCTGGCGGGGTTGAAAGCCTTAGCGTGCGCTGGTCGGCTGACAGCCTTGGCGCGCCCTGGGGGCTGACATGGGCCAGTCCGGCTGTTGGACGGCTTCCGTGGACCCGTTTCTGCGGTTCCGCAGAGCTCTACGGCTTCACCGAGCGGTAGTAGTTCCGGGCCCCGGTGTGCAGGGTCAGGGGGTTGGTGTAGATCGCCGTGCGCAGGTCGACGAGTTGGGCGGAGTGGACGTGGGCGCCGATGCCGTCGCGACTCTTGATCACCGTCCGGGTCAGCCATTCGGTGAGCCGGGGATCCATGTCCTTGCGGGTGATCAGCAGGTTGGAGACGGCGATCGTGGGCACCGTGTCGCCGTTCTGGATGGTCGGATAGGCCGACTCCGGCATGTTGGTCGCGCGGTAGAAGTGGGCCGCGTCGCCCTGGGCGTGCACCTTGGCGACGAGGCCGGCGTCGATCGGCACGAACCGGAACGCGGAGGTCTCGGCGATCTGCTCCAGCCCGCCCGTGGGCACCCCGCCCGACCAGAAGAACGCGTCGAGCTCGTGCCCCAGCCGCTTGGGCCCGGTGTCGATACCGTCCGACCTGGGCGTGATGTCCTTCTCCGGGTCGATGCCGGCGGCCTCCAGCACGCGCGTGGCGATCAGCCGCACGCCGGAGTTGGGCAGCCCTATGGCCACCCGCTTGCCCTTGAGGTCCGCGACGGAGCGGATGTCCGAGTCCGGCGGGACGACGAGCTGCACGTAGTCGTCGTACAGGCGGGCGACGCCGCGCAGCCGGTCCATGACGGGCTTGCCGTCGATCCGGTACGTGTCCACCGCGTCGGCGGCGGCGATCGTGAAGTCGGCCTTGCCGGTCGCCACACGCTCGACGTTCTCCTGCGACCCGGCACTGGTCAGCAGTCGCACCTTCAGCTGTGGCATGTCCTTGGCGAGCTCCTCGCGCAGCAGCTCGCCGTACTCCTGGTAGACCCCCGCGCGCGTGCCCGTGCTGAACGTGATCGTCCCGCTCGGCGTCTCCTCACCGAGGGGCAGCAGCCACCACAGCAGCAACCCGAGGGTCACGAACCCGGCGGCCGCGCCCTGCAGGGCCCGGCGCCTGCTGATGCGGGTGAGTGCCTTGGACATGCCTGCGATCCTGCCAGCCGGAACGCGGTGCTGACCAGGGCAGAGGTCACAGGCGGGCGGTGCGGACGGGGCGGGGAGGGCCGGCGACCGGCAGCGATCGGGCTCCGCGGGCGGCCCGCGGCAGCACCTTGGACGGCGGCCGCATCCGCGGTCACGACGGTCGGACCTGGTTGTCCCATCCGCCGCGAGGGTCGTCGGGACCCGACCGTCGGACTCCACTGTCCGACCCCACTGTCGGACCGGACTGTCCGACCCCACTGTCGGACCGGACTGTCAGACCCGGCCGATAAAGTCGCCGCATGAGTTCCTCTCCCGCCGACCTGGTCCGTGAATTCCACCTCGCCTTCGGTCTCGATGCCCGCAGTACACCGACCGAGGTCCCCGCGGAACTCGCCGCCCACCGTGGGGAACTGCTCGCCGAGGAGGCCGCCGAGGTCGCCGAGGTCTCCGTCACCGGCCCGCTCGACAAGCTCGCGCACGAGCTGGCCGACGTGGTCTACGTCGCGTACGGCACGGCCCTGGTCCACGGCATCGACCTCGACGCCGTCCTGGCCGAGATCCACCGCTCCAACATGACCAAGCTGGGCCCCGACGGCCGGGTCGCCCGCCGGGCCGACGGCAAGGTCCTCAAGGGTGAGCACTACGAGGTGCCGGACGTGTCGAGCGTGCTGCGCCGCCAGGGATGGGGCGTCGACGGGGCCTGACCGCGCGGCGACGGACGGTCGGGCGCTGACGGCGTGACCGTCTCGGGCCGGGGCAACGGGCCTTCACGACCGCATACCCTTGTCCCATGAGCAGCAGTGACCGGAGCCAGGCAGTGGGCGTGAAGACATACGAGGTGCGCACCTACGGGTGCCAGATGAACGTCCACGATTCCGAGCGATTGTCCGGGCTGCTCGAAGACGCCGGTTACGTACGCGCTCCCGAGGGCTCGGACGGGGACGCGGACGTCGTCGTCTTCAACACCTGCGCGGTCCGCGAGAACGCCGACAACAAGCTGTACGGCAACCTCGGCCATCTCGCGCCGATGAAGACCAAGCGGCCCGGCATGCAGATCGCGGTCGGCGGCTGCCTGGCGCAGAAGGACCGCGACACCATCGTGAAGCGGGCGCCCTGGGTGGACGTCGTCTTCGGCACGCACAACATCGGCAAGCTGCCCGTCCTGCTGGAACGCGCGCGCGTGCAGGAGGAGGCGCAGGTCGAGATCGCCGAGTCGCTGGAGGCGTTCCCGTCGACGCTGCCGACCCGGCGCGAGAGCGCCTACGCGGCCTGGGTGTCGATCTCCGTCGGCTGCAACAACACCTGCACCTTCTGCATCGTCCCGGCCCTGCGCGGCAAGGAGAAGGACCGTCGGCCCGGCGACATCCTCGCCGAGGTCGAGGCACTGGTCGCCGAGGGCGTCAGCGAGATCACGCTGCTCGGCCAGAACGTCAACGCCTACGGCTCCGACATCGGCGACCGCGAGGCGTTCAGCAAGCTGCTGCGGGCCTGCGGGACCATCGACGGCCTGGAGCGCGTCCGCTTCACGTCCCCGCACCCGCGCGACTTCACGGACGACGTCATCGCCGCCATGGCCGAGACGCCGAACGCGATGCCGCAGCTGCACATGCCGCTCCAGTCCGGCTCGGACACGGTCCTGAAGGCGATGCGCCGCTCCTACCGTCAGGAGCGCTACCTGGGGATCATCGAGAAGGTCCGCGCCGCCATCCCGCACGCCGCGATCACAACCGACATCATCGTGGGCTTCCCCGGCGAGACCGAGGAGGACTTCGAGCAGACGCTGCACGTGGTCCGCGAGGCCCGCTTCGCGCAGGCGTTCACCTTCCAGTACTCCAAACGCCCCGGCACCCCCGCGGCCACCATGGAGAACCAGATCCCCAAGAAGGTCGTCCAGGCGCGCTACGAGCGTCTCGTGGCCCTCCAGGAGGAGATCTCCTGGGACGAGAACAAGAAGCAGGTCGGCCGGACGTTCGAGCTGATGGTCGCCGAGGGCGAGGGCCGCAAGGACGGCGCCACCCACCGCCTGTCCGGGCGCGCCCCCGACAACCGCCTGGTCCACTTCACCAAGCCGGAGCAGGAGGTCCGCCCCGGCGACGTGGTCACCGTCGAGATCACGTACGCCGCCCCGCACCACCTCCTCGCCGAGGGGCCCGTCCTGGACGTGCGCCGCACGCGCGCGGGTGACGCGTGGGAGAAGCGCAACGCCGCCGAGGCCGCCCAGTCGGCGGGCGTGATGCTCGGCCTCCCGAAGATCGGCGTCCCGGCTCCGCTGCCGGTGGCGGCGGGGAGCGGCTGCGGCTGCGACTGAGGTGCGCGCGCTCCTCGACTGACCGAGTGCCGCGCAGTCCTCGACTGACCCGAGTGCTGATCGAGGAGTGACACCCTGCCGACCCGCAGGGTTACCCTGCCCATCATGCTTGTCGCTGCCGCAGTCTGCCCCTGCCCGCCTCTCCTCGTCCCGCAGGTCGCCGAGGGCGGCGCGCCCGAGCTGGACGCCGCGCGGGCGGCGTGCACGGACGCGCTCGGCGTCCTCGCAGCCGCCCGGCCCGACCTTCTCGTGGTGGTCGGCCCCGCCGAGGAGGGCGGGCACGGGACGTACGAGGAAGGTACGCCGGGCTCGTTCCGGGGGTTCGGCGTGGACGCCGACGTACGTCTCGGGGCGGAGTCGGCTGAGGAGCCTCAGCGCTCGCTGCCGACCTCGCTCGCCGTCGCGGCGTGGCTGCTGGAGCGAACCGCGTGGTCGGACGCCCCGATCGAGGGCCTCGGTGTGGGGGAACCTCTCGAGGCCGAGCGGTGTATTGATATCGGAAGGGACATCGCCGCCCAGGCCGACCGGGTGGCGCTGCTGGTGATGGGCGACGCCAGCGCCTGCCGCACGCTCAAGGCTCCCGGTTACCTCGACGAGCGGGCGGCACCTTTCGACGCGTCCGTCGCGCGTGCCCTGGGCAAGGCGGACGTGGCCGCCCTCAAGGAGCTGGACAGCGAGCTCGCACGCGAGCTGAAGGCCTCCGGCCGAGCCCCCTGGCAAGTCCTTGCGGGCGCTGCCGAGGAGGCGGGCCTAGCGGGCGCCTTGCTGTACGAGGACGCGCCTTACGGCGTGGGGTACTTGGTCGCGACCTGGTCGTAGCCCCCATCTGCCGGGTCGTGGCGCCCATCGACGCCGCCGGCATTCCGCATGCCGACGCTGTCCGGAAACGGCGGACGGCCGGGAGCGGTCAAGCTCCGCGGCCGTCCGGCGATGTGCCGTTCAGGTGGTCGGCGGGGGTGCGTCCGGCGGCGGTGTGCTGCTGCCGGTCGCCGTGTCCCTGTGCGCGAGTCGGCCCATGGCACCCTTGGCCTTGCCCGTGCCCGTGTGGATCTTGCCGCTGTACTTGCCCTTGGTCCGCTGGTCGACGGCCCTGGCGGCCTTGTCGAGGCCGTGATGGACCTGCTCCTCGTGCCGCTGCGCGAAGTCGGAGACCTTGTCCGTGGCCGGGGCGAGTTTGGCTTTCAAATTGTGCATCAGACCCATGCTTCACCTTCCCGCGCGGGGCAGTTACGTGCGGGCGCCCTCGCCGGCCTCACTGTCGGCCGCCTCGTCGGCGGACTGCTGCTTCGGGATTTCGACGCCGTCGTCGGAATCGGCATCGGCCTCGACGGCCTCCGCCGCCGTCGACTCAGCCGCGTTCTCAACCTTGGTCTCGGCTGACCCCTTCGCCTCCGCCGCCTCTTCCGCCGCCGCCTCGGCCGTTGGTGTGTCGGCCTGGGCCTCGGCGGTTGACGCCTCGTCCGTAGCCTTCGACCTCCGGAAAAGTCGTGCGAAAACGCCCATATCCACTCCATACGTTACTCGTGCGGTCGAAATCCCGCGTCGTCCGGTGCGTCCGTTTGCGCCCCCGGGCCGCCGCCTCCGCGAAACCGGCGGCGAGAACCTCGCAACAGGCAACGACCCCGCGCGTGTGCCGTCACGTAACTCGTTCGAGGCCACCCCGTGAGGTTTGCGAGACTGGGGCGGTGAGCAGTGCACCCCTCGCCCCCCGTGTCATCGCCGTAGTCGGACCAACCGCGGCCGGAAAGTCCGATCTGGGCGTCTTTCTCGCCCAGCAGCTCGGGGGTGAGGTCGTCAACGCCGACTCCATGCAGCTCTACCGAGGGATGGACATCGGCACCGCCAAGCTGACGCCCGAGGAGCGCGCGGGCGTGCCGCACCACCTCCTGGACATCTGGGACATCACCGTCACGGCGTCCGTCGCCGAGTACCAGCGGCTCGCGCGGGAGCGGATCGACGCGCTGCTCGCCGAGGGGCGCTGGCCGATCCTGGTCGGCGGCTCGGGGCTGTACGTCCGTGGCGCCGTCGACAATCTGGAGTTCCCCGGCACCGACCCCGCGGTCAGGGCCCGGCTGGAGGAGGAGCTCGCGCTGCGCGGATCCGGCGCGCTGCACGCCCGCCTCGCCGCCGCCGACCCCGACGCCGGGCAGGCGATCCTGCCCAGCAACGGCCGCCGCATCGTCCGTGCTCTTGAGGTGATCGAGATCACCGGCCAGCCGTTCACGGCCAACCTTCCCGGCCATGACTCGATCTACGACACGGTCCAGGTCGGCGTCGACGTGGCCCGGCCCGAGCTGGACGAGCGCATCGCGCGCCGGGTCGACCGGATGTGGGACGCCGGGCTCGTGGACGAGGTCCGCGAGCTGGAGGCGCAGGGGTTGCGCGAGGGGCGTACGGCCTCGCGCGCGCTCGGGTACCAGCAGGTCCTCGCGGCGCTCGCAGGGGAGTGCACGCTGGAAGAGGCACGGAACGAGACCGTACGTGCCACCAAGCGCTTCGCGCGCCGCCAGGATTCATGGTTCAGGCGCGACCCGCGGGTGCACTGGCTCAGTGGGGCTGCGGCAGATCTCACAGAACTTCCGCATCTCGCACTGGCGTTGGTCGAACGACCGGTTACAGCCTGATCACGTGATGGCATCGGGACGCTCCGGCCGTCATCCCGGCCTCCGGCGCCGTGCCATCATCGAGCTTCGATCGACCAAGTGGAGTCCGAGTTGGGAGGGCGCGTGGCGATGGAGGCCAGCCCTCGCGACACCGCACAAGGCACCGAGAACGGCACCGCCGCCCGGGACGAACCGGAGCGGGACGGCGACCGTCTGAGCCCGGACCTGGCCGACGAGACCGAGGGCGGCGTCACCGACGACGGCCCCGAGCCCGAGGAGATGTACGCCGGCGGCCCGGAGGTCGAGGTCGAGCTGCGCCCGCAGCGACGACTGCGTATCTGGCAGCTCGCGCCCATCGTGTCGCTGGCCGCGGTCGGCTCCCTGATGTTCGCGTTCCCGCTGGCCTTCGACTTCGGCGACAGCGGGGCCGTGATCGCCATGCTGGGGCTGCTGATCTGCTCCTGCGCGGCCGGCTGGGGCATGATGGCCGCGCGGCGGGTCGGCTACACCTGGCCCGGGCTGCCGCAGCGGGGCTCCGGGCGCAGACCGGACTGGCGGGTCGTGATCGCCTACGCCCTGGTCGTCGCCGCGATCGTCGTTCTGGCCGTGTGGCGCGTGGCTCGCCTGCGCTGACCCGGTCGCCGGACGGGCTCCCTTTTCGGCTCTGTCATAGCGGCACCGTACGATCGAGGAATGAGCACGCGGATCGCCTTCCTCAAGGGGCACGGCACCGAGAACGACTTCGTGATCGTCCCGGACCCCGAGAACGCCGTCGACCTGCCCCCGACCGCCGTCGCCGCCCTGTGCGACCGCCGCGCGGGCATCGGTGGTGACGGCCTGCTGCACATCGTGCGGTCCGCGGCACACCCCGAGGCCAAGGACATGGCGGCCGAGGCCGAGTGGTTCATGGACTACCGCAACGGCGACGGCTCGATCGCGGAGATGTGCGGCAACGGCGTGCGCGTCTTCGCGCGCTACCTCCAGCACGCCGGACACGTCACCGAGGGGGACCTCGCGGTCGCCACGCGCGGGGGCGTGAAGTCCGTGCACATCGCCAAGGACGGTGACGTGACGGTCGGCATGGGCAAGGCGCTGCTCCCCGAAGGTGACGTCACGGTCAGCGTCGGTGAGCGCAGCTGGCCCGCGCGGAACGTGAACATGGGCAACCCGCACGCGGTCGCCTTCGTGGACGACCTCGCGCACGCCGGCGACCTGTTCTCGCCGCCGCCGTTCAGCCCGGCCTCGGCCTACCCGGACGGTGTCAACGTCGAGTTCGTCGTCGACCGGGCGCCCCGGCACGTCGCGCTGCGCGTGCACGAGCGCGGTGCCGGCGAGACCCGGTCGTGCGGCACGGGCGCGTGCGCCGTCGCCGTGGCCGCCGCGCGGCGGGACGGGGCCGACCCGGTGGTCACCGGCGCCGCCGTGACGTACACCGTCGATGTGCCCGGCGGCACCCTGGTGATCACCGAACGGCCCGATGGTGAGATCGAGATGACCGGCCCCGCGGTGATCGTTGCCGAAGGTGAGATCGACGCGGAGTGGCTGGAAACCGTCGCTCGTTGAGCGGTTCTCGACTCGGCATCAGAGCGGCCCAGTCGGGCCGTGGCCCGGGAACACGGGCGCGGGGATGCTGGGTGCGTTCGAGATCGCGAACGGCGGCTGGCCGTATGGCGCAAAAACGTAAACCCAGCAACCCTCGCTCGAATGGGTGATCCGTTTCACGCTCGGCGAGAGGCGGTCAGTCGCACGTGATGGGCTCGGTAGCATCAAGCACCGGCCCGGACGGGGGAGATGTCGTCGTCCCCTGAGCCGTGTCCGCCATGGGGCACCCCGTTCGCCGGTCCACGCAGCCGGAGGTGCCCATGAGTGCGGAGGCCACGAATCCCGCGACGCCAGGCCCGGTAGCAGGCCCTGTGACGCCTGCCGTGCCTCGCAGGAAGGCCCGCGCACGCATCGACCTGCGCCGCCTCGGCCGGGCTGCGCTGCTCGGCCCCGCCTCGCGCGGCCGACTGCCCGACGCGATCGGCCATGTCGTCGAGGCCCACCGGGCCCACCACCCCGACGCCGCCCTCGAACCCCTGCGCCGCGCCTATGTGCTGGCCGAGTCCTCGCACCGCGGCCAGATGCGCAAGAGCGGGGAGCCGTACATCACGCACCCGCTCGCGGTGACCCTGATTCTCGCCGAACTCGGTGCCGAGACCACGACCTTGACGGCGTCTCTGCTCCACGACACGGTCGAGGACACCGACGTGACGCTGGATCAGGTCGGTGAGCAGTTCGGCGCGGAGGTCCGCTTCCTCGTCGACGGCGTGACCAAGCTGGAGAAGGTCGACTACGGCGCCGCCGCCGAACCCGAGACCTTCCGCAAGATGCTCGTCGCGACCGGCAACGACGTCCGCGTGATGTCGATCAAACTCGCCGACCGGCTGCACAACATGCGCACCCTCGGTGTGATGCGCCCCGAAAAACAGGCCCGCATCGCCAAGGTGACCCGCGACGTCCTCATCCCGCTCGCCGAGCGGCTGGGCGTCCAGGCGCTCAAGACGGAACTTGAGGACCTGGTCTTCGCGATCCTGCACCCGGAGGAGTACGAGCACACACGGGAGTTGATCGTCGGCAACGTCGCGCGCGCCGACGATCCGCTGGCGGAGATGGCCGACGAGATGCGCAAGGTCCTGCGCGAGGCCGACATCCCGGCCGAAGTCCTCATCCGACCCCGGCACTTCGTCTCCGTGCACCGGGTGTCCCGCAAGCGCGGCCGGCTGCGCGGCTCCGACTTCGGGCGGCTGCTGGTCCTGGTGAACGAGGACGCGGACTGTTACGGCGTCCTGGGTGAACTGCACACCTGTATGACGCCGGTCGTCTCGGAGTTCAAGGACTTCATCGCCGTCCCCAAGTTCAACCTGTACCAGTCGCTGCACACGGCAGTCGCCCGCGCGGACGGCCAGGTCGCCGAAGTCCTCATCCGGACCCACCAGATGCACAAGGTCGCCGAGGCCGGCGTCGTGGCGCTCGGCAATCCCTACGCGACCCCCGCGGAGGAGCAGGCAACGTCGAGCGACGGCGAGCGCGCCGACCCCACGCGCCCCGGCTGGCTGTCCCGTCTCCTCGACTGGCAGGAGGCCGCTCCCGACCCGGACACCTTCTGGTCCACGCTGCGTGAGGACCTCGCCCAGGACCGCGAGATCACCGTCTTCCGGCCCGACGGCGGCACCCTCGGCCTGCCCGACGGCGCGACCTGTGTGGACGCCGCCTACGCCCAGTACGGCGAGGACGCGCACGCGTGCATCGGCGCCCGCGTCAACGGCCGCCTGGCGACGCTCAGCACGGTGCTGCGGGACGGCGACACCGTCCAGCTCCTCATGGGCCAGGATCCGGCCTCGGAGCCCTCCAGGGAGTGGCTGGAGCACGCCCACACGCCCGCCGCGCGGATCGCCATCCAGCGGTGGCTGGCCACGCATCCACCGCAGGGCGACGCCGCCGAGGAGCCCGTGACGCAGTTCCGGCCCTCGGCGGAGGAAGCGGCGAGCCCGTCGGCCGACGCGGACGGTCCGGCCGTACGCCTGGCCGCCGAAGGGCCACTCGGGCGGCCCGCAGCCAGCGTCCTCGTCGACCGCCCCGGTGCGACCGTACGCCTCGCCGGTTGCTGCACGCCCGTACCGCCCGACGAGGTCGCCGGGTTCTCCGTGCGCGGAGGAGTGGTGACGGTTCATCGCGTCGAGTGCCCCGCGGTGGCGCGTATGAAGAGCGCCGGGCGCGCGGAGGTCGACGTGCGCTGGGGTGACACCACCGAGTGCCGGGTCACCCTGGTCGCCGAATCGTTCGTTCGCCCTCACCTCCTGGCGGACCTCACCGAAGCCATGGCCCTGGAAGGCGCGGAGATCGTCTCGGCGACGGTCGAGCCCCCGACCCAGCAGCGCGTACGCCACACGTACACGGTCCAACTGCCCGACGCGGCGCTGCTGCCGGGGCTCATGCGGGCGATGCGGAATGTGGCGGGGGTGTACGACGTGACGAGGGCGCAGCCGCAGACGCAGGGGGCGTGAGGGGGCGCGCCAGGGGCGCAGGGTGGGTCGGGCGACGTCGCCTTTCACGCCAGGTCGTCCCTCGGGCAGCCGCACACCGGCCGTTCGCTTGGTGATTCCCCAAAGGCTTGCAATTCCCCAGAGCCTTGCACCCACTTGACATACCCGTTCGAGTGGGCCGGTCGCGCGTCGTCAACGCCGCGTACGCGCGCGCTGATAGCCGTGGTGCATGCTGCTCACCCCCCGCACCGAGGCTCAGCGACCAGTCCCTGGCGCTCCTCGCACCCGTCCCGGATCCTCGAGGCGACACAAGGCGCTCGCGCTGTTCGCCGCAACGGCCTCCTTCGGTCTCCTCGCCGCCAGCGCCCCCGTCACGCCCCTGGGCATCGGTGACCGCCTCTTCCCGAACCTGGGCAACCCCGGCTACGACGTGGCGTCGTACCACCTGTCGTTCCGCTACTCCGGCTCCAACGACAAGCCGCTCCAGGCCGTCACCACCATCGACGCCTGGACGACCAAGGACCTGGAGCGCGTCAACCTGGACTTCGCCCACGGCAAGGTCGAGTCCGTCGAGGTCGACGGGGAGCCGGCGACGTTCCGCAGCGCCGGTGAGGACCTCGTCGTCACGCCCGAGGAGCCGTTGTCCGACGGCAGCTGGACGCAGATCACGGTGCGCCACACCAGCGATCCCGTGTCCGCCAAGGGCCGGGACGGCGGCTGGGTGCAGACCTCGGACGGCCTCGCCATGGCCAACCAGGCCGACGCCGCCCACGTCGTGTTCCCGTGCAACGACCACCCGTCCGACAAGGCGATGTTCACCATCCGGGTCACCGCGCCCAAGGGCTACACCGCCGTCGCCAACGGCCTGCCGACCGGCGTGGACCGCGCGGGCGCCGCTACGACGTGGACGTACCGCACGAGGCACCCCATGGCCACCGAGCTCGCCCAGGTGTCCATCGGCCGCTCCACGGTGGTGCACCGCACCGGCCCGCACGGGCTGCCCCTACGGGACGTGGTGCCCACCAAGGACCGCAAGCAGCTCGAACCCTGGCTGAAGAAGACCCCCGGCCAGATCGCCTGGATGGAGAGCAAGATCGGGCGGTACCCCCTCGAGACGTACGGCCTGCTCATGGCCGACGCCGCCACCGGCTTCGAACTCGAGACCCAGACGCTGTCCCTCTTCGAAAGGGACCTCTTCACCGAGGCCGCCTACCCGAAGTGGTACATCGAGTCGATCATGGTGCACGAGCTGGCGCACCAGTGGTTCGGCGACAGCGTCAGCCCGCGCACCTGGTCCGACCTGTGGCTGAGCGAAGGGCACGCGACCTGGTACGAGGCCCTGTACGCGGCGGAGAAGGCGGACAGGCCGATGGAGGCACGCATGAAGGCCGCGTACGCCGCATCCGACCGGTGGCGTACGGCCGGCGGACCGCCCGCGGCACCCAAGGTGGCAGGCGCCGGCAAGAAGAACGGCATCTTCCGGCCGAACGTCTATGACGGCGCGGCCCTGGTCCTGTACGCCCTCCGTCAGGAGATCGGCGCCTCGGACTTCGAGCAACTGGAGCGCGCCTGGGTGAAGCGCCACAAGGACCGCTCCGCCAGCACAGCGGACTTTGTCGCGCTCGCGGAGGACATCTCCGGACGCCGGCTGGACGGCTTCATGCACGCCTGGCTGTACGGCAAGAAGACCCCGCCGATGCCCGGGCAGCCGGAGTGGAAGTCCGCGGACCCCGAGAAGCCGGCCGCCGGAAAGGCGGCCAAGAAGGCTGGTCCCAAGAAGGCGGGTCCCAAGAAAGCGGCCAACGAATAAGGCGGTGACGAGACGGGCCGTGCCGTGCGACCATTTTCCGGTCGGCACGGCACGGCCCGCGGGAATCTCCCGGGGCGCTCGTGCGTTAGGAGCAGTGACGGACAGGTTTCCGGGCGCCACGGACTCGGTCCGGGACGCCACTGTCACCGCCACCGTCGCCGCACGCGGATTCCCATCGACGTAAGGACCCAATGACCTCCTCTTCTTCCCCTTCCCAGGACACGCAGCGCGCCGCGCACACTTATCCCGAAGGTCTTCGGGCCGATGCCCTGATGGAAGAGGACGTCGCCTGGAGCCACGAGATCGACGGAGAGCGGGACGGCGACCAGTTCGACCGCTCCGACCGCGCGGCTCTGCGTCGCGTGGCAGGCCTCTCCACCGAGCTCGAGGACGTCACCGAGGTCGAGTACCGCCAGCTCCGCCTGGAGCGGGTCGTGCTCGTCGGTGTCTGGACCTCGGGAACCGTGCGGGACGCGGACAACTCCCTCGCGGAGCTCGCCGCCCTCGCGGAGACCGCCGGCGCGCTGGTGCTCGACGGCGTGACCCAGCGCCGCGACAAGCCCGACGCGGCCACCTACATCGGCTCCGGCAAGGCCGAGGAGCTGCGGGACATCGTGCTGGAAACCGGCGCCGACACCGTCATCTGCGACGGTGAACTCAGCCCGGGCCAGCTCATCCACCTCGAAGACGTCGTCAAGGTCAAGGTCATCGACCGTACGGCCCTGATCCTGGACATCTTCGCCCAGCATGCCAAGTCCCGAGAGGGCAAGGCACAGGTCGCGCTCGCGCAGATGCAGTACATGCTGCCGAGGCTGCGAGGCTGGGGTCAGTCGCTGTCCCGGCAGATGGGCGGCGGCAAGGGCGGCGGGCTCGCCACCCGTGGTCCCGGTGAGACCAAGATCGAGACTGACCGGCGACGGATCCGCGAGAAGATGGCGAAGATGCGCCGTGAGATCGCGGAGATGAAGACCGGCCGCGAAATCCAGCGCCAGGTGCGCCGGCGCAACAAGGTGCCGTCGGTCGCCATCGCGGGCTACACCAACGCGGGCAAGTCGTCGCTGCTCAACCGCCTCACGGGCGCGGGCGTGCTGGTCGAGAACGCCCTGTTCGCGACCCTCGACCCGACCGTGCGCCGGGCCGAGACCCCGGGCGGAAGGCTCTACACGCTGGCCGACACCGTCGGCTTCGTACGACACCTGCCGCACCACCTGGTCGAGGCGTTCCGCTCCACGATGGAGGAGGTCGGCGCGTCCGACCTGATCCTGCACGTGGTGGACGGTTCGCACCCGAACCCGGAGGAGCAGCTGGCCGCCGTGCGCGAGGTGATCAGGGACGTCGGCGCCACCGACGTACCGGAGATCGTCGTGATCAACAAGGCGGACGCGGCCGACCCGCTGACGCTGCAGCGGCTGCTGCGGATCGAGACGCGTTCCATCGCGGTCTCGGCCCGCACGGGCAAGGGCATGGACGAGCTGCTCGCGCTGATCGACAACGAGCTGCCCCGCCCGTCCGTCGAGATCGAGGCGCTCGTGCCGTACACGCACGGCAAGCTGGTCGCCCGCGCCCACACCGAGGGTGAGGTGATCTCCGAGGAGCACACCCCGGAGGGCACGCTGCTCAAGGTGCGGGTGCACGAGGAGCTGGCGGCGGATCTCGCGCCATACGTTCCGGCGGCGACCGCCTGAGCCGTCACAAGCCGACCGCCGGAGCCGCCGTGGAACAGCGGCCGTGGTTGACCTGACAACGCCGAAGGCCCGCCCCCTGTCGCAGGGGAGCGGGCCTTCAGTGCGTGTCCGTGTCCGTGCCTGCCGTCACCGACCGCCGTACGCCCTGCTCATGTGCTGGTACACCGCCTCGGCGCCCGCACCCAGCTGCGGGCCCGCGAGCCAGGTGTTGTCCTCAGGGCCGATCGAGGTGTTCGACACCAACTCCGTCTCGCCGTTCACGACACGGAACCAGCCGCCGCCCGACGAACCGCCGGTCATGGTGCAGCCGATGCGGTACATCGTCGGCAGGGCCGGGCTGAGCGAGAACCGGCCGGGCTGGTCGAGGCACTTGAACATCTGCAGACCGTTGTACGGAGGCGCCGCCGGGTAGCCCCAGGCGCCCATCGTGCCGGCCTCGGTCGCTGCCGGGGCCGAGAAGTCCACGTCGAGTGCGGCGCCGACCGTCTCCTCGAGCGACTTGGAGCCCTGCTCCGGCTTCACATGCAGCACGGAGTAGTCGTACGCGGCACCCGCACCGCCCGTCTCCGAGCCGCCCTGGATCCACTCGTTCGACGTCGAGACCCAGTCGGCCCACCAATTGCCGTACGGGGCGACCTCCGCGGGCGCGGCGTTGTCCAGCTGCGCCTCGGACTTGCCGAGGTCGTTGTAAGACGGGACGAAGACGATGTTGCGGTACCAGCCGCCCTTGCCGCCGGCGTGCACGCAGTGACCGGCCGTCCAGACCAGGTTGGACTTGCCGGGGTGGTTCACGTCCTTGACGACCGTGCCGGAGCAGACGGCCGGACCGTCGGGGGAGTCGAAGAAGACCTTGCCGACGGCGGCCGCGTTGTCGTGGTACGGCGTCTTCTCGGCCGTGGCCTGGACGGGCGCCGGTTCCGGGTCACTCACGCCCTGGTCGGCCGAGGCGTCCTGCGTGGTGACCGTCTTGTTGGCCTCCTTCGCGGACTGCATCCGCTCAGGCTTCCAGAGGCCCTCGATCACCGGGTTGACGAAGTCCTGGGCCTCGCTGAGCCACTTGTCCTTGTCCCAGTCCCTCCAGCCACCGGTGGTCCACTTGTCGACATCGATTCCGTGCTTCTCGAGCTTGTCCGCGATGTCGGCCGGGATCTGGATCTTGCCGTCGCCGAGTCCGGCTGCCTGGGACGCGGCAGCGTCGGCCTGGTCGCTCGCCGCACCCTCCTCCGAACCGTCACAGGCGGTCGCGGTGAGCGCCAGGACGGCCACGAGGCCGGTGGCGGCGAGGACGGAGCGCCGTCCTCTGCGTGGAGCTGCGGACGTAGGTGTGGAATGCATGGTGCGGTAAACCCCCGTTGGAACGTGCTGTGCCGTAGTGCCGTAGTGCCTGATGGCAGGTGCGGGTCGCGGTGGTCCGTGCACTGCACGCTCTCGCGTGGACCCTCGGACGCGACACCCCACTATGCCCGGGGAGTTGAGGGCGTACGGAGGTGAGGCGGTGAAGGTTTCTTCCCACCGCTCCACTGCTCCGCCGCCCCCCGCGTCCACCGCCGTCGGTGCCTACGGTGCCGTCACGGCCCGACTTCCGGCCGACATCACTGACCGGTGAACTTGTCGCTCATCCTGTCGAAGATGCCCTTGGCCTCCTTGCCCAGCCGCGGACCCGCCAGCCAGCCCGCATCCACCGGGCCGATGGAGGTGTTGGAGACGAGTGCCGGCTTGCCGTCCGAGCCCGTCGCGACCCAGCCGCCACCGGACGAACCGCCGGTCATGGTGCAGCCGATGCGGTACATCGTCGGGTCCGACGCCTTGAGCGACAGCCGGCCCGGCTTGTCCTGGCACTGGTACAGCTTCTCGCCGTCGAACGGCGCAGCGGCCGGATAGCCGATCGCCTTGATGCTCTCCACCTCAGGGACGGCCGGAGCGTTGAAGTCCACCGGCAGGGCCGAACCGACCGTCTCCTCCAGAGACTTGCCGTTGCTGCCCTCCTCCGGCTTCACATGCAGCACCGCGAAGTCGTACGAGGCGCCGTCGCCGCCGGTCGCACCGCCCTGCGCGATCCACTGGTCGGAGGTCTGCGCCCAGTCGGCCCACCAGACGCCGAACGGAGCGACCTGCTCCCGGGTTGCGCCCTTGCGCTCGGTGGCCGACATGTCGTCGTTGTTGTACGACGGCACGAACGCGATGTTGCGGTACCAGCCGCCGCTCTTGCCCGCGTGCACGCAGTGGCCGGCCGTCCACACCATGTTGGACTTGCCGGGGTTGGCCGGGTCCTGCACGACCGTCGCCGAGCAGACCATCGTGCCCTCGGGGGAGTCGAAGAACACCTTGCCCGCCTCGGGCGCGTTGGCGTGGTACGCGGGCGGCACGGCCTGAGCCTCCACGGGCTCCGGCGTCGGGTCGGTCACACCCTGGTCACCGGAAAGGTCACTTTCGTCGACGCCCCGGTCCGGGTCCTGGGCGTCCCGCATACGGTCCGGGTCCCACAAGCCCTCGATGATCGGGTTGATGTAGTCCTGCGCCTCGCGGAGCCAGTCGTCCCTGTCCCACTTCTTCCAGGCGCCGTCCTTCCACTTGTCGATGTCGATCCCGTGCTCTTTGAGCTTGTCCTTGATGTCGTCCGGGATCGTGATCTCGCCTTCGCCACCGGCCGCAGCGGACGCGGTGGCACCGCTGCCTGCCTCGGCGTCGCCCGAGTCGCAGGCCGTGGCGGTGAGGGCCAGCGCAGCGGCGAGCGCGACCACGGGCAGTGGGGAGGTTCTGCGGCGCGCGCTCCTCCCTCGGCGAGCGGTGAACGACGGCCGTATCGATCGCATGATCTGACTCCCCCTGGGGTGACGGTACTTGGCGCTGTCGCCGTGCACTTCCGCTGATCACCAGCGGTTCCGGCGTGATGTCACGGCGCGTTGGGACGGCACCACACACTATGCGCTCGCTGTGGGGGACTTCCGACGGAACGGCAACGGTTCCGTCACGGCAAGGATCTTGAAGCAACCCGTAACCCGGTGAACGGTCCGCGGTTGGTAGCCGTGGGGACCTGCTGTCTGTGAGCGGTCCCCTGTGCTCGGTTCCCCGGAGTTTCGAGTGGACGCTCGCGGGGCTTCGTATGTCGGGTCGGGCGAGGATGCGACACACCTGCTCGCCCTGGACAGCGGGAGGACAGGGAGCCATGGCCGTGACCGAATCTGTGCGCGGGGGTACGTCCGACTCGGCGGGGGCATCCGCCGTGCACGAGGGGATCCTGCGGCGACAGTCTGCGCGCGAGTCATCGGCGCGCACTTACGCTCGCGCCCTGCCGATCGTGCCCGTGCGGGCACGCGGGCTGACCATCGAGGGGGCGGACGGCCGCCGTTACCTGGACTGCCTCTCCGGCGCCGGGACGCTGGCGCTCGGACACAACCATCCCGTGGTGCTGGAGGCCATCCGCAAGGTCCTGGACTCGGGCGCACCACTGCACGTCCTCGACCTGGCTACGCCCGTCAAGGACGCCTTCATCACCGAGCTGTTCCGGACCCTGCCGCCCGGTCTCGCCGACCACGCACGCGTGCAGTTCTGCGGACCGGCCGGAACCGACGCGGTGGAGGCCGCCTTCAAGCTCGTCCGGGCCGCGACCGGACGGACCGGGATGCTCGCCTTCAGCGGCGCCTACCACGGGATGACCGCGGGAGCGCTCGAAGCATCCGGAGGCGCCTTCGACGTACGCGTCGCGCGCCTGCCGTACCCCCAGGACTACCGCTGCCCCTTCGGCGTCGGCGGCGAACACGGTGCCGAACTCGCCGCCCGCTGGACCGAGTCCGTCCTCGACGACCCGAAGTCGGGCGTACCACGCCCCGCAGGGATGATTCTCGAACCGGTGCAGGGTGAGGGCGGAGTCATCCCCGCCCCCGACGCGTGGCTGCGGCGCATGAGGCAGATCACCTCTGACCGCTCCATCCCGCTGATCGCCGACGAGGTCCAGACCGGGGTCGGGCGCACCGGTTCCTTCTGGGCGGTGGAGCACGGCGGCGTCACCCCCGACGTCATGGTCCTCTCCAAGGCCATCGGCGGCAGCCTGCCCCTGGCCGTCATCGTCTACCGCGACGAACTCGACGCCTGGCAACCCGGCGCCCACGCCGGCACGTTCCGAGGCAACCAACTCGCCATGGCCGCCGGAACAGCGACACTCGCGTACGTCCGTGAAAACCGTCTCGCCGAGCGCGCGGCCGAATTGGGCTCGCGGATGTTGCGGCAACTCCAGGGGCTTGCCGCGGAGTTCGCGTGCGTCGGGGATGTGCGGGGCAGGGGGCTCATGATCGGGGTCGAGGTCGTGGAGCCACAGGGCGAAGCCCCGGTGGACGAGGGGCGGTCGGCGATCCTGGCGGCACTTGAAGCGCGGAGCGATCTTGGCTGGACTGGCGGTGGGGCAGGCGGTCTCGCGGGTCTCGACCCCGCCCGGAACGCGGGCGGATTCCCGGAGGGCGTCGCCCTTGACGGCGGAGGAGAGGGGGCGGCGACACCGCGGGACCCGGACCGCCATCCCCGTCCCGCCGCCCCCGAACTCGCTGTCGCCATCCAACAGGAGTGCCTGCGCCGTGGCCTGATCGTCGAACTCGGCGGCCGCCACTCCAGCGTCGTACGGCTCCTTCCGCCCCTGACCATCAGCGATGAGCAGGCGGCCGCGGTTCTTGACCGGTTGGCCGACGCGGTGGAGGCGGTGTCCCGCGGTCCCATCGGGCACGCCGGCCGTCACCGTGGTTACACCGGTCACGCCGGTCATACCGACCGTGATCGGACGCATCAGCCGCACTCGAGCCACCGGCAGCACGGTGACCGAGGCGACCGCGCCGGGTAGCGCGGTCGGGGATATGGGCACGCCGATTTCTTCCGGGCCCCATACTCTCGCCTCGGTGACCCTCGAACGACCCACTCCCGAGCGATCCGTTGCTTCCCGTTGGAACCTCGCCGCCATCTGACACACCCCCTCCAACCGCGCCCCGTTGGAAACGCAGGCCTTCCACGCCGCGCCCAACCTCACTGCAAGAACACGGCCGTCGCCGCACAGCCGGACCCACTTCAAGAGGACCAGCCTTGACCACCATCCCCGCACCAGACGGCCACACGGATACCGGCAAGCGAGGCTCCTCCGCCTCACCGCTCTCCCAGCAAGTGCCGCCCACGTCTTATGCGGGAGGCGCCCGGCAGGGAGGGGGCGAGGGCGCACCGGAGGAACGAGTGCCGGCACAGGCAGTTCGAGAGGAGCGGGCAGCCCTGTGTGCGCCGATGGAGGAAGGTGCCTCGGCCGCCGAGCGTCTGCATGGCGACGACACCCTTGACCTCCTTGAACATCCCGACCCTCACATCGCAGCGCAGGCCGCCGCCGTGGAGAACCTGCTCCGCTGCTGGGTGCGTGAGACAAACCTCCCGGCACCCGACACAGGGACCCTCCGAATCCCCTTGCCCGCTACTGGCACAGCCCTGCAGGTCCCCGTCGGCTACTGGTCGCCTACGGGGTGGCACCGCTTCGGCCTCCCGCACCTGGCCGACGCACCGGCCCAGTGCCCGCCGACGGACGCGGTCACCCTCGCCGCACTGCTCACCAGGGAGACGCTCGGGGCGCTGAGTCCTGCGGCCGCGGTCGCGGACGCCGACCCGTCAAGACCTTTCCCCGTGCCCCCGATCTCTGCCGCACCCCCCTCGACCTCTACCGCGCCGTTGGCCACTGCGGCACCTCGGATCGCTGCCACCCCTCTGATCTCTGCCTCACCTTCTGCCTCCGCCGCACCCCCGACCTCCTCCACACCGCCGACCCACCGCGCCTCCAATTCCCCCGCCTCTCCGACGCCCACAGTCCTGACCGGCCCTGCGATCTCCGTCGCGACTGACCTCGGCGCCCGTGTCGCCGACTCTGTCCGGCGAACCGTCACCTTCATCAGTGAGCGTCGTGCAAACCCCGCCGACAGCCCCGACCTGTTCCTCGCGGCCGAGCAGGCCCTCCTGCTCGGACACCCGCTCCACCCGACGCCGAAGAGCCGAGAGGGTCTCTCCGAAGCCGAAGCGCACCCGTACTCACCCGAGTTGCGCGGCTCTTTCCCTTTGCACTGGCTTGCTGTCGCTCCCTCTCTGCTCACTGCCGACTCGGCCTGGACCGAACGTGGCCGTGTTGTTCCCGCCGTCCAGCTCACGTGCCGACTCGCCGACCCTGAACTGTCATTGCCCGACGGCTACGCGGCTCTGCCCCTGCACCCTTGGCAGCTGCGCGAGGTCCGGCACCGCCCGGAGATCGCGGCGCTGCTCGATGCCGGACTGCTCCAGGACCTCGGCGACGGCGGCGCCCGGTGGCATCCAACCTCCTCCGTACGAACCGTCTACAGGTCCGGTGCCCCCGCCATGCTCAAGCTGTCGCTCGGCCTACGGATCACCAACTCCCGCCGTGAGAACCTCCGCAAGGAACTGCACCGAGGCGTCGAGGTTCACCGACTGCTGCGCAGTGGCCTCTCCACGCAATGGCAGTCCGAGCACCCAGGCTTTGACATCGTTCGCGACCCGGCATGGATCGCCATCGACGGGCCGGATGGCGTCCCGGTGGCCGGTCTCGACGTGATGATCCGGCACAACCCGTTCCGACCTTCCGACGACGTGTCCTGTGTAGCCGGACTCGTCGCACCCCGGTACGCAGGGCCCGACACCGCGACAGGCCGACCCTCCTCGGAGAGGAAGCCGCTGCGATCCCGCTTGGCTGAGCTCGTCACGCGTCTCGCCGACCGAACAGGCCGCCCTAGTGGTGCCGTTGCCGCCGAGTGGTTCCTGCGCTACCTCGAACAGGTTGTCCGCCCCGTGCTGTGGCTGGACTCGGAGGCCGGAGTCGCACTGGAAGCACATCAGCAGAACACGCTGCTCGTGCTGGACGATGACGGCTGGCCTTCGGGATGCCGGTACCGCGACAACCAGGGTTACTACTTTCGTGAGTCCCGGCGTGCGGCACTCGACGCCCGGCTGTCCGGCATCGGCGAGCACAGCGAGACCTTCGTCTCGGACGAAGTGACCGACGAGCGCTTCGCGTACTACCTCGCGATCAACAACGTGTTCGGCCTCATCGGAGCGTTCGGCTCCCAGCGTCTGGCCGACGAGCGGCTGTTGCTCGCCGCCTTCCGCCGCTTCCTCCGCGAAGTGGCCTCCGGCCCTACCCGACTCCGAACCTCACTACCTGCCCACCTGCTCGATTCACCGGTTCTGCGCTGCAAGGCCAATCTGCTGACCCGGCTGCACGGCCTCGACGAACTCGTCGGCCCGGTCGACACCCAGTCCGTGTATGTCTCCATCGCCAACCCCCTGCATTCCTGACCACTGACCACTGACCACTGACCATTGACCTCGCCCGAGCCCTTCGACGCACTGCATTTCCGAGTCCGACCTCACCTCCGATCACGGTCCCCCTCCCTCGCTGGGCTTTTGTACCCCGACATCGCCTCCGGCTGTCACCAACACCTTTCATCCCTGAGGAACGTGCCTCACCCCACCTCTGAGAGGAGCGTCGCCGTGCCTCCCACCGACGCGAGTGCCGATGCCGGTACTGCCCCCATCACTGACATTGGCATCGCCATGAGCCTGGGTTCCCGCAACGGCCGTATCGCCGAGGCGAGCTTGAGCGCAGACGGTGAGGACACGCTGGACATGCGCCTGCCCGACGAGTTCGTCGCACTCTTCGCGGACGACCCCGGTGCCCTGGGGGAGCGGAACCCGGGCGCAGGCGCGGCCCCCCTCGCCTCAGATCCAGATCTCCCGAACGCCGACGACCTGCTGGACCACGTTGCCGAATGGGGGCCGATCAGCACACCTGCAGGAGTGCTTCACCTCGTTCCCGTGCGCATCGAGCGCGACCTCCCGATCATTGATCAGTGGATGAACGACCCCGCCATTGCCGCGTTCTGGGGGCTGGCCGGGCCTCAGAACGCGACCGAGGAGCACCTGCGGTCCCATCTCTCCGGCGACGGACGCAGCGTTCCGTGCCTGGGCCTGCTCGACGGCACGCCGATGAGCTATTGGGAGCTCTACCGAGCCGATCTCGACCCGCTCGCCCGGCACTATCCAGCTCGACCCCACGACACCGGACTCCATCTCCTCATCGGTGCCGCCGGCGACCGCGGGCGAGGGCTGGGCGGCACCCTCCTCCGAGCCGTTGCCGACCTGGTCCTCGACAAGCGGCCCGCCTGCGCTCGCATGGTCGCCGAACCCGACATTCGCAACACCCCTTCCATCGCCGCGTTCCTGAGCGCCGGTTTTCGGTTCTCCGCCGAGATCGATCTGCCCTTCAAGAGGGCTGCCCTCATGGTGAGAGACCGGAGCCTGCGCCATCTGCTGTGACGCCGTGTCGCGGCGTCATCACAATTGGTACACCGGCCGAGCCGATCTGGTTCCCACGCGGCTCTGACTCGCAGCCGAACCGCCAGCCCCTTGGAAACTCGGATCCGTCTCACGGAGCGATGGGCTGCAGCAGTCCTACCTGGCGACTCCGCCCCCAACCCGGGCGCGGTCGAACACGCCTGCTCTGAGCCGCTCCGTGGCCGAAAGCCCTCGCCGTACCCGGTCGGTCCGAGCGCAGTCGAAGCGGCCTGACTGCAATCGAATCGCTCCGGTCGCAAACGAGTCGCCCCGGTCGCAACCGAACCATCCTGACCACGGCTGAACCGGCCGCACCCTCATTCGCACAGCATCTGACGGCAATCGAACCAACCCGACACCCACCCGAACCGATCCGATCCCCACCGAGGAAGCCCCGGTCTTGATCCCGACCCCGGCCCCCACCGTGATCGCCCGTTTGTCAGTGCCTGGCCGTAGGGTGGTCACGCTATGACGAAGCCCCCACTCCCCGAACTCCTGCATGCTGCCGTCACTGCCGTCGGCGGTACGGAGCGCCCCGGCCAGGTGACCATGGCCGAATCCGTCGCGGAGGCGATCGACGGCGGTTCCCATCTGCTGGTCCAGGCCGGCACCGGTACGGGAAAGTCGCTCGGCTACCTCGTGCCCGCGCTCGCGCAGGGGGAGCGCGTCGTCGTGGCGACGGCCACCCTGGCCCTGCAACGCCAGCTCGTGGAGCGGGACCTGCCGCGCACGGTCGACGCACTGCACCCGCTGCTGCGCCGTCGCCCCGAGTTCGCGATGCTCAAGGGCAGGTCGAACTACCTTTGCCTGCACCGCTTGCACGAGGGCGTTCCGCAGGATGAGGACGAAGGGCTCTTCGACCAGTTCGAGGCGGCCGCGCCGACCAGCAAGCTGGGGCAGGACCTACTGCGGTTGCGCGACTGGTCGGACGAGACGGAGACGGGTGATCGCGACGATCTGACGCCCGGTGTGTCCGACCGGGCCTGGGGCCAGGTGTCGGTGTCGTCGCGGGAGTGCCTGGGCGCATCGAAGTGTGCGTACGGCGCCGAGTGCTTTGCCGAGATGGCCCGTGAGCGGGCCAAGCTCTCGGAGGTCGTGGTCACCAACCACGCGCTGCTCGCGATCGACGCCATCGAGGGCGCCCCCGTCCTCCCGCAGCACGAGGTCCTGATCGTCGACGAGGCACACGAGCTGGTCTCCCGGGTCACCGGGGTCGCCACTGGCGAGCTCACGCCCGGCCAGGTCAACCGCGCGGTGCGCCGCGCCGCAAAGCTCGCCAACGAGAAGGCCGCCGACCAGCTCCAGACTGCTGCCGAGGGCTTCGAGCGGCTGATGGAGCTCGCCCTGCCGGGCCGCCTGGAGGAGATCCCGGAGGACCTCGCCTACGCCCTCATGGCGTTGCGGGACGCCTGCCGTACCGTCATCTCCGCGATCGGCGCGACCCGCGACAAATCCGTGCAGGACGAGGACGCGGTCCGCAAGCAGGCGCTGGCCTCGGTCGAATCCGTGCACGACGTCGCGGAGCGGATCACGAACGGCTCCGAATGGGATGTCGTCTGGTATGAGCGTCACGATCGTTTCGGTGCGTCCCTGCGGGTGGCCCCGATGTCCGTGTCTGGCCTGCTGCGGGAGAAGCTCTTCGCGGACCGTTCCGTCGTCCTGACCTCAGCGACTCTGAAGCTTGGCGGCGACTTCAACGGCGTCGGCGCCTCACTGGGCCTCGCTCCCGAGGGCACGGAGGGCGATGACCTTCCGCAGTGGAAGGGCGTGGATGTCGGCTCGCCCTTCGAGTACCCCAAGCAGGGCATTCTGTATGTCGCCCAGCACCTGTCGCGCCCAGCGCGGGACGGCGACCGAGTGGACATGCTCGACGAGCTGACCGAACTGATCCAGGCGGCCGGCGGTCGCACGCTGGGCCTGTTCTCCTCGATGCGTGCCGCCCAGCTGGCCGCCGAGGAGCTTCGCTCCCGCATCCCCGAGTTCCCGATCCTCCTGCAGGGCGAGGAGACGCTCGGTGAGCTGATCAAGAACTTCGCGGCCGACCCGCAGACCTGCCTCTTCGGCACGCTGTCCCTCTGGCAGGGCGTCGATGTGCCCGGCCCCAGTTGTCAGCTGGTCGTCATGGACAAGATCCCGTTCCCGCGCCCGGACGACCCGCTGATGAGCGCGCGCCAGAAGGCGGTGGAGGACGCCGGCGGCAATGGCTTCATGGCGGTGGCCGCCACTCACGCGGCGCTGCTGATGGCTCAGGGCGCCGGCCGTCTCGTACGGGCGTCGGGGGATCGAGGCGTGGTCGCGGTACTGGACCAGCGGCTGGCCACGGCCCGGTACGGGAGCTACCTGAAGGCGTCACTGCCTGACTTCTGGTACACCACGGACCGTAACCAGGTTCGAAAGTCGCTGGCCGCGATCGATGCAGTGGCGAAGAAGGCAGAGGCAGAAAAACAGCCGCAGTGATGGCGGCACAGCCCGGGTGAAGATCGGGGGTTAGCCTGTCGCGCGCCGCGACAGGCTAACCCCCGATCAAGAGTCCGCAGACGGCGGGGTTCCCACACCGCACAGGATGAGACAGCGGCGGTAGGTCTGAAGCGGTGCGAAGGGCGTCACGGGACAGCACAGGGCCCCGGAACCGGCGCAGGGGTCCCGGGGCCCGGTCAGGGGGCGCCGCCTTCGGCTTCGCCCGCCGCGGCCGTCACACGCGCCGCAGCACTGCCACCACCTTGCCCAGGATGGTCGCGTCGTCGCCGGGAATCGGCTCGTACGCAGCGTTGTGCGGGAGGAGCCACACGTGGCCGTCCTCACGCTTGAAGCGCTTGACGGTGGCCTCGCCGTCGAGCATGGCGGCGACGATGTCGCCGTTCTCCGCGACCGGCTGGCGCCTGACCGTGACCCAGTCGCCGTCGCAGATGGCGGCCTCGATCATCGAGTCACCGACGACCTTCAGGACGAAGAGCTCGCCGTCGCCGACCAGCTGCCGGGGGAGGGGGAAGACGTCCTCGACCGACTCCTCAGCGAGGATCGGTCCACCGGCGGCGATGCGGCCGACCAGCGGCACGTACGACGCGGCGGGCTTGCCTGTGGTGTCCGTGGGCTGCACGGAGGCGGCCTGGTCGGAGCCTCGCACTTCGTACGCGCGCGGGCGGTGCGGGTCGCGGCGCAGGAATCCCTTGCGCTCCAGTGCCATCAGCTGGTGGGCGACCGAGGACGTGCTGGACAGGCCGACCGCCTGGCCGATCTCCCGCATCGACGGCGGATAGCCACGCCGCTGCACGGAATCCCTGATGACTTCGATCACGCGGCGCTGCCGGTCGGTGAGCCCTGAACTGTCCGCCCGGATGCCGGGAGGTCGGCCCGGCAGGGAGCGCTTGTGTCCCTCGGGACTCATGGCTTCGTTCATCGCATGCACCGGCTCGAGTCGGCCCTGGGAGCGGTCCTGGGCAGTGATGGTGGCACTGTCTGCGGTGGTGGTCACGTCGGCCCCTCTCGATGGTCTCCCTGCTGCACAACGGTAGTTGCTTTCGAAAGGTTGCGCCAAACACACGTTCGAGTGAAAAATCGCGAATCACCTGACGTGATCGTGTGTCTGGGTGTATGGCTGACGTGCTGCCCGACGGGCAAAAGGGGCCATTGTTGTACCCTTCACCGCCGAGATGACGACCTCGTAGGTTGTTGCCCCAGTCTGCCATCCGGGATCGGATCAACCTGGAACCGACCCTCATCTGTGCGGGAGTCCCACGTCCCCTCCGTGTGGCGCTCACGGTATCTCCGTATGTGTCGTGGGGATACGGCCGTGCGCCAAGTGCGCGGCGCGCCGGTCCGTCCGTACGGGACCTGGCAATGTCTGAGCGACACGCGCGTGTGGTGTCGATGTATGAGCCAATCCCCACATCTAGTGGTTGGATTGCAGCAGCAGCCCAGAAGTTGTGGTCCCCCCGGTCTTCGACCGCTCAGAGATCGCCTATGCTTGGGGCTGCTTCGCGGGGCCCATGAGGTCCAGCGAGGCTATTGAGTCTGCTGTGAGGAGGGTTGGGAGTTATGCACTGCCCCTTCTGCAGGCACCCCGACAGTCGCGTCGTCGACAGCCGTACGACCGACGACGGCACGTCGATCCGCAGGCGCCGCCAGTGTCCTGACTGCTCCCGTCGTTTCACGACCGTGGAGACCTGCTCGCTGATGGTGATCAAGCGGTCCGGAGTCACCGAGCCATTCAGTCGTACCAAGGTCATCAACGGCGTGCGCAAGGCATGCCAGGGACGGCCTGTCACCGAGGACGCGCTCGCCCAGCTCGGCCAACGGGTCGAGGAGGCGGTGCGGGCCACCGGAAGTGCCGAGCTGACCACCCACGACGTGGGGCTGGCCATACTCGGCCCGTTGCAGGAGCTCGACCTCGTCGCCTATCTGCGATTCGCCTCCGTCTACCGGGCGTTTGACTCGCTTGAGGACTTCGAGGCCGCGATCGCCGAACTCAGGCTGGCGACGGGACGCATCGCCGCGGACGACGACGATCGCGAGGGCGACGCACGCGCAGTCACGGGGGGCCGGGAGGACGACCGCGGGTCCGGAGGGACTGCACAAGTCCCCGTGCCCGCCAACGCCGCCGACTGAGGGCGAGCCGGACCCGGTCCTCGGACCTCCGGATCCGGCCGCGAGGCGGCGACAGAAGACCTGCTGCGGGTGGCAATCCGACGGTGCCCGCAGCACCAGACAGAACACCGTGCCACGGGGAACATCGAGGCACTTCAGGGCGTTTTAGCCCGTACAGGGAGGCGGCATGACAGAGACGGCGAGCGGTCCGGCACGGAGTTCCCGCGCCAAGGGCACCAAGGCGACCAAGGGACTGCGTATCGAGCGCATCCACACCACCCCCGGCGTGCACCCGTACGACGAGGTGGCCTGGGAGCGCCGTGACGTCGTCATGACCAACTGGCGCGACGGCTCGGTCAACTTCGAGCAGCGCGGCGTGGAGTTCCCCGACTTCTGGTCGGTGAACGCGGTCAACATCGTCACCAGCAAGTACTTCCGCGGTGCCGTCGGCACCCCGCAGCGCGAGGTCAGCCTCAAGCAGCTGATCGACCGCATCGTGAAGACGTATCGGAAGGCCGGCGAGGACTACAAGTACTTTGCCTCGCCCGCCGACGCCGAGATCTTCGAGCACGAGCTGGCGTACGCCCTCCTGCACCAGATCTTCAGCTTCAACAGCCCCGTCTGGTTCAACGTGGGCACCCCGCAGCCCCAGCAGGTCTCCGCCTGCTTCATCCTGGCCGTCGACGACTCCATGGAGTCGATCCTCGACTGGTACAAGGAAGAGGGGATGATCTTCAAGGGCGGCTCCGGTGCCGGCCTGAACCTCTCCCGCATCCGCTCCTCCAAGGAGCTGCTGTCGTCCGGCGGCAACGCCTCCGGTCCGGTCTCCTTCATGCGCGGCGCCGACGCCTCCGCAGGAACGATCAAGTCGGGTGGCGCCACCCGGCGCGCCGCCAAGATGGTCATCCTCGACGTCGACCACCCCGACATCGAGGACTTCATCCAGACCAAGGTCAAGGAAGAAGAGAAGATCCGCGCGCTCCGTGACGCGGGCTTCGACATGGACCTGGGCGGCGACGACATCACGTCGGTCCAGTACCAGAACGCCAACAACTCGGTCCGTGTGAACGACACGTTCATGAAGGCAGTAGAGACGGGCGGCAAGTTCGGCCTCACCTCCCGTATGACCGGCGAGGTCATCGAAGAGGTCGACGCCAAGGCCCTGTTCCGCAAGATGGCCGAGGCCGCCTGGGCCTGCGCCGACCCCGGCATCCAGTACGACGACACCATCAACCACTGGCACACGTGCCCGGAGTCCGGCCGTATCAACGGCTCGAACCCCTGCAGCGAGTACATGCACCTGGACAACACGTCCTGCAACCTTGCCTCGCTGAACCTGATGAAGTTCCTGAAGGACGACGGCAAGGGCAACCAGTCCTTCGAGGTCGAGCGCTTCGCGAAGGTCGTCGAGCTGGTCATCACCGCGATGGACATCTCCATCTGCTTCGCGGACTTCCCGACGCAGAAGATCGGTGAGAACACGCGCGCGTTCCGCCAGCTCGGCATCGGCTACGCCAACCTCGGCGCCCTGCTGATGGCGACCGGTCACGCGTACGACTCGGACGGCGGCCGCGCGCTCGCCGGTGCCATCACCTCGCTGATGACCGGCACGTCGTACAAGCGTTCCGCCGAACTCGCGGCGGTCGTGGGCCCGTACGACGGGTACGCCCGCAACGCCCAGCCGCACCTGCGCGTCATGAAGCAGCACGCCGACGCCAACACCGCGGCCGTCCGCATGGACGACCTGGACACGCCGGTCTGGGCCGCGGCCACGGAGGCCTGGCAGGACGTGCAGCGCCTTGGTGAGAAGAACGGTTTCCGTAACTCCCAGGCGTCCGTCATCGCCCCGACCGGCACCATCGGTCTGGCGATGTCCTGCGACACCACCGGTCTTGAGCCCGACCTCGCCCTGGTCAAGTTCAAGAAGCTCGTCGGCGGCGGCTCGATGCAGATCGTCAACGGCACCGTCCCGCAGGCCCTGCGCCGCCTGGGCTACCAGGAGGAGCAGATCGAGGCGATCGTCGCCCACATCGCCGACCACGGCAATGTCGTCGACGCCCCGGGCCTCAAGCACGAGCACTACGAGGTGTTCGACTGCGCCATGGGCGAGCGCTCCATCTCCGCGATGGGCCACGTCCGCATGATGGCTGCGATCCAGCCGTGGATCTCCGGCGCCCTGTCCAAGACGGTCAACATGCCGGAGTCGGCGACCGTCGAGGAGGTCGAGGAGATCTACTTCGAGGCCTGGAAGATGGGCGTCAAGGCGCTCGCCATCTACCGCGACAACTGCAAGGTCGGCCAGCCGCTCTCCGCCAAGACCAAGGAGAAGGAGAAGACCGAGATCACGGAGAAGGCCGAGGCCGCCATCCGTGAGACGGTCGAGAAGGTCGTCGAATACCGCCCGGTCCGCAAGCGCCTCCCGAAGGGCCGTCCCGGCATCACGACGTCCTTCACCGTCGGTGGCGCCGAGGGCTACATGACCGCCAACTCCTACCCGGACGACGGTCTCGGTGAGGTCTTCCTGAAGATGTCCAAGCAGGGTTCGACTCTCGCGGGCATGATGGACGCCTTCTCGATCGCCGTCTCGGTGGGTCTGCAGTACGGCGTGCCGCTGGAGACGTACGTCTCGAAGTTCACGAACATGCGCTTCGAGCCGGCCGGCATGACGGACGACCCGGACGTGCGGATGGCGCAGTCGATCGTCGACTACATCTTCCGCCGCCTGGCGCTCGACTTCCTGCCGTTCGAGACGCGCTCCGCGCTCGGCATCCACTCCGCCGAGGAGCGTCAGCGTCACCTGGAGACCGGTTCGTACGAGGCCGGCGATGACGAGGTGGACGTCGAGGGCCTGGCCCAGTCGGCGCCCCGCGCGCAGGAGCTGAAGGCCGTCGCCACGCCGAAGGCCGAGGTCGAGGCGGCCAAGCCCGCTCCGCAGCAGGCGCACACCAGCGCCGAGTTGGTGGAGATGCAGCTGGGCATCCAGGCCGACGCCCCGCTTTGCTTCTCCTGCGGCACGAAGATGCAGCGGGCCGGCTCGTGCTACATCTGCGAGGGCTGCGGCTCGACCAGCGGCTGCAGCTGAGGCCGATCAGAGGTGTGGCCCCGATGAGTCGGGCAGCCTCTGAGGTGCATTGACGAGAGTCCCGTGAGGGGGGCGCCGACCACGTGTCGGCGCCCCCCTTCGCGTGGGACCCTCTTCCGCCGGATGCACCGACGAGCGCACGAGCGACGCTCAGGGACGGCGGGCCTTGCCCATCGCCTCCGTGAACGTCGCCGGGTCGTCCTCGAAACCGTGGATGCCGGAGCGGAACTCCCACGTGCTCGATCCCTCGCGTACGAACTCCGCGACCGTGGCCGCCGTCGACCCGAGGACGCCGCCGAAGTCGTCCTCGGCCATGACGGTGTAGCCCTCGCGGATGCGCAGGGCCGGATTGATGACACTGACGAAGGTGCGCTGCGCGGGGCGCTGCTGGATCGCGACACCGACGATCACACGCGCGTACCGGACGTCGAGCCTGTCCAGCTCCACGGTCAGGACCTCGTCCCAGCCGAAGCCCTTGCCGTCCTGACTGTCCCGGTTGAGATAGATGGTGCCGTCGGGAGAGCGGCTGTCGAAATGCACCACGTAGGCCGGATCGCCGTACGGATCGCTCGCCAGATAGGTTGCGGCGACGAGATCCAGGTCGGTGGGCGGATCACCCGCCGGACTCGGATCCCACTTGAGCGAGATCTCGACTTTCCGGATCCCCTTGTTGATGGCGTTCACCGGGCTTCCCCTTCCCCGTTGTGCTTGTGGCTCAGCCTGAACTGCCCAGCAGGCAAGGCCGGTTGCCCATCCTGCCACGCGTGCGGCAACGTACGCCGAAGAGCTCTCCTGTCGAGCGTGACCGGCGCCACGCCCCGTGGCCTTACCATGGCGCGGTGCTGGTCAAGTGGATTCGCTGCACCGTGGTGGACCGCCGCGGTTTCGAGCGGGGGCAGCGAAAGTGGGCGGGGCTTCCGGGGGAGCCGGGATTTCGGGGGCAGGGTGGTGGTTGGAGCCGGGGGCGGCAGGGGGTCGCGCATGTCTTCTCGTTCTGGGAGAGCCGTTCCTTCTACGACTCCTTCATGGCGCGCTCCCACGACAGACTGGCAGCGGCCCAGTCGGGCACCTACAAGGACATGCAGGTCAAACTCTTCGACTACCGCTTCGACGTGAAGACCGGCTTCGAGCCGCGCTTCACCGACGCGGACCTTGTCCGAGTGGCTCACTGTCGTGTCCACGAAGACCGAGCCGAGCACTTCACGCTCATGCAGGAGAAGGTCTGGAACCCGGCGATGGCCGGCTCCCCGGGCATGATCCGTGGGCTTTTCGGTGAGGCGCCGGGCCATGAGTTCCTGGTGCTGTCGATGTGGCGGTCGGCCGCGGAGCACGGCAAGTACCGCACGGAACGTGTGGAGCGGCTTGCGCTGCGTGCCCAGACGGAGGCCGACGTCGCGGCCCTCACGGGCGACATCGTCCAGCTCGAATCGACCTGGACGGTTTGAATTCCGGACCCGCTAAAAATGGCCTTCTGGTGTGGCCGCCGGCGCAGGAAAGGTGTGACCTACGCCTTATGAGGCCCGCCCGAGTCCACGATCGGACCCCAACCGATCTAGGGTTTTGGCATGGCACGACCACGGCGCATCGTCCTTGTCCGGCACGGCGAGTCAACGGGCAATGTTGATGACACCGTGTATGAGCGTGAGCCCGACCATGCTCTGGCCCTGACCGAGCGCGGCTGGCGCCAGGCCGAGGAGACGGGCAAACGGCTGCGGGAGGTGTTCGGCCGCGAGCGGGTCAGTGTCTACGTCTCGCCCTACCGCCGCACGCACGAAACGCTGCGCGCCTTCCACCTGGATCCCGAGGTGATACGCGTGCGCGAGGAGCCCCGGCTGCGTGAGCAGGACTGGGGAAACTGGCAGGACTGCGACGACGTACGACTCCAGAAGTCCTACCGGGACGCCTACGGCCACTTCTTCTACCGCTTCGCCCAGGGGGAGTCCGGCGCCGACGTGTACGACCGGGTCGGCGGATTCCTGGAGAGCCTGTTCCGCAGTTTCGAGGCGCCCGACCATCCACCGAACGTGCTGCTGGTGACCCATGGGCTGGCGATGCGCTTGTTCTGCATGCGCTGGTTCCACTGGACGGTCGCGGAATTCGAGTCGCTGTCCAACCCGGGGAACGCGGAGATGCGGATGCTCGTTCTCGGGGACGACGGCAAGTACACGCTTGACCGGCCTTTCGAACGCTGGCGAGATCCGGAACCGTACGGGATCACCGGATAGAGTGGCAGAGCGATGACCGCTGATTCCTCCCCCGAAGGGCGCCTGAACCGCGCCCTCGCCAGCCTGCGCGGACTCGCGGTGGGAGACGCGCTGGGCTCGCAGTTCTTCGTTCCGGTGAACTACCCGCTGCTGAAGCGCCGTGAGCTGCCGTCCGGGCCCTGGCAGTGGACCGACGACACGGAGATGGCCTGCTCCGTAGTCGCAGTCCTGGCCGCCCATCACCGCATCGACCAGGACGCTCTGGCCCGCTCCTTCGCCGAGCACCATGACTTCGACCGGGGCTACGGCCCCGCGGTCAACCGGCTGCTGCGCCTGGTCCGGGAGGGCGGTGACTGGCGCGAGCTGTCGGCCGCGCTCTTCAACGGGCAGGGTTCCTGGGGCAACGGCGCCGCGATGCGGATCGCACCGCTTGGTGCCTGGTACGCGGACGACCCGGAGCAGGCGACACACCAGGCCGAGATCTCGGCCTACCCCACGCATCAGCATCGCGAGGCCGTCGTCGGTGCCATGGCAGTGGCCGCGGCTGCCGCACTGGCCGCCGCTCCCGGCGGTCCGCCCAGTCCCGAATCGCTCCTCGATGACGTCATCGCTCTCATCCCTAAGAGCGCGGTCGGAGCAGGCCTACGGCGTGCGCGGGACATGCTCGACTACGCGGATGCGGCCACCGTCGCGGCTGTACTGGGCTGTGGACGACGTACGACGGCCCACGACACAGTGCCCTTCGCCCTCTGGTCGGCCGCGCGTGCCCTCGGCGACTATGAGCGGGCCTTCTGGACGACCGCGCAGGTCGGCGGCGACGTGGACACCACGTGCGCGATCGTGGGCGGTGTGATCGGTTCCGGGAAGGCTGGGGCGGTGCCTACCGAGTGGGTGGAGCGGACCGAGGCACTCCCGGAGTGGGCGCCGACGGCGGTGTAGCCCCGTTCAGCTGTCGGCGTCGGAACCCTGCGGGCATGGCCGCGGACTTTCATTGACTTTCTGTGCTTGACGGGAACTCTGTGTAACCGTCGGTCCGTTGTCGTGGCAGTTGATGTGCGACCGCTGGGGTCGGACGCGCAGGTGTCACGCGAGGGGCGCAGGGGGTGGAGCGGTGGGGTTCATGTCGGTGTTGGGCATGCTGTTCGTCTCGGCGGCTGCCGCGTGGGGCGGGCTCCGAATCTCCCGCCCCAGCGGCTCCGGCCGGACGCGGGGCGTCGTGAAGGTGGCGCGGATGGCCGGCTCGTCGTCCTTGCCGTTGGTCCCCCGGACCTGGTCCGGCCATCCGCGGTCCTTCGAGGACCCCGCCGGGTCAGCCGGTTCAGCCGGCCATGGGACCAGCCGTCCCTGCGAGGGCGTCCAGGTCGCTCTTGCGGACCCGGATGACGAACCAAGCGGTGGCCAGGGCGAGTACGGCCATTGCGGCGGCGGCCACGAAGCCCGTCGAGATGCCGTGGGCCAGCACTTCGTGTCCCCACGGTCCGGGCAACTGCTGCGTCTTGGCGAACTCCGCCTTCTGCTCGGCCGATCCCTCCGCCAGGAACTTCGGCAGCTGCTTCTCCGCCTCGTCCTTGCTGGCCGATCCGAACACAGTCGTCAGGATGGACAGACCGAGCGAACCGCCCACCTGTTGGGTGGCGTTGAGGAGCCCGGACGCGGCGCCGGCCTCATGCTGGGCGACACCGGAGACCGCGGTGACCGTCAGTGTCACGAAGTTCAGGCCCATGCCGAAACCGAACAGCAGCATCGGGCCGAGGACTCCGCCGACGTACGAGCTGTCGGCGCTGAGGAGGGTCTGCCAGGCCAGCCCGGTCGCCGTGAGCGCCGAGCCCACGAGCATGAACGGCTTGGGGCCGAGCACCGGAAGGAAGCGCTGCGAGAGGCCCGCGCCGATGGCGATCACGACCGTCACCGGCAGGAAGGCGAGTCCGGCCTCGATGGGGCTGTACTGCAGCACGTTCTGCACGAACAGCACGATGTAGAAGAACATGCCGAACATCGCCGCGGCCAGGCTGAGCATGATCACGTAAGTGCCCGAGCGGTTGCGGTCGGCGAACATCCTGAGCGGGGTGATGGGCTCCTTCGCCCGCGACTCGATGAACGCGAAGGCGACCAGCAGGACCACCGCGGCGACGAAGGACCCGATGGTCAGGCTGTCCCGCCAGCCTTCGTCCGCCGCGCGGATGAAGCCGTACACCAGGGAGGCCATGCCCGCGGTGGAGGTCAGTGCACCCGCGATGTCGAAGCGTCCGGTGTGCCGCTCGGACTCGCTGATGTACAGCGGCGTGAGCACCGCTATCAGGACGCCTATCGGCACGTTGACGAAGAGCACCCACCGCCAGTCGAGCCATTCGGTGAGCATGCCGCCGGCGAGCAATCCGATGGCGCCACCGCCTGCGGAGACGGCGGCGAAGACGCCGAACGCCCGGTTGCGCTCCGGGCCTTCGGGGAACGTCGTGGTGATGAGCGCCAGCGAGGTCGGCGACGCGATCGCGCCTCCCACGCCCTGGAGCACGCGGGCGGCCAGCAACTGCCAGGGCTCCTGCGCGAATCCGCCGAGCAGGGAAGCCAGGGTGAACAGCAGGATGCCGGCCATGAAGACCCGGCGACGGCCCAGAATGTCACCCGCGCGACCGCCGAGAAGCAGCAGGCCACCGAAGGTGAGC
Source organism: Streptomyces sp. NPDC107528 (assembly GCF_055639295.1). NCBI lineage: Bacteria > Bacillati > Actinomycetota > Actinomycetes > Kitasatosporales > Streptomycetaceae > Streptomyces > Streptomyces sp. NPDC107528. The sequence continues at coordinate 78,739 of NZ_JBVKAV010000001.1, forward strand.
GTGTAAGCGCTGACGACCCACGTGAGGTCGGTGGTGCTGAAGTTGAGGGCATTTTGAATGTGCGGCAGAGCGATGTTCACAATCGTCGCGTCGAGTACCACCATGAGTTGGCAGGCCGCGATGACGGTGAGCGCGATGCCGGGATGTCCTTCCCGACGGGCCGCACCTGGTTTCTGATCCTTGATCAACTGAGAGGTTGTCACTATGGGTCCCCCACAAGTGCCTTAGTGAACGCTCGCGTTCACTGTCGCGTCAACCGTAGTGAGTCCTCGGTAGTGAACGCAAGCGTTCACTTATGTTGTTGTCGCGCGGTCTGTCCCCCCGTAGTTGCCGCGCAGAGCTCCTGTATCCCCGAAATCCCCGCCTCGCTTGTTCGTTGGAGACGCTCAGATGGTTACCTCGCGCTGGACGGCCGCCCCCGCTCAGGCGGCCTCTCCCCGTCGCCGCGGCGCCGCGCTCGAACGCGCGATCCTCGATGCCGCGCTGGAGCAGCTCAGTACGGTCGGATGGAACGGCCTCACGATGGAGGGCGTCGCCGCCGGCGCCCAGACGGGGAAGGCCGCCGTCTATCGGCGCTGGCCCTCCAAGGAGGATCTCGTCGCCGATGCCTTGCGGGCCGGGCTGCCGAACTTCGCGTCGGCTCCCGACCTGGGAGGTGTGCGCGAAGATCTGCTCGAGCTGTGCCGGCAGGCGCGGGACGCGATGTTCTCCCGGCCCGGTTTCGCGCTGCGGTCAGTGATTCACGAATGCGACAGCCTTCAGGCCGAGCGCTTTCATGGTGTGATCTTCGAGGGGGTCGTGGAGCCGACGATCGCGATGCTCCGGGAGGTCGTCAACCGTGGCATTGAGCGGGGGGAGGTGCGGGCCGACGCGGCGAACGGCTACGTCTTCGACGCCATTCCGGCCATGATGATGTACCGGTCAAAGATGTGCATGAGCGAATGGAATGATCGAGATCTTGAGGAGATGGTCGATCAGTTGATGCTTCCGCTGCTCCGCCCGACCGCCCACTGAACCGTGGCTGGACCGGCCCGGAGATGGCTTCGGTGAACCAGGGTGTCGAAGCCGGTTCCGGGCGGCGTACGCTAAGGGCGCCATGCCGTACGAACCGCCTACTCACACCGTCGAGCGCTCCCTCCGAGCCACGACCGGAGCGAAGATCATTGCCGGTGTCGACGAGGTGGGGCGCGGTGCGTGGGCCGGCCCCGTCAGCGTCTGCGCCGCGATCACCGGACTGCGCCGACCCCCCGAAGGCCTCACCGACTCCAAGCTGCTCACCGTCAAGCGGCGCACCGAGATCGCCGATCTGCTGCGGACGTGGGTGACCTCGTACGCCCTCGGACACGCCTCTCCGGAGGAGATTGACGCCCTGGGGATGACTGCCGCGTTGCGGCTCGCCGCGGTGCGTGCCCTGGACGCCCTGCCGGTCCGGCCCGACGCGGTGATCCTCGACGGGAAGCACGACTATCTCGGGAACCCCTGGAGGGTCCGGACGGTCATCAAGGGTGACCAGTCGTGTGTGGCGGTCGCAGCGGCCTCGGTGATCGCCAAGGTGCAGCGCGACAAAATGATGGCCGAACTGGGTATCGACCATGCAGACTTCGGTTTTGCGGACAACGCCGGGTACCCGTCGCCCGTCCACAAGGCCGCACTGGCGGAGCGGGGGCCCACCCCGTACCACCGGTTGTCGTGGGCTTATCTTGATGCGCTGCCCCAGTGGCGGCACCTCAAGAAGGTCCGCAGTTGGGTGGAAGGAAGCGTTCCGGAGATCGAGGGGCAGCTCGGCTTCGACTTCTGACGATTCCGCTCGCACTTGTGTGCCACCCGGCCATGCGAGCCGCACCTGTGTTTGATAAAAATCAGCTCATGCCTCTCATTCCCGAGGAGCCTCAGATTCACGAGAGTGCCCAGGGTCCCCGCGCCACGCCGGCCAACGGCCGCACCGCGCCGACCCCTCGTCCTGTACCCGGCCCCCGCCCCGCGGCTCCGTCGCGTCCCGGCCGACCCGGGCCTGTGCGGCCCGCGCCGCCCGTGCAACGTTCGCCGCGTGACGTGGCCGTGACCAAGCCCGGACCGTCGGGTCCGGCTGCTCCCGCCGCCTCCGCTCCGGCTGCGGCGACCCCGCAGATCCAGCTGATCCCGGCCTCGCTCGAGGGCGCGCTCGACGCTGCCGAGGAAGCCGTCGACCTGCTCTTGGAGTCGGGCCGCGCCCCCAGCGATGTGCTGGTGATCACCACCGGCGAGCAGCACCCGTGGGCCGCCCACGAGCTGTCCTTCGGTGAAGCGTCCTACTGGGCGCAGCACGACGCCGGTGACGACGTCTTCTACGCCGATGCCTCCGTCGCGGGTCGCGCCGCGTCGCGTCCCGTGGTCGTGGTGGCCGTCAACGGCGGTCCCGACACCGCTGCCGCCAACGCCCTGCCTCTGGCCCTCGGCCGGGCCGGCGCCCTGCTGATCGTCTGCGGTGACCCGCAGCGGATCAACTCGGTGCTGGGCGCGGGCGTCTGAGTCGTTCCGGCTCGTCCTGGGGGGACACTCCGCAGGACACCGGCCGGGGGATGGGGCGTCGATCTGGCGGCGTTTGCACGGCGGGCATTCCGGCGCGCGCGGATGAGCCGGAAGGGCGCGCTGGGTGCAGGCCCGTCGGGTCGGGACCGGGATGCGAGTCCACGCTTTACGGATGAGTCGGCGTGGAGCGGTCTCGCCGCTGGGGTCGGCCGAGCCCCGGGCGCATGTTGCTGCCGGGGTGCCGTGCGGGGAAGCCCTGACCGTCGGCGGCCGGTCACGGCCGGATGCCGTCGCCTTCACGGCGTCAACTGAGCGGGCTTTCGTTCGACGGCTGCTCGACGGCTACGACGGCTGCCCCGACGGCTACTTGGTGGCTGCTCGGTGGCGCTCGCAGCGGCTTGGCAGTCCGCGCCGGGTCGTCGTGTGCCTCGGCCGTCGTACCGGATGGGTCCTGCCGCGTCGGGCAGCCTGCGGCTCGGCAGTGCCGTCAACCGAGGACTCCTGTCGGTGTCCTCAGCGAGCCGCTGCGCGCCGTAGGACCTCCGAGGCCGCGCCGCCGGTGCGTGGCAGCGGGAGCGGTGACTCGGACGTGGCGAAGGGTTCCGGCGCCGAGTCCGTGCTGGGGCGGCGGCCGCCACGGCCCTCGCCGAGGACCTGCCAGCCGTCACGGGTCAGCGTGATGTACGCGCCGCATCGCAGGCCGTGCAGGGTGCAGGCGTCCCGCAGGCCCCACATCCATGCGCCGTCCTCCTCTGTCCAACGAGCGTCGCCCTCGCGGCAGTAGAGCAGGACGGCGGTGCGCACGGGGGTGCGGCGCCGCAGGTCGTGCGGGATGACGCGGCGGAGCTGGGTGAGCAGCGCGTTGCGGAACATCCAGCCGTCCGCCGGGGACGGGCGACGCGCGAACGAGGCACTCGCCCGCAGGCGCTCGTCGGCGTCGAGGACGGCCACGATCGCGGTCGTCGGCCCTGGGCGGTGCCGGGAGTGCAGACCGCTGACGACCTCGCGGGGATTACGCAGCAGCGGGATGCCCGCGGCGGCCCACTCCGCTGGTTCGAGCATGCGGGCCAGCGGGTTGGTGGATGCGGCGGACGGGTCGGCTGACGTCGACACGGATCCTGCAGAGGACGGAGCGAATCCGAAGGTCACGGTCCTCCCTTCGGCTACGCGCCCACACTGCGGGCGGGGTCGGAATCGGGGGAGCGCACGCCGCAGCAGAGCCCTACCGGATCACGGACGAGCCGTGCGGGGAGCGGACTTCAATTCTTCCTGTCGAACCTGAATGCGGCAACGAGCAATTGGGGCCACCGACCGATATCTGGTGGTGCGAGGGTTATATCCCTACCCAGCGCGTCACTGTGCGACGCATGGGGCTACCTGCACAACCAGGTCTTTGATGCCCGCTGCGCTCCGTCGACGGTCCGTGAGCACCTGTCGCTCCGGGTGAGGTGGCTGATTGTCAGTGGCATCGGGTTGCATGGAGGCATGGACGATCTGGAGCTCCGTACCGAAGCCGATGCCATCCTCGCCGAGCTCGTCGGCGCCCCGGGCGGCTCGGCCCGGCTGCGGGAGGACCAGTGGCAGGCGGTGGCGGCCCTGGTGGAGGAGCGCCGACGTGCCCTGGTGGTGCAGCGCACGGGCTGGGGCAAGTCGGCGGTGTACTTCGTCGCCACCGCTCTGCTGCGCCGGCGTGGTGCCGGCCCGACCGTGATCGTCTCGCCCTTGCTCGCGTTGATGCGCAACCAGGTCGAGTCGGCGGCGCGGGCCGGCATCCGGGCCCGGACGATCAACTCCGCCAATCCCGAGGAATGGGACACCATCTACGAGGAGGTCGAGCGCGGTGAGACCGACGTACTCCTCGTGAGCCCGGAGCGCCTCAATTCCGTGGACTTCCGCGAGCAGTTGCTGCCCAAGCTCGCTGCCACGACCGGCCTTCTGGTGGTCGACGAGGCGCACTGCATCTCCGACTGGGGCCACGACTTCCGGCCCGACTACCGCCGGCTTCGGGCGATGCTCGCCGCGCTCGCCCCCGGGGTTCCGGTGCTGGCGACCACGGCGACCGCCAATGCACGAGTGACCGCGGACGTCGCCGAGCAGCTGGGTACCGGTGTCGGTGAGGCCCTGGTGCTGCGCGGCTCGCTGGAGAGGGAGAGCCTGCGGCTGGGTGTGGTGCAGCTGCCGGACGCCGCACACCGTCTGGCCTGGCTGGCCGAGCACCTGGACGAGCTGCAGGGTTCCGGGATCATCTACGTGCTCACGGTGGCCGCGGCCGAGGAGGCCACCGCGTTCCTGCGGCAGCGCGGCTTCCAGGTGGCCTCTTACACGGGGCGCACGGAGAACGCGGACCGGCTGCAGGCCGAGTCCGACCTGCTGGCGAACCGGGTCAAGGCGCTGGTCGCGACGTCGGCGCTGGGCATGGGGTTCGACAAGCCGGACCTGGGCTTTGTGGTTCACCTCGGCTCGCCGTCCTCGCCGATCGCCTACTACCAGCAGGTCGGCCGCGCCGGCCGCGGCGTCGAACACGCGGACGTGCTGCTGCTGCCCGGCAAGGAGGACGAGGCCATCTGGCGCTACTTCGCCGATACGGCCTTCCCGCCCGAGGCGCAGGTCCGCCAGACCCTCTCGGCGCTTGCGGAGGCGGGGCGCCCGCTGTCGGTGCCGGCCCTGGAGGCGGCGGTGGATCTTCGGCGTACCCGGCTGGAGACCATGCTCAAGGTCCTCGACGTGGACGGGGCGGTCAAGCGGGTCAAGGGCGGCTGGATCTCCACCGGTGAGCGATGGGTGTACGACGCTGAGCGGTACGCGTGGGTGGCGCGCCAGCGAACGGCAGAGCAGCAGGCCATGCGCGAGTACGTGAAAACGACGCAGTGCCGGATGGAGTTCCTGCGCCGGCAGCTGGACGACGAGGGGGCCACCCCGTGCGGCCGCTGCGACAACTGCGCGGGCACCTGGATCGCCTCGTCGGTCTCGGCCGAGGCTCTGACGGGTGCGGCGAAAGAGCTGGATCGGCCGGGGACGGAGGTCGAGCCGCGCCGGATGTGGCCGACGGGGATGCCCGCGCTGGGCATCGACCTCAAGGGCCGTATCCCCGCCAAGGAGCAGTGCTCCACCGGGCGGGCGCTGGGCCGGCTCTCCGACATCGGCTGGGGCAACCGCCTGCGGCCCCTGCTGGCCGAGAACGCGCCCGACGGTCCGGTCCCAGACGACGTCCTACAGGCCGCGGTCGCGGTCCTCGCCGACTGGGCGCGCTCACCGGGCGGCTGGGCGCCGAACGTGCCTGATGCCTCTGCCCGGCCGGTGGGAGTCGTGGCCGTACCGTCCCTGGCTCGGCCGCAACTGGTCGATTCCCTCGCCCAGGGCATCGCGACCATCGGCCGCCTCCCGTACCTGGGAAGCCTGACGTACACGGGGCCGGGTGGCGCGCATGCGGCACGGCGCAGCAACTCCGCGCAACGCCTGCGGACACTGGCCGACACGTTCGCCGTCTCCGAGGAATTGGCCGCTGCCCTGGCAGGCTCGCCGGGCCCCGTCCTGCTGGTGGACGACTACACGGACTCGGGCTGGACCCTCGCCGTCGCCGCCCGTCTCCTGCGCCGGGCCGGCAGCGAAGCGGTTCTTCCTCTGGTCCTCGCTGCGGCGGGGTGAGCTGCCCTGGGGGTTGTGGTGGAGACAGGCGGTGATGGGCTGCGCCAGCGCCTCGGCTGTGGCAAGGGCTTGCCGGGGCGCGCTGCCGGTCACGTGCGCCTGAGGGAAGCCGGTGACGGTCGCCTGACGGCGAGCGCGGGCCGCCGTGGTGGTCGGGGTTCGGTCAGGAGCCGGTGCGTGCGTGGAGCGTGGCGATTCGGTCCCACGTCCAGGTGGGGTTGGAGTACATCCGCCAGTGCCCGCTGTGCGGAACCTGTGCCAACTGGATGGCGTTCACCGTGAGTTCGGCAGGTAGGGCGGTGACGCGTGTTGCGCTTCGGAGTGAACGGCGCCGCGCGTCCCATGAATGACGCCGGGCACCAGTGAACGACGTCGTGCACCAGCGCACGGCACTTGAATGTCGTCGTGCACCAGCGCACGGCACTTGAATGTCGTCGTGCACCAGCGCACGGCACTTGAATGTCGTCGCGCACCAGCACACGGAACTTCAATTGACGCCGCGCACCAGCGCACGGCATTGCGCATCTCCGAGCGGATTGTCGTGTCCCTGGTCGGACTTATCCACAGGGTCAAGCGGAACATTGTGATCCGGGAGATCGTCTGTCGCATGACGAATCACAGCGAAGCGACTGGCTTTTCCGAGAGCGACGACGCCGGGCGCGGTGAACAGCCCCTCGCCCCTGGGACAACCGACCCCAACGAAGGGGGACTGCCCGAGCATCAGGTCACTCTGCGCACTCCGGCCGAACTCGCCGATGCGCTGCCGTATCTCCTTGGCTATCGCCCCGAGGACAGCATCGTCCTCGTCGCCCTGCACGACAGGGCAGGCCGGGGACGGTTCGGTGGCCGAGCGCGGCTCGGCATTCCCGCGAGTGCGGACGACTGGGACTCCGCGGCCGGGCAGTTGGCCCACGGCCTTGTGACCGGCAGCGAGCGCAGGGGAGTCCGGCCGGAGCAGATGGTGGCCTTCCTCTGCCAGGAACCGGCCAAGGGCGAGACGGGCCGCCAGGTCATGGAACGGCTGCGACCGCTGGCCCAGAAGATGCGTGTGGCCTGCGGCAACCTGGATGTGCCGGTGATCGAGGCCCTGTGCATCTCGGACGGCCGCTTCTGGTCGTACTGCTGCGACCGCGCCGAGTGCTGCCCGCCCGAGGGCGGTCCGATGGGCCTGCCCGGTACGTCCGTGCTGGCCGCCGCGGCCACGTACGCCGGAGTGCAGGTGCGCGGCACGCTGCGCGAGTTGCGGGCCAGGTTGCTCCCTTGGGAGACCGCGGGCGTCCCGGAGCAGGAGGCCGCCCTGGACAGGATCGGCGTGGAGCTGGTCACCAGGATCCTGGACGATTCGAAACGCGCGGGCGTGGCGGAGGAGACGCTGGAGCTGGCGGAGCGGCTCAGGTGCCGGTTCGCCGAGGCTCCACCTGTGTCCGGAACGCTCACCTCGGATCTCCGTGATGACGGGCTGCTCGGTCACGACGAAGCCGCGAGGCTCATTCTGGGTCTGCAGGACCGTGCGACCCGCGACCGCGCGGCCGAGTGGATGGAGGGCGACGAGGCCGCTCCGGCGCTGCGACTCTGGCGGGCACTGGCCCGCCGCTGTGTCGGACCGTACAGCGAGCACGCGGCGGCGCCCCTCACCCTCGCCGGCTGGGTCGCCTGGTCCACCGGCGATCAGCTGGAGGCCCGAGAGGCCCTCGCCATGGCACTCGGCGTCGACTGCGACTACCTCTTCGCCCGTCTGCTGCATCAAGCCTGCAATGAGGGGCTGGACCCCGAGTCGATCCGCCGCTGCCTGCGCGCAGAACGCGTGAGCCGTGAGCCGGAGGACACAGAGCAGCTCGACCAGCCGGAGCACGTGGAAGAGCCGGTGCGAGGTGACGGGGTGGTGTGCTCGCCGAAGTCTGGGGATGGTGGCGGTCGCCGATCCCGGCAGACGGCGGGTGCTGCCGGCAGCCTGCCTCGATCAGCCAGGGGCACCGGGCGGAACCCGGGGGAGCGGGGCGCGAGGGGGTCGCGTGTCGCACGTCCTCGTGCGTCGGCGGGGAGCCGACCCGGTGCCGTGCAGCCGGGCGGCACGGCACCGGGGAGCTCGAAGGGCTCGGCTCCGCGTACGTCGAGGAAGGGCGCCGCTCGCCGGAGTGGGCCCCACCCGGACGGCCTGCGCCCCGGAGGAGCCGGCGGGGAGGGGGACGCGTGAGGCATCTTGGGCGAAGCGCCTACCGAGATCGTGGAAGCGTTGGCAACTACTTGCGACGCCGCTTGGGCGGGAGTGTCATGCGGAGCCTGAGCCGCGCGGGTGGGGGCGCCGTAAAGGGGCTCAGCTGTGTGGGCGGGGACGCCGTGGAGGGGCTCAGCCGCGTGGGCCGGAACGCCGTGAGAGGGCTCAACGGCCCGGACCGGAACGCCATGGAGAGCCCCAGCTGCGCCGGCCAAGCCAAGCAACCCGACCAACGCGGAGACGCTCCGGTGGAGTTACCCGGGCACGGGCGTGACCTGGAGGGATCTGCCCCCGTTCACCTGAGTGGCGGAACGCCTGAACCGGCCGTGCCGCCGCACCGCCCCTGTCACTCCGGGTCCCCCAGCCGGCGCCGCACACGCCCGCGGCGCACAGAGCGCAGAGGAAGCCGCCCCATGCCACAGTCGACTCCGGTGCAGGCGCCGATCCCGGTGCCCCCGCCGACGCCGATGCCATCGTCGACTCCGGCCTCCCGTGCCGTGGACGATTGCCCGACACCTGGCGGACTGGTGCCGTCCCAACGGCTGGATACGGGGCTGCCTCCGGACGAGGCCGATACGGGGCGGCGCACGCCCGGGGGCCCGAGCGATACCCCTCGACGCGATGCCTCTCGGAACGCCGAGTTAGGCGGTGCAACTCGAAGCGCTCATGGCGGTGACGGCTCCCGGACCGCGGAGCGCGGCAGTGCACCCCGGACCGCCGAGTACCCCGATGCCCCTCGCAGAGCGGACTACGCCGACGCCGCTCGCCGCCAGGACTACGCCGATGCCCCCCGCCGCGCGGACTACGGCAACACGCCGCGACGATCCGAGCCCTCCAACCGGCCGACGACCCAAACCCCCTCGCCCACGACGCCCGCACACCAGAGCCCGGCAACGCCGCCAACTCCCGACCGCGCACGGCGCGCGTCCCGGCCGCCAGGCATCCCCTCGTCGGCTCAGCCGCCAACGACACCAACCACATCACCCCCACGTCCGTCAGACCTGCCTCCCACCCACAACGCCCTCATCTGCGTAGCCCTGCCTGGCCTTGCCATGTCGACGGACCAGGGGCAGTTGACGGGCCGGGGTCTCGACGGTTTCTACCGCGCAGGTCGTCGCATGCTCTCGCGCTGTCAGATCCGTGTGGCCGGGCGTGAGCCGCTCGCCGTGCAGGCCCGGATGACCGGGGCCGACCGCGCCCGGTTCGTGGGCACACTGCGCAGTTCCCCGCAGGCGGGCCCCGACCCTGACGTCGTCGTCGAGCGAACCCGTCACGCGGACGGCACCGAGCGGATCACGCTGCACAGCGCGGCAGCCCGCCCCCTGCGTCTGCCGGTCGAGGTAGCCCTGGGCACGGACCTGGCCGACCTCGGTGCGATCGTGAGCGGCACCGCGGGACCGGAACTCCCCGCCACCGTCCACGACTGCGGCCTGCGCTGGTCGTCCGCCAAGGGGACCTCGGCAGTGACGGCCGACCCCCCGCCCGCCGACGCGCTGGCCTCGGCCGGGCTGTTGCGCTGGGAGTTGGTACTGCCCCCGGGTGGCAGCGCGACCATCGAGCTCCGGATGCGGGCGGAGGGTGCCGGACCCGTGCGTGCCGTGGGCAGAGCAGCGACCAGCCCGCTGGCGCCGGCGCGTGCTGCAGGCGACGACCCCGGCGTGGAGGCGCTGCTGCGGACGAGCATCGAGGACCTCCAGGCCCTCCTGCTGCGCGACCCGGCCCACCCCTCCGACATCCACCTGGCCGCGGGGGCGCCGTGGCGCTGTGGCCTGGCCCCGGCCGAGGCCCTCGCCGCGGCCCGGATGACGCTGCCTCTGGGCACCCGGCTCGCCGCAGGCACGCTGCGCACACTCGCTCGTACCCAACTCCGGGGCCAGGGGCCGCAGTCCGGCACGATCCCCGCGCCTATGAGGGACGCCGGCACCCATCTGCCACCGGGCTGCACGGGCACGGAGGCCACGCTGCTCTTCCCGGCACTGCTAGCGGAGGCCCGACGCTGGGGGCTGCCCGAGCCCGAGACCGAGGAACTCCTCCCGGCGGCCGAGCGGTGTCTGACCTGGCTGCGGACCAGCGTGGGCGACGGCACGTACCTGCCCGACCCGCAGCCCGGCGGTCCCGTCCGCTGCGAGACCCAGGCCCACGCCCATCGCGCGGCACTGCTCGGTGCCGATCTGCTCGACGCCTTCGGCAGACCGGGGGGTGCCGAGCTGCGGCACTGGGCCGGGGCGCTGCGGCAGGCGTTCCGTGCGGATTTCTGGATCGACGACCTGGGCGGCGGCCGGCCCGCGGCAGCCCGGGCCCCGGACAGACGCCTCGTGCCGCATCTCGGCGCCGCCGCCGTCCATCTGCTCGACACCGGCCTGCTGGGCGGAGGCGAACTGGCGCCCGGCCTGCTCGACAGGGTGCAGACCGAGCAGCTCGCCCGGCTGCTCGGCGGTCCGGCCATGGATTCGGGCTGGGGCCTGCGCGGGCTGGGCGTGAAGGAGGCGGGACACAACCCGTTCGGTCACCGCAGTGGCGCGGTGCGGGTCCACGAGACGGCGCTCGCTGTCGCGGGCCTCGCCACGGCCGACTACGAGAAGGAGGCGAGCGCGTTGCTGAGAGGCGTCCTGGCCGCCGCTGCCGTGTTCGGCCACAGGCTGCCCGACATGTACGCGGGGGAGCGGCGCACCGACGGGAGTGCACCCCTCCCGCATCCGGCGGCCTGCCGCCCCGCGGCCACGGCGGCGGCAGCCGGAGTGGTGCTGCTGACCACCCTCGCGGGCATCCGCCCGGATGCTCCGGCGGGGACGGTCACCCTGCGACCCGTGCGCAGTGCGCCGCTGGGCGAGATCGTTCTGACCGGCCTTCGGGTCGCCGGGGCGCCGTTCTCCGTACGTGTCAGCCGCCTGGGTCTCGCCATGGTCGAGGAGGCCGCCGACGGGCTGCAACTGAGGGCCTGACCTCGCACGACGCCGGACGGCACGACATGGGGAGGGGCGGTGCGGCCCGCACCAGGCCCGAATTGGATCAGTCATCGATGAGGCCGACGAAGGGAGTGTTTATCGTCAAGCAGACGACTATGATCGCCGCATGCCCTACGACCCGTCAGCGTTTCCGCCCTTTGCCGTCACCGTGGACCTGGTCGTGCTGACCGTGCGCCGCCATGCCCTGTGCGCGCTGGCGGTGCGCAGGGGCGAACCGCCGTTCCAGGGGCGCTGGGCACTGCCGGGCGGGTTCGTACGGGCCGACGAGGACCTGGCGCAGGCAGCCGCGCGCGAGTTGGCTGAGGAGACCGGGCTGAGGGCCCACGACCCGGCTGTCCCGGCGCAGGACAACGGCGCCCACCTGGAGCAGCTCGCGACCTACGGTGACCCCAAGAGGGATCCGCGGATGAGGGTGGTCAGCGTTGCCCACCTGGCGCTTGCCCCCGACCTGCCGGCGCCCCGCGCGGGCGGCGACGCCAGCAACGCCCGCTGGGCGCCGGTCGACGAACTCCTGCAGCAGGGTGGTTACGGCCGCGACGGCGAACCGGTCGCACCGCTCGCCTTCGACCACGCACAGATCCTGTCCGACGGAGTGGAGCGCGCCCGCTCCAAGATCGAGTACTCGTCGCTGGCCACGGCGTTCTGCCCCACGGAGTTCACCGTCGGTGAGCTGCGCCGGGTCTACGAGGCCGTGTGGGGCGTGGCGCTCGACCCGCGCAACTTCCACCGCAAGGTGACGGGCACGCCGGGCTTCCTCGTCCCCACCGGCGGTACCACCACGCGCCAGGGCGGCCGTCCCGCCCAGCTTTTCCGCGCCGGCGGAGCCACGCTGCTCAACCCTCCGATGCTGCGGCCCGAGGTCTGACGCGGGCCAGAAGCCTGGCGTGGACCGGGACGCACCCCCGACGCCGAGGCAGGCTCGGGAACGACGTCATGGGATCCGAACGGGGCTCAGGGGCAAGGGCCACGGCATCCGAACCGAGCTCAGGAACAAGGGTCACGTGAACCGAACGCGGCTCGGGGACAGGGGCGACGGGTCCCGAACGCGGCTGGGGAACATGCGTCCCAGGCCCCGAACGTGGCTCGGGAACATGCGTCACAGGCCCCGAACGCGGCTCAGAGACATGGGCCAGGGGTCCCGAACAGTGGTCGAGAACGAGGGCCACAGGCCCCGAACAGTGGTCGGAAACGAGGACCTCGAAATCCCTCCAGGCCGAATCCCGCCTGCACAGCGGGCCTTGCCCTACCCGAAAAAACGGACATAGCGCGCTATCTTGCTGCGAGTGATCCAGGCCATCGGACTGACCAGCGACCCGCGCAAGGAGCTTCCTCCTGCCGTCGACGACGTCTCCTTCGAGGCCCACGCGGGCCGCGTCACCGCGCTGCTCGGGGCGTCGGGAGCGGGCAAGACGACAGTGCTCAGACTCATGCTCGCACTCCAACGGGGCCGTGGAATCACCTACTTCAGGGGCCGCCCCCTGCACCGCATCGCCCATCCTTCGCGCGAAGTCGGCGTGCTGCTGGGCGACCTCCCCGGGCACCCGGCGCGCACGGTCCGCGGGTATCTGCGCATGCTGTGCGCCGCCGCGGGCGTTCCGGCCCGGCGCGCCGACGAAGTCCTGGAGGTGGTCGGACTCGTCAGCCTGCGCGAGGAACGCCTCGGCACCCTCTCGCGCGGCATGGACCGTCGCCTCGGCCTGGCCTGCGCGCTGCTGGCCGACCCGCACACGCTCGTCCTCGACGGCCCTGCCGAGGGGCTCTCGGGCCGCGAGAGCCGCTGGCTGCACGGCATGCTGCGGGCGCACGCGGCCCAGGGCGGCACGGTGCTGCTGACCACAGCCGACCCGAAGGAGGCCGCGCGCACCGCCGACCGGGTCGTCACGCTGCAGCGGGGCCGGCTCGTCGCCGATCAGGATGCCGACGACTTCGCCCGTACCCGGCTGCGCCCCCGGGTCGCCGTCCGCACCCCCCACGCCTCCCGCTTCGCCTCCCTGCTCACCAAGGAGGCCCGCACCGCACACCGTTCCGTCGAGGTCGTACGCGAGAGCGGCAACCGTCTGTCCGTGTACGGCAGTACGTGCGCCGACGTCGGCGAGACCGCGTTCCGTCACGGCATCCTCGTCCACCAACTCGCCGACGAGATCGGCGACATGGGCCCCGGTGCCGGGGTGGGCACCCGGCCGACCGAACCGCGAAGCGGCGAGGTGCCGTACACGTCGGACGTCGAATTGGCCGCTGCCGGTGGCCGTGGGCGCAGGACCACGGCGCCGCAGGCGCCGGACGCAGGGTCGGCCACAGTCACCTCGCAGGAGGCGTCCGCAACAGCCTCGAGCGCATCCGCGGAGGTTCCGCAGGCACGGGCAGGCGTGCCGCGACCGGCCGACGCAGCCACCGCCGGGTCCTCGCCGCAGGCCGCCGCATCGTCGCGTCCGTCGGCCTCCGCTGCCGTCGCCCTCCCCGATCTCCCGCCCCCCATCTCCGTCCGCCCCGCCCCCAGCCCCCTCCGCCCCCTCCGCTACGAACTCCGGCGTGCCCTCGGCGTCGGTACCAGCTTCGTCACCGGCGCCGCCGTGCTCGTGGTGTCAGCCCTCACCGCAGTACTGCTGGCACGCGTCGGGCACACGCCGCAGGCGCGGCTGATGGCCGGGTGGCCGCAGCAGCTGCCGCTGCCGCCCGCGGCGCTCGGGGCCGGGCTCCTCGGCGCGATCGCGTTCGGCGACGAGTTCCGCCACCCCGCCCTGGCGGCGGATCGCGGCACCGTGCCCCGCCGGCTGGGGCTGCTGGCCGCGAAACTCCTCGTCGCCACCGTCACCGCGCTGGTGCTGGCCGTCCTCACCGTGGGCTGCGACACCGAAGTGCTCTATCTCGTATACGGACCGGAGCTCGCTGAGGTTCCCGCGGACTGGCTTTCGCTGGGCGTGAGTTGGATCGGGCTCATGGTCGGCTGCGCATGGGCCGGAGTCCTCGCGGCGGGTCTCTTCCGGTCCACCACGGCCGGGCTCGCGGCGGTGGTCGCCGTGCCCATCGTCGTCGTACCCCTCGTACAGAAGGTCCTCGAAGGACCGTCTGTGCGGACGGCGGCCGGGTTTCCGCTGCGGGTGCGGGAGCTGCTTCTGTCGCAGTGGCCGTTCGGGGGAGAGCGCTATCTGGAAGCCGTCGCGCGTGTCGTCGCCCAACCCGTCGGCGGCGCCCTGACGTTGTCGCTCACCGCCCTGCTCTGCGCCTACCTGCTCACGACCCTGCGGGGCAGGGTCCGATGACGACGATCTGTGCCGCCTCCGTTTCTGTCGTGCGCACAACTCCCCGGGGGAAGCCCATTTCTTTCCGATAAGGCGTCAATTGCGACGGGGTGAGCGATCACCCTTTCGTGTGCTTTTCACCAAAGACCTCAAGGGAGTTGAGGACGGCGCCGACAAAGGATGCGTGAGTACCCTTGCGCACACCATGATGACCGCCGCCCGCTCCGCAGACTCCGGCCTCGCCGGCCCGGGCGAACTCGACCGCTACCCCTACGCCGAGGCCCCCGTCGCCGACCGCGTCGGCGCCCCCGTCTGGGACGGCGGGGACCCGGAGCTGGGCCGCGTGGGCCGGCGCGCCGCCGGCAGCCGCGGACGCGGGCTGCACGGCCAACTCGTCCAACAGCTCGGCCAGATGATCGTCTCCGGCGACCTGGGCGCCGACCGTCCGCTCGTGCCCGAGGAGATCGGCCAGCGGTTCGAGGTCTCCCGCACCGTCGTCCGAGAGTCGCTCCGTGTCCTGGAGGCCAAGGGCCTGGTCAGCGCCCGTCCGAACGTCGGCACGCGCGTGCGTCCCGTCAGTGACTGGAACCTCCTCGACCCGGACATCATCGAATGGCGGGCCTTCGGACCGCAGCGCGACGACCAGCGCCGGGAGCTCAGCGAGCTGCGCTGGACGATCGAGCCGCTGGCCGCCCGCCTCGCCGCCGGGCACGGGCGCGATGACGTCCAGCAGCGGCTCGGCGACATGGTCGAGATCATGGGCCACGCGATGGGGCAGGGTGACGTGCTCACGTTCTCCCGCGCCGACGCCGAGTTCCACTCGTTGCTCATCCAGGTCGCGGGCAACCGCATGCTGGAGCACCTTTCGGGGATCGTCTCGGCCGCCCTCCAGGTCTCCGGCGGCCCCGTGACGGGCTGCGACCGGCCGAACGAGGCGTCGCTGGCGCAGCACGGCAGGATCGTCGACGCCCTTGCCGCCGGTGACGGCGCGGCCGCCGAGGCGGCCATGCGCCAGCTGCTCACCGTCCACCCCGAGGTCGAGCGCGTGGTGCCCGCGCCCCGCGAGCACTGACCGCGCCACCGGGTGGCGCGGCCGGGATGCCTCCCCCTCCTGTGGCATCTCCCGGTCTGCGCTCCCTCCACCGTCGGACCCGCAGGATCCAGTACGGATCCTGCGGGTCCGACGGTGCGACGAGGCCCTGGAATCGCCGTACAGTGCATGGTTCGGGCCGTGGGCGACCTGTTATGTCTGCGTCTGTCTGTTTTTGATCGGTTACGGGATGTGACTCGGGCCACGCAGATTGGGCGTAACGCTTGGGGAAACAGCGCGATGACCTAAGAGGTGACTGCCGAGGAGGGAATACGGACGCCGCTCCAGGCGCTGTGAATCTTCCCGGCCCCCGCCCGCACCGTCGGCCCAATCCCCAAGCCGGTGGTCGGCTCCTGTCCGCCGTGGACGGGGCCGGAAGCCGTTTTCCAACGTTCCGAGAGGTTGTTCGTGTCGGCCAGCACATCCCGTACGCTCCCGCCGGAGATCGCCGAGTCCGTCTCTGTCATGGCTCTTATCGAGCGGGGAAAGGCTGAGGGGCAGATCGCCGGCGACGATGTGCGTCGGGCCTTCGAAGCTGACCAGATTCCGGCCACTCAGTGGAAGAACGTACTGCGCAGCCTCAACCAGATCCTCGAGGAAGAGGGTGTGACGCTGATGGTCAGTGCCGCGGAGCCCAAGCGCACCCGTAAGAGCGTCGCAGCGAAGAGTCCGGTCAAGCGCACCGCAACGAAGACGGTCGCGGCGAAGACGGCGACTGCCAAGAAGGCCACCGCCCCCGCCACGCCCGAGGCGGCCGCCGACGATCCCGCCGTCGAGGACGACGCCCCCGCCAAGAAGGCCGCTGCCAAGAAGACGACCGCCAAGAAGGCGGCTGCGAAGAAGACCGTCGCCAAGAAGACGGCGGCCAAGAAGACCACCGCAGGCAAGAAGGACGACGCCGAGCTCGTCGAGGAAGAGACCCTCGAGGACGCCCCCAAGACCGGCGACGAGCCCGAGGGCGCCGAGAGCGCCGGCTTCGTGCTGTCCGACGAGGACGAGGACGACGCGCCCGCGCAGCAGGTGGCGGCCGCCGGTGCCACCGCCGACCCGGTCAAGGACTACCTCAAGCAGATCGGTAAGGTCCCGCTGCTCAACGCCGAGCAGGAGGTCGAGCTCGCCAAGCGCATCGAGGCCGGTCTGTTCGCCGAGGACAAGCTGGCCAACGCCGACAAGCTCGCCCCGAAGCTCAAGCGCGAGCTGGAGATCATCGCCGAGGACGGCCGCCGCGCCAAGAACCACCTCCTGGAGGCCAACCTCCGTCTGGTGGTCTCCCTGGCCAAGCGCTACACCGGCCGCGGCATGCTCTTCCTGGACCTCATCCAGGAGGGCAACCTCGGTCTGATCCGCGCGGTCGAGAAGTTCGACTACACCAAGGGCTACAAGTTCTCCACGTACGCCACCTGGTGGATCCGTCAGGCGATCACCCGCGCCATGGCCGACCAGGCCCGCACCATCCGTATCCCGGTGCACATGGTCGAGGTCATCAACAAGCTCGCGCGCGTCCAGCGCCAGATGCTCCAGGACCTGGGCCGCGAGCCCACCCCGGAGGAGCTGGCCAAGGAACTCGACATGACCCCCGAGAAGGTCATCGAGGTCCAGAAGTACGGCCGCGAGCCCATCTCCCTGCACACCCCGCTCGGCGAGGACGGCGACAGCGAGTTCGGTGACCTCATCGAGGACTCCGAGGCCGTCGTCCCGGCCGACGCGGTCAGCTTCACGCTTCTGCAGGAGCAGCTGCACTCGGTCCTCGACACCCTGTCCGAGCGCGAGGCGGGCGTCGTCTCCATGCGCTTCGGTCTCACCGACGGTCAGCCGAAGACCCTCGACGAGATCGGCAAGGTCTACGGCGTGACGCGCGAGCGGATCCGCCAGATCGAGTCCAAGACCATGTCGAAGCTGCGCCACCCGTCGCGGTCCCAGGTGCTGCGCGACTACCTCGACTAGGTCGCTTCCGTCGCATCCGTACGACACACAAGGCCCGGCCCCCGAGTGGGGACGGGCCTTCGTGCTGTCGGGGGCCGCTCTTCGGACCGGCGCGCGGGTGCGGGGTCAGGCGGGCTGAATCACTCTGGGTGTCCCACGACCACTCCAGAGTGAGGAGCGTGCATGCGACGTCCCATTATCCGGGTCCTCGCCCGGCCGCTGGTCCTGGCGGCCGTGGCGGCTGCCATACCGTTGGCGTCCGCCGCCCCCGCGGCTGCCGACAGTGTCGTCGTCGGCGGCTTCCCGGTCGATGTGTCCGACAGCCCGTGGACCGTGGCGCTGTCCAGCCGTGACCGGTTCGGGGGTACGCGGGCGGGCCAGTTCTGCGTCGGTGTGGCGGTCGGCCGGACCACCGTGCTCACCGCGGCCCACTGCCTCAGCGAGGAGGTCATGGGGGCACCGCCCCACCAGGTACGCGACTTCACCGTCATCACAGGCCGTACGGACCTCGTGTCCGGCCGGGGCCAGGAGATCCGCGTCCGCGACAGCTGGGTGAACCCGGCCTACGACGATGTCAGCAACGCCGGCGACTTCGCCGTGCTCTCCCTCACCCAGCCCCTTCCGGCGAGCTCGGTCATCAGGATGGCCCGCGCCGGCGATCCCGCCTACGTGCCCGGGACGCCGGCCCTGGTCTACGGGTGGGGAGACGTCACGGGGGCGGGCGACTACCCGCGCAGCCTGCGGGCGGCACGCGTGCACGTGCTGCCCGACACCCTGTGCAAGCAGGCGTACCCGGGCGGTGGTGACGGCAGATACCAGGCCGCCAGCATGGTCTGCGCCGGGGAACGGGAAGGGGGCCGGGATGCCTGTCAGGGGGACAGCGGGGGCCCCCTGGTCGCCCAGGGGAAGCTGATCGGGCTCGTGTCCTGGGGCACCGGCTGCGGCCGCGCGGGCAGTCCCGGCGTCTACACGCGAGTGTCCGAGGTCGTACGGAGCCTGGGGTGGCGGGCCGTGGGACGCGAGCGCCATGCCGACGGCTGACAGGAGCTGAGGGCTCGCGGGGCATGAGCGCGGGCGGCCGCCCCTGCTTTCAGGGGCGGCCGCCCGTCAACCGGCCTGTGCCGGAGCTGGCTCGTCGTTAATGCGAGGTTCAGCGCTCTTCTTCGGACGCCGATGCGGGAACGGTCGTCAGCCGCTCCGTCTCGTCCTGTATCTCAGCGGCGATCTTCTTGAGTTCCGGCTCGAACTTGCGGCCGTGGTGGGCGCAGAAGAGCAGTTCTCCGCCGCTCAGCAGGACGACACGCACGTACGCCTGGGCGCCGCAACGGTCGCAGCGGTCAGCGGCCGTCAGCGGGCTCGCGGGGGTCAGAACAGTAGTCACGTCGCCTCTTCTCTAGCTCGACGAGCTGTCGTACCAGGGTCAACATCCAACCAGCCCCAAAACGTTCCCGCTCGCGGCTTCTCTCAGAGAGAAATTCTTTCCGGGGCGGCTGGCTGCTGCCGGTTTGGCGGCGAATGTGCCGTAGTGCGTCTTTGTCTTGCTTACGGTTTCGCGCTGTCGGTCAAGGTCGGGTCCCTCCGGCTGGGTTGCCGGTTGTTCATGAGGACGTGCCCGGAGCCTAAATGGTTCATGCCTGGAAGGGAACGTGATATGTGCTTCACTCCAACGAGGGATCGAACACGCATGCGACTCTGGTCTAGTCTGGGTTTCGTACGAGGGTGGCGTTACAACGGCTCTACCAGGCCTCGGTACCCTCTTGACGGCGACCGAAGCCGCGCCCTTACCCACAAGGGCCTCATCTGAAATTCAGCGAGGAGCGAACCGCGTGACCGCCGAGACGTCCGTGCCGTCCACAGCGCTGCTGGCAGGAGCAGACCTGGACGGTTCCAACTACACCGCGCGGCACCTGCTCGTCCTCGAGGGCCTCGAGGCCGTGCGCAAGCGCCCGGGTATGTACATCGGGTCGACCGACAGTCGTGGTCTCATGCACTGCCTCTGGGAGATCATCGACAACTCCGTCGACGAGGCTCTCGGTGGCTACTGCGACCACATCGACGTGATCCTCCACGACGACGGGTCCGTGGAGGTCCGGGACAACGGCCGGGGCATCCCGGTCGACGTCGAGCCCAAGACCGGCCTGTCCGGCGTCGAGGTCGTGATGACCAAGCTGCACGCCGGCGGCAAGTTCGGCGGCGGCTCCTACGCCGCCTCCGGCGGTCTGCACGGCGTGGGCGCCTCCGTGGTGAACGCCCTGTCCGCGCGACTGGACGTCGAGGTGGACCGCAGCGGCCACACGCACGCCATCAGTTTCCGCCGCGGTGTCCCCGGAGCCTTCGCCGCGGACGGCCCGAACGCCAAGTTCGAGACCGGCGGCCTGCGCAAGACCAAGAAGATCCCCAAGACCCGCAACGGCACGCGCGTGCGGTACTGGGCCGACCGACAGATCTTCCTCAAGGACGCCAAGCTGTCCCTGGACACGCTGCACCAGCGCGCCCGCCAGACCGCGTTCCTGGTGCCCGGCCTGACCATCGTCGTCCGCGACGAGCTCGGCCTCGGCGACGGCGGCAGCAAGGGCGAGGAGTCCTTCCGCTTCGACGGCGGCATCAGCGAGTTCTGCGAGTACCTGGCCAGCGACAAGCCGGTGTGCGACGTCCTCCGCTTCTCGGGCCAGGGCACCTTCAAGGAGACCGTCCCGGTTCTGGACGAGCACGGCCAGATGACGCCCACCCAGGTCACCCGTGAGCTCGACGTCGACGTCGCGATGCGGTGGGGCACGGGCTACGACACGACCCTGAAGTCGTTCGTGAACATCATCGCCACCCCCAAGGGCGGCACCCACGTCGCGGGCTTCGAGACGGCCGTGACGAGCACCATGAACGAGGTGCTGCGCACCAAGAAGATGCTGCGCGTCGCCGAGGACGACATCGTCAAGGACGACGCCCTGGAGGGCCTCACCGCGGTCGTCACGGTCCGCCTCGCCGAGCCGCAGTTCGAGGGCCAGACCAAGGAGGTCCTCGGTACCTCGGCGGCCCGGCGCATCGTGAACACCGTGATCGCCAAGGAGCTCAAGGCGTTCCTGACGTCCACGAAGCGGGACGCCGCGGCCCAGGCCCGGGTCGTCATGGAGAAGGCCGTCGCCGCCGCCCGTACGCGCATCGCGGCCCGCCAGCACAAGGACGCGCAGCGCCGTAAGACGGCCCTGGAGTCCTCCTCGCTGCCGGCCAAGCTCGCCGACTGCCGCAGCGACGACGTCGACCGCAGCGAGCTGTTCATCGTCGAGGGAGACTCCGCGCTCGGCACCGCCAAGCTCGCCCGGAACTCCGAGTTCCAGGCGCTGCTGCCGATCCGCGGCAAGATCCTCAACGTCCAGAAGTCGTCCGTCACCGACATGCTCAAGAACGCCGAGTGCGGCGCGATCATCCAGGTCATAGGAGCGGGGTCGGGCCGGACCTTCGACATCGACGCCGCCCGCTACGGCAAGATCATCATGATGACCGACGCCGACGTGGACGGCTCCCACATCCGGACGCTCCTGCTGACGCTGTTCCAGCGCTACATGCGGCCGATGATCGAGGCGGGCCGGGTGTTCGCGGCCGTGCCGCCGCTGCACCGGATCGAGATCGTCCAGCCCAAGAAGGGGCAGGACAAGTACGTGTACACGTACTCGGACCGTGAACTGCGCGACAAGCTCATGGAGTTCCAGAGCAAGGGCATCCGCTACAAGGACTCCATCCAGCGGTACAAGGGTCTCGGTGAGATGGACGCCGACCAACTGGCCGAGACGACGATGGACCCGCGTCACCGGACCCTGCGCCGGATCAGCCTCACCGATCTTGAGGCCGCCGAGCGGGTCTTCGATCTGCTGATGGGGAACGACGTGGCGCCGCGCAAGGAGTTCATCTCCAGCTCGGCGGCCACGTTGGACCGGTCGCGCATCGACGCGTAGTCGCTGCGCGGCTTCGGCCGAGGCCGGCCGCGACTTCACCTTCGGCCGGGTTGGGTTCCACCCGCACCGCCCGTGCGGCATCGCCGTCGGGTGCGGGTGGCCCCTGTGGGGGCCTCTCGCCCATGGCGGCTGCAGGCCTATCGGCGACATATCACCTGATGGGGTGAAGCCCTCGGAGAACGCGATCCGGGGATCTTTCCGTTCTGTCCATGCTTGGGCATGCACTCAAGCCGCGATCCCTGGTACGACGCCCTCGCCTCCGGATGGGGGGAGTCGGGCGTCGTGGACGTCCCGGAGACTGCTCCGCCGGGCGCGGCCGATGTGTACCTCGAGGTGCAGCGGAGCGCGGCTTTCCAGGAAGTACGCAGTCGGTACCGGCGGTTTGTGGTGCCGGCTGTTGTGCTCTTCCTCGCGTGGTATGCGGCGTACGTCGTGGCCGCCACGACCGCGCCGGAGCTGATGGCCCGGCCCGTGGCGGGCGCCGTGAACGTGGCGATGCTGGCCGGGCTCGGGCAGTTCCTCACCACCTTCCTGCTCACCTGGGCCTACGCCCGTCACGCGCGGCTGCGCCGGGATCGGGCGGCGCTGGAACTGCGCTGGGACACCCAGGAGTTGGCCCGCGTCACCAGGGGAGGTGCCGCGTGACGCACGATCACCAGACGCCGGCGCTGATTCTGTTCAGCCTGTTCGTCGCGATCACGCTGGCGATCACGACCTGGGTGAGCCGCAACCGGCGTGGTTCAGCAGAGGAGTTCTACGCGGGCGGCCGGCTCTTCTCGCCCATGGAGAATGGTTTTGCCATCGCGGGTGACTACATGTCGGCCGCCTCCTTCCTCGGCATCTCCGGGCTCATCGCCCTCTTCGGCTACGACGGGATGCTGTACTCGGTGGGCTTCCTCGTGGCCTGGCTGGTGGTGCTGTTCCTCGTCGCCGAACTCGTGCGCAACTGCGGGCGGTTCACGCTCGCCGACGTGGTCGCCGCGCGGATGCGGGAGCGCCCCGTGCGGATCGCGCTGGGAACTTCCTCGGTCACCGTGTCCGTTCTGTATCTGGTGGCGCAGATGGTGGGCGCGGGCACCCTGGTCGCGCTGCTGCTCGGGGGCAAGGGCGAGGCGGTGCAGGCCTGGACAGTCATCGGCGTCGGCGCGCTCATGGTGATCTACGTGTCGTTGGGAGGGATGCGGGCCACCACCTGGATCCAGATCGTCAAGTCGGTCCTGCTGCTAGGCGGCACCGTGGCGTTGACCGTGCTCGTCCTGCTGCGCTTCCACGGCGACTTCGACCGGCTGCTGGTCACGGCGGCCGAGCGCAGTGGTCACGGCGCGGCGTTCCTGGCACCCGGGCTGAAGTACGGCGTTGACTGGACGGCCCGGTTCGACTTCATCAGCCTCGGCCTCGCGCTGGTGCTGGGTACGGCGGGGCTGCCGCACATCCTGTCCCGCTTCTACACCGTGCCCACCGCTCGCGCGGCACGGCGGTCGGTGGTGTGGGCGATCGGGCTCATCGGCGGCTTCTACCTGATGACGATCGTGCTGGGTTTCGGCGCGGCCGCGATCGTCGGGCCCGAGGCCGTACGCGGGTCGAACGCGGCCGGGAACACGGCAGTTCCGCTGCTCGCCCTCGATCTCGGCGGCGGCGCGGACTCCACGGGAGGAACGGTTCTCTTTGCCATCGTGGCCGCCATCGCCTTCGCCACGATCCTCGCCGTGGTCGCCGGAATCACGCTCGCCTCCTCGGCCTCCGTGGCCCACGACCTGTACGCCTCGCTACGGCCGCGCCGCGCCAAGCCCCGCAGCGAAGTTGCCGTGGCGCGTGTCGCGGCGGTCGGCATCGGCGTGGTCGCGATCGCCCTCGGACTGCTGGCCCGCGACCTCAACGTCGCCTTCCTCGTGGGACTCGCCTTCGCCGTCGCCGCGTCCGCCAATCTGCCGGTGCTGCTCTACTCCCTGTTCTGGCGGGACTTCACCACGCGGGGCGCCGTATGGGCCGTCTACGGGGGCTTGATCCCGGCCGTGGTGCTGGTGGCGCTGTCGCCGGTCGTATCGGGCAGCCCCGAATCGCTGTTCCCCGGTGTCGACTTCCAGTACTTCCCCCTGCAGAACCCGGGGCTCGTCTCGATCCCGCTGGGCTTTGTCGCGGGCTGGCTCGGCACGCTCATCTCGTCCGAGGCACCCGATGAGGCCAAACACGCGGAGGTCGAGGTGCGGTCGCTGACGGGGGCGGGGGCCGCATAGGCCCGATGGTGGAAGCGGTCGGGGACGCCCGCACCGACATGGCAATGGGTCGAGCGGTCGGGTGATACGTTGCGCGGCCCGCATCCGTATGAAGAAGGGGCACGGTTCCTTCCCCCGCCCCCACGGGCCGTGCCTCAGGCGCGGGTCGCCCACACGTAACGGTGTTCCGGGCGACCCGCGTCACCGTACTTGAGGGTGAGCCGGGCCCGTCCCGTGCGCTCCAGGAGCTTGAGATAGCGCTGGGCGGTCTGACGGCTCACTCCGGTCCGCTCGGCGATCTCCTGGGCCGACAGCGGGCCTTCGGCGTTCATCAGGGCGCGCCGTACGAGTTCCGTGGTGGTGGGGGAGTGGCCCTTGGGCAGATCGGGCTCCGAAGACGCCGACAGGGCGCCGAAGATGCGGTCCACCTCGGCCTGCTCCGCCTCGCCGCCGCCGTCCAGGGTGCGGCGCAGTTCGCCGTACGCCTCCAGCTTGGCGCGCAGGCCCGCGAAGGCGAACGGCTTGACCAGGTACTGCAGCGCCCCGTGCCGCATCGCCGCCTGCACGGTCGACACGTCCCGCGCCGCCGTCACCATGATCACGTCGGCCTGGTGGCCGCGCCGGCGCATCTCCTGGACGACCGCGAGGCCCGTCTCGTCGGGCAGATAGTGATCCATGAGGACCAGGTCCACGCGGGGCAGCTCCTCCACCTGGCGAAGCGCTTCGGCCGCGCTGTGCGCCTCGCCGGCCACGTGGAATCCCGGCACCTTCTCGACGTAGGCGGCGTTGACCCGCGCCACGCGCGTGTCGTCGTCCACGACCAGGACCTCGATCATCGCGACTCCTCCTCGGCGACGGTCTGCGCATCTGACGGCACGGCGAGGGCAGGCTCCAGATCCGGCTCGGCCAATGCCTCGGGCAGGACGACGGTGAACTCCGCGCCGCCGCCGGCCGCCTCGCCCACCGTTGCGGTGCCACCCTGCCTTTCGGCGAACCTGCGCACCAGGGAGAGACCGATGCCGCGCTCACGGTGAGCCGGGGGCTTCTTGGTGGACCACCCCTCGGTGAAGATCAACTCGCGCTGCTCCTCGGGGATTCCCGGCCCCGTGTCGCGTACCAGGAGGGTCGCTGTCCGCCCCTCGGCACGCAATTCGACCTCCACGCGCGGGTGCGTGGTGCCCGCGGCGGCGTCCAGAGCGTTGTCCACGAGGTTGCCGACGATCGTGACGAGCCCCCGAGGGTCGATCAGCCGGTCCGGGAGCCCGGTGCGGTCCGAGAGACGCAGCGCGACGCCCCGCTCGGCCGCCACGGTCGCCTTGCCCACCAGCAGGGCGGCGAGCAGCGGGTCCTGGATCTTCTCGGCGACCTGCTCGGCGGTTTCCCGGTGGTCGCCGACCACCTCGCCGACGAACTCCACGGCGTCGTCGTACATCTCCAGTTCGAGCAGTCCGAGGAGCGTGTGCATGCGGTTGGCGTGCTCGTGGTCCTGGGCGCGCAGGGCGTCGATCAGGCCGCGCGTGGAGTCGAGCTCCCGGCCGAGCTGCTCCAGCTCGGTGCGGTCGCGCAGGGTGGCGACGGCGCCGCCGTCGTCGGTGGGCATGCGGTTGGCGACCAGGACACGCTGACCGCGGACCGTGAGCAGATCGGTGCCCGTCACCCGGCCGGCCAGCACGTCGGTCGTACGGCCCCCGCCGAGCGCCTCGTCGAGGGACCGGCCGACGGCCTCGTCGCCGAGGCCCAGCAGGCGCCGCGCCTCGTCGTTGAGGAGGCGGATGCGGCCGGTGCGGTCCAGGGCGACGACACCCTCCCGGATGCCGTGCAGCATCGCCTCGCGCTCCGCGAGCAGCGCCGAGATGTCGGAGAAGGCCAGGTCGCGGGTCTGCCGCTGGACCCGGCGGGAGATGAGCCAGGCGGCCAGCGCGCCGACCGCCAGGGCGCCGCCCGCGTAGGCGAGCAGCCCCGGGATCGCGTGCAGCAGACGGGCCCGCACGCTGTCGTAGGCGATACCGACCGAGACGGCTCCGATGATCCTGCCGTCGTCGTCGCGCAGCGGCACCTTGCCGCGGGCGGTGCGGCCCAGGGTCCCGTCGTCGATCTGCATGACCTCGTGGCCGGCGAGGGCCTGGCCCGGGTCGGTCGAGACGATTCTGCCGACCTCGCCCGGGGTGGGGTGGGACCAGCGCACCCCGCGCCGGTCCATCACGACGACGTACTCGGCCTTGGTGGCCTCGCGGATCCGCTCCGCCTCCCGCTGGACCGGCCCGCCGGTCGTCGCGGGGGTGTTCGCCAGGTCCTCGGCGATGTCCGGCTGCGCCGCGGTGGTCTGCGCGATCGACAGCGCGCGCCGCATCGCCTGGTCGTCCAGCTGATCGCTGAGCGGGGCGAGGAACAAACCGGTCGCGAGCACCGCCACTCCCGCGGCGATCGCCACCTGCATCAGCAGCACCTGCGCGAACATCCGCCGGGGCAGAACGAGGCGCAGGCGACGTGCGGGGGGAGTGCGGCTCATACCCATGACGGTACGTGGGCGTGTCGGCGCTGCTGGAGGGGTGTGGCGTGGATCTCTTGATCAATATCGGGCAGCCGGCCCACCCGACGGTGGGCCGGCGCCCCTGATCAGCCGGCGACCGCCGTTGTCACCGTGAGCTCACGCACCGCCACGACGTCCATCCGCGCGGGTGAGCCGAGCACCGAACCGCAGCTCTCAGGCCGTGGCGGCACGGACGCCCCCTGTGCGACGACGACCCGCCAGTGGCGCCCGTCCACGTGCGCGACCGTCACTCCCCACCGCGGGGCCGCGCCGTCCGTGCGCACGACACTCAGGGCCTCGGCGGCGTACACACCCGCGGCCGAGCGCACGGCCAGCTCGGCCGCCTGGCCCGGTCGCTCCCAGGCCGAGTTCCCGCGGCACCCCTCCACGACGATCCGGCCCTCCTGAACGCTGTGCAGGACATCCTTGACGGCGTGGGCCTGCGCCCGCCCGTAGGCATAGCCGTACGGCAGCACGAGCAACGTCGGTGAGAACCGGTGGCCGCCCAGATGGGTGACCTCCCAGACGCCGTCCACGCCGGAGGCGGCGAGCTCGGCAGCGAGCGGGCGGCCGAGGAGCGCGCAGCAGCGGTCGCGCTTGCCGTTGGTGCAGACGAGCGCGAGCGGGTCGCCGGTGTGGGGCTGCCCCTGGAGGGCAGAGCCGAAGGAGCGGTGGTCGCCCTTCCCGAGCGCGGCGAAGTCCAGGTCGAGCAGCTGCCGGGGGTCGCGGGTGGTGGCGGAGTGCAGCCACACGTTGCCGGGTGCGGTGTGGGCCGCGTAGACCCGGCGCTCGGCCAGGGTCCCGCAGTCGGCGTGCCGGCCGGGGCGGCGGATCAGCGCGATCCGCACGCCCGTGCCCTGCGCGGCCGCCTCCAGGGCGCGGCCCAGAGCGGGATCCAGGTGGCTCTGCGTGAGCGCCTTGGCACCCCACGGGCCGGGCTGCTCGAGCAACAGCCAGGTCGTCGCGGTCGCCGCGGTCCCCGCGATGGGCTCGTCGAGGTCCTGCGAGACGGTTGAGCACGTACTCACAGAGGTGAGCCTAACCTGACTTGCGTGGCGGTGGCGGCTCGAGGGGCTGACACACGTGTGGCCTGGAGCCGTTCTGGCGCCAGGCCTCATCGGTGGAGATCGAGCAGTGACGGGGTGCCGGCTGCTCGCCGGGTCGGTGGCCCGGCTCGCTCAACGGTTGCGCGCGGGCCGGGGAGCGTGACGGTACGGGTCTGGGTGGACGCGTGCTCGTGCGGTGGGCTCAGGCGTCGGGGATGTCTGCCTTGGCGCGGATGAGCGTCTCCCGGCTGACGATGACGATGCGCTCGTAGTCGGCGCGGGCGGCATCGGCGGGCAGTTCCGGGTCAAGCGCCTCGGTGGCCTCGGTGCCGATCACGGCGAAATTCCCGTCGCTGAGTTCGAACACGTCCGGGCAGGTAGCTCCTGAACTACTGCCACGGGCGCTTGGAGGCACACCGATGCGGCGCACGATCTTCAAAGGTACCGGTCCTTAGGAACAAAAGGGCTGGAGGAACAAAAGGGCTGGGCATGCTGAGTGGGGAGCAGATTACTGGTGTTTCAGAGCCCCTTGTGGCTGGACGGCAAGAAAATCACTCGGTCAGTCGCTCGGCGGATCGCCGACCACCCACCACTCGTCCGTGTCGGATTCGTCGAGGTCCCGGACGAGGCCGTCCACCATGTGCCCCAGCTGGGCTTCCACGGATGCATCGTCCAGGCTGGCGCGCATATGCCGTGATGCCTCCCAGTACTCGCGGAAGACCGGACTCTGGAAGAACTCCCGCAGACGTGTGTACAACTCCTCCCGATCCAGGAGTTCCGCCTGGTAAAGGTGGTAGAGGTGGACGTACCAGGCGTTGGCGTAGAAGAACTGCCGGCGCCTCTCCGTCGGGATGCTCTGGTCGTAGGTGTCGATCACCGCGGCGAGGGACGGATCGTCGATCGCCCGTGCCAGCAACTCCCAATGCATGCGCTGCTGATGGGCCAGAGCCGTTCGCCGGATCGCCAGCTCCTCGAGCTCCAGCTGCCGCTCGTGCTGACGCGCCTTCTCCGACCGCCATTGACGCGCAGCCAGCGTCACGGTGGCGGTGGCGGCCAGGACGGCGAGCGTGGTGGAGCCCAGCCTCCTTGCAGAACACTTCAGTGTGGCCATGTCAATTACCCCCGATCAAACGGCCGTCCGCCGGTCGTCGGGGTGCGGGTCGACTGGAGGGGACCGGCGAGCCGTGGGCGGCGCTTGCCATCTCCCAGAGTGCCGAGCGGCTCTGATCGGCGGGGAGGCGGAGAAGCGGCGCACGGAGGGAAGCGAGGGTCGCACGCTCCAGCGCCATGCCCAACGTCTGCCCGGCAAGTGCTGCTAACAATCGTTCACTTCGCAGTGATTCTTACGGCTCGTATCCTGGGTCGGCATTCAATCTTCGTACGCGCGCCGACCTCGTGAGCCGGTGCACCCGTCGGCGTGAGAGAGGTCGCACGTTGAGCCAGCCGAACCCCGGTCCGCAGCAGATTCCGGTCGTCGTCCTCGCCGGATTCCTCGGTTCCGGCAAGACGACTCTGCTCAACCACCTCCTCCACCGCAGCGGCGGCACCCGCATCGGCGCCATCGTCAACGACTTCGGGGCCATCGAGATCGACGCCATGGCCGTCGCCGGTGCGCTCGGCGACTCCACCGTCTCCCTCGGGAACGGCTGCCTGTGCTGCGCCGTCGACTCCAGTGAGCTGGACGTCTACCTGGAGCGGCTCGCCCGGCCCGCCACCGGCATCGACGTCATCGTCATCGAGGCCAGCGGGCTCGCCGAGCCCCAGGAACTCGTGCGCATGGTCCTCGCCAGCGAGCATCCGGGCATCGTGTACGGCGGACTCGTCGAGGTCGTCGACGCCGCCGAGTTCGAGGAGACGCGCGCCAAGCACCCCGAGATCGACCGGCATCTCGCCCTCGCCGACCTGGTCGTCGTCAACAAGCTCGACCGTGCGGTGGACGGGGAGCGCGTCCTCGGGCTGGTCCGCGAGCTCACCGACGGCGCCGCCGTCGTCCCTGCCGCCTACGCCCGTATCGACCCCGAGTTCCTCTTCGACTGCCGGCCCGGCGAGGAGCGCATTGGGCAGCTGTCCTTCGACGACCTGCACGGGCACCATGAGCCTCATCAGGACCACACCGGCCACCTGCACACCGGCTACGACAGCCTCTCCTTCACCTCCGAGACCCCCCTCGACCCGCGCCGGCTGATCGCCTTCCTCGACAGCAGGCCCGAGGGGCTGTACCGGATCAAGGGTTACGTCGACTTCGGGCCGCACGACACCGTGAACCGCTACGCCGTGCACGCCGTCGGGCCGTTCCTGCGCTTCTACCCGGAGCCCTGGCCGGCCGCCGACGCCCGCCTCACCCAGCTCGTGCTCATCGGCACCGGCATCGATACCGTTGCCCTGGCCAAGGAGCTGGAGGCGTGCAAGAGCGACGCCCCACACGCCGACGAGCACGGCATGTGGGGCGTTCTGCGCTACGTACAGGACCCGGAGGACGGGGCCTTCGAGGAGGCCTAGACCGGGCCGGCCACCACCGACACCGTCTTCGGCAGCGACACCCCCGAGCCGTCACGGCGCGGGTCGATCTCCGGGAGGTCGGCCGGCGTGCCGTTCTTCTGCGCGGCCCGTGCCGGGACGGCGCCCGCCCAGGCCAGGGCCAGGCAGTCCTCGCCCTTGAGGAACCGCTGGCAGCGCACGCCTCCGGTGGCGCGGCCCTTGCGGGGGTACTGGTCGAACGGGGTCAGCTTGGCCGTCGTCTGGACCGAGTCGTCCAGCGTGCCGCGCGAGCCCGCGACCGTGAACACCACCGCGTCGACCGCCGGGTCCACGGCCGTGAAGGAGATCACCTTCGCGCCCTCGGTGAGCTTGATGCCCGCCATACCGCCGGCGGCGCGGCCCTGCGGGCGGACCTGCGAGGCCTGGTAGCGCAGCAGCTGTGCGTCGTCCGTGATGAAGACCAGGTCCTCCTCACCCGTGCGCAGCTCGATCGCGCCGACGATCCGGTCGCCCTCCTTCAGGGTGATGACCTCCAACTCGTCCTTGTTGGTCGGGTAGTCGGGCACCACGCGCTTGACGACACCCTGTTCCGTGCCGATCGCCAGGCCGGGGGAGGACTCGTCGAGCGTGGTCAGGCAGACCAGGGTCTCGTCGCCCTCCAGGGAGACGAACTCCGACAGGGGCGCGCCGCCCGAGAGGTTCGGCCGCGCCGCGGTCTCCGGCAGCTGCGGCAGATCGACGACGTTGATCCGCAGCAGCCGTCCCGTGGACGTCACCGCGCCCACCTCGCCGCGGGCCGTGGCCGGCACCGCCGAGATGATCACGTCGTGCTTGGAGCGCTTCGCCTCGCCGTCCTCCGCGAACGGGTCGCCGTTAGCCGTACGGGCCAGCAGACCCGTCGAGGACAGCAGCACCCGGCACGGGTCGTCCGCCACCTGAAGCGACACGGTGGCGACCGGCGAACCCGCCGACTCCAGCAGGACCGTACGCCGCTCGGTCCCGAACTTCTTGGCGACCGAGGCCAGTTCCGCGGAGACCAGCTTGCGCAGCTCCGCGTCCGAGTCGAGGATCCGCGTCAGCTCGGCGATCTCCCCGTTCAGCCGCTCCTTCTCCGCCTCCAGCTCGATGCGGTCGTACTTGGTGAGACGGCGCAGCGGCGTGTCGAGGATGTACTGGGTCTGGACCTCGCTCAGCGAGAAGCGCTCCATCAGGCGCTCCTTCGCCTGCGCGGAGTTCTCGCTGGAGCGGATCAGGCGGATGACCTCGTCGATGTCCAGCAGCGCCGTGAGCAGGCCCTCGACCAGGTGCAGGCGGTCGCGGCGCTTGGTGCGGCGGAACTCGCTGCGGCGCCGGACGACCTCGAAGCGGTGGTCGAGGTAGACCTCCAGCAGCTCCTTCAGGCCCAGGGTGAGGGGCTGGCCGTCGACCAGCGCGACATTGTTGATGCCGAAGGACTCCTCCATCGGCGTCAGCTTGTACAGCTGCTCCAGGACCGCCTCCGGCACGAAGCCGTTCTTGATCTCGATGACCAGGCGCAGGCCGTGCTCGCGGTCGGTGAGGTCCTTGACGTCTGCGATGCCCTGCAGCTTCTTCGAGCCGACCAGGTCCTTGATCTTGGCGATCACCTTCTCCGGGCCGACCGTGAAGGGCAGTTCGGTGACGACGAGGCCCTTGCGGCGGGCGGTCACCGTCTCGATCTCGACCGTGGCGCGGATCTTGAAGGTGCCGCGGCCCGTCTCGTACGCGTCCCGGATGCCGGCCAGGCCGACGATCCGGCCGCCGGTGGGCAGGTCGGGGCCCGGGACGTGCTTCATCAGGGTTTCCAGATCCGCGTTCGGGTGGCGGATCAGGTGGCGGGCGGCCGAGATGACCTCGGAGAGGTTGTGCGGCGGCATGTTCGTGGCCATGCCGACAGCGATGCCCGACGCGCCGTTGACCAGGAGGTTCGGGAAGGCGGCCGGCAGCGCCACCGGCTCCCGCTCCTGGCCGTCGTAGTTGGGCGTGAAGTTGACCGTGTCCTCGTCGATCGACTCGGTCATCAGGCTGGTCGCATCGGCCTGCCGGCACTCGGTGTACCGCATGGCGGCCGGCGGGTCGTCGTTGCCCAGGGACCCGAAGTTGCCGTGGCCGTCGACCAGCGGGACGCGCATCGAGAAGGGCTGGGCCATGCGCACCAGGGCGTCGTAGATCGACGCGTCGCCGTGCGGGTGCAACTTACCCATGACCTCGCCGATGACGCGGGCGCACTTCACATAGCCGCGGTCGGGGCGCAGGCCCATCTCGTTCATCTGGTAGACGATGCGACGGTGCACCGGCTTGAGGCCGTCGCGGGCGTCCGGCAGGGCGCGGGAGTAGATGACCGAGTACGCGTACTCGAGGAAGGAGCCCTGCATCTCGTCGACGACGTCGATGTCGAGGATCTTCTCCTCGTACGAGTCCTCGGGCGGCGGGTTCTTCGTGCTGCGGCGGGCCATCGCTGCCGGCTCCTCTGGTTCTGGTCGCTCGAGCGTCTGCGGATCTGACGCGGACCATTGTGGACCGCGGCACTGACAACCACCGACCAGGACCCGATGTTGGGCTCCGACCCGGCATCGCAGAAGTGTCGCCGACGCCGGGCCTCCACCGCGACAGAGGGGCGGGGCGAGAAGCGAACATCACTGTCCGGGACCGTTCTTGCGACCGGACGGGCCGAAGGCAAGCGCGCGCCGCGAGACCGTTCACCCGCCGGAGTGATCGGCGGGCACAGTGCCAGGTCGCAGGGTGTGCGGGCCCGCCTGAGCCCCCTGGACACGGTCGGCGCGTGCCGGGCCCGCCCCGTTCGGCAGGTCCGCGGGACAGGACGACGAGCCGTGCTTGAGGGCCGTCGCGCGTGTCGTCGCGGGCCCGGACGCACCCGCATACCGGCACGGCGTTCCGACCGGGAACTTCGCCGACCCTTCGGACGCTGCATACAGTGGCAGGAACGGAGCACGAACCGCTCGACACAACGCAGTGCACGCGACCGGAAGGACACCTTGCCCATGGGTCACACGGCCACACCGGAGGCACAATCCGGCGGCCTCACCGCCACGGAGCACCGCCTGGCCAACGGCCTGCGCGTGGTGCTCTCCGAGGACCACCTCACGCCGGTCGCCGCCGTCTGCCTCTGGTACGACGTCGGCTCCCGCCACGAGGTCAAGGGCCGTACCGGACTCGCCCACCTCTTCGAGCACCTGATGTTCCAGGGCTCGAGCAGCGTG
Organism: Streptomyces sp. NPDC107528; assembly: GCF_055639295.1. NCBI lineage: Bacteria > Bacillati > Actinomycetota > Actinomycetes > Kitasatosporales > Streptomycetaceae > Streptomyces > Streptomyces sp. NPDC107528. The sequence continues at coordinate 111,778 of NZ_JBVKAV010000001.1, forward strand.
AAGGGCACGGGCCACTTCGAGCTCGTCCAGGGTGCGGGCGGCTCGCCGAACGGCACCACGAGCTTCGAGCGCACCAACTACTTCGAGACCATGCCCGCGCACCAGCTGGAGCTCGCGCTCTGGCTGGAGGCCGACCGCATGGGCAGCCTCCTGGTGGCGCTCGACGAGGAGGGCCTGGAGAACCAGCGCGACGTCGTCAAGAACGAGCGCCGGCAGCGCTACGACAACGTCCCGTACGGCACGGCGTTCGAGAAGCTGACCGCCCTGTCGTACCCCGACGGGCACCCCTACCACCACACGCCGATCGGCTCGATGGCCGACCTGGACGCGGCCAGCCTGGAGGACGCCCGCGCGTTCTTCCGCACCTACTACGCGCCCAACAACGCCGTCCTGTCGATCGTCGGCGACATCGACCCGGCGCAGACGCTCGCCTGGGTCGAGAAGTACTTCGGCTCCATCGAGTCCCACGACGGCAAGCCCGCCCCCCGCGACGGCTCGCTGCCCGACACCATCGGCGAGCAGCTGCGCGAGGTCGTCGAGGAGAACGTGCCCGCGCGCGCGATGATGGCCGCCTACCGGCTCCCGACGGACGGCACGCGCGAGTGCGACGCGGCCGACCTGGCGCTGACCGTCCTCGGCGGCGGCGAGTCCTCCCGCCTCTACAACCGGCTCGTACGCCGTGACCGTACGGCCGTGGCGGCCGGGTTCGGCCTGCTGCGCCTGGCCGGGGCGCCCTCGCTGGGCTGGCTGGACGTGAAGACGTCCGGCGACGTCGAGGTGCCGGTCATCGAGGCGGCCGTCGACGAGGAGCTCGCCCGCTTCGCGCAGGAGGGCCCCACCGCCGAGGAGATGGAGCGCGCGCAGGCCCAGCTGGAGCGCGAGTGGCTGGACCGGCTCGGCACGGTCGCGGGCCGCGCCGACGAACTGTGCCGGTACGCCGTCCTGTTCGGCGACCCGCAGCTCGCCTTCACCGCCGTGCAGCGCGTCCTCGACGTCACCGCTCAGGAGGTCCAGGCGGTCGCCCAGGCGCGTCTGCGTCCCGACAACCGCGCGGTGCTGGTGTACGAGCCGGTCGCCGACGAGGCCGAGGACCTGGAAGCCGCCGCCGACGGGGCCGCACCCGCCGGGACCACCGACGAGAACGAGGAGTCGGCGCAGTGACCGAGCTCGCCAGCATGGAGTTCCACCCGCAGCCCCAGGCGGGCCAGGCCCGGCCCTGGGCGTTCCCGGCACCGGAGCGCGGCAAGCTGGACAACGGCCTGACGGTCTTGCGCTGCCACCGCCCCGGCCAGCGCGTCGTCGCCGTCGAGGTCCTCCTGGACACGCCGCTGGAGGCCGAGCCGAAGGGCCTGGACGGCATCGCCACGATCATGGCGCGTGCCTTCTCGGAGGGCACCGACAAGCACACCGCCGAGGAGTTCGCCGCCGAGCTGGAGCGCTGCGGCGCCACGCTCGACGCGTACGCCGACCACCCCGGCGTCCGCGTCAGCCTCGAGGTGCCCGTCTCCCGGCTGCCGAAGGCACTCGGCCTGCTCGCCGACGCGCTCAGGGCGCCCGGGTTCGAGGACACCGAGGTGGAGCGCCTGGTGCGCAACCGCCTCGACGAGATCCCGCACGAGCTGGCCAACCCCTCGCGCCGCGCCGCCAAGGAGCTGTCCAGGCAGCTGTTCCCGGCGACCTCGCGCATGTCCCGCCCGCGCCAGGGCACCGAGGACACGGTCGCCGGCATCGACTCCGCGGGCGTACGCGCCTTCTACGAGCGGCATGTGCGCCCGGCGACGTCCACCGTCGTGGTCGTCGGCGACCTCACCGGCGTCGACCTCGACGCCCTGCTCGGTGACACCCTGGGCGCCTGGACCGGCTCTCCGGCCCAGCCCCGGCCGGTCCCGCCGGTGACCGCGGACGACAGCGGGCGCGTCGTCATCGTGGACCGTCCCGGCGCCGTCCAGACGCAGCTGCTGATCGGTCGCGTGGGCCCCGACCGGCACGACCGCGTCTGGCCCGCGCAGGTGCTCGGCACGTACTGCCTGGGCGGCACCCTCACCTCCCGCCTGGACAAGGTCCTGCGCGAGGAGAAGGGCTACACCTACGGTGTGCGCGCGTTCGGGCAGGTCCTGCGCTCCGCCCCGGACGGCTCGGGAGCGGCGATGCTCGCCATCAGCGGCTCCGTGGACACGCCGAACACCGGTCCCGCCCTGGACGACCTCTGGAAGGTCCTGCGCGGTGTCGCCGACGGGGGACTCACCGACGCCGAGCGGGACTTCGCCGTACAGAACCTCGTCGGGGTGGCGCCGCTGAAGTACGAGACCGCCGCGGCCGTGGCGAGCACGCTGGCCGACCAGGTCGAGCAGAACCTGCCCGACGACTTCCAGGCGACGCTGTACCAGCAGCTCGCCGCCACCGGCACCGTCGAGGCGACCGCTGCGGCCGTGAGCGCCTTCCCGGTCGACCGCCTGGTGACGATCCTCGTCGGCGACGCGGCCGAGATCCGGGAGCCCGTCGAGGCCCTCGGCATCGGCGAAGTCAGCGTCGTGGCGGCCGAGTAGGGGACTGGCGCGGCGCCGGAGACGGCCGCACGCGTAGGGGCCCTGGTGACGGAAGAGTCACCAGGGCCCCTTTATGCCCGAATTGAGGGAGAGGTTGCCTGTCTGACCTGTGGGATGCACTACAAAAGGCAGGATCCGTTTGGGGATTGAAAGATGCCCCGTTTAGCGTCTTCCGGGCTGTCCGTCAGGCACTGCGCCGCGCCCGCGGCACCGGACAGCCATCGCCGAGTCCCCGTACGGCGCGAGCCAGGGGAGCCGGGGACCCATGAAGTCCCTGGGGTGAATCGGACGCCCGCGCAGCCGCGAGGGGGTCCGTAGGAGACCTTCCTGCTCCGAACCCGTCAGCTAACCCGGTAGGCGAGAAGGAAGGAAAGGACCAGCCACTTCATGGCGTTCACCTGCGCCACCGGGAAGCGTCCCGCGGGGAAGCACCGTCGTCCCAGCCGCTTCGAACGCACCACCGCCCGCGCCGCGGGCGTCGCCGCACTCACCGCCACCGGCGTGATCGGCACCCTGGCCGCCCCGGCGCTCGCCGCCGAACCGGCCGTCGAACAGACCGGCCTCATCCCGGTCGTCTCCGTCGAGAACTCGATCGCCGACCAGATCGACGCCCAGGCCGCCGCCCAGGAGCAGGCCGCCAAGGAGGCCGCGGCCCGCAAGAAGGCCGCCGAGGAGGCCGCCCGCAAGAAGGCGGCCGCGAAGGCGAAGAAGGAGCGCGAGGCCAAGGAGCGCGCCGCCCGCGAGGCCGAGCGCAAGCGCCTGCTGTCCTACGTCGCCCCGATCTCCGGCTCGTACGTCTCCACGGGCTACAAGACCGGCGGCGCCCTCTGGTCCTCCGGCAGCCACACCGGCGTCGACTTCCATGCCGCCAGCGGCACCTCGGTCCACTCGGTGGCCTCCGGCACCGTCGTGGAGGCCGGCTGGGACGGGTCGTACGGCAACCAGGTCGTGATCAAGATGAACGACGGCACCTACACCCAGTACGGCCACATGTCGTCCATAGCCGTCTCGGTGGGGCAGACCGTCACCCCCGGTCAGCAGATCGGCCTGTCCGGCGCCACCGGCAACGTCACCGGGCCGCACCTGCACTTCGAGGCCCGCACGACGCAGGAGTACGGCTCCGACATCGACCCCGTCGCCTACCTGCGCTCGCACGGCGTGAACCTCTGACGCCCCACCTCTGACGCTCACACCGCGTCTTCCGAAAGCCCCGGCTCCCCGAGCCGGGGCTTTCGGCGTTTCGAACGGCCCGCTGTCCAAAAAATATCCATGGATTCCGGCCCGCCGTCGGAAATTCCGGCCGGTTGCAATAGAGTCACTGAACACACGTCATTCGTCGACGTTTCACGGGGATTAAGGCGGAGGTCGGTCATGCGTATTCCGGCGCACTCGGTATGCACCGCGATCCGGGACGACATCGTCGCCGGGGTCCACGCGCGCGGTGGCAGGCTCACCGAAGAACTCCTCGCCCGCCGCTACGGCGTCTCCCGAGTCCCCGTGCGCGAGGCCCTGCGCACCCTGGAGGCGGAGGGCTTCGTGGTGACCCGGCGGCACGCGGGCGCGTGCGTTGCCGAACCGAGCGAGCAGGAGGCCGCCGACCTGCTGGAGATGCGCACCCTCCTGGAGCCGCTCGGCGCCTCCCGGGCCGCCCAGCGGCGCACCGAGGCCCATCTGAAGGTCCTGCGCGGCCTGGTCAGGCTGGGCCAGGAGCGGGCCAGGCGGGGAAACAGCGAGGATCTGCGCTCCCTGGGCGGCTGGTTCCACGAGACGCTGGCCCAGGCCTCCGGCAGCCCCGCCCTGACCTCGATGCTGACCCAGCTGCGCCACAAGATCGCCTGGATGTACGCCGTCGAGGCGCCGGCCGACCCCGTGGAGTCCTGGACCGAGCACGGCGCGATCGTGGACGCGGTGGCGCGCGGCGACGGCGAGCGCGCCCGCGCGATCACGGCGCTGCACACCGAGCGCTCGATCTCCGCGCACCGGCTGCGCTTCGGCTCCCGCCGTGATCGCACGGAGCGTGTGAGGAATTCGCAACATCCCGTAAACATGCCGAGCCTGCGGCATTAACACGGGCGCCGTATACAAAGAGGAGATATTCGGAGGCGGCGAATTCTCGCTGCCCATTTTCGGATGTGCAGGTAATTCTCGGGCCCGCCCGCCTCGAAAGTGGGAGCGCCTGCTCGAAAACACGAACCCAGTGCCGAAAACAGTGAAGCCGCGCCCGCCGGAAAGGCGAGCGCGGCTTCACCGCTTGCTGTGGGAGGTCCCGCTCAGGTCCGTCAGACCGTCTCGGGCAGCTCCTCGAGGCCCTCGGAGACCAGCTTCGCCAGACGGTCGAGGGCGGCGTCCGCACTCTCGGCGTCGGAGGCGAGGACGATCTCCTCGCCGCCCTGGGCGCCCAGGCCCAGGACGGCCAGCATGGAGGCCGCGTTGACGGGGTTGCCGTCGGCCTTGGCGATCGTCACCGGGACGCCTGTGGCCGTGGCGGCTCGGACGAAGATGGAGGCGGGGCGGGCGTGGAGGCCCTCGGCCCAGCCGACGTTGACGCGGCGCTCAGCCATGTGATGCTGCCCTTCGGTTCTCAGGGTTGTCTAGACCAGTTTCCCACACCCGTGAAGCACGACGGAACTGGACGAACGTCCGACGAACGTCCCCTCCTGAGGTGACCGTCGGGTCGCGGCCTCGACCCCACGTACGTCCTGAACAGACTGCCTCGCGCCGTTGTCGTACGCGAGCCGTACTCTGGGCCCCATGCAGAGCGCCTCGGACAGGCACGCGTACCCCGCCCACTGGGAAGCCGACGTGGTGCTGCGCGACGGCGGCACCGCGCGCATCCGCCCCATCACCGTTGATGACGCCGAGCGCCTGGTCAGCTTCTACGAGCAGGTGTCGGACGAGTCGAAGTACTACCGCTTCTTCGCGCCCTACCCGCGGCTGTCCGCAAAGGACGTCCACCGCTTCACGCACCACGACTTTGTGGACCGGGTGGGACTCGCGGCCACGGTGGGCGGCGAGTTCATCGCCACCGTACGCTACGACCGGATCGGCACCGACGGAATGCCCGCGTCCGCGCCCGCCGACGAGGCCGAGGTCGCCTTCCTCGTCCAGGACGCCCACCAGGGCCGCGGCGTCGCCTCCGCCCTGCTCGAACACATCGGCGCCGTCGCCCGCGAGCGCGACATCCGCCGCTTCGCCGCCGAGGTGCTGCCCGCCAACAACAAGATGATCAAGGTGTTCACGGACGCCGGGTACACCCAGAAACGCAGCTTCGAGGACGGCGTCGTCCGCCTGGAGTTCGACCTGGAGCCGACGGACCGCTCGCTCGCCGTCCAGTACGCGCGCGAACAGCGCGCCGAGGCCCGGTCCGTGCAGCGGCTGCTGGTGCCCGGCTCGGTCGCCGTCATCGGCGTCGGCCGCACCCCGGGCGGGGTGGGCCGCAGCGTCCTGGGCAACATCAGCGACGCCGGGTTCACGGGACGGCTGTACGCACTGAACAGGGCGTTCCCGGAGGACCTCAAGGAACTCGACGGCGTGCCCGCGCACCGCTCCATGCGCGACATCGAGGAACAGGTCGACCTCGCGGTGGTCGCCGTGCCGGCCGCGTACGTCCCCGACGTGGTCGCAGAGTGCGGCGAGCACGGCGTGCAGGGGCTGGTCGTGCTCTCCGCCGGGTACGCCGAGAGCGGGCCCGACGGCCGCGAGCGGCAGCGTGAACTCGTACGGCAGGCACGCGCCTACGGCATGCGCATCATCGGGCCGAACGCCTTCGGGGTCATCAACACCTCCGCCGACGTACGGCTGAACGCCTCCCTGGCCCCCGAGATGCCCCGCCCGGGCCGCATCGGCCTGTTCGCGCAGTCCGGCGCGATCGGCATCGCGCTGCTGTCCCGGCTCCACCGGCGCGGCGGTGGTGTGACCGGGGTCACCGGGGTGTCGACCTTCGTCTCGTCCGGCAACCGTGCCGACGTGTCCGGCAACGACGTCCTTCAGTACTGGTACGACGACCCGGACACCGACGTCGCCCTGATGTACCTGGAGTCCATCGGCAACCCGCGCAAGTTCAACCGCCTCGCCCGGCGTACGGCTGCGGCCAAGCCGTTGGTCGTGGTGCAGGGCGCGCGCCACGGCGGAGCGGCGCCGCAGGGCCATGCCGTGCGCGCCACGCGGCTGCCGCACGCCACGGTGTCCGCGCTGCTGCGGCAGGCCGGGGTGATCCGGGTGGACACGATCACCGAGCTGGTGGACGCGGGCCTGCTGCTCGCGCGCCAGCCGCTGCCGACCGGCCCGCGGGTCGCGATCCTCGGCAACTCCGAGTCGCTGGGGCTGCTGACGTATGACGCGTGTCTCTCCGAGGGGCTGCGGCCGCTGCCGCCCCTGGATCTGACGACGGGGGCGTCAGCGGGGGACTTCCACGAGGCGCTGTCGCACGCGCTCGCCGACGAGACGTGCGACGCGGTCGTCGTCACCGCCATACCCGCGATCGGCGACGCGTCGACCGGCGATGCCGAGCTGGCACAGGCCCTACGGTCGGCGGCAGAGCAGGTGCCGGGGAAGCCGGTGCTGGTGGTCCACGTCGAGCTGGGCGGCCTCGCCGAAGCCCTGTCGGCCGCGGCGAGCACAGCACCCCAGGCGGACCGGAAGACGCCCGGCGCCCAGATCCGCCCCCACCCGTTCCGCCCCCTGGACTTCCAGGCCGGGAACCCGGCCGAGCAGCCGGACACCGCGCAGGGCCCGACGACCCTCATCCCCGCCTACCCCGCCGCCGAGCGCGCCGTCCGCGCCCTCGCCGAAGCCGTCAACTACGCGCAGTGGCGGCGCGACGCGGCCGACCCCGGCAAGGTGCCCGAGTACGAGGACATCGACGAGAAGGGCGCCGCCCAGCTGATAGGCGGGCTGCTCGCGCGCGGGCAGGGGCTCACGCTCGGCACGGACGAGACCTGTGACCTGCTCGGGAAGTACGGCGTCGACGTGCACCGAGCCCTGCACGCGCCCACCCCGGACGCCGCCGCCGACGCCGCCCGCACTCTCGGGTACCCCGTCGCCCTCAAGGCCACCGCCCCGCACCTGCGGCACCGCGCCGACCTCGGCGGCGTGCGGCTCGATCTCGCCGACGAGGAGCAACTGCGGCGGGCGTACGCCGAGTTGACCGAGCTGTTCGGCAGGCCGGAGGAGCTGCGGCCGGTCGTGCAGAGCATGGCACCGCGCGGCGTCGACACCGTCGTACGGGCCGTGATCGACCCGGCGGCCGGTGCCGTCCTGTCCTTCGGTCTCGCCGGTGCCGCCTCGCAGCTGCTCGGGGACATGGCGCACCGGCTGATCCCGGTCACCGACCGCGAGGCGACCTCGATCGTCCGCTCCATCCGGACGGCACCGCTCCTCTTCGGCTGGCGCGGCTCCACTCCCGTCGACACACCTGCGCTGGAGGAGCTGCTGCTGCGGGTGTCGCGGCTGGTCGACGACCACCCCGAGGTCGTCGCGGTCACCCTGGAACCGGTCGTCGTCGCCACCCACGGCCTGAGCGTGCTCGGCGCCTCCGTCCGCCTCGCGCCGCCGCCCGCCCGGGACGACCTCGGGCCGAGGACGCTGCCGACGTACTGAGAGCGCCCGCAGCGGTGCCTCGCAGTCAGTGCGCCCCCGTAGGATGGGCGTCATGGCCAAGACCAGTACGACGACCCAGGGGCTGCGTGCGGCGATCGAGCGCAGCGGCTACTACCCGGCCCTCGTGGCCGAGGCGGTGGAGGCCGCTGTGGGCGGCGAGCCCATCCGGTCGTACCTGGTCCATCAGGAGACGACGTTCGACCAGAACGAGGTGCGGCGGCACGTGACCGTGCTCGTCCTCACCCACAACCGCTTCATCGTCAGCCATACCGACGAGCAGGCCGCCGACAGCACCTCCCCGACGCCGTACGCCACGACGTCCACCGAGTCCGTGAAGCTCGGCCGGATCTCCTCGGTCGTCGTCAGCCGCGTCGTCGCCAACCCGGAGTCGTACACGCCGGGCACGCTGCCCCGCGAGATCGTGCTGACCATCGGGTGGGGCGCCGTCGCCCGGCTCGACCTGGAGCCCGCCGCCTGCGGGGACCCCAACTGCGAGGCCGACCACGGCTACACGGGCAGTTCCACGGCGGACGACCTCAGCCTGCGCGTCAGCGAGGCCGGCGACGGACCGGAGACCGTGCGCCAGGCGCTCACCTTCGCTCAGTCGCTCTCCGAGGCGACCGCGGACATCGCCCGCTGAGATGATCCAGCCCACCGCCTGGGACTCCCACCCGGAACCCCTCGCCGTCGACTCCGCGCCCGTCCCCGAGTACGGCAGCGGCTCGCTCGCCGATCTGCTGCCCACGCTGGCCGCCGGCATGGCCGTACCGGACATGACCGCCGCGATTCCGGAGCTGACCGCCGCCGACCGCGCCTGCGTGTTCCTGATCGACGGCCTCGGCTGGGAGCAGCTCAAGGCGCACCCCGAGGAAGCGCCGTTCATGACGTCGCTCCTGAGCAGCTCGCGCGGCGGCACCGGACGCCCGCTCACCACCGGCTACCCCGCGACCACCGCGACCTCCCTCGCCTCCGTCGGCACCGGCCTGCCGCCGGGCGCGCACGGCCTGCCCGGGTACACCGTGCGCGACCCTGACACCGGTGAGCTGATGAACCAGCTGCGCTGGCAGCCGTGGACGTCGCCGCGCGTCTGGCAGCCGTACCCCACGGTCTTCCAGCTGGCCCAGCAGGCGGGCGTGCACGCGGCGCAGGTGTCGTCGCCGACGTTCCAGAACACCCCGCTGACCAAGGTCGCGCTCAGTGGCGGAACGTTCCTGGGGCGGCTGGCCGGCGAGGAGCGGATGGACCTCGCGGCCGTACAACTGGCCGCGGGCGACCGGTCCCTGGTCTACACCTACTACGCCGAACTCGACGGCGCCGGCCACCGCTACGGCGTCGACTCGGACACCTGGCGCGGCCAGCTCATGTACGTCGACCGGCTCGTCCAGCGCCTCGCCGAGCAGTTGCCGCCGCGCACCGCGCTCTATGTCACCGCTGACCACGGCATGATCGACGTGCCCTTCGACGAGCAGCACCGCATCGACTTCGACGAGGACTGGGAGCTGCGCGCCGGCGTCGCCCTGCTCGGCGGCGAGGGCCGCGCGCGGCACGTGTACGCGGTGCCCGGCGCCGCGAACGACGTCCTGACCTGCTGGCGCGAGGTGCTCGGCGAGCAGTTCTGGGTGGCCTCCCGGGACGAGGCGATCGCGGCGGGCTGGTTCGGGCCACGGATCGACGAGCGGGTGTACGGGAGGATCGGCGACGTGATCGCGGCCGCGCGGGACGACGTCCTGATCATCGCGTCCGAGCGGGAGCCGAAGGAGTCGGCGATGGTCGGCAACCACGGTTCGATGACCCCCGCGGAGCAGTTGGTCCCCCTGCTCGAAGTACGCTCCTGACACCTCCGCAGCCCGCCGTAGCCGACTCTCTCCGCCGAAAGGTGCTCAACTCAACATGCCCGAGCTGGTGTTCTTCTCCGGAACGATGGACTGCGGGAAGTCGACGCTGGCTCTCCAGATCGAGCACAACCGTTCGGCGCGCGGGCTCGCGGGCATGATCTTCACGCGTGACGACCGCGCCGGCGAGGGCAAGCTGTCCTCGCGCCTCGGCCTGGTCACGGACGCGGTGGAGGTCGAGGACGGCGTGGACCTGTACGCGTACGTCGTCGACCACCTCTCCAGGGGTGGCCGCGCGGACTACGTCATCGCCGACGAGGCCCAGTTCCTCGCGCCCGACCAGATCGACCAACTCGCGCGCGTGGTCGACGACCTGGGCCTGGACGTCTACGCCTTCGGCATCACGACCGACTTCCGCAGCAAGCTGTTCCCGGGCTCCCAGCGCCTGGTGGAACTGGCCGACCGGGTCGAGGTGCTCCAGGTGGAGGCACTGTGCTGGTGCGGGGCCCGCGCCACGCACAACGCCCGCACGATAGGCGGCGAGATGGTCGTCGAGGGCGCCCAGGTGGTCGTCGGTGACGTCAACCAGGCGGACGCCGTCGGCTACGAGGTCCTGTGCCGCCGCCACCATCGACGCCGTATGACGGCCGCGAGCGCACGGGCGGCGGCGTTGTCCCCGGACGTCCTGCCGGTGCATTCGGTCTGAGCCGAGGTCCCGTTCGGCGCCCTTGCTCCCGAGCCCGTCAGCGCGGGTCCTGGATCAGGGCGAACCGGGCCCCCTCGGGGTCCGCCACCGTCGCCACGCGGCCGTGTGCGCTGTCGTGGGCCGGCTTGAGGACGTGGCCGCCGAGGTCGACGACCCGATCCAGTGTCTCGTCCGTGTCGGCGACCTCGAAGTACGTCACCCAGTGCGGGCCCCGGTCGCGCGGCAGGGAGGTGCCGACGCCGTGGATGCCGGCGACCGGGCGGCCGTCGACGAGCAGGGTGACGTAGTCGAAGTCGGCGGAGACCACCGGCTCCTCCTCGTAGGCGAACACGGTCTCGTAGAACTTGGCCACGTTCACGGACTCGAAGGTCAGCAGCTCGTTCCAGGCCGGGGTGCCGGGCACGCCCGTGATGGCCGTGCCGCGGTGTTCGGCCCCCTGCCAGATGCCGAACACGGCGCCGGACGGGTCGGAGCAGATCGCCAGCCGGCCGGCCTCGGCGGCGTCCAGCGGGCCCACGCCGACCGTGCCGCCGCACAGCCGTACCGTGTCGGCGGTCTGGCCGACGTTGTTCGAGGCGAGGTAGGGCGTCCAGGCGATGGGGAGGTGGCGGTCGGGCGGCAGCTGGCCGATGCCGGCCACCTCACGGCCGTTCAGCAGGGCCCGCACGTAGGGGCCGAGTTGCTGGGGGCCGGGCTGGAACTCCCAGCCGAACAACGCTCCGTAGAAGTCCTGGGTCGCGGCCAGTCCATGCACCATCAGACTCACCCAGCAGGGCGTGCCGGGCGCGTGCCGAGCGTGCGTCTCGCCGTTCGGGCCGGCCGACCCCCGTGCCTCGGTCATCGTCACTCTCTCCTCGGCCCCTCGCGGTGGCCGCGTCGCTTCCGCTGTCCGGACCCCCGTGCCGATGCTCGCACCACCCGTGGCCACGCGCGCTGCGGGCGCGCCGCGCGCGGCGGCCGGTGCCCGGAGGATGCCCGGTGTGCGATTTACCGCCCGTTTCCGTGCGATTGCCGCCGGATGTCGATCGGCTGTACAGCATGTGCCTGATCCCGTACGCCTCGTGATCGGGCCTGTCCGGCGGGCAGAGTAACCGGACCGCGACGATGGGGCCACCCCGTGCGCAAGGATGGTGGCCATGAACGCCATCATCTCCGCATCAGAACTCGCCGGCGAACTGACGGGCGACAACCCTCCGGTACTGCTGGACGTCCGCTGGCAGTTGTCCCTGGCCAAGACGCCCGGCGAGCCGCCGTTCGACGGCCGCGCCGAGTACGAGGCCGGGCACATCCCGGGCGCGATCTACGTCGATCTGGACCGGGAACTGGCCTCCGCGCCCGGTTCGCGCGGCCGTCATCCGCTGCCGGACTTGGCCGAATTCGGTACGGCGATGCGGCGTGCGGGCGTGACCTCGGGGACGCCGGTGATCGTGTACGACGGCGGGCAGGGCTGGGCGGCGGCCCGGGCGTGGTGGCTGCTGCGCTGGACGGGTCACCCCGATGTGCGGGTCCTCGACGGCGGGTTGCCCACCTGGGAGGGACCGCTGGAGACGTCCGTGCCGACCCCGGCGGAGGGCGACTTCGAGCCGGTACCGGGGGCGACGGAACTGCTCGACGCCGACGGCGCCGCGGCGCTCGCCCGGTCCGGGGTGCTGCTGGACGCGCGGGCGGGGGAGCGGTACCGCGGCGAGGTCGAGCCGATCGACCCGGTCGGCGGCCACATCCCGGGTGCCCTGTCCGCCCCCACGAACGAGAACGTGGCCGCGGACGGCCGCTTCCGCCCTGCCGGGGAACTCGCGGCACGCTTCAAGGACCTGGGGGCGGCCGAGGGCACGGCGGTCGGCGTGTACTGCGGCTCGGGCGTGTCCGCCGCGCACCAGGTACTGGCACTGGAGGTCGCCGGCATTCCGGCGGCGCTGTACGTCGGTTCGTGGTCGGAGTGGTCGTCGGACCCGTCGCGGCCGGTGGCCGTGGGGGCGGATCCGCAGTAGGGCGTAGTAGGGCGTGTCGAGCGGGGGAGCGGCGAGTCGCCCAGCGGGACGCCGCCCCGGCCCCGCACAGCCCGAGGGCCGCGCTGCTACCAGCGCGGCCCTCGGGCTCGTACGACCGCCCCGCAGCCGTGCGACCGACTACTCCTGCTACTCCTGCTTCTTCCTCCGCGTCCCGAACACGATCTCGTCCCAGCTCGGTACCGCGGCGCGGCGGCCCGGGCGGACGCCGTCCGCTTCGGCCTGGCGGTCCGTGGCGCCGATGAGGCGGTCGCGGTGGCTGCCGACGGATCGGGGCATCAGGACGTCCGCGTAGGCGGAACCGGCCGAGGCGGCGGGGGCGGGAGGTTCCTCCGCGTCCGGCTCGGTGGGGGGTTCCTCCACCTCGGGCTCCGGCGGGCGCTCCGGCACCACCATGTCGCCGCGGAAGCTGGGCACCGCCTCCAGCAGGCTGGTGAGCGAGTCCCGTTCCTCCGTGGTCTCCTCGACCGGCTCGGAGGCCTGAGCCGGCAGGCTCGGGCGCTCTGTGCGTTCGAGGGCACGGTCCATCGACCGCTCGCGCGGAAGCCGGGCGATACGCGGTACGAACGGGAAGCTGGGCTCGGGCGCGGCGAGGTCCTCGGACTCGCCGATGAGCGAGCGCGCCTCCTCGTCGACGGCCTGGACGAGCCGCCGGGGCGGGTCGTACGTCCAGCTCGCCGAGTGCGGTTCGCCCGCCACCAGGTAGACCAGCAGTACTTCCCAGGTGCCGTCGTCGCGGCGCCACGAGTCCCACTGCACGGTGTCCTTGTCGGCGCCGCGCAGCAGCAGCCGCTCCTGGACGGCCTCGCCGAGCTGCGGACCGGCGGCGTTCTCGCCGGGCCGGCGGACGGGAGTCTTGCGGGCCCGTTCGGCCATGAAGGCACGCTCGGCGAGCACGGGGCCCTCGAAGCGCCGTACGCGGTCGACGGGGATGCCGGCGAGTTGGGCGACCTCTTCCGCGGTCGCACCAGCGCGTATACGCGCCTGGATGTCTCGGGGGCGGAGATGGCTCTCCACCTCGATCTCGATCTGGCCGAGGCGCGGACGGTCGCCGCGCACGGCGGCGCGCAGGCGTTCGTCGATCGGAAGCGTGTACTCCGTTGCGTCGGCAGCCTTCAGCACCAGCCGTGTGCCGTCATTGGAGACGGCCACGACACGCAGTTCGGGCATGGGGACCTCCCGGGTGGTGCCTGCCGACGTCACGTGCGTCGCTGCTTCCGCTAGTCGAGTGTGGCCTGCCCGGGTGCAGCCTGCCACAACCTTGCCGAGTTGCCCGGCGTGTCGGGCACGGGCCCTGGATCGCCGTTATGGCACGGTTACCTATTCGCAACGCTAAGTGACCAACTCCGTCACCCTGTGCAACTAGCCCCCTCCCGGCGGTCCTTGAAGGCCACGGACGCCCAGGCGGGAGACCGGACCCAGGGCTCGCAACAGTACTCCATTTGGGCCACGTGCGTGGATTGGCACGCCGCCCAACTTCTGGCAAGAAGTGTGACTCGGCCGCCCGTTGGGCGATTCGCGGATCTTGAACGTGGCGTACTTCACGCAAACATCGGAAACGGAACTATTGCTTTCAGCCGTACGCCGCCCAGCAGCGAAGTCCGTTGCCCGAAACGGGTCGAACCGGTCGGGTGCTACGCCCCCAATACCCGCCGCAAGTAGTCGTTCTGGAATCGGCGGTCGGGGTCCAGCCGGTCCCGCAGGGCCGTGAACTCGCCGAAGCGCGGGTATACCTGAGCGAAGTACTCGGCGTCCCGCGTATGCACCTTGCCCCAGTGCGGACGTCCCTCGTGCGCCGTGAAGATGCGCTCGGCGGCGGTGAAGTACCGCTGGTACGGCGCGCCCTTGACCATGTGGACGGCGATGTACGCACTGTCACGGCCCGAGGCGGTGGACAGCGTGATGTCGTCGGCCGGCGCGGTACGCACCTCGACCGGGAAGCTGACCCTGAGGCCGGAGCGCTCGACCATGGCCTTCAGTTCGAGCAGCGTCTCGACGACTGCCTCGCGCGGGACGGCGTACTCCATCTCCACGAAGCGCACCCGGCGCGGCGATGTGAAGACCTTGTACGGGATGTCGGTGTAGGTCCGCGCGGACAACGCCTTGCTGGAGACCCGGGCGATCGTCGGAATGGTGGCGGGCGCCGCGCGGCCGACCCACTGGGCCACCTGGAACACGCCGTTGGAGAGGAACTCGTCCTCGAACAGGCCCCGGAGTTGGGGTACCGGCTTCTCGGGGCCCGCACTGCGGTTGTTGCGCTTGGTGTTGGTGCTGCCGGTGTGGGGGAACCAGTAGAACTCGAAGTGTTCGTTCTCGGCCCACAGTTCGTCGAAGTCCGACAGGACCTTGTCGAGCGGCATCGGCTCCTCGCGCGCGGCGAGCAGGAAGACGGGCTCCACGGCGAAGGTGATCGCGGTGACGACGCCCAGCGCGCCGAGGCCTGTCCGGGCGGCCGCGAAGACCTCGGGGTTCTCCTTCTCGGAGCAGGTGAGCACCGAACCGTCGGCCGTGACCAGTTCCAGGGCCTTGATCTGGGCGGCGATCGAGCCCGACTCGCGGCCCGTGCCATGGGTGCCGGTGCTGGTGGCGCCGGAGACGGTCTGCTCCATGATGTCGCCCATGTTGGTGAGCGAGAGCCCCTCGCGCGCGAGGGCCGTGTTGAGCCTCTTGAGCGGGGTGCCGGCCTCGACCGTGACCGTCATGGCCTCCCGGTCGATGTCGCGGATGCCGGTGAGCAGCTGAGGGCGGATCAGCACGCCGTCGGTGGTGGCGATCGACGTGAAGGAGTGCCCGCTGCCGACCGCCTTCACCTTCAGGCCGTCCTCGCCGGCCCGGCGTATCGCCTCCGCCAACTCCTCGACGGAGGCGGGAGTGACCTCTCGCGCGGGGCGGGCGGCGACCGTGCCGCCCCAGTTACGCCACGTGCCGTTCCTGCCGCTCGCTGTGCTGCTCAACGGTGCCTCCCCGACGCGGAGCCGGCTTGCTGAGCCGGCGGTACCCCAGAAAACCGACCACGACCGCGACGGCCCCGGACACCGCCGGAACCCCGTACCCGGCACCCGCACCGGCGGCGTCGATCACCCAGCCGGCCGCGGAGGAGCCGAGCGCGACCCCGACCGCGAGCCCGGTGCTCACCCAGGTCATGCCCTCGGTCAGTTGCGCGCGTGGTACGTGCTCTTCGATCAGGGACATGGTCGTGATCATCGTGGGAGCGACGGCCATGCCCGAGACGAACAGCGCCACGGCCAGAAACGGCAAGTTTCCGACCAGTAGGAGGGGGATCATACTCACGGCCATCGCGCATATGCCCAGCAGCCAACGACGTTCGGGCGCCCCCTTGAAGCGCAGCAGCCCGAACACGGCGCCCGCGGCGCAGGAGCCGGCCGCGTACAGGGCGAGCACGATGCTCGCGGCGCCCTTGTGGCCCTGCTCCTCGGCGAAGGCCACGGTGACCACGTCGACGGACCCGAAGATCGCGCCGGTCGCCACAAACGTGGCCACCAGGACCTGCAGCCCGAGCGAGCGCAGAGCCGAGCCGTCGTCGTTGTGCTCGCGCGGGTGCGGCGCGGGCTCGGTGGCCCGCTGTGCGGTCAGCCAGAAGACGCCGACCGCCAGGAAGCAGCCCGCGAGCAGCGGCCCGGCCTCCGGGAACCACGCCGTGGACAGACCGATGGAGATGATCGGCCCGAAGATGAAGCAGACCTCGTCGATCACGGACTCGAAGGAGTACGCGGTGTGCAACTGAGGCGTCCCGCGGTATATGGCGGCCCAGCGGGCACGGGTCATCGCCCCGATGCTCGGCACGCAGCCGATGCCGACGCACGCCACGAACAGCACCCAGTCCGGCCACTCGTAGTGCGCGGCGAACAGCAGCAGGGCGGCCGCTACGAGCGCGATCAGCGTCGCGGGACGCAGCACGCGCCGCTGCCCGTACCGGTCGACCAGTCGCGAGACCTGCGGGCCCGCCACCGCGGCGGCGAGCGCGATGGTGGCCGACAGCGCGCCGGCGAGGCCGTACCGCCCGGTCAGCTGGGACACCATGGTCACGACGCCGATGCCCATCATCGACAGCGGCATCCGGCCGAGGAACCCCGCGGCGGAGAAGCCCTTGGAGCCGGGGGCGGCGAACAGGGCGCGGTAGGGGCTCGGCACGGGGGTCTCCGTCAGGCAGGAGCAGCGGGGCTGCAGTGGCTCGGGGTGGTGCAGGCAGGCGTGCGGGCGCACGGCAGGGCTCGAAGGCGCCCCGTACGGCATGTGGATGGCCGATACAGCTTACGAGTTAGGTGACCCTAACGCACCCGTCCGGGCGCACGGGGAACCCGGGTGGTCACCCCGCCGTTTCCAGGCTGTCAGTACCGGATGACAGGATCGATCCATGCCAGACGCGCGCGATGCCACCCCCTACGACGCCTTGCTCCTGCTCTCGTTCGGCGGCCCCGAGGGCCCGGACGACGTGATCCCGTTCCTGGAGAACGTCACCCGCGGGCGAGGCATCCCCACCGAACGCCTGAAGGAAGTCGGCGAGCACTACTTCCAGTTCGGCGGCGTCAGCCCCATCAACGACCAGAACCGCGCTCTGCTGGACGCCCTGCGCAAGGACTTCGCCGAGCACGGTCTGGATCTGCCGATCCACTGGGGCAACCGCAACTGGGCGCCGTACCTGATGGACACGCTGCGCGAGATGGTCGCCGACGGCCGCCGCCGCATCCTCGTCCTCGCCACCAGCGCCTACGCGTCCTACTCGGGCTGCCGGCAGTATCGCGAGAACCTCGCGGACTCGCTCGCGGCCCTTGAGGCCGAGGGCCTGGAGCTGCCGAAGATCGACAAGCTCCGGCACTACTTCAACCACCCCGGGTTCCTGGAGCCGATGATCGACGGCGTGCTCGACTCCCTCGCCGACCTCCCCGAGGACGTCCGGGACGGCGCCCACATCGCGTTCTCCACCCACTCGATCCCGACCGCGGCCGCCGACAGCTCCGGCCCCGTCGAGGACCACGGCGAGGGCGGGGCGTACGTCGAGCAGCACCTGGACGTCGCGCAGCTGATCGTCGACGCCGTGCGCGAGCGCACCGGCGTCGACCACCCCTGGCGGCTCGTCTACCAGTCCCGCTCCGGCGCCCCGCACATCCCGTGGCTGGAGCCCGACATCTGCGACCACCTCGAGGAGCGGCACGCCGCCGGTGTCCCGGCCGTCGTGATCGCCCCCATCGGCTTCGTCTCCGACCACATGGAGGTCCTCTACGACCTCGACACGGAGGCCAAGGCCAAGGCCGAGGAGCTGGGCCTGCCGATGCGCCGCTCGGCCACCGTCGGCGACGATCCGCGGTTCGCCGCCGCGATCCGCGACCTCGTCCTGGAGCGCGCCGCCGTGGAGCGAGCGGAGGACGTCACGCCCTGCGCTCTCGGCGCCCTCGGCGCGAGTCACAACCTCTGCCCGGTGGGCTGCTGCCCGTCCCGCGCACCCAGGCCCGCCGCGGCGGGCGCCGACAGCCCCTACGCATGAGGAGCCCCGTGACCGACGCCCTGCACACGGAACTGCTCACCCTCGCTCAGGAGGCCGCCCGCCGCGCGGGAGAGCTGCTGCGCGACGGCCGCCCGGCCGACCTCGCCGTCGCGGCGACCAAGTCGAGCCCGATCGACGTGGTCACCGAGATGGACATCGCGGCCGAGAAGCTGATCACGGGCCTGATCTCCGAGCAGCGCCCGGACGACGGCTTCCTCGGTGAGGAGGGCGCCTCCACCGAGGGCACGAGCGGCGTCCGCTGGGTGATCGACCCCCTGGACGGCACCGTCAACTACCTCTACGGACTGCCGACTTGGTCCGTCTCCATCGCCGCCGAGCAGGACGGAGAGGCGGTCGCCGGCGTCGTGGCGGCCCCGATGCGGGGCGAGGTGTACCACGCGGTCCGCGGCGGCGGCGCGTGGGCCACGGGCGCCTGGGACGGTGAGCGCAGGCTCACCTGCCGTGCCACGGCCCCTCTCGCCCAGTCGCTGGTCTCGACGGGCTTCAACTACGTCACCGAGGTGCGCACCCACCAGGCCTACGTCGCCCAGCGGCTGATCCCCCTCCTGCGCGACATCCGCCGCGGCGGCTCGGCCGCGATCGACCTGTGCGACCTCGCCGCCGGCCGACTCGACGGCTACTACGAGCGGGGCCTCAACGCCTGGGACCTCGCGGCCGGGGACCTGATCGCCCGTGAGGCGGGCGCGCTGACGGGTGGGCGCCCGGGAGAGCGCCCCTCACGTGACCTGGCGGTCGCAGCGACACCGGGGGTCTTCGAGCCCCTCCAGCAACTCCTGGAGGACTTGGGCGCCTGGCACGACTGACGGCACGGCACCAGCAAAGAGCAGGGCCCCCGGCGCTGGATTCGCCGGGGGCCCTGTGGTGCTCATGAACCGGTCAGACGCTCGTCGCGCCGACTTCCACGCCATGCTCGGCGGCGAGGCGGCGCAGGTCGTCGAGCTCGCCCTGCTCCACCTCGACGAGGAAGTCGTCGCCCTCGTCGAGAGCCCGCGTAAGGTCGGACTCGGTCGCCCTTATGCGCTGCAGAAGTCCTGCGGTGAATGCGTCCATGCTGCGCCCCCTCGTCCTGGGTCGGTGGGTCGGTGGCACGGGGGTGTGCCGATCGGAAGGGACGATCACGTCTCCGGTGGATGCCCAGCGCTGCCCAAGCCGGGCGGCGACGGTGCCGGACACCCACATCCACTCTGCGGGAAGCGGATCGCCTCGTACCGCATGGTGGTGCGGCACAAGCAGAGCGTGATCGCGGGGTGTAAAGCCGTCCTCCCCCCGCTTTCTTCCGCGGAAACCTCAACCGGAAGAGAAAATCTCGCATCCCCGGGCTTCACACCTGTCCTTCATGGCCCACTCACCCGTCTTACCGCCGACTTATGGCCGAAAAGGGCAGGATGGAGGCCAAGACACCCGACGAAGACCCCTGCCCGCGCGCGATGACACGCGCTACGCGGGTGGACACAGGAAGGACAAGCGACGTGCGCGTACTCGTCGTCGAGGACGAGCAACTGCTCGCCGATGCGGTGGCCACCGGACTGCGCCGGGAGGCCATGGCCGTCGACGTCGTGTACGACGGTGCGGCCGCCCTGGAGCGCATCGGCGTCAACGACTACGACGTGGTCGTCCTCGACCGCGACCTCCCCCTCGTGCACGGCGACGACGTCTGCCGCAAGATCGTCGAACTCGGCATGCCCACACGCGTGCTGATGCTCACGGCGTCGGGCGACGTCAGCGACCGTGTCGAGGGGCTGGAGATCGGCGCCGACGACTATCTGCCGAAGCCCTTCGCGTTCAGCGAGCTGACGGCACGCGTGCGTGCCCTCGGCCGCCGTACGAGCGTGCCGCTGCCGCCCGTCCTGGAGCGCGCCGGCATCAAGCTCGACCCCAACCGCCGCGAGGTCTTCCGCGACGGCAAGGAGGTGCAGCTGGCGCCGAAGGAGTTCGCCGTCCTGGAGGTGCTGATGCGCAGCGAGGGCGCGGTCGTCTCGGCCGAACAGCTGCTGGAGAAGGCCTGGGACGAGAACACCGACCCGTTCACCAACGTGGTCCGGGTGACCGTCATGACGCTGCGCCGCAAGCTGGGAGAGCCGCCGGTGATCGTCACCGTCCCCGGTTCCGGCTACCGGATCTGATACCCATGGCCACGACACCCGCGCCTCCGCAGGCGCCCCCGAAACCCACCTGGGCACCCCGCAGGGCGGAGACCGCCTTCCCATGGCTGCGCCCGACCATCCGCATACGGCTCACGCTGCTGTACGGCGGCATGTTCCTGATCGCCGGCATCCTGCTGCTGTCGATCATCTATCTGCTGGCCGCACAGGCCATCAGCACGGGCAACCAGCCGCCGTTCAAGATCCTGAGCGCCAGTAACGAGATCAAGGTCGCCAGCGCCGACTGCCCGGCGGTCAACAACGCCACGGGCCTGACGCTCAACGAGTTCAACTCCGCGATCAGCGAGTGCATCGACCAAAAGCGTCACATCGCCCTGGACAACCTCCTCAGCCGCTCCCTGCTGGCCCTGCTCGGCCTCGCGGTCATCGCCTTCGCCTTCGGCTACGCCATGGCCGGCCGTGTCCTGTCGCCGCTGGGCCGGATCACCCGGACCGCGCGCGCGGTGGCGGGCTCGGACCTGTCCCGTCGTATCGAGCTGGACGGCCCGGACGACGAGCTGAAGGAGCTGGCCGACACCTTCGACGAGATGCTGGAGCGACTGCAGCGCGCCTTCACCGCCCAGCAGCGGTTCGTGGGCAATGCCTCGCACGAGTTGCGCACCCCGCTCGCGATCAACCGCACGCTCCTCGAGGTGCACCTGTCGGACCCGGGCGCGCCGGTCGAGCTCCAGCAGCTCGGCAAGACGCTGCTGGCCACCAACGAGCGCAGCGAGCAGCTTGTCGAGGGCCTGCTGCTGCTCGCCCGCAGCGACAACCAGATCGTCGAGCGCAAACCGGTGGACCTCGCGGAGGTGGCCGAGCAGGCCGTCGACCAGGTGCACGCGGAGGCGCAGGCCAAGGGCGTGGAGATCCGCGGCGAGCAGAAGCCCGCCGTTGTCCAGGGCAACGGCGTGCTGCTGGAGCGGATCGCCCTGAACCTGGTGCAGAACGCCGTTCGGTACAACATCCCGGAGGGCGGCTGGGTCGAGGTCACCACCGAGGTCCAGCACGGGCAGGCGGTCCTGGTCGTCTCCAACACCGGGCCCGTGGTGCCGGCGTACGAGATCGACAACCTCTTCGAGCCGTTCCGGCGGCTGCGTACGGAGCGCACGGGCAGCGACAAGGGCGTGGGCCTGGGACTGTCCATCGTGCGGTCCGTGGCGAGGGCTCACGGCGGCCACATCTATGCGCAGCCGCGCGAGGGCGGAGGTCTCGTGATGCGAGTGACCCTTCCGGTCTGAGAGCATGTGCGCCGACACCCGGCGGGTATTCGGGGATGTTCGCTTTGCGCGGAATTTTCTGGGCACCCGGTCGGCTGTTCCGTGTGTGATCGATCACAAGGGCGGTTTTCCGGCCATCTACTCTCCGTGATCATGTGCCTTGTCGGAAAGCCGGGAAAATCCGGGTTTTCAGGGGTCTTGATCACGGGAAGTACACGGTGAGACGCCTTTGAACTGCGGCATTGGGACCGTGTACGGTCCCGTTCGCCATCCAAGCCGATCACTCTTGAGGAGTCCGGTTGGGTGTCGATTGAGTAACAGACCTTGATGTGAGGCAAAATCTCCGCCTCGGGTCGGGCACAAGTCCGGCCTCTCACGCGTTACGTGCGCTGGAGACACCGCAGACACCCAGAGGGGGAGAGCGACATGGCAACGGATTACGACACCCCACGCAAGACCGACGACGACGTCGACTCGGACAGCCTTGAAGAGCTGAAGGCCAGGCGGAACGACAAGTCGACGTCCGCAGTGGACGTCGACGAGTTCGAGGCTGCCGAAGGCCTGGAGCTGCCCGGCGCGGACCTCTCGAATGAGGAGCTGGCCGTCCGGGTGCTGCCCAAGCAGCAGGACGAGTTCACCTGCATGAGCTGCTTCCTGGTGCACCACCGCAGCCAGCTGGCCCGGGAGAAGAACGGCCAGCCGATCTGCCGCGACTGCGACTGAGGTCGGGTCGGGCATGACTGGCTCGACCCCTCCTTGGAAGCGCCGCTTCCCCGCGCGGGGAGCGGACCAGGAGCCGTCCGACGGCTCGTACGGCGCGCGTGAAGGCGAGCGGGGCTCATCCGACAAGGGAGCCTCGCTCGAACCGATGTCCGGGCCTGACCTCCCGGCATCGGTGGAGGTTCCCGCGCCCGTCGCGAAGCGGCGGGTCGCGGCGTTCCGGGAAAGGGCCAGGGAAGGGGTCCGTAAGGGCGGCAGCCGCGCCAGGGCGGGCCTGGCGTACCTCGCCGACCGGATCATCGAGAACGCCCCGCGGATCCCCGTACGGGACCTCGCGACCCTCCGTCGGCACTTCCCGGGTCTCGGGCCCGAGCAACTCGCGAACAAACTCGTGGCGGGCGCCGCGAACGCGACCTCCACGGTCGGCGCGGGAGTGGGCGCGGCGGCGATGCTGCCGGTGCCGCCCGCGATGCCGACGGAACTGGCCGCCGAGGTCACCGGCGTGGCCGCGATCGAGCTGAAGATGATCGCCGAGCTGCACGAGGTGTACGGCGTACGCCCGCCCGGCAATCTCAAGGACCGCAGCACCGCGTATCTGTCCTCGTGGTCCGAGGAGCGCGGCATCGACCCGATGAAGCCTGCGACGATCAACGCCGCTCTCGGCGGGCAGATGAAGCGCGAGCTGCGTCAGCAGATCATGAAGCGCATGGTGCGCAACCTGCCGAACCTGATGCCCTTCATGGTGGGCGCCGCCGTCGGCGCGGTCATGAACCGCCGGGACACCAAGAAACTCGCGGCCCGCATTCGGGCCGACCTTCGCAAGGTCCAGGTCCCGTGGGACGAGCTGCCGGAACTGCCGGCCCTGGAGCGCCCCGCGCACCCGCTCGAGATGGGCGACATCATGCGTGAAGCCCGGGGCAAGGAACTCGGAGACGGCTGAGAACCGGCAGGCGGCACGCCCGCGAGAGGCCGTTCGGAATGCCGCGGCCAAACTTTTACGACGGCGAGAGCAAGCCTTGACCAGGGCCGGTGACGGCCCGTTCTGGTGTGCTAGGCCGAGACCTTCGCAGCCTTGATCGCCTCCGCAAGCCGCTCCGGCTCACGGGTCGACAGGTAGAGGTACGGCGTCGGGTCCTCGGGGTCGGTGACCTCGACGCGAAGGGCCGTGGGGATGTAGGCGCGCAGCAGCAGGAAGGCCCGGGTGTCGGCCTTGTGGGTGCGCCAGGCACGGGCCTCCTCGGGGTCCAGCACATGTGCCTCCCCCAGCGCCCGCACCGGAACCTTCGCCTCACCGGCGATCAGCGCGTCGCCCACCACGCGGATGCGGACCGAGCCGTACGAACTGGCCATGACGGCCGCCGCGGCGGTGCCGCCGGCCAGGCCGACGAGCATGGGCAGCGTGCCGAACGGCAGCAGGATCAGGGCCAGGGAGAGCCCGACCAGGCACGAGACCAGCCACCAGGAGCGGGGCGCGGTGAGGCGTTCTTCGTACGGGGCGGCGGAGGGCTGCATGGAGCCAAGCTTGGCACGGTGTCCGGATGCAGCCGACGCGCGGGTAAGGTCTGCGGCTGTGAGTGGCATTTCCCCGTCTCTTAAGCCTCCGGCCGACGCCGTGAAACCGGTGCGGCATGCCGAGGCTCCCGCGCCCGGCGAGCTGCTTGGTGCGCACTACGGCGAGTGTTTCGGCTGCGGCGGCGAGCAGCCCCACGGGCTGCACCTGGAGGCACGGGCGGGTGACGGCGTCAGCATCACGGCCGAGTTCACCGTGCAGCCCGCCCATCAGGGCGCGCCCGGACTGGCGCACGGCGGTGTCCTCGCGACCGCCCTCGACGAGACCCTCGGTTCGCTGAACTGGCTGCTGCGGACGATCGCCGTGACCGGACGGCTGGAGACCGACTTCGTACGGCCGGTTCCGGTGGGCACGGTCCTGTACCTGGAGGCCGAGGTGACGGCGGTGGCGGGCCGCAAGATCTACTCCACCGCCACCGGTCGGATCGGCGGCCCCGAAGGACCCGTCGCCGTCCGCGCCGACGCCCTCTTCATCGAGGTGAAGGTCGACCACTTCATCGACAACGGCCGCCCGGAGGAGATCCGGGCCGCCATGAGCGACCCGGACCAGGTCCGGCGTGCCCGTGCCTTCGAGGTGAACCCGTGAGCCGTGAACCCCTGAACGTGCTGATCCGCCGGGTCGACCCGGACGTACCGCTTCCGACGTACGCGCTTCCCGGTGACGCGGGAGCCGATCTGCGCACCACCGAGAGCCGTGAACTCAAGCCTGGGGAACGGGCCGTACTGCCCACCGGGGTGTCTGTCGCACTCCCGGAGGGGTACGCGGCCTTCGTGCACCCGCGTTCCGGTCTCGCCGCCCGCTGCGGTGTCGCCCTCGTGAATGCCCCGGGGACGGTTGATGCCGGGTACCGTGGGGAGATCAAGGTGATCGTGGTGAATCTCGACCCGCACGAGCCCGTGCGGTTCGAGCGCTTCGACCGGATTGCCCAACTGGTTGTCCAGCAGGTCGAGAGGGTTCGCTTCCAGGAGGTCGCGGAGCTTCCCGATTCGGCACGGGCCGAGGGGGGCTTCGGGTCCACCGGCGGGCATGCCGCGGTGGGCGAAACAAGCGATACAAGCGGTCAGGCCGCCGATGGCGGCGCTACGGGTGGGAATCGATACGCTTCGGTCGTATCCGACCGGGAAGGACAGTGACGTGTTCGGACGTCGCAACAAGAAGGGTGCCGCCGAGGACGCGGCGGGCGAGCCCGAGCAGGTCGTCGACATCGACACTGAGGCGGACGACGACGGTACGCGCGAGCGCGTACGGCTGGAGCCGGAACCGCGGCCCGACGGGCCCTGGGACAGCTCCGAGGTCCGTGAGCCCGGCGAGGGCCGGGTGGACCTGGGCGGCCTGTTGGTGCCGGGCGTCGACGGCATGGAACTGCGCGTGGAGGTCGCGGGTGACGCGATCGTCGCGGCCACCGTCGTGCTGCGCGACAGCGCCATTCAGTTGCAGGCCTTCGCCGCGCCCAAGCGCGAGGGCATCTGGGGCGAGGTGCGCGAGGAGATCGGCTCGGGCATCACTCAGCAGGGTGGCATCATCGACGAGGTCGAGGGGCCGCTCGGCTGGGAGCTGCGGGCCCAGGTACCGGTTCAGCTGCCGGACGGCACGGGCGGTTTCCAGGTCGTGCGGTTCGTCGGTGTGGACGGACCCCGCTGGTTCCTGCGCGGTGTGATCTCGGGTCAGGGTGCCGTGCAGCCGCAGGCGGCCGGTCTGCTCGAGCAGATCTTCCGGGACACGGTCGTGGTGCGCGGCGAAGGCCCGATGGCCCCCCGTGACCCGATCGTCCTGCAGCTGCCGACCGACGCCCAGATGGTCCCCGAGGGCGTGCAGCAGGAGGAGGCCGGTTCGCGCTTCTCCGGCGGCATGGGCCAGCTCCAGCGCGGACCGGAGATCACCGAGGTTCGCTGAGACTCGTAGAGACATCAGGGCCGTACCCCTCAGGGGTGCGGCCCTTTCTCGTGCGTGAACTCTTGACGGTGCATTGGTCTGTACCTACCGTCTCGGCCCAACGCGCCGTTCATAAAGGCGCTTTACGTTCACATACGAGAACGGAAGGCCCCCCACGCATGCGCAGAACCGCACTCCTCACGGCCGCGGCCGCCCTCGTCGCCGGTGTTCTCGCCTGGCCCGCCGACGCCGCTCCCACCACCTTCGTGCACCCCGGAGTCACCGTCTCCAAGGGGCAGTTGGAGTTCACGCGCTCCAAGGTCAACGCCGGCGCCCAGCCCTGGAAGGGCGCCTTCGACCGGATGATGGCGAGCAAGTACGCCGATCTGAACCGCACTCCCAAGCCCCGCGCGGTCGTCGAGTGCGGTTCGTACTCGAACCCCAACTACGGCTGCACCGATGAGCGCGAGGACGCGATAGCCGCCTACACCCAGGCCCTCGCCTGGTACATCACCCGCGACGAGCGGCACGCGAAGAAGGCCATCGAGCTGATGGACGCCTGGTCGGCCACCATCAGGGACCACACCAACAGCAACGCGCCCCTGCAGACGGGCTGGGCCGGCTCGTCCTGGCCCAAGGCCGCCGAGATCATCAAGCACACGTACACCGGGAACTGGGCGAACTCCGGCCGGTTCGCCACCATGCTCCGCAACGTGTACCTGCCCGAGATCATCAACGGCTCCAACTCCAACGGCAACTGGGAGCTGTCGATGATGGAGGCCGCCGTCGGCATCTCCGTCTTCCTGGAGGACAAGGCGTCGTACGACAAGGCCATGGGGAAGTTCCGCACCCGCACCGCCGCGTATGTGTACCTGTCCTCGGACGGCGATCTGCCGAAGACCGTGCCGAGCCAGAACCTCAACACGCGCGAGAAGATCGTCAACTACTGGCAGGGGCAGTCCACCTTCGTCACCGGCCTCACCCAGGAGACCTGCCGCGACTTCACGCACACCGGCTACGGCATCTCCGCGATCTCGCACGTCGCGGAGACCAGCCGGATCCAGGGGCAGGACCTGTACGGCACCGACGTCGGCGAGCGGCTGCGGCACGCGCTCGGGTTCCAAGCCAAGTACGAGCTCGGTGAAGGCGTGCCCAGCTGGCTGTGCCGCGGCTCGCTGAAGCTCGGGCTCGGCCCGGTCACCGAGGTCGGGCACAACGCCCTGGCCAACCGTCTCGGGCATGCCATGACCAACACCGAGACGCTGAACACGCGCAACCGCCCGTCCGGCAGTAACAACCTCTTCGTGGCCTGGGAGACCCTCACGCACGCCGACAACCCCAGCTGAGTCCCCACGACGCACCTGGCGGGAGCGTCAGAGTTGCGTCAAAGACGCTCCCGCCGCCGCACCCGGCCCCATTTGTCGCGAATATTGGCCGTAAGGTCGACGCTGCGTAGGCAGCAGTGGCCGGAACACAATGAGGAACATGGGACGCGGCAGGCTTCGGATCTATCTCGGTGCGGCACCGGGCGTCGGCAAGACGTACGCGATGCTGTCCGAGGCGCACCGGCGCGTGGAGCGGGGGACCGACTGCGTGGTCGCGTTCGTGGAACACCACGACCGGCCGCGCACCGAGGTGATGCTGCACGGCCTGGAGCAGATACGGCGCAAGGAACTGGAGTACCGGGGTTCGTCCTTCACGGAGATGGACGTGGACGCCGTCCTCGCCCGCAGGCCCCAGGTGGCGCTCGTCGACGAGCTGGCCCACACCAACATTCCGGGCTCGCGCAACGGCAAGCGCTGGCAGGACGTGGAGGAGCTGCTCGCCGCCGGTATCGACGTGATATCGACCGTCAACATCCAGCACCTGGAGTCTCTCGGTGACGTCGTCGAGTCGATCACGGGCGTACGGCAGCAGGAGACGGTGCCGGACGAGGTGGTGCGCAGGGCCGACCAGATCGAGCTGGTCGACATGTCGCCACAGGCACTTCGGCGACGGATGGCGCACGGCAACATCTACCAGCCGGACAAGGTCGACGCGGCCCTGTCCAACTACTTCCGGCCGGGAAACCTGACCGCACTGCGGGAGCTGGCGTTGCTCTGGGTGGCCGACCGCGTCGACGAGTATCTGAAGCAGTACCGCAGTGATCACCGGGTGTCGAAGATCTGGGGTTCGCGGGAACGGATCGTCGTGGGCCTGACCGGCGGTCCGGAAGGGCGGACGCTGATCCGCCGGGCGGCCCGGCTCGCGGAGAAGGGCGCCGGCGGCGAGGTGCTCGCCGTCTACATCGCCCGCAGTGACGGCCTGACCTCCGCCTCGCCCAAGGAGCTGGCCGTCCAGCGCACCCTCGTCGAGGACCTCGGCGGCACCTTCCACCATGTCGTCGGGGACGACATCCCGGCGGCCCTGCTGGCCTTCGCGCGCGGTGTGAACGCCACCCAGATCGTCCTCGGCTCCTCGCGCCGCAAGAGCTGGCAGTACGTGTTCGGACCTGGGGTGGGCGTGACGGTGGCCCGGGAGTCGGGCCCCGACCTCGACGTGCACATCGTGACGCACGAGGAGGTCGCCAAGGGGCGCGGGCTGCCCGTGGCCCGCGGGGCGCGCCTCGGCCGGGCGCGGATCATCTGGGGCTGGTTCACCGGCGTCGTCGGCCCGGTGCTGCTCACGCTGCTGCTGACCCACGTCGACGCCGACCTCGGTCTCGCCAACGACATGCTGCTGTTCCTGACCCTGACGGTGGGCGCCGCCCTGCTCGGCGGGCTCCTCCCGGCACTCGTGTCGGCGGCGGTCGGTTCACTGTTGCTGAACTGGTTCTTCACACCGCCCGCTCACACACTGACCATCGCCAACCCGAAGAACCTGCTCGCGCTCGTGATCTTCGTCTTCGTGGCGGTGTCCGTCGCCTCCGTGGTCGACCTCGCCGCCCGCCGCACGCACCAGGCGGCACGTCTGCGCGCCGAGTCGGAGATCCTCTCCTTCCTCGCGGGCAACGTGCTGCGCGGCGAGACCGGCTTGGAGGAGCTGCTGGAGCGGGTCCGCGAGACCTTCGGCATGGAGTCCGCGGCCCTGCTGGAGCGCGCGAGCGACGTCGATCCGTGGACGTGCGCGGGCCGGGTGGGCCTGGAACGGGCACTGCAGCGGCCCGAGGACGCGGACGTGGACGTGCCGGTCGGCGACCACATGGCACTCGCGCTGACCGGCCGGGTGCTGCCCGCCGAGGACCGCCGGGTGCTCGCCGCCTTCGCCGCTCAGGCCGCGGTCGTCCTGGACCGCCGCAGGCTCCAGGAGGAGGCCGACCAGGCCAAGGAGCTGGCCGAGGGCAACCGGATCCGCACGGCACTGCTCGCCGCCGTCAGCCACGACCTGCGTACGCCGCTCGCGGGCATCAAGGCGGCGGTCTCGTCGCTGCGGTCCGACGACGTGGCGTGGTCCGAGGAGGACGAGGCCGAGCTCCTGGAGGGCATCGAGGAGGGTGCCGACCGGCTCGACCACCTCGTGGGGAACCTCCTGGACATGTCCCGGCTGCAGACCGGCACGGTGACGCCGCTCATCCGCGAGATCGACCTCGACGAAGTGGTGCCGATGGCGCTCGGCGGGGTGCCGGAGGACAGCGTGGAGCTGGACATTCCGGAGACGCTGCCCATGGTTGCCGTGGACCCCGGGCTGCTGGAGCGGTCGGTGGCCAACCTGGTCGAGAACGCCGTCAAGTACAGCCCGGACGGCGGCCGGGTTCTCGTCGCCGCCAGCGCCCTCGCCGAACGGGTCGAGGTCCGGGTGGTCGACCGCGGTCCCGGCGTGCCCGACGAGGCGAAGGAACGCATCTTCGCGCCCTTCCAGCGTTACGGCGACGCCCCGCGCGGAGCCGGAGTGGGGCTGGGGCTCGCGGTCGCCCGCGGCTTCGCCGAGGCGATGGGCGGCACGCTCAACGCCGAGGACACGCCGGGCGGCGGGCTCACCATGGTGCTCACGCTGCGGGCGGCAGGATCGCGCGCGGCGCTTCACGAAGAGGGGGGCGTGCCAGTGGAGCGCCCCGTGGAACCCGAAAGGCAGACCACATGCTGAGCCCGACCGGGGGGACCCCCCAGGCCCCCACGAGGGTACTGGTGATCGACGACGAGCCGCAGATCGTGCGCGCCCTCGTGATCAACCTCAAGGCCCGCAAGTACGAGGTCGACGCGGCCCACGACGGGGCCACCGCCCTCGAACTCGCGGCCACCCGCCACCCCGACGTGGTCGTCCTCGACCTCGGTCTGCCCGACATGGACGGCGTCGAGGTGATCCGCGGGCTGCGCGGCTGGACCCGGGTGCCGATCCTGGTGCTGTCCGCCCGGCACTCCTCCGACGAGAAGGTCGAGGCGCTGGACGCGGGCGCCGACGACTACGTCACCAAGCCCTTCGGCATGGACGAGCTGCTCGCCCGGCTCCGTGCCGCCGTCCGCCGCGCCGAGCCGGTCGGGCCCGGCGAGGACGACGTGACCACGGTGGAGACCGAGGCGTTCACCGTCGACCTGGCCGCGAAGAAGGTCAACCGGGGCGGGAAGGACGTACGCCTCACCCCCACCGAGTGGCATCTGCTGGAGGTGCTCGTCCGCAACATGGGGCGGCTCGTCAGTCAGAAACAGCTGCTCCAGGAGGTGTGGGGGCCGTCGTACGGCACGGAGACGAACTACCTGCGGGTGTACATGGCCCAGCTGCGCAGGAAGCTGGAGGGCGATCCGTCGCACCCCAAGCACTTCATCACGGAGCCCGGGATGGGGTACCGGTTCGAGAAGTGAGCGGTGGGGCGGGCCGGCAGCGGCTGGTTCGGGCGTCGGCACCGGGGGTACGAGAGTGTCGGTGCACCCCGGTAGGCTTCAAGACATGAGTGCTGTTCCTCGTTCGGAAAAGTCGGTGGGCCGGTTCCGGCGCATGCTCGACCGGCTCTCCTCGTCGCAGGAGGACCTGGAGTCCGAGGAGCTGCGTGAGGACGCCGAGACGACCGGCTGTACCAAGATCGGTGACTGCCGTGACCGACAGATAGTGACGGTTACTGGTACGTTGCGCACGGTCACCCTGCGGCCGCGTGCGGGAGTCCCCGCCCTGGAGGCCGAGCTGTTCGACGGCTCCGCCGCCCTGGACGTGGTGTGGCTCGGCAGGCGCTCCATAGTAGGGATAGAGCCGGGGCGCCGGCTGATCGCATCGGGCCGGGTCTCCATGAGCCGGGGCCGCCGGGTGCTGTTCAACCCGAAATACGAACTGAGACCCCTCGGACGGGAGTAGCCGGTGACGTCGCTCGACAAGCCGACTGAAGACACCACCGACACCACCGCAGACGCCGAGCAGAATGCCCGGGCGGTGACCGAGGCTGCGCTGTTCGAGGCCTTCGGCGGCATGCGCGGCATGATCGAGACGGTGCTGCCCGGTCTGCTCTTCGTCACCATCTACACGATCAACAAGGATCTGCACCTCTCGGCCATCGCCGCGCTTGCGGTGTCCCTGGTGCTGGTGGTGGTGCGCCTGGTGATGCGGGACACCATCAAGCACGCGTTCAGCGGCGTCTTCGGCGTCGCCTTCGGTGTCGTGTTCGCGATGATGACCGGCAACGCCAAGGACTTCTACCTGCCCGGCATGCTCTACACGCTGGGACTGGCGCTCGCGTACATCATCACGACCCTGTGCGGCGTGCCGTTGATCGGGCTGATCCTCGGGCCGGTGTTCAAGGAGAACCTCTCCTGGCGCACCCGCAATCCCGGGCGCAAGAAGGCGTACGCGAAGGCCAGTTGGGCCTGGGGCCTGATCCTGCTCGCCAAGTGCGCGATCCTCTTCCCGCTGTACTGGTGGGCGGACACCACGCAGTTCGGCTGGGTCCTGATCGCCCTGAAGATTCCACCGTTCCTGCTGGCCGTGTGGCTGACGTGGGTCTTCCTGGCGAAGGCGCCCGCGCCGATCGACGTGTTCGCGGAGATGGAGGCGGCGGAGAAGGCCGAGCAGGAGCGCAAGGCTGCCGCCGGCTCGGCCGAGTAGGTACCCGCCGTTGGTGCCGTTGGTGCGCCCCTGTCTGGGGGCTGCCGCCCCCAGGCCCCCGCTGTCGGCCTGAACGGCCTCGTCCTCAAACGCCGGACGGGCTTGATTTTGCCGGCCGGCCCCCCAACGCGAAGGGCGCCCTGTGATCCCCAGGGCGCCCTCCGTCGTCGTATGCCCGCAGGGCTAGCCCGCCGCGTCCTCGCGCCGCACCGACAGCAGGTCCTCCAGCTGCTCCTCCCTGGCCTGAGCGGCCACGAAGAGGAGTTCGTCGCCGGCTTCCAGGGAGTCCTCGCGGGACGGAGTGAGGACCCGGGTGCCTCGGATGATGGTCACCAGGGAGGTGTCCTGGGGCCATTCCACGTCGCCTACCTGGGTGCCGGCGAGGGCCGACTCCTCAGGGAGGGTCAGTTCGACGAGGTTGGCGTCACCGTGGCTGAAGCGCAGGAGGCGGACCAGGTCGCCGACCGAGACCGCTTCCTCGACCAGGGCCGACATCAGACGGGGGGTGGAGACGGCCACGTCGACGCCCCAGGCCTCGTTGAACAGCCACTCGTTCTTGGGGTTGTTCACACGGGCCACGACACGCGGTACGCCGTACTCCGTCTTCGCCAGCAGGGAGACGACCAGGTTGACCTTGTCGTCGCCCGTCGCGGCGATCACCACGTTGCAGCGCTGTAGGGCTGCCTCGTCCAGCGATGTGATCTCGCAGGCGTCGGCCAGCAGCCACTCCGCCTGCGGGACGCGTTCGACCGAGATGGCGGTCGGCGCCTTGTCGATCAGAAGGACCTCGTGGCCGTTCTCCAGCAGTTCGCCCGCGATCGAGCGGCCCACCGCACCGGCACCGGCAATGGCGACCCTCATCAGTGACCGCCCTCCTCTTCGGGACCCTTGGCGAACGCCGCCTCGACCTTGTCGACCTCGTCGGTGCGCATCATGACGTGCACCAGGTCGCCCTCCTGCAGCACCGTCTGCGAGGTGGGCAGGATCGCCTCACCGAGCCGGGTCAGGAACGCGACGCGGACGCCCGTCTCCTCCTGCAGCCTGCTGATCTTGTGGCCCACCCAGTCCGTGGACGCGTGCACCTCGGCGAGCTGCACGCCGCCGGTGGGGTCACGCCACAGCGGCTCGGCGCCCGAGGGCAGCAGACGGCGCAGCATCTGGTCGGCCGTCCAGCGGACGGTGGCCACGGTGGGGATGCCGAGGCGCTGGTAGACCTCGGCGCGACGGGGGTCGTAGATCCGGGCAGCGACGTTCTCCACGCCGAACATCTCGCGGGCCACGCGCGCGGAGATGATGTTGGAGTTGTCACCGCTGGAGACGGCGGCGAAGGCGCCCGCCTCCTCGATGCCCGCCTCGCGCAGGGTGTCCTGGTCGAAGCCGACGCCGGTCACCCGGCGGCCTCCGAACCCGGGGCCCAGCCGGCGGAACGCGGTGGGGTCCTGGTCGATCACGGCGACCGTATGCCCTTGTTGCTCCAGGGTCTGGGCAAGAGCGGAGCCCACCCTTCCGCAACCCATGATGACGATGTGCACGGCGCTTACCCCGCACTCCTCGTGAGGCGTCTGACTTGCGTGAACGTGGTGCTCATATCCTTCTCTCGGTTCGCCGGGCAACAGGCGCGGGCCGGTCGGGGACCGCTGGGCAACATCATGCCGGGGAATCCCGTCGATGATCCCCCGCGGTACGGATCGTGGGCTCGCGTGTGCCTTCGTCCACCGTAACCTCCGGGTCCGACAGGCCGACCGGGGCGTCCCGCCCGCCCGCTCAGCGGCGGTTGAAGCTGCGGAGGCTGGCCAGAGTCAGGACGCCGAGGCCGGCGAGCGAGACGAGGACTCCGACGAGCTGAGCGGTCGTCTGCGACATGAGGTCTCCCGGTGGTGATGAGCGTTCAGACGGGGTGATGAGCGTTCAGGCGCAGGTCATGGAGGCATGGGGGCGCCGAACGGATCGGCGCAAGGCACGAGCGCGGCCCGGAATTCACCCCGGCGCCGCGCGTGATTTCACCCGGATGTGCTCCGGCCCAGGCAGGGGGCCTACGATTCTCTGTTGTGTCCAAACTGACCGACGTGCCCAAACGGATTCTGATCGGGCGCGCGCTGCGCAGTGACCGGCTGGCGGAAACGCTCCTGCCGAAGCGCATCGCACTGCCCGTCTTTGCCTCCGACCCGCTGTCCTCCGTGGCATACGCGCCCGGAGAAGTACTGCTGGTCCTCTCCATCGCGGGCGTGTCGGCGTACCACTTCAGCCCCTGGATCGCGGTCGCGGTCGTCGTGCTGATGTTCACCGTGGTCGCGTCCTACCGGCAGAACGTGCACGCCTACCCCAGCGGTGGCGGTGACTACGAGGTGGCGACCACCAACCTCGGCCCCAAGGCCGGCCTGACGGTCGCGAGCGCCCTGCTCGTCGACTACGTCCTGACCGTCGCCGTCTCCATCTCCTCCGGCATCGAGAACCTCGGCTCCGCGATCCCGTTCGTGGTCGAGCACAAGGTCGAGTGCGCCGCCGCGGTGATCCTGCTGCTGACGGTGATGAACCTGCGCGGCGTCCGGGAGTCCGGCGGGCTCTTCGCCATCCCGACGTACGTCTTCGTCGTGGGCGTCTTCATCATGATCGCGTGGGGCGCGTTCCGCGGGCTGATCCTCGACGACACCATGCGGGCACCCACGGCGTCGTACGAGATCAAGCCGGAGCACCAGGGGCTCGCGGGCTTCGCGCTCGTCTTCCTCCTGCTGCGCGCCTTCTCCTCCGGCTGTGCCGCGCTCACCGGTGTCGAGGCGATCTCCAACGGCGTCCCGGCCTTCCGCAAGCCCAAGTCGAAGAACGCGGCGACCACGCTGGCGATGATGGGCCTGCTGGCCGTCACCATGTTCTGCGGCATCATCGCGCTCGCGATGGTGACCAAGGTCCGCATGGCCGAGAACCCGGCCGTCGACCTGATCAAGGACGGCGTCGCGGTCGGCTCCGGCTATGTCCAGAACCCGGTGATCACCCAGGTCGCCGAGGCAGTCTTCGGCAAGGGCAGCTTCTTCTTCATCGTGCTCGCCGCGGCCACCGCGCTGGTGCTGTTCCTGGCGGCCAACACCGCCTACAACGGCTTCCCGGTGCTCGGCTCGATCCTCGCCCAGGACCGCTACCTCCCCCGCCAGCTGCACACCCGCGGCGACCGGCTCGCCTTCTCCAACGGCATCGTGCTGCTGGCGGGCGCGGCCATGCTGCTGGTGTGGGTCTACGGCGCCGACTCCACCCGCCTGATCCAGCTGTACATCGTCGGCGTGTTCGTCTCCTTCACGCTCAGCCAGACCGGCATGGTCCGCCACTGGAACCGTCTGCTGAGGACGGAGAAGGACCAGGCCAAGCGCCGCCACATGATCCGCTCCCGCGCGATCAACACCTTCGGTGCCTTCTTCACCGGCCTGGTCCTGATCGTCGTGCTCGTCACCAAGTTCACGCACGGCGCCTGGGTCGCGCTGCTCGGCATGGTGATCTTCTACGGCGTGATGACGGCGATCCGCCGCCACTACGACCACGTCTCCGAGGAACTCGCCGCCCCCGAGGGCCCGAGCGACGACAGCGTACGGCCGTCCCGCGTGCACTCGGTCGTCCTGGTCTCCAAGATCCACCGCCCGGCCCTGCGCGCCCTGGCCTACGCCAAGTTGATGCGCTCGGACAGCCTGGAGGCGCTCAGCGTCAACGTCGACCCGGCGGAGACCAAGGCGCTGCGCGAGGAGTGGGAGCGGCGTGGGATCGACGTACCGCTGAAGGTGCTCGACTCGCCCTACCGCGAGATCACGCGGCCGATCATCGAGTACGTGAAGGGGCTGCGCAAGGAGTCCCCGCGCGACGCCGTGTCCGTGATCATCCCGGAGTACGTCGTCGGCCACTGGTACGAGCATCTGCTGCACAACCAGAGCGCACTGCGGCTGAAGGGCCGGCTGCTGTTCACGCCGGGCATCATGGTGACCTCGGTGCCCTACCAGCTCCAGTCGTCCGAGGCGGCGAAGGCCCGGGCCCGCAAGCGGCAGGACTGGAACGCACCGGGAGCGGTGCGGCGGGGGCCGGCCCAGGAGCGGGCGAAGGAGCCTGCGGAGCCGGACGCCAAGCGCTGACGGGGGCGGGGCGGGGGCGCGGCAGGAGTGCGTGGACCTTGGAGTGGGCGACGGGGTGGTCCGGGGGCTTGAGGGCCTGTGCTGACGGGGCCGGGCGGAGTGTCCGGAGTGCCTGGACCTTGGGGTGGGCCAAGGAGGCCGCCGGGCCGGACGCTCAGCGATGACGCGGCAGGAGTGCGTAGCTTCAGGAGCGGGCGGAGACATCCGGTGGGGGAGGGCCTGCGCTGATGGGGGCCGGGCGGGGTGGCCGGAGCGCGTGGATCTTGGGGTGGGCCAAGGAGGCCGCCGGGCCGGACGCTCAGCGATGACGCGGGCCGGGGGTGCGGGCGGGAGCACGTAGACTGGTGGGCTGTTGTCAGGCCCGGGCCGCTGAAGAGCGCCGTCGAGGGCCGCGCCGTCCCGCCTCTCGATCTGGAGTCACCCCACCATGCAGGCAGAACAGAAGAAGTCGCTGGTGGGGGAGGAGTACGAGGTCGAGATCGGCCCCGTCGCCCACGGCGGGCACTGCATCGCCCGCACGGACGCGGGCCAGGTCCTGTTCGTCCGGCACACCCTGCCCGGCGAGCGTGTCGTGGCCCGGGTGACCGAGGGTGATGAGGGCGACCGCTTCCTGCGCGCCGACGCGGTCGAGATCCTGTCGGCGTCCAAGGACCGCATCGAGGCACCCTGCCCCTTCGCCGGGCCCGGCCGCTGCGGCGGCTGCGACTGGCAGCACGCCAAGCCGGGGGCGCAGCGCCGGATGAAGGGCGAGGTCATCGCCGAGCAGTTGCAGCGGCTCGCGGGGCTCACGCCCGAGGACATCGGCTGGGACGGCACGGTCATGCCGGCCGAGGGCGACAAGCTGCCCGCCGGGCAGGTGCCGCAGTGGCGGACGCGCGTGCAGTACGCCGTCGACGCCGACGGCCACGCCGGACTGCGCCGGCACCGCTCGCACGACGTCGAGCCGATCGACCACTGCATGATCGCCGCCGAGGGGGTCAGCGAACTCGGCATCGAGAAGCGCGACTGGTCCGGCATGGCGGGGGTCGAGGCGATCGCGGCGACCGGTTCGCAGGACCGCCAGGTGATCCTGACGCCGAGGCCGGGCGGGCGCCTGCCGATCGTCGAACTGGACCGGCCGGTCTCGGTGATGCGGGTCGGCGAGAAGGACGGCGGCGTCCACCGCGTCCACGGCCGCCCCTTCGTCCGCGAACGCGCGGACGGCCGTACCCACCGGGTCGGCAGCGGCGGCTTCTGGCAGGTCCACCCGAAGGCCGCGGACACCCTGGTGACGGCGGTCATGCAAGGCCTGCTGCCCCGCAAGGGCGAGATGGCCCTCGACCTCTACTGCGGCGTCGGCCTCTTCGCCGGCGCCCTCGCCGACCGCCTTGGCGACAAGGGCGCGGTCCTCGGCATCGAGTCCGGCAAGCGCGCGGTGGAGGACGCCCGGCACAACCTGGCCGACTTCGACCGAGTGCGGATCGAGCAGGGCAAGGTCGAGTCGGTACTGCCGCGTACGGGGATCACCGAGGTGGACCTGATCGTCCTGGACCCGCCGCGGGCGGGCGCCGGCCGGCAGACGGTGGCGCATCTGGCGTCCCTGGGGGCGCGGCGCATCGCGTATGTGGCTTGCGATCCGGCGGCGTTGGCTCGGGATCTGGGGTACTTCCGGGAGGGGGGTTATCGGGTGCGGATGCTGCGGGCGTTTGATCTGTTTCCGATGACTCATCATGTTGAATGCGTCGCGATCCTCGAACCTGCCGCAAAGGGCGCCTGACCTGCTGTT
Organism: Streptomyces sp. NPDC107528; assembly: GCF_055639295.1. Lineage (NCBI taxonomy): Bacteria > Bacillati > Actinomycetota > Actinomycetes > Kitasatosporales > Streptomycetaceae > Streptomyces > Streptomyces sp. NPDC107528. The sequence continues at coordinate 149,387 of NZ_JBVKAV010000001.1, forward strand.
TCGTCGAATGTGCATTATGTGCGCCGTGGGCGTTACGGGCGATGTCTTCATGCGGGTCATGGCCTGGTTCGGGGCTCAGTAGGAGCGGGGTCTGTAAGGCTCCCTGCTTGTTCTTCGAGGTGTTTGACGCGATAAGCGTGGGCGTACGCGGCACGGGCTTCCTGCATGGCGGCTTCCCGGCGCCGGTGCTGCTCCTCGCGCGCTTGCTGGTCTGCGCGGCGTTTGCGTTCCGCGGCTTCGCCGCGGAGGCCGACTTCCTGCGCGATTTCGGCGAGTGGTCACGTGTTCGCCGCGGTCCTGTTCCTGGGAATGAGGAATCCGACGCTTTCGCCTTGGGCGGCGATGGTGAAGTGCGGTGGTGCGCTGCGGCGCCGATGGGGTGGGTGAGCGCCTTGTGTGGTTCCGAGCCCGTCTTGAGCCTTGTGTTTCGGTGGCGGTGATGAGGGCCTGGATGACGCGCAGGGCGCGCCCTTGGACGGACTTCGTCAATCCCATGGCCTGCGGCTGCTTTGGGAGGGCGGCCACGACGGATTGGGGTTTGGTGAGTCTGGATGGAACGGGGAGCGGTGTGAGTGCGGCGAGGCGCCAGGCGGGGATGTCGACGAACTTGATTTCCTAGCAGCGGTGGGTGCGGTATCCGTAGAGCTCCTGCGTGTGGGGGATCTTGCCGGACTTGCGGGCGGCGTTGACCCATGACGCCCAATTCACCGCGTGCGGGCCGGGTTCGAGGGGCTTGGTGAGACAGGCGTCGTTCGCGGCCAGTTCTTCGAGGAGCCGATCCGCATAGCTTGTACGGGCCTTCGGTGCCGTCTTGGGCCGTGGCGGTGCCGGCCTGCGGCCGAGCCGCTCTGGCGGTGCGGCGCGCTGCTCCGTGGGGCGGATGCCGCGGTCGGTGAGGTCCTGTCGGCCTGTGTCGGTGAGGTGGGCGCTTCAATGGCCGCGGCTTCTGGTGATTTCGATCAGCCCTCGGTTTTGCACAGCCTGCTGGCGCTCGTTTGAGGGCCTGGTGCATGTGGTCCTCCCGCGGTTCCCCAGGTGTGCTGCCGCGGGGACAATGCCCGCTGCTTCCCCGCGAATTCAGGGCGGGCCGAGGGGACCTTTGTTCGGATGAGACGCACGTGGCGTGTTTACAGCGAGAACATTTCCTCCTGGTAGTTCTCGACGATGTCCCGGCACGGAGAGAACAGGCCGAGCAGCTTGAACGTTCTGGGGCACTTGACCGTAAGGGGCGGCAGTGCTCGGGGGCTGCGCGGTCGAGGTGTACGCCGGCGACGCAGCTCGCCTCGCGGCAGTTCGTTGCCAGTTGCGGATACGTCTTGACCATGATCATTACTCGCGCGCGCTCCCACGCTTCTGCCATCCCCCTCCGGCCCGCTGCGGCTGGAGAGATGGGAGGGGAGTTCCAAGTGGGGGTCGATGAGTTCCGCGGTGCAGACGGGGTGACAAAAGTTGTGAAGCAGTACGCGGCCGGGTGTACCAGGGCCGTCGCAGTGAACCGGGCATCCTTCACGCCGGAAGCCGACGTGCAGCAGGTCGCTTTCCGGGTCTGTGCGGATGGGTTCGCGGTCGTCGATGGTCCGATCGCTTCCCGGGCGCACATCATCGCAGGCGGGTGTGTTTTGGCGCTCGCGTCCGGGTTACGCGGAGGGCGCCCTCTGTACGTGTGACTGGAGATTAGGCTGATGACTGACGCGCGTGATGTTCCTTCTGCCCGGCCGGACGGGGCCGGTGAGCCGGCGCCGCCGTATCGGTTTGAGCGTCAGTCGCGACCCGGCCTGGAGTCGAAGATGTCGACGCCGCCTCGCTACATGGCGCCGCGCTACCGCGGGTCGGACAAACTGCGGGGCAAGGTGGCGCTGATCACCGGTGGCGACTCGGGCATCGGCAGGTCCGTGGCAGTGCTGTATGCCCGTGAGGGCGCCGACGTGGCGATCGTGTATCTGCCCGAGGAGCAGGAGGACGCCGAAGAAGCCCGCAAGGCGGTCGAAGCCGAGGGCCGGCGGTGCCTGCTGATACCGGGTGACCTGTGTGATCCGGACTTCTGCCGACACGCCGTCGAAACGACGGTGGACACTCTGGGCGGCTTGAACATCCTGGTGAGTAACGCGGCTCGCCTCAACAGTCAGAACTCGCTCGAGGACCTGAACTTCGAGGACTTCGACCTGGCGTTCAAGACGAACGTCTACGCCTACTTCCACCTCGTACAAGCGTCCCTGCCCCACCTGAAGCGGGGGGACGCGATCATCGCGACGGCGTCGGAGGAGGGCCTCAAAGGCAGCGACATGATGATGGACTACGCGGCATCGAAGGCCGCGCAGATCATCTTCACGAAGTCGATCGCCTCTCACCTGGCCAAACGCGGGATCCGCGCGAACGTCGTGGCCCCTGGCCCCACATGGACCGTCCTGAACCTCGCCGGCCAGCGCTTCCCCGACGACTACCTGAAGGAGAACCTCGCTGCCGCGGATCCGATGGGCCGCGCGGCCCAGCCGGAGGAACTCGCCCCCGCTTACGTCTACCTCGCCTCCGAAGCCGATTCCAGCTACACGATCGGCGAAACCATCGCGGTGACCGGCGGAATGACCGACAGCCGTTGACACGGCGGCCACGCAGGTCGGGCGACAGCCTGCGCCGCGCCACCATACGTCCGGCCGCCGCCGGTGACCCCTCCTACTCCGTCGGGCGTCTGGACGATCGGCTGATGCGCGGCCAGTATCTGCGGGAAGCCGAACACCTCATGGCGGTGTCCGACGAGCCTGTCCCCGTCGACGTCGACGTCGACGTCTCCGGGTTCCGGTTCCGGCCCGAGGCCGCGGCGCCGGCCGGCCGGAGGGAGGACGGGTTCGTCACGATGACGCCGGACGCAGACCTGATGGGGCAGTTCCGGCGCGCGGGAGGCGGCCGGAAGCCCGTACTCGGCGGCATGAAGGTGTGCTGGGGCACGGACCGCGGCCAGGCGGTCACGACGGCCTACAGGCTGTGGCCGACCCCGTTCCTGCCGGGCGAACTCGGCCAAGTGCTGCCCGACTCGGCCCATTTCGAGCAGGCGTCGACGCTCGTGACCGAGGAGGCCGTCGCCGACGGCATGGTCTGCGGCGACGACGTGGACGAACACGTAAGCGCCGTGGCGGCTTACGTCGACGCGGGCTTCGACGAGGTGTACGTCGGCCAGGTCGGGCCCGACCACAAGGATTCTTCGACTTCTACAGCAGTGTCGTCCTGCCGCGCCTTGATGGCAGGTGACCCTGTGTACATGCCGCTCGTTCCACTCTCGCACAAGGAGAAACACACCATGCGCGCCCTGTCCCTGGTCTGCACGCTCAACTCTTCCCCCGCCCCCTCCAGCAGTCTGCTGCTGTCGGACCAGGTCTGCGCCGAACTCGACAAGCTCGGCGTGACGACGGAGACGGTACGCGTCGCCGACCACGACGTACGCCCCGGCATCGGGGTGGACATGGGGGAGGGTGACGCCTGGCCGCTCCTGCGCGAGAAGGTGCTCCGGGCCGACATCCTCGTGATCGCCACGCCGATCTGGCTCGGGCATCCCTCCAGCATCTGCCAACGTGTCCTGGAACGGCTGAACGCCGATTCGTCGCAGACCGACGAGCAGGGGCGCCCCCTCTTCTCCGGCAAGGTCGCCGCAGTCGCAGTAGTCGGCAACGAGGACGGGGCGCACAAGGTGAGCGCCGACGTCTTTCAGGGCCTGAACGACGTCGGCTTCTCCCTCGCCCCCGGCGCCGTCACGTACTGGGTCGGAGAGGCCCAGCAGGGCACCGACTACCAGGACCTCGACGGGACACCCGAGGCAGTGGCAGACACGACCCGCGCGCTCGCGGTCAACACCGTCCACCTCGCGAAGCTCCTGGAGGACCACCCCTACCCGGCCGGATGACCCCGGACGTGTCCTACGAGACTTTGGGCGCAGCCCCGCACGACCTCCTGCTCATTCGCGGCGGCACGCTCAACGCCGTCCACCTGCGCCTGGAGGTCGTGGCCGTGGACACGGTGAAGGCGTTCGCGGCGAACGGCCGTCCCGTCGCCGCCATCTGCCACGGCATGTGGGCGCTGGTGGAGGCCGACGTGGTGCGGGGCAGGACCTCACCTCGTACCCGTCCATGCGCACCGACATCACCAACGCCGGCGCCAAGGCGTGGGTAGACGAACCGGTCGTCGTGGACACAGAGGGCGGCTATCCGCTGATCACCCTCACGCACCCCGAAGGACCTGGACGACTTCGTGACGGCGATCCGCGAACGGCTCACCCAGTGAGAGGTAACGGACGGACGAGCGCAGGACGACGCGTGCCCCGTACCAGAGCGGCTGCCCGGCGCAGCCATCCTCGGCACCATCGGCGCGGCGAGGCCCGCCTGCCCGCCGTCGTTGCGACGCTGTCGGCGCTCGGGCTGTACCTCCTCCTGCCGGAGCAGCTTCTGATTCCCCCGCGTTACGTCCTGCCGGCTCTGGAGGTCGTCCTGCTGGTGCCGTTGGTCGCCATCAATCCGCGCCGTCTCATCCGTCGGACCAGCACCTTCCGCATCCTCTCGCTCACGCTGGTGGCGGTCATCGCAGCCAGCAATCCGGTCGCGCTCGGCATGCTGATCCACCAACTGGTGCACGCGGGAGTGAAGGACGGCTCGGAGACGGCGCCAGCGGCGCGTCCGACTGGGTGCCCACACTGGTGGGCTGCCTGTACGTCTCCGTGACCAACTCCACGGCGTTCAGCCCGACGGACACCATGGCGCTGTCAGCGCGCGCCAAACTCCTGATGAGCGTGCGGAGCGTCGCCGCGCTCCTGACCTCGCTCCTCGTCATCGCCCGAGCAGTGAGGGTGCTGCCCTGAGCTCTCCACGACACAGCCCCCGTTCACGTACGCACATGCTGTCGGCTCCTCCGGGCGGCTCCGTGACTGCCATGCATACGTACAACTCCTCGTGGGCACCCGCTGGCCGGTCGGTCCGGAGCCGCGTCCTTACGCCTGGCCCAAGTCCGGACCTGATCGTGATTCCCACCGTCCCCTTAAGGAGCACATGTGAGCGAGGACATCTTCGTCATCGGTATGGACGAGGCGAATCTGCCGACCCTGCGGGCGGCCGGTGCCGGGCGCGACTGCCGGTTCCACGGTCTTTTGACCATCGAGGAACTGCAGGGCGGAGAGGTCTCCGTACCGGATCTGCTCGACCGGGCCCGCCGCGTGCTCGATGCCTTTGACGGCACGATCGACGCGATCACGGGCTACTGGGACTTCCCGGTCTCCACCATGGTGCCGATCCTCGCCCGCGAGTACGGCACCCGCGCCACCGATCTGGCCTCGATCGTCAAGTGCGAGCACAAGTACTGGAGTCGCCTGGAGCAGCGCGCGGCCGCGCCGGAGGCGGTGCCCGCGTTCGGCCGGGTGGACCTTGACGCGGACGAGCCGCAACTGCCGGATGGCGTCTCCTACCCCCTGTGGCTCAAGCCCGCCCTCTCCTACTCCTCCGAGCTGGCCTTCGGTGTGAAGGACGAGGACGGCTTCCGCGCCGCCGTGCAGGAGATCCGTGCGGGTGCCGGCCGCATCGGCCGCCCTTTCGAGTCCGTCATGGAACGGCTGGAACTGCCGCCCGAGATGGCAGACGTCGGAAGCCTGGTCTGTCTCGCCGAGGAGGGCCTTACCGGCATTCAGGTCGCGGTGGAGGGATACGTGCACCAGGGCGAGGTGACCGTTTACGGGGTGCTCGACTCCATCAACTACCCGGGCAGTTCCTCCTTCCTGCGTCACCAGTACCCCTCCATGCTCCCGCAGCCGGTGATCGACCGTCTGCACGACGTGTCCGAGCGGGTGATGCGCCGGATCGGTATGGACGGCGCGACCTTCTCGATCGAGTTCTTCTACGACCCGGGGAAGGAGGCCGTGCACATCCTGGAGATCAATCCGCGCCACTCCCAGTCGCACGCCGAGTTGTTCGACTTCGTCGACGGCGTGCCCAACCATCACTGCATGCTTTCGCTGGCCCGCGGCGAGGACCCCTGTATGCCGCACAGGGAAGGCCGCTACGCGATGGCCGCCAAGTGGTACCACCGCTGGTTCGCCGACGGTGTGGTGCGCGACGTGCCCGGCCGCGACCGGCTGGATCAGATAGAACGCGACATCCCTGGTGTCCGCGTCGACGTGGCGCCCAGGGAACGGCAGCGCCTGTCCGATCTGTCGCAGCAGGACAGCTACAGCTACGAGTTGGCGCACATCTTCACCGGCGGCGACAGCGAGGAGGAGCTGCGCGAGAAGTACGACCGCTGCGTGGCCGCCCTCGGCCTCTCGTTCGAGGACACCGCGCCTGCCGCCGACCGACAGCCCGGCCCGGCCTGAGCGCCCGCACCCCCTGCCCTCGACGCGAAGAAGGAGCCAGACGCCTCTATGCGCACCGTGACCGATCTCCCGCACAAGGTCCGCGAGGAAGCCCACGTCCGCATCCCGATGTCCGACGGCGTGCACCTGTCCGCCCACATCTGGCGCCCCGTCTCCAGCGACGGGCAGCCTGTACCGGCGGTGCTGGAGTACATCCCCTACCGTAAACGCGACCTGTCCTCGGTGCGTGACTCCGTCCACCACCCCTACCTCGCCGGACACGGGTACGCGTGCGTCCGCGTCGATCTGCGCGGCACCGGCGACTCCGAGGGCGTCCTGACCGATGAGTACCTGGAGCGGGAGCAGCAGGACGCCGAAGAGGTCCTGGCCTGGGTCGCGGAGCGCCCCTGGTGCGACGGTGGCACGGGCATGATGGGCATTTCCTGGGGCGCGTTCGCCGCGCTCCAGGTCGCCGCGCGCCGCCCGCCGTCGCTCAAGGCGATCGCCATCGCCTCCTTCACCGACGACCGCTACGCCGACGACATGCACTACATGGGCGGAGCGCTCCTCTCCGACAGCCTGGCCGAAGCGGGCACCATGTTCGCCTACGGCACCTGCCCGCCCGACCCGGAGGTGGTCGGTGGCCGGTGGCGCGACATGTGGCACGAACGCCTGGAGCGCACCCGCCCCTGGGTACTGGAATGGCTGCGTCATCAGCGCCGTGACGACTACTGGCGGCACGCCTCGGTCTGCGAGGACTACGCGGCCGTCCGGTGCCCTGTGCTGGCCTCCAGCGGATGGGCCGACGGCTACTCCAACGCGGTCACCCGCCTGCTCGCGCACCTCGACGTGCCCCGCAAGGGGCTGATCGGGCCGTGGTCGCACAAGTTCCCGCACCTGGGCGAGCCGGGCCCCGCCATCGGGTATTTGCAGGAGCTCGTACGCTGGTGGGACCACTGGCTCAAGGGCGCGGAGAACGGGGTGATGGACGGGCCCATGCTGCGCACCTGGATGCAGGAGAGCGTGCCTCCCTCCACGTCCTACGCCGAGCGGCCGGGTCGCTGGGTCGCCGAGCCGTCGTGGCCCTCGCCCCACGTACAGGAACGCGTCCACCCGCTCACCCGGCACCGCATCGGGTCGCCGGGGAGCGACAACGGCGCCCCGCGTGGCGTGCTGACGGTGCAATCGCCGCTGTCCGTGGGCCAGTTCGCCGGAAAGTGGGCCTCCTACAACGCCCCGCCGGACCTGCCCTACGACCAGCGCGAGGAGGACGGTGGCTCCCTGGTCTTCGAGACGGAGCCACTGCCGGAGACGCTGGAGATCCTCGGCTCGCCCCGGGTGGATCTGGAGGTCTCGGCCACGGAACCGGTCGCGATGGTGGCGGCCCGCCTCTCCGACGTGGCCCCCGACGGACGCGCGACCCGCGTCACGTACGGCCTGCTGAACCTGAACCGCCGCGATGGCGGCGACGAACCGACGGTGCTGGAACCGGGTCGTCGGTATCGCGCCAGTGTGCACCTCAACAGCGTCGCCCAGGCGTTTCCCGCGGGCCATCGGATCCGTCTGTCCTTGTCGACCTCCTACTGGCCGCTCGCCTGGCCGCCGCCGCGGCCCGTCCTGCTGGGTGTCCATGAAGGCACCAGCACGCTGGCCCTGCCGGTTCGCCCGATGCAGGACCACGACGCCACGCCGTCCGAGGCGGACCCGTTCGGCCCGCCCGAGGGGACCCCTGCGCTTCCCACCACGCGGGTGACCCCGCCGGAGCAGCGGTGGGAGGTACGCCGCGAACTGGTCACGTACGGGTCCGCCTTGGAGATCGTCAAGGACGCCGGGACGGTCCGCTTCGACGACATCGACCTCGAGGTGGGGCGTCGGGCGGTCGAGCGGTACGGCGTCGTGGCCGACGACTTCACCTCCGCGACCGGAGAGTCCACGTGGACCATGCGTTTCCACCGGGATGACTGGGACACGGAGATCGTCACCCACACCGAACTCTCCTGCGACGAGCAGGATTTTCATGTGTCGGCGACGCTGGATGCGTACGAGGGGCGACGGCGGGTCTTCTCCCGGACATGGAACGAGTCCGTACCACGCGACCTCCTGTGAGCGGGGGTCGGGGAGCAAGGCGCCGAATCTGAACGGCCACGTCTGACGGGGCCCGGGGCGCGGCCGTGAGCGGCCCAGGGGGCGGAGCCTGCGGTCGCGCGTCTCACGGCCGGCAGGCGGGAGCACTGAAGAGGCTGACCCTGGCGGATCTGTTCAGGCCGACGCCTCAGCCCCTCCGAGCGCGCTGCCGTCGAGGTTTCTCAGCAGGTCGGCCGTGTCCGTGTACACCTCCGCAGCCCCTGCGGCCTCCAGTTCGGCGCGGCACACTCCGCCGCTCAGTACGGCGATGGTGTGGACGCCCGCGCGTCGCCCTGCCCGCATGTCCCAGACCGAGTCGCCGACGAAGACGCTGCCGCGGGCCTGGGCTCCCACCAGATCCAGGGCGTGCCGGACCGGATCGGGTGCGGGTTTCCCCGCGTCCACGTCGTCGGCGCTCGCGGTCTCGGTGATCGCCTCGTCCGCGTCGATCGCCCTTCTGAGCGCCTTGAGTTCAGGCCCGCTCGCCGAGGTGGCGAGCACGACGGGGCGACCGTCCGCGTGCAGTCGCCGCAGGAGATCGCGGGCACCGTCGAAGGGGGTGAGGCGCTCGTGCCAGGTGCCGTACAGGGCTTTGTGGCCGGCGCTGATGGCGGAGTCCTCGTCCCGGTTCCGGCCCTGGCCCAACAAGTGCTCCAGCAGGTCGCTCGAGCCGAGCCCGATGGCGCCGTGCACCGATGTCATGGAGACGCGGTGGCCTGCCTGGCGCAACGCCTCCCACCAGCACACCGTGTGCAGGTGATTGGTGTCCACGAGTGTGCCGTCCACGTCGAAGACGGCAGCGTGCGTACTCACGGTGTTTCTCCTTGCGGCGGTGTGTCCGTGTCCTGCAGGGGGCGCAGCAGCGCGCTCCGGCCCTGGCGCCACCGGGTCAACAGGTGTTCGCCGAGGCGGCCTTCGAGGAGACCGGTGGCGCTCACGCCGAAGGCGACGTCGCCGTCGAGGTAGGGCTCGGCGTGCAGCAGGCCGTCGACGACCTCGTGGCGCACCACCTGTTCGTGCACCGCGTCGGCTTCCACATGCTCGTCGTAGAACCGCTGGGCCGCCGCGCCTGCGCCCAGTCGCCGCAGGGCGTTGGCCAGCCGGCGCGAGCCGGGCGACGACGTGATCTCGACCGTCGCGAAATGGCCCACCAGGGCGCCGCGCAGGCTTCGGTGCAGACCGAACAGTGACATGAGATTGACCGTGGCGAGGGCGGCCGCCGGGGCGGCGTCGAGGTAGTGGCCGTAGACGGTCTCCAGGTCGAGGTCATTCATCAGGTCCGCGAACAGGTCGGCGTGAATGTCCTCGGCGCGGCCGGCCCCGAACTCGTCGTACTCGATGGCCACCATCGCGGCCTTGGCCCGGCCGTGCAGGCGCGGGATGACCCAGGCGTGGGGGTCGGCTTCCTTGAGATGGTAGAGGGAGCGCAGAGCGGCGTACTCCCTGAACTGCTCTGTGCTGCCGTCGCGTTCGAGGTAGTGGCTCACGCTGGTGGCCTGGTGACCGACGGGCTCGATCTGCAGGTCGGCCAGCGCCTGGGCGGCGTCCGTCAGCGGCGCCGCGTCGGTGCGCAGCGAGGTGAGGAAGCGTTCCTCAAGCCGGCGTCGCAGTGCCAGCAGGCCCGGATCCCACTCCAGTTCAGGATCGACGCCCTGAAACCCCTGGTAGTGGAGCTCGTAGAGCACGTACAGGGTGAGTTGGAGGTCTTCGCCGTACGGATCGGCGGCGGTGGTTTGGCGCTGCTGCGTCGGGGCGCCGGGAAGGAGGCCGCCGCGCAGTGCGGCGATCACCCGACTGGACAACTCTCCTCGCGGAAAAGGGAGTTCGGGCTGTCGGGCGCGGGATTCCGACGGCCGTGAATCAGCCCTCGGGTGCACAGTCGTCATGTCTCCTCACCTTCGGCGCGGTCCGACCGTCGGGGCGCGGTGGATTCCCGTGCTGCTTTGCGGCGGTGGTTGGTGTCGCACCAGGGGAAGGTACGGCTTCGTCGGCACGTGCAGATCGCGACCTGGAAGCGGCGCGACTCGTGCACCACGCCATCGCCGTCGGTCACCTCGACCGGGCCCTCCACCAGCAGAGGGCCCTCACGGTCGACCCTGATGCGACGCGGGCGTTCAGAGGAGTTCGGCACGGATGACCACCAGCTCTTCCCTCGTCGCTTCCTCGTCGAGCAGCCCCTGGGCGCAGAGCCAGTGCCGGCGTGCGCGCATCACCGGGCCGAACGGCACGAAGGCCCGGTCGATCACCGCCGCCTTCATGCCGAGTCCGTCGAGGCGCTCCAGGGTCTCGTCCTCGCCGCACAGCGCGGAGTGGACCATCAACAGCGCGCCGCCGGGGCGCAGGGCCCGTGCCGCGGCGACGCAGACCTGGTCGACGACCGTACGACCGGAGCGCCCGCCCTCCCAGGCCACCGCGGTGCCGCGCGGAGGCACAGACCCCGGCGAGGGCACATAGGGCGGATTGCTCAGGGCCAGGTCGAACGTGCCGAGGTCAGGTACCGCGCCGAGGTCGCGGTGCCGAACAGTGACGGCGGCACCGTTGAGCAGAGCGTTCAGGCGCGTCGTCCACACCGCCCGCCACGAGATGTCGACCGCGGTCACCCGCGCCCCGTACCGGGCCGCGGCGAGGGCCAGCGCCCCCGAGCCGGTGCCCAGGTCCAGCACGGCGGCGCGTGGGTCGAGGGCCTCGTGGTCGAGGGCCTGCATCAGGAGCGCGGTGTCGTCGTCGGGCGTGTACACGCCTCGAGGCGCCAGCAGACGGCGTCGGTGGGGCAGTTGTGCTGCGTGCCCCGCCCTGGGCTGTGTCGTCATGCGGTGCTCACCACACTGGGGATCACGGAGATCAGAACCGGACCGTCCTCTCACCTTGCGTCGCTACGCCACGATCGGCCACTTGGAGCGCGGCGTGACGCACCATGCACGTACGGCGACAGGAGTGCGCCGACAAGTAGGAGTGCCCCGATGACGACAGCTGAACCGCGGCGAAGGCGGCCCGGATGGCGGCCTTCGCAGGCAGACGCTGGACTGGTGAGAGGTGCCGACATCTGTCGACAAGAGATCTTTCCGCCGACCTTGACTCAGTCCTGCTTGGCTCGGGAGTCTCGTCGGCACCGATCGGTGCTCGCCGTGTGGCGGGCAGAAGGCGGCCACATGACACAGGTGAGTGTGGCGGAGCAGCGCCGAGCACGCGGGGCTGCCAGGCCGAGGGAGGCCCTTCCGGCAAGCGACGAGGCTCAAGGCGAGACGGCGCCCTTACTCGGGCCGGGCGCGGCCCTGCTGATGTCCGCAAGTGCAGATCCGGGTCGCGCTCCTTGGCAAGGTCGCCGATGCTCACCACGCCGACCGGCCGACCGTCGCCGACGACGGGAAGACTCAGCGCCGGCTTGGTAGCGAGACACTGACGGGCGCCGCCAGAGAGCGATCATCCCGGCGTGCGTGTACCTGCTGCCCGACGCGGACTCCGGGCTCACCGTGTGCTTGGTGACCGCGGTGACCGACACGGAGGCGGTTCCTCTCCGAGCTGTCGCCGATCACGCACGCCAGTGGCTCTCGCGCAGCAGGCGGTTCATTTGTTCGGCGGCCCGCACCGAGGCGTCACCGCAACAGTTGTTGAACAGCACGTGGACCCGCTCCGCCTGCCCGGCCAGTTCGCGCAACCGGGGTGGCCACGAAGCGAGTTCGTCTTGGGAGTACGCGTACCGGAAGCGGTCCTCCTTGCTCCCCCGCCCCCAAGAAGCGCTGCGTCCGTGGAACCGCACGACGGCCAGCCGCGACGTAGTCACGGGTGCGACGGGCGGCAGGGAAGAGGGCAGGCCCTGGACCATGTCGACGGCGACGGCGGCCATGCCGTGGTCCGCGAGCAGGGCGCACGTCAACTCGGCCTGCCCCTCACGCCACCAGCCGGGATGCCGGAATTCCACAGCGACCGGCCAGCCGGCCGTACGTCGCGCGGTCTGCGCCAGGATCCGCTCGGCCCGGGCTCCGGGCCGCAGCCACGGAGGGAACTGGAACAGCACGCTGCCGAGTCGTCCGGCCCGCCGCAACGGCCCTACTCCCTCGGCGAATCGCGACCACACTTCGTCGAGCACGCCGTCGTCCTGCGCGTCGGCCGGCAGCCCGCCCGGCATCATCGCCTCGCGCGTGGTGTGCCCGGTCAGCAATGAGAACGCCTTTACGTCGAAGGTGAATCCGCCCGGCGTGCGCCCCACCCACATCCGGCTGACCCGTTCCTGAGGCAGGGCGTAGTACGACGCGTCGGCCTCGACGACAGGAAACCGCTCTGCGTAGTACCGCAGTCGCCCCTCGGCATCGCGCTGCCCGGCCGGATACCAGCCGCTGCGCACCAGTGCCGGATCGGTCCACGAGCACGTGCCCACGAGGATGTCGCCCATGGGAGACCGGTACCCACGGGACACGAGTCTGCCCGTGCGGTGCCGCATGGCGCCGGCTTGACCCCCCTCCACGTCCACCCCTGACTCTTGCCGGGGCATGTCTCCTCGTCCAGCCGCGAGAAGAGTTGCTCGCGAGGTCCATGTACTACGCAAGCGGAGTTGGCGGTCCAGTTCGACGCGGATCTCCGCGGCCAACTCGCCGGATCGACCCCACTCAACCAGCAGTTCGGCGACGTGCCGGAGCTTGATGTTGGTGTGCATCGAGACCTTGCGCAGCATGTCCCATGCCTCGGCTGCTGGGAGCTGCCCGACGGCGAGCACCACGCTGATGGCCCGCGGGAAACAGCAGGCTGTCGTGCGTGGATGTCGACGGCTGCCTGAAAGCCGTCAGCAATGGATCAGTAGGTTCTAGGCTCGGATCACCTTGTGATCCCGAAGGAGCCAGAACAGCAGTGACGGAAAAGCGAGTTGTCATCGTGACCGGTGGCGGTACAGGCATTGGAGAGGCCGCCGTACGCCTGCTGCGCGAGGGAGGTCACGACGTGATCGTCTCCGGTCGGAGGAGCGAACCGTTGCGGCGTCTCGAACAGGAGACCGGGGCCCTCGCATACCCGTCCGATGTGGGGGACCCCGAAGCCGCCGACGGTCTCGTCCGAGCAGCCCTGGACGCCCATGGACGACTCGACGGACTTGTGCTCAATGCGGGCATCGGGCGCGGTGGAACCGTGGGCGACCTGTCGTTGGAGGACTGGGACGAGGTGATGCGCACCAATGTCACCGGCCCGCTGCTGCTTCTGCGCGCAGCGATCCCGCACTTGCTGGAGGCGGGCGGTTCGGTGGTCGCTGTCGCTTCGGTGTCCGCGCTGCGCAACGGCACCAGCAACGCCCCGTACGCCACGTCCAAGGCAGCCCTCCTCCAGCTCTGCCGTTCCGTCGCCGTCGATTACGGGCGTCAGGGGGTGCGGGCCAACATCGTGTGTCCGAGCTGGGTACGGAGCGAGATGGCCGACCGGCGCATGGCCCACTTCGCCGCGGAAGCGGACCTGCCAGGAGACGGAGTGGCGAGCGCCTATGAGGAGGTGACCAGACTCCTGCCCCTGGGCCGGCCGGGTGAGCCGCGTGAGATCGCGGAGGCGATCTGCTGGCTGCTCTCCCCGGCCGCGTCGTATGTCAATGGCGCCGTGCTCACCGTCGATGGCGGGGCGACGGCCATTGATCCCGGGACGCTCGCGTTCGACTTCCGTGTCGCGCCCCGCCGCGACGAGTTCTCCTGACACTCCTCGGAGAGGAGCCCGGGTAACCGTCAGGCGGCGTAGCAGAGCACCGCAGTGTCGGCCGGGGTCGAGGCGTGGGCCACGGTCGTGGGCACGGGTTGGACGGTGCTGGCGGTGGCCTGAGAACGGTTCCGGGTGAAGACGACGAGGCGCAGTGCCGCGAACCGTGCGACGCCGGCGAGTGCGGAGGCGGACAGGTAGACGACCTGCTCCAGCACCGCACCGGGCGCCGCCACCAACTGGTGCAGGACGAGCATCGCCACGCAGGTCACCACGTACGCGGCCGCCGCGGACCCCGCCGACTGCGCATGCTGACGCCAGGTCGCGCGCCCACCCGCGGCGAAGGTGAAGCGGGCGTGCAGCTCGGTGGCGAGGAGCGTGGAGACCACGGTGATCAGCGCATTGGCGAAGACCCAGGGAAGCCAGCAGGCGAGGGCCACCACGGCGAAGCTGGAGGCGAGCCCCACCCCGCCGCCGCAGAACACGAAGCGGGCGAAGGCGGTGAAGACGCCGGGCGCCGCCTGCTGTTGTCTCTGTGCTGTCTCCATGGTCCGACCCCTTGCTGGCTCATTCCGCGAAACGCGCACCCCTCGGCTGCGAGACCGAGGAGTGCCCCCTGTGGTGCCATAATGGCACACGGATGGCGCCATTAGGGGGTTATTTATGGCCCCTCCGTGTCGTCGGGGGTGTCACGGTGGTGCGTGCCCCGCCCGTCGTGCCTGAGGGGCTGGCCCCTGGGGTTGTGTGTGAGGTTGCGGCCTCGGTGGGAGATGGGCTGAGTCTGGGGTGGCGGGCCCGGTCATGTGTCGGTCGGTCCCGGGGTTTGGCTGGTCCGGCGGTGTCCGGGGGTCGCGTGGTGCCATGAGGTGAGCCAGGCGGGCGTGCGTTGCCGCCAAGGCGCTTGCGCATGGCGCCAAAGTGGTGCCACTATGACGGCATGGACCTCACGCCGTATGTCGACACTCTCCGCCGCGAACTCGCGGTGGCCGCCGAAGCCGGTGGCGAAGAAGCTCGCGAGCTGGCGGAGCGGCTGACCGCTCCGCTGGAGTCGGCGACCCGCCTGACCATGCTCAATGTGCTCTCGGCCGCGATGGACGAGATCACCCGCGACCTCGCCCCGGGCTCGGTCGACGTACGGCTGCGCGGGCTCGACCCCGACTTCGTGGTGACACCGCCGCCCAACTACGGCGACGTCCCCGCCGAGCCGGCCGCGCCCGTCGAAACGTTCAAGGCCTCGGCCCCGGTCGACGGCGATGAGGGCGGCACCGCGCGCGTGAACCTGCGTCTGCCGGCCCACCTCAAGGCCCGCGCGGAGGAGGCTGCGAGTCGCGAGGGGCTGTCGGTCAACGCGTGGCTGGTGCGCGCCGTGTCGGCCGCCGTCGACGGCGGCACCCGGCCGCGTACGCCGGAGAAGGCCAAGACCCTCGGGCAGAGCTTCACGGGCTGGGTGCGCTGACCGCGCCCCGCCTCCGAACCGAACCACTTCAGCCACACCACGTCCCACCAGCGGGGACGGCCCAAGGACTCAAGAGGACGGGACAGCCATGCCTTCTTTCGACACTCCCGAAGCGATCTCGGTCACGGCTCGCGTGGAGGCCGGTTCCATCCAGTTCATCGCGGGCGACCGCCTCGACACCGTCGTGGAGGTGCAGCCGCGCGACCCGAAGAGGGACCCGGACGTGCGGACGGCGGACCAGACCGAGGTCACGTACGTGAGCGGCGTACTGACCCTCAGGACGCCCAAGGCCAATCTGTTCGGCCTCGGCCGCACCGGCGTGGTCGACGTGACCGTCGAACTGCCCGCGGGCTCGCACGTCGACACGACCGGCGCCTGGACCCAGGTGCTCGGCGTGGGCCGGCTCGGCGAGGTCCGTGTGAAGACCTCGGTCGGCGACGTCCGCCTCGACACGACCGGCCCGGTGAAGCTGACCGCGTCGCACGGTTCGATCACCGTGGACCGGATCGAGGGCATGGCCGAGATCACCAGCAACACGGGCAACGTGCGCGTCGGCACCATCGACGGCCCTGCCGTCCTGAAGAACTCGCACGGCACCACGACCGTCGGCGCCGTGACCGGCGAGCTGCGGCTGAGCGGTGCCAACGGCGGCATCGACATCGCGCGCGCCGAGGCGTCGGTCACCGGCACCGCGACCAACGGCTACCTGCGCGTCGCCGAAGTCGCCCGCGGCGAAGTCCAGTTGGAGACCTCCAACGGCATCATCGAGATCGGAATCCGCGAGGGCACCGCCGCCTGGCTCGATGTCAGCTCCAACCGTGGGCAGGTGCGCAACACGCTCGCCGAGTCCGAGGCGCCGGAGCAGACCGACGACACCGTCAAGGTTCACGCGCGGACCAACTGGGGGAACATCGACATCCGCCGCGCGAAGGTCTGAGCGCCGCACCCCCTGCCCAACCGGCCCGGTCTGCCGCGCACTTCAGCAGCACGCACTTCAGCAGCACGCACTCAGCAACACGTACTGCAGCAACACGTACTGCAGCAACGCCACTTCAGGACCGCGCACTTCAGCTCCGCATACCAGCCTTCACATCAGCTTTCACCTCAGCCTTCAACGGAGGGCCCCATGCCTTCATCTGTCATGCCCACGTCCAGGCGGTGCGACGGTCATCCGTCACCTGCCGCAGTCTCTGCCGTCGGCCTGCGCAAGTCGTACGGCGACAAGACCGTCCTCGACGGCCTCGACCTCGCGGTCCCGGTCGGCTCCGTGTTCGCGTTGCTCGGCCCGAACGGCGCCGGCAAGACCACGGCCGTGAAGATTCTGTCCACCCTCATCACCGCCGACGGCGGGCAGGCGCAGGTCGCGGGTCACGACCTCGCCGCCGACCCGCAGGCCGTGCGTGCCGCGATCGGCGTGACCGGGCAGTTCTCCGCCGTCGACGGCCTGATCACCGGCGAGGAGAACATGCTCCTGATGGCGGACCTGCACCACCTGTCCAAGCGCGAAGGGCGGCGCGTCGCCGCCGAGTTGCTGGAGCGCTTCGACCTCACCGAGGCCGCCAGGAGGCCGGCTCAGAGCTACTCCGGTGGCATGAAGCGGCGCCTCGACATCGCCATGACCCTGGTCGGCAACCCGCGGATCATCTTCCTCGACGAGCCGACGACCGGTCTCGACCCACGTGCCCGGCACAACATGTGGCAGATCATCCGCGAGCTCGTCTCCGGCGGGGTGACTGTCTTCCTCACCACGCAGTACCTGGAGGAGGCCGACGAACTCGCCGACCGTATCGCCGTGCTCAACGACGGGAAGATCGCCGCCGAGGGCACTGCCGAGGAGCTGAAGCGGCTCATCCCGGGTGGACACGTCCGGCTGCGCTTCTCCGACCCGGCGGCGTACCAGTCGGCCGCCTCCGCCCTGGGTGAGGCCACCCGGGACGACGAGGCACTGTCGCTGCAGATCCCGAGCGACGGCAGTCAGCGCGAGCTGCGCTCGATCCTCGACTGGCTCGACGCCGCCGGCATCGAGGCCGACGAACTCACCGTGCACACCCCGGACCTCGACGACGTCTTCTTCGCCCTGACCGGCGGCAATGCGCCGGCCCAGACCAACCAGCCCAACCAGCCCAACCAGTCCAACCAGCGCAAGGAGAACGTCCGATGAGCTCCCTCTCCCTCGCCGTACGCGACTCTTCCACCATGCTGCGCCGCAACCTCCTGCACGCGCGCCGCTACCCGTCGCTCACCCTGAACCTGCTGCTCACCCCGATCATGATGCTGTTGCTCTTCGTCTACGTCTTCGGGGATGTGATGAGCGCAGGCATCGGCGGGGGCGGTGCCGACCGCTCCGCGTACATCGCGTATCTCACTCCGGGCCTGGTGCTGATGACCATCGGCAGTACCACGATCGGCACCGCGGTGTCCGTGTCCAACGACATGACCGAGGGCATCATCGCCCGCTTCCGCACGATGGCCATCCACCGCGGCTCCGTGATCATCGGACACGTGATCGGCAGCGTGCTGCAGTCGATCCTCAGCGTGGTCCTCGTGGGCGCCGTCGCCGTCACCATCGGGTTCCGTTCCACCGACGCCACCGTCCTGGAATGGCTCGCGGCGTTCGCACTGCTCGTGCTCTTCGCCACGGCACTCACCTGGATCGCGGTCGGCATGGGCCTGATCAGCCCGAACGCCGAGGCCGCCAGCAACAACGCCTTGCCGCTGATCTTCCTGCCGCTCATCTCCAGCACCTTCGTCCCGGTCGATGCGATGCCGGGCTGGTTCCAGCCGATCGCCGAGTACCAGCCGTTCACGCCGGCCATCGAGACCCTGCGTGGGCTGCTGCTGGGGAACGAGATCGGCCACAACGGGTGGCTGGCCGTGGCCTGGTGCGTCGGGCTGGCCGCGCTCGGCTACGTCTGGTCCAAGTCGGTGTTCAACCGCGACCCGAAGTAGGCGGCAAGCCGCTCACGGGCAAGACCTTTCACCACCCCGGGACCGGCGGCCTCACCCGAGCTGCTGATAGGCGCTGATGACATAGACCGCCTCGTCATCGATCGCGTCCTTCTCCCAGTCCAGCGAGATCCGCACCGGGTGCCCTCCGGAGGCGTACTCCGCCTCGGCCACGTCCGCGTCGTCCCGCCGTGCCTGCTCCAGCTCCGCCAGGAGTTCCCCCAGGGTGGGCACCGCGTCGGGGATGTCCTGCGCCACGCGTCGCCCGCTGTCGTCCAGGCCGACCGCCTTGACCACGGCGCCGTCGCGGACGGTTATCCGGAAGGTGCCGATCAAGGCCCGTTCCCCCTCGCTGGAGCGGAGCGTGTAGGTGTAGGCGGAGGGCTCCTGCCAGTCGGACCGACTGTGAGCCGACGTGCTCTTCGCCGTCTCGGCGCCGCACGCGGCGACCGCGCAGAGCAGCCCTCCGATCATTGAGGCAATGAACACGGCACGGGTGGACCGGGATACGGCGGTCATGGCGGCAGTCCCTTCGAAGGCGGCTACCGCTATGACGCCCGCCCTCTGAGGAACGTTCGGCGCGTGGAGGCAGCCGGACTCCCAACTCGCCATCCCCGGCGTTGAGCCACTCTGCCGCGGCGTACGACGAGTGCGGGCCGGTCGGAGGTGCCCGGCGACGGCTCGGCCGCCGCCCGCGGGCTACTCCGGCGTCGCCTCCGCGGCGAAGTCGGGCATCAGCGCGCACATCGCCTCGCGCTGGGTGGGGCCCATGAACCGGGCCAGCGCTTCCTTGACCGTCTCGGCGAGGACCCCGGAGGCTTCCTTGAGCAGGCCCCGGGCCTTCTCGGTGAGGGCGACCTCGACGCCCCGCTTGTCGCCGCACACCGATTTGCGGGTGACGAGGCCGGCGTGCTGGAGGCAGGCGATCTGGTAGGTGAGCCGGGTCTTGGGCCGGCCCAGGAGCTCGGCGATCCGCGTCATGCGCAGGGCTTCCCCGGGGCCCGCGGCGAGCAGGCACAGGACCAGGAACTCGTCGTGCGAGACGTCCAGCCGCTCCTTGACGACGGCACGCAGCTCCTGCTCGACGGCCCCCGTCGCGGCCAGCATCAGCATCCAGGCGTGCAGCTCGGCGGGCAGGAGTCCGTCACCGGAGGCGGAGGGGCAGTCGGGGATGTCGGGGATGGCGGCCATGGATTCGAGTGTAGCTGTTGTTCAATTTTGGAGTATCGGCTAGCGTGCGTGAGGTCATCCAAATTTGGACTACGGATTCATACGGATTCAGGAGTGAGATCATGACCGTCGCCGTCGAAACCGGAACCTGGCAGCTCGACAGCACCACCTCCACCGTCGCCGTCCGGCACAAGACGTTCTGGGGCCTGGTCACCGTGAAGGGCGCCTTCGCCGCCGTCACCGGCAACGGCGAGGTGCGGCCCGACGGCTCCGCCGTAGGCACGATCACCCTGGACGCCGCCTCCCTGGACACCCGCAACGCCAAGCGCGACGAGCATCTGCGCTCGGCCGACTTCCTCGATGCCGCCAACCACCCCGAGATCACCTTCGCGGTCCGCAGCGCCGAGCTCCGCGACGGCGACGGCGTGCACGTGGTCGGCCGGCTCACCGTCCGCGGCATCAGCCGGCCCAGTTCCTTCACCGGCCGTCTCGTCGGCGCCGACGACGGGTCGCTCACCCTGGACGCCGAGTTCTCCGTGGACCGCGAGCACTTCGGCATGAGCTGGAACCAGCTCGGCATGATGCGCGGCCTCACGACGATCGCCACCACGCTCCGCTTCACGCGGACGGCCGCGGCCTGACGTCGGCGCTCGACGGCGTCTGCGGTACGGCCGTGAAGGCCCGCAGCCGGATCCGTACGCCCGGACGGCGGGGGAGAACGGTGGGGCCGCCCACCGCACCGACGTCACCCGCAGGTGCAGCGGAGGCGTCCCCGTGGCCGCCGCGATCCGCCCCGGGCGCCGGGTCAGGACCCGCAGCGGGGCCGCCGGGCGGAGGCGGTGTGAGGCGGGTGAGAAGGGCAACGGGCCCCGGTGGCAGGGTCAGTACACGTCCCGGACGTAACGCTTCGCCGCCGCCAGCTGCTTCACGTACGCCGACGCCTCCGCCTCCTCCAGGCCGCCGTGCGCGACCGCGATGTCCCGCAGGGCCCGGTCCACGTCCTTGGCCATGCGGGAGGCGTCACCGCAGACGTAGAAGTGGGCGCCGTCCTGCAGCCAGCGCCACAGCTCGGGGCCGTGTTCGCGCATCCGGTCCTGGACGTACACCTTGTTGCGCTGGTCGCGGGAGAACGCGGTGTCGAGGCGGGCGAGGGTGCCCTCGTCGAGCAGCGCGGTCAGCTCGTCCTCGTAGTAGAAATCGCTCGCCCGGTGCTGCTCGCCGAAGAACAGCCAGTTGGGCGCCCGGTGCCCGAGCGCGCGCCGCTCCTGGAGGAAGCCGACGAACGGCGCGACACCGGTGCCCGGGCCGACCATCACCATCGGCGTCGAGGCGTCCGCGGGCGGGCGGAAGTGCGGGGACGCCTGCACGAAGACCGGCACCTCGGTGTCCGGCTCGGCGTCGGCCAGGAAGGGCGAGCAGACACCGCCGCGCGGTCGGCCGTGCAGGTTCTCGTACCGGACGACGGAGACGGTGAGCGAAACGAGGTGCGGGTCGACGAGTGGGCTCGACGATATGGAGTACAGGCGCGGCTGGAGCTTCCTCAGCACCCCGGCCCACTCCTCGGCGTCCGCCCGCACGGGGTGCTCGGCGATGACGTCCACGGCCTGCCGCCCCCAACTCCACTGCGCCAGGGCGTCCTTGTTGTCGGGTCGCAGCAGCCGCCGCAACTCCCGGTCGTCGCGGACACGTTCGGCGACGAAACGGAGCAGGTCCGGGGTGATCCGCGTGATGTCGAGGTGCCGGTACAAGGACTCTGCGAAGGAGGCTTCGCCAACGCCGTGCACCTGAATGGGAGTTGAGGCGCCCACTCCGGTCACGGCCAGCCACTCCTCCACCAACGCGGACGAGTTGACCGGCCGCACGCCGAGCGCGTCGCCCGCCTCGTACGTCAGCGAGGTGCCGCTCGTGTCGCAGGTGAAGCGCCGCACCTCCTTGCCGCCGCCGGGTCGGCTGAGCAGCCGGTTGCCGACCAGGCGGGCGGTGGTGGGGGCGGGCTTGCGCCCGGCGTTCGGCTCGGCCTTCGGCTTCTCGACGGCGGGGGCGTCCGTCCCGCCGAGCGCCGTGAGGACCTGGTCGAGCCATGCGCCGGCGGACGGCTCGTAATCCGGTTCGCAGTCCGTGCGGGGGGCCAGGGCCACCGCGCCCAGCTCGCCCAGCCGGGTGTCGAGCCGGCGCCCGTGCCCGCAGAAGTCGTCGTACGACGAGTCCCCGAAGGCGAGCACGGCGTACCGCACCCCGTCCAGCCGCGGAGCCTCGTCCTCGGACAGGGTGCCCCAGAGGCCGGCTCCGTTGTCGGGCGCGTCGCCGTCGCCGAACGTGCTGGTGATGAAGAGCAGGTCGGCCGTGCGGGCGAGGGCGCGGACATCGGCCTCGTCCATGCCGACCAGAGTGGCCCGGTGCCCGGCCGCGCCCAGCCGCTCGGCGGTGGCGGTGGCGAACTCCTCGGCGTTCCCGGTCTGCGAGGCCCACAGCACGACGACCTCCCGGCCCCGCGGCGTACGCGGCTGCGACGCCGTGCGGGAGTACATGCCGGCCAGGACGCCGTTGACCCACAACGCGTGTTCGGGGCTGAAGGGGGCGTCCGGCGGGAGTACGGGCACCCCAGGCGCGCCGGAGTCGAGGCCGGCGAGGAACCCCGTGAGGTAGAGGCGTTCCTGCGCGGACAGGACGGGCGGCGGAGCGGGTTCCAGACCGAAGGGGTCGAAGGGGGCGGATGTGCCAGGGGTGACGGCTGTCGGCGTCAGGGCCGGCACGACCGGAACCGCCGGCTCGGGCGCCGTCATGGGAGCCGCGACCCGTGCCAGGGAGACGGCACACACCTTGAACTCCGGTTGGAAGGAGATCGGATCCACCGCGTCGCTCGTCACCGCGTTGACGCTCAGATACTCCCCGAACAGGTCGTTCCAGTGGAACGGCGCGAAACAGCACCCCGGCAGCACCCGCTCGGTCACCACCGCCGGCAGCACGGCCCGCCCACGCCGCGAGGCGACCTCCACCTGATCCCCGTCGGCGATCCCCAACTCGCGCGCATCCGCCGGATGCAGTTCCACGAACGGCCCCGGGTTCAGCTTGTTGAGCTTGGCGACCTTGCCGGTCTTGGTCAGCGTGTGCCACTGGTGCTGAACGCGCCCCGTGTTCAGTACGAAGGGGTAGTCGTCGTCCGGCATCTCGGCGGCCGGCATGTGCGGCCGGGCGTGGAACGCGGCTCGCCCGCTCGCGGTGGGGAACCGCAGCCCGCCGTCCGGGTCGACGTACCGGATCGGATTGCGGTGCGGCCCGTCCGGGGCGGCGGCCGGCCACTGCACGGGCGTGGCCCGCAGCCGCTCGTACGTCACCCCGCGCAGATCCCAGCCGGTCACCGGGTTCCAGGCCCGCCGTATCTCCTCGAAGACGTCCTCGGCACTGTCGTACGAGAACCCCTTCTCGTACCCCATCGCACACGCGACGGCCGCGATGATCCGCCAGTCCGCCATCGCCTCGCCGGGCGGGTCGGCGACGGGCCGGGTCAGGGTCAGATTGCGCTCACTGTTGACGAAGACACCCTCGCCCTCGGTCCACATGGCGCCGGGCAGCACGACGTCCGCGTACGCGTTGGTCTCGGTGTCGGTGAAGACGTCCTGCGTGACGACGAACTCGGCGGCCTCCAGCCCCTCGATGACGGTACGGCGATTGGCGACGGAGGCGACGGGATTGGTGCAGATGATCCAGCAGGCCTTGATCTCCCGGTCGGCCATCCTCTGGAACATCTCGACGGTCCCCTTGCCGACCCCGTCGGCGCGCAGGGTGCCCGGCGGCAGCTCCCACAGCTCCTCGACGAAGTCCCGCTCGGAGTCGACGAGGACCGACCGCTGGCCGGGCAGCCCCGGCCCCATGTAGCCCATCTCGCGGCCGCCCATGGCGTTGGGCTGGCCGGTGAGCGAGAAGGGGCCGGAGCCCGGACGGCAGATGGCGCCGGTGGCGAGATGCAGGTTGACCAGGGCGTTCGTGTTCCAGGTGCCGCGCGTGGACTGGTTCAGGCCCATCGTCCAGCAGCTCATCCACTCGCCCGCCTCACCGATCAGCCGGGCGGCGGTACGTAGGTCGTCCTCGGCGAGTCCGGTGATCTCGGCGACGGCGGCCGGCGGGTAGTCGGCGAGGAAGGCGGGCAGCTCCTCCCAGCCGTCGGTGTGCGCGGCGATGAAGCCGGGGTCGGTGTGGCCGTTCTCGACGAGCAGATGCAGCAGGCCGTTGAGGAGGGCCAGGTCGGTGCCCGGCTTGAGCTGGAGGTAGAGGTCGGCCTTGGCGGCGGTGGCGGTACGCCGGGGGTCGACGACGATGAGCTTGGCGCCCGCCTTGACCCGCTCCATCATGCGCAGGAAGAGGATCGGGTGGCAGTCGGCCATGTTCGAGCCGATGACCAGGAAGGTGTCCGCCCTGTCGAAGTCCTCGTACGACCCGGGCGGCCCGTCGGCGCCGAGGGACAGCTTGTAGCCCATGCCCGCACTGGCCATGCACAGCCGGGAGTTCGACTCGATCTGGTTCGTCCCTACGAACCCCTTGGCCAGCTTGTTCGCCAGGTACTGCGCCTCCATGCTCATCTGCCCGGAGACGTAGAAGGCGACCGCGTCGGGCCCGTGCTCGTCGATGATCGTGCGCAGCCGCCGGGCGGTCTCGGAGATCGCGTCGGCCATGGGGGACGGCACCGGCTCCTCGCCCCGGTCGTCCCTGACCAGCGCCGTGGTCAGCCGCCCGGGCGCGGCGAGCATATCGGCCGTGGTCGCGCCCTTCGTGCACAGCCGGCCCGCGTTCGCCGGGTGCGCCTTGTCGCCGGAAGCCTTCAGGACCGTACGCCGTCCGTCCGGCCCCATTCCGACGTCCAGCAGGATTCCGCAGCCGACCCCGCAGTACGTGCAGACCGTCCGGACCTGAGTCGTGGGGGTGGTCTCGGTCACGTGCTGCCCTTCTCCGGCGGTCGGGGTGATGTCTGGAGCGTACGAATTGCCCGTTACGTCGATGTCACATCCCTTGATCATGAGGAGTTACGTAGGCCACACAGGCGGCCCGGGCGAGCTGTGAGGGGGCGCGACGGGAGGAGTCGTGATGCGCGCAAGGGGCTCGCGGACCGTGTCGGTGTTGGGCCGAACGGGTGACTTGGCGTAAGAATTGGCTGGTGCAGGCATTGAAGGCGAGTCAAGGCGGGGGGAGCCGGTGAACAGCCACGACGTCACCGATGAACAGTGGGAAGGGCTCGCCCAGGTCGTGCCGTTGCGGGGCCGGGACGCCTGGCCGTCCGCGGTGGACCACCGGGTGCCTCCGGAAGCGGCGACGGAACCGCGTCGCCGGTTCGTCGTCCTGCGGGTCAATGTGTTCGCGGACGCCCGCGACGTCGCCGAGACGCTGATGGCGGGGATTCCGGTGCTGCTCGATCTGACGGGGGCCGAGACGGAGGTGGCCAAGCGGGTGCTGGACTTCAGCACCGGGGTCGTCTTCGGCCTGGCGAGCGGAATGCATCGGGTGGACCGGAACGTGTTCCTGCTCACGCCGCCCGGGACCGAGGTCAGCGGGTTGATGGAGGGGGCGGGGGTTCCCGGTACGTGAGGGGTGCGTGAGGGGGGGCGGGCCTGCGGTGGTCGCTCGATCGTAGGAAGGGTGCCGAGGTGGAACGGTTCGTCTTGCGGTAGCGGGCCTACGGTCCGGGCATGACTGTCTCCTCTGCATCGTCCGTGTCGTCGGTTTCCGGTGTCGTGTCCGTCCCCGCGCAGGGGCGGCGGGTGGATGGCGCGGGCGGCGGGTGTTCCGGCCGGCCCCATCTGACCGAGCTACGGCTCTCCGCGTTCGCCCGGCACCGGCGGGTCGCGCTGCCGCTCGGGGCGTTCACGGTCCTGGCCGGTCCGAGTGGGTGCGGGAAGACGACCGCGTTGCGGGCCTACGAGGCGCTCGCTCGGCTCGGTGGGGGTGCCGAGGTCGGCGAGGTGTTCCCCGATCCCGTGGCCTGCGTGCCCGAGCGGGCCCGGCCCGATGTGCAGCAGCGGCGGGGCTTCCGGATCGGCTGTACCGCCGACGGTCCCGAGGGGCCGGTTCGACTCGACGTCGCCGTGCAGGCCGAGCCCGAACTGCGCATCGTGGGAGAGCGGTTGAGCGCGGACGGGGTCGTCCTGCTGGAGACTGCCCTGCGGGATCCGAGTCGGCGTTGTGTGCAGGCCGCCTGGCATACGGCGGGTCAGTCGCCGGTGACACGGGCGCCGCTGCCCGACGACCGGCTCGGTACCGCGCTGGTACCGCTGCGGGTGGCCGGGAAGACGGAGGGGCAGCGGCGGGTGCTGGCCGCCGCCGAGCAGATGGTCGTGGCGTTGCGGTCGGTGTTCGCATGCGACCCTCGGCCCGATCGGATGCGGGGTCCTGTGCCGGTTGGTTCCGGGCGGCTGCTCAGGGGCTGCGACAACCTTGCCGATGTGCTCTGGCGGACTCGTGCCGAGTGCGCGCGGCGGCATGCGCAGCTTGTGGGCGCGGTACGGGCGGGGTGTGCCGGGGCGGTGGCCGATGTGGCCGCCGAGATGCTGGGGGACGGGACGGTACGGGGGGTGCTCGACCGGGGGGACGGGGTTCGCACGGAGCTCCGGCGGTTGGGGGACGGTGAGCTGCGGTATCTCGCGCTGTCGCTGGTGCTGCTGACCGGGCCGGGGGTGCTGGAGGTCGATCCGGTGGGGGAGGTGCCTGCGGCGATGCAGACGTTGAGTGTGGTGGTGGACGGGCTCGATCGGGGGCTGGATCCGGTGCAGCGAGGGGAGTTGGTGGGGCTTGCTGCGCGGATGTGTGAGCGGGGGCATATTCGGGTGGTGGGGGCTGTGAGTGACTTGGCGGGTGTGGTGGCGGGTGCGGGTGCGGGTGCGGGAGCGGTGCCGGGGTCGGTGGGGGTGTCGGGGGTGGGTGGTGTGACGGTGGTACACCTGAAGCCGTGACCGAACCTCTTGATGTGGCCCAGCTGCAGCGCCGGCTGGCCGAGTTCGCTGCCGCGCGCGACTGGCAGCCGTACCACACGCCGAAGAACCTCGTCGCCGCGCTCAGTGTGGAGGCGTCCGAACTCGTCGAGATCTTCCAGTGGCTGACGCCCGAGGAGTCGGCTCGGGTCATGGGCGACGCGGAGACCGCGGGGCGGGTGACCGATGAGGTGGCGGACGTGCTCGCCTATCTGTTGCAGCTGTGCGAGGTGCTCGGGATCGATCCGTTGGCGGCTTTGGACGCGAAGATCGATCGGAACGAGCGGAGGTTTCCGAAGCCGTAGAGGCGGGGAGGGTCTCGGTCCGTTTTCACTCTGCGTGTTCGTTTGCTTGGTTGTAGCTGAAAAGTTGTCCGCAGATTTCCGTCTTCCTCTGGCTTTTCGTCTCAAGGGCCTTCACTCTGGGTAGTGGACAAGGGAGTTCGGGCGGCGCGTGGGCAGCGCGTCGGGACAGACGGGGACTGCGTATGGACGCGGTGCGGCTGATCGTGACGAGCAGGCGGGCGCTGGCCGGGAGCGAGGGCGCGCCGGAGATCTTGACCGAGGTGTGGCAGGCGCAGGCCCTGGCGCAGGCGATCGGCAGCCGGCTGGCGGTGTTCGGGCCACCTGAACTGCGGGGCGAGGCGCTGGGGTTGACCGAGCTGGCGGGGCGTGGGTGTGGGGTGCTGGAGGTACCGGACCTTGCGGAGGGTGACTTACGCGCGGCCCAGCTCACGGAGTTGGGCGATGCGCGGCAGTCGCTGATGCATCTGGGCAGCCTGTTGGGTGAGGTGGGGATCGCTTTGGTGGGTATGGCCAGCGCGGCGGATGACGAGACGACGTACTGGCAGTGCATGGAGGCGATCGACGCGGCGGATGAGTCTCGGGATCGGGTGCGGGAGATGCTGCGCAGGCTGGCGGATCGGGAGGGGTTGCCTGCGGCGGGGTAGGTCTGCGGGATGCCTGCGGCGGCCTGTGCGGGGCGGGTGGGGGTGCGCGTAGCGCCTGCGGGTGTGGGTGGGTCAGGGCCGTGCCGGGGGTGTCCGTCCTAGGACCGGCGGTCGGGGTCGGACAGGATGGTGCCGTTTCTTGACGCCGGCCACTGCGGGCGGACACCCCCCGGCACGTCCCCTTGCCGCCGTGGGCGACTGCGGCGCCGCGGGGGTGCGCCACCACCACGGCCACTTCGCCGGTCACTTGTTGGTGCCGGTCCGGGCATCATTCAGCCCGTCCGGCGTTTGAGGACGAAGCCGTTCAGGTCGAGGGGGGTCCAGGGGGCTCCGCCCCCTGGCGGGGGTGGAGGGTCAGCCGGCGTCGGTGTCCTGGCGCTGGGGCCCCGTTGACTGCAGGTCCGCGTCCAGGGCCGACAGGTCCGCGTTCAGGGCTGCCATCAGCTCCTCCATCTGCTGCAGCAGCCCCTTGGGCCGGCCGGCGTCGCCGGTGGTCTGCTGTGGCGCGAATTCCTCGGACATGACGGCCTCCTCGGGCCTCCGGCCCCCCAGTGGCAGTGGGCCGACACGGTGACGCTCCGGCCGGCAGGGGCCGGCGCGAGGGCCGGGCGGTCCGGCTCCGATCGAGCCAACGATCACCGTGAGGGCCGGTCACTGGCCCGGGCAGGGGGTGGCTCCGGCGTTGACGGAATTCACCCGACCGGGGACGCGAGGGCCAGGGGGACCCGCGCGGTTGACGGGTGCCTCGGCGTGCAGGATGGAGACATGGATCTTCGCATCTTCACCGAGCCCCAGCAGGGGGCCACCTACGACACCCTCCTCACCGTGGCGAAAGCCACCGAGGATCTCGGCTTTGACGCGTTCTTCGGAACCGGTACCGTATCTACCCATGGAGCTCATTGCCCTGGGGGACAGGGACCACGCAGACATGGTCAGGGCAGTTACGTACGGCCGGCAGAGCCACAAGAGTGAGACGGACAGTCAGGCATCCCCGCAGATGCAGAAAGAGAAGGGGATCGCCTACATCAACTCGCAGGACCGATGGTCCCACGTCGGGCACTACGAGGACGTAGGACTTTCAGGATACGACCCCAACGTCTACCGGCCCGACTTCGAGCGCCTCATGGAGGACGCTCGGGCGCGGAAGTTTGATGTCGTCGTGATCTACATGCTCTCGCGACTCACGCGGCAGGGGGCCGCGGAAGCGCTGAGGATTCAGCAGGAGTTGGCGAGCTACGGCGTCGCTCTCGTATCGACGCAAGAGCCGTTCATCAACACGTCGGACGACAACCCCTTCGGCGTTGCGTTCTTCGCCCTTATCGCGGGGCTTGCGCATCAGGAGTCCAAGAACAAAAGCAAGTTCATCCGCGACGCTTTCGCGGCGTTGCAGTCGAAGGGCTCACATACCTCCGGCCCTGTCCCCTACGGATTTGAGGCGGAGAGTGTCCAGATGGATGGCCTTACGGTCCGCTTGCTAAAGCCCGGGGAGAAGAGCGGCGGCAAGATCGGTCCCAAGTCAACGCCGGCCGACGCCGTAGTGCACATGATCGAGGCCGTCGAATCGGGGAGCAAGGAAAACGCCATCGCGACCGAACTGACAGCGAAGGGCGTACCTACTCCGCTGGGCTCCCTCGACGAGGAGGCCGCAAAGGCGCGCCGTGCTGCCGCGCAGACTCGACGCAAGAGCGGCGCGAAAGACGCCGCGGATTGCGAATGGTCGCCGACGGTCGTCCGGCGCATCCTCCGGGACCCGCGGCTCGCAGGCTTCGCCATTGGCCCCGTTGACCAGAAGACGAAACGCCGGGAGATCCTCCGCGACGACGAGGGGCAGCCGGTTCGCCCACACACTGGCTTCATCGACCCGAAACGGTGGTACGACCTGCAAGCGGTACTCGACGGCCGCAAGCGCGAGCGGAACATGGACAGGTCGGGGACCATGACGTTCCTTGGATCATGGGGCGTCCTCCGTTGCGGTAAGTGCGGCTCAGGGATGACCGTCAGCAACGTCAGCCAAACGTACGTTTGCAATCTCCGGCGCACCGTTGGCGACGTCCCGAAGCACGTTGTGCGGATCGGGCAGGAAGACACGAACAACGTTGTGGCGGCGCGGCTCTGGGCGAAGGTCGCTTCACTGGATCCTGACGACGAAGAGGACGTTGCCCTCCTGACGGCAGCCGCGGAGCGGTTCGCGGTCCAGGGCGCGGACCCTGAGGCAGCCGCAGAGCTCGCAGAGCAGGAGGCACAGCTCGCGCACGTCCAGAACAGCATGGAGGAGCTCTACGAGGACCGAAAGGCGGGGCTGTACGAGGGACCTACGGGCCGTAAGGCGTTCGGCGACACCATCCGCAAGTACCAGCAGCACGAGGCGCGTTGTGCAGCCCGTATCGACGAGCTGAAGGCTGCCGCTACAACCTCTACCCGCCTCCCCATCGACGAGTGGTTCGCGGACACCGACGACGGCGACCCGTTCTCGCCGGGCGGGCTCTGGGAACGCTGGAGCGTCGAGGACAAACGCGCGTTCCTGTCCCTTTTCGTCGACAGCGTCACCGCCAACGCCAACACAACGCGACGCGGACCCGCGTTGGAGCGAGTGAACGGACGGATCGAGATCGACTGGGCGAAGCCGAAACCTGCGGAGGAAGAGACCGACGAGGCTGTTTAGTAACGGTCAGATAACGGAATCGAGGTCGCATCGGTGTCGGTTTGAGCGCCCCGGGGGAGTCGCTGGGCGCTGCGTCGACGTCGATGCAACCTCCAACTCGTCCACAGGCACCTGTGGATAACTCCAGCGAGTGACGAATTTGGGCTCTGAAGTCACCCGTTGTGCCCGTCGAAGGCGAGACTGACACCAAAACGCCAAACTAACCCCTGTTTTCAACTCCCTCTAAGACGCGTTAAGAGGAGTTAGAAATAGGGGGTTAGTTTGACACTCTGGCCACCGGTCCGGCCGCAGGACGACGCGGAGGCCGACGAGCCGCGTCACGCGCCCCCCATAACAAAGGTGTAGGGGGAGGACGTGGCGAGCGCCGGCGAGTGGCGCGGTGCCCCCGCCTCCCTCCTGCTTGGCCGACGTCGCTCCTGACGCTCCCCGCACTCTCCTCCGGGTCGCAGCGCGGTTGCAGCGACGTCGGCCCTTGACGTCACATGATCCGCCCGTTCCCCCATAACTACGGTAAGAGGGCGCACGGCGACCGGAGCGAGGGAGCATGGAGACACCAGACGAGCTAGGCCCGACGTGTAGGGACCCGGAGTGCCGGGAGGCGCCGGAAGTCGCCGGCTGGTGTCCGGGGCATGCGATCTCCAGGTACAGGCGGCAGGCAGTCAGAGAGACGCCGGAACGGTACTTGAGCGGCAAGCGCCGGAAACGCTCTACGGAGGGGCGGAGCAAGATCACAGCTCTGATGAGGCTCCCCCTCGACTGAGGGGGCACTGAAGCGGCTGCACCGGACGGACGCTTAGTCAGCGACCCTTGTCCCGGTTCAGAGGGCGTAGCGGGGTGACACCCACTCAAACGCGTGACGCCCGCGACGAGCCTCGTGCGGTGTGAGGCAGTACACGCCCTGGCGGCCAGGGGTGGAATCGCGGGTTCGAATCCCGTCCGCGACGGCTCGTTACGCACCTTTCGTAGCTCAGTGGTAGAGCGGCGCGCTGTGGTCGCGCACACCCCGGTTCGACTCCGGGCGAAGGGACTTCCTCGCTGGTGTAACGGCAGCACGCCCGCCTCTGGAGTGGGTAGTCCGGGTTCGAATCCCAGGTGAGGAGCAGAGTCGCTGAACGATCCCTGCCCCACAGCCGTTGTGGGCACATCACGGCGACACCCACCGTGGCGCCTATGACGAGGTGGGCGGGACGACAGTGGCCCGCAGGAATCGGCGCGCACCCACGCGACGTCAGGTCGGCTCTGACGGTGGGTGGCTTGCCTCCGTAGCTCAGTCGGTAGAGCGCCGTCCTCGTAAGACGGAAGTCGCGCGTTCAAGTCGCGCCGGGGGCTCAAAGGGAACGGCCTCCCGAAGGAGGCCGCTCTGTGACGGGTCACTGCCGTACCGCAAGGATGATTGCGAGCACGACTACCAAGGCGACGAGTTCCACCTTTCCACCTCCTCTCCGGGGAGTCCGGCGCCGACGGAGCCGTAGCTCCCGCCGGCGCCACTCCCCTGATCAATCAGAGGTGGCGTCAGTGCCAAGTATGCCTTAAGTCATCCGCAACGGGACGTAGTTCAGAGGTCAGAGCACCCGCTTTGGGAGCGGGGGGTCGGAGGTTCGAATCCTCCCGTCCCGACTCATCCGGCGACCGGAGCGTCCGGTCACAGGGCTCCGCCGGAGGCAGGAACGAAGGCGACGCCTGCCGGACTTCACCACCATCCGGAGGTCACATGCCACGCGCAGCAATCTCAGTCATCAGCTCCACCCGCGCCGGAGTCGCGCTCACAGCGACGACGGGCGACCCGGTGAACAACCACACGATCCCCAACGACGGTCGTACGGCCGTGATCGTAGAGAACACGGGCAGCACCGTCGCACGCACTGTGACGTTCAGGATCACGCGGAAAGTCGACGGCTTCGCCGTGACGCCGCGGACGGAGTCGGTAGCGGTGGGGGAGCGGCAGCTCTTCGGCCCGTTCGACGTCCAGGAGTACGGCGGACAGCTTCAGGTCGACGTGGACAACGCGGAGCTGAAGCTCACGCCGATCCGGATCTGAGCGACGCCCAACGACACAGCCCCGCCCCGGAGGTGAGATCCCGGGGACGGGGCTGCACGACGTTCAGGACTTCGGCAGTTCCACCACGAACGCCGGCTCTCCGCTCGGGTCGTCGGACCCGTAGTAACCGACGGTGCCGCCCTTGCGGCCGACGTCGAGGATGAGCTTCCCCGTCACGGACTGACCCGGCTTGTACGTCGTGTCGATGTCCTGGCCTTCACCGACGCCTTCGAGTGTGGTCGCGTCCTGAGCGGCCGTCTGCTCGTCCTCCCACTTGAGCATGCCGTACGTCATGACCTCCGCCGGAGCCTTGCCGACGTTCTCCAACTTGAGCGTCAGCTCGACGAACTGACCGTTCTCCGGTTCGGTCTCGTCGACCTGTGCTGGCGTCAGGTACTTCGCGCTGACGACGGTGACTTCCATCTGCGTCGTCACCTTGTAGTTCTCGCCGTACTCATCGGTCTCCCCGAGCCCGAACTTCCCCGTTTCGCCGACGCCCACTACGGGCGCAGGGGCGGACGAGGGCGATGCCGACGGCTCTTCAGTCGGCTCCTCGACGGCGGCTTCCTCTACGACGGCCGACTTCTTCGGAGCGGCCCCCTCGTCTGATCCCCCCGACGAACACCCCGCCAACATAACGGCGGATACGAGTACTGCCGGCACGCAGGCACGGCGAATGTAAGCGCGCATTGCGCATACCCCCATGACTCAGTGGCCTCCCCTGGCCACACGGAGTAGCAAGCGTAAGGCACAAGCGCGGGACGCGGAGGCGATATGGCGTGGCAAGGAAGTACACGCAGAAGCCGCCTTCCGAATGACTGGCCACGCACGAGGCGCCGCATCCTGAGGCGTGACAACCACGAGTGTCAGACCCGGTTCTCAGACGGCCGCATGTGTGGAGCACCTGCTAATCAGGTGGACCACATACAGCCCGGTGATAACCACAGTGACGCCAACCTCCAAGCCCTATGCCAGTGGTGCCATACCCACAAGAGCAGTAGTGAGGGTGGTAAGGCAGCAGCACGCACACGCGTGCGTACAGAGCGACCCAAGCAGACGCACCCAGCACTGGAGGACTAGCCCATGAGCGGTGCCCATGTGGTGCTGGTGGAGGAGGACGATACAGGCGCGGATGGAGTGATCGTCACTCGCGTGTCAGTCAACGGCGTTGATGTTGGTCTTCTCGCTGAAGCACCGAAGATCGTCGTCGGTGCGAAGGACGAGGTCACGAAGGTCACGCTGACGTTGATCCCGAGTCGCCTGGAGATCCGCGGCGAGCACGCCGATGGTGATCGTCGAGAGCCTCGCGCCGGCTTCGCGGCCAAGATCGACTAGCGAGCGACGGCACGTGACCAGGGGGGTGACCCCCTCCGGGAGGATCTCCGAACCGTAAAGGTGCTGGGCCTCTCTGTCTGTACGGGTCTGGGGGATCTGGAGACGTGCGTTCGCCCCCTGATCTGCGGTAGGCCGCGAGATGGCCGCATACGGCTTTCTGGGGGTGTCTGAGTGCCGCGGGACGGTCGAAGTGTAACGCGCTGACTGTCTCCGACGATTGCATTTCCCCTGGTGAGAGCCTTGAAAGTGTAACGGGCCGCATCTAGGATGGACCCATGAAGAGGACTTGCGAGCACTGCGGAGGACCGATGCCGATCACGGCACGGGCCCACGCTAAGACGTGCTCGAACCGGTGCCGGATGGCCCGGTCGCGCGCTCGTGCGCGGAAGACGCTCCCCGACGAGCTGACGACCCGCGACAGGTGGGTCCGACGCGCCGCGGACAAGAGGCCGCTCACCGTCGCCGGCATGGCGGCATCGAGCACCGACTCCCGCACGTGGAGCACATACAAAGACGCCGCCGCTTCGACGGCCGGCGCTGGTCTGGGCTTCGTCCTCTCCGACGTCGACGACATCGTCTGTCTCGACCTGGACCACTGCTTGAATCCGCTCACTGGGCGACTCGCCCCGTGGGCCGCAGCCATCATCCGCGACGCGGGCGCCACCTACGTTGAGGTGTCCCCGTCCGGCGACGGCTTGCACATCTGGGGCCGCGCGGACGTCCGACAGGGACGCCGCATCCGGCGCCCTGACGGTACGGCCGTGGAGATCTACGGCACGGGCCGGTACATCGCAATGACGGGGCGCCGACATGGCGACACCCCGTCAGTGCTTGGGCATCTTGCGGGGGTTGTGCGCCGCCTTACTGGGTGACTTGCTCAGCGATGTTGCGCTAGGAGTGCGGAGTTCCTCACGGAGTTTTCGCACTGCGCGAACTGCCCTGATCGCTTTTCGGCTGAGCGGCGGAATCTGCTCTAGAACCCGCCCAAGCAGGTAAAGCGCGCCGGTAATTGCAGACAGGGCAACGCTGACCCATCCCATTGTCTCCACCGTTGGAGTCCTTCGTCGTCGTGCGTGGGACGACTTCAGCGAGGCGCGTGAAGCCGCCCTCAGGACGACGTTGGCCTGAGTGGGTTTGCTCTACCACTGTAGGAATCACGCTCGGCAGCGTCAACGTCCCTGCGTGTTAACCCGCTTCATGAGAGGAGCGCCGATGGCCGGACGAGGTCCCGCCCCGAAGGACCCAAGCAAGCGCCGTCGGCGCAACGCGAGCGAGCCGGAGACAGTCCTCGTCCCTGACGATGAGCTCCGCGGCCCTGAGCTGCCGGAGGGCGTGCTCGGGGTCGACGAGGACTCCGGACAGATCGTCGAGTGGCACGCCATGACACAGCTCTGGTGGGACTCCTGGCGGAAGTCGCCGATGGCTCAGAACTTCGGTGAGACCGACTGGCTTTTCCTGATCGACACCGCGCTCATGCATCACACGATGTGGGCTAAGGGCCGATGGGAGTTCGCCTCCGAAGTGAGGCTCAGGGCAGCCAAATTCGGCGCCACGCCGGAGGACAGGGCTCGCCTGAAGCTCAAGGTCGACGAGCCCCAGAACCGCCCGCAGGCGCCCGCACAGCGCCCCGACAACGTCAGTGACATCACGAGCCGACGAGCTCGTCTGACTGGATAGGAGACCGGATGCCGCGCGCTCTCGTGCGCGCCCCCGGTCATGACCGCAACCGCTCCCTAGGGTGGCTGTCGGTCGCATGGATGGAACACTTCGTTGTCCACGGCCCTGGCGACGTCCAGGGCGAGCCCGTACGCCACGGCGACGAGTACACGGGCTTCGTCGTCGACTGCTACGCCGTCGACGACGACGCCGGCAGACTCCTCTACGACTCCGCGTTCTTCTCCCGCCCGAAGGGCTGTGACAAGAGCGGACTCGGCGCCCGGCTCGGTCTCTTCGAAGCCTTCGGTCCCGCGCGCTTCGCCGGCTGGGCGGAGGGCGGTGAGGTCTACCGCGACCCGTGGGGACTCGGCTTCGAGTACGTCTACGAGCCCGGTGAGCCGATGGGCCGTCCGGTCAAGGTCCCATACCTCCGCATCATGGCGACGGAGGAGGGGCAGACCGGCAACGTCTTCGACACCATCCACTTCAACCTGACCGATGAGGCGTCGCTTCTGTCACAGATCCCCGGCGTCGATGTCGGGATCACTCGAATCATCCTCCCTGACGGCGGAGAGATCATGCCGTCGACCGCTTCGTCCTCATCGAAGGACGGCGGTAAGGAGACGTGGGTCTGCTTCGACGAAACCCACCTCTACAACACCCCTGAACTGCGGCGCATGTACGCGACCGTGACTCGTAACCTCCGCAAGAGGAAGCGAGGGGCGCAGACGTGGTACCTCGAAACGACCACTATGTTCGCCCCCGGGCAAGATTCCGTCGCTGAGCGAACGTACGAAGAAGCCGAAGCCATCCGGGACGGTCGTAAGAAGCGTGGTCGCTCGCGCCTCATGTACGACCACCGTTGGGGCGAGTGCAAGGATCTGAAGGACGAGGAAGCCCTCCGGTCCGCCCTCCTGGACGCCTACGGCGACGCCATGGAGTGGATGGATCTGGAGTCGCTCGTCGACGACTTCTACGACCTACGCAACGACAGTGCGGACGGCCGACGCTACTTCCTCAACTCCCGTACGGTCGCGTCCAACGCATGGATGGACCCGGACGCGTGGGCACTCTGCCGGCGCGAGGAGGAGATAGCCGAAGGCGACCTCATCACCCTCGGGTTCGACGGCTCGATCCGCGACGACGCGACGGCGCTCACAGCCTGCCGTGTCTCCGACGGTCACCTGATGCTCCTCGGTTGTTGGGAGAAGCCTGAAGGGCCGGAGGGCGAAGGGTGGCAGGTCGACCGCGAGGCGGTTGACGCTGCTGTTGCTCGCGCATTCGACCGATACGAGGTCTGCGGTATGTACGGCGACCCGCCTCACTGGCAGGACTACGTGGACCGCTGGACCGCAGACTTCGGCGAGCAGCTCCAGGTGCGCGCCACGCAGGCCCGTCCCATCGAGTGGTGGACCAACCGGCCGACGCACATGGAAACGGCCCTGGACCGCTTCGTCGAGGCCGTCGACGACAAAGCTCTCTCCCACGCGGAGACGCTGGACCCCGACGAGACGTCGGAGTACCTGCTCCTCGGCGCCACCCTCTCCCGGCACGTCCGCAACGCGCGACGTAAAGAGATGGGCCGCAACCACATGGGCATCGCGAAGGAACACGCGAAGAGCCCGAAGAAGATCGACGCCGCGATGTCCGCGGTCCTGGCCTACGAGTGCCGCGCTGACGCCGTCGCCGCAGGCATCACCAAACGTAAGAAGCGGTCCAACCGCCTAGTTGCCTTCTGAGGGAGGTTCGCGAGTGCCTATCAGTGCTGAGAAGGTCGAATCTCCCGGGTGGTGGCTTCAGCGCCTCGGGCGGAAGCTCCTCGACGAACGAGAGGACCACACCGACTCCGACGGCGAGACGGAGCCGGGGCTCGACACCCTGAAGCGGTACGCGGAGAACAAAGCACCCCTCCCGCGCGTCCCAGGTATCGACCCTGCGGAAGCTCGCGAGTGGATGCGCGATGCGCGAACCAACTGGGCGTCGCTCGTCATTGATTCGCCCGTCGAGCGCATGCACGTCGACGGCTTCCGCTTCGGCGAGCCGGACGACGACAGCGACGACGCGAAGAATGCGGACAAGGAAGCCAACCGTGTTTGGCAGGAGAATAGCCTCGACGCGGACGCGGACCTCGTCCACTACGGAGCGCTCTCGCAGAGGCGAGCCTTCGTCC
The DNA here is from genome assembly GCF_055639295.1 of Streptomyces sp. NPDC107528. Classification (NCBI taxonomy): domain Bacteria; kingdom Bacillati; phylum Actinomycetota; class Actinomycetes; order Kitasatosporales; family Streptomycetaceae; genus Streptomyces; species Streptomyces sp. NPDC107528. The sequence continues at coordinate 186,832 of NZ_JBVKAV010000001.1, forward strand.
TAGTCGAGAAGGGTGACGACGGCCGCCCGGTCCTGACCCACGAGACGCCCCGACAGGTGGCCGTGGAGCACGTCCAGGGCAGCCGCCGGAAGCTCGCCGCCGGGTTGAAGCTCTGGCGGGACGACTGGACGGGCCAGACCCGAGCGACGCTCTGGACGCCAGACAAGATCTTCGACTTCATCACGAAGTCCGACGCCCCGGTGTTCTCCGGGCAGTCCGCGATGCTCCACAGTTGGGACGCCTTCGCCCTCCCCAACGCGACGGACGGCGAGCGCCCCAACGACCTGAAGCTCGTCCCCTTCGGAGTCTTCACGAACCGCCGTAACCGTCGTCTCGACGGCTTCGCCGAACACGAAGACGTTCTGACGATCCAGAACCGGATCAACCTCTCGCTGATCATGCTCATCGCCGCCATGAAGTACGGCGCATTCAAGCAGCGATGGGCTGCGGGTCTGGAGGTCGACGAGGACCCCGTCACGGGCGAGAAGATCCAGCCGTACAAGCTCGACATCAAGAGCCTCTGGACGAGCGGCGACCCGGAGACCCGATTCGGAGAATTCGCCGCAACTGACCTGAAACCGTACGTTTCTGCTGTCCAGGCTGCGGTACAGGACCTCGCCGCGATCTCCAGGACCCCACCGCATTATCTGATCGGCGCCGTCGTGAACGTCTCCGGCGACGCCCTGAAGGCTGCGGAGACTGGCCTCGTCAGCAAGGTGCGCGACCGTCAGCGCAACTTCGGCGAGTCCTGGGAGCAGACCATGAGGCTGGCTTTCCGAATCCTGGGCGACGAGCAGCGTGCCACGGCCTACACCGCGGAGACGGTGTGGCGTGACCCGGAGTCCCGCTCCGTCGCCGAACTGGCGGACGCTGCTGTGAAGAAGAGCACCGCGGGTGTTCCGTGGCGTCAGCGCATGGAGGACATGGGCTACACGCCGGCGGAAATCTCGCGCATGGAGATCGACCGTGCGGCCGACGCGATCAACGCTCAGGCTGCCGCGGAAGCCATGGCTCCTCAGCCCACGTCGCTTGCCGACGCCCGTACCGCTCGTGACCAACGACCTGTGATCACGAGGGAGGACGATGGCGCAGACGCTGACGCGGCTTGACCGACAGTACGGTTCGGCCGTCCGAAGCGTCTGGGCTAGCGTGCTCGGGCGCCTAGGCCGCTCCTGGACCGACCTCCGGTCCTGGCGCGACGCAGACGTCCAGCCCTTCCAGGCCAAGACGCTCCCCATCATCCTCGCCGGCGAGCGGCAGATAGCGACGCTGACGGCGTCCTACCTGGAGCAGCTCTATAAGCCGCTCGCCGACAATACGCATCGCGTGGCCGTGAACCTTGACGCCGTGACAGGCAAGTCCCTGCGTGGCGTGAACCCTGCCGACGTCTACGAGCGGCCGTTCAAGGAAGTCTGGACGTCGCTCTCGGAGGGCGCCTCCCTAGACGCTTCCGTCGGCCGCGGAGCTCACCGTCTGGAGACGATCGCAAAGACCGACCTCCAGCTAGCCCGCACGCACACCGTGCGCGAGGTGGCGGCCGACCTTCCCCGCTTCGAGTACACGATTCGCGTCCTTCAGGGCGAGTACGACTGTGCGCTCTGCATGATCGCTGCGACGCAGCGCTACCACAAGCGCGACCTTGCCCCGATCCACCCAGGCTGTGACTGCCTCGTCAAGACGGTCACCGCCGACTACGACCCGGGCCAGGTCGTCGACGAGGACCGGCTAAACGCCGTTCACGACGCAGTGGAGGCGGCTCTCGGCACCTTCGACCGCGGAGGACGAGCGGTCGACTATCGAAAGCTCATCATCGCCAACGATCACGGCGAGATCGGCCCCGTTCTGGGGTTCGCGGGACAGCACTTCACCTCCCGCACAGACATCAACATCCCGACCTGACGCCCGCCATGGGCTGACGACTCCCGACAGGGGATTTCCGCATGCCTCGACGCACTCTCGCGCGCCGTAACGCGCTCCTCACCCTCGCCCATCAGCCCTGGACCCTCTACGAGGACGACCCGGGCGCCGGCGGTGGTGGTGGAGGCGGGAACGGCGGCCCACAACTCAACGAGCACGGGTTCCCGGACAACACCCCCGTCGCCGACATGGCTGCGGAGCATCAGGCCGCGTACTGGAAGCACCACGCGCGCAAGCACGAGCAGCGGGCCAACTCTGCGCCCGACGCTACGGAGCTCCAGCGACTCAAGGACCGTGACGCGGCCCTGAAGAAGCTCGAAGACGAGAAGCTCCCCGCCGACGAGCGCGATCGCCAGGAGCGCCAGACGCTCACGCAGGAGCGCGACACGGCGCAGGGCTCCGTCACGACGCTGACCGACGAGAACGCCCGCCTGAAGGTCGCCCTGAAGAAGGGTCTCAGCCTCGAACAGGCGGAGCGGCTCCGCGGCACCACGCCGGAGGAGCTGGAGGCCGACGCGGACACGCTCCTGAGCCTCTTCGGCGGCTCTGGGGCCGGCTCCAACGACGGCCAGGGCAACAGCGGAGGCGGCTCCACGTCGCACCGTTCCGGCGGCCCCCGTGGCGGCGACGTCGGCAACGCCGGATCAGTCACCGCCGGCGCGGAGCGCTACCGCGCACGCCACGGCAAGCAGCAGTAACCACCCAACAACGGAGGGATCCGTATGGACCTCAGCCTCAAGTCTGAGAGCTTCGTTCAGGACCGTCGGGATTGGCTGGGGTCCGCCCACGGCACCGACGCTCCGATCAGCGTGACGCTCGACGTCAGCAAGTTCACGGCGAACACCCACTACCCCAACGGCTTCATCAAGTCGGGCATTCCGCTCGGCAAGGTCACCGCAACGGGTCTCTACGGCCCGTACGACAACGCGGCTTCTGACGGTCGTGAGGTCTGCGTGGGGTTCCTCTTCACGGCTCAGGACGTCGACGCCCGGCGCGTCGCCTCGACGAAGGTCGTCGGCTCGATGCTCCTGCACTGCTTCATCCGTGAGGCCAAGCTCCCCGTTTCCATCGACGCCGCCGGTAAGACCGATCTCGGCGCCCGCGTCGTCTTCGTCTGAGAGGTAGTCGATGCAGCTCACCACTGAATACGCGACGCCCGCTGAGCTGACGGGCTACGCCCGCGCTGCGCTCCGGGACCGCGAAGAGAACGCGTTCAGCCTGAACCGGTGGCTTCCGAACGACACGATCAACGACCTCACGTACCGGTTCAACCGGGGAGGCGGTGGCCTCGTCGAGGCGGCCGTGTACCGGGCGTACGACGCTGAGTCGGACATCGGTACCCGCTCGGGTGCCGCGCGTGTGAGCGGCGAACTGCCGCCCATCTCGCGAAAGATGCCCGTCGGCGAGTACGAGCAGATCCGCATGCGGAACGTCGACTCGCAGTCCGGCGAACTGCGGGACGCGATGGAGTCCGACTCCGTCAAGCTCGTCAGCGCCATCGCCGCGCGTGTCGAGCTCGCCCGTGGCGACGCGATCTTCAACGGCTCCGTGACGATCAACGAGAACCGGGTGTCGGCGTCCGTCGACTTCGGCCGCAAGGCTGAGCACTCCGTGACGGCCGCGATCGCGTGGAACAACACGGAGACCTCCCTCGCCTACGACTACTTCATGTCGTGGCTGGACGTCTACAACGACACGAATGGCGACCTCCCTGCCGCGACGCTGATGTCCCGCAAGGCGTACAACCTCCTGCGGCGCAACAAGCAGATCAGGGAGCTCGCCTACCGTGGGTCCTCGATGGCTCCGACCGTCCTGACGCGCGACGACCTGAACAACATCCTCGGGGACTTCGACATCCCGCCGGTTCAGATCTACGACGCGAAGGTCTCCGTCGACGGCTCTGCGACCCGCGTGACGCCAGAGGACAAGATCGCTTTCCTCCCCGCGGAGGGTGACGCTCTCGGTAAGACGCTCTGGGGCGTCCCAGTCGAGGCGAACGACCCGCGGTACGGCCTCCAGGGCGACGCTGCCGGCGTGGCCGTCGGTGGCTACAAGAGCGAGGACCCACAGACGCTGTGGACCCGCGCGACGTCCATCGTCCTCCCGGTCGTGGCGGCTCCTGACCTGACCTTCGTCGCCGACGTCCTGTCGTCCTGACTAGAAACGCGAGGCACTCACGCATGGCAACCCTGGCAACGAACGTCCACGTGACGGACGACAAGGGCGTAGCCCACGTGTTCGGCCCCGCGGACGAGGTCCCGACGTGGGCGCAGGAGCGCATCATGAACCCGAAGGCGTGGGCGGAGGCACCGGAGCGCTCCGTAAGTCGACTTACGGAGTCCGCTCCTGCGGCGAAGGCTCCGGCGAAGCGCGCCACGCCACGGCGAAAGGCGGGCGGAAGTGGCACTGTTCGAAGCGACTGAGCTCCGGACGCTCCTGAAGCGACCGCTCACGGACGCGGAGTGCGCGCTCGCCCACCACCTCACTGAGGATGCCTTCTACGGCGAGGTGGGGGAGCGGCTGACCGATCCGCCACAGCGCGGAGTCAAGTCGGTCGCTCTCGCGGTCGCTGCTCGCGTCCTGACGAACCCCGGCGGGCTCCGAAGTGAGCAAGCAGGCGGCATGCTCCAGTCCTACGCCGACTCGGAGACTGGCGTCATGCTCTCTGATGACGAGCGACGCCGGCTCCGTCGGGCCGTCGGCCAGGCGTCCGGCGCCTCGTCGCTGAACATCGCACCGGAGGACGTGGCGCCTCCGGTGACGGTCTGGAGGGCGCTATGAGCCTCTTCGGGCAGATCTTCAACGAGACGATCGAGATAGAGCGCCCGGGGGCGGCAGTCCGCGACTCGACGGGTACCAAGGTCCCCGGACCTCCAGTGCGATTCGAAGTCGAGTACTGCGCAGTCATGCCGCCCTACGGCGTGACCGTCGGCTCGTCGAGCGAGACGCACAACGCAAGTGCAACCGTCGAGACGAGGCGCGTCCTCTTCGCTCCTCTCGGGACCGACGTCCGACCCGCTGACGTCGTCGTCCGCGCGAACGGCGAGCGATGGCAGGTGCAGGGAAGGCCCAACACCCTCCCTGCAACCTCGCTCGCTCACCTCGAAGCCGCCCTGAAGGAGGTGACCGGCTGATGCCGTTCCGGTCGAAGTACCACGGCCGCTACAGCGGTATCGGTGCAATGCTCTCCCGCCCGGGACTACAGGCGAAGTGCGTCTCTGTGGCGGAGCGGGCAAAGGGCATCGCGGAGGGGCGTTCCCCGCGCGAGTCGGGCGAGTACTCGCGGAGCTTCAAGGTAGTTCCGATCATGAAGAACGTCCCCTTCCGCGGGAAGCCTCGGATGCGTGCTGGCGCTCGCCTAATCAACACGTCGGATCACGCGAAGATCGTCGAGTACGGCAACGGTAAGACGCGTCGGTACGCGGTCCTCTCGAAGACGATCGACGACCTGAAGGCGGCGAACCGTGCCTGACATCGAAGCCGTCCTGAACCCGTGGGCAGAGTCGCAGTTCGATGCCACGGCCGGCGCTGAGACGCCCGACGACCTGGAGCAGCAACTCCCCTTCATCCGCATCGAGCGGGGAGGGGGAAACGACGACCGCTTCTCGGAGCACCCCAGGGTGTTCGTCGACGTCTTCGCAGCGTCGGCCGACGAGGCTCGAACGCTGTCGAACTCCATCCGTGACGCCCTGCTGTTTCTCCGCGGACCCGTGAACGGCGCCATCATCCGGGACGTCCGATGCGACTCCGGTCCGTCCCGCCAACCGTGGGCGAATGAGGAGATCCACCGTCGAGGCGCGACCTACACCGTGAGCCTCCGGCCCGCGTAAATCCCTGACACTTCAACCCGCTGCCTGTGGCGTGCGGGTTTTTCGCATGCCCTGGAGGCACTGTGGCTGACACGAGGAATGCCGACCTCACTTTCGGCGCAACCGACTATCTCGTCCACATGGCGGCCGTGAACACCACGGGGCCTGTGGGCTTCGCTGACCCTGCCGTCGCGTGGCAGTGCCTCGGGTGGGTCACGACGGAGGGCGGCCTCTTCAAGCTGGAGGAGGAGTCGAAGGACGTCGAGGCGGCCGGCTCGCTGGAGCCGATCCGGACCCTGATGACGAAGTCGACGAAGTCCGTCCAGGTCACGTTCCTGGAGGGGATCAACCCTCTCGTCCGGGCGCTGTACGACAACGTCCCCGTCACGTCGCTTCAGCCGACGGACGGCGTCGTCAGCTACGACTTCCCCGACAAGCCCAACGACCTCCGATACGCCTTCCTCTTCGACACGATCGACGGTGACAAGAAGATCCGGCTGTTCATGCCGAACGGCAAGGTCACCGAGCGAGGCGACGAGCAGCCGCAGACGGAAGACGTCATGCCGGTTCAGATGACCTTCCGCTTCTACCGTGGCGCGTCGGGCGTGGCGGCTGTGAAGCGCTCCATCGACTACGGCGACATCGACGTCTCGGGCTACTTCCCGGCGCCGTAAGGCCAATGACTAGCGGAGCCCGTATCTGCGCGGGTCCGGGCTCCGCTCCAGCTCCACAGCGACCCGCGCAGACCCCAGAACCACAACCTGAGAGGCAGACCCGCGCATGTCTGAGAACACCGTGACCCCCGCTGAGGCGCAGGAGATCGAGGCCACCGAGGAGTACGTGACGGCCGAGCTCGCCGGCGAGACGCTCCGCGTGAAGACAGTGGACCACTGGAGGCCGTCGTACCTGCGCGCTCTGCGCCTGGGCGACTACGACACGTGGGCGAAGGGTGCACTCCACCCGGAGGACGCGGACCTCTTCATCGAGGCTGACGCGACCTTCAAGGAAATCAACGAGTTCACGGCGAAGGCCATGGAGTCCGCCGGGGAGGCCCCGGGAAAGCCTTCCGCACGCTCGCGATCCTCTCGGAGCACGCGGAAGCGCTAGAAGCTGACATCCCGCGTTACTACCCGGGCGCGAGAGTGCTCGACGTCTACCGCGGGACGCTGTCGATTCGCACGCTGCGGATCTGGATCGAGCACCTTCCGCCGGAGTCGGCGACGAAGACCGCGATTCGCAACAGCATCCCGGCTGAGGAACTGGACCGGCACACCGACGAGGGGCGTCCGGACCTTGCGCCGTGGAGCAGCACGGAGACCCTCCTCGCGGCCGTGAAGGACGAGATCAGACTCCTGCGGATCACGCTGCTCGCCGTCAACGGCAACAAGGCACCCGAGTTCACACCTACTCCACGCCCCGGCATTCCGCCGAAGAGCGCGCAGAAGTCGCGCAGGTCACTTACAGACGATCAGCGCCGCGCGCTTGACCCGCGGATGAGGAACGACCCGAAGGAGGCGTGATGGCAGCGGATTTGGACATCGTCGGTAGTGCAGCGGTGGACGTGGTACCCATTGCACCGCTCTTCCACGAGAAGCTGAAGGCGATTGCCCTCCCTGCCGCGGACCGTGTGGGCGAGGAGGCAGGACGTCGCTTCGGCGACGCCATGTCGCGGCACATCACCGTTGCCATCCCCAACGCCATCAACAACGGTGGCCAGGCTGGACGGACTGCCGCCACACGGCAGGGCAACGCCAACGCCGGCGCCTTCGCCCGGAGCTTCGAGAACAGGCTCCGGGCCGCATTCCAGTCCCTCCCGCGCCCCGACGTCCGGCTGAACGACACAGGATTCAACGCCGACCTTGCCCGCCTCCGGGCTCGCATGGAGACGCTGAGCAACAAGAGGATCGGCGTCGATATCGACGCAGCGACGGCGATTGCGGAGATGACCGCGATCGATGCTCAGCTAGCGCAACTGGGGTCACGCTCCCCGAACATCCAGGTAAGGGCCGACATCGCGACGGCTCGCGCTGAACTCGCGGCGATGCAGCGCCAGATCAACGACATCGACCGCGACGACGTCAACATCAAGGTCCGCGCGAACACGGCGCAGGCGAACGCCGCTCTCTTGCAGCTCGCGGTGTCGCTCGGCATCGTCGCTGCGATCCCGCTCTTCCCCATTGCTGCCGCAGGCATCGGAGCCATCGCGTCGGCCGCCGTTGCTGCGACGGCTGGTGTCGGTGCAGTCGCCCTTGCAGCCATCCCGGCAATCAAGGGCGTCACCACCGTCATTCAGGCGAAGACGGCCGCGGACAAGGAAGCCGCGAGCGCGTCGGACAACTCGGCTGCCGCGAGCGTCCGCGCGGCTCAGGCTGCGATTCAGATGGAGAACGCACAGCAAGCCCTCTCCAACGCTCACCGCAACGCAGCCCGCTCCATCGCTCAGGCGAACCGCCAGGTGGAGGACGCGGAGCGTGCGCTCGGGCAGGCTGCGGCTCGTGCGATGGAGCAGCGGGAGCAAGCTGCCGAACGCGTCGAGGACGCGGAGCGCTCCCTCTCCGACGCGAAGCGCCAGGCGCGCCAGGCCGAAGAGAACCTGACGCAGGCTCGCGAGGATGCAGCTCGAAAGCTCGCTGACCTGAACGACCAACTCGAACGGGGCAAGCTCGACGAGCGCGACGCGACGCTCCGCGTCAAGGAAGCACAGGAAGAGCTCAATCGCGTATCCGCGGAGTACGAGCTTGGACTTGCCAACGAGCTAGACCTCGAACGCGCTCAGTTGGCCTTCGATCGGGCGGCGCAGTCTGCCAAGGATCAGCAGAAGGACTACGCGCAGCTCCAGAAGGACGCCGAAGCCGCGAAGAAGGCGGGCGTCGACGGCAACGAGCAGGTGAAGACGGCCGCTCAGCAGCTCGCCGACGCTCAGCAGAACGTCCGCGAGCAGACGGAAGCCGTCGCTGACGCCAACCGCGCGGCTGCACAGGCGCAGGTCGACGCTGCTCAGCAGGTGGCCGACGCTCAGCGCAACCTTGCCGACGCAGTGACCAACGCTGCTGACACGCAGGTTCAGGCCGCGCAGTCCATCGAGTCCGCGGAACGGGGCGTCGAGTCGGCACGCCTGTCGTCCATCAACACGACCACTCAGGCCACTACGAAGGCTGATGAGTACCGCCAGGCACTCGCAAAGCTGACGCCTGAACAGCGCGCCCTTTACGACGCCATCGCCGGCCCTGGCGGGCTGACGGCCGCGTATAAGGCGTGGTCGAAGGAGCTTCAGCCTGACGTCCTCCCGCTCTTCACGAGGGCAGTGGACGGGGCGAAGAACAGCCTTCCGGGACTCTCGCCACTCGTCCGCAACTCCGCGGACGCAATCGGTGAGCTCATGGACCGCGCGTCGAGGGATTTCAAAAACCCCTTCTGGCAGCGATTCAAAAAGGGCATCGCGGAGAACGCAAAGCCCGCGATCGTCGGGCTCGGGATCTCGTTCGGGAATGTCTTCAAGGGTATGGCGGGCATTGTCGACGCCTTCTTCCCGCACATGGACAGTATCTCGGAGCGGATGCAGCGGATCACCGGTCGGTTCGCCGACTGGGGTACGAAGCTCCGCGGCTCTCCGGCCTTTGAGAAATTCCTCGACTACGTATCCGAACACGGCCCGATCGTGGCTGAGGCTTTCGGCGACATCGGCTCGGGAATCTTCGATCTCGCGAAGGCGCTGGAGCCCTTCTCGACGGTGATCCTCGAACTACTGGGGTACGTAGGCCAAGCTATCAGTTACGTATCAGAACATGCGCCGTGGGCAATTCAGCTGATCTACGGCCTGTGGATTGCTACGAAGCTTTGGACGATTGCGATGGCGGCGAATCCAGTCGGCCTCGTAATCCTGGCGCTCGTCGGCCTGGCCCTTGCCGTTAAGTACGCCTGGGATCACTTCGGATGGTTCCGTGACATCGTCAAGGGAGCTTGGGAGGGCATTCAGTCCGCCGCAATGTGGGCTTGGGAGAACGTGCTGAAGCCGACGTTCTCGGGAATCGTCGACGCCGTCCAATGGGTGGGCGAAAAGCTCGTCTGGCTCTGGCAGAACGTATTCGTCCCTGCCTGGAATTTCATCTCGCTCGCCGCCAGGATTGCCGCCGCGATCTTGATCACCCTGGTGTTTACGCCCATCGTCATCGCGGTTCAACTTCTGGGCGCGTGGCTCGGGTGGCTCTGGAAGACCATCTTCAAGCCGACGCTCGAACTGATCGCTGCTCTCGCCGTATTGGTCTGGCAGAAGTGGCTGAAGCCATTCTTCCAAGGCTTCTGGGACGCGATCAAATGGGTAGGCGACAAGTTCGTCTGGCTTTACAGCAACGCGATAGCTCCGGCGGCTGGGTGGATAGCCGATAAGGCTAAGTGGCTCTGGGATAAGGGCATAAAGCCTGGATTCAAGTTGCTCTGGGAAGGCATCAAATGGGTCGGCGACAAATTTGTCTGGCTCTATGACCACAGTGTCGGGCCGATCTTCGGCTGGATAGCCGACAAGACAGAGTGGCTCTGGGACAAGGGAGTCAGCCCGTCGTTCAAGCTCCTCAGGGCTGGCGTCCAGCTCGTCGCGGACGCCTTCGACGACGCGAAGCGCGCAATCAAGGTCGCCTGGGATCGCGTGAAGGACATCACGAAGGATCCCGTAAACTTCGTAATCAAATGGGTTTACACGAAGGGCATCAAGGCCGTTTGGGATAAGGTCGCCAGCTTTGTCGGACTCGACAAACTCCCTGACGCACCGAAGCTCCTCGAAGCAGGTGGCACGGTCGGAAACGGCTGGGGTCCAGCGGTTCCGATGAAGACGAATCGCCCGACGGCAATCGTCGGCGAGGGAAATCCGCGGTACCCCGAGTACGTCATCCCGACGGACCCGAAGTACAGAGGCCGTGCTCTCGCCCTCCATCAGGCAGCGGGGACACAGCTCCTCGAATCCGGTGGCATCCTCGGCGGCTTCAAGTCCGCGTGGGACTGGACGAAGGACACCGTCTCTGACGTCGTCGGTCAGGGAATCGACTGGGCGAAGGCTGGCGCGGATCTCCTCGTCAACCCGTCGAAGGTCTGGGACAAGCTGACGAAGCCAGTCCTGAACAAGGTCGCCGGCGGTGTCGGAACCTCGCCCATGGGCAAGTCGCTGACGAAGATCCCGACAAAGATGATCGGTGGCCTCCGGGACAAGATCGTCAACGCCGTCAGCTCCATGTTCGCCGGCGGGGGACTGGGGGGCGGCCAGTGGGTCAAGCCCGTCAACGCCGGGTACGGCACGCGCTTTGGCGTGGCCGGCTCGATGTGGGCGTCCGGCCGGCACACGGGCCTCGACTTCCCGGCGCCAACCGGTACCCCGGTGCGCGCGGTGGCAGGCGGAAACGTCAGCGCGACGAACCGAGGCGGCCCATACGGCAACCACGTCATCATCAACCATGGCGGAGGGCTCCAGTCCCTCTATGCGCACCTCTCGCGCATCCGCGTAGCCGTCCCGAAGATCGTCGACCCGGGTGACCGTATCGGCGATGTGGGCGCGACGGGCAACGTCACGGGTCCTCACCTCCACCTGGAGGCGCGGCTCAATGGCCGCACCGTCGACCCCATGCCGTACCTGACGGGCGGAGGTGGTTTCAACGCCAACGCCGTCGGTGCCGCGCAGCAGTACGCGAAGAGCATCCTCGGCAACTACGGCTGGGGACCCGAGCAGTTCGGGCCGCTTAAGAAGCTGTGGGAGGGCGAGTCCAACTGGCGTTGGAACGCTGACAACCCCACGAGCGACGCGTACGGAATTCCGCAGGCGCTTCCCGGCTCGAAGATGGCGTCGGCCGGCTCGGACTGGCGGACGAACGCGAAGACACAGATCCGTTGGGGGCTGGGCTACATCAAGAACCGCCCGGACTACGGATCTCCGGCAGCCGCCTACTCGAAGTGGCTGTCGCGCTCGCCGCACTGGTACGACGACGGCGGCATGATCCCGCCCGGCCTCTCCCTCGTCGCGAACGGGACAGGGAAGCCGGAGCCCGTTTTCACGTCTGGCCAGTGGGCCGACATCCGTGCTTCGAAGGGCGGAGGTGCGTCGACGATTCACGCCGATGTCCGCGTGTTCGTCGGCGACCGCGAGATCACGGACATCGTCCGCACGGAGATCGACACGTACGACTCCGAAGTTGCAACTGACCTCAACAACGGAAGGTGGGTCTGACCATGCCCGAAGAGCCAACTGAAGGCGAAGTTGTCCCGCCAATCGTGGACTACACGCCGGAGGAGGTGGAGCCGGAGCCCGAGCCGGGACCGGCTACGCCGCCCCTGATTGAGGGGCCGACGTACCCAGCTCCCGGGGAGGACGTCGACTAGTGGCTATCGCCGGAAACTTGCTGCCCGCTAACGCGGAGTCCGCCGAGACGGACGGCTCCGCGTGGGTAGCACTCGTCAACTCGACGACTCCGGGACGGGGGAGCGGCGGAACGTTGGGCTCCTTCTGCCTCAGTTTCCGGTCAGTGGCTACCGGTGACGTACAGGTCGGCCTGGCAGCACGAGTGACGGTCACGCCCGGTGTTGAGCACTGGGCGTGCTCGTCCATCTTCCCGCCAGCCACCGGAGTTCAGTCCCGAATTGAGATCCGTTGGTACACCTCCGGCGGATCGCTCATCAGCACGTCACAGGGTCCGCTCACTACGGCGCCGGCTGCCGCGTGGCATCAGGTCGGCGCCATAGGCACGGCTCCTGCGAACGCTGCGACGGCGGATGTCGTAGTTCGTGTGACGGCGACAGCCACGAATCAGGTGTGGTTCGCCGACCGGATCTTTCTGGGGCTCACGTCGACGTCCAGGGTTGCCGTCAATCTTCTCCCGTTCAACGCGGAGACGGTGGAGGTCGACGCTTCCGGTTGGTTCGCCGCTACAAACTGCACCCTCGCGCTCTCCGCCTCCGCCTACACGTGGTACCAATCGCTACTCGTCACGTCCGTTGCGGCGGGCGACGTTATGGCTCGCTCCGCTCTGTCGCAGGCTCCGGCCGTAACGCCTGGAGTTGAGTACGTCGCAACGGCCAGAGTCGCACCAGGTACCGCAGGACTGACGCAGAAGATCCAGATCTATTGGCGTGACGCCGGCGGGACGGAGATCGGCTCCTCCTCGGCGACGTGGACTCCGGGAACGGGGCAGTGGACGCAGATAGCCGTGGTCGCAACCGCTCCGGCAGGCGCTGCGGTTGCCCGTGTTGCGATGTCTCCCACGGCCACGGCTGCCGGACAGCAATGGATCTACGACCGAATCGTCTTCGCCCCGGCGAGCGCGCTCATGGTTGCGGGCAATGTCCTGCCCTACAACACGTCGGACATGGAGCAGGACGTGTCCGGGTGGACGGTCATGGGTGCGACGAAGGCGCAGACCACGGAGCAGGTTCTCGGCGGCGCCTACGCGATGAAGCTGACAGCTTCCGGCGGCGACATGGTGGCAACGATCACCGTCCCTGTCACTGGGATCCAAGAGGGGCTCGGCTACCAATTCGCTCCGTGCGTACACAAGAGCGTGAATCGCGTCTACCAAACGCGGATCGAGTGGCTCAACTCCGCAGGTGACGCGGTCCGAACGCGTTGGCAGTCGTGGGCTGGAAACCCAGGATCATGGGCCGTGGCTCGCATGGGTGACCTTGCCCCCGTCGGTGCTGTGTCTGCCCGTCTGAGCCTGATCATCCCCGACACCACTGCCGGTGAAATCTGGTATGTGGACCGTGTCGAGTGGCTCCAGGGAGGCTTGACCGCGCAGGCTGTTCCGGCAGGAGGGGGCGGTGTCGCAATCACCCTCCGGGGGCTGACGACGGGCGGACCCACCTACAAGTGGTCGCTCATGCGTGTTATCGCCGGTCAGACGCCCCAGCCCGTACGTGGTTGGACCGGCGACCTGACGTCGCAGATGGTCACAGGGGACATCGCCGTTGCGACGGACTACGAGGCACCCCTAGGCGTCCCGGTCCGATGGCGCGTGGCGCTCGCAGACCCGGGCGGCACGACGAGAATCAGCTACCTCACCGACCCGTTGACGCTCGAAGCGTCGACCACGGAGGTATGGCTGAAGGACCCCGGACTCCCACAGCGTTCGGTCAAGCTAACCGTTGCGACGCCAATGCCGACGTGGAATCGCTCAGCACGGCAGGGCGTCAGCCAAGTCCGCGGCAGGAAGCTCCCCGTCGTCATTAGCGACGTCCGCGGAGGGCGGACGGGAGACCTGACGATCGTCACGGAGACCACGGAGGACCGGCAGGCCCTTGACTGGGTCCTCGACGCAGGAAGCGTGCTCCTCCTCCAGTGGCCTCCCGGGTGGGGCGAAGAGGACATGTACGTGTCCGTTGGCGATATCTCCGTGGCCCCCATCGTCGAGTACGCGGAGTTCCACGACCGAACGTGGGTCCTCCCGCTGACGGAGGTCGACCGGCCAATAGGCGGCGTCACTGGAAGCGCTGACCGCACATGGCAGACCGTGAAGGACTCCGGCGACACGTGGGCCGACGCCCTGGCCGGCGCCACCACGTGGCTCGACGTCTACACCGGAACGTGAGGCACTGATGTACCCCGTCACTAGCACGTTCCTGGCGACCCTGGCGACATCACACACGATGCTCGCCAGGGTCGACGCCTACTACGACGGCGCTCTCGTCCGATCGAGCCTCCCCTTCACGGCAGGCTCCGTCACCGTCGACCGGGGGAGTAAGACGAGGCGGACGATATCCCTGACCGTCGCCGACCCGAAGCTCCTCCCTTGGGCCGCGACGGATCCGCTCGCGGCGTACGGACAGCAGCTTGTAGCGTCGCGCGGAATCCGCTTCTCGAACGGCGCGGAGGAGTGGGTCCCGCTCGGGACCTTCCGCATCAACGAGCCTTCCGGCGACGTTCACTTCGGCCCTGTGACGGTCACGGGTGCCTCGATGGAATGCGCCCTGATCGACGACAAGTTTCAGGTGCCGACCTCCACGCGGGGATACGGCGGATGCGTCGACGCAATCGAGGCGCTCATTCGTCAGACCCTCCCCGATGCCGTGATCGTCAACCTCACGGTCGGAGCCCGAAATCCAGCGTGCGCCGTTGCCACGTGGGACGCTGGCGGTGACCGTTGGGACGCCGTTGCTCAAATCGCTCTGGCGATGCAGGCGGAAATCTACGTCGACGCTCAAAACCGGTTCGTCATTACCGACCTGCCCGACGTGGTAAACGGCGCTGTTGCGTGGGACATCGCGGAGGGCGAAGGCGGAACGCTGATGTCCGCGTCCCGTTCCATGCCAAGAACGGGCGTTTACAACGCCGTTGCGGCATCAGGGCAGAACGCGGCATCTGGGTCCGTCCCTGTGAGCGCGATAGTAAAGGACGAGGACCCGTCGAGCCCGACGAGGTGGGGCGGTCCATTTGGCAAGGTGACGAAGTCGATTTCGTCGGCTCTCTGGACGACAACTGGAGCGTGTTTCGCAGCAGCGCAATACGCGCTATTCGACGCCATCGCGCCGAACGTTCAGACCTCCATTAGCTCCCTGCCGAATCCGGCGCTGGAAGGTAACGACATCATCCGCCTGTCTTACGCGGCCCGAAAGGAGCGGTACCTCGTGCAGTCCCTGACAGTCCCGCTGACGGCCGACGAGAACTTCTCCATAGCCCTCCGTGGAGGCAAGGAGGAGACGCCGTGAGGCTCCCTCGCAAGACGATAGACGCAGTTCAGCGCCTCGTCGTGGAGACCGTCAAGCAGCGCGCAGCGTCGTGGATCCTCGCCACAGTGACAGCCGTGAACGGGGACGGGACGGTCGACATCGACACGGACCGCGGACCCGTCGACAGCGTCCGACGGCTGAAGTCGTATTCGTCGCCGGCCGTCAATGACGTCGTGAAGGTCTCCAAGAACCCCGACGGGAATTGGGTAGTGGACGGCGCACTTGCATAGTCCCCGGAATTCCATTCCCCAAATCTCACTGAGGAGTATCTCCCGTGCCTAGAAATGACTCCTACAGTCAGGGAGTTCAGTATCCGGTTCTCGGCGACGCGCCGGACATGGAAGCGGCGATGCAAACGCTCGTCAACGGTTTCGTTCCGCTGCTCGTCATGCGTTTCGCCAACGCCAACGCACGTGCTGCGGCGTTGACCGGAGCAACGAAGCCCGTTCCCGGAATGGTGACGTACCTTATCGCCGAAGACCGGTGGGAAGGACGTCAGGGCGACGGCAGTTGGCTCCTGTTGTCCGACGGACCATGGCAGCCGTTGACCTTCAAAACGGGCTACATCGCGCACACCGGTTCCCCCGGTTGGCGAAAGAAGGCGGGCGGAGGAATTGAACTCCGCGGCCGTGTCCGGCGAACGACCGGTGGCCCCTTCGAGGACAACGGCGACCTTGTGGAGTTCGCCTCGATCCCGTCCAGTGCCGCCCCCGCCGCGATGCGCTTCTTTCAGGTACCGGCGAAGCGAGTGACCGTCAGCGGAGTGACTCGCTACTCCGCCCGCATCGAGGTGAAGACGGACGGCACGCTTCAGTACACCGTCGAGAACGGGGGAGGAAGCGGCACGATGGCCGACCCCGGATGGATAGCACTCGACGGGATTCAGTTCAGCCCCGCCGGCGACTGACGCTCAGCACAAGACATTCACGCCTCGCAGGCAGCGGGGCGCTTTTTCATGCCCTGGAGGGGATCACGCATGGGTGAGATCTGGATCAAGGAAGCGGAGCGACTCGGCGACGGCAGCATCGGCGGAGCGATGGACACTCCGTCGGCGCCTGGCCGTGTCGTCTGGCACACCACGGAGTCCGGCCACGGCAACACGAGCTTCAAGAACGTCGGTCAGTACCTGATCAACGTCGGCGCTGAGCCACACATCCTCTACGACCCAACGACCGACCGGCTTGCGCAGTACGGCCCCCTGAACCAGAGTGCTCGCGCCCTGCGGAACGACGGCCTGACGAGGACGAACCGGACCGGGCGCGTCTGCATTCAGATCGAGGTGCTCGCGAAGGCGGCGCGCCCGTTCACCGAGTACTGGAAGCCGGGTCCGAACTTCAAGGCCCTCATGCGCGCCATCCGCTCGTGGGGCATCCCGGACGTCTGGCCGGCGGGGGCACTCGCGGGCTCCTACAGCGCCAACGTCTCCCGCAACCGAACCACGTGGGCGACGAAGGGCGGACACTACGGGCACTGCAACGTCCCCGGCAACGACCACTGGGACCCGGGGAAGATCGACCGCGCGGCCCTCTTCGCGGCGGCTCCGAAGGGCTCGACGCCTGCCCCGTCCAAGCCGTCGACCGGCTCCAGCTCCTCGACGTACACCGTCAAGGCGGGGGACACCCTTTCCGGCATCGGTGAGAAGACGGGTGTCAAGTGGGAGACGATCGCGAGCCTGAACGGCATCAAGGCGCCATACACGATCAAGGTCGGCCAGGTGCTGAAGCTCAAGGCGACGTCGACCTCGAAGCCCGCCACGAAGCCGACGGTCTCCGTCGCGCACCTGAACTCCGCTCGTGCGAAGGACATCCCGGCGGCGACCGGGCACACGACCTACCCGGCGGAGGTCAAGCTCGTCGAGGCCGCGCTCAAGGCGGAGGGGCTCCTCGACGCGAAGTACGCGGCTGACGGCTCCTGGGGGACGACGACGGAGGCGGCCTACAACGCGTTCCGACGGAAGGTCGGTTACACGGGTTCCGCGGCTACCGGCGCCGTCGGCCTGGAGTCCCTGAAGAAGCTCGCCGCCCGCCACAACTTCACGGCGAAGGCGTGAGCTCCGAAGTCCTCGTCTCGCTGATCACGGCTGCGTCAGTCATTGGCGCGGCCGTGATCGCGGCTGTCCCGGCGTTCCTCAGCCTCCAGCGTCGCACTACGGGCGCCGTGGCGGCAGAGGGGACGGCCACCCGCGAGGCACTGGACGGAATAGCGACCGCACTGAATGCGCGCATCGACGACGTGCGCGACGACATCGACGACATCCGGGAGCACGTGACGAGCGTGCGCGAGTGGCAGGCCGGCCACGACGCAGAACACCTCCTGATCGGCCGACAGCCTCCACGAGGAGATGCCTAGATGCCAGAACTACCGATCACCGTCGAAGCGGTGACCCTCTCGGGGCGCTACATCCGACCGGACGGCACCCCGATATCCGGCACGATCACCTTCGAGCCTCCCGCTCACCTGACGTTCCCCGACGCCGACATCATCAGCGCCGGCGCTGCAACGGTGGAGCTCGACGCCACCGGAGCATTCACCGTCAACCTCATCGCGACGGACGCGGACGGCGGGGACCCGGCCAACTGGACGTACACCGTCGTCGAGCGGCTACGGAACACGAACGGCCGGACGTTCCACCTCGCCCTGCCCGCTGCTACGCCGCTCGTTGACCTGGCGGACGTCGCACCAACGGACCCGTCTCTCGGGGACTACGTGGTCGTAGAGGGTCCGCCTGGACCAGCGGGACCCGCAGGACCGGAAGGACCGCAGGGACCTCCTGGGGAGGTCACGGAGGCGGAGCTCGCCGACGCACTCGCCGGGCTGGCCGCCCTTGCTGGCGCGACGTTCACGGGCGTCGTGACTATCAACGGCGCCCCATTCGCCGTGATGGGCACGGGCAAGGGTTACAGGTTCCGCCCCCTGGGATCGCGCCTGGACCTTGAAGCCACCGGCTCCGACCTGATGCTGAACGTGTTCTCCGGTCCCAACTTCGACGGCGACCAGCACGTCTATCTGCGCCTGGAGGCGGGCGTCCAGCTCGCCCACGCCATCGGCCGGTGGGAGTTCAACGCGGGTCCAGACTCCGGCCCTGTGCACGTCCTTGACGGCGCAGCGAACGTGCTCGGCTTCCATGGAGCGACACCGGTAGCCAAGCAGACCGTCACCGGATCCCGCGCGAGTGGCGCGGCTCTGGCCGACCTCCTGACGAAGCTTGCGGCTCTCGGTCTGATCACGGACGGAACTACAGCGTAACGGGGGGCTGTTCGTCGTCGTCCGCGTCGCTCTCGGCCCGTCCATCCCTCCACGCACGCCGGGCGCGGTGCCATGAAGCGAAGACGTCGGGGAGCGCGTCAAGGAAGCCCTTGACGCAGAAGAGGAAGATAGCCAGGACGCCGAAAGCGCTGAGCAGCCAAAGGATGACGGAATCACCCATCGGTTCGGAAACCCTTCATGTGAGGGCAGTCGAACCGGGTGCGGTGGGCAGACCTCAGCTCGACCACCACGTGTGTACGTGGTTGGGAAGAGCTGAGGCTCTGCCGACGTCAAAGCTTCAGTGGCTGCGTCGCTAGCGCGTACTTAGCAGGCGTCCCCCACGCTTACCCCGTGGGGCCGGATGACCGGGTCGTCGGCAGACCGGTTCCGCAACACGGGGGCCACCTCGATGGCGGCTGACTCCAGGGTAGCGCTGAACTCCGTTGATCGCATTACTACTTGAAGCCCCGCGTCACAACCCCGGCCGATTCCCCCACTACTCATGTGTCAGCACAGTGGAGGGGAGAGGGACCATGCCGAACATCGGGATCATCGGCCGCGCACGGGCCGGTAAGGACACAGCGGGGAAGTTCTTCGTCGACGGCCACGGCTACCGCCGGGTGGCGTTCGCGGACGCGCTGAAGGAAGCGGCGCTGAGGGTGGACCCGATCGTCGACGTGAGCGAGCACGGGGACTACACCGTCGACCTGACTACCGTCGTGGGCGATCTCGGGTGGGAAGAGGCCAAGGACGCTCACCCCGAAGTCCGCCGCATCCTCCAGGAGCTCGGAGCCGCCATGCGCGGCGTCGACGAGGAGGTGTGGCTCCGGGCAGCGCTGGCAAAGGTCCGTGACGCCAACGACTACGGCGTCCCCTGCGTGATCACCGACGTCCGCTACCGGAACGAGGCTGCCTCTCTCGTCCGAGCCGGCTTCTACCTGATCCACATCAACCGCCCCGGCATTCCGCAGCTCGACCACGAGTCGGAGCGCGATCTCGGACCGGAGGACGCCCGGTATCTCGTCCAGAACGACGGCGACCTTGCCCACCTGGGCGAGCAGCTCGAACGCATCTGGGACGAGATCTACGAGATCGAGTCCATCAAGCACGCCGCCCGCCTCTAAGGAAAGGCACTCATGAAGAAGCTCCGCGCCTATCTGAACGACCTCACCCTCCGCGCCTACGTCAAGCTCCAGACCTTCGCTGCGACGGAGCCCGTACGGCTCCGGGCGACGCTCGTGTCCTTCGTCCTGGCCGTCGGCCTCCTCTTCCCCGCACTGCGGGAGGGGGACGTCGCCCTGACGATCGCCAGTGTTGGCGCCACCGTGCTCCCTGTACTCGTAGGTGAGTCCGCACGACGGCGCGTGACTCCTGCCTGACGATTCACTTAGTAGAACCTAAGTGACATTGGTCACCACCATTGAAGCCCCCGTCTTCCCCACCTGGGAGGACGGGGGCTTTTCTGTTTTCGGGACTCCGTAAGTCGACTTACGGAGGATGAGAGTCTCGTTGTGTCGGCCGACATGCCGCCTGTACTGTCCGGTCATGCCGACCTCACCCGGCCCTCTACTCCAAGCACTCGCCGCCACATGGGAGCGAGTGCGGCGGGACGTGGAGGGACTACCACCCGCACAACCGACTATCTCAGCGACACCGCTCCCGCTCGATCATGGGCCGGAACGGTGGTCGACGGGACCAGGCGATTCCCTTCTCGGGCTCGCCGTCAGCGCTGAGACTCTCCAGGCCGGAGGCCAGGGAGTCGTGGAGTTTCTCAGACACGAAGCTGCGCACATCCTGGCGTGGAAGCGCGGGATCAAAGACACCACCATGCGCGGCGGCTACCACAACGCGAGCTTCCTAGCCCTTGCGGAGGAGGTAGGCCTTCACTGGGCTGACGGCCAGGAACGGAGCGCGAGCAGAGGCTTCAACAAGCCATCGCTAACGGACGAAGCCATTCAGCGCCACGTTGACGACATTGCAGCCCTCGACGAGGCTATTCCGTCTGCCCTCCCGCTCTATGCCCGGCCGGCGTCGCGAAGCACGAGGCCAGACCGGCTAAGCGTGCAGTGCGAGTGTGATCCTCCGCGGAAGGGCAGGTTCTCGAAAACAGCCTTCGAGCTAGGCCCGATCGTGTGCGGCGTGTGTAAAGCGGAGTTCAAGGAAGCGCCCTAAAGGGCAGAACCGGGGTATGGTCTAGCCCACAGAAGTACTTCGCGGTAACCTACCCCGGTCAGCCGCAGCACGTTTGGAAGAGGACGAGATGAGCCCGAAGGAAGTCACCCGCCGGCAGACGGCGAAGCCTGCGCCTGTCGACGTCGACAACCTCCCCGCTCTACAGCTCGACAGCGTCAAGGGCGAGTCGACGGCCACCCTCCAAGCGCGTGGAGCGTCTTACGCTCGGGAGTACGCCCGGATCGAGCACGCGCCAACCATCCTGCTGAAGAACATCGCAACTGTGGTCGTCGCTTTGCGCGAGCGCCGGGAGGACTGGCTAGGGCGCACGCAGGACTACCGCGACGAGGTGGCGGAGATGTACCGCCTCGCCAACATCCCGCCTGACTCGAAGGACCGGATTCAGTCCGCGGTCCGGTGGCACATCGGCAACCTCCTCCGCGAGGTGCTTCCAGCGGAGGAGCTTCAAGCCCTAGTCCTGAACGCGAAGTCGCCACTAGAGCGGCTACAGGACCGTCGAGCGCTCGACAGTGCCGTCCTTGCCTCGGCTAAGGCGTCCACTGCTGTCGCTGCCTCCACGCCGAAGAAGACGAAGACAGCGAAGGGCAAGGTGGAGGAGCCAGAGCCCCGCGTCCCCGAGCAGGGCGACGGCGTCAAGGCAACGGCTGATCACCTCCGACTTGCGAAGGTCGGGGCTAGCGTCTTCCGTCAGCTCGATCTCACCGTCATCGACGAGCACATGACCGACGGGCAGCGTGCCAAACTGGACGACGAGCTCGCGGAGCTCCAATCCTTGATCGCGAAGCTCCGTCGGCACACCCGAAAGCGCAGGTCAGACGGCTAGTCGAGGCTCTTCGTCGCCCGACGCCTCCGCCTCCACCACGGCCAAAGTGTCAAACTAACCCCTATTTTCTAACTCCTCTTAACGCGTCTTAGAGGGAGTTGAAAACAGGGGTTAGTTTGGCTTTTTGGACCGACTCTGTCTGCGAGGGAGGAGGCGGCAGGTTCCTCGGCGGTCCGCGTCACAACCTGCGCCGCTTCCCCCATAACTCCTGTGTCAGCAACGAACGACGGCACAGGAGGCCGAATGGCCGGAGTGAGCACACTGCAACGTGGCGGAAGCCGCTTCTACGTAGATCCCGACAACGGGACAATCAAGGTTCCCGGCGTGACGAGCGTCGTCGGCATGGCGCCGAAGGACTTCCTGACCTACTGGAACGCGAAGGTCGTAGCGGAGACGGCCGTCGAGCAGATCGACACCATCGTCCGCCTGGCGGAGCGCGATCCTGCTGGCGCCGTCGACTACCTGAAGGGTGCGCCCCGACGGTTCACGAGGGCGGCGAGCGATCTCGGCTCCGCGGCTCACGACCTCTTCGAGCGACTCGCACGAGGGGAGACGGTCAACGACCGTCACGTCCACGTGGACGTGAAGCGTCATGTTCGTTGGTTCCGTGAGTTCCTCGACGAGATCCAGCCGGAGTTCATCCACCTCGAAGAGACCGTCTGGAGCGACACCCATCAGTACGCGGGTAGCTTCGACGCTATCGCCAAGGTGGACGGCGAGGTAGTCATCCTCGACTGGAAGACGTCGAAGGCGATTTACGACTCGGTGGCTCTCCAGCTAGCCGCCTACCGCTACGCGGACCGCATCATCCTCGCGTCCGACGGCTCGTCCGTCGACGTCCCGGAGATGGCCGGCGGAGCAGCTCTCCACATCCGGCCGGAAGGCTGGGCACTGCACCCTGTCGAGTGCGCTCCGTGGGTGTTCGACGCGTTCCTTCACCTCCGCGGCACCTTCGACTGGGAGCGCGAAGGGAAGAAGCGCGTGATCGGCAAGCCCATCGCGCGCGGCGGGGAGATGGAGACGGGTACGCAGCGGAGGGCGGCGTGAGGGCGCACTACCGCGTGAGCGGGAGGGTGCGCATCGATCTCCCCACTGACGGGTACGAGATGGAAGTCCTCCATCCTGCGCCTGGTCAGGGTCGGCTCCCGAAAGCTGTACGCCTGGTCGTTTCGGCAACGGAGTTCGAGGAGCTCGCGGCACAGATCCGGGACGGCGACGTCGAGAAGGCGGAGCTGAAGCGGGAGCTGGAGGAGACGAAGGAGCGTCTCCGGCGAGTGGCGGAGGACCGCGTCACTTGGAAGGAAGCAGCTCACAGCCATGCCGCCGACCTGGCGCGGATGGCGGACGAGGTTGCCCGGCTTTCCGACGACCGCGACCGGATGACGGGGCAGCGTGACTCGTCCGTGAAGCACGCGGCGTCAGTCGACGCCCTCCGTCCGATCCGCATGGAGGTCCCGGCGGAGCTCTTCACGGCGTCGGCCGACGAGGAGCTGAAGGCCACCATCGTGCGCCAGGCGCGCGAGATCACGAGGTTGATGGGCGAGAGCGAGTAGGACAAGGCACACACGCGGGGCGTCCACATCGGGCGCCCCGCTTCGCATTCACACGAGAGGAGAGAACGTGCACGAGTTCACGCCCTGGCCGAAGACGGCGAGGCTCTTCCGCGACGTAGTGGTGACGGAGAAGCTCGACGGGACGAACGCCGCGATCCACATCAGCAAGGGGTCGGCCGTCGAGTACCCGAGTATGACTCTCGACGCTTACCCCCTGAAGCCCGGTGAGTTCTTCGTCGACGGCCACATCTGGTACGTCACCGCGCAGTCGCGCAAGCGCATCGTCACGCCGGGGAAGACGACCGACAACTACGGGTTCGCGGCGTGGGTCTACACGTACGCCTCGGAACTCGTCCGCCTCCTGGGGGAGGGTCTGCATTTCGGTGAGTGGTGGGGGCAGGGAATCCAGCGGAATTACGGCATGGAAGACCGACGCTTCTCGCTCTTCAACACTGAGCGGTACGACCACCTGAACCACGATGATGCGGCCGTGTTCGACGGAAGCCGACTCAACACGGTCCCGGTGCTGTACGAGGGGCCGTTCAGTGAGGACGAGATCACGGGGGCTCTGACTGATCTCCGGGAGTTCGGCTCCCGATCGGCCCCCGGCTTCATGAACCCCGAAGGCATCTGCGTCTACCACACGCAGACCCGGAGCGTCTTCAAAGTCACGCTCGACGCCAACGACGCGGGCAAGTGGGAGGCGGCAGCATGAAGCACCTGACGCCACTCGCCGTTGCCCTGACGATCGTCGCTCTGATCCTCGCCGGCTTCGCGCTGACGTCCTGCGACACCGGAGGCTCCGCATCGGTGCCGTCGATTGAGATCGACGTCGACGCCCCGCGGAAGCCGAAGGCGAAGACGCCGAAGGTCACCACTCCGAAGGCGCCCGCCTTCAAGGCTCCCTCGACGACGCGGAGGAGGTAGCGCTCAGTGCCGACCGAGGAAGAGCAACGCAGCCCTGACTTCTGCTGGACGCACGGTTGTCACCGGTCTCAATGCCCTACCCCGCAGCACTGACGTAAAGCGCACACACACAGTACCCAAGCCCCCGGTTGCTTCGGCGCCGGGGGCTTTCGGCGTAGGAGCACATGAGAGGAGAGACACGGGTGAGTGACGTTCTGTATGTTCCGTTCCCGCGTACAAGCACGGCCGCACGCGCCCTGAAGCGCTCGCCGGAGGACGTGGCGCGGATGACGAAGAGCGAGCGAGAGCAGCGCGTCCGCGAGCTGTTGGGGCTGTCCCATTGGATTGTGGATCGGGCTCTTGAGAAGTACTTCGTCAAGCACCGCGTGGCGGCGATGGCGATCATGTACTCCGGCGGCAACGACTCCACGACCCTGGCGCACGTGTTCCGCAACCGGGCGGACCTGGCCATCCATGCCAACACCGGTATCGGCGTCGAGCAGACGAGACAGTTCGTCCGCGACACCTGCGCGACGTGGGGCCTCCAACTCATGGAGAAGTCCCCCAAGCCGCAGGACTCGTACCGGCAACAGGTACTAGACGTTGGGTTCCCCGGGCCTGCGCAGCACTTCAAGATGTTTCAGCGCCTGAAGGAGCGGTGCCTCGAACAGGCTCGCTCGGAGTTCGTGAGGAAGCCGCACCAGGAGCGCATCCTCTTTCTTGGCGGCCGACGTCGTAGCGAGTCTGCCCGTCGGGCCACGATCACGACGTGGGACCGCAAGCGCTCCATGTGCTACGCGTCTCCGCTGACGATGTGGATGAAGCTCGATCTCAACACCTATCGCCTGATGGCGGGCGACGTTCCCGTAAATCAGGTTTCCGACCTGATCCATATGTCCGGTGAGTGTCTCTGCGGAGCCTTCGCGGAGAAAGACGAGCTGGACATGATCGGAATGTGGTTTCCGGAAGTTCAGGCGGAGATCGAGGAGCTTGAAGCGCTCATTGCCGATCGGGAGGACATCCCCGAGCCCCGAAGGACGTGGGGATGGGGCGCCTACCGCCGGGATCTCCAGGCCATGAAGCAGCAGGGCCGGTTCAAGTCCGGGGCCATGTGCTCCTCGTGTGACGCCCGGGCGACGGGCGGAAAGGTGATCGCGGCATGAGCTTTTGTCGGTTCTGCTCTTTCGCGGCGGACGAATACCAGGTGACACGGATCGGATCCGTCGTCTCCTTCCTGGACGCGTATCCGGTGAGCGACGGCCACACGCTCATCATCCCGGAGCGCCACGTCGTCGACGTATTCGAGATGGGGACGGAAGAGATCGAGGACATGTGGTCCGCGGCACGCATCACGGCGGCGTTCCTGCGCGCTGACGACCCGACCATCACCGGCTTCAACGTCGGTTTCAACGCCGGTGAGGACGCTGGCCAGACCGTCATGCACGCGCACTTGCACGTCATTCCGCGCCGACGTGGTGACACCCCGCACCCACGTGGGGGAGTCCGGGGCGTGATCCCGTCGCGCATGTCGTACTGAGGAGCGCCAATCACTCATGAGGAGAAAGATGCAGACCATCCACACGGCCGACGGCTCGTCGGTGACGGTCACTCCGCGGGGAATCGAGTTCGACCTCCACGTCCGTAACGCGAAGGGCGAGACCGTCGCGACTGTCGAGATGAGTCAAGACGACCTTGACGCGCTGTACCTGGAGATGGACGAGCACACCACGGTGGAGTGGGAGGCGGCGTGAGCGCCCGCGACACCCTCGTCTCCACCCTGACGAACCTCCTCGCTGTCTCCACCCGGGGACGCATGGAGGCGCACCGCGCGAAGGCGGAGGCGCTCGTCGGTGACGCGCTGAAAGAGCACGCGCACGGGTTGGCGGAGGAAGTCCGCGGCCTGGACAGGGGCGTCGTCGTCATGGCCGGACGCCGGGTGACGGACGTTGACGTGATCGCAGACCTGATCGACCCGGAGGCGCCCTGATGGCGCTCAGCGTCGAGACGGTTCAAGCCCTGGCCGTCGTGCAGGAGGGCGCGTTTCAGAGCCACATGTACGACGCCCACCGGAAGCTCATGATCCCGGGCGAGGTTGCCCGGCTCTTCGTGCTGCTGACGGAAGAAGTCGCTCGCCTGGAGCGACGCGTGAAGGAACTGGAGGAGAGCTCATGAGCCTGGCCCAACTCGTCGAAGCCGGCGCCCCGGAGCTGCCGGAGGGGTGGTTCTACCGCGTGCGGGAGTCGCTCCACGTCGGATACAAGCTGGAGATCCGCGAGCAGCGCCGGTTCAGGTCGCGGTTGATCGTGGAGACGTACGTCCTGGAGGAGCGGCACGACGACATGACGGAGGCCGTCGTCGCCGCCTGCCGACGTGCGCACCAGATCGTCCAGGAGCGCGCAGGGCAGCGGGACAAGTTCGCCGCTCTCGCGCAGCTCGCCGGAGACCACGACCCGAAGGGCGGACACGCATGACCACCGCGAAGGACGCGCGCGGAGTCGAGATCCACGAGGGAGCAACCTGCATCTACGGCGCCAGCGTCGGGCGCTCTGTCGCCATGGTGGAGGCCGTCGTCGACGGGTTCACCGACTCCGGCCGCGTGTGGGTGAAGGTGGTTCGTCGCTCGTACGGCGAGACGACGTGGAGCAAGCCGCGGGACCGGGTGCATGTCGGACCCGATCGGATCGTGATCGTCGACGTGCTTCCCGCGTCCCCGCTCACGACGCAGGCGGAGAACGCTGCCGCACGCGAAGCACGGCGAGCGGAGGGCGCGTGACCACCCTCGCCGATGCCATCCGCGCGCAGTTCGAGCGCGACCACCCACTCGGTAAGAACACACTCCTGTGCGAGCGGTGCCGACGCCGGAAGGACCGTAAGGACTTCCGAGAGACGCCGTGGCACGGCCGCGCGGCCGACTGCAAGAGCTGTGAAGGGATGCGGTGGGTCGACGAGCTCCGGCTCCGCCAGGAGTGGGAGCTGGAGCAGGAGCGGGAGAGGACGCGGATGTTGGTTCGCCACATCGGACGGCTCCGTCTTCAGCGCATCCTGACGCCGCTCGTCAGGTCGGCCGACGCCTTCGAGGCGCATCACCAGCCGTATTACGACGCCTTGGAGCGCGCACAGCGCCGTTGGTTGGCGGCGTTCATGACGTTGCCCATTCCCGACTTCGAGCATCGCCAGAAGCGCACACGACTCACGCAGGAGAGGACGCGATGACCGACGACGGGATGACCACGGAAGTGCGTGACTTCGCGCTCGACGTGCTCGGGGAGTGGATCAAGGGCTACACCGTCCCCGAGGAAGGGCCGCAGCTCCGGCTCACGCCCCTCTGGTTTGCCGATGACGATCTCCACGTGCGCGTGGAGGAGTGCGACCCGTTCCCCAGCAACGCCCGCGAGTTCCGCATTTCCCTGACCGTGGAGGAGCTTTGACCACCTACCCCCAGCCCGGAGACTTCGCCCTGACGAAGATCTCCGGCTTCACGGGTGCATTCGTCGCCGCCGGCCAGTGGTTCGTGGGCGACGCAGCTCCCGTCCAGCACGCATACGTGTACGTCGGGAACGGGGAGATCGTCCAGGCCATGCCCGGCGGGGCGGAGTTGATCCCGCTGGCGGAGGCGAACGAGCCTGTCGTGTGGTCGACGGGGAAGATCCCGCTGACGTCCGCGGACCGCATTCGGATCTGCTTCGCTGCTCGCGGCCTCATCGGGACTCCGTACTCCTTCGTCGACTACGCCTCGATAGCCCTGGCCCACTATCGGATCCGTCCGCGGTGGGTGCGGGACTTCGTCGCCGACACGGGACATCTCATTTGCTCTCAGCTCGTCGACGAGGCGTACCTCCGCGCCGGCGTGCATCTCTTCGACGACGGCCGACTCCCGGGCGACGTCACGCCGGGGGACCTCTACAAGCTGCTTGCCACGAAGCGTGTGTCATCGACGGACCGCGACCTCTGGAGGTTGGCGCATGGCTGACTGGGCTCAGATGGTCGCGAACCGGGACGCGGAGATCGAGCGTCTGACGTCGCTCGTCGGCTACTGGGAACACCGCGCGGAGGAGTCCGACCGTCTCCGAGAGCACGCGGGAAGTCTCTACGAGATGTTCAAGCGGCTCCGCGACGAGGAGGCGGACCGGGCCGACCGCTACCGTCTCGCCTGGACGTCCGCCCGCCGGCGTGCTGCGGACGAAGCCAACTTCGGTATGGAGGCGCTGGAGCTGAAGGAGCGGGAGGTCTCCCGTTGGCGCTCCGGCCACGAGACGGCGGAGGCTCAGCTCGTCAGGGAGCGGCGTGCGAACGCACGGCTCCGCGCCTTCGCGGCCGACGTCAGCGCCGTACGTGACTGGACCATGTGCGCGGAGACTCCGCGGGATCTCCTGGAGTCTCACCTTCGCCCGGTCTACGACTCCCTCTATGAGCTGGAGGCCGCGGAGCGGGAGAGCCGTCCCTTCGTCGACCGCACTGGGCGCCGTGCTGCCCGCGGGGAGTTCGACGAGGCTCCGTAAGTCGACTTACGGAGCGAACTCCCACGTCACATCCCGTCCCCGTTCCCCCATAACTCATGTGTAAGGCCGAACGGCCGCACACCAAACGCACACTGTCATCTACGAGAGGCACTCACATATGGCGAACAACCTCCGCAAGATCTGGGACGCCGACCCCGACGCCGCTCCGAAGGAGCGCAAGTCCTTCGCGGATGACGTCGTCGGGCGCTTCCGCTCCGGCCGCACGGTCAAGATGGACGGCAAGGACGTCCCGGAGAGCCTGAACGAGTGGCGCGTCACCACCGGGGACCCGGTCGTCGCGGAGCGCCTTGCGTCGCTCCTGGGCGGCGAAGTCGAGCCGTGGGAGACGGACAAGGAGGACAACCTCCAGATCCTCACCGACGCAAAGACGGTCGCCATCGTCATCGAGCCGAATGGCGTCGACGCCTCGTTCAAGCAGTTCATCCCGGGTAGCGGCCTCGTCCACCACTGCGACGGCTTCGAGTACCTGTCGCCGGAGGAGGACAAGGGCGAGCCCTGCAAGTGCCCGACCCTGATCGCGGAGCGCAAGCTCGCCTCGACGAAGGGGCGCGGCCCGAAGCCGAGCGTCGACATCACGTTCCGCCTGGCCGACGAGTACGACGCGGGCATCTTCCGCTTCAACTCCGGCTCCTGGAAGCTCGTCGAGGTTCTCGGCCCGCTGTTCGCGGAGCTGGACAAGTACCCCGGCAAGTCGGTGCGGGCGACGCTGACGATCGAGAACGTCACCTTCACCCCGCAGAAGGGTCCGCGCGCCGGTCAGGAAGTCAGCTACAACAAGCCGGTCGTCAAGATCCTCGGTGCCTACGAGGCCGCGGAGCCGGCCGACCTGGCGAAGGCTGCCTAGCCCCATCTGAGCGACGCAATTGCGCCCGCTCCTCCCGAATTGCGGTCGGGAGGGGCGGGCGCTTTTCACGATTCTACGCACACTGAGGAGACAGATGCCCCATGCCGATCCTGGAACTCTGCGCCGGATACGGCGGACTTGGGATCGCGGTTGAAGCCCTGACGGGAGACAAAGTCACCGTCGTCGCGGAAGTCCACGGAGCCGCCTGCCGAGTCATGGCACACCGCTTCCCCGACGCCCCCAACATCGGCGATGTCCGGTTCCAGAACTGGGGCGCGCTGTTGGACGAGGGGATCGACACCATCACGGCGGGATTCCCCTGCCAGGACATCAGCAACGCCGGGAGGCGGGAGGGGATCAAGGGTGAGCGCTCCGGTATCTGGTTCAACATCGCCGACGGGATACGGGTTCTTCGACCGCGACACGTCTTCCTGGAGAACGTGGGAGCACTCCGAAATCGGGGACAAGGCCACGTGCTCCGTTCGCTTCACGAGATCGGGTACAGCGCTTCGTGGCTCTCTCTACGAGCTTCCGACATCGGGGCTCCGCACCATCGCGACCGGTGGTTCTGCTACGCGACTCCTTCCGTCTCCGACGGTCAGTGACGCAACGCGCGGCCCTGACTTCGCGAAGAAGACACGAGAAGGCTCCGGCGGAGACGATCTAGTCACGGCGCTCGCCCGCCTCTTCCCGCGGGAGAAGGCGGAGAAGCTGTTCAAGACGCCGACGGCGAACCTGGCGTCGAACGGCTCCGCTCAGCACCCGGACAAGCGCAAGGCGGGTGGACACGGGCCGACGCTGGAGGACGAGGTCGTATTCCTCCTGAACGTCGACCCGGACACTGTGGCGGACGATGGACCGCACTCGCCGGCTGAGTGGTGGGGAGAGTTCGCCACGGCCGTGTACCGGTGGGAGATCTTCATGGGGCGTCAGGCTCCGGTCCCTCTGATGCGCGGCCCCCGAGGCGGCTTGAAGCTCGCCCCGAAGTTTGCTGAGTGGATGATGGGCCTCCCCGACGGGTGGGTCACTGACGTCCCGGACCTCACACGCGAAGAGCAGATCGGCCGTATCGGTAACGGCGTCTGCCCACAGCAGGCACACCATGCTTTCGGGTTTCTCCGGGAGCAACTTCACAGAGCACTCACGGAGGAGAGCAATGGGCAAGGCCCGTCTGACTGACTTCACGGGTGCGGAGATCCGCCCCGGCGTCGTTATTGCGTACCCAACCCGTCAGGGCAACGTCGTCCGCAACTCGGAGGCTGTCGTCCTGGAGACCAAGAGTGATAAGAGCACGGGGCGCGTCGTCCCGATGCTGAAGGTGAAGCCGACGGGGCGCGACTCCGGGTTCATCGCACGCAAGACACTCGCTGTTCAGACCGTCAGCGCTGAACACGCCGTCGTTATCGCGGACACGAACCCGGGGGATAGCAAGTGACGGAGACGTTCGAGGTCGGCGACAAGGTTCGCCACGACACCTTCGGCGAAGGTGTCGTCACCTACGGTCCCTTCGTCGGTCGGTTCATCGCCCGCGCCTACCTGATGAAGACGGACGGTGAGTCGGAGACGCTCGTCAACGCGAACCGGCTGTCCGCCATCCCCGAGACTCCGAAGTTCGCCGTTGGCGACGTCGTCACCCTGGCCACTCGCACTGGCGCGAAGGCTACCGTCGAATACGGCCCGCTCGACGACCGGGACGTCTACGTCGTCAAGCTCATCGACGAGCCGTCGGACGCGGACGACGTACGGACCTTCACGGCCATGGGGCACGTCATGATGAAGGCCTCCGAGCCGGAGCCCGTCAAGGTCGGCGACCGGGTGCGGGTCGTGAAGGACGATCCCGTCGTTTGCACGGGCCAGTACGTCGGCAAGGTCGGCGTTGTCGAGCAGGTGGGCGGATGCTCGCGAAAGCCTCTGGAGTACCGCCTCAACTTCGGTGGCGGCGACCTCTGGTGGGTCGAATCCGTCGAGCGCGTCGAGGACGCGACCACCCACGTCCACAACGGCGTGACCTATGACCTCACCGCGAAGTACGAGGACAACGAGGGCGACGTCTGGCGCCTGAAGAGGATCGGCGACACCGTCCGTGCCCGTATCGACGACGACCACGAGGCCCCGACGTCGGAGAGCTTCAGCCTGGAGTACGTCGTGAGTAGGTGGGCGCCCCTGACCCGCGTCTGAGTAATACCCATAGCCCCCGGTGACTTCGGTCCCGGGGGCTTTCGGCGTAGGAGGACCGACGAGAGGAGAGAGCACATGGCGAAGGTGGTCGCGAGCAGTGGTCTGACGGTGGAGCTGAGCGCACGGGAGGTGGAGCTCATCCGCCAGGCACTCCGGTTCGCCGTGGACAACTACGGGGGCTGGGACAGTTACGCCGACTCGAAGGCGAACGAGCTGGAGCGCACGCTCGCCCGGGGCGCGGAGTGAATGCACTTCACGTCATCGACGACGCGTCCGCCCCAGCACTGGGCGACGTCCGGGACGCCGGCTCCGGAGACCTGATCTACATCCGCCCCGTGGCGACGAGCCGGAAGGACTTCCCGAAGTACTGGGAAGCGGCCGGCGTAGCGCTCGCGCGAGGCGCACAGGTGGTTGTGATGAACCGAGAGGAGAGCTAGTGGCCTGGAGAGACTCGTTCGGCGTGGCCGTCGAGGAGGACGACTACGTCATGTCTGCGTCCACGAGTGGTGGCGTGGCGAAGCTGGGGCGGATCTACTTCGCTGCCTCCGGTCGACCCATGATCCGCGTGGAGCACTCGAACCACGAGCTCCGCAACAAGGGCAGTGAGTTGGGCTACATGGTGCTCGTACTCCGCAAGGCAGACGGCACCGTGCCGCCGCACGTGGCGGGGGAGGTGACCGGCTGATGGCGACGAACGGGGCGCTGAACGACATGGAGCAATGGCGCTCCGTCGTGGAGTACCAAACGCGGAAGCCGAATCCCGACTACCACTGGCGGGACAACCGCGACGTTCCGCAGTACCTCGACGAGTGGCATGACGAGGTTCGTACCGACGTGCGCGGGCCGTATCAGTCGGCGGAGAACGCACGGCGCCAGGCGAGCCGTGACGCGCAGTCGAGGAACCGCGAAACCGTGGGCGGCTGGGGTGCGACTCCCCGGCAGCAGACGAGCCGGGTCACTCGCGTCTACGTCGAGCGCGCGTCACTGGCGTGGGAGCCGTGCGACGAGCGCGACCCTGACACGAAGAAGTGGGGCGGCTGATGGCACTCCGAACGATGAAGGGTCCGGAGACCCTCTGGCGCGTCAAGGTCGTCCGGCGGAAGTCGGAGCCCAACCCCGCATACACGGGCTACGGATGCGGTGAGCCGACCCGCGTCTTCGTCGACGGCGAGACGATTGAGTACTACGGCCCGTACATCCGTCGCCACGGCGCCGTCACGGTGGCCGGTACGCACGACGGTCTGTGGGGCGTCGTGTCGTCGACCATTGAGCGCTGCGACCCGAAGTGGGAGGCGACCGGATGATCCGCGAACCTGACACCGTCATCGTCCGCGCCGTCCCCGACTCGATCCCCGTCGAGTTCGACAAGCCACGCTGCGTGTATGCCTCGTGGCCATGGCTGACGGAGGAGTTCATGAGGGAGGTGGAGGAGGGGTGACCTCGATGGAGGCGCAGTGCGCAGAGCACCGTTCCAAGCTCAGGTCAGATCCCTTCGCGACGATCATCCCGGACCGTCGGCCGCCAGTGAAGTGTCACGCCCACATCGGCCTGGCGAAGCTCGCCGTCGGATGGGAGGGCGGTTGGTCCGGCGTTCGCGGAGGCGAGATCTACGAGCTCACCTCGGACGGGTGGGAGCTCCGCTACCGAGTCGAAGCGGGGACGCCGTCGAGCGAACTCCCCTGGAAGGAGAGCAAGTGAGCTACATCAACGTCTTCGAGACGGAGACAGGTGACAGCAGACTGGAGATCAACCTCCCTGCCCTCCAGCGGGGCGAGGAGCAGCACTCGTTCACCGACGGCGAGGAGCTCGCGGCAGCATCGGCGATCATCGACCTCGTCCGCAACCTCGACAACGGCGAAGCCCTCGTCATCACAGTGGACATCTTCTGATGGGCGCCCTCGTCTGGGTCACCCTCATCCCCGTCTTCGTCGCACTCGCCGCCCTCGTCTTTGGCGTCGTGTGGTTCCTGACGGCGAAGGACGACGAACAGGCGTCGTCACCCGGTGAGACTCGTGAACATCCTGAGCCCGCTGCGAAAGTCTGGTAATCAGCCGTAACCGAAAGCCTGTTCGCTCGTTGTCTTGAGATTGCCACCCCCATGTGGTCAGCGCGAGAGGCGGCGAGATGAGCAACGGAAGCCAGGAGCAGCGCCAGAACGACGAGCAGGAGGGTCCGAGAGGCCGCCTCACGTTCGACGACCGTACCTGGAGCGTCGAGTCAGAGCCGAAAGTCGTTGAGACTGACGAGGACTACCGCCTCGTCGAAGTCTGGGTGAAGGAAGAGGGTGGAGGAGTCGGCTAACCCATCGAAACAGAAGGGGACTGCGTGGGAGACCGCGTGGACCCGCTACATACAGGAGAACCACAACCCGGCGGCCCATCGGAACGTTCAGATGGGTCGCCTCGACATCGGCGACGTGTCCGGTTACTACCTTCACGCCGCGGAGCTGAAGGCCGAGAAGACGATCACGCTCGCCGACTACATTGCGCAGGCCAACCGCGAGGCGCTGCACGCCGGCCAGCCGTTCGGGTGCGCGGTCGTCAAGCGGCGCATGAAGGGCGTGGCTGACGGCTATGTCGTGCGCGACGTGCGGACAGACGTGCGGCTCCTGAACCGACTCCGGGACATGGAGGAAGCGCTCCAGGCAGCCGCGCCAGGCGCTTACGCACTTATCGACAAGCAGCACCGGGAGGCAGCGTGAAGAAGGCAGTCATTGACTTCTCCGGGACTCTCGTCGTCTACCCCGACGGCGACGAGTACGAGGGCGGAGAGATGACCGACCGGGACGCGTCTGGGTGGGTCAGCCACGCCCTGGCACGCGGCGATAAGCATGCCGGCAACTACCTCACGTCCGGTGGCGTCACGGCAGTCACTTACGAGGACTGCCCGCCAGAGGAGTACGACCCGGAGGAGTAGCTCCGTAAGTCGACTCACGGACCACACAAGGGGCGTCCTTCGGGGCGCCCCTTCCGCATGCACGAAGAGGGGAGAGACCTTGCGACTGTCGGACATCTTGGGGCGGCTCGACGGCGTGGAGGAGGACCACGACGGACACCTTGCGCTCTGCCCCGCGCACAACGACCGGCGGCACCCGTCGCTGAAGCTCACGCTCAAAGACGACGGCAAACTCCTCCTCGTCTGCCGCACCGGATGCCCGAAGGGCGACGTCCTCGACAAGATGCGGATCCGGGAGGCGGACCTCTTCGACGTCGTCAACGACTTGGGCGCGAGCACGATCAGCGCGAAAGCACCGGAGTCCGTGGGCGTTGCGGAGATCGCGGGCCTCCGTATGGTCATCGAGCAGTGGGCCGACGACCTCCAGGACGTCGAGGGCGTGGAGCCCTTCGCGGCGACGGCGCAGAAGTACGCGGCTGACCGGTTCGGCCTGACGCCGGAGCAGTGCGCAGACCTCCGAGTCGGCGTCTCGACGCAGGCTGAGCAGTCGCGACCATGGCTCTCCCGCAGCTTCACCCGATACCCGCGACTGACGGTTCCGCTCCTCGGCTTCGACGGCGTGGCTCGTGGCCTCCAGGGTCGCGACCTCTCCGGCAAGTGCCCCGCTCGTTGGGTCGGCCTGACCAACGTTGAGGGGAGGACGTGGGCGAAGTACGGCGTCATGCGTTCCGGCGCAGGCTTCGACACGATCCTCATTTGTGAGGGTCCGGGCGACGCACTGACGGCCGTGGGTGCCGGCTACGACGCCATAGCAATCCGCGGCGCGGGGCTAGCGCGTAACGCCGCCCTCGTCGAGGAGCTCGCCGACGGACTCCGGGACTTGGACGTCGTCATCGCTGGCGACCGTGACAGGGCTGGCGCTGGGTTCACTGACTCCCTGGCCGTGGCCCTCGTCCGCGCGGGAGTCATGGTGCGGCGCCTGGAGATTCCGGACGAGGGGGACGACCTGA
This sequence comes from Streptomyces sp. NPDC107528, assembly GCF_055639295.1. Taxonomy (NCBI): domain Bacteria; kingdom Bacillati; phylum Actinomycetota; class Actinomycetes; order Kitasatosporales; family Streptomycetaceae; genus Streptomyces; species Streptomyces sp. NPDC107528. Next base: position 222,425 of record NZ_JBVKAV010000001.1, read on the forward strand.
CCGACTGGAGAGGCAGGGACCCGGAGGGGTTCCCGCAGGATCTCCACGCACGGGTTCGTATCGCGACCGTCGTCGAGCTCGACGCTCCTGCCGCGACTCCCGCCCCCTCCACGGAGGTCGACGTCCCGGACACAGACGCCGCTCTTCAGTCGATGTCCTCTTCCGCGCGCGAGATGTTCGACTCAACTGACGTGGGGCTCGCCGTCCGTCTGCGTGACTACATGCGTCGCACAGGCGGGGGAGTGCGCTACGCGCAGGGGCTCGGCTACCTCGTGTGGAGCGGGACGATATGGACGAAGGGCGACCACACGGTCCGGGAAGCTCTCCACCGCATGGGGGCGGAGATGATCGCGGACGGGAGCGACTTCGAGCGGAAGCTAGCTCTGAAGGCGCTCACGAACCGCCACATCGACGGCATCCTGAAGGAGCTCCCCTCCGTCCCCGGAGTTCCGGCGTCGGCCGACGAGTTCGACGCTCGCCCGGAGCTGCTGAGCGTCGCGAACGGAACGGTCAACCTCCGCACGGGGCAGATCCACCCGCACACTCCGGCGGACATGATCACGAAGCGGCTCGACGTTGCGTACCGACCGGAGGCGGAGGCGCCGAGGTGGGAAGCATTCCTGACGGAGATCTTCCCCAACCACCCGGAGCTCCCCGCCTTCATGCGTCGCATCGTCGGCTACGGGATCACAGGGTCGACGGCTGAACAGTGCTTCGTGTTCATGCACGGCCAGGGGGCGAACGGGAAGAGCGTGTTCCTCGACGCCCTCCTCTACGTCCTGCGCGGGATCACGAAGTCGACGGAGTTCTCCACCTTCGAGCAGCGCACGGCCGTCGGCCAGGCGTCGCCCGAACTCGCTTCCCTCCGCGGGGCGCGGCTCGTGACGGCGAGCGAGACGGAGAAGTACAGCCGCCTCGCGGAGGCGCTCGTCAAGCAGTTGACGGGCGGCGACCCGGTGACGTGTCGCTTCCTGAATCAGAACCCATTCACCTACATCCCGTCGTTCCTGCTCATGGTCGCTGGCAATTACAAGCCCGCGATCCTGTCGCAGGATCTCGGGGTCTGGCGACGGGTCAAGCTCGTCCCGTTCGAGGCGACGTTCCGCGGCGTGAAGGCGGATAAGACCCTCCCCGCGAAGCTGCGGGACGAGGCGGAGGGCATCCTTGCGTGGGCTGTTCAGGGCGCGCAGGAGTGGTACGAGCACGGCCTTCAGGAGCCCGCCTCCGTCCAGGCCGCGACGCAGGACTACCGGGAGTCGGAGGACCGTCTTCAAGAGTTCCTCACGGCCCGTTGCGTCCAGGAAGCGGGCGCCCGCACCGCCCCCATGGCTGTCCGGCGTGCATACGCGGAGTGGGCGGAGGACGCCGGCCTGAGCCGGAAGGAAGTCCTCTCCGGGTGGGCGCTCGGCGTCGAGCTGGAGTCGCGCAACTTCCCGAAGGACAAGCGCGGTGGGCGCTGGGGCTTCAACGGGCTCCGGCTCATGACCGACGAGGAGCAGCAGACCGCGCGAGCGGAGGCAGAGAGCACACCCACCGACGAGGCGGACGACGCCACGTCCCGAGACATCTTCGGCCAGAAGCGAGAGGAGGCAGCGTGAAGTACTTCCCGTACACCATCGCGGGCGAAGAGACGATGACCCGCGTACCGGAGACTGCCGCGGACCTCGACGAGTTCCGTCGGTGGATCGAACGCAAGGCCATGGCTGGCGAGATGGTCGGCGCGGACACGGAGACGACCGGCCTCGACATCTTCTCCCCGACGTACCGTCTCCGGACCGTCCAGTTCGGCGACGCCCGCGAAGCGTGGGTGATCTGCGTCGAGCTGGGTCCGGTCTTTGCGGAGGCCGCACGGTGGGCCTTGCTCACGCTGCCTCGACTCGTCTTCCACAACGCCACCTTCGACATGCTCGTCCTGGACCGCCACCTCGGGGTACCGCTGGCGACGCTGGCGCCCAAGGTGACGGACTCGAAGACTATCGCGCACCTGTTCGATTCGCGACCCCGACACGAGGGCGGATACGGACTGAAGCTGAAGGAGCTGTGCGCGCGGGACGTCGACCCTGCTGCGCCGGACACGCAGGAAGACTTGACGGCTGTGTTCCACTCCATAGGCGAGACGAAGCACACCGGGTGGCGGAAGATCAGCATCCATCACCCGACCTACCTGCTGTACGCAGGCCTGGACGCAATCCTCGTCTCCCGGTGGCTGCCGATCGGTGAGGAGCGGCTCCGCAAAGTCGGAGTCCGCCAGGCACTCGTGGAGTTCGAACACCGCGTGATGTACGTCTGTGCGCTCATGGAGCGTCGCGGGATGCTCGTCGACCGGGAGTACGTGGGTCCGCTCGTCGAGCGCCTGGAGGAGGAGGCGGCGCTCCACGCGGGCAAGGCGCGCCAGTACGGCGTGACGTCAGTCAACGCTCCGAAGCAGGTGTCGACGGCGCTGCTCGGTATGGGCGAGACCCTGACGGAGAAGACCGCCTCTGGGAACCTGAAGGTCGATAAGGAGATCCTCCAGGTTCTCGCTGACGTTGACCGTGACTGGCAGCGGATCGGCGCCCGGAAGCCGAACCCCCTGGCGGACGCGGTCCTTCGCAGCAAGCGGGCGGGGAAGTGGGCGAAGTCGTACGGCGTCGCCATGCGCGACAACCTCGACGCCTACGGACGGATCCACCCCAACATCAGCTCGCTCGCGGCACGCACGGCCCGTATGTCCATCTCGAAGCCGCCGCTCCAGCAACTCCCGTCGGCGGACTGGATCATCCGGCGCGCGCTGCTTGCGGACGAGGGGCACCGGATCTTTTCCGTCGACTACTCCGCCGTCGAGATGCGCGTCCTTGCGGCCCTGGCCGACGAGAAGACGATGAAGCGGGCCATTGCGGAGGGGCGCGACCTCCACGACTTCACCGCGGAACTCATCTGGGGTCCGAACTTCACGAAGGCGCACCGCAAGATGGGCAAGGGCGTCGGCTTCGGCAAGGTCTACGGAGGCGGAGCGACGACCCTGTCCCGCCAGACTGGCGCGCCCATCGCCGAAGTGAAGACGGCCATCGCTGCGTATGACCGGGTCTACCCAGGGATCCGGCGGTTCGCGAACCGTGTCCAGCGTGAGGCCCGTGCGAACGGGTTCGTCGTCATCACACCGACGGGGCGTCGCGTCCCGCTGGACCGTGACCGGGTCTACGCGGCGACGAACTACGCAGTTCAGTCGACTGCCCGTGACGTGCTCGGTCAGGCGCTCCTGACGATGCATGACCAGGGGCTGACGGAGTACCTGCTCCTCCCGATCCACGACGAGTGCCTCGGGTCGGCTCCGGTCGATGTCGTGGAGGACGTGGCGCGTCAGGTCGGTCAGGCAATGGCGATGGACTTCTTCGGAGTCCCGCTCGACACAGACCCCGAAGTCGGGGGTCGTTCTTGGGGGTCGCTTTACATGAAGGATTCGAGCGGGAAGTACGACGAGGAGCTCCGTCAGCGCGAAGACGAGTGGTACGCACGAGTGGCGCTTGCCGCATGACGCCCGCCCGACTCACACCAACCCCCATGCGGGCGAGCGGAGTTGTTCGGCTCGTGGCGCAAAACCGCCCCGTCGCCGACCGTGCCGTGACTCGTCCACTCCGCACCACACCCACCTTGCGCCCCCCAACTTCCCCCGACGGCCCGTCGCGTCGTGACGTTCTGCGACTGTGGGAGGAGCTGGATGTCTGGTCCTGTGCCTACTGTGACTCGGACTTTGGGCAAATGGTTGTAGCGGAAGTGGACCACGTTCTCCCACTTGCGCGCGGTGGGCTTCACGAATGGTCCAACTTGGCCCCCGCGTGCCGCACTTGCAACCGTGAGAAATCAGACCTGGACATCGACGTGTGGCTAGCGAACACCACTGGTCAAGGCTTTACCGGGAGCGGCGCCTCCGCTACGGAGCGGTTCACGAGCCACCTCGCGGCCCGTTCACACGGCCTTCACAAGGTAACGAGTTGATAACACCGAAGCACAACGGTGAAACCTGTGTCGACCGACATAACCCCAGGTGAGATTGGGCGGCCGACACAGGCCATACCGCGTGACCGGTTATGAAGGTCGGACAATCCCCCTCAAACACGCCAGTGAACGCGCTCTCTTCCGGTCATCTGGCAATTGCCCGTGGAGGTTCAGTGACTTACAGTCCTGATCACGTCGCAGACGGACAACGTCTGATCGAGTTTGTCGCCGCTCTGGAACGCGGACTGATCGAGCTCCGACAGATGGCGGCTGTATACGACGACGCAGTAACCATGCCAGGCCGCCGACGGCCTGGAGTGGATGCGGACGGAGGCCGGCAGGCGACGCACGGACCATCCCGCCCGACCGAAGCAACGGCATTGGACCCACGTCGTTGTTCTCTTCAAGAAGAACTGAAGAACGGCGCTATATGGCTTCCGCGAGCGATCGCGATCGTCGTCGGCGTCACCGCATCCATGGACCGCGCCCTTTCCAGATGGGAGGGGGAGGACGCGGACGACGGTCCCCGGGGGGCTCATCAGTGATCATCATAACGGGGCCGCAAGGCACTGGCGCACAGCGCGGGCAACTCGACGAGATGGCGGGGTTGTTGGGCGCTCACACCGTGTCCGGTGGGGACGTTCCTTGGGCGGACGTGACTGATCTGTACTGCCTCGACGGTTGGGAAACCTGCCCGCTCGCCGTGGCTGACGTGAAGATTGGCGAGCTCTTCGGCCTGACGGTCACCCGCCTGTCCAACTGACCTCCGTAAGTCGACTTACGGAGCTAACCGCACACGGATCTGTGGCCCCCGTTCCTACGAGGGACGGGGGCTTTCGTGTATCCGCACCCACCTGTAGCGGTGTGGTCCAGGTCACAAACAATCTCGCGTCACATCGCATCCAGATTCCCCCAGAACTCATCTGTAAGCCACTCACGGAGGAGAACGGCATGAGCCGCATCGAAGTTACGGACGAGCAGATCAAAGCTGCGCAGGCTGGCGACTCTGACGCCATGTGGCAGATCGTGAGTGCTTTTGACTCCATGCTGAAGGGCGTCATCCGGAGCGTGGCACCCGGCGCGACCACGGAGGACGCGGAGGACTACCTTCAGGAGGCACGCGCGGTCTTGATCCAGCACATCCGCGACTACGACTCGTCGTCCTCGTCGGCCCAACTCTCCACCTATGTCTACCGTGCCGCCCGCCGTGCCATCGCGGAGGCGGACGTCATGAACCACGCGGCTCTCACCATCGACCCGACGCAGGCACTCCGTGTACGACGCGCGCTCGCTGAGAACGGCGGCGACGTCGAGGCGGCATGGGCGACCTTCCGTGACGCCGACCAGCCGACGAAGCGCATGTCTCGGGAGCTCTTCCTCGCCATGCTCGACGCGCTGATGACCACTGAGCGGCTGGACGCTCCGGTCGCGGGGGACGACGGCGACGGCCTCACTCTGACCGACGTCATTGCCGACCCCTCCGCGGAGGTGAGCGACACCGCGGAACGTCGCGAGCTCACCCGATGGCTCATGGCGAAGATCCCGCAGCGCCAGTCCCTCGCGCTCCGTGCCTTCTACGGCGTCGGCATGACCCGCCAGGACGACGCGGAGACTTGCGCCGACATGGGCATCAAGGCTGCCGCCCTCCGCAAGCTCCGCAGCAACGGCCTTACTTCGGCTCGACGCGTTGCCGATGCACACGAGCTCTCTGCGTAAGTCATTCGCTCTCAACTGAACTGGAGCACCGACCATGAACCGACTTCCCTCTCTCGACGACTACGACGTCCAGGGCGTGAACCTCGACGAGGCCGCTCTTTGGGACGACGACATCAGGTACGCGGTGGAGGCCCGTTCCGACTCAACGTCGCTCGAAGGTTTCTCGATCGAGCAGCTCTGACGGACCTCCGTGAGTCGACTTACGGAGCTACGCGAACCCGAGACACACGAGGAGAGACATGACTGAGTACACCGCGCAGTGCCGTTGGGCGCGCAAAGACCGCATGGTGGCGCGCGTCTGCGGTGACAGCGTCCACATCGACGGCTTCAGTAACGACACCATCGAGTCGGATGTTGCCCTGACCTGCGACGCCGCCCGCACCTTCGCCCGCGGCATCCTCGCCCTGGCCGACGAGATCGACGGGGGAGAGGCGAAGGAGGAGGCGCCGAAGCGGGAGATCGAGGTCGGCGACACCATTCGCATCCTGGAGGACCGCGCGCAGGGCGCTGGGGTGTACGTCGGTGAGACCTACACGGTTCGTGCAGTGACCGACGATGCTGCCAGTGACTTCAACGGCCCGATCAAGGTGGACGGCGAAGGGTGCGACGACTACTGGCACCTGAGCCGCGAGAGTGTCGAGCTCGTCGACGAGCCGGAGCCCCTGGCCGACTGGGAGCGCGAGCTCCTGGAGTCGACGCCGGCCGACGAGCCCGCTCCCGCCCGCAGCTCCCGCGCGAAGTACGTCGAGGAGGCGCGCGAGCTCCTTGGACGCCTCGCCGGCGCCGACGACATCATCCGCCTCGCGGAGTTCCTCGCCGACGGCGAGTAGCGCGAAGCGACCCACGGACCATCAACCACACACGAGGAGAGAACATGACCACAGTCACCCTGAACTGCCGCATCGACGAGGACGACTACGTGAAGGCGTTTGTCGACAGCGACGGCGACGTCCGGATCGAGATGCGATCCGTCGTCGAGAACCACATCTATGCCACCCCCGAGACGGCCGCGGAGTTCGCGCGCGGCATCCTGCGGCTCGTGGGGGAGCGGACCGACAACGACACGGACTTGACGGTCGGTGACCTCGTCGAGGTGACGAAGGACCGCGACTACAACGCGGACTGTGTCGGTAGGCGCGGCGTCCTGAAGGTCATCGACGACGACTCCATTCCCTACCTCGTCGAGGGCGTCGGGTGGGTCATGGAGGTCCGCAAGGTGAAGCAGGCTGACGCCTCGTCGTCTTTCGCCACCCACGTCGACGAGGCGAAGCGGCTCCTCGCCTCCAACTCTCCGACAGCCGCGGACATCGTCGCCCTGGCGCGCGAGCTCGCCGACCGGGCGTAGCTCCGTAAGTCAACTTACGGAGGTTGGCCGATAGGGATTGTGTCGGACGACATAACCGTGCCATAGTCGGGGCAACGCAAGGCACACACGGGGCGCTCCGCACCGGGGCGCCCCAGGGGAGGGGATGAGATGAACAGCATTCGCGAAGCACTGGAGTCCATGGTCGACCGCGAAGGCATCAGCCACGTGTGGCGATTCCGTAAGGGGCTTATTGAGCTCCCGGAGGGTATGCGGGCGGCGAATCACGACACGGTTCTCCGCGAGACGGAGCTGTTCGTCGAAAGCGCGAAGCGCGCAGCGCTGTCCAACTAGCCGAAACGCCCTCCGGGGCGTCGCGCGGGAGATGGCCTCCCGCCCTGATGAGGCAGGCCGCAGGAGGAGAGATGGAAGCCGTCGTCCGAGAGATAAGGCATGAGGTCCGAATAGACCTCACGGAAGCCCCGCCGATTACCAACCTTGTAGGCCGCACGCGAAAGCCTGTCGGCCTGCGGATCACCTACGGTCGGCGGCCGGACATCGACCGCGTGGACCTCGTTGTCGAGTACCGAGATGAAGCGGAGCTGTGGCCTCCTGTGCATCCGACACCGGAATGGGTCTGCGACCTTATCGAGCGGCACCAGCCGGCGGACGTTGACGCGCCCCACGAGTTCCGTAGTTCCGGTATGGGCGGCTGGCGTCAAGCCGCTTGAATGCCCGCCCCGCATAGGCAAGCCCGACCACGAGGTACCCCCAGTACCTCCGGGCGCGCGGTTCGAATCCGCGGCGGGGCACTTCCCACCGACTTCCCTGACTAAGGAGCACTCGTGATCTACAAGCTCACCGACGGCATCCGCGTCCGGACACACCATATGGGCGACGACTACGGGACGGTGGAGTTCGAGCGGTACCGCTACACCCCGGAGAAGGAGACGCTGAGCGTCTCCTACCTCAACGGGGAGGACGCGAAGGCCTACATCCGCGCCCTGGCCGTGCTGGACGCGATCCGCTACGGGCAGGAGTTCAGCTCCCGACCCGAGCAACTCGCCCACACCGGTCTCACCGAAGCCGCCCGCGCGACCATCCTCGGAGCAACCGTCGTCGCCGTTGCAACCGTCGGCCTCGTCGTCGCCCCCGACGCGCATGCGCCGTCCCGTCCACTCCTGCGCGACGTCACCTCTGCTCCCGTCGTGACGCCCTCTCCGAACTCCCCATCGCCGTACCGCCCGGAGCCCCGGGAGACGAGGCGGACGGACCGGAGCGGGGAGCGCGAGACACTGGCGCCGTCGCCCTCCCCGACTGTGGCGAAGCCCTCGACGACGCCGACGACGAAGCGCCCAATACCGAAGCCTCCGGCGGACATTCGGATCAGCTTCTACCGCGACTGCACGGGCTACGCACAGCAGTGCATCGACGCGGGCTCCCTGACCCTGTACGCCGGGCGGATCCTCGCCGGCCACAACTACATGGGTTATCAGTGGCTTTCGCGCGTCGCCGTCGGCCGCACGGTGCGCGTCATCTCCGGTCCGATGGCGGGGACGTACAAGGTGTACGGACACCTGACGATCCCGCGCCAGGGCGGAGCGATCCCGGCGTTCTCCGGTTCGCCTGCGCTCGTCCTCCAGTCGTGCGAGGGGAGCGGGACGGGGTTCTCGCTGCTGCGTCGAGTATGACTTTCCGCTAGTCACTTGCGTTGCCACCTGAACAGAGCGTCGAGGAGGACTTTGAACATGCCTCCAGTGGCGCGGATGATTGCGGGGCGAGCGGCCTCCGATGTGCCGCGTAGGGCGTAGCACGCGACGAGCACAGCGCCGGCGACGACGACGAGGATTACGAAGAGCACCACGATGGCGGCGAACACCCACGGGGCCAGGCTGTCGGCGGACACAACTCTCCTCTCAAAGCTGCTGCCTTCGAGAGGGCACCACCCTTTGGCGGCGCTACAACCTCAACGAAAGACAGTTTCCTGCCGACGCGGTGCCCGCTGAACCGCGCTCCGCCGAAGCGGATGTCGTTGAGGCCGAATGTGTGTTCGACGCTCGGTACTGCTCGGTACTGCTCGTTGCGGGCGAGCCGACACGGCCACCGGGCCGGCTCTCATGGGGCGTTCAGAAGCCCCGCACGTCCCTGAGGTCTCACTAGCACAGGAACGGGATACGTCTCTTACTCGTGACGGCGCCTTGGCGGCGACGCCTTCCTTGTCGTAGAGGAGTTCAGCACGGCGCGGGGGATTGCGCCAACTCCCTGCGGTTGGGGGAGCCGACGCTGTATAAGGCAGGGCCGTCCTCCGTAAGTCGACTCACGGAGCCCACTCAGAGGTGTTGTGTCGGCCGACATGTGTGTGTCATAGTCGCTTCACGCAAGGAACTCACGGAGGGGCCATCATGCAGACGATCCCCACCGCCGAAGACATCAAGGCGCGCCGTGTGGTCCGGTTCGCCCGTGGGCACCTTGCTGAGCACACCGATTGGACGGGCACGCTAGTCGGCTACAACACCCTCTACGACACGGTGCACGTCTATGTCGACGCCCCGGGTAACCCGGAGTCCGGCAGTAAGATCACGTACAGCCGGAAGGATGTCGAGTGGGACTATGCGGCCACCGCTGAGGAGCCGGCTGTCGAGACCATCGCCCCCACCGTTGAGCACCGCGAGACCCTCGTCCGTGCCGCCGGCGTCGAGCGCGTCATCCGCACGGAGATTGGCGGGAAGGTCCGCACCGTCAAGCAGCTGGAGACCGCGCACACGAAGGCCGTGAAGGCGGCCCTCGTAGAGATGCGCCGCGCCAACCTCCCCGCTTTCAAGGAGGCCGCACGTACGGCGGAGGAGGCCGTGAAGCGGATCGGCCGTCGCTGGATCGAGGAGGAGGCCGCGAAGCGGGCGCGCAACATCGTTCGACGCGTGGAGCGCGGAACGCTGCACTCCCACGGCACTTACGACGTCGCTTCGATGTGCAAGCCGCACCCGCCCGTCCGCTTCATGGAGGCCGTTCCGGAGTACCTCGTCGAGGTCGAGCCGGGCCACTACGCGACCGAGGAGGCCGCGGAGTCGCTCGCCCTGTTCTAGTCCCTTGGAGCCCCTGCGAATTGCGGTCGCGGGGGCTCCTCCAATAGCGCTAGTCACGCATGGAGGGGTCATGACTACGTTCACCACCCAGCAGCACATCACCGCCCGTCAGATCCGCGGAGGCGACGTCTTCGTCCTCCACGGTCACGAGCGCACGGCCGCCTGTAGCACCTGGCCGACCGCGCTGCGCGGACACGTGCACATCAGCTTCGTGGGCGGGGGAAACGCCGTCATTCCCGCCGACCGTCCGCTCACCGTCACGCGCACCGTGGCGACGGCATGACGTACCGCATCACGCTCCAGTGCGGAGCGTCCGGTGTCGTCAACGAGCTCACCAGACGCCGGCTTCTGCGTCAGGCGGACGCCGGCGGGTGGGAGCGGACGAGGGTCCGGGGAGGGGACGTGGTGACGCTGCCTGAGGGGAAGCTCGTCGCGATCCTGCGAGCTCCGTAAGTCGACTAACGGAGCTCGCGACGGGGTTGTGTCGGACGACATGGGTGTGCCATAGTCGAGTCACGCAAGTAACTCACGAAGGAGACATCATGACGCTCACGCTCACCCCCGTCGTCAAGTCCATCCCCGCGACCGACCTGAAGAAGCACGACGTCCTGTGCGGAGACGACGGGAAGCCGTTCGCGGCCATCGAGACCGTCTTCGCCGACGCCCTGGGCGGCATCGTGGTGGCGACGTACAGCCTGGACGACGGCGCCACGTGGCTGCCCGTGGACTTCCCGGCGGGTACCACCGTCGTTGTCCTCGACGAGGAGTCCCCGACCTTCACGGACGTCATCCTCGTGACCGGCCAGGATGGCGTGGAGCACGCCTACCCGGTCTGCGCCGACGACGATTGCACGGACACCGTCGTCGAGCAGCAGGAGGAGGCCGACCCCGTGACGGTGAGCGGCGTCGCCCGACGACTCGGTTCGGCCACTTGCACGGTGTGCGGCAAGCGCGCCTAGTACTACCCGCGGAGCCCCTGCCAATTGCGGTGGCGGGGGCTCCTCCGTAAGTCGACTCACGGAGCTCACTCTCAGATGTTGTGTCGGCCGACATATGTGTGTCATGCTTACGGCACATAGAGAGGCACTCACGAAGGAGCCCGACATGAACGCCGCCGACGCCCGCCACTTCCCCCTCAGCTTCCGCGCCTACCGCATGTGCCGGATCATCGTCGACCACTTCTTCGCCATCGGCCACCACGAGGAGATCGTTTACGGCGACCACCCGTTTCTTCACCGCGTGATGATCGACCTCACGAAGGAGCTGGGGGAGTACGACGACTACGAGTCCGACGGGGGCCGTCGCTACGGCGCTCTCTTCTTCGCCGTGGACGCGATGAAGGCGTACCACTCCGACCCCCGCGACATCGGCTTCTTCATGCCGAAGTGCTAACGCTAGGCACCCTCGGAGCCCCTGCCAATTGCGGTGGCGGGGGCTCCGGCTTATCAACCACTCACACCCCACGCACACTTACGAGGAGCCATGTCCAGACTGCGTGACCCGTTGCTGCTCCAAGCCGTCATCGCGGCTGCACTCTCCTTCGCCCACATCCACGACATCGCGGAGGCTGCGGGACAGACCGGTTGGAAGGCGTGGGCCTACCCCGTGTCTGTCGACGTCCTGCTGGTCATGGCCTGGAAGCGTGTCAGAGAGGCAGAGGAGGGCGAGTCCGTCGCGGCTCCGCGCCTGTGGTTTTGGCTGTCGCTTGCAGCGTCCATGAGCGCCAACATCGCGACGGCCGGCGTCATCGACCTGGAGCACCCCCCGACGGCGCTCCGTGTCCTCGTTGCTGCCTGGCCCGTGCTCGCATTCTTCGGTGGCTCGCTCCTCGTCCATTCGCGCAAGCCGCGCGCGGAGGTGGCACTCTCGGAGCCACAGACGGCCCGTCAGGAGCCTGCGGGGGAGCCGGAGGAGGAAGAGGCCCCGGAGCCCGTGAGCGCCGCTCCACGGCCCAACCTCGTGACGTACGCGGAGGCTGCGACTGAAGCCGGCGTCGAGGACACAACTATCCGCGGAGCAGCGAACGGCCCCCGCGCGCGGCTGACGAAGTACAAGACGAACGAAGGCCCGCGCGTCGACCTGGACGAGGTCCGTAAGGTCTACAGCAAGCGCCCCGTGGGCGTGTGAGGAGAGAAGCTTCGAAAGAGATTGTGCAGGACCTTACGAGCCTTTACACGAACGCGCGGGAAGATCAGGGAGAGTAATGCTGAGTCCCGACGGATACCAAACCCTGTCCCTGCTGGAGCTGACGGGTGACGCCCCGGTCACGGCCGTCACCCGACGTTCCGCGGTACTGCTGAGGTACCTCGTCGACGCCGGGTACGTGACCACGTATGGGGGTCCCGACCCCGTCAGCGGCGAGACACACGCCATGATGACGATCACCGACGGGGGACGGTCGGCCCTGGCGGAGTACCGAGCAGCACAGACAAGCGAGTGACACCGAGCCCCCGTCGAACACACTGGCGGGGGCTTCGTTGTGTCCGAAATGACATAATCAAGCGTGTGAACGAGTTGCCCCCGGATCCTGCGCGCCTCCGTCTCATCCTTCGGCACCTGGAAGGGGCGGTAGCCGAGAACGCGACCGTTCACGTGTACCTCGACATTCAGCGGAGCAAGGTCGCTGATGCCCTGAAGGCTGCGGAGGAACCGGACGGGCGGAAGCCGTCACCACCGACGGCCGACGCTTGACACAGCCCCCGTCGGACGTCCCGGCGGGGGCTTTCGTGCGTCCGGAGTCGGACTCATCCACGACTAGATCCGGCCATGCCGCGCACGGAGTTCTATGCACTCTTGACGCCCGGTGTCGTCGGGCTCATGGTCGTAGAACATTGCGCAATCCGCGTGACGACGGAGGACACCATGGCTCTACGATCATTCGGCAAGGACCCCGAGACCAACGGCGACCACTGCCCGACGGTGTGGTTGAACGAGGAGAAGCAAGAGCTCGTGTTCCAGGGATGGAAGGCGGACGAGGCTCTCCAGGCAGAATGCCTTGTGACGGGACCTATCCCCGACAGTGAGGCAGTCGTCCGGCTGCCCGTACGCATGGCGCAGCAGATCAGGGAGGCCCTCGATGCCGCAGAGCGTTCCGCCGTTCGCTGAGCTGCTTGCAGGGTGCTCGCGTTCCGCCGTCCACCTGGAGACGCGGGACGTCTACGGCGTCGTCGAGGAAGACGAGGACTTCGCCGCCTGGCGCGCGGGGCACCGGTACGACCTCGCCGACCGCTCGTCATGGTGGAACGGCTTCCACGACACTGTGGCGGACGCTGTGCGCCGCGGAGTCGTCATGCGTCGTGCTCGCGTCGTATCGGAGCCCGTGAGCGACTACATCCGCTACGAGCACTCGTGTACGCCGCAGAACCTCGCGGCCGGCGAAGACGTCCGGTGGCTCCCGCGCCGTCTCGCGTCGGACCTCCTGCTCCCGGGCAACGATCTGTGGATCTTCGACGACCGACTGATCCGGTTCAGCCTGTTCGCTGGTGACGGCCGGTTTGTCGAAGATTTCATGGAGGACGCCGAAGACGTCGTAAAGCGTCACGCGGAGGCGTTCGAGGCAGTCTGGGACCGCGCCATCCCGCACGAGGACTACCGGATCTGAGCGACGCCCACTGATGCAGTCTCCCTACCCGTCCACGGCACTTGACGCCGCCCGCCGCGCCATCGCGGAGCAACTCCGCGAGATCCGACGTGACGCCGGCTTGTCGGGTAGGGAGGTTGCGTCGCGCGCGGGGTGGCAGCCCTCGAAGGTCTCCCGCCTCCAGAGCGCCACGACGCCCCCGTCCGACGAGGACATTCGCGCATGGTGCCTGGCGTGCGACGCCACGGACCGGATCCCGGATCTCCTCGCCGCGAACCGCACGGCCGATTCCATGTACCTGGAGTGGCGCCGTGTCCAACGCACCGGACTCCGACGGCTCCAGGAGTCCCGCATCCCGCTGTACGAGCGAACGCGACAGTTCCGCGTCTACAGCTCCACCGTGATCCCGGGGTTCCTCCAGACGTATGAGTACGCCTTCGCCCTCCTGGGGAGCATCGCGCGCGTCCACGGGGCACCGGACGACGTAGCCGACGCCGCCTCTGCACGCGTCGAGCGCTCCCACATCATCCGCGAAGGTGACCACCGGTTCGCGATCCTCCTGGAGGAGTCCGTCCTCCGCCACGTCGTCGGCGACTCCGCCACGATGGCGGGGCAACTGGGTTACCTCCTCTCCGTCATGGCGTTGCCAGCCGTGTCCGTTGGCGTCGTGCCCGCGGGGCGGCAACGGGACATGTGGACGCTGGAGACGTTCACCGTGTTCGACGAGGAGCGCGTTCACGTGGAGCTGCTGACGGCAGCAGTGACCGTCAACACGCCCGGAGAGATCGCTCAATACACCCACGCATTCGAAGAGATGACGGCTCTTGCGGTCTATGGGGCGCCGGCCCGGTCACTCATTTCCGCGGCGATTGACTCGCTCGACTGAAGTCGCATAGAACTTCGTAGAACTCTGTGGAATGCGCCCCCGCCGCACGCCTAGTTTCGAGGCATTGAAGCCCGTGGCGGAGGTGGAGGAATGGCGGCACAGACGACGCAAGAGAAACCGGTGGAGCTTCCGTGTCCGACGTCCGTCGAGCCGAATCCGGCCCCCGGGTGCGATGTGTGCGGAGCGTGTCTCCGACAGTGGAAACAGGCTACGGATCCCAACAGCCCGGCCTATGACCCGTCGCATGCCTCGGACCTAGCAGTCGAGATCCGGCGTCATCCGCACGAGTGGAAGAAGGCTCGACGGTGACTCCGCAACCGTTTCCGCTGATTAACTCGCTCCTCGATCTTGACCGCGTTCGCCCGCGAGAGTGGACCGAGTGCGTGAAGTGCGTGGAGATCCAACGCACTGACGACCCTTTGGCACCCGACGTATGGGCGTGGTGGCACCTGAAAGCCAACCCGGGGCACGACAAGTTCCGGACCGTCAGTCAGAAGAACTTCCGCGTGTCGGACGACGGCCCTGTCCCGGGTGTTGAACCTGACGCCTGCGGCGCGACGACCAAACTCCCGGCTGAGTTCGTTGACGTCGAGCGGCGTGTAGTGGGTCTCGACTGGTCCGCTGTCGTGGTGACGTGCAACGCGGAGCCGCACGAGGACGACGAGCACAGCGGGCCACTGACCCTAAGAGGCGCTCCGCACGGGGTCTACTTCTGGTCCGCGCCCACCCCATAGACCCGCGGACTGGCGCCCCGTGCGCCGGCTCGCGGTGGGGCGGCAGGAGTCTGTGAGGTCGGCACTTCGCGACTCCTGCCCGCTCCGAATCCCTCTCCGCCCGGCTCAGCCTCCCTCCATGCCTTCGGAGGGTGCGGGCGGAGGGGGAGACCTCCCGGTCGCAAGCGAACGACCGACGTTGACCAAACTCAGCAGCTTTCCCGAAGGGGGACAGCTATGCGCAGCATGCTCGGAGTCGTCTGGACGTGGCCTCCCCAGCCGAAGCCCGACGACGACCCGCCCACTCCTCCGCCCAACGACTAGGAGAAGGTGCTCATGGCTCCCATCGGCCGCAACCGCATCCCGACTCAGAAGGATCTTGATCGAGAAGACTGGGTCGTCAACCAGGTCGGTGGCCGTAGGTACTGCCTCGCCCACCCGACTCAGGAAATGATCCCGATGGGTGCCGTGGACATGTGCCCGCTGCCTCACGACGAGCACGAGCGGCCAGCCGAACGAAACGCCAGTCAGAAACCGTAAGGCCCCGCGCCCTTGGGTAGTGCTTGTTAGGGTGCGGTTCACGAGCCCCGTTCGCTTCCTCCCCCGTGGAGGCGGACGGGGCTTCGTGGTGTTTTCGCAGGTCAGGTCATATGATAGACTAAAGTAGCAACTAGACCGGATCTTCCGGTCCGACCACTATCTGAAGATGGGCTCCGGGGACGGCCTGCCCGGGCCCACCGACGCCTGGATCACACTTGCCGGTCTCGCACGTGAGACCAAGCGCATTCGCCTCGGCACCCTGATGACCGCCGGCACCTTCCGGCTGCCCGGCGTGCTTGCCATCCAGGTCGCCCAGGTCGACCAGATGTCCGGCGGCCGCGTGGAACTCGGGCTGGGTGCGGGCTGGTTCGAGGAGGAGCACAAGGCGTACGGGATCCCGTTCCCGAAGGAGAAGTTCGCGCGGCTGGAGGAGCAGCTCGCCATCGTCACGGGGCTGTGGGCGACCAAGGCCGGCGAGACCTTCGACTTCCACGGCAGCTTCTACGACTTGACCGAGTCGCCCGCCCTGCCCAAGTCCGCCCAGGACAGGATTCCGGTTCTGATCGGCGGGCACGGCGCCACCCGTACTCCGC
Source organism: Streptomyces sp. NPDC107528 (assembly GCF_055639295.1). Taxonomy (NCBI): domain Bacteria; kingdom Bacillati; phylum Actinomycetota; class Actinomycetes; order Kitasatosporales; family Streptomycetaceae; genus Streptomyces; species Streptomyces sp. NPDC107528. The sequence continues at coordinate 238,814 of NZ_JBVKAV010000001.1, forward strand.
GGCTGGCCGGCAAGTACGCCGACGAGTTCAACATGCCGTTCGCCTCGGTCGAGGACAGTGAGCGGCAGTTCGGGCGAGTGCGTGCCGCCGCCGAGGACGCCGGGCGCAAGGGCGACGACCTCGTCTACTCAAACGCCCTCGTGGTGTGCGTGGGCAAGGACGAGAAGGAGGTCGCCCGTCGTGCCGCCGCGATCGGGCGGGAGGTCGACGAGCTCAAGGTCAACGGCCTCGCCGGGTCTCCGCACGAGGTCGTCGACAAGATCGGCCGGTACCAGGAGATCGGCTCCCGGCGGATCTACCTCCAGGTCCTCGACCTGGACGACCTGGACCACCTGGAGCTCATCTCCTCCCAGGTTCAGTCCCAGCTGTCGTAGCGCCTGACCTGCCTGACCCCTTCGCGGCCCCCGAGAGCATGACTTCCGGGGGCCGTCGTGATTCCGCGCCTCACACCTCCGGTGTCGCCCGTTCCTCCAGGGCCGACATGGTGGCCCGGGCCCTCGTGCGCAGTCGTTCGTCGGCGTGGATGATCCCGTCCTCCAACCCGAAGTTCACGACCCGGCGGTCCCCGTCGGCCAGGGCTGCCAGGCGGTTCAGGTGCGCGTCCGTGAGGGTGGGGAGGCCCAGGGACAGGAGTGCGTCGAGTGCCGTGTCCGGGTCGGCGTTGTGTTCCGCCGCGGTCAGGACCGGATCGGGCAGCGTCCTGCGCAGCTCTTCCTCGATGCCGGTCGTCAGCAGGGCCAGCACGCAGGCCGGTGCGTGCAGGGGCGTCGCGAGCATGCGCTCGAGTGGTGGGCGCAAGGGCGCCGCGGCGGGGCCGAGCCGGGCCGCCAGGCGCGCGGCGCGGACTCCCGTCCAGGTGAACCAGGGCCCGTCGGACTCCGCGAGCACCGCGTCGAGGATCCGTACTGGTTCGGTGGCGTCACCGGTGATCTTCCAGAGCGCCTCGGCCAGTTCCACGTCGGCGTCCAGCTGCGGCGTGGTCCGGGGCTGGGCGGGGTCGCTCAGCGCTGCGCGTATGTCCGGCAGCAAATCGGCTGCCCTCGTGCCGAGTTGGGCGCAGCGTCTGGCGGCGTCGAGGACGTCGTAGGCCTTGCCGGCGAGGCCGGAGCGGATGGCGGTGTGGAGCGCGGACGCGTCGCCGGTCAACTCGTGCAGCGCGTGCGCGGCGGCCGGGCGGCCCTCCTCGGGGCCCTTGCGGGCTGCCTTGCGCAACTCGTCCTCGATGCGTTTGCGGATCCGGCCCTCGGTGGGGCACGCGGCTGCCAGTGCCCCCGGTCCGGCGAGCGGAATGCGGGGTAGGGCGTTGAGCAGTTCCGGGACCGCGGGCGAGGCCTGCGTGCCCCAGGAGGTCAGCAGGAGGGCGAGATGGATCGGTTCGTTGCCGCTCACCTTCGGGTCGGCGAGACGTCGGCGGACCGCGTCGAGGAGCGCGGGCTCGAAGGGCAGCGTCGCCTCGCCCGTCGCACCGAAGCCGCGCGCACCGGCCGTGACAGCCAGTGCTCGTGGGCGCCGCGGCAGGTCGGCCGCGAGCAGACGCGCGGCCCGTTCGGGAGCCAGGGGCACGAGTGCCGCCAGGGCGCTGTCCGCCGTGTCGTCGCCGTGGACGGCGAGGCGGGCGAGGGCGTCGGTGAGAGCGGCGTGAGCATCGTGCGCTGTGATCGACGGCACGCCCGTGATCTTGCCCAGCAGGCTCAGGACACGCGGCGCGGACGACGGATCGTCGAGGAGCGGGAGCAGGCGGGGGAGCAGGCGTCCCGGGGCGGCACGCGAGATCATGCAGGCGTGGTCGGCGGCCCACACCGCTTCCGCGCGGATCTCCGGCTCCGGAAGCGCCAATGCGGCGGCCAGGAGACCGAACGCGGCCTCGCGCTCCTCGTCCGTGTCCCGGCGCAGCAGCGTGTCGACCACGGTCTGCAACGGCTCGCGCTGGTTCTCGTCGAACCGTTCGGCGACCAGGTCGTCGGCGGGGAGTATGGACAGGAGCGTGTCGTGGCAGGTCGCCGTCCATGGCAGGCCCGCGTCCAGGCAGGCCAGCACGGCGGCGAGGCGCAGTTGTGCCGGGCCCGTCGGCTCCAGTGCCGCCGTGGCCGTGTCCGCGCTCGCTCCCGGATCCAACCTGGTCATCGCGGCCAGCAGTTCCGCCCGGACGACCGGCTCCCCTTCCACGGCCCAGCGCCGCTCCAGCGCCGGCCAGGTCTCGTCCCGCGCCTCCGTGTGTCCGGCCATCCAGGCCGTGGCCTGGCGCACCTGTGCATCCCCGTCGTCCAACAACGGGAGGAGCAATGGAAGTTGGGCGGCCACCGCGGCACGGCATGCGCCGCGGGCCACCTCGTGCTCGTCCTCGCTCTCGGCTATGGAACCCAGCAGTACCAGCACGTCGGCGCTCCGACACCCGCCCGCTGCCAGCCGCGCCAGGAACGGCACCACCTCCACCGTGGCCTCATACACCGTCCCCTGGTGCCAGATGTTGCCGTAGAGCTCGTGCAGTGCCTGTCCGGCCACCTCCGAGTCGCCGGCCGTCAGCGCACGCAGCACGGCAGGTACGTCCTCCGCGCTGCCGTACGCATGCTGCAAGGTGGCCCAGGGCCGGTCGTCGAGCCCGACGAGAGCATCTGCGAGATCCATGGCCGGATCCTGACATAGGGCACTGACAATCGGGGTCGCGGGGCGACGGGACGAAAACCCCGGGTGGTTGCGGCGTCTGCTCTGTACGTTGTACTGGCGGCGCACATGCGCAGCTCAGACCCTATTCAAAGGCCGACCCACCGTGTTTCTGACCATCACTGCCACCGGCACCCCAGAACGCCCCGCCACCGATCTCGGTTTCCTGTTGCACAAGCATCCCGAGAAGGCGCAGGTGTTCTCCACCTCGTACGGCAAGGCGCACGTCCTCTACCCCGAGGCCGATGCCGAGCGCTGCACTGCGGCGCTGCTGTTGGAGGTCGACGCGGTGGCACTGGTCCGGCGCGGCAAGGGCAAGGGGCGGGGCGGCGCGCCCGACGCGGCGCTCGCGCAGTACGTCAACGACCGGCCGTACGCCGCCTCCTCGCTGCTCGCGGTCGCGCTCAGCGGTGTGTTCTCCAGCGCGATGCGGGGTGTGTGCACCGCCCGTCCTGACCTGCCGGCTCAGCCGCGGCCGCTGCGGATCGAGGTGCCCGCGCTTCCGGCCCGGGGCGGCCCCGATCTCGTACGGGGCCTGTTCGAGCCGCTCGGCTGGGCGGTGACCGCCGAACCCGTGCCGCTGGACGTGCAGTTCCCCGAGTGGGGAGACTCGCGCTATGTGCGGCTCGTGCTGGAGTCGGAAGCGCTGACCCTCGCCGAGGCCCTGCGTCACCTCTATGTCCTGCTGCCCGTCCTCGACGACGCCAAGCACTACTGGGTGTCCTCCGAGGAGGTCGACAAGCTGCTGCGGGCCGGTGAGGGCTGGCTGGCGGAGCACCCGGAGCAGAAGCTGATCACCAGCCGGTATCTGTCGCGCCGCTGGTCGCTGACCCGGCAGGCGATGGAGCGGCTGGAGCTGGTGCGGCTCGCGGAGGCCGACGACAGCGAGGTCGAGGACATCGACAACGCGGTCGAGGCGGAGAGCGAGGCCGAGGAGAAGCCGACGCCGCTCGCCGTGCAGCGCCGGGACGCGATCATGGCCGCGCTGAAGACGTCCGGTGCCGCGCGCGTGCTCGATCTCGGATGCGGACAGGGGCAGTTGGTGCAGGCGCTGCTCAAGGACCCCGCGTACACCGAGATCGTCGGCGTGGACGTGTCGATGCGGGCGCTGACCATCGCCGGGCGGCGGCTGAAGCTGGACCGGATGGGGGAGCGGCAGGCCTCGCGCGTGCAGCTCTTCCAGAGCTCCCTCGCCTACACCGACAGCCGGCTCAAGGGCTACGACGCCGCCGTGCTCAGCGAGGTCATCGAGCACCTCGACCTGCCGCGGCTGCCCGCCCTGGAGTACGCGGTGTTCGGTTCCGCGCGTCCCCGGACGGTTCTGGTGACCACCCCGAACGTCGAGTACAACGTCCGCTGGGAGTCCCTCCCGGCCGGCCATGTCCGGCACGGCGACCACCGGTTCGAGTGGACGCGCGAGGAGTTCCGGGCGTGGGCAGAGGCGGTGGCCGAACGGCACGGGTACGGCGTGGAGTTCGTACCCGTCGGGCCGGACGACCCGGAGGTGGGGCCGCCCACGCAGATGGCCCTGTTTGAGCTCAGCACAGCCGGCATGAAGAGCAGTGTGAACGACGAGAAGGAGGCGAAGGCGGCATGAGCGAGAACACCCAGGCGACCAAGGGACGGGTCCTGCCCGTCACCGACCTCTCCCTCGTCGTGCTCGTCGGCGCCTCCGGCTCCGGCAAGTCCACCTTCGCCCGCCGGCACTTCAAGCCGACGGAGATCATCTCCTCCGACTTCTGCCGCGGCCTGGTCTCCGACGACGAGAACGACCAGAGCGCGACCCGGGACGCCTTCGACGTCCTGCACTACATCGCGGGCAAGCGCCTGGCGGCAGGCCGCCGTACGGTCGTCGACGCCACCAGCGTGCAGCAGGACTCCCGGCGGCAGCTGATCGAGCTGGCCAGGCAGTACGACGTGCTGCCGATAGCCATCGTGCTCGACGTGCCGGAGGACGTGTGCGCCGAGCGCAACGCGGGCCGCACCGACCGGGCCGACATGCCGCGCCGGGTCATCCAGCGGCACACCCGTGAACTCCGCCGGTCCCTGCGGCACCTGGAGCGCGAGGGTTTCCGCAAGGTGCACGTCCTGCGAGGGGTGGACGATGTCGAGAGCGCGTCCGTCGTCACCGAGAAGCGCTTCAACGACCTCACCCACCTCACCGGGCCGTTCGACATCGTCGGTGACATCCACGGCTGCGCGTCCGAACTGGAGTCGCTGCTCGGCAAGCTGGGCTACGTCGACGGTGCGCACCCGGACGGCCGTACGGCCGTCTTCGTCGGCGACCTCGTCGACCGCGGCCCGGACAGCCCGGGCGTGCTGCGCCGCGTGATGTCGATGGTGAAGTCGGGCAACGCGCTGTGCGTGCCGGGCAACCACGAGAACAAGTACGGCCGCTACCTCAAGGGCCGCAAGGTCCAGCACACGCACGGACTCGCCGAGACCATCGAGCAGATGGAGGGCGCGAGCGAGGAGTTCCGCGCCGAGGTGCGGGAGTTCATCGACGGGCTCGTCAGCCACTACGTCCTCGACGGCGGCCGGCTCGTGGTCTGCCACGCCGGTCTGCCGGAGAAGTACCACGGCCGCACCTCGGGGCGGGTGCGCTCGCACGCGCTGTACGGCGACACCACCGGGGAGACCGACGAGTTCGGGCTGCCGGTGCGCTACCCGTGGGCGGAGGACTACCGGGGCCGGGCGGCTGTGGTGTACGGCCACACCCCGGTGCCGGAGGCCACGTGGCTGAACAACACCATCTGTCTGGACACCGGTGCCGTCTTCGGCGGCAAGCTGACCGCGCTGCGCTGGCCGGAGCGGGAACTGGTCGACGTACCGGCCGAGCAGGTCTGGTACGAGCCGACCAAGCCGCTGCGGACGGAGGCGCCGGGCGGGCACGACGGACGGCCGCTCGACCTGAACGACGTCCACGGCCGCAGGGTCGTCGAGACGCGGCACGCCGGGCGGGTGTCGGTCCGTGAGGAGAACGCGGCCGCGGCCCTGGAGGTCATGAGCCGCTTCGCCGTCGACCCGCGCCTGCTGCCGTACCTCCCGCCGACCATGGCCCCCACGGCGACCAGCCACATCGAGGGCTACCTGGAGCACCCGGCGGAGGCCTTCGCGCAGTACGCGGCGGAGGGTGTCGAGCGGGTCGTGTGCGAGGAGAAGCACATGGGCTCGCGGGCCGTGGCACTGGTGTGCCTGGACGCGGAGGCCGCCCGCAAGAGGTTCGGGGTTGGGGGCACCTCCCGCTCGAGCGTAGCCGAGAGTGGGGGAGGTCCCACCGGGTCGCTGTACACCCGCACCGGTCGACCGTTCTTCGACGACGAGTCGGTGACGGAGGCGATCCTGGAGCGGCTCCGGACCGCGGTCACCGAGGCGGGCCTGTGGGCCGAGCTGGAGACCGACTGGCTGCTGCTCGACGCGGAGTTGATGCCGTGGTCGCTCAAGGCGCACGGTCTGCTGCGGTCGCAGTACGCCGCGGTCGGCGCCGCCTCCGGGGCGGTGTTCCCGGGTGCGCTCGCCGCCCTGGAGGGTGCCGCGGCGCGCGGAGTCGACGTGTCCGACCTGCTCGCCCGCCAGCGCGGACGGGCCACGGACGCCGCCGCGTTCACGGAGGCGTACCGCCGGTACTGCTGGACCACGGACGGCCTGGACGGTGTACGCCTGGCGCCGTTCCAGATCCTGGCGGTCCAGGGCCGCAGCCTGGCCGCGCTCCCGCACAACGAGCAGCTCGCCCTTCTCGACCGGCTGGTGGAGCACGACAGCACCGGCCTGCTGCAGACGACCCGGCGCCTCTACGTCGACACCGGTGACCCGGAGTCGGTGCAGGCCGGTGTCGACTGGTGGCTGGAGATGACGGGCCGCGGCGGCGAGGGCATGGTCGTCAAGCCGGTCGGCGCGGTGGTGCGATGGGGGTCCCCCCGCTCGAGCGAAGCCGAGAGTGGGGGAGGGGAAGGGCGCCTGGTCCAGCCCGGGATCAAGTGCCGGGGCCGGGAGTACCTGCGGATCATCTACGGTCCGGAGTACACGCGGCCGGACAACCTGGCCCGGCTGCGGCAGCGGTTCCTCAACCACAAGCGGTCCCTCGCCATCCGCGAGTACGCGCTGGGCCTCGAAGCCCTGGACCGGCTGGCGGAGGGCGAGCCGCTGTGGCGGGTGCACGAGGCGGTGTTCGGGGTGCTGGCGCTGGAGTCGGAGCCGGTCGATCCCCGGCTGTGAGCCGGGGGAGCGGCTTCAGCCGACCAGCCGCAGCCGCTCCCGGCACACGCCGACCCGGACCGTCTGCCCCCAGGTCAGCTCGACCGCGTCCGTCTCCATCCCGTCCCCGAAGGCGACGAGCCGCTCGGACTCGACGGTGAGGTGGAGACGGGCCGCGGCGGCGAGTTCTCCGGCCACCCGTGACGTACCGGTGGCCGGGGACGGCCAGGCCTCGCGGACGTACCAGAGCAGGCGTTCCTCTGTCGGGGAGGGCAGCCGCAGCTGCCCTCCCCGCTCCTGCCACACCGACCGGATCCAGCCGGTCGCCCCCGTCCCGGTGCCGATCAGCACCCCGGACGAGGCCTGGGCCTCGACGACACCCCCGTCGTCCTCCAGGCCCAGGCGGTATCGGGCCGTCTGGTGTCCGACGGCGCCCAGGTAGATCTCGTTCAGCGCCACGAGCCGCTGGGTGTCGTCGGCCACGGCCTCGACCATGGTGAGTTCGTCGAAGGTGCCCCTTGCGGATTGCGCCGCGGCGAGCAGCGGGCCGGTGTTCTCGGGGCGGTGGCGCACCAGGACGCCCGGGTTTCGGCCTGGATCGCTGTTGATGCCCAGCACCGGTTGTCCCGCGAGGTACTTGGCCACGTTCGCGACCAGGCCGTCCTGCCCGACCACGACCACCACGTCCTCCGGTGCGAACAGGAATCGGTCCAAGTCGGCCCGTTCGACCCGGCTCTGACGCCAGGTCAGCGGAATCGCCGACGTCACGTCCGCCAGGGCCCGGCGCGTCCGGTGGTGGCGTTCGGCGACCTCCGCGATGTCCCGGCCCCGGGAGGCGAGGAAGAAGGCGGCCTGGCCGTGCGTGCCGTGCCGGGCCACCAGCTCCTCGTACTCCGTGGTGCGATGGACGAGGACGACCCGGGGAGCGAGGCTCACGCCTGCTCCTGGGTACCGAGCCTGGCGAGCAGCCCCGTCAGCACGTCCGGCGACACCGTCACGCTGTCGATCCGCGGCAGGTTCTCCGCGAGCCGTGTCCCGGTGAGGGCGTGCAGCGTCGCCACGTCGACCTCGCCGTGCACCCGCAGCCAGGCGGCCTGCGCCTGGGCCCGTGCTTCACCGACCTCGCGCGCGCCCTCGGCCTCCGCCCGGGCCAGCCGTACGGAACGAGCCGCCTCGGCGTCGGCCAGTCGTACCGTCCGTGCCGCCTCCGCCTCGGCCCGGACCGCGTCGGCCGCCGCGTGCTCCTCGGCCTCCCGCCGCGCGTTCGTGCCCCGCTGGTCCACCAACTGTTCCTCGCGGCGGGCGAGTTCGATCTGGCTGGCCAGTTCGTTCTCGGCGATCGCGCGTTCCCGCTCGACGGCCACCGCCCGGCGCTCGTACGTCGCCCGGTCCGCCTCCTGCTGGATCTGCTCGCGGGCCGGGGTGCGCAGCGCCCGCTCCACCTCCGGTTCGGGGCGCAGCGCCATGACGCGTACGGCGACCACCTCGATGCCCGTCGACGGGAGCCGCGGCTCGCCGGCCAGGCCCGCCGCGATCCGCTCCCGCACCGCCGTCACGCCGTCGACCAGTGCCGCCGACAGCGGCGTACGGGACAGGACGTCCAGCGCGTGCTGCTGGGCCGTCTCCGTCAGGAGCGTCCCCAACTGCTCCAGCGGCGTGCCCCGCCACGCGCCCGTGTCCGGGTCGATCGAGAAGTCCAGGCGCGACGCCGCCACCGCCGGGTCACTGATCCGGTAGGTGACCGTCGCCTGTACGGCCACGTCCTGGAAGTCGGACGTACGGGCATGGAAGGTCATCGCCAGCTCCCGGTCGTCGACCGGCACTTCGGACAGCGCGGCGGTCAGCGCCCGGAACCAGAAGCTGAGGCCGGGACCGTCGTGCAGCAGCTTGCCGCCGCGGTGGTGGCGGATGTGCGCCGTGGGCGCGCCGCGCAGATGGCGCCAGCCGAGGCGCCGGGTGATGTCGGCCATGGGGACCCCCTCGCTTTTCGTCATGTAGACGATAATCGCGATACCTTCTTGTCGTCAAGAGGACGAAAACGGAAACGGTCAAGCAGGGGGTGAACCCGGTCGGCGATGGTCAGGATGGAGGCATGGGATTCCATGTCGACTCCGAGGCCGGGCGGCTCAGCCGCGTCATCCTGCACCGGCCCGATCTCGAGCTCAAAAGGCTCACCCCCAGCAACAAGGACGCCCTGCTCTTCGACGACGTGCTGTGGGTGCGCCGGGCGCGCGCCGAGCACGACGGGTTCGCCGACGTCCTGCGCGACCGCGGGGTCACCGTCCACCTGTTCGGCGACCTGCTCACCGAGGCCCTGGAGATCCCGGCGGCCCGGAAGCTCGTCCTGGACAGGGTCTTCGACGAGAAGGAGTACGGGGTGCTGGCCACGGATCATCTCCGTGCGGCCTTCGAGGGTCTGCCCTCGCCCGAACTGGCCGAAGCCCTCGTCGGCGGCATGACCAAACGGGAGTTCCTGGAGGCGCACTCCGAGCCGATCTCCGTGCGCTTCCATGTCATGGAGCTGGACGACTTCCTCCTCGCGCCTCTGCCCAATCACCTCTTCACCCGGGACACCTCCGCCTGGATCTACGACGGCGTCTCCGTCAACGCCATGCGCTGGCCTGCCCGGCAGCGCGAGACGGTCCACTTCGAGGCGATCTACCGGCACCACCCGCTGTTCCGCGACGAAACGTTCCACGTCTGGTCCGAGGGGCAGGCCGACTATCCCTCCACCATCGAGGGCGGGGACGTCCTCGTGATCGGCAGCGGGGCCGTGCTCATCGGGATGAGCGAGCGGACCACGCCCCAGGCCGTCGAGATGCTCGCCCACAAGCTGTTCGCCGCCGGGTCGGCGCAGACGATCGTGGCCCTCGACATGCCCAAGCGGCGCGCCCTCATGCATCTCGACACCGTGATGACGATGGTCGACGGCGACGTCTTCACCCAGTACGCCGGGCTCGGCATGCTCCGCTCGTACACCATCGAACCGGGCGCCGGCGACAAGGAGCTCAAGGTCACCGACCATCCGCCGGAGCACATGCACCGCGCGATCGCCGCCGCGCTCGGCCTCAGCGAGATCCGAGTCCTGACCGCCACCCAGGACGTCCACGCGGCCGAGCGCGAGCAGTGGGACGACGGCTGCAACGTGCTGGCCGTCGAGCCGGGTGTGGTCGTCGCCTATGAGCGGAACTCCACCACCAACACGCATCTGCGCAAGCAGGGCATCGAGGTCATCGAGATCCCGGGGAGCGAGCTGGGGCGGGGGAGAGGCGGGCCGCGGTGCATGAGCTGTCCGGTCGAGCGCGCGGCCGTTTAGACCGAGAGCCGACTGTATAGAAATGCCTATAGTCGTATAGACTTCCAAGGTCCCTGTTCACGTACCTCTGGAGCGCCCCCATGGCGACTGTCCCGACCGCCCTCGCCGGCCGCCACTTCCTCAAGGAGCTCGACTTCACCGGGCAGGAGTTCCTCGGGCTGGTCGAGCTGGCCGCCGAACTGAAGGCCGCCAAGAAGGCCGGGGCCGAGACGCAGTACCTGCGGGGCCGGAACATCGCGCTGATCTTCGAGAAGACCTCGACGCGCACCCGCTGCGCGTTCGAGGTCGCGGCCGCCGACCAGGGCGCCTCGACGACGTACCTCGACCCGTCGGGCTCGCAGATCGGCCACAAGGAGTCCGTGAAGGACACCGCACGGGTGCTGGGGCGGATGTACGACGGGATCGAGTACCGCGGGGACAGCCAGGCGAACGTGGAGGAGCTGGCGGCGTACGCCGGCGTGCCCGTCTTCAACGGTCTGACCGACGACTGGCACCCGACGCAGATGCTGGCCGACGTGCTGACGATGACGGAGCACAGCGGCAAGCCCCCGAAGGAGATCGCCTTCGCCTACCTGGGCGACGCCCGCTTCAACATGGGCAACTCGTACCTGATCACCGGGGCGCTGCTCGGCATGGACGTGCGCATCGTCGCCCCCCAGGCGTACTGGCCCGCGCAGGCGATCATCGAGCAGGCCCTCAAGCTCTCCGAGACCAGCGGTGCCCGCATCACGATCACGGAGAAGGTCGACGAGGGGGTCCTCGGGGCGGACTTCGTCGCCACGGACGTCTGGGTCTCCATGGGGGAGCCCAAGGATGTGTGGGACGAGCGGATCGCCGCGCTGGCTCCGTATGCCGTGACCATGGACGTGCTGCGGGCCACCGGGAACCCGGCCGTGAAGTTCCTCCACTGCCTGCCGGCGTTCCACGACCTGGGTACGAAGGTCGGGCGCGAGATCTTCGAGCGGCACGGCCTGGAGTCGCTGGAGGTCACGGACGAGGTCTTCGAGTCGGCGCACTCCGTCGTTTTCGACGAGGCGGAGAACCGGATGCACACGATCAAGGCTGTTCTGGTGGCGACCCTGGCCTGAGGTGGTTACAGCGGGCGGCGCTGAGCCGGCACGACCGGCAGTCTGAACCAGACCGCCTTGCCGGAGTCCGTCGGTCGGTGGCCGCAGGACGAGCTCAGGGTGCGGATCAGGAGGAGGCCCCGGCCGTGCTCCTGCCAAGGGTCGGGCTCGCCCCTGGTGGGGCGGGTCAGGTCGCCGGGCGGCGCCGGGTCCGGGTCGTGGACCTCGACCTGGCAGCCGGACGGCAGCAGCTCCACCACCAGCTCTATCGGGCCTTCGCCCGCAGTGTGCTCCACGGCGTTCGCGACCAGCTCCGCCGTGAGCAGTTCCGCGGTGTCGCTGTCGGCGGCGTGCTGCAGCTCGGCCAGCGCCGTACGGACCAGGGCACGCGCGACGGGCACGGCCGCGACCGTGTGCGGCAGCGCGATACGCCAGGAGGCGGAGGCTGAGGGGCGATCTTGCAAGGCGGGTCCGTTCATGAGCAGGCTGTCCTGCTTTCAACCTTATGAATGGTACGGCGCCACCCGGCGAAGGGCCTGCGAAGGGCACCGTTCGGAACCTTCGGCCCCGACTGCTGGGCGACTTACCCAGGTGAACGGCGGCCCTCGCGCGGTTGATCCCGTCGTTACCGGGGTGTCGACGAGCCGTGACGGATGTGACGGAGCAAGGTCACACCCGGTTGGCTTATTGCGTGCTCGTGACGACGGTCAAAGTTGAGTGATAGTTTCGAGGGGTAGAGCTCGGAGGGTAGAGCTCAGCGAGGCAGTGCCCGCCGTCCGCCCGAGGAGGCCGCACGTCATGAGTCCCTTCACCGGCTCCGCCGCCCGCACCCCCGACTGGAAACATCTGCGGGTCGAGCAGGCCGACGGGGTCGCCACCGTCACCCTCGCCCGCCCCGAGAAACTCAACGCGCTCACCTTCGGCGCCTACGCCGACCTGCGCGATCTGCTCGCCGAGCTGTCCCGGGAGCGGGCGGTGCGGGCCCTGGTGCTGGCCGGGGAGGGCCGCGGCTTCTGCTCCGGCGGCGACGTGGACGAGATCATCGGCGCCACCCTGGCCATGGACACCGCCGAACTCCTCGACTTCAACCGGATGACCGGGCAGGTCGTGCGAGCGGTACGGGAGTGCCCGTTCCCGGTGATCGCGGCGGTGCACGGGGTGGCGGCCGGGGCCGGGGCGGTACTGGCACTCGCGGCCGACTTCCGGGTCGCCGACCCCACCGCCCGCTTCGCCTTCCTCTTCACCCGGGTCGGGCTGTCCGGCGGCGACATGGGCGCCGCGTACCTGCTGCCCCGGATTGTCGGCCTCGGCCACGCGACCCGGCTGCTGATGCTGGGCGAACCGGTCCGGGCACCGGAGGCCGAGCGCATCGGCCTGATCAGCGAGATGACGGACGAGGGCAAGGTGGATGAGGCCGCGCAGGCACTCGCCCGCCGCCTGGCCGAGGGCCCGGCTCTGGCGTACGCCCAGACGAAGGCCCTGCTGACGGCCGAGCTGGACATGCCGTTGGCGGCATCGGTGGAGATGGACGCGTCGACGCAGGCGCTGCTGATGAACGGCGAGGACTACGCAGAGTTCCACGCGGCCTTCACGGAGAAGCGCCCGCCCAAATGGCAAGGGAGGTAGGGGGATGCTCTCGGCATCGGACCCGCGGCCGCCCAAGTCGACCGACCACCCCCAAAGAGTCGCCGTCATCGGCGGCGGCCCCGCCGGCCTCTACGCCGCCGCCCTCCTCAAACGCCTCGATGCCACCCGAGAAATCACCGTCTGGGAACGCAACGCCCCCGACGACACCTTCGGCTTCGGAGTGGTCCTCTCCGACGAAACGCTCGGCGGCATCGAACACGCCGACCCCCACGTCTACGCCGCCCTCCAACAACACTTCACCCGCTGGGACGACATCGACATCGTCCACCGCAACACCCGCCAGACCTCCGGAGGACACGGCTTCGCGGCACTCGGCAGGAAACGCCTCCTGGAGATCCTCCACGACCGCTGCCGCACCCTCGGCGTGGAGCTCCGGTTCCGCGCACACGCCCCGGACCCGGCCTCGCTGGCAGAGACGTACGACCTCGTCATCGCCGCAGACGGTGTGAACAGCACCACCCGCGAGGCCTACGCCCATGTGTTCCGCCCCCATGTGGCCACGCACCAGTGCCGCTACATCTGGCTTGCCGCCGACTTCGCCTTCGACGCCTTCCGCTTCGAGATCGCGGAGACCGAGCACGGCGTGATGCAGCTGCACGGCTACCCCTACGCACCCGACGCCTCCACCGTGATCGTCGAGATGCACGAGGACGTGTGGCGAGCCGCCGGATTCGACGAGCTCGACGAGCAGGAGTCGATCGCCCGCTGCGCCAAGATCTTCGCGGACGCGCTCGGCGGACGGTCCCTCAAGTCCAACAAGTCGGCATGGACGACCTTCCGCACGGTCGTCAACGAGCGCTGGTCGCACGACAACGTCGTCCTGCTCGGCGACGCCGCCCACACCGCCCACTTCTCCATCGGCTCCGGCACCAAGCTGGCCGTCGAGGACGCCCTCGCGCTCGCCGCCTGCCTGGAGGAACAGCCCGACATCCCCGCCGCTCTGAGGGCGTACGAGGAGGAGCGCAAGACCGTCGTGGCCTCCACGCAGCGCGCCGCCCGCGCCAGCCTGGAGTGGTTCGAGAACCTCGGCCTCTACCTCGACCAGCCGCCGCGCCAGTTCGCCTTCAACCTCCTCACCCGCAGCCGCCGCGTCACGCACGACAACCTGCGCCTGCGTGACGCCGGTTTCACCGAGGCCGTGGAGCGGGACTTCGGCTGCCCGGCCGGCACGCCCCCGATGTTCACCCCGTTCCGGCTGCGCGGCCTGACCCTGCGCAACCGGGTCGTCGTGTCCCCGATGGACATGTACTCGGCCACCGACGGCGTCCCCGGCGACTTCCACCTCGTCCACCTCGGCGCCCGCGCCCTCGGCGGGGCCGGCCTGGTGATGACCGAGATGGTGTGCGTCAGCCCGGAGGGCCGGATCACCCCCGGCTGCACCGGCCTCTACACCGGAAAGCAGGGGGAGGCCTGGCGGCGGATCGTCCAGTTCGTGCACACGCAGGCCCCCGGCACCGCGATCGGTGTGCAGCTCGGCCACAGCGGGCGCAAGGGCTCGACCAGGCTCATGTGGGAAGGCATGGACGAGCCGCTGGAGGACGGCAACTGGCCGCTCGTGGCCCCGTCCCCGCTCCCCTACAAGCCGTACAGCCAGACCCCGCGCGAGCTGACGCGGTCCCAACTCACCGACATCCGCGAGCAGTTCACCGCTGCCGCCTGGCGCGCCGCCCGCGCCGGATTCGACCTCCTCGAACTCCACTGCGCGCACGGCTATCTGCTCTCCGGCTTCCTCTCCCCGCTGACCAACCGACGCACCGACGCCTACGGCGGCTCCCTGGAGAAACGGCTCCGCTTCCCGCTCGAGGTCTTCGACGCCATTCGGGCCGTCTGGCCGGAGGAACGGCCCATGACCGTCCGTATCTCCGCCACGGACTGGGCCGAGGGCGGGACGACGGCCGAGGACGCCGTCGAGATCGCCCGCGCTTTCGCCGCGCACGGCGCCGACGCGATCGACGTGTCGACCGGGCAGGTCGTGGCCGACGAACGGCCGGAGTTCGGGAGGTCGTACCAGACGCCGTATGCGGACCGGATCCGCCACGCCACCCGCCTGCCGGTGATCGCGGTCGGTGCGATCTCCTCCTGGGACGACGTCAACTCCCTGATTCTGGCGGGCCGTACGGACCTGTGCGCCCTCGCCCGACCTCACCTCTACGACCCGCACTGGACCCTGCACGCGGCGGCCGAGCAGGGCTACGACGGCCCCGGTGCCGTCTGGCCGGCGCCGTACCGCGCGGGCGGCCGGCGTCCGCAGACGGGGCGCACGGACGCACCCAAACCCCGGCTCAGTCTGGGGAGTTGAGCTCGGCCATACCGGCGGTCAGCGTCGTGCCGTCCACCGGGTCGATCAGGAGGAGCGCGCCGGTGCGCCGGGAGACCGCGTAGTCGTCGAGGGCGAGCGGCTCGGCAGCGCGCAGGGTGATCCGGCCCAGGTCGTTGGCCCTCAACTCGGCTGCCCCGCCGAGATCCTTGACGACGGCCGTCACGGTTCGGGTGGTGTGCCGGACCAGTACCAGGCCGCCGACCCTCAGCGGGCGGTCGGCCAGGTGGCACACGGCCGCCCGGACGTACCGGGTGAGCGTGGGGACGTCGACGCCCGTGGTGAGCAGGTCGCCTCGCGAGACGTCCCGCTGGTCGGCGAGGCGCACGCTGATCGACTGCGGCGCGTACGCCACGTCGACGTCCCGGCCGAGTACGTCGATGCCGGTGATCTCGGACGTCGCGCCGGACGGGTGCACGGTCACCCGGTCTCCGACCCGCAGCCCACCCGACGCCAACTGGCCCGCGTAGTGGCGGGCTTCACCGTGCCGGATCACGTACTGGACGGGGAAGCGGGCAGGGGCGTCGGCGGGATCGGTGCCGACCGGGACGTTCTCCAGAAACTCCAGGAGCGCCGGGCCGCCGTACCAGTCCATGTGGGCCGAGCGGTCCACGACATTGTCCCCGACGAGCGCCGAGACCGGGATCGGAGTGAAGCCGGGCAGCCCCAACTCCGCTGCATGGCCCGCAAAGTCCTCGACGATCGCGTCGAACTCCCGCTCCTCGTACCCGACCAGATCCATCTTGTTGACGGCGAGGACCACATGGGGAACCCGCAGCAGTGCGGCGATCGCGGCGTGCCGGCGGGTCTGCTCGACCACCCCGTTACGGGCGTCGACCAGGATCACCGTCAGCTCGGCGGTGGAGGCGCCGGTGACCATGTTGCGGGTGTACTGCACGTGGCCGGGGGTGTCGGCGAGGATGAACCGGCGCCGGGGGGTGGCGAAGTAGCGGTAGGCCACGTCGATGGTGATGCCCTGTTCCCGCTCGGCCCGCAGACCGTCGGTGAGCAGTGCGAGGTCGGGGGCGTCCTGGCCGCGGTTGCGGGAGGCGTGCTCCACGGCCTCCAGTTGGTCGGTCAGGACTGATCTCGAGTCGTGCAGCAGGCGTCCGACCAGCGTCGACTTGCCGTCGTCGACGGACCCTGCGGTGGCGAACCGAAGCGTGTTCACGGTCATGCTCAGAAGTACCCTTCGCGCTTACGGTCTTCCATCGCGGCCTCGGACATCTTGTCGTCGGCGCGGGTGGCGCCGCGCTCGGTGAGCCGGGACGCGGCGATCTCGGTGATCACCTTCTCGATGGTGTCGGCGTCGGAGTCCACCGCGCCGGTGCACGACATGTCGCCGACCGTGCGATAGCGGACCTGACGCTTCTCGACGACCTCGTGCTCGCGAGGCCCGCCCCACTCACCCGCCGTCAGCCACATCCCGCCCCGCCGGAACACCTCACGCCGATGGGCGTAATAAATCTCCGGCAGCTCGATGCCTTCGCGGGCGATGTACTGCCATACGTCCAGCTCGGTCCAGTTGGAGAGCGGGAACACGCGCACGTGCTCGCCGGGAGCGTGACGGCCGTTGTAGAGGTTCCACAGCTCGGGCCGCTGGCGGCGCGGGTCCCACTGCGAGAACTCGTCCCGCAGCGAGAAGACGCGCTCCTTAGCCCGTGCCTTCTCCTCGTCCCTACGCCCGCCGCCGAAGACCGCGTCGAACCGCTCGCTCTGGATCTTCTCCGTCAACGGCACCGTCTGCAGAGGATTCCGTGTCCCGTCGGGACGTTCGCGCAGCACACCCCGATCGATGTAGTCCTGTACGGAGGCCACATGGAGGCGCAGCCCATGGGCGGCCACCACACGGTCGCGGTACTCGATCACCTCGGGGAAGTTGTGCCCGGTGTCCACATGCAGCAGCGTGAACGGCACCGGCGCCGGCGCGAACGCCTTCAGCGCCAGATGCAGCATGACGACGGAATCCTTGCCGCCGGAGAACAGGATCACCGGCCGCTCGAACTCACCCGCCACCTCACGGAAGATGTGAACCGCCTCGGACTCCAACGTGTCCAGGTGCGAGAGGCCGAACCCGTTCACACCAGCCCCCGTTCCGCCAGTACGGCGTAGACGGCGGCGGCCGATTCCTGGGGTGTCTGGAGCTGTGTGGGAAGGACGAGGGAGGGGGCCTCGGGCGGCTCGTACGGGTCGTCGACACCCGTCAGTCCGGACAACTGCCCCGCGGCATGCCGGGCGTACAGCCCTTTCACGTCCCGCTTGCTGCACACGTCCACCGGGGTGGCGACATGCACCTCGATGTACGGCGTCCCGCTCGCCTCGTGCCGCTTGCGCACCGCCTCGCGGCTGTCGGCGTACGGGGCGATGACCGGGACGACGGACAGCACGCCGTTGCGCGCGAGCACCTCCGAGACCAGACCGATGCGCTGCACGTTGGTGTTCCGGTCCTCCCGGGAGAAGCCGAGGCCGGCGGAGAGGAAGCGGCGGATCTCGTCGCCGTCGAGGACCTCCACGCGATGTCCCTCGCCCTTCAGCCGGTCACCGAGCCGGCGGGCGATGGTCGTCTTGCCCGCGCTCGGCAGCCCCGTGAGCCAGACGGTGGCTCCCTGAGCCCTTGGGCCTGCCTTTCGGGCCGTGGTGGTCATGCGCAACAGTCCTCATCTCTTACCCTCGTCCTACTTCGCGACGACCCGATGGACGCTAGGTAAGAAACTTGAGAGGAGACGCAGAGGAACCTGAGGGTTCTGTTAGTGGCTCATGGTGCGCCCGAGGTCACAGACCGGCGTAGCCGGCTCCCGCGTCCCGCAGACGCTCGTGCAGCCCCCGGAACACGGCGGCCGACCGCGCGCCCGGCCAGTCCGCGGGGAGCAGCCGGGCGGGCAGGCCCGGGTCGGTGTAGGGGAGGTGGCGCCAGGAGTCCAGGGCGAGGAGGTAGTCGCGGTACGCCTCCTCGGCAGGAGTGTCGTGCCGCTGCTCCCAGTCGGCCAGCACGCGCGCGTGGCGGTCGAGGAACGCGTCGTGCTCCTTGGCGATCGCGGCCAGGTCCCACCAGCGGGCGACGGCTTCCGCGGTCGCCGTGAAGCCGAGATGCTCGCCGCGGAAGAAGTCGACGTACCCCTCCAGGCGCAGCCGCTGAAGAGTGTGCCGGGCCTCCTCGTACAGCCGTGCCGGTGCGATCCACACGCCCGGGGCGGCCGTCCCGAAGCCGAGGCCGGCCAGCCGGGAGCGCAGCACATGGCGCTTCTGCCGCTCCGACTCCGGGACCGAGAACACCGCGAGCACCCAGCCCTCGTCGTCGGGCGGCGCGGTGGCGTAGATGCGCCGGTCGCCGTCGTCGAGCAACTGGCGGGCGTCCTTGGAGAGTTCGTAGCCCGCCGCGCCCTGTGCCGTGCGGGCCGGGAGCAGCAGCCCGCGCCGCTTCAGCCGCGACACGGACGAACGTACCGAGGGAGCGTCCACGCCGACCGCGGCCAGCAGTCTGATCAGCTCGGCGACCGGCACCGGGCCGGGCATGTAGCGGCCGTAGGCGCCGTAGAGCGTGACGATGAGAGACCGTGGTGCATGCTGGTCGGACACGTTGATCATCTTAGGTCGTACGGATCACTGCTGGTCACCCGGCGGGTCACCACCGTCGCGCAAACGGAAGCGCTGGAGCTTGCCGGTCGCCGTGCGTGGCAGGGCGTCGAGGAAGACGATCTCGCGCGGGCACTTGTACGGCGCCAGCTCGGCCTTCACGAACGCGCGCAGCGCCTCGGCGTCCTGGCGCGCCCCGTCCTTGAGCACCGCGTATGCCACCACGACCTGTCCGCGCGCCTCGTCGGGCCGGCCCACGACCGCCGTCTCCAGCACGTCCGGGTGGCGCAGAAGCGCCTCTTCGACCTCGGGACCCGCGATGTTGTAGCCGGCCGAGATGATCATGTCGTCCGCGCGGGCGACGTAGCGGAAGTAGCCGTCACTCTCCCGGACGTAGGTGTCGCCGGTGATGTTCCAGCCGTGGCGCACGTACTCGCGCTGCCGTGGATCGGTGAGATAGCGGCAGCCGACGGGCCCGCGCACGGCGAGCAGACCGGGCTCCCCGTCGGGCATCTCCCGGCCCTCGTGGTCGACCACACGTGCCTGCCAGCCCGGCACCGCCACCCCTGTCGTCCCGGGCCTGATGTGCTCGTCGGCCGCGGAGATGAAGATGTGCAGCAGCTCGGTGGCCCCGATGCCGTTGATGACGCGCAGCCCGGTCCGCTCCTGCCAGGCCTGCCAGGTGGCGGCGGGCAGGTTCTCGCCCGCCGAGACGCAGCGGCGCAGTGAGGAGATGTCGTGCGAGTCGAGTTCGTCGAGCATCGCGCGGTACGCCGTCGGCGCGGTGAACAGCACGGACACCCGGTGCTCGGCGATCGCGGGCAGCAGCTGCTTGGGCCCGGCCTGTTCGAGGAGCAGGGAGCTGGCGCCGGCCCGCAGCGGGAAGACGACGAGGCCGCCGAGGCCGAAGGTGAAGCCGAGCGGGGGGCTGCCGGCGAAGACATCGCCCACATGTGGTCGCAGCACATGTTCCGAGAAGGTGTCGGCTATCGCGAGCACATCCCGGTGGAAGTGCATACAGCCCTTGGGGCGTCCGGTGGTCCCGGACGTGAAGGCGATGAGGGCCACGTCGTCGGCCGCGGTGTCGGCGGCGTCGTACGGCGTGTCGGGCGCCGGGCGGTGCAGCAGGTCGTCGGGGGCGTCGCCGCCGAACGTCGCGATCCGCAGCCCGGGTATCTCGGCCTTGGCGAGGTCGTCGACGGCGCGGATGTCGCACAGCGCGTGCCGCACCTGCGCTATCTCGCACATGGTCTTCAGCTCGTGCGGCCGCTGCTGGGCCAGCACGGTGACGGCGACCGCGCCCGCCTTCAGCACCGCCAGCCAGCAGGCCGCCAGCCAGGGCGTGGTCGGGCCGCGCAGCAGCACCCGGTTGCCCGGGACGACGCCGAGGTCGCCGGTGAGCACATGCGCGAGCCGGTCGACGCGGGCGCGCAGTGTGCCGTACGTCCATGTGTCGCCGGACGGGGTGTGGAACACGGGTCGCTCGTCGGGCGGGCCGGCGAGCAACTCGGCTGCCGCGTTGAGCCGATCGGGGTAGTCCAGCCCCGAAAGGTCGAAGCGGAGCTCGGGCCACTGGTCGGGCGGTGGCAGGTGCTCGCGGGCGAAAGTGTCGACGTGGGCGGAGCGGTGCAGACCGGCCATTGCGGTTCGCCCCCTTGCCTTGTGGGCTGCCTGTGGGCGTCGTGGTGGGGTGAGCGGGTCCCAGCACAGGGAGCGTATCGTGTTGGTGACGACAGTCAATGGTGCGCGATATCGTCGGGAGGGTCCGTCGAGTACGGCCCCGCAGGGAGGTCGGCAATGCCCGCATTCTCGCTCGATCCGGCGCAAACCGCCTGGTGTGCCGAGCTGCGCACCCTGGCCGACGACCGGCTGCGCCCGCTCGCGGAGAAGGGTGAACCCAGGCACGTCAACCGCCCGCTGGTCGCCGAGCTCGGCCAACTGGGGCTGCTGCGGCGGCTGTTCACCGCCGGAGCGGTCGACCTGTGCCTGATGCGGGAATCCCTCGCGTACGCCTGCACGGAGGCGGAGACCGCACTCGCCCTCCAGGGGCTGGGCGCGCATCCCGTCCACGCCCACGGCACCCCGGCTCAGCGGGAGCGCTGGCTGCCCCGGGTGGCCGAGGGCAGCGCGGTGGCGGCCTTCGCGCTGAGCGAGCCGGGCGCCGGGTCGGACGCGGCGGCGCTGGAGCTGCGGGCGGAACGAGACCCCTCGCGGCCGGGAGGACCGGGAGGACCGGGGGAGACACTTGCCGCCTCGGTCGCCGCCGAAGCCGACGGCCCCGCCCGCTGGCGCCTCACCGGTGAGAAGTGTTGGATCTCCAACGCCCCCGAGGCCGACTTCTACACCGTCTTCGCCCGCACCACCCCCGGCGCCGGCTCCCGTGGCGTCACCGCCTTCCTGGTCCCCGCCGACCGGCCCGGCCTCACCGGAGCGGGCCTGGACATGCTGTCCCCGCACCCCATCGGCGCCCTCGACTTCGACGCCGTCCCCGTCACCGCCGATGACGTCCTGGGCGAGCCCGACCGCGGCTTCAGGGTCGCGATGGGCACCCTCAACCTCTTCAGGCCGAGCGTCGGTGCCTTCGCCGTCGGCATGGCCCGTGCGGCCCTGGACGCCACCCTCATCCACACCGCCCAACGGGATGCGTTCGGGGGCAAGTTGAAGGACCTCCAGACGGTCGCCCACGAGGTCGCCGAGATGGCCCTGCGCATCGAGGCGGCCCGTCTCATGGTGTACGCGGCGGCGACGGCGTACGACGAAGGCGCCCCGGACGTCCCGAAGCGGGCCGCGATGGCGAAGCTGCTCGCGACGGAGACGGCGCAGTATGTCGTCGACAAGGCGGTCCAGTTGCACGGTGCCCGTGCCCTGCGCCGCGGCCATCTGCTGGAGCACCTCTACCGCGAGGTGCGTGCCCCGCGCGTCTACGAAGGCGCCAGCGAGGTCCAACGCGGCATCATCGCCAAGGAGTTGTACACGAACATGGAGGCCGGTCAGTGACTACCGAGCGTGTCAACCCGCCCGACCTGTCCCCGCCCACCGGCTTCTCCCACGCGGTCGTCGCCACCGGATCCCGGGTTGTGTTCCTGGCCGGGCAGACCGCACTCGACACCGACGGCAAGGTGGTGGGCAAGACGCTGCCGGAGCAGTTCGAGCGAGCGCTCACCAATCTGCTGGCCGCGCTGGCGGCGGCCGGCGGCAACCCGGCCGACCTCGCGCGGGTCACCGTCTACGCCACGGACGTCGCGGCGTATCGCGTCCACGTCGCCGAACTGGGCCGCATCTGGCGGCATTTGGCGGGGCGGGACTACCCGGCGATGGCGGTCGTGGAGGTCGTACGCCTCTGGGACGAAGAGGCCATGGTGGAGCTGGACGGGTTCGCGGTACTGCCGTAGGCCGCGCTCACGCGGCCATCGCGAGCCGCTCTGCCGGCACCCGCTGCGGGGCGACGACACGGCCGTCGGGCAGCAGCTCACCGCTGTCGTCGAAGACGATGGCGCCGTCACACAGAAGGCTCCAGCCCTGCTCGGGGTGGGCGGCCACCACATGTGCGGTGCGGTCGTCGGAGGAAGGGCACGAAGGCTGGTAGGAACACATGGCGCACCTCCACGTCGGGCGGACGAACCGTATGCGTCGTCCATATGGGTAGACCATGCTCCCGTCGCGAACTCATCGGAACGGGCCGCTGTGAACCGTGACAACACGCGGACAACTCTCTGACCGATCCACGAAGGTCGCAGCGGACTCGCCACCGAAGGGGTGACGGTCACGCCCGCGGGCACACCCGCCGGGTACCAGTGGAAGCCCCCACTCCGCCCACCGGGAGGTCATCCCATGCCCCTTCGCCCCGCTCTCGCCACCGCCGCCGGCGCCGCCCTGTTCCTGCTGCTCGCCGCGCCCTCGGCGCCCGCCGACTCCGACGCTCCAACGGAGCCCGAGGAGACCGTGAGCGTCGGCACCAAGACCCCCATGGCCGCGGACGGCACCATCACCGTCTCCGGCACCTACCGCTGCATCGACAGCACGGGACCCACGTTCGTGAGCGCCTCCATCGGACAGAAGGACTCCACCACCCGGTACGCCATCGGCGGCACCCTCGCCGAGTGTGACGGCAAGCAGCACCGCTGGGAGAACAAGAGCAAGGCCCCCGCGGACGCCACCCTCAAGCACGGCAAGGCGAACGTCGAGGTCACCGTCGTGGAGCTGCGCCCCGTGGACGGCCTGGGCGGGCTGCCCCTGCCGCACTTCCACGCGGTGGTGAAGAAGGACATCACCCTGTCGAAGCCCAAGGCGTGACGGCTGCACTGCCTGCCGTCGCCCCCCATTGACCGCGCCCCTTCCGGTCGACCGGAAGGGGCGCGGTCGCGTCGCTCAGGCGCGAGCGACCAGGTCCAGCACGATGTCGGTGATCATGTCCTCCTGGCCGCCGACCATGCCGCGCCGGCCGACCTCGACGAGGATGCTGCGGGTGTCCGGACCGTGGCGGGCGGCGGCGGTCTCGGCGTGCCGCAGGAAGCTGGAGTACACGCCCGCGTAGCCGAGGCTGAGGGTCTCGCGGTCCACCCGCACCTCGCGGTCCTGAAGGGGGCGTACGAGATCGTCGGCCGCGTCCATCAGGGGGAACAGGTCGCAGCCGTGGTCCCAGCCCATCAGGTCGGCGACCGCGACGAATGCCTCCAGCGGGCAGTTGCCGGCGCCCGCCCCCTGCCCCGCGAGCGAGGCGTCCACCCGGGTCACGCCGCTCTCGACGGCCACGACGGTGTTGGCGACGCCGAGTGCGAGGTTGTGGTGGGCGTGGATGCCCAGCTCGGTGGCCGGGTCGAGGACGTCGCGGTAGGCGTGGAAGCGGTCGCGGACGCCGTCCATGGTGAGGCGGCCACCGGAGTCGGTGACGTAGACGCAGTGGGCGCCGTAGGACTCCATCAGCTTGGCCTGGCGGGCCAGTTCGGCCGGTTCGGCCATGTGGGACATCATCAGGAACCCGGCGACGTCCATGCCCAACTCCCGCGCGGCGCCGATGTGTTGCGCGGAGATGTCGGCCTCGGTGCAGTGGGTGGCGACGCGGACGCTGCGGACGCCCAGGGCGTGCGCCTGCCTGAGGTGGTGCAGCGTGCCGATGCCGGGCAGCAGCAGAGTGGTGGGCACCGCGTGCTGCGCGGCGTCCACCACGGCCTCGATCCATTCCCAGTCCGTGTGGGCGCCGACGCCGTAGTTGACGCTGGAGCCGGCGAGGCCGTCGCCGTGGGCGATCTCGATCGCGGCGACCCCGGCGGCGTCCAGCGCGGCGGCGATGGCGCGGGCCTGGTCGACGGTGTAGCGGTGCCGGACGGCGTGCATGCCGTCCCGCAGGGTCACGTCCTGGACGTACAGCCGGGTCATCGGGAGGCCACCTCCGTGGCGTGCGGGAGGGCGGCCATGCGTTCCGCGGTGCGCAGCGCGGCCGAGGTCATGATGTCGAGGTTCCCGGCGTAGGCCGGGAGGTAGTGCGCGGCGCCCTCGACCTCCAGGAGGACGGACACCTTCAGGGCCTCGCCCGCGCCGGGGACGAGAGTGCGCATCGGGTCGTCGGACGGCACCCGCTCGAACTGCACCTTCTGCTTGAGCCGGTAACCGGGCACGTACGCCTGCACCCGCCCGGCCATCTCCTCGACCGACGCGGTGACCGCCTCCGTCGCGCAGTCGGAGACCAGGCAGTGCACGGTGTCCCGCATGATCAGGGGCGGTTCGGCCGGGTTGAGCACGATGATCGCCTTGCCGCGCGCGGCACCGCCGACCCGTTCGATGGCGGAGGAGGTCGTCTCGGTGAACTCGTCGATGTTGGCCCGGGTTCCGGGGCCGGCCGAGCGGGAGGCGATGGACGCGACGATCTCGCCGTAGTGGACCGGCGTGACGGCGCCCACGGCGGCGACGATCGGGATGGTGGCCTGGCCGCCGCAGGTGACCATGTTGACGTTCGGGGCGTCGAGGTGGGCGTCGCCGTTGACCGGCGGCACGACGTACGGACCGAGTGCGGCCGGGGTGAGATCGACCAGGGTGCGGCCGAGCGGGCGCAGTACGTCGTCGTGGTGACGGTGGGCGCCGGCCGAGGTGGCGTCGAAGACGATCTCCACATCGGCGAACTCGTCCAGCGCGACGAGCCCTTCCACGCCGTCGTGGGTCGTGGCGACCTTCAGCCGGCGGGCGCGGGCCAAGCCGTCGGAGGCCGGGTCGATGCCGGCAAGCGCGGCGATCTCAAGGGACTCCGAGAGCCGCAGAATCTTGATCATGAGGTCGGTGCCGATGTTGCCGGACCCGATGACGGCGACCTTGGTGCTCACAGCTCGCCCCCCTCGTGCGCGAAGCCGACTTCGTGCGCGAAGCCGACTGCGGGCGCGAAACCGACCCGCACGGAACCCAGTCCGCGGACATCGGCCTCGAACACGTCGCCCGGCGCGGCGGGCGTCATCGGACCCAGCGCACCGGTCAGCACCAGGTCGCCCGCGCGCAGCGGATCGCCCCGTTCGGCGAGCGCGCAGGCCAGCCACACGGCCGCGTTGAGGGGACTGCCGAGGCAGTCGGCGCCGGTGCCCTCGGACACGGTCTCGCCGCCCCGCGTCATGGTCATCGTCACGGTCCGCAGATCGACGGCGGTGAGCGGCACGGGAGTTGCGCCGAGGACGTACAGGCCGCAGGAGGCGTTGTCGGCGACGGTGTCGACCAGGGAGATGTCCCAGCCCCGCACCCGGCTGTCGACGATCTCCAGCGCGGGCAGCGCGAAGTCGACCGCGCGCAGGACGTCGACGACCGTGCACGCGGGGTGCGGCAGGTCGCGCCCGAGGACGAGCGCCACCTCGGCCTCCACCTTCGGCTGGAGCAGCCGCCCGGCGGGCACCTCGCCGCCGTCCGGTACGGCCATGTCCGCGAAGAGCGCACCGAAGTCGGGCCGGTCCACGCCGAGTTGGCGCTGTACGGCAGCTGAGGTCAGGCCGGTCTTGCGGCCCACGATCCGGCGCCCGGCGTCCAGCCCGCGCCGCACGTTCAGCTGCTGCACGGCGTACGCGGTCTCCAGATCCGCGCCGGCGTCGAACAGATCACGCACCGGAGCACAGGCGGTCCCGGTGCGGGCGGCCTCCGCAAGCAGGTCGGCGGCCTTGACCACGGCCGGCGGGGCGGCGTCCGGACGGACACCGTCGGGTGGGGTCGACACGGGATACCTCCGGGGAAGGTGCAGCGGCGGGCGAGCGGATGGGAAGGAGCCGGTCGGCGCCGATGGCGGTTCGACACCGATATAGACACGCCCCGCCGCGAGGGGACAAACTTTGTTCCGTGACACGGAACAGCGCGGGCGGCAGCATGCTGGAGAAGGCCGCGATCATCTTGGAGTGCTTCAGTCCGAGCGGCGGCCCGTACCGCCTGTCGGAACTTTCGGAGCGCACCGGCCTGCCCAAGCCCACGGTGCACCGGCTGGCCGCGGACCTCGTCCGGCTGGGCTGGCTGGAGCGCTCGGGGCCCCAGTACCGGCTCGGGGCGAAGCTGTTCGAGCTCGGCTCGCTGGTGCCGCACCGGCTCGATCTGCGCGAGGCGGCCCTGCCGTTCCTCCAGGACCTGTTCGAGGCCACCCGCGAGACCGTCCACCTCGGGGTGCGGGACGGCATGGACGTCGTCTACCTCGAACGCATCCACGGCCACGAGGCCCTCCAGCTGCCCTCCCGCATCGGCGGCAGCCTGCCGTTGACCTGCACCGGTGTCGGCAAGGCCCTGCTGGCCTTCTCCGGCGCCGAGCTGACCGAGGAGGTGCTGTCCCGGCCGCTGCCGAGCCTCACACCGCACTCCCTCACCGATCCGAACCGGCTGCGCATGGCCCTGGAGAAGATCCAGGTCTCCGGCCTGGCCTACGAGGAGCAGGAGGCCGCCCTCGGCGTTGCCTGCATCGCGGCTCCCGTCTTCGCCGGCGGCACCACGGTCGCCGCCCTCTCGGTGGCGGTGCCGCGCTCCCGTTTCAGCCCCGCCCAGTTGGCGCCCGCCGTACGGACCGCGGCGCTCGGGCTGTCCCGGGTGCTGCGCGGGGGCGGCTGACAACCGGCCGGCGCCCATCCCGCCGTACGGACTGAGGCGCCCGCGTGAGCGGCGTACCGTCGACTGTGTGGAGCCCACGGCCGGCCGTCTTGTGTCGCGCGCGGCGCGCGAGCTCAGTTCGCGAGCGGACGAGCTCACCTCCGACGTGCAGCGGCGCCTGCTGCGCGAACTCCCCGCGCTGTGGGACGACCCGGACGTGGCCCGGATGGCCGGTGAGAATGTCGCCGAGCACATCGGCGCGGCCCTGTTCGGCCTGGAGCACGCCATCGAGGCGAGGCTGATCGAGCTGCCGCCCGCCGACCTGGAACGCGCGCAGATGCTGGCCCGGCACGGCATACCGCTCAGCGCGATGCTCCGCGCCTTCCGGCTGGCGGAGGAGATCGTCCTCGACCGGCTGCTCGCGGAGCTGCCCCGGCTGAGCGACGACGCCAAGCAGGTCAGCGAGGCGGCCCGGCAGCTGAACGCGATGTCGACGATGTACGTGGACCGGGTCTCCGAACAGGGCGTCGTCGCGTTCCAGGAGGAGCGGGACCGGCGGTTGCGGTGGCGATCGGCGATGGTGAACGAGGCGGGCATGCGCATCGGCACCACCCTCGACATCGCCCGCACGGCACAGGAGCTGGCGGATCTCGCCACCGACCACTTCGCCGACGTCGTCACCGTCGACCTGCTCGACACCGTGCTGCGAGGCGAGGACGTCGCGGAGGGACCGCCGGTGCTGCGCCGGACGGCCCGGGGACCGGCGGACGGGCCCGACCCGCAGGACGCGATCGCACCGCAGCAGCTCCACATCCCGGCGGACGGCTCGCCGTCGGCGCAGGCCCTGGCCAGTGGGCGTCCCTCCCGGCACCAGCACGGCAGGGGCCGGGGCGTCCCGCGAGCTCACTCGTCCCTCGCCGTCCCGCTGCGCGCCCGCGGCACCACGCTGGGCGTCGCCGAGTTCCACCGCCTCGCCAACCCCGCCCGCTACGACGACGAGGACCTGCTCCTCGCCCAGGAGATCGCCGCGAGGGCCGCCGTCGCCGTCGACAACGCCCGCCGCTACACCCACGCCCGGGCCACCGCCGTCACCCTCCAGCGCAGCCTGCTTCCCCAGGAGGTGCCGGAGCAGTCGGCCGTGGACGTCGCCTACCGGTACCTGCCGGCCGGCTCCGGCTCCGGCGTGGGCGGCGACTGGTACGACGTCATTCCGCTGTCCGGCGCCCGGGTTGCCCTCGTGGTCGGCGACGTGGTCGGCCACGGCATCCGTGCCGCCGCCACGATGGGCCGGCTGCGGACCGCCGTACGCACCCTGGCCGACATCGATCTGCCGCCCGACGAACTCCTCACCCACCTGAACGACGTCGTCGTGCGCGTGGCCACCGAGGCGTGCACGGACCCGGATGCCGAGCCCGGCGCCGACGTCGGCGGAGTCAACGGCGCCACCTGCCTCTACGCCGTCTACGACCCCGTCTCCCGCCGCTGCACCCTGGCCCGCGCGGGGGATGTGCCCCCGGCCGTGCTGGTCCGGGACGGCACGGCGGAGCTGCTGGATCCGCCGCCCGGCCCGCCGCTCGGACTCGGCGGACTGCCCTTCGAGACGGTGGAGGTCGACCTGCCCGAGGGCAGCCTGCTCGCCCTGTACACCGACGGTCTGATCGGGGCCCCCGACCACGACGCCGACGCGGGGCTCACCGCGCTGCGACAGATCCTCGCCCGGTCGGCGACCTCGTTGGAAGCGGCCTGCGACACCGTGCTGGAAGCACTGCGGCCCGGCCGGGGCGACGACGACATCGCCTTGCTCCTCGCCCGCACCCGCGCGCTCGGGGCCGACCGGGTCGCCACCTGGGACCTGGAAGCCGACCCGGCGGTGGTGGCCAAGGCCCGTTCGGACGTCTCCCGTCAACTGGCCGCCTGGGGCCTGGAGAACCTCGAGTTCACCGCCGAACTGGTGGTCAGCGAACTCGTCACCAACGCCATCCGCTACGGCCGTTCCCCGATCAGCCTGCGCCTCATCCACGACCGCACCCTCCTGTGCGAGGTCTCCGACGCCAGCAGCACCACCCCACACCTGCGCCGGGCCCGCGTCCTCGACGAGGGCGGGCGGGGCTTGCTGCTGGTCGCGCAGCTCGCCGGGCAGTGGGGGACGCGGCACGCCCGGCGCGGCAAGACGGTCTGGGCCGAGCTGGACGACTCGGCCGAGTTCCCGGCCCTGGCCTTCGGGTAGGCGGGCGGCTGCCGGGAGCTCAGTCGGTTCCGGGCTGGACCAGCTTGAAGACGAGGCGGGCGGCGGCTCGCCGGGCGGACCGGCGCAGGCGTGCCGGGAGGGGGCGGGGTGAGGTCGGGGCGGAGGTACCGCCCGCCAGGCGGGGGAACAGGGCCTCGGCGTTGGCGCGGTTGATCGCGGTGAGCGTGCCCGGGTCGACGCCGGAGTCGAGGCCGCTCGCGAAGTACTGGCCCGCCGGTGCGGGCGCGAACGGCCAGTCGCTGCCGAACAGGACGTGCCCGGGGCGCGCGAACGCCAGCAGGGTGGGCAGGGCGGCGGGGCTGGAGGACAGCGCGGTGTCGAAGTAGAAGCCGCGGAAGTCGTCCAGGACGTCGAGGGGGCTGCGTCCGATGTCACTGGCGAGGGCGACGGCCATGCGGTGGGAGGCGTACGGCAGGAAGCCGCCGCCGTGGCTCAGCACGAACCGGATGTTCGGGTGGCGGCGCGGGATGCCGTTGCGTACCAGGAGGTGGGCGGCGCGGGTGGTGTCGAGGAGGAAGTCGGCGGCGAACGGGGGGATCCCGTCGACGGCTGGGGCGGGGAGGTCGGCCGGGTGGACGAACACGACGGCGCCGTGTTCGTCGAGGACCCGCCACAGGGGGGCCTGGCCGTCGGCGCCGAGGTAGGTGCCCTGGCTGTTGGCGAGCAGGGTGACCCCGTCGGCGCCCAGCTCGGTGAGAGTCCGCTCGGCCTCCTGCGCCGCCGCCTCGACGTCGGGCATCGGCAGGGTGGCGAACCAGCCGAGGCGGGCGGGGTGTTCGGCGGCGAGGGCGGCGGAGAAGTCGTTGAGCGCTCGGGCCAGTCCGGCCGCCTCGCCCGGGTTGCCGAGGAAGCCGGTGCCGGGGGTCGAGACGGAGAGGATCGCCGTCTCGGTGCCCAGCAGATCCATCGCCTCCAGCGCGGCTTCGGCGCTCCAGCCGGGCAGGGCACGGCCGCCCGCCTCGGTGATACCGGCCTTGGCGAGGGCGTCGCGGTAGAGGGGCGGGACGAGGTGCTGATGGACGTCGATCCGGCGGGGTGCGGTGGTCATGGGGCGGCTCTCTCGGGTTCGCGGCTTTCTCGGGTTTCGCGGGTTTTTCGGCTTTCAGGGTTTCTTGGGCTTCTTGGGTTTCGTGGGTTGCTCGGGTTTCTCGGGGAGCGGGTCCATTTCGTAGGCCTGGACGCATTCCTCGGCCGTCGGAGGAAGTTCAACGGCCGGTCACACGAAGGTCACCGACACCGGCCCCAGGACGTCGAACCGCGCCTCGACCTTCTGGCCGGCCCTGACGAAGGAGGCCTGGGTCATGGCGCCGGACAGCACGACGTGGCCGGGCTCCAGAGCGGAGCCGAACGCGGCGAGCGTGTTGGCCAGCCAGGCGACCGCGGCCGCGGGGTGGCCCAGCACCTCGCGGCCGCTGCCCGACCCGGCCGGCTCACCGTCCACGATCAGGTCGGCGGTGACGGCGGCAAGGTCGGGCGCGTCCCGGACCGGGATCCAGGGGCCGCGGACGAGGCCGGCGGAGGAGGCGTTGTCGGCGACCGTGTCGACGAGCGTGATCCGCCAGTCCCGGATCCGGCTGTCGACGATCTCCAGGGCGGGCGCGACGGCGTCGGTCGCCCTGAGCACGTTCTCGACCGTGACGCCGGGGCCGGACAGCCGCTCGCCGAGGTGGAAGCAGATCTCCGGTTCGATCCGGGGTCGGCAGTAGTGCGCCGCGAAGACCGGCGCGCCGTCACGGTGGACCATGTCGTCCAGCAGATGCCCGAAGTCGGGTTGGTCGGCGCCGAGGAGCCCCCGCATGGCCGGGGACGTCAGGCCGATTTTGTGCCCGATGACCGTAGCCCCGTCGGCCAGCCGCCAGGAGACGTTGTCGCGCTGGACGGCGTAGGCGTCGGCCAGGTCGAGGGCGGGCAGCAGGGCCGACAGCGGGTCGATCGGCACCGCGCGGTGCTCCGCCTCCCGCAGCAGCCGGGCGGCCTCCTCGCGCTGGACGTAGGTCAGGCTCATCCCTCGCTCCTCCCTGCCATGCGGACCGCCGCGTCGTGGACGAGCCGCGCGTGCAGCTCGAACATCGCCACCAGGTCGACACAGTCGCCGCCACCCACCTCGCGCTCCACGAACAGCCCGTCGGCACCGGCCACGGCGTATGTCGTCAGGGTGCGGACGGCTTCCTCGTCCAGGGCCGGGAAGAGGGTGC
Source organism: Streptomyces sp. NPDC107528 (assembly GCF_055639295.1). Classification (NCBI taxonomy): domain Bacteria; kingdom Bacillati; phylum Actinomycetota; class Actinomycetes; order Kitasatosporales; family Streptomycetaceae; genus Streptomyces; species Streptomyces sp. NPDC107528. Next base: position 270,063 of record NZ_JBVKAV010000001.1, read on the forward strand.
CGATCATGTCCGATATCCGCTGCCGGGAGAGGGCGCGGACCTGGCGGAACACCGTCCGCCCCCGTCGCTCGACAGGCCGTCGCTCCAGGGCGAGCATCAGGCCGAGGCGCAGAAAGTCGGGGGCGTCGACCAGGGACTTCGCCACGTTCGCCGCCATCGCTGTGACCCGCTCCAATGGTGTGCCGGTGTCCTCGCCGGGCAGTTCGACGGCGGTGAGCCAGGCCGTGAAGCTGCGCTCGATAACAGCCGCGATCAGGTCGTCCTTGTCCTCGAAGTGCCAGTAGATCGAGCTCGCGGGCAGCCCGCACCGGGCACTGACCGTGGCGATCGACGTGCCCTCGTACCCGCGCTCACCAGCGATCTCGACAGCGGCGTCGAGGATGCGCTGCCGCGACTCCAATCCGTTCGCACGCTTCTTCCGCGCCGTCTGAGGCCCGGTGTGAGAGCCGGTGTGGGGCCGGGTGTGCGGCCTGGTCATGGGAGACGCCCTTTCCCGTCGTGCCGGCCCTTGACCGACCCGGACGCCGAGCTTACCGTAGCGGCCATTCCAATTGGAGTGAACGCTACAACAAAGAGCCGCAGCAACAGGGACGACAGTGAGGTGGCCTGGTGAGTGGGATCAGTGCCGGGAGCAGGGCCGAGGACGAAGCCGAGGACAGAGTCGACCAGGACACGTACGACGTGGCGGTGATCGGGTACGGGCCGACGGGGGTGACCGCGGCGAACCTGCTGGGCGCCGCCGGCCTTCGGGTCGTCGTGCTGGAGCGCGACGCCGAGATCTACGCCCGGGCCCGGGCGATCTCGACCGACGAGGAGGTCCTGCGGATCTGGCAGCGCGCCGGCCTGGCCGAGCGGCTGAAGCTCGACATGCTCGCCGACCGGCCGCTGGACTTCGTCGACGCGCGGGGCCGTACGATCCTCAGCGCACACCCCACCCCGCGCGGGCACGGTCACCCGCCGCAGATGTTCCTCTACCAGCCCGCGCTGGAGCAGGTCCTGCGCGACGGTGTCGACCGCTACCCCAACGTCGAGGTGCTGCTGCGGCACGAGTGCCTGCGGCTGCGTCCGACCGCGGACGGCGCCGGGGTGGAACTGACGGCGGCCGGGACCGCCGACGACTCCGTACGACGGCTGCGCGCCAGGTACGTCATCGCGGCCGACGGCGGCTCCAGCCTCACCCGCGCACAGCTCAACGTGGGCTACGAGGGGCGGACGTACGAGGACCGCTGGGTCGTCATCGACACGAAGATGATCGAACCGTGGCAGGACCACGACCGGCTGCGCTTCCGCTGCGACGCGGGCCGCCCGGCGGTGGACTGTCCGACTCCGCTGGGGCACCACCGGTGGGAGTTCCCGATCCTGCCGGGCGACGACGAGGAGTACCTGACCAGCGACGAGGCGATTCACGCGCTGGTGTCCCGGTACGGGATCGGCGAGCACCAGATCAAGATCCTGCGGGCCACCGTCTACAGGCACCACGTCCGCTTCGCCGCCCGCTTCCGGGTGGGCCGGGTCTTCCTCGCCGGCGACGCGGCCCACGCGATGCCGCCGTGGATCGGCCAGGGCATGGCGGCCGGAGTGCGTGACGTGGCCAATCTGTGCTGGAAGCTCGACGCCGTGCTGCGTGGCGAGTTGCCCGAATCGGTGCTCGACACCTACGAGGCGGAGCGCAAGCCGCACGTCAAGGAGATCACCAAGCGGGCGGTGTTCGTCGGCCGGATCATCACCGAACGGCGGCTCGCCGTCACCCGGGTCCGGGACGCCGTACTTCCGCTCCTGAACCGCGTCCCCCGCTTCGCCCGCCTGCTGCAGGACTCCAACTGGATCCCCGCCGCCCACTACGCCGAGGGCCTGCAGGCCCGCCCCCGCACCAAGGCCGCCGGGCACCAGATACCCCAGCCCTGCGTGACCGGCCCGGACGGCACCCGGGTCCGCCTGGACGACGTACTCGCCGGACGCTGGCTGCTCCTGCACGCCGAACCGCCCACCCCGCAGACCGCGTGGGACCGCTGCGGCGTCCCCTCCCTGACCGTCCTGCCGGCCGGCTCACGTCCGGGGCCGGGCGTGGTCGTCGACGACGAGGGCGTGCTGCTGCCCTGGATGACCGAGCGCCGCGCCACCACCCTCGCCCTGCGCCCCGACGCCTACGTCTACGCCGCCGCCCCCTCGGCCGCCCAACTCCCGCCGCCCCCGGCCGGGTTCGCACCGGCATCGCGCACGGCCACCTCGACCGCCACCCAAGGAACGCCATGACCACTCACACCGCGCCCCCGCCGATGCGGGAACGGCTGCTCGACGTCCACGGCAGGAAGATCTTCGTCGCGGAGACCGGCGAAGGACCGCCCGTTCTGCTGCTGCACGGCGGCGGCCCCGGTGCCTCGGGTGTCTCCAACTACACCCGCAACATCGCCGCGCTGGCCAGGGAGTACCGGGTCGTCGTCCCCGACCTGCCCGGCTACGGCCGCAGCACCAAGGGCGTGGACGGCACCGACCCGTTCGGGCACCTCGCCGCCGGCATCCGCGGCCTGCTCGACGAACTCGGCCTGGACAAGGCCCACCTGGTCGGCAACTCCTACGGCGGCGCCTGCGCGCTGCGCCTCGCCATGGACACACCCGACCGGGTCGACCGCCTGGTGCTGATGGGCCCCGGCGGCATCGGCACCACCCGCGCCCTGCCGACCCCCGGTCTGAGCAGCCTCCTCAGCTACTACGCCGGGGACGGCCCTTCGCGCCTGAAACTGGAGCGGTTCATCCGCACCTACCTCGTCTTCAACGCCGCCGACGTCCCGGACTCCGTCATCGACGCCCGCTACGAGGCGAGCATCGACCCCGAGGTGATCGCGGCACCGCCGCTGCGCCGGCCGTCCGGCCCGAACGCGCTGCGCACGCTGTGGAAGATGGACTTCACCCGCGACGCCCGCCTGTCCCGGCTGCCCGTGCCGACCTTGGTGCTCTGGGGCGCCGCCGACAAGGTCAACCGGCCCACGGGCGGCCGGATGCTGGCCGACCGCATGCCCAACTGCGACCTCTATGAGGTCGCCAACACCGGGCACTGGGTGCAGTTCGAGCGGGCCGAGCTGTTCAACCGGATCTGCGCCGACTTCCTGGCCGGCGGGCGATGAGCACGTATCAGGGGCATGACGCCCCGTCCGTCTTCGGCGCGGTCCACCTCGGCCACCTCGTCATCGAGACCAACCGGTTCGCCGACTGGCGCCGCTTCGGCACCGACGCCATCGGCATGCACCTCGACGAGCTGGACACCGGCCTGATGCGCTTCCGCATCGACGACCACGAGTGCCGCTTCCTGCTGCGCCGGGGCCCCGCCGAGGACGTCGTCGCGATCGGCTGGCACCTCGACGACCACACCACCTTCGAGCAGATCGAGGCCCGCGTCCGCGCCCACGGCGTCCCCGTCGCGGAGGGCACCGCCGAGGAGGCGAGGCTGCGCGGCGTCGAACGGCTCCTGCGCTTCCCCGGCCCCAAGGGCATCACCCAGGAGATCTACACCACCCCGGTTCTGTCCCCGGAACCCCTGCGGATGCTCACGTCCGGCTGGACAACGGGCGATTCGGGCCTGGGCCATGTCGCCATCACCTCGACCCGGCCGACCCTGATGCGCGGCTACTTCAACACCGTCTTCGACGCCCGCCTCACCGACTACATCGACGAGACGATCAGCGGCGTCAAGCTCAAGATCCGCTTCCTGCGCGTCAACGCACGCCACCACTCCATCGCCATCGCCGCCGTCCGGGGCCTGCCCATCGACCCGGTCCGCACCCGCGTCCAGCACCTCAACGTCCAGGTGGCGACGCTGGACGACCTCGCCCGCAGTTACGACCGCGTACACGAACTCGGCTTCGACATGGCCCTGTCCGTCGGACAGCACACCAACGACAAGGAGCTCTCCTACTACGCCTGCACCCCTTCGGGCTTCGAGTGGGAGGTCGGCTGGAACCCCGTCGTCATCGACGAGACCACCTGGCAGCCCACCACCCACCAGGGCATCAGCCTCTGGGGCCACACCCCGGTCGGCCGGACGATCGTCGACAAACTCGCCCGGTTCCGCCTCGGCGCCCGCTCCCTGGCCCACCCGGAGCGGACGGTTCCAGGCCTCAGTGGCGCCGGGATCCCGGACGACTGAGCACGGCAGCGGACGGGGGCGCACGCGTCATGAGCGCCCCCGTCCGGATCCGGTTCGGACCGGGCCGACGGCGTTGTACGTGCCGGTCGTTCCCGTCTCCGCTGAGTCGAGCAGCCAGGAGGTGCGGTCCCGCACGCCGACCACCTGGGTGGGCATGGCCGGTGTGTCGGGGAGCAGCATCGGCCCTCGCGGATCGCGTGCGGCGCGGGCGACTCGGTAGCCGGAGCGCCCGCTGTGATCGCCCGGCCCGCCGATGAGCCCGGCTCGTGCGATGAGGAGGCGGTCGCCCTCAGTGGCCGTCGACGGCGGCCACTACCGCGTGACGCTGAGCACGGCAGCCCGGCAGCTGGGACCGCCCAACCGCAGCTGGCTCTAAAGGTGCCGGGCGAGCCGGTCGGCGAGAACTTGCGGCGCGCCGATCCGGCGGACGAACCCGCTCACCGTGCCGGCTCGGAGCAGGCGGCGGCCGGGCTGTTTCTTCGAAGTCGCCTTCCTGCTCGCGGCATTCTTCTTCGGCAGCTCGTGCAACCTCGCCCGGCCTTCTGCGCCGCGGGAGGACTTCGCTTGCGCCACGGACTCGTTGGGGGCGGCCGTCAGGTCGAATGGCTCCGGCTGGGCGAGCCGCCGTCCCCTGTTCCCGAACCGCTCGCTGAACTCGTCCTCCGTAGGTAAGACACTGCGCCCCAGAACACCAACTGCCGGGGGCAACCCGGCTCTCTGCGTCAGCCGCTGCTACGGAGGTCCAGAGCCGTTGAGCCAAAATGCCCCGTACGAGGCGGAAACCAAGCACATCGAAATAACCACCGAGACGCGCACCACCCTTGCCTTCCGGCCCAGGAATACCGCAAGTGGGATGAGCAGGCTGAATGCTGGAATCAAGAGACGCGGTTTCGATCCAAAGAACCCCGACGAACCCAAAGCGAGCAGGACTACGATTCCAGAATAAACCTGAACGGGAAGCGGGTATTTTCCCGGGAACCCCAGCACGTAGGACCATATCGCAAGACCTACAGCGACGATGAGTGCGATGCCCCCCACGTACGGAGGGGTGACTGTGAGAGCACCTACGAACTTCAGGAAGGTGGCTCCGCCATCGAATCCGTTGCCCCATTCCGACTGGACGTCGAGATAGCCGAGAATAGAGCCCTTCTGGGCTCCCACCCACAAGATATACGAGGAGAAACCGGCAGGCGAGACAATAAGAGAGGCCGTCTTTGATGCACTCCATCCCTTTTTGTGTACGCTGACGGCTACAGCGCTCCATACGCCCAGAGCCACGGCAACACCTACGGGACGCGTCAACCCTGCCGCGCACGCGAGAAGGCCGGCAAACAGCCATTTTTCCTTGAGTGCACAGTACAGAGCCCAGGAGGATACGGCTGTGAAGAGTGACTCGCTGTAGGCCATGCTCTGCACGATGCTCACTGGAAGAGTTGCCCAGAGGACGACCACCAGGAGAGCTGTCCTGTAGTCGGTGAACAGCCCAACGAGCCGGTATATGCCGGCCGCAGCAATCAATGATGACACCGCACTGATCACTAGCCCGGCATCTGCTGGAGAAATGAGCAGGAGGTGTGAGAGCACTCTCTCAAGCGCCGGATACAGCGGAAAGAAGGCCATGTCGGACAGGATTCGCCCATCCTGAGCCGTCACGGTGAAGCTGTATCCATGTTCTACAACTCTGACGTACCAGAGTGAATCCCACCGAGCAGATAGCAGGATGTGGGCGCTCTTACCGTTCAGTGAGGACCACAGAGCAAGGACCGCCAGCCCGATGACCTTGACTAATGCCATCGCGGCAATCGGGTGTGCGTCGTGCGGGCGGTCGGAGCTCGGTGCAGACAGGCTCCGCAGCGATTCGCGCCAATTGAGGGTAGACATGAGTAGCAAACCTTAGCGATGACACACTGCACCCAGTCTTTCGATGGGGAAGTGTGTGCAGAAAAAGAGACGGACCCGACATGATATGTGTGTACCGGGGCGGATCCGTCTCCTTGAGTACTGTATCCCAGTTCCCTGGTGGTCATGCAAGGAAGACCGCGCACCATCCGGCCCTGGAAGGGTGGTGAACCGGCCGTACTTGCCGATTTCGAAGATGGCGCCGTGCGCTGCTTGGTTTCGACATAGACTCGATCGATCGAGAAAGTGAAGTCGGCTGCGTATTGCTGTGTCTTCTCGGTCGTTGTGATCCACTGGGCGACGACTCAAAACATCAGGGACGGCCATAATCAGCCGCCGGCCGCCGGCCGCCGGCACTCCGGCACTCCGGGCAGCCCTCACTCGGTTCGTCGGCCGTGAGTCGCCTAGATGTCCCGGAAGATCTCGATCTGCGCCCCGATGGAGTTCAGCCGCTCCGCGAGGTCCTCGTAACCGCGGTTGATCACATAGACGTTGCGCAGCACGGACGTGCCCTCCGCCGCCATCATCGCCAGCAGCACGACTACGGCGGGCCGCAGTGCGGGCGGGCACATCATCTCGGCGGCGCGCCAGCGGGTCGGGCCCTCGACCAGGACGCGGTGCGGGTCCAGCAACTGCAGCCGGCCGCCGAGGCGGTTGAGGTCCGTCAGATAGATCGCGCGGTTGTCGTAGACCCAGTCGTGGATCAGCGTCTTGCCCTGCGCGGCGGCGGCGATGGCCGCGAAGAACGGGACGTTGTCGATGTTCAGGCCCGGGAACGGCATCGGGTGGATCTTGTCGATCGGCGCCTCCAGCTTGGAGGGCCGGACGGTGAGGTCCACCAGCCGGGTACGGCCGTTGTCCGCGAAGTACTCGGGCGTACGGTCGTGGTCGAGCCCCATCTCCTCCAGGACCGCCAGCTCGATCTCCAGGAACTCGATCGGCACCCGGCACACCGTCAGCTCCGACTCGGTGACCACGGCGGCGGCCAGCAGGCTCATCGCCTCGACCGGGTCCTCGGAGGGGGAGTAGTCGACGTCCACGTCGATGTTCGGTACGCCGTGGACCGTGAGCGTCGTCGTGCCGATGCCCTCGACCCGGACGCCGAGCGTCTCCAGGAAGAAGCAGAGGTCCTGGACCATGTAGTTGGAGGAGGCGTTGCGGATGACCGTGACGCCGTCGTGCCGCGCGGCGGCCAGCAGGGCGTTCTCGGTCACGGTGTCGCCGCGCTCGGTCAGCACGATCGGCCGGTCGGGACGTACGTCACGGTCCACCACGGCGTGGTACTGCCCCTCGGTCGCCGCGACGTCCAGGCCGAACCGGCGCAGCGCGATCATGTGCGGCTCGATGGTCCGCGTGCCGAGGTCGCAGCCACCGGCGTACGGCAGCTTGAAGTGGCTCATGCGGTGCAGCAGCGGGCCGAGGAACATGATGATGGAGCGGGTGCGCACGGCCGCCTCGGCGTCGATGGCGCCCATGTCCAGCTCGGCCGGCGGCACGATCTCCAGGTCGACGCCGTCGTTGATCCAACGGGTGCGCACACCGATGGAGTTGAGCACCTCCAGAAGGCGGTACACCTCCTCGATGCGGGCGACCCGGCGCAGCACCGTGCGCCCCTTGTTGAGCAACGAGGCGCACAGCAGGGCCACGCAGGCGTTCTTGCTGGTCTTGACATCGATGGAACCCGACAGCCGACGTCCGCCGACGACCCTCAGATGCATCGGGCCCGCGTAGCCCAGCGACACGATCTCGCTGTCCAGGGCTTCACCGATTCGGGCGATCATCTCAAGGCTGATGTTCTGGTTGCCGCGCTCGATGCGATTGACGGCGCTCTGGGAGGTGCCGAGCGCCTCGGCCAGCTGCGTCTGTGTCCAGCCCCGATGTTGCCGGGCGTCACGGATGAGCCTGCCGATGCGTACGAGGTAGTCGTCTGCCATGAGGTTGAGGCTATCTCAGATATGAGATGGCACCTTCCAAGGGGGGCCATTCGGGTGACGAGCCGTCAACGCCTCCTGGCGCTACGGGTGCGACGCCACCCGAAAGGTCCGGGCAAATCCATCGATGTCGTACGACGTCCGGTGCTGCTGTGTGTGCGGCGCGGCCCGTGCTTGCCACCGGTGGTGATGGACCAGGAGTGCCGGTTGATGTTCAGCCGCACTCCGGGCAGGATCCGGAAACTCTTACGGAATGTGAGGGGCATGGACGCCTCCCGTCGGGGTCGTGATGCGTACCTCCCGGTTACCCCGACTTGGCGAACTGATGGCATGTCGGGAAGAGCCGGATGCGGGAAGAGCGGGGCAGCGAAAAGGCCGGCTCGGCGCACACAGCGCCCAGCCGGCCTTCCCGGTGGTCCGTTTCCCTCGTGCTCGATCAGTCCGTGCCGGACTCCATCGCGGCGCGGTCCAGCAGCGCGTCCTCCTCGGAGACCTCGCCGCGCGAGGCGATGGCCTCGGCGCCGCCCTCCGGCATGCTGCCGATCAGACCGGTCGCGGCCGCCTGGGCGGCGCCGACGGCGGGGCTGCCGGTGCCGATCAGGCCGATCCCGGCGTACTGCTCCAGCTTGGCGCGCGAGTCGGCGATGTCGAGGTTGCGCATGGTGAGCTGGCCGATCCGGTCCACCGGGCCGAACGCGGAGTCCTCGGTGCGCTCCATGGACAGCTTGTCCGGGTGGTAGCTGAAGGCCGGGCCGGTGGTGTCGAGGATCGAGTAGTCCTCGCCGCGCCGCAGGCGGAGGGTGACCTCGCCGGTGACGGCCGCGCCGACCCACCGTTGCAGCGACTCGCGGATCATCAGCGCCTGCGGGTCCAGCCAGCGGCCCTCGTACATGAGGCGGCCCAGGCGTCGGCCCTCGTTGTGGTACTGGGCGAGGGTGTCCTCGTTGTGGATCGCGTTGACCAGGCGCTCGTACGCGGCGTGCAGCAGGGCCATGCCGGGCGCCTCGTAGATGCCGCGACTCTTGGCCTCGATGATCCGGTTCTCGATCTGGTCCGACATGCCCAGGCCGTGGCGGCCGCCGATCGCGTTGGCCTCCATCACCAGGTCGACGGGGGAGGCGAACTCCTTGCCGTTGACGGTGACCGGGCGGCCCTGCTCGAAGCCGATCGTCACGTCCTCTGCGGCGATCTCGACCGACGGGTCCCAGAACCGCACACCCATGATGGGCTGGACGGTCTCGATGCCGGTGTCCAGGTGCTCCAGCGTCTTGGCCTCGTGGGTGGCGCCCCAGATGTTGGCGTCCGTGGAGTAGGCCTTCTCCGTGCTGTCGCGGTAGGGCAGCTGGTGCGCGACCAGCCACTCCGACATCTCCTTGCGGCCGCCGAGCTCGGTCACGAAGTCCGCGTCGAGCCAGGGCTTGTAGATCCGCAGGTTCGGGTTGGCGAGCAGGCCGTAGCGGTAGAACCGCTCGATGTCGTTGCCCTTGAAGGTCGAGCCGTCGCCCCAGATCTGGACGTCGTCCTCGAGCATCGCGCGCACGAGCAGGGTGCCGGTGACCGCGCGGCCGAGCGGCGTCGTGTTGAAGTACGCCCGTCCGCCCGAGCGGATGTGGAACGCGCCGCAGGTCAGCGCGGCCAGCCCCTCCTCGACCAGCGCCGCGCGGCAGTCGACCAGGCGCGCCACCTCGGCGCCGTAGGTCTTCGCACGGCCGGGCACCGAGGCGATGTCGGGCTCGTCGTACTGGCCGATGTCGGCGGTGTAGGTGCACGGGACGGCGCCCTTGTCGCGCATCCAGGCGACCGCGACCGAAGTGTCGAGGCCGCCGGAGAAGGCGATGCCGACGCGCTCGCCGGTGGGGAGGGAGGTGAGGACCTTGCTCATAGGAAGAGTATGCACCAAGACGCATTTTCATGCAATGGGTGCCTGCGGAACCCGGGGAAACCCAAGGAAAGGAGGCATGCCGAAGCCCGGGCATGACCATCTCGGCCCCATGTACTAGAGTTATCTCGACATCGAGATATCTGCCGAGGTGCACCGCAGCCGCGCGGCGCCACCGGTCTGGCGGTAAGGGTTACCTAACTTAGCCTTACCTTAGCGGATCGGCCAAATAGCCGTGGCGGCAGGATCGTGGTGGTACGCGCACATCAATGAAGGAGACTGTCGTGTCGGCGAACAGCTTCGACGCCCGCAGCACGCTGCAGGTGGGCGACGAGTCGTACGAGATCTTCCGGCTGGACAAGGTCGAGGGCTCCGCGCGCCTCCCCTACAGCCTGAAGGTGCTGCTGGAGAACCTCCTCCGCACCGAGGACGGCGCGAACATCACCGCCGACCACATCCGCGCCCTCGGCGGCTGGGACTCCCAGGCCCAGCCGTCGCAGGAGATCCAGTTCACGCCGGCCCGCGTGATCATGCAGGACTTCACCGGCGTGCCCTGTGTCGTGGACCTCGCCACCATGCGTGAGGCCGTGAAGGAGCTCGGCGGCGACCCCGCGAAGGTCAACCCGCTCTCCCCGGCCGAGCTGGTCATCGACCACTCCGTCATCGCCGACAAGTTCGGCACCAACGACGCCTTCGCGCAGAACGTCGAGCTGGAGTACGGCCGCAACCGCGAGCGCTACCAGTTCCTGCGCTGGGGCCAGACCGCCTTCGACGACTTCAAGGTCGTCCCGCCGGGCACCGGCATCGTCCACCAGGTGAACATCGAGCACCTGGCGCGCACGGTCATGGTCCGTAACGGCCAGGCCTACCCCGACACCCTCGTCGGCACCGACTCGCACACCACCATGGTCAACGGCCTCGGCGTCCTCGGCTGGGGCGTCGGCGGCATCGAGGCCGAGGCCGCGATGCTCGGCCAGCCGGTCTCCATGCTCATCCCGCGCGTCGTCGGCTTCAAGCTGACCGGTGAGCTCAAGCCCGGCACCACGGCCACCGACCTCGTGCTGACCATCACCGAGATGCTCCGCAAGCACGGCGTCGTCGGCAAGTTCGTCGAGTTCTACGGCGAGGGCGTCGCCGCCACCTCGCTTGCCAACCGCGCCACCATCGGCAACATGTCGCCGGAGTTCGGCTCCACCGCCGCGATCTTCCCGATCGACGACGAGACCATCAAGTACCTGAAGCTGACCGGCCGTGACGCCCAGCAGCTCGCGCTGGTCGAGGCGTACGCCAAGGAGCAGGGCCTCTGGCTGGACCCGGCCGCCGAGCCTGACTTCTCCGAGAAGCTGGAGCTGGACCTGTCGACGGTCGTCCCGTCGATCGCCGGCCCGAAGCGCCCGCAGGACCGTATCGTCCTGGCCAACGCGGCCCAGCAGTTCTCCCAGGACGTCCTCAACTACGTCGACTCCGTGGACGAGTCCGGCAAGGAGTCCTTCCCGGCCTCCGACTCGCCGGCCGTCGCCCCGAACGGCGCCCCGTCGAGCCCGGTCACCGTCACCGCCCCCGACGGCTCGACCTACGAGATCGACCACGGCGCGGTCACGGTCGCGGCCATCACCTCCTGCACCAACACCTCCAACCCGTACGTCATGGTCGCCGCCGCGCTGGTGGCCAAGAAGGCGGTCGAGAAGGGCCTGACCCGCAAGCCGTGGGTCAAGACCACCCTCGCCCCGGGTTCCAAGGTCGTCACCGACTACTTCGACAAGGCGGGCCTGACCCCGTACCTCGACAAGGTCGGCTTCAACCTCGTCGGCTACGGCTGCACCACCTGCATCGGCAACTCCGGCCCGCTGCCGGAAGAGGTCTCCAAGGCCGTCAACGACCACGACCTCGCGGTCACCTCGGTCCTCTCCGGCAACCGGAACTTCGAGGGCCGTATCAACCCCGACGTCAAGATGAACTACCTGGCCTCCCCGCCGCTGGTCGTCGCGTACGCCCTCGCGGGCTCCATGAAGGTGGACATCACGCGCGACGCCCTCGGCGTGGACCAGGAGGGCAAGCCGGTCTTCCTGGCCGACATCTGGCCCTCCGAGGCCGAGGTCAACGACGTCGTGGCCAACGCCATCGGCGAGGACATGTTCAACAAGTCCTACCAGGACGTCTTCGCGGGCGACGCCCAGTGGCAGGCGCTGCCGATCCCGACCGGCAACACCTTCGAGTGGGACGCGGAGTCGACGTACGTCCGCAAGCCCCCGTACTTCGAGGGCATGACGATGGAGACCACCCCGGTCTCCGACATCACCGGCGCCCGCGTCCTGGCCAAGCTCGGCGACTCGGTGACGACGGACCACATCTCGCCCGCCGGCGCCATCAAGGCCGACACCCCGGCCGGCAAGTACCTCACGGAGCACGGCGTCGAGCGCCGCGACTTCAACAGCTACGGCTCGCGCCGCGGCAACCACGAGGTCATGATCCGCGGCACGTTCGCCAACATCCGCCTGCGCAACCAGATCGCGCCGGGCACCGAGGGCGGCTACACCCGCGACTTCACCCAGGCCGACGGCCCGGTGTCGTTCATCTACGACGCCTCGCGCAACTACATCGAGCAGGGCACCCCGCTGGCCATCCTGGCCGGCAAGGAGTACGGCTCCGGCTCGTCCCGCGACTGGGCCGCGAAGGGCACCGCGCTGCTCGGCGTCAAGGCCGTCATCGCCGAGTCCTACGAGCGCATCCACCGCTCGAACCTCATCGGCATGGGCGTCCTGCCGCTCCAGTTCCCGGAGGGCCAGTCCGCCGCGACCCTCGGCCTGACCGGCGAGGAGACCTTCTCCTTCACCGGCGTCGAGGAGCTCAACAACGGCACCACGCCGCGCACGGTCAAGGTCACCACCGACACGGGCGTCGAGTTCGACGCGGTCGTCCGCATCGACACCCCCGGTGAGGCCGACTACTACCGCAATGGCGGCATCATGCAGTACGTGCTGCGCTCCCTGATCCGCAAGTAAGCGGTCAAGCAGGCAGTACGGCAGGGCAGTTGACAGCCCTGCAAGGGCCGCACCCCCCGCGACGGGGGTGCGGCCCTTCGCCATGTCCGCGCCGGGAAATCCCAGGTCATCACCCACCCTCAGGTGGAACACAGCGTTCCTTCAGCGGACCGGGACACGATCCGGACATGACTGGCACCGCAGGGTTCCGAAACGGCCGCGTCCGGGTGGAGGACGGGAGATGAGCCTGCGCCCGCGCCGCCACCGACCTCAGGGGCGCACCCGCGTGCACCGCCCACGGGTGCGCACCCGCTCGCTGCGCACCCGCCTGCTCGTCCTCGTCAGCGCCACCCTCGTCCTCCTCAGCGCCACGATGGCGCTCACCACCGCGTTCTTCCAACGCGCCTACCTCATGGGCGACCTGGACGGCCGGGTCGCGGCGGCCGCCTCGCGCAGCCTGGGCGGGGCCTCGCTGCACCCGGAGATCGACGACGACCTGGGTTTCCTCGACGACAACGGCCACGCCACCGGCATGCTCGCCGCCCGCCTCGACGAGGACGGCGCGATCCTCGCCGCCGAGGTCGTCAGCCAGGACGCGGCACCGAAGGGCCTCACCGCCGCGCAGACCGCGGCCCTGGCGGACATCGCGACGGACGGCTCCCAGCACACCCGGACCGTGCCGGGGCTCGGCACCTACCGGCTCACCGCCGTCGAGAGCGGGCGCGTCCGCGTCCTCGCCGGGCTGCCCATGGACGACGTGCAGCGCATGATCGGCGGACTGGTCGTCGCCGAGGCGGTCGTCGCGGTGGCCGGGCTCTTCGTGGCGGGCTGCATCTGCACCGTGGTCATACGACGCCAACTGCGCCCCCTCGGCCGGGTCGCCGCCACCGCCGCCGAGGTCTCCCGCGCCCCGCTCGACCGTGGCGAGGTCACCGGCCTCACCCGTGTCCCGGCCGGGGACACCGACCCCGCCAGCGAGACCGGACAGGTCGGCGCCGCCCTCAACCGCATGATCGACCACGTCGAGTCCTCCCTCACCGCCCGCCGGCACACCGAGGAACGCATGCGTCGCTTCCTCGCCGACGCCAGCCACGAACTGCGCACCCCGCTCGCCTCGATCGCCGGGTACGCCGAACTCATGAACCGCGGTACCGGCCGGATTGAGCCGATGCTCGCCTGGCGCCGCGTCCGGGCGGAGTCGGCTCGGATGACGGGCCTGGTGGAGGACCTGTTGCTGCTGGCCCGGCTGGACGAGGGCCGCCCGCTGCAGTCCGCCGAGGTGGATGTGGCGGCGCTGGTCGCGGAGGCGGTGTGGGACGCGCGGGCCGCCGGGGGAGACCATGAATGGCAGCTCGAACTCCGCCTCGACGACACGCCGTTGGTCCTGGGTGACGAGGCCCGGCTGCGTCAGGTGGTGGCCGGCCTCCTGTCCAACGCACGGGCCCACGCCCCGCCGGGCACGACGGTGGTCGCCTCCGTCGAGACCGGTGCCGGCCGCTGTGCGATCCGGATCCTGGACGACGGCCCGGGCATCCCGCCCGACCTGCTCCCACAGGTCTTCGACCGCTTCACCCGCGCCGACACCTCCCGGGCCCGCGGCGGCGCGCCGGGCGGCGGCTCCGGTCTCGGCCTCGCCATCGCGGCGGCGATCGTGTCCGCGCACGGCGGCCGTATCGACGTGGAGAGCCAGCCGGGCCGTACGGAGTTCACGATCGAGCTGCCACCCGCGGGAGCCGAGCCACCGCCACCGGCCACGGCGCCGCTCCCGCCCGTCCCGGCAGCGCTGTCCGCCCGCCGGCCCTAGGCCATGTCATCCGGGGCGATCTCCGGCAGTGCCTGTTCGGCCCAGATCACCTTGCCCTGCGGGGTGTACCGGGTGCCCCAGCGCTCGGTCATCTGCGAGACCAGGAACAGGCCCCGGCCTCCCTCATCGGTCGTCGCGGCGTACCGCAGATGCGGGGAGGTGCTGCTGGCGTCGGCGACCTCGCAGATCAGGGTGCGGTCGCGGATCAGCCGCACCTCGATCGGCCCGCAGCCGTAGCGGATGGCGTTGGTGACGAGCTCGCTCAGTACGAGTTCCGTGGCGAAGTCCAGCTCGGACAGGCCCCACTGCGCGAGCTTTCCGGAGACGGCTTCGCGCATCCCCGACACGGCAGCCGGATCGCGTGGCACGTCCCAGTCGGCGACCCGGTCCGGCGGCAGCGCCCGGGTGCGCGCGATGAGGAGAGCGACGTCGTCCTTGGGCCGCCCGGGAAGGAGTTCGTCCAGCACGGCCTGGCAGCTCTCCTCCGGCGGCCGGTCGGGGTGGCCCGTCAGCGCCTTGCGCAGCAGCTCCATGCCCACGTCGAGGTCCCGCGCGCGGTCCTCCACAAGGCCGTCGGTGTACAGGACGAGCTGGGAGCCCTCGTCGAGGTCCAGCTCTGCCGTCTGGAACGGCATGCCGCCGAGGCCGAGGGGCGGGCCTGCCGGCAGTTCGGGGAAGGTCACGCTGCCGTCGCGCTGGACCAGCGCCGGCGCCAGGTGCCCCGCCCGCGCCATGGCGCAGCGGCGCCTCGTGGGGTCGTAGATCGCGTACAGGCAGGTGGCACCCACGATCTCCGCGGCCGTGTCCGCGCTCGAGGACTCGTCCTGGTCGATACGGCCCACCAGGTCGTCCAGATGACCCAGCAGCTCGTCGGGCGGCAGGTCGAGCGTGGAGAAGTTGTGCACCGCGGTGCGCAGCCGTCCCATCGTGGCGGCGGCGTGCAGACCGTGCCCGACCACGTCGCCGACGACCAGCGCCACCCGGCTCCCCGGCAGCGGAATCACATCGAACCAGTCACCGCTCACGCCCGACTGCGCCGGGATGTAGCGGTAGCCGATGTCGAGGGCGCTCTGCTCGGGCAGGGCCCGCGGCAGCAGGCTGCGCTGGAGGGTGACCGCCAGGGCGTGCTCCCGGGTGTACCGGCGTGCGTTGTCGATGCTGACGGCGGCCCGGGCAACCAGCTCCTCCGCCAGCGACAGGTCCTCCTCGTCGAAGGGGTCGTGCCCCGCGGCCCGCCAGAAGTTGGCCATGCCCAGCACGACCCCGCGAGCCCGGATCGGGGCGGTGATCAGCGAGTGGATTCCGTACTCGAGGATGTCCCGGGTGGTTTCCCGGTCCTGCTCGTGCCAGTCCGTCGCGGTCGACAGGTCGGTCACCAGCTCGGAGCGGCCGGTGCCGTAGCCGCGGCCCTGGGGTGAGGAGGGCAGGAAGTCGATCAGCCGGCCCTTTTCGTAGAGCGGATGGTCGTCGCGGATGCCGCGCACGGTGACGCGTCGGATGTCCGTCGCGGTGGGCGGCGGCTCGTCCCCGTGCACGACGCCGTCGGCCAGGTCCACGGTGACGAAGTCGGCGAAGCGGGGGACGGCGACCTGCGCCAGCTCGTCGGCCGTGCGGATCACGTCGAGGGTGGTGCCGATGCCCAGTCCCGCGTCGTACAGCAGATCCAGTCGCTCACGTGCGAGCTGCGCCCTGCCGGACACCGCCTGGAGCTCGGTGGTGTCGCGGAGCGTCACCACTGTTCCCCTGGGGCCTCCGTCACGGTCCGTGGTCCGCTGGTTGACCGCCAGCAGGCGTCCCCCGGCGACGTGCACCTCGTCGGTGGCCTCGCGCCCGGAGACGAGCAGGGCCGCCGTCTCGGGGTCGAGACCGGAGAGCTCCCGGACGTGCCGCCCCTCGGTGTCGGCGGACAGCTCCAGCAGCCGCCTGGCCTCGTCGTTGGCGAGGAGCAGCCGCCCGTCGTCACCGACGATGAGCACCCCTTCCCGTACGGAGTGCAGCACCGCGTCGTGGTGCTCGTACATGCGGCTCATCTCGTCCGGGGCCAGGCTGTGGGTCTGCCGGCGCAGCCGCCGGCCCACCAGCGCCATCCCGCCGGTCGACACCACGAGCGCGCCGGCCCCGGCGCCCAGGATGATCGGCAGTTGCCGGTACACCTGGCTGGTCACGTTCTCGACCTTCATGCCCGACGAGACGAGGGCGGTCACCCTGCCGGCGGCGTCGTGGACGGGAACCGTCGCCTGCACCTCGTCGCCCAGCGGACCCTGGACGCTCTCGGTGTGGACCTTCCCGTCCAGCGACGGCTCGATCCGGCCCACGAACCGTTTGCCGATCCGGTCCGGGAGGGGGTGGGTGTAGCGGATGCCCTTGGTGTCCATGATCACGATGAAGTCGACGCCCGCGGCCTTGCGTCCCGCTTCGGCGAGCGGCTGAAGGACGCTCGACGGGTCAGCCGTCCGCAGCGACGCCTCGACGCCCGGAGCGTGCGCGAAGGTCTGCGCGACAGCGACGGAGCGGCGCTTGGCCTCCGCGTTGGTGTCCCGATCCGACTGCAGAACCAGCGCGAGGACGGCGCCGGCCACGAGCAGCACGACGAGCGCCACCTGCAGCACGAAAACCTGTCCGGCGACGCTTCGGGGGCTCTTGCCGATCAAGGACCGAAGGGAGTGGCGCCCAAAACGGGCGAAACGCTCCGCCATGCGGGCATTTGTAGCACCGCTCATTCCTGGTGGCTATGGCCGTCCAATCGGTGGACGGGTTTCGGGAGGGCGTACGGCCAGGTCGGAACCCCACGAGCGCGTCGAGGTCGATCTCGATCGGGAACGGCAACTCGGTGCCGAGCTTGGTCCACGACGCCGAGTGGAACGGCTCCCTCGATCCGGGGGAGAGCACGACATTCGGCTACGTCGTCTCCGGCTCCGACGGTGACAGTGCGGCGACTCTGCCCTGCCGGGTGGGCTGAACCCCGGGGTTCGGTCCGCCGGGGGCCGTAGCTCCGGGCGGACCCGGTGGACGCTGAGCCGCCGTCCACCGGGTCCGCGAGCCGGACGGGCCCGAAGGGGGGAAGTGGGGCCGTCCGGATGGTGCGTGGCTTGTGCGCTGCCGTGATGCGACAACGTTGTCGATTGGTCTGCACATGACTCTACCGCCTCAACGGACAACGATGTCAACTCAGTTGGCCTGCTCAGCCGTTCGGGTGCCCCGCCTGTGTGCCCTCGCGCCCGCAGGCGTTCCTCCGTGGTACGCGTGGCGCACGCTACTGTCCCTGCGGCTTGTGCGACCTGTGGTGCGCGACCCGTCCGAAGGAGGAGGGGCCGCGTCATGCGCTTCCGTCCCACGAGCCTGCTGCTGGCCGCCGTTCTCGCGGTCACCGGCGCCACCCCCGCCCTCGCGGCGACCACCGCACCCCCGGGCCTGGTCCAAGACCCCACGCCGTACGTCGATCCCCTCGTCGGCACCCGGAACGGCGGCAATGTCTTCCCGGGCGCCGTCACCCCGTTCGGCATGTTCTCCTTCAGCCCGGAGAACACCCGAGGCGATGCCACCCGCACGGCGGCGCCCGGTGGTTACCACTACGACGCCACCCGCATCCGGGGCTTCAGCCTGACCCACATGTCCGGTACCGGCTGCGCGGGCGGCAGCGGTGACGTCCCCTTCTTCCCGTACGCCGGCGAGGTCACCTCGTCGCCCGCGAGCGACACCAAGGACGCCGTCTACGCCTCCGACTTCGCTCACGCCGACGAAATTGCCGAACCCGGCCGCTACAAGGTCCGCCTCGCGTCCGGTGTCACCGCCGACCTCACCGCCACCGCCCGCACCGGCTCGGCGCGCTTCGCCTTCCCGGCCGACAAGCCGGCCTCGCTGCTGGTCAGGACCGCCAACTCCGAGGTGGGGTCGACCGATTCGACGGTCCGGATCGATCCGGCGAAGCGCACGGTCTCCGGGTCGGTCAGGTCCGGCAACTTCTGCGGGTACCTCGACCCCGAGGGCCAACGCGCCTACTACACCGTCCACTTCGTCGCTCGCTTCGACCGTGCCTTCAAGGCCATGGGCACCTGGCAGGACGATCACCTCAACCCCGGGTCCACTTCCGCGAGCGGCGGCACCGGCGGGTTCGCGAACGGCGGGCTGCCGGTGGTGGGCAAGGGCGCCGGCGGCTACGTCCAGTTCGGGCCCGGCGCCGGACCGGTGAACGTCAAGGTCGGCATCTCGTACGTCAGCCGGGCCGGCGCCGAGGCCAACCTCGCCGCGGAGAACCCGCCACAGCGCTCCTTCGACGCCGTACGCGACGCGGCCCACCGCGCCTGGCGTGAACGGCTGTCCGCGATCCGCGTCGGCGGCGGCACCGACGCCGAGCGCACCACCTTCTACACCGCGCTGTACCACGCCCTCCTGCACCCGAACGTCATCAGCGACGCCGACCGCCGATACCGCGGCCCCGACGGCAAGGTCCACACCGTCAGCCGCGGCCACCGGGCCCAGTACGGCACCTTCTCCGGCTGGGACGTCTACCGCGGCCAGGTCCAGCTGCTCACCCTGCTGAACCCCCGCGTCGGCTCGGACATCGCCCAGTCCCTGTACGAACTGGCGGAGCAGAACGGCGGCATCTGGGACCGCTGGCTGCAGGGCGCGAGCGGCACCCACGTCATGAACGGCGACCCCTCACCCATCGCGCTGGCCGGCATCCGCGCCTTCGGCGGCACGGACTTCGACCTCCGTGGGGCACTGAAGTCGCTGGTGCAGGCGGCGACCGTGCCTACGGACGAGGACCTGTCGCCGGCCGGCAAGCCGGTGCTGTCCGTCGGGCAGCGCCCCTCCCTGGACAAGTACCTCAAGCACCACTACATGCCGTCCGTGTCGAACGCGTGGGGCGGTGCCGCCGAGACGCTGGAGATGTCCGGCGCCGACTTCGCCCTCTCCCGACTCGCCGCCGAGGCAGGGCAGAAGGACACGGCGACGACCTTCGCCCGCCGCTCCCAGTGGTGGCAGAACAACTTCAACATCGCCGCCGCCCCGACCGGCGGCTACATCGCCAACCGCAAGGCCGACGGCAGCTGGGTGACCGGCTTCACCCCGGCCACCGGGAACGGGTTCGTGGAGGGTACGGCGGCCCAGTACACGTGGATGGTCCAGCACAACCCGGCGGGCCTGTTAGCCGCGATGGGCGGTCGGGACGCGGCCGTGAAACGCCTCGACGCCTTCTTCCGCAACGCCGACGGCAGCTGGGCCTTCACCGGCAGCGGCGGTGAGAAGTCCGAGCTGGACAACGAACCGTCCATCAACGTGCCCTATCTGTACGCCTACGCGGGCGCCCCGCACAGGACCCAGGAGACGGTCCGGGCGGCGATGCGTGAGCTGTGGTCCACCGAGCCCGAAGGCATCCCCGGCAACGACGACCTCGGTGCCATGTCGTCCTGGTACGTCTTCTCGGCGCTCGGCATGTACCCCCAGGTGCCGTCCCGTGCCGAACTGGTCCTCGCCTCACCGCTGTTCCCCCGCATCGAGATCGACCGCCCGAACGGCAACGACATCTCCGTGCACGCGGACGGCGCCGCCGCCGACGCCCCGTACATCCGCTCCCTGATGGTCGACGGCCGCACGAGCGAACGCCCTTGGCTGTCGGCGTCCCTCGTGCGTGACGGTGGCCGACTGGACTACACCCTCTCCGGTACGCCCGACCCCGCCTGGGGAGCGTCGGCGGCCCCGCCGTCCTTCCGCGAGGGCGAGCAGCCGTACCAGATCGGCGTCGGCCCGACCACGGCGACCGTCGCGCCCGCTGGGACGGCGAAGGTCGGCATTCGCGCCCTGTCGATGGGCGGGAGAGAGGGCCCCGAGGTGCGCTACCGGGCCGACGTGCCCGACGGCATCACGGCAACTCCGGCTGAAGGCACGGTGATCGACGGCTCACAGGAGATCACGCTGAGCACCGCCGAGGGCGTGGCTCAGGGCTTCTACGACGTGGACGTGACCGTGACCTCGGTCGACACCTCCTACGTACAGCCCGTCTCCCTGACCGTCGCCGCGCCCGGGACCTTCCTCGCCGCCTACAACAACACCGGCGTCTCCGACGACGCGGGTGACCACGACGAGGCCGACTTCGACGGCGGCGGCTGGAGCTACTCGCGCCAGGCGCTCGCCGGGGCCGGGCTGACGCCGGGCAAGCAGGGCACGGTCGGCGGCGGGCTCAGCTTCATCTGGCCGGACTCGACGAGCGGCCGTCCGGACAACGTCTCGGCAGCGGGGCAGGTCGTCGAACTCGCGGACCCAGCAAGCCAGTTGTCCTTCCTCGGCAGCGGCGTGAACGGCAACCAGCAGTCCAGGGCCACCGTCACCTACACCGACGGCAGCACCGACACCGTCGACCTCGCCCTGACCGACTGGACCGTCGGCGGTGGCGCCGAGACGGTCCAGTACGGCAACGAGATCGTCGCCCGGGCCGCGTACCGGAACGCCGCCGGCGCGGACCGGGACCCCGTCGACACGTACGTCTTCGCCACCCGGCCGTTCAGCGCGCCGGCGGGTAAGGCGATCGCACGCGTGACGCTGCCGGAGGACAGCGACCTGCATGTGTTCACGCTGGCCGTGAGCTGAGACCTCAGGGGTTCAACTCGACGTCCAGCCGGTCCAGTTGGCGGCGCACATGCACCGCGTCGTCGCCTTCATGGCCGTTGAACGGACAGGGGTGGATCTCCTTGCGCGGGTCGGCGCCCGACAGTTCCGCACAGCGGTTGAAGGCGCCGTACGCCCTGCTCGGCGGGCACACCGTGTCGCGCAGGCCGACGCCGAAGTGGGCCGGGGCGTGGGCGCGGCGGGCGAAGGAGATCCCCTCCATGGAACGCGGCCTCCCGAGCCGCACGACATGGAAGAGGCCGTACAGCAGCCCGGACGCGCCGGACGCGGTGACGGTCGTAGCGCCGTCACCGCGTCCGAAGGTGTAGGTCTCGCCGCCCTCGGTGCCGGTCAGCTCCAGCACCAGGTCGTAGGGACCGGGTTCGGGACGCCGCGCTGTCGCGCGAGACGCTGCCCCCGAACCGTTCGCAGGCCTCCACCACCTCTCCGTGGACCGTGTCCACGAGCGGACCCGAACCACGGATCAGCGTCCGCCGGGTGCCGATCGGCCGGAACGCCTCGTCCGGCAGCCAGGCCGGATCGACACCCTGCATGAGACCCCCAATGCGCTTGCTCAGGCGAGCAGTTCGACTTCCGACACCACCGCCTCACCGTCGAACACGAGGCGGTACTTCCCGTACGTACCCGGTGACCCCACGGAGAACGCCCGTGTCTGCCGGTCCCAGGCGAAGGACTGCCCGGAGCGCTCGTCGAGGGTCCGCCAAGTGCTGCCGTCGTTCGACCCCTGGAGCTTCCAGCCGGTCGGAGCCTTCGCCCGCTCGGCCGGTGACGTCAGGGTGTACTGCACGGCCTTGGCGCGTTCGGACACCGGCAGCTCGGGCGAGGTGACACTCGCCTGCGTCGCCGATGTGTTGTCGAACAGCGCACCGTCACCCTTCAGCACGTCCGTGCGGGGTGTCGGCACCTCGTCGTCCTCGGTGATCGACACCGGGGCGGCGTTCTTGCCGGTGCCCCACGAGGAGGGCCGCGGGCCCATGTCGAACTCCAGGACGCCACCCTTCGCGATCAGCGAGTGGGGGAGCGAAGTCGACTTCCACGAAGCGCCGTTGACCTTCAGGCCCTGAACGTACACATTGCGGGCGCTGTTCTTCGGTGCCTTGACGACGAGCTTGCGGCCGTTCTCCAGCTGGACCGTCGCCTTGGTGAAGAGGGGCGACCCGATGGCGTACTCGCCACTGCCCATGACCAGCGGATAGAAGCCCAGCGCGGAGAACAGGAACCAGGCAGACTGCTCGCCGTTGTCCTCGTCGCCGTGGTAGCCCTGCCCGATCTCGCTGCCGACGTAGAGGCGGGACAGTACCTCACGGACGTTCTTCTGCGCCTTCCAGGGCTGGCCTGCGGCGTTGTACATGTAGTTCGCGTGGTGGGCGACCTGGTTGGAGTGGCCGTACATGCCCATCCGGACGTCCCGCGCCTCCGTCATCTCGTGGATGACGCCGCCGTAGGAGCCGACGAAGTCGGGCGAGGCCGTCTCCGGGGTGGCGAAGTACTCGTCGAGCTTGTCCGCGAGACCGCCGCGGCCGCCGTAGAGGTTGGCCAGGCCCCGGCTGTCCTGCGGGGCGGTGAAGGCATAGCCCCAGCCGTTCGTCTCCGTGTAGTCGTAGCCCCACACGCGCGGGTCGTACGTCGAGGACTCGACGCGCCAGTCGCCCTTCTCGTCGCGGCCCTGGAAGAAGCCCGCCTTGGAGTCGAAGAGGTTGACGTAGTCCTGGGCGCGGTTGAGGAAGTACGCCGACTCCTCCTTGTAGCGCTTGTCGCCGGTCTTCTTGTACAGGGCCTGGCCCATGCGGGCGATGCCGTAGTCGTTGAGGTAGCCCTCCAGCGCCCACGACAGGCCCTCGTGCGTCTCGGTGCTCGTGTAACCGAGGAAGGGCGAGGTCGCCATGCCCTTGCGGCCCACACCGGACGACGGGGGCACCACGGTCGCGTTCTTCACGGCCGCGTCGTACGCCGACTTCGCGTCGAAGTCCACGCCCTTGACGTACGCGTCCGCGAAGGCGACATCCGACGACGTACCCGTCATGAGGTCCGCGTAGCCGGGGGAGGACCAGCGGGACGTCCAGCCGCCGTCCTTGTACTGCTGGACGAAGCCGTCGACCATCTCGCCCGCCTGGCTCGGCGTGAGGAGCGAGTACGCCGGCCAGGTCGTCCGGTAGGTGTCCCAGAAGCCGTTGTTGACGTACACCTTGCCGTCCACGATCTTCGCGCCGGTGTGCGTCGGGGTGTCCGGATTCGGCATCGGCGAGAACGGCGACGCGTACTGGTACTTCGAACCGACCTTCTCGAAGCCGGAGTTGGGGTACAGGTACAGCCGGTACAGGCTGGAGTACAGCGTGGTCAGCTGGTCCTGCGTGGCGCCCTCGACCTGGACCTTGCCGAGCAGCTTGTCCCACTGGCGCTGGGCGCGCGACTTCACCGTCTCGAAGGAGGCGCCGTCGACCTCCTGGCGCAGATTGTCCTTCGCCTGGTCGACGCTGATGAGCGAGGTGGCCAGGCGGAGCGTGACGGTGCGGTCGTCACCGGCGTCGAAGCGCAGCTGCCCCTTGACCCCGCTGGACGAGCCCTCGGTCACGGGCTTGTCGAACACGCCGTGGATGAAGAGACGGGTGGCGCCCGTGGACAGTCCGGACTTCACGTCCGAGTAGCCCGTGACGATCCCGTTCTCCTTGTCGAGCGTGAGCCCCGCCTGGTCCGTCACGTTGTCGAAGAGGACGCTCGCGTCGTCGCCCGGGTAGGTGAAGCGCAGCACCGCCGCATGGTCGGTCGGCGCCATCTCCGCCTTGAGCCCGTTCTCGAACCGCACTCCGTAGTAGTACGGCCGCGCGGTCTCGTTCTCGTGCCGGAACGCCAGCTCGCGCGCCTCACGCCCCGTGTCCGGGGTGCCGGAGGCGGCCGACGGCATCACCTGGAAGGTCTGCCGGTCACCCATCCAGGGGCTGGGCTCATGGCTGGCGCTGAACGCCTGGATCGTCGGCAGGTTGTCGTCGTTGTTCGCACGTGCGTAGTCGTACAGCCAGCTCAGCGAGCCCGCGTTCGTCACCGGCGTCCAGAAGTTGAAGCCGTGCGGGACGGCGGTCGCCGGGAAGTTGTTGCCGCGCGAGAAACCGCCGCTGGAGAGGGTGCCGCGGGTGGTGAGCGCGTAGTCCGACTTGTGGGCCTTGGGCTTCTCCGGCGCGACGGACTTCAGCGCGATGTCGTCCAGCCAGCCCCGGAACTTCGCCGGGCCCTTGGGGGAGTCGTACGCCACGAGTATCCGGTCGACCGTCTTGCCGCCCGCGACCGATCCGATCCGCGAGGCGACGGCGTTCCACTGGTTGACGTACAGCACCTTGGCCGCGCCCTGTCCGCGCGGGGAGAGCGGGAAGCCGTGCTGGTCGGTGGCGCCGAGGTCGCTGAGGTAGGTGCCGTCGGTGAAGGCCAGGTCGACCGAGACGTTCGTGGCGTCGTAGTCGCGGTCGCCGTCCGCCATCGAGGGGAAGACGCGGTACGACAGCCGGGTGTCGCGGCCGACGGCCACGTTCACGTCGTAGACCTTGTTGTACGAGTACGCCCGCCCGTCGGTTGTGTGCCGGCCGGCGTAGCGCAGCGCCCGCTTGCCGGTGAAACCGGCGCCCGCCTTCGCGGTCGGGGAGCCGCTCGGGCCGCGGTCGACGAGGGAGAGCATGTCCTGCGGGACCGGGCCGTCGCTGCCGCCCGTGGAGAACTGGACGTCGGCGAGCTGAAGGATGTCGGAGGCGCCGTTGTTCTGGGTGATTTCCAGCCGGAAGTGCTGGTATTCGGCCGATTCCGAGAGGTCGTACGTCTTTGTCTGGAACCGTTCGGTGAACGTCTCGCCGGAGCGGGTGTCGAGGGTCTTCCAGTCCTTGCCGTCCGTGGAGCCCTTCAGGGTCCAGTCCCGCGGGTCACGTTCGGCGTAGTCGTTGGCCGAGGTGAGCGCGTATTTCGCGATTTTCATCGGTTTGTCAAGGTCGAATTCCACCCATCCGGTGGATTCGAAGACCAGCCACTTGCTGCTCGACTCCCCGTCGGAGAGGTTCTCCTTGACCTCGCCGCCGCCGGTGTTCTCGCCGCTGGCCCGGACGTCGGTGACATGGTCGGTCACATTGCCCGGAATGCCGCTGCTGTAGCCGCCGTCGACGCCCGAGGCGCGCTTGCCGCCGTCCGGGGCGGTGTCGACGGTATTGAGCCAGTCGGGTGCCGGATCGCCGGCCTCGAACGAGGACGCGAAACTCCGGTCAGCCGTCGCGGGGGCCTCGGGCAGGGCTACCGCCACGCCCTGCGAGGCCACGGTCAGAGCAAAGGCGGTCGCCGACACGACCGCCGTACCCCATCTGTGCCGAGCTCTCTGCTGCTTCAACGGGTACCCTCCCTGCGCACGGGACAACGTTGTCAACTTCGCTGCGCAAGGATCAGTTGTGGCTCAAGTGCCGGGTATTGTCAAGGGTGTTGGGTGCGGCATACGAGGCCTATGTCGCGGATTATTCCGGGCAAGCCGCACACAGGCCGCTCATATTTCCGCGAGGTCTCAACTCGGAAAAGACCATCGGCCAACCTTGCATTCGATCTTGCTCCGCTGGCGGGAAGTGGACTATACCTGTCGGCACTTCACATGATTCCGCACTTCCTGCACAACCCAGCGTGACCCGACCGCGGTGCCGGGGAGGATCCGGTTCACCGCCTGAGTCCTGGAGAAGGCGAGGACTTGAGCATGGGATCCACTTCCGCCGAGAACGCCGAGAACACCGAGAACACCGAGAACAACGGCTCCGCACGTGTGGGGCGCCGCGATCTGATCAGGCGGTCCGCCGCCCTCGGTCTGATCTCCGTACCGACGATGAGTTTCCTCTCCGCGTGTGCCACCGGCGGAGGCGGCGGCAGCGACGAGGAGAGCAAGGCCCCGGGTGGCGCGAAGTCCGCCACCAACCCCCTCGGGGTGAAGCAGGGCACCGCCCTGGAGGCGTTCATCTTCAAGGGCGGCCTGGGTGACCAGTACGCCAAGGACGCCGAAGCCGACTACAAGTCGAAGTACAAGGCCGAGGTCAAGCACACCGGCACCCAGCAGGTCGGCCCGAAGCTGACCCCGCGCTTCGCCGGCGGCAACCCGCCGGACGTCATCGACAACTCCGGCGCCGACCACCTGGACATGAACAAGCTGTCCACGCAGGGCCAGCTCCAGGATCTGAAGGCGCTGCTCGACGCGCCCTCGCTGGACGACCCGAGCAAGAAGATCTCGGACGTCATCCACCCGAGCACCATCGAGAAGGGCAAGCACGGCGAGACCTTCGACGTGCTCTACTACGCCTTCACCATCTACGGCACCTGGTACTCGCAGAAGGCCCTCGACGACAACGGCTGGCAGTACCCCAAGACCCTCGACGAGATGGTCAAGCTCTGCGGCGAGATCAAGAAGACGGGCACCGCGCCCTGGACGTATGCCGGAAAGTACCCGTACTACGTCCACTTCAACCTGTTCGCGCAGATCGCGAAGATCGGTGGCATGGAGGGCTGGATCGCCATCGACAACCTGGAGCCGAACGCCTGGACCAGTAACGACGCGGTCAAGCAGGTCGTCGAGCACTACGAGGAGCTGGCCGCCAAGAAGTACTTCCTGGCGGGCAGCCAGGGCCTGACGCACATTCAGTCGCAGACCGCCTGGAACAAGGGCAAGGCCGTCTTCATCCCCAACGGTTCCTGGGTGGAGAACGAGGCCGCCCCGACCACGCCCAAGGACTTCGGGATGTCAGTCGGCGCCCTCTTCGACGGCTCCGCCGGCGACAAGCTGCCGAACGGCACCCTGCGCGCCGAGCCCAGCGAGCCGTACATCGTGTCCGCCAAGGGCAAGAACCCGGCCGGCGGCATGGAACTGCTGCGCATCATGCTCTCCAAGAAGCACGCGCAGAACTTCGCCACCAAGGTCAAGTCGCTCACCTGTGTGGTCGACGCGACCGAGGGCATGACTCTCTCGCCGGGCCTCGCCTCGGCGAGCAAGGCGTTCAAGGATGCCGGGGACAACATCATCAGCCTCCAGCTCCAGGAGTGGTACCCCTCGCTCACCGACGAGAAGATCGGCGGTCTCACCGGCCAGCTGCTCACCGGTGAGCTGAAGGCGGCCGACTGGATCAAGAAGGCGCAGGAATACGCCGACGCCGTGGCGAAGGACGATTCCGTGAAGAAGTTCAAGCGCGAGAAGTAAGAGTCCGGTCCGGCACAACGGCACTCGAAGGGGAAGGGGCCGGGAAGCACCATGCAACACGGCAAATACCGATTCATCGTGGGCTTCCTGGCCCTGCCCGTCATCGTGTATGCGGTCTTTGTGATCTCGCCGTTCGTCCAGGCGTTCCAGATCTCGCTGACCGACTGGTCGGGCCTGGTCGGCACGGCGAAGTTCGTCGGCCTCGAGAACTTCGAAAAGCTCTGGCACAACGAGGACTTCTGGAACGCGCTGTGGCACAACGTCTACATGCTGATCGCGGTGCCGATCGTGACGCTGGGACTCGGCCTGTTCTTCGCCTTCATGCTGAATGTCGGCGGAAAGCGACGCAAGAACGAAGTCATCACCGGTGTCGCGGGTTCGAAGTTCTACCGTTTCGTCTTCTTCTTCCCGCAGGTCATTTCCATCACCATCATCGCCGTCATCTGGTTCAACATCTACAACCCGGACCCGCAGGACGGCATGCTCAACTCCCTGCTGGGCGCGGTCGGTCTGGACGGCTGGCAGAACGCCTGGCTGGGCGAGAAGAGCCTCGCCCTGCTGTGCATCATGGCGGTGATGATCTGGTCCCACGTCGGCTTCTACGTCGTGCTGTTCTCGGCGGCGATGGCCTCCATCCCGCGGGACATCTACGAGGCGGCGCTGCTCGACGGCGCGGGCCGCTTCCCCACCTTCTTCAGGATCACGCTGCCGCTGCTGTGGGACACCGTGCAGACCGGCTGGGTGTACATGGGCATCATCGCGCTTGACGGCTTCGCCCTGGTGCAGATCATGTCGGTCAACATGGGCGGCCCCGACGGCGCCACGGACGTCATGCCGCTGCGCCTGTATCTGACGGCGTTCCGCGACAGCCAGTTCGGCTACGCGTCCGCGATGGGCGTCGCGATGCTCATCGTCACCATGACGTTCGCAGTGCTCACCCTGCGCTTCGCGCGGCGTGAGCGGATCGAGTTCTAGGGGTACGGGGCGATGACGACCGACACGAACACCGGCACGGTCACCAAGACGGACGAGGCGGACCGGCCGAGCGTCACCAAGAAGCTCGGCGCGACCGACGGCCGCAGCTCCGAGGGCGGCGTCCTGCACGTCTTCTCGCACGGCATGCTCGTCCTGTGGGCGCTGATGGTCGGCGTGCCGCTGCTGTGGGTGCTGTGGAGCTCCTTCAAGACCAGCAACGGCATCCTCTCCGACCCGTGGGGGCTGCCGACCTCGTTGCACTTCGAGAACTGGGCCAACGCCTGGAACAAGGCGAACATGGGCCAGTACTTCCTCAACACCGCCATCGTGGTGGGCGGTTCGGTGGTCGGCACCATGGTGCTGGGCTCGATGGCCGCCTATGTGCTGGCCCGCTTCACCTTCCCGGGCAACCGGTTCATCTACTTCATGTTCGTGGCCGGCATGTCCTTCCCGGTCTTCATGCTGGTCATCCCGCTGTTCTTCGTGCTGCGGGACTTCCCCGGCAGCTCGCTGCTGGCGACCTACCACGGGCTGATCCTCGTCTACATCGCCTATTCGCTGCCGTTCACGGTCTTCTTCATGACCGCGTTCTTCCGCACGCTGCCGACGTCGGTCGCGGAGGCCGCACTGATCGACGGGGCGTCGCACACGCGAACGTTCTTCCAGGTGATGGTGCCGATGGCCAAGCCTGGTCTGATCAGCATCGGCATCTTCAACTTCCTGGGGCAGTGGAACCAGTACCTGCTGCCGATGGTCCTCAACCAGAACGAGGACAAGTACGTGCTCACCCAGGGCCTGGCGATGATCGCCCTGCAGCAGGGCTACGAGAACGACTGGGGCGCCCTGATGGCCGGCATGATGATCGCGATGCTGCCGGTGCTGATCGTCTACTTCATCTTCCAACGGCAGGTGCAGGCGGGCCTGACGGCCGGTGCGCTGAAGTAAACGCTCTCTGTTGGCCCCACCGTAAGCAGCACGTCACCCCACGTCATACGTGAGCCGTCCCACACCGGGACGGCTCACGCGTGCGTGTGCACACTTCCGGATCCGGTTCAACCTCTTGACGGGAGGCAACCCGAACAGCTCAGCTTAGAGTTCACTAGTTGGACACGGACGGGGCCTCATCGAAGCGCTCCGCGCGCAGGAGGTCGTCGTGGAGACTCCGGGGTCGCAGTCGTCGCTGCACCGAGCCAACCTGGAGCGGGTCGTCCGGGCCGTCCGGCTTGCCGGATCGCTCACCCAGGCGGAGATCGCCAGGACCACGGGTCTGTCGGCGGCGACGGTCTCCAACATCGTCCGGGAGCTCAAGGACGGCGGCACGGTCGAGGTCACGCCCACCTCGGCGGGTGGCCGACGGGCCCGCAGCGTCTCCCTGAGCGGGGATGCCGGGATCGTCATAGGGGTCGACTTCGGGCACACCCATTTGCGCGTCGCGGTCGGGAACCTCGCCCACCAGGTGCTGGCCGAGGAGGCCGAGCCGCTGGATGTCGACGCCTCCTCGACGCAGGGCTTCGACCGGGCCGAGGAGCTGGTCAACCGGCTGATCGCGGCGACCGGCGTCGACCGGTCCAAGATCGCCGGGGTGGGCCTCGGCGTGCCCGGCCCGATCGACGTCGAGTCCGGCACCCTCGGCTCGACCGCCATCCTGCCCGGCTGGACCGGCACCAAGCCCGCCGAGGAGCTGCGCGGCCGGCTCGGCGTGCCCGTGCACGTGGACAACGACGCCAACCTGGGCGCCCTGGGCGAGCTGGTCTGGGGCAGCGGGCGGGGCGTGCGGGACCTGGCGTACATCAAGGTCGCCAGCGGTGTCGGCGCCGGCCTCGTGATCAGCGGCAAGATCTACCGGGGCCCGGGCGGCACAGCGGGAGAAATCGGGCATATTACTCTGGATGAATCCGGCCCGGTCTGCCGCTGCGGAAACCGGGGCTGCCTGGAGACCTTCGCGGCCGCGCGCTATGTGCTTCCGCTGCTCCAGTCCAGCCACGGCACCGACCTCACCATGGAGGGTGTCGTGCGGCTGGCCAGGGACGGAGACCCGGGCTGCCGTCGCGTGATCGCCGACGTCGGCCGCCACATCGGCAGTGGAGTCGCGAATCTCTGCAACCTCCTGAACCCGAGCCGCGTGGTCCTCGGCGGTGATCTCGCCGAGGCCGGTGAGCTGGTCCTCGGGCCCATCCGGGAGTCTGTCGGCCGCTACGCCATTCCCAGCGCGGCGCGCCAACTGTCCGTTCTCCCCGGGGCACTTGGCGGTCGTGCGGAAGTGCTCGGAGCCCTCGCGCTCGCGCTCAGCGAGATGGGGGATTCAACCCTTTTGGACAGCACGCTGCACGCGGCCACGCCTGCCTTCACTTAGAGAACGTATGGCACCGTTGCCAACCCGTTAAGGATTTACTTCTTGACGTCGCACGTGTGGCCGAGTTGACTTCCAGCCACCTCGGCCGCAACGTCGCGGCCTCGTCAGGGAGGTTTCTGAAGTGAACACGCGTATGCGTCGTGCCGCCGTTGCCATTGCCGCAGGTGCGATGGCCGTCTCGCTGGCTGCCTGTGGCAGCGCCGAGGAAGCCGGCGGCGACAACGACTCGACCGCCTCCGCCGCCAAGGGCAATGACATCAAGGTCGGTCTCCTGCTCCCGGAGAACCAGACCGCGCGCTACGAGAAGTTCGACCGGCCGCTGATCGAGGAAAAGATCAAGGAGCTGACGGACGGCAAGGCGAAGATCGACTACAACAACGCCAAGCAGGACGCCAACCTGCAGGCCCAGCAGGTCGACACCATGATCACCAACAAGGTGGACGTCCTCATCCTGGACGCCGTCGACGCCAAGGCGATCAAGAACTCCGTGCAGAAGGCCGTCGACGCCGGCATCAAGGTCGTCGCCTACGACCGTCTGGCCGAGGGCCCGATCAGCGCCTACACCTCGTTCGACAACGTGTCCGTCGGCAAGACCCAGGGCGAGGCCCTGCTGAAGGCGCTGGGCGACAAGGCGACCAAGGACTCCAAGGTCGTCATGATCAACGGCTCGGTCACCGACCCGAACGCCGCGCAGTTCAAGGAAGGCGCCCACTCCGCGCTCGACGGCAAGGTCACCATCGCCAAGGAGTACGACACCAAGGAGTGGAAGCCGGAGAACGCCAACTCCGAGATGGAGGCGGCGATCTCGGCGGTCGGCAAGAACAACATCGCCGGCGTCTACTCGGCCAACGACGGCATGGCCGGCGGTATCATCACCGCGCTCAAGGCCGCGGGCATCAGCGTCCCGGTCACCGGTCAGGACGCCGAGCTGGCCGCCGTGCAGCGCATCGTCACCGGCGAGCAGTACATGAGCGTCTACAAGCCGTACGCCCCCGAGGCCACCGCCGCGGCCGAGATGGCCGTCGCGCTCGCCCAGGGCAAGTCGCTCGACTCCATCGCCAAGGACAAGGTCGACAGCGGCAGCGAGAAGGGCATCCCGTCGGTGCTCGTGCCCGTCACCTCGCTGACGAAGGACAACATCAACGACACCGTCATCAAGGACGGCGTCTACACGGTCGACGAGATCTGCACCGGCAAGTACAAGGCCGCTTGCGACAAGGCCGGCGTCACCGGCTGAGCCGTAGCGGCGAAAGCAGGCTCAGGCCCCTTTCCAGATGCGGGAATTCACCCTTGAATTCCCGCACGGGGCACGACTGCTACAGACTCCTCCGGCGCCCCGCGCATCAGTCAGCCCCGCAAGCTCGGCGCGGGGCGCCGGACGGAACCCCCGCGGGTATCCCCCGCCCACCCACCCTGCATTTCTCTGCACAACCCTTCCGCCGGGTCAGGCGGCGAAGGAGATGGTTCACGTGTCCGCTACGCCCGTGCTGGCGTTGCGCGGGGTCTCCAAGCGGTTCGGTGCCGTTCAGGCGCTCACCGACGTAGAGCTTGAGGTCCACGCCGGTGAAGTGGTCGCCCTGGTGGGCGACAACGGCGCCGGAAAGTCCACGCTGGTCAAGACGATCGCCGGCGTGCACCCCATCGATGAGGGCGTCATCGAGTGGGACGGCAAGTCCGTCCAGATCAACCGGCCGCACGACGCCCAGAGCCTGGGCATCGCGACGGTCTACCAGGACCTCGCGCTGTGCGACAACATCGACGTCGTCGGCAACCTCTTCCTGGGCCGCGAGCTGAAGAAGCGCGGTGTCCTCGACGAGGTCGAGATGGAGCGCCGTTCGCTGGAGCTGCTCCAGACGCTGTCGATCCGCATCCCCAGCGTGCGTATCCCGATCGCCTCGCTCTCCGGCGGTCAGCGCCAGACCGTGGCCATCGCGCGTTCCATGCTCGGCGAGCCCAAGCTGGTCATCCTCGACGAGCCCACCGCCGCCCTCGGGGTCGAGCAGACCGCCCAGGTCCTCGACCTGGTCGAGCGGCTGCGTGAGCGCGGGCACGCCGTGATCCTCATCAGCCACAACATGGCCGATGTGAAGGCCGTCGCGGACAAGGTCGCCGTGCTGCGGCTCGGCCGCAACAACGGCGTCTTCGAGGTCAAGACGACCTCGCAGGAGGAGATCATCTCCGCCATCACCGGCGCCACCGAGAACGCCGTGACCCGCCGTGCGGCGCGCACGAACGGGGAGGTTTCCAAGTGAGCATCGACAAGACCTCCACGACGTCGCAGGACCACGAGGTCCTCAACACCGAGGCCGCCGCGGCCGCGGTGACCGCCGTCGACCCCCGCCTGCTCGTGCAGGAGCAGGGTCTGGCCGGCTACCTCACCGAGTTCCGGCGCAAGCTGAAGGCCGGTGAGCTGGGCTCCCTGCCGGTCATCCTCGGCCTGGTTGCCATCTGCGTGATCTTCCAGAGCCTGAACTCGGCCTTCCTGTCCGCGCAGAACATCAGCGACATCACCGTCACGATGGTCGGCACGGGCATGATCTCCGTCGGCATCGTCTTCGTGCTGCTGCTCGGCGAGATCGACCTGTCCGTCGGCTCGGTCAGCGGCGCGTCCAGCGCCATCGCGGCCGTCCTCGCGGTGAACCAGGGCTGGCCCGAATGGGCGGCCGTGCTCATCGCCGTCGCGGCGGGCGCCGTCATCGGCGCGGCACACGGCTTCTTCTTCGCGGTGCTCGGCGCTCCCGCGTTCGCCGTCACGCTGGCCGGTCTGCTGTTCTGGCTCGGCTTCATGCTCCAGACACTGGGTGAGAACGGCACGATCAACCTCGACAGCGACGGTCTGATCGGCAAGCTGACGACGTACTTCTTCACGGACGTGGCGGCCGCGTACGGCCTGGCGGCCGTGGTGACCGCGGTGTTCTTCATCACCTCGTTCCTGGGCAACCGCCGCCGTCAGGCCGCGGGCATCCCGTTCCGCCCGATGAGCGACACGATCATGCGGACGGCACTGCTCGGCGTCGTCTCCTTCGCCGCGGCGGTCATGTACAACCAGTACAAGGGCCTGCCGCTGGCCACGGTGATCTTCCTGGTGTTCCTGGTGGGCACGGACTTCCTGCTGCGGCGTACCTCGTACGGCCGAAAGGTCTTCGCCCTCGGTGGCAGCGTCGAGGCCTCGCGTCGTGCGGGCATCAACGTCACCATGGTGCGGATCACCGTGTTCGCGATCTCGGGCGGGTTCGCCGCGATCGGTGGCCTGTTCCTGGCCTCGAAGATCGCCTCCGCCAACCAGAGCGCCGGTACCGGTGACCTGCTGATGAACGCCATCGCGGCGGCCGTCATCGGTGGTACGTCCCTGTTCGGTGGACGTGGCCGCACCTGGAACGCGCTGCTCGGTGTGCTGGTGATCGTCTCGATCCAGTACGGCCTGCAGCTGGAGTCCATCGCCGAGCCGGTGAAGTACATGATCACCGCCGGTGTTCTGCTCACCACGGTCGTGATCGACTCGATCACCCGTAAGACGCAGAAGACCGCGGGTCGCGCGTAGCACCCTCGCGCACAGGCCCTGTGCCCGGCACCAATGGCGGTGCCGGGCACAGTCATGTCGTAGGAACGGCACAAATTGGGTACAGCCGATCGCGTGACCCACGACGGGTGGGCCGGGAACCTTCCGCCTGAGCGGAACATTAGACTCGACAAGCCCGGCAACAGCTCTACTGCAAGGAGGCACGGGTGCCGCTGCTGACCCGCATCACGGGACCGCGCGATCTGGACCGGCTCAGCCCTGAGCAGCTGGACCAGCTGGCCGAGGAGATCCGGACCTTCCTCGTCGAGGCGGTTTCCAAGACCGGCGGCCACCTCGGCCCCAACCTCGGTGTGGTGGAGCTGACCATCGCCCTGCACCGGGTCTTCGACTCGCCCAAGGACAAGGTGCTCTGGGACACCGGCCACCAGTCCTACGTCCACAAGCTGCTCACCGGCCGCCAGGACTTCAGCCGGCTGAAGATGAAGGGCGGCCTGTCGGGCTACCCCTCGCAGGCCGAGTCCGAGCACGACGTCATCGAGAACAGCCACGCGTCCACGGTCCTCGGCTGGGCCGACGGCCTCGCCAAAGCCAACCAGCTGCGCAAACGCGACGACCACGTCGTCGCCGTCATCGGAGACGGCGCGCTGACCGGCGGTATGGCCTGGGAGGCGCTGAACAACATCGCCGAGGCCAAGGACCGCCCGCTCGTCATCGTCGTCAACGACAACGAGCGGTCGTACGCGCCCACCATCGGCGGTCTCGCGAACCACCTGGCGACGCTGCGGACGACCGACGGCTACGAGCGCTTCCTGACCCGCACCAAGGAGATCCTCGACCGCACCCCGGTCGTCGGCAGGCCCCTCTACGAGACCCTGCACGGGGCCAAGAAGGGCCTCAAGGACTTCATCGCGCCACAGGGCATGTTCGAGGACCTCGGGCTGAAGTACGTCGGGCCGATCGACGGACACGACATCGAGGCGCTGGAGTCGGCCCTGGCGCGCGCCAAGCGCTTCGGCGGCCCGGTCATCGTGCACTGCCTCACCGAGAAGGGCCGCGGCTACCAGCCGGCCCTCCAGGACGAGGCCGACCGCTTCCACGGCATCGGTCCCATCCACCCCGACACCGGCCTGCCCATCAAGGCCTCGGGCGCCGACTGGACGTCGGTCTTCGGCGACGAGATGGTCCAGCTCGGCAAGGAGCGCGAGGACATCGTCGCCATCACGGCCGCGATGCTGCAGCCCGTCGGCCTCAAGAAGTTCGCGGACGCCTTCCCGGACCGCATCTACGACGTCGGCATCGCCGAGCAGCACGGTGCCGTGTCCGCGGCGGGACTGGCCACGGGCGGCGTCCACCCCGTCTTCGCCGTCTACGCCACCTTCCTCAACCGCGCCTTCGACCAGGTCCTCATGGACGTCGCGCTGCACAAGTGCGGGGTCACCTTCGTGCTCGACCGGGCCGGCGTCACCGGCACCGACGGCGCCTCCCACAACGGCATGTGGGACATGTCGATCCTTCAGGTCGTGCCCGGCCTCAGGCTCGCCGCCCCGCGCGACGCCGACCAGGTGCGCGCGCAGCTGCGCGAGGCCGTCCAGGTCGAGGACGCGCCGACCGTGGTCCGCTTCTCCAAGGGTGCCGTCGGCCCCGCCGTCCCCGCCGTCGGCCGCGTCGGCGGCATGGACGTGCTGCGCGAGCCCGGCACCGACACCCCGGACGTGCTGCTCGTCTCCGTCGGCGCCCTCGCGCCGATGTGCCTGGAGATCGCCGGTCTGCTCGACAAGCAGGGCATCACCACCACCGTCGTCGACCCGCGCTGGGTCAAGCCCGTCGACGAGGCCATGGCCCCGCTCGCCGAGCGGCACCGCGTGGTCGTCACCGTCGAGGACAACTCCCGTGTCGGCGGCGTCGGCTCGGCGGTCGCGCAGGCCCTGCGCGACGCGGGCGTCGACGTCCCGCTGCGTGACTTCGGCATCCCGCCGCGCTTCCTCGACCACGCCTCCCGCGCCGAGGTCATGACCGAGATCGGCCTCACCGCGCCCGACATCGCCCGCCAGGTCACCGGGCTGGTCTCCAAGCTGGACGGCCGGTTCGACCGCACGGCGGCCGACGTCGACTCGGTGGAGCCCGCCCGGGACTGACAACACCGGTACAGCCGGATGGGCCGGTTCCGCCACTCGTGTCGGTGGCGGAACCGGCCCATCTGTGTGAATCCCCCCGCGTCGGGGCAGGCGTACCACGCCCCCTCTCGATCATGTCGAGGACGACAAGTGTGGGAGGTACGACCGTGAGCAGCACACTCTTCCGGACGAAGAGAGTAGAGCAGTCCATCCTCGATACCGAGGAGCCAGAGCACGCGCTCAAGAAGTCCTTGTCCGCGCTGGATCTGACCGTCTTCGGCGTCGGTGTCATCATCGGCACCGGCATCTTCGTCCTGACCGGCACCGTCGCCAAGGACAACGCCGGGCCCGCGGTGGCCCTGGCGTTCGTCGTGTCCGGCGTCGTCTGCGCGCTGGCCGCGCTCTGCTATGCCGAGTTCGCGTCCACCCTCCCGGTCGCCGGGTCGGCGTACACGTTCTCGTACGCCTCCCTCGGTGAACTGCCCGCCTGGATCATCGGCTGGGACCTGGTCCTGGAGTTCGCGCTCGGGACGGCGGTGGTGGCCGTCGGCTGGTCCGGCTACATCCAGTCGCTCATGGACAACGCGGGCTGGACGATGCCCGACGTCCTCGGCAGTCGGGAGGGCGCCGACGCCTTCGGCTTCGACATCCTCGCCGCCGCACTCGTCCTCGTCCTGACCTTCATCCTCGTCCTCGGCATGAAGCTGTCCGCGCGGATCACGTCCCTGGTCGTCGCCATCAAGCTGGCCGTCGTCCTGACCGTGATCATCGCCGGCGCGTTCCTGATCGACGCCGACAACTACGACCCGTTCATCCCGAAGACCCAGACGGTGGAGGCCGCAAGCAATCTCGACGCCCCGCTGATTCAGCTCATGTTCGGCTGGGCCCCGTCCAACTTCGGCGTGATGGGCATCTTCACCGCCGCGTCCGTCGTGTTCTTCGCCTTCATCGGCTTCGACGTCGTGGCCACGGCGGCCGAGGAGACCAAGAACCCGCAGCGCGACATGCCGCGCGGCATCATCGGCTCACTCGTGATCTGCACCACGCTGTACGTCCTCGTGTCGATCGTCGTCACGGGCATGCAGCACTACAGCCGGCTGTCCGTGGACGCCCCGCTCGCCGACGCGTTCAAGGACACCGGGCATCCCTGGTTCGCGGGCTTCATCAGCTTCGGCGCCGCGGTCGGCCTGACGACGGTCTGCATGATCCTGCTCCTCGGCCAGACCCGTGTCTTCTTCGCGATGAGCCGGGACGGACTGCTGCCCCGCTTCTTCTCGCACGTCCACCCCCGGTTCAAGACGCCGCACCGGCCGACGATCCTGCTCGGCGTGATCATCGCGGTCCTGGCCGGCTTCACCCCGCTGACCGAACTCGCCGCGCTGGTGAACATCGGCACGCTGTTCGCCTTCGTGGTCGTGGCGATCGGCGTGATCATCCTCCGCAAGACCCGCCCCGACCTGCACCGGTCCTTCCGCACCCCGTGGGTGCCGTTCCTCCCGATCCTGTCGGTGCTGGCCTCACTGTGGCTGATGATCAACCTGCCTGCCGAGACATGGGTCCGGTTCGCGATCTGGATGGCCGTCGGCTCGGTCGTGTACTTCCTCTACGGCCGCTCCCACAGCCGCCTCGGACGGAACGAGGAGACGACCGCGGCCGAGGTGGGCAAGAGAGAGCCCGGGGACACCGCATAGGCGGAACCGACGGCTGCAAGGGCCGCGTACGGCAGCCGGCTACGGCCGGACCGTGCGCGGCCCTGCCACGTCCGCCCCCAACTCGGACACCCGCCGCCGCAGTTCCCGGTCCGCGGTCACCACAAGGCAGGGCCGTCCGTCCGCCCGCGCGACCAGCTCGACCATATGGTCGTCGCCGCTCCCGGCGGCGGACTCCACCCGTACCCCCGGCACGCTCTCCACACCCCGGGCGGCCCCCTCGACCACGAGCACGATCTCAACGGGCCCCGCACGCCCCGGCACTCCGTCCGCCGCCAGCCGGTCCCGCAGCCGCTCCGCGGCCCCCCGCCGGTCCCGCCACCATCCGTCGGGCACCGACCCGACGACGTTCGCGGCGTCGACGATCACGAGCAGGGGCATGTCGTCGGACGGGGGGACGTCTTCAGCCGGGGGGACGCCGTCAGGCGGGGGGACGTCGGCAGTCATGGGGCAAGGGTCGCACGGCTCACTCCGGGGCCTTGTCCTCGTCGAAGTCCTCCGCGAAGCTCGCGAAGTACGCCGCCGCCATGTCCTCGTCCCCGTGCCCCTGTGCTGCGGCCCGCTCGAACCGCTCCGCGCTCGCCGCGGCCACATCCAGGCGTACGCCGTGCCGCTCGCCCGCCGCCACGATGAGCCGCGCGTCCTTCGCCGCCGTGGACACCGCGAACTGGGCCGGGGTCAGCCCGCCGTTGAGCACCAGGCCCGTTTTGGCCCGCAGATACCCCATGTCGAGCGGACCCCCGTCGATCACCTCGAAGAACCGCTGCGGATCCACATCGAGCGCCTTGGACAGCGCCAGCACCTCACTGGCCGCGTTCGTCACCGCGAGCACCCAGCTGTTGGCGACCAGCTTCAGCCGTGTCGCGGTACCGGCCGCGCCGTCCTCGCCGGTCCATACCGTACGGGCGCCGACGGCGTCGAACACCGGCGTCACCGTCTCGCGCCCCTTGACGGGCCCGGCCGCCAGCACGGTGAGCTGACCGGCCTCGGCCGGCTGGCGGGTGCCGAGCACCGGGGCGTCGTAGAAGACCAGGTCGTGCTCGCGGGCGAAGGCGGCCAGGTCGGCGATCCCCTCGATGCCGGCGGTCGTCGACTGCACCCAGACGGCACCGGAGCGCAGTGCGGGCGCCGCGTCCCGCATGACGTCCAGCGTCGCGGGACCGTCGTACAGCATGGTCAGGACGACGTCGGCGTCCCGGACCGCCTCGGCGGGGGTGTCGGTGACGAGGACGCCGTCGGCGGCCAGGGGCTCGGCCTTGGGGCGGGTGCGGTTCCAGGCGCGGACGGTGTGCCCCGCCTTGACCAGATTGCGGGCCATGGCGGCGCCCATGATTCCGGTGCCCAGGACGCTCACGGTGAGCTTGTCGGTCATGACGTCGACTTCCTGTTCTCGTGCGGACGTTGCTGTGATCCAGCTTGCCCGGGGCCGGGGCACGCCGTCCGCACGCCCCCGAATAGAGTGAACCGGTGAACGGCGACTGGCTCATCCGCGGCCGCGACGGCCGCCTCAGTGTCTATCTGCCGACCGACGACGCCGTCCTGTGCCGGGCGGAACTCGGACCCGGCGGCCCATGGGAACCCCCGCGTCGGCTCGGCGGCGAGCAGAAGCTGCGCCCCGGCCCCGCGGTCGGCCAGGGCGCCGACCGCTACGCCCATCTGGCCGCCTGGCGTCCCACCAAGCCGGGCGAGGCAGGCCTCGTGCACTCCACGCACTTCCGCCCGCGCCTCGCGGCCCTGGACTGGATCCCCATCGGCCACCCGAACCGGACCGGCGACCGCACGGGCATGCCCGCCGTCACGGTCGACGCGCAAGGGCGGTGCCATGTCTTCGTCCGCAACAAGGCGGGCGGAGTGAGCATGCTCGGGCAGAAGGCGGTCGGCGGCTGGGGTCCGTGGCGTGACCTCAAGGGGCGTGAGGTCGACGAGCGGCTGGCCGCCGTGACGGGGGAGTCCGGGCTCGTCGAGCTGTACGCGGCAGTCCCCGGAGCCATCCTGCACTGGCGGCAGGAGAGTCCGGGCGCCGTCCCGGCCTTGGAGGAGGCGATGGAGACCCCGGTACGCCCGGGCACCCTCCGCGCCCTCGCGACCTCCGCCGAGCACACCACCCTCTTCTACGCGGACGACTCCGGCGACCTGTGTGCCTGGCGCCCCGGCACCAAGCCGGTCACGCTGCTTGCGTCCGCAGGCCCCGGCGCGGTCTCCGTGATCCGCTGCGAACTCGACGGCCACGACTGCACGTTGCTCGCCCAGCGCTCGGCGAGCGGACGCGTCGCCTTCGCCGCCTACCCGACGGAGCAGGAGTCGGCGGGGGCGTGGTGGACGGAGTCCGGACCGCAGCTCGCGGCGGACGCGGTGGTGGCGCTGGCGCTGGACGAGGACGAGCGGGTCGTGGCGGCCACGATGTCCCCGTCGACCGGGCAGCTGCTGGTGACCCGACGCAAGGAGGAGCCGGGGCTGGCGCTGGAGGCCTGGCGAGAGGTCTGACCCCCCGGGAGTCCCGACCCGCCGCCCACGCGAACGACTCCCACTCACGCAACAGGCCCTCCACCCACGCGAAGGGCCCCCACCCACGCGAAAGGGCCCCTGCCGGAGCAGGGGCCCTTACTGGCGTACGAGTCGTGTTACGCCGGAACCGACGCCACGCCCGGCGCCAGGAACTTCTTGCCGTTCACGCGCTCGGAGACACCCTCGCGGTCCAGGTACGGCGTGATGCCGCCCAGGTGGAAGGGCCACCCGGCGCCCGTGATCAGGCACAGGTCGATGTCCTGGGCCTCGGCGACGACGCCCTCGTCGAGCATGAGCCCGATCTCCTGGGCGACGGCGTCGAGGACGCGCTCGCGGACCTGCTCCTCGGTGAGGACGGTGTCGCCCTGCTTGAGCAGCGCGGCGACCTCCGGGTCCAGCTCGGGCTTCCCGCTGTCGTACACGTAGAAGCCGCGCTTGCCCGCCTTGACGACGGCCGCGAGGTTCGGGGAGACCGTGAAGCGGTCGGGGAAGGACCGGTTGAGGGTCTCGGAGACGTGCAGACCGATCGCGGGACCGACCAGCTCCAGCAGCACCAGCGGGGACATCGGCAGGCCGAGCGGCTCGATGGCCTTCTCGGCGACCTCGACCGGGGTGCCCTCGTCGATGACGTTCTGGATCTCGCCCATGAAGCGGGTGAGGATGCGGTTCACGACGAACGCCGGGGCGTCCTTCGTCAGGACCGCGGTCTTCTTCAGCTTCTTGGCGACGGCGAAGGCCGTGGCCAGGGAGGCGTCGTCCGTCTTCTCGCCGCGGACGATCTCGAGCAGAGGCAGGACCGCGACCGGGTTGAAGAAGTGGAAGCCGACGACCCGCTCGGGGTTCTTCAGCTTCGACGCCATCTCGGAGACCGAGAGCGACGAGGTGTTGGTGGCGAAGATCGCGTGCGCCGGGGCGACCGCCTCGACCTCCGCGAACACCTGCTGCTTGACGCCGATCTCCTCGAACACGGCCTCGATGATGAAGTCCGCGTCCGCGAAGCCCTCGGCCTTGTCCAGCACACCGCTGACCAGCGCCTTGAGGCGGTTGGCCTTGTCCTGGTTGATACGGCCCTTGCCGAGCAGCTTCTCGATCTCGGCGTGGACGTAGCCCACACCCTTGTCGACGCGCTCCTGGTCGATGTCCGTGAGGACGACCGGGACCTCCAGGCGGCGCAGGAAGAGCAGCGCCAGCTGCGAGGCCATCAGGCCCGCGCCGACCACGCCGACCTTGGTGACCGGGCGCGCCAGGTTCTTGTCCGGGGCGCCGGCCGGGCGCTTGCCGCGCTTCTGCACCAGGTTGAAGGCGTAGATGCCGGAGCGCAGTTCGCCACCCATGATCAGGTCGGCGAGCGCCTTGTCCTCGGCGTCGTAGCCCTGCTGGAGGTCGCCGTTCTTGGCGGCGGCGATGACGTCGAGGGCGCGGTAGGCGGCCGGAGCGGCCCCGTGCACCTTGGAGTCCGCGATGAAACGGCCCTTGGCGACGGCCTGGTCCCAGGCCTCACCGCGGTCGATCACCGGACGCTCGACCTCGACGTCGCCCTTCACCACCTGGGCGGTCCAGATCAGCGACTGCTCCAGGAAGTCGGCGCCCTCGAAGATGGCGTCGGCGATGCCCAGGTCGAAGACCTGCTGGCCCTTGAGCTGCTTGTTCTGGTTGAGGCTGTTCTCGATGATCACCGAGACGGCCTTCTCGGCGCCGATCAGGTTCGGCAGGATCGTGCAGCCGCCCCAGCCGGGGACCAGGCCGAGGAAGACCTCGGGGAGCGAGAAGGCCGGGAGCGCCTTGGAGACGGTCCGGTACTTGCAGTGCAGACCGACCTCGACGCCACCGCCCATCGCGGCGCCGTTGTAGTACGCGAAGGTCGGGACGGCGATACCGGCGAGGCGCTTGAAGACCTCGTGGCCGCCCTTGCCGATGGCGAGCGCGTCCTTGTGCTCCTTGAGGAGCTCGACGCCCTTGAGGTCGGCGCCGACGGCGAAGATGAACGGCTTGCCGGTGATGCCGACGCCGACGATGTCGCCGGCCGCGGCCTCCGCCTCGACCTGGTCGATGGCGATGTCCAGGTTGGCCAGCGACTGCGGGCCGAAGGTGGTCGGCTTGGTGTGGTCGAAGCCGTTGTCCAGCGTGATCAGGGCGAAGCGCCCGGCGCCGAACGGCAGGTCGAGGTGGCGTACGTGCGCGGACGTCACGACCTCGTCGGGGAACAGCTCGGCCGCTCCCTTGAGAAGCTCAGCGGTGCTCACTTGTCGCCTCCGGCGTCCTTGTGGTGCGGGTTCTCCCAGATCACCGTGGCGCCCATGCCGAAGCCGACGCACATGGTGGTGAGGCCGTAGCGGACCTCCGGCTGCTCCTCGAACTGGCGGGCCAGCTGCGTCATCAGACGGACGCCCGAGGAGGCGAGCGGGTGGCCGTAGGCGATGGCGCCGCCGTACTGGTTGACGCGCGCGTCGTCGTCGGCGATGCCGTAGTGCTCCAGGAAGGCGAGCACCTGGACGGCGAAGGCCTCGTTGATCTCGAAGAGGTTGATGTCCTCGATCGACAGGCCGGCCTTGGCGAGGGCCTTCTCGGTCGCCGGGATCGGGCCGTAGCCCATGACCTCGGGCTCGACACCCGCGAAGGCGTACGAGACCAGGCGCATCTTCACCGGCAGGTTGTTCTCGCGGGCGAAGTCCTCGCTCGCGATGATCGAGGCGGTGGCGCCGTCGTTCAGACCGGCCGCGTTACCGGCGGTGACCCGGCCGTGGACGCGGAACGGCGTCTTGAGGCCGGACAGGCTCTCCAGGGTCGTACCCGGACGCATCGGCTCGTCGGCGGTGACCAGGCCCCAGCCCGTCTCACCGGCCTCGGCGTTGGTCCGGCGCACGGAGACAGGCACCAGGTCCTGCTGGATCTTGCCGTTGGCGTACGCCTTGGCGGCCTTCTCCTGCGAACGCACCGCGTACTCGTCGGCGCGCTGCTTGGTGATCGTCGGGTAGCGGTCGTGCAGGTTCTCGGCGGTCATGCCCATGAACAGCGCCGACTCGTCGACCAGCTTCTCGCTGACGAAGCGCGGGTTGGGGTCCACGCCCTCGCCCATCGGGTGGCGGCCCATGTGCTCGACACCGCCCGCAATGACGGCGTCGTAGGCACCGAAGG
This sequence comes from Streptomyces sp. NPDC107528, assembly GCF_055639295.1. Classification (NCBI taxonomy): domain Bacteria; kingdom Bacillati; phylum Actinomycetota; class Actinomycetes; order Kitasatosporales; family Streptomycetaceae; genus Streptomyces; species Streptomyces sp. NPDC107528. The sequence goes on from NZ_JBVKAV010000001.1 coordinate 313,829, forward strand.
CGATCGAACCGGCGACGGACGTCACGGCGGTCAGGGCGCCGGCGCACATGCGGTCGATGGAGTAGCCGGGCACCGACTGCGGGAGGCCCGCGAGGATGCCGGCCGTGCGGCCGAGGGTGAGGCCCTGGTCACCGATCTGCGTGGTCGCGGCGATGGCGACCTCGTCGATCTCCTTCGGGTCGAGACCGGGGTTGCGGCGCAGCAGCTCCCGGATCGCCTTCACGACGAGGTCGTCGGCGCGGGTCTCGTGGTAGATGCCCTTCGGGCCCGCCTTGCCGAACGGGGTGCGGACGCCGTCGACGAAGACGACGTCCCTGACGGTACGAGGCACGATGGCTCTCCTCCAGAGGTGCGGGATCTGCACTGCTGCGCTGCGCAAGCGCTGAGCGCGCGCTCAGGCTCATGCTACTTATGAGTAACGTAGCTGCACAGTCCTGGAGGGGGGAGCGGCGAAGGTCACATCGCGGGGTGGGTGCCGAGGTTCATTCCGGGGCCCCCTACGAGGCGGCCCGGCTGGACGGCGCAGGCGCCGAAGATCTTGGCGTGATCTCGACGTCGCTGTTCCGCTTGAAGGGCCCGTTCGGCGCCCACCGGGAAGCGATCTCGGCAGGAGCGGTGCTGGTGATCCTGCCGACGCTGATCGTCTTCCGGCCAGGCGCCGTTAGGCGGACAAGGCGGCAACCAACACCGGCGTGACCTGCTCGACCTGCCAGGCCCGCGCCCCGTAGCCGGCCAGCGACTCCGCGACCGACTCGGCGTCGACGACCTTCGGCGGCTCCCAGCAGACCCGCCGCACGGTGTCCGGAGTGATCAGGTTCTCCTGCGGCATGTTGAGCTGCTCGGCCAGCGCGGACACGGCGGCCCGAGCCGCGGAGAGCCGAGCCGCGGCAGCAGGGTCCTTGTCGGCCCAGGCACGCGGCGGCGGCGGCCCCGTGACGGGCTGCCCCGGCGCCGGCAACTGCGACTCGGTCAAAGCCTTCGCACGATCGACGGCGGCCTGCCACTGCTCCAGCTGCCGCCGCCCCATGCGATGCCCGAACCCGTTCAGCGCGGTGAGGGCGTGCACATTGCCCGGCAGGGAAAGCGCGGCCTCCACGATGGCCGCGTCCGACAGCACCTTGCCCGGCGACACGTCCCGCTTCTGGGCGATACGGTCACGCGTCTCCCACAGCTCCCGCACGACGCCCAGCTGCCGACGCCGCCGCACCTTGTGCATCCCGGACGTCCGCCGCCACGGATCCTTGCGCGGCTCCGCAGGCGGCGCGGTCGCGATCGCCTCGAACTCCTGCCGCGCCCACTCCAGCTTCCCCTGCCGGTCCAGCTCCTTCTCCAGCGCGTCGCGCAGATCCACGAGGAGCTCGACATCCAGCGCCGCATACCGCAGCCACGGCTCGGGCAGCGGCCGCGTCGACCAGTCGACGGCCGAGTGACCCTTCTCCAGGACGAATCCGAGCACGCCCTCGACCATCGCACCGAGGCCGACTCTCGGGAAACCGGCCAGTCGCCCGGCCAGCTCGGTGTCGAAGAGCAGGGTCGGCACCATGCCTATCTCGCGCAGACAGGGCAGATCCTGGGTGGCCGCGTGCAGCACCCACTCGACGCCGGACAGCGCCTCGCCGAGTCCCGACAGGTCGGGACAGGCCACGGGGTCGATCAGGGCCGACCCCGCGCCCGCGCGGCGCAGCTGCACGAGATAGGCGCGCTGGCCGTATCGGTACCCGGACGCGCGTTCGGCGTCGACGGCCACGGGGCCGGAGCCGGCGGCGAAGGCGGCGATCACTTCAGCGAGCGCGGCCTCGTCGGCGATCACGGGCGGAATACCCTCGCGGGGCTCCAGCAAAGGGATCGGCGCCTCCGCAACAGAAGACCCGTTGTCTTCCGGAGGGGCGCCTCCGGTGGTTCGCAGTGAACTGTCTGCTGCGGTCTCTTGGGCGTCGGTCACATGTCAAGGGTATCTGTGTATGGACAGCGCCCGCCGACGGAACGTTCCGTCGGCGGGCGCCTGAGGGTCGTAAACCAGTCAGTCACGTGAAGGTTCCGGTCCACGACAGATGAGGGACGCGGGCGGGATCAGCGGCCGATCCCGTTCACGTCGGTGAATGATCAAGCGTTCATGGATTCAGTGGATGATGCCCGTCCGCAGGGCCACGGCGACCATTCCGGCGCGGTCACCGGTGCCGAGCTTGCGGGCGATGCGGGCGAGGTGGCTCTTGACGGTCAGGGCGGACAGGCCCATCGAGACGCCGATCGCCTTGTTCGACTGGCCCTCCGCCACCAGCCGCAGCACCTCGACCTCGCGACCGGACAGCTCGCGGTAGCCGCCCGGGTGGCTCGGGGCGCCCGGGTGGCGACGGTGCATACGGGCGGCGGCGGCGCCGATGGGAGCGGCACCGGGCCGGGTGGGGAGCCCGACGTTGGTGCGGGTGCCGGTGACGACGTAACCCTTCACGCCGCCGGCGAGGGCGTTGCGAACGGCGCCGATGTCGTCGGCGGCGGAGAGGGCGAGGCCGTTGGGCCAACCCGCGGCACGGGTCTCGGACAGGAGGGTGAGGCCGGAGCCGTCGGGCAGGTGGACGTCGGCGACACAGATGTCGCGGGGGTTGCCGATGCGGGGACGAGCCTCCGCGATGGACGAGGCCTCGATGACGTCGCGTACGCCGAGCGCCCAGAGATGACGGGTGACGGTGGAGCGGACGCGGGGATCGGCCACGACCACCATGGCGGTCGGCTTGTTCGGGCGGTAGGCGACCAGGCTTGCGGGCTGCTCAAGGAGAACGGACACCAGGCCTCCTGGGTGCGGGGACGGCTTTCAAGGTCACAGTCGTCTTCGGCACCAAACCCGTGGCCCTTTAGAGAAAGATCACGATTTAGTGAGTAACAATCGGGGCAATTCAGACACACGGTCGATCGACTGGCGCGGAAATCGGCTCGATCAAGGGCGGTTCCTGACCGAAAGTGGCCGTATCGACAAAGTGACGGTCAAATCGGTGGCGGTCACCGTGCGTGGCGGGCACGACGAGAAGCCGTCACGGCAAGTGACGGCTACGGAGTCAGTTTCGGTTATGGGGTGAGGGGGCGAGAGGCGGTCAGCGGGACTGCGGGTCCCGCCGCTGCGGCAGCGTCACCACCGACGCGTCGCCCGGACCCGCCGGAGGCAGCCCCGCGACCTGGGCGAGCAGATCGCACCAGGACGTCAGGTGGGCCGCGGTGTCCGGAACGCCGCCCAGGCCCTCGCGCGGCGTCCAGGAGGCACGGATCTCGATCTGCGAGGACGCCGGGCGCTCGGACAGGCCGCCGAAGTAGTGGGAGCTCGCCCGTGTGACCGTGCCGCTCGGTTCGCCGTACGACAGCCCGCGCGCCTGGAGCGCGCCGGTCAGCCAGGACCAGCACACGTCGGGCAGCAGCGGGTCGACGGCCATCTCCGGCTCCAGCTCCGCCCGCACCAGGGTCACCAGCCGGAAGGTGCCCCGCCAGGCGTCGTGACCCGCCGGGTCGTGCAGCAGCACCAGCCGGCCGTCGGCCAGGTCGTGGTCGCCGTCGACGACGGTGGCCTCCAGCGCGTACGCGTACGGAGCCAGGCGCTGGGGCGCCTTGGTCTGCTCGACCTCGATCTGCGGCCGCAACCGACTGCTGCGCAGGGCGTCGACCGCGGCGCGGAACGCCGGTGGAGCCGTACTGCTCGAATGCCGGTCCGCCTCCCCTTTGTCCCTCGCCTCATCCATTCCGCCACTGCCGTCCGACAGTCTTCCCTGAGCCGCAGCCATGCCGGGAAGATTAAGGGGAACCGGGGCTTCGTGCAGGGAGGGACACCCGGACAACACGGCAACCCCAGCGCCGGCCCTGTTGCGGCCGTGCGAGACTTGCCCCCGTGAGTGCCAACCAGACGCCGCCGACCGCCACGTACGATTCCGCCTTCCTCAAGGCGTGCAGGCGCGAGCCCGTGCCGCACACGCCCGTGTGGTTCATGCGGCAGGCCGGGCGCTCCCTGCCGGAGTACCGCAAGGTCCGCGAGGGCATCGGGATGCTCGACTCCTGCATGCGGCCGGAGCTGGTCACCGAGATCACCCTGCAGCCCGTACGCAGGCACAACGTGGACGCGGCGATCTACTTCAGCGACATCGTCGTCCCGCTCAAGGCCATCGGCATCGACCTCGACATCAAGCCCGGCATCGGCCCGGTCGTCGAGCGCCCCATCCGCACCCGCGCCGACCTTGCCCAGCTGCGTGACCTGACCCCCGAGGACGTCTCGTACGTCACCGAGGCCGTAGGCCTGCTCACCCGCGAGCTCGGGGCCACTCCGCTCATCGGATTCGCGGGCGCGCCTTTCACCCTTGCGAGTTACCTCGTCGAGGGCGGCCCGTCCCGCACGTACGAGAACGCCAAGGCGATGATGTACGGCGACCCGGAGCTCTGGGCCGACCTGCTCGACCGCCTCGCGGACATCACGGCTGCGTTCCTCAAGGTGCAGATCGAGGCCGGCGCCTCCGCGGTCCAGCTGTTCGACTCGTGGGCCGGCGCGCTCGCCCCCGCCGACTACGTGCGCTCGGTGATGCCCGCCTCCTCGAAGGTCTTCAAGGCCGTCGAGTCCTACGGCGTCCCGCGCATCCACTTCGGTGTCGGCACCGGTGAGCTGCTGAAGCTCATGGGCGAGGCCGGCGCGGACGTCGTCGGCGTCGACTGGCGCGTCCCGCTCGACGAGGCCGCCCGCCGCGTCGGCCCCGGCAAGGCGCTCCAGGGCAACCTGGACCCGACGGTCCTGTTCGCCGGCACCGAGGCCGTCGAGGCCAAGACCCGCGAGGTCCTCGACACGGCCGCCGGTCTGGAGGGCCACGTCTTCAACCTCGGCCACGGCGTCATGCCGTCCACGGACCCGGACGCGCTGACCCGCCTCGTCGAGTACGTCCACAAGCAGACGGCTCGCTGACGGCGCTCACCACGTGTGGGGCCGCGCTCTCCTGCCGAACAGCAGGCCGCGCGGCTCCGGCGGCGGTGGTGTCCCCGGCTTGAGCGGCCACGCGAGCGCCATGCCGGCCAGGAAGCCGACGATGTGCGCCGCATAGGCCACGGTGCCCGCGTCGGAGACGCCGTCGCCGTTCGAGTACACCGCCTGCAGCACGAACCAGAAGCCGAGCACCAGCCAGGCGGGCAGGCGTAGCGGCAGGAAGATCAGGAACGGCACGAGGACCCACACTCTGGCCTTCGGATACAGCACCAGATAGGCGCCCAGTACGCCCGCGATGGCTCCGGAGGCGCCGATCAGGGGTTCGGCTGAGTCGTCGTTGAGGAGCGCGAAGCCGTACGACGCCGCGTATCCGCAGGCGACGTAGAAGAGGAAGTACCGCACGTGGCCCATGCGGTCCTCGATGTTGTTGCCGAAGATCAGCAGGAACAGCATGTTGCCCAGCAGGTGCAGCCAGCCGCCGTGCAGGAACATCGCCGTGAAGACCGACAGGGCGGGGGACTTGTCGTAGCCTGGCGGGCCGATCACACAGCCCGGGCCCCGCGGGCCGACGGCGACCTCGCCGGTCGGCACCACTCCCGGGAGCTGACCGTGGATCAACTCCCTCGGCACCGCCGCGTACTGGTCCAGGAACGCGTGTAAATGGCACAGCTGGGACAGGCTGCTCTCGCCGGCCACGGTGCCCGCCGTGCCGGGCGTGGACAGGAAGACGAGGACGTTCGCGGCGATCAGTGCGTATGTCACCCAGGGGGTGCGGCGCACCGGGTTCACGTCATGGACGGGGATGACCACGAGGTGTATCTGCCCCCGATGTCTGCCACGAATCGGTGAACGGGCCCGTCGTCGCGCGCGTATGTGTCGGCAACCGCCCGCGGCACGGGGAAGGCGGGTCGCGGGGTCTACGTGAGGAACAGGCGATGAACGACCGAGTTACTCCTCCGATTCACGCGTTGCCCGACGGGGAGGCCGAGATCGCGGTGGTGGTGCGGCTGCCGTGGGAAGACGTGGCTCGGCTGGGGCAGGAGGCCGGCCGCCTGGCTTCGCAGATGCAGCGGCCGGTGACGCTGGACGAGGCCGTCAGCCATCGGCTGCGGTCGGTTCGGCCGGGGGCCGCGCATGCGAAGCCGGCGGGGGAGCAGCCCGCTGCCGCGATGCCGCCGAGTGTGAGCGCGTCCGTGTCGTCCTTGCCGTCGCGGCCGCCGACTGAGCAGGCTCGGCAGGCCATTGAGCGGATCAACGGATCCGCCTAGGGCGCGAATCGAGTCGTGAGCATCGGGTGGTAGCTGTCGGGAGTCTTGGCGTATCGGGTGTCGCACCGTCCCGGTTCCGGCCTCCTGGTACGTCACGCTCTGGGGCATGGGACACGGCCCGGCACCCGGCTCAGGTGCCGGGGAGGATACGGCGCGTTTCGTAGGCCCACATCGCGATCTCGACCCGGTTGCGGGCGCCGAGTTTGGCCATCAGGCTGGCCAGATGCGTCTTCACCGTGCTGAGGCTGATGTGCAGTGCGTCGGCGATCTCGGTGTTGGTCAGCCCGCGGGCGACGGCGAGGAGCACCTGCTCCTCGCGGGCGGTGACGGGGGAGACCGGCTGGGCCGCGGGCCGGCCGGCGGGCAGGTCCGCGAATGCCTGGAGCAGGCGCACGGTGACGCTGGGCGCGATGAGCGCCTCACCGTCGGACGCCGAACGCACGGCCTGTGCCAGAAGGTCCGGTCCCGTGTCCTTGAGGAGGAATCCGCGGGCGCCGGCACGCAGCGCGCCGTAGACGTACTCGTCGAGGTCGAACGTGGTGATGACGACCACGGCCAGCGGGTCGGCGACGCCCGGGCCGGCGACCAGCCGGGTGGCCTCGAGCCCGTCGAGTACGGGCATGCGGATGTCGAACAGGCAGACGTCGGGGCGCAGTTCGCGGGCCAGACGTACCGCTTCCCGCCCGTCGGCGGCCTCGCCGACCACCTCGATGCCGGGCTGGGCGTTCAGCATGATCCGCAACCCGGTGCGGATGATCGTCTGGTCGTCAGCGACGAGGACGCGAATGGACACCGCTCTCGCTCCTCGCCCTCGGCAGTTCGGCGTCGACATGCCAGCCCCGGTCGAGACCCGGGCCGGCTCGTAGTGTGCCGCCGAGCAGGGTCGCGCGCTCGCGCAGTCCGGTAAGTCCGTATCCGTCGCGACCCCGGCCGGTGCGTTGGCCGTTGTCGCGCACACTTACCCGTACCGTGTGCCGTTCGGCGGCGACCCGGATGACGAGCTCGGTCGCGTCGACCGCATGGCGCAGCGCGTTGGTCACCGACTCCTGCACGATCCGGTAGACGGCCGCGTCCACGGCCGGGGGCAGCGCGTCCAGTTCGCCGTCGAGCCCCAGGTCGACCCTGAGGCGGCCACCCGGGGTGCGCACCAGGCGCTCCAGATCCGCGACTCCGGCAGGGGGCGCCAGCTCGGCGCCGACGCCGCGGTCGCGCAGTGCGGCGACCATGGCGCGCATTTCCTCCAGCGTGCGCGCCCCTTCCTCCTCGACCCCCTCCAGCGCCTCGACGGCGGCGGACGGGTCGGTGCCCGCGAGCACCCGGCCCGCCTGGGCGGTGATCACCATGGCCGACACGTGGTGGGCCACCGTGTCGTGCAGTTCCCGGGCGAGCTGCTCGCGCTCGCGGGAGCGCACCTGGTCCAACTGCCGCTCGCGAGCGGTCACCCGGAACCGCACGGCAGCCCCGACCACGCCGGGCAGCAGCAGGAAGACGATGCCCACGAGGTTCTCGACGACCGGGGTCTCGTCCGTGACGGAACACAGCGCCCCGGCCGCGAGGATCACCGCGCCGCCCAGCACGATCTCGCGTCCCGATCCCCACCGGGGCAACGCGTACACCAGCACGAGCACGACCGCGCCGGTGTACAGGCCGACGGGCTCGCGAGGAGCGGCGACGAGCGAGGCCACCTGAAGCAGGACCACCGAGCCGAACGCCAGCGTCACCATCGCCAGCGGGCGGGTCCGGCGCCACAGGGGCAGCAGGCACAGCCATACGGCGAACACCACCGCCACCGGCCGCCACACGACGTTCTCGCGCAGGGTGGCCTCCAGCGCCACACCGGCAAGGCCCGCGGCGAGCAGCGCCCAGTCCCGCCGCACCCGGGCGGGCGCGCCGGGCGGCCGGGGTTCGGTCCACAGGGTTCGCAGGTCGTCTCGCAGCACGGTTCTCAGCCTAGGGACCGCGCCGTGCCGCGCATCAGCCGAAAGGACGGGGTGTCACTCCGACTTGGGGCCGACGGATCCGCGGCCCGCGGGCCGATGCCGCGGAGCGCCGTGGCGACGAGCCTCGGCATCGGCGGCCGTACAAGGACGGCCGACGAGGTGGTTGGAGGACCCGATGCTCTCGAAAGCCCTGTTGCGCCTGGGCGCAAGCGCCGCCCGCCATCCCTGGCGGGTGATCGCGGCATGGCTGATCGCCGCCACGCTCGCCGTCCTCGCCGCCGTCGCCTTCGGCGGGCGGACCGCGGACTCGATGACCGCTCCGGGACTGGACTCCCGACGGGCCGCGGAACTGATCGAGCGGGCAGGCACCGGCCAGGAGGGGATGACCGCCCAAGTGGTCGTCACCCCCCTCGACGACGGTGCGACGTTCTTCGACGACGACGGCGCGCGCACCGCTCTCACGCGGCTGCGGGCCGAGGTGAAGCGGCTGCCGCACGTGCTCGGCACGAGCGACCCGGCGGGGGCGCTCGACGCGGGCGGGGACACCGCCGTGCGCGGCGGCCTCGTTTCGGCCGACGGGCGGATCGCGGTCGTCCGGGTGCAGTACCCCGACCAGAGCCGACTGTCGGCCGAAGACCTCGACGCCCTCGTCGATCTCGGCGACCGGCTGCGCGCCGAGCTGCCGTTGCGCATCGAGATGGGCGGGAACCTCTTCTACGCCTTCTCCGACCCCGACGGCGGCGCGAGCGAGCTGATCGGCCTCCTCGCCGCGGCCGCGATCCTGTTCCTGGCGTTCGGTTCGCTCGTCGCCGCCGCGCTGCCGATCGGCATGGCGGTCTTCGGGCTGACCGTCGGGGTCGCCACGATGACGGTACTGGCGGGGGTGACGGACGTCCCGACCTTCGCACCGGTCCTGGGCAGCATGGTCGGGCTCGGAGTGGGCATCGACTACGCGCTGTTCGTGCTCGCCAGGCACCGGGAGTACCTCGCGCGCGGGCTGGATCCGCACGAGGCGGCCGGACGAGCGGTGGCCACGGCGGGGCGGCCGGTGGTCTTCGCCGGCGGCACCGTCGTCGTGTCGATCCTCGGCCTGGCGGTCGCGAACGTGCCGTTCATGACGGTGGGCGGGCTCGCCGTCTCGATCGTCGTCCTGATCATGGTGCTCGCGTCGGTGACGCTGCTGCCGGCCTTCCTCGGCGCGGCCGGCCCGCGCCTGGCCCGATCCGGCCGGATCGGCCGGGCCCTGCAGACCAGGAAGCCGGTCCGACTCGCGCGGCGGCGCCACCCGGCGGTGGGCGCTGCCCACGCCGCCGGGTGGCGCCGCTGGATCGGGCACGTCAGCCGGCACCCGGTGCCGTACGCGGTCGGCGCGGCGGGGCTGCTGCTGACCGCCACGCTGCCCGTGCTCGGCCTGCGCGTCGGTCTGCCCGACGACGGCTCACTGCCCCACAGCCGTACCGAGCGCCGGGCCTACGACCTCGTCGCCGAGGGATTCGGCCCGGGCACCAACGGTCCCCTCGTCATCGCCGCGGACCCCACCGGTGATCCGGGAGTGCTGGACCGACTCGTCGGGGCGGTCGCGGCGGATCCGGGCATCGCATCCGTCGCGCCGACGCACATCGATCGGGCCACCGGCATCGCGACCCTCGTGGTGTTCCCGACCACCAGCCCTCAGGACAAGGCCACGGCCGACACCATCGCCCGGTTGCGCACCGACGTGCTGCCCACGGCGATCGGGCACGGCCCGGCCAGGGCCCACGTCGGCGGCGCAGCCGCGAGCCTGTCCGATGTGGGCCAACGCACCAGCCAACGCCTGCCGATGTTCGTCGCCGCCGTGCTGGCGATGTCGTTCCTCCTGCTGATGCTGGTCTTCCGCTCGATACTCGTACCGCTCAAGGCGGTACTGCTGAATCTGCTGAGCATCGGCGCGGCCTACGGCATCATGGTCGCGGTCTTCCAGTGGGGCTGGGGAGGCGCACTCATCGGGCTGGAAGCGACGGTTCCGATCGTGTCGTTCATCCCGATGTTCCTCTTCGCCATCCTGTTCGGCCTGTCGATGGACTACGAGGTGTTCCTCCTCTCCCGCGTGCGCGAGGAGTACCTGCGCACCGGCGACAACGGCACGGCGATCGTCGAGGGCGTCTCGCGCACCGCCCGGATCATCACCTCGGCCGCCCTCATCATGGTGGCGGTCTTCCTGTCCTTCGCCGTCGCCGAGGACCCCTCCACCAAAATGTTCGGGCTCGGCCTGGCCACCGCGATCTTCATCGACGCCACGGTCGTACGCATGGTGCTGGTACCGGCGACCATGACACTCCTCGGCCGCAGCAACTGGTGGCTGCCGAAGTGGCTGGACCGGATGCTTCCCCGCGGCCCGGTCGGCACCGACGACACCGACGCGGAATCCACGGGTGAGGCCCCGCGTCCACGGCTGGTTGACCGTTGACTCGACTCCTGCCCGCCCTTGGCGTCCGGCACCTCAGCGCGTCACCCAGGGGCCTGTCGAGTCGTGATCATCGGGTGGTCTGGTGAGGTCCTTGATCCAGATCATCGAGGCGCGCAGGTGGAGACCGGCGAGGTGGCTGTCGGGAGTGCCAGTTGCGCTCGCGTCACGTAAGACCGTCCACCGGACCGGACCGTGCCACGAAGGCACATCCCGCACATTGATCACGACTCGGGCGGGTCGCGCCCACGCGGCCGAGCCGCATATCGATACAGCCCCGCGCCCCTGAGGGCGTTGCCCGCGCCGCCTGTCAAGAAGGTCCGGTGTTGACCGCCTTCGCTGCCTTGCGGGCCGCCACCAGGACCGGGTCCCAGACCGGGGAGAACGGGGGCGCGTATCCCAGGTCCAGGGACACCATCTGTTCCACCGTCATGCCGGCCGTCAGGGCGACCGCCGCGATGTCGACTCGTTTGCCCGCGCCCTCGCGGCCGACGATCTGGACGCCCAGGAGGCGGCCCGTGCGGCGTTCGGCGAGCATCTTGACCGTCATCAGCGAGGAGTTGGGGTAGTAGCCCGCGCGGCTCGTCGATTCGATCGTGGCCGTGACGTACTGCAGGCCCGCCCGGCGGGCGTCCTTCTCGCGCAGACCCGTGCGGGCGATCTCCAGGTCGCAGACCTTGCTGACGGCCGTGCCGACGACGCCGGGGAACGTGGCGTAGCCGCCGGCGGCGTTCGTGCCGATGACCTGGCCGTGCTTGTTGGCGTGCGTACCGAGGGCGATGTGGCGTTCCTGGCCGGACACCAGGTCGAGGACCTCCACGCAGTCGCCGCCCGCCCAGATGTTCTCGTGGCCGCGTACCCGCATGGCGAGGTCGGTGAGCAGGCCGCCGTGGTCGCCGAGGGGGAGGCCGGCCGCTCGCGCCAGCGTGCTCTCGGGGCGGACGCCGATGCCGAGGACGACCACGTCCGCCGGGTACTCGGCGTCCTGCGTGGCCACCGCGCGGACCCGGCCGTCCTCGCCGGTGAGGATCTTGGTGACCTCGGTGTCGTTGACCATGGTGATGCCGAGGCCCTCCATGGCCTCGTGCACCAGCCGGCCCATGTCCGCGTCGAGCGTGGACATGGGTTCGCTGCCCCGGTTGACGACCGTGACCTCGTAGCCGCGGTTGATGAGCGCCTCGGCCATCTCGACGCCGATGTAGCCCGCGCCGACGACCACCGCGCGCCGGCCACGCGTGTGTTCCAGCGTGTCGATCAGGGCCTGGCCGTCGTCGAGGGTCTGCACGCCGTGGACGCCGGGGGCGTCGGCGCCCGGCATGTCGGGGCGGATCGGGCGGGCGCCGGTCGCGATGACGAGTTTGTCGTACGACGTCCAGGACTCGGCGCCGGAATCGACGTCACGCGCGCGTACCCGGCCGCCTGCCACGTCGATCTCCGTGACCTCGGTCCGCATGCGCAGGTCGATGTCCCGCGCGCGGTGCTCCTCGGCCGTACGGGCGATCAACTGGTCGCGCTCCGGGACGCCGCCGCCCACCCAGTACGGGATGCCGCAGGCCGAGAAGGAGGTGAAGTGGCCGCGTTCGAACGCCACGATCTCCAGCTCCTCGGCGCTCTTCAGACGCCGCGCCTGCGACGCCGCGGACATCCCCGCGGCGTCGCCTCCGATGACGACCAGTCGTTCTCGCGTTCCCGACCCACCACTCGCAGCACTCATGTTCATGCGAACACGCTACGAGCGCCGGGCATTTCAGTCCCGCTCGCCGCCCTGTCCGGCGCCGTGCTCGTCCCCCGCGTGCGTGCGCCCCGGTGCCTGGCGGGCCGTCGGCAGCGGACCCAGGGCGGTCGTCGCGGGCGCGGTCGCCGGGCGCCGGGGCATCCGGGGCCGCAGGACCTTCAGCCACAGCAACACGATCAGTGCCGCCACGGCGGCGAAGGGCAGCACGGCGCCGAACACCACCGCGAGCCAGCGCAGCATCGTCACGAACGCGCCCCAGCCGCCCGCGAGCGCGTCCAGGAAGCCGGGGTCCTCGTCCTTCGGGGCCGCCTTCTTCACCGGCGTCTCCGACAGGGAGAGGGTGATCGTGGCCAGGCTGGTGCGGTCCTTCAGGGACGCCTGCTGGGCCAGCAGCGCCTCCAGGTCCGCCTGGCGGGAGCTCAGCTCGCCCTCCAGCGTGACCACGTCGCTGAGCTTGGTCGCCCGGTCCATCAGCTCGCGGATCCGGGCCACGCTGGCCCGCTGCGACGTGATGCGGCTCTCCACGTCCACGACCTGGTCGGTGACGTCCTGCGCCTTGGCACTGCGCTCGATCAGCTTGCCGGCGCCCTCCAGATCGGCGAGGACCTCGGCGTACTTGTCGACGGGCACGCGCAGGACGACGCGGGTGCGCTCATGGCCCTTCCCGTCGCCGGTGGTCGTCTCGTTGCCGACGTAGCCACCCGCGTTCTCGGTGGTGGCGCGGGCCTCGTCGAGAGCCCGCGGTACGTCCTTGACCTGCACGGTCAGGGAGGCCGTACGGATGATGTGGCTCGCCGTGGCCTTGGGCGGCGCGGTCGCCCGGTCCGCGCCGGAGCCGCTGCCCGGGGCGCCCGCGTCCGCACTCGCCTGGACCTCCTCCTTGGCGGCCCCGCCCCCCGCGGCGGCGCTGTCGGATCCCGCGTCGTCCGTGCCGCTGCAGCCGGTGAGCGCGAGGGCGGCGGCCAGCAGGAGGCCGGTCAGGACCTGGACCGGTCGTACGGGTGGTGCGGATCGTGCGGATCGTCGTGCGCGCATGTGGGCGTACCCCCGAGGGTTGTCGTGGCGACTGATGCTTCTTCGACGCGCGGGTCCGGCCGAACGTTGGCGGGAAACGGTCCCGATGCGGTCACGGTCGGGACTCGTGCGGGACACCGGGGCGCGGACGGGCTGTCAGTGGGGTCTGAGAGGCTGGGGACATGCGCGAAGCTCAGACTCGTAGGGGTGCGGGCCAGGTCGTCGTCATCGGCGGCGGGATCGCCGGTCTGGCGGCCGCCCACCGGCTGCTGGCCGCCGGCAGGCGGGTGACCGTCCTGGAGGCGTCGGACCGGATCGGCGGCAAGCTGCTGCCCGGCACGATCGCCGGTGCGCGCGTGGACTTCGGCGCCGAGTCGATGCTGGCCCGCCGCCCCGAGGCCGTCGCCCTCGCCCGCGAGGTGGGCCTCGCCGACCGCCTCCAGCCGCCCGCCACCGCGACGGCCTCGATCTGGACCCGAGGCGCCCTGCGACCGATGCCCAAGGGACATGTGATGGGCGTCCCCGGCACCGCCGCCGCCCTGACCGGCGTCCTGTCCGACGAGGGCCTGGCCCGCATCGAGCGCGACGCCGACCTGCCCCGCACCGAGGTCGGGGACGACGTGGCGGTCGGCGAGTACGTGGCGGCACGCCTCGGCCGCGAGGTGGTCGACCGCCTGGTCGAGCCCCTGCTGGGCGGCGTGTACGCGGGCGACGCGTACCGCATCTCGATGCGTTCGGCCGTGCCGCAGCTCTACCAGGCGGCGAAGACGCACGACTCCCTCACCGAGGGCGTCCGCGAGATCCAGGCCAAGGCCGCCGCCGGCCGGCAGACCGGGCCGGTGTTCATGGGCATCGAGGGCGGCGTGGGCCAACTCCCGCTCGCCGTCGCGGAGTCGGTGCGCGCGCGGGGCGGCGAGATCGTGACCGGGGCGCCGGTGACGGAGCTGCGCCGGGAGGCGTCCGAAGGGTGGCGTGTCGTCGCCGGTGACCGGGTGCTGCACGCCGACGCGGTCGTCGTCGCCGTACCCGCGCCGGCCGCCGCCGCCCTCCTGCGCGCCGAGGCCCCCGAGGCAGCCGCCGAGCTGGACGGCATCGAGTACTCCTCCATGGCCCTGGTCACCCTCGCCTACCGCCGGGCCGACACCGACCTGCCGGCGGGCAGCGGCTTCCTCGTGCCGCCGGTCGACGGACGCACCATCAAGGCGTCGACGTTCGCCTCCCAGAAGTGGGGCTGGATCGCCGACGGGAACCCGGATGTGGTCGTGCTGCGCACATCCGTGGGCCGCTACGGCGAGACGGAGATCCTCGGCCGCGACGACGACCACCTCGTCGACGTCTCCCGCCGGGACCTCCGGGCGGCGACCGGCCTCGACGCCACCCCGCTGGAAACCCGCGTCACGCGCTGGACCGACGGCCTGCCCCAGTACCCGGTCGGCCACCACGCGCGCGTGGCCCGCGTCCGCGAGCACGTCGCCGAGGTGCCGGGCCTCGCGGTGTGCGGCGCGCAGTACGACGGGGTGGGCATCCCCGCGTGCATCGCGAGCGCGTACGCCGCCGTGGACCAGCTGGACGGCGATCCGAGCGGTGTCGAGGAGCTCACCGCCAACCCGGTGCAGAGTCTGCACGGCGGAGCGGGAGAATAGGGGACATGAGTGACGACGCCTCCACCACCGAGTCCGGCAGGATCCCGAACAAGGGCAAGCTGGCCAAGGACCTCAACGAGGTCATCCGCTACACCCTCTGGTCCGTCTTCAAGCTGAAGGACGTCCTCCCCGAGGACCGCGCGGGGTACGCCGACGAGGTCCAGGAGCTGTTCGACCAGCTCGCCGCCAAGGACGTGACGATCCGCGGCACGTACGACGTGTCCGGGCTGCGCGCCGACGCCGACGTCATGATCTGGTGGCACGCCGAGACCAGCGACCAGCTCCAGGAGGCGTACAACCTCTTCCGCCGCACCAGGCTGGGCCGCGCCCTGGAGCCGGTCTGGTCGAACATGGCGCTGCACCGCCCCGCCGAGTTCAACCGCTCGCACATCCCGGCGTTCCTCGCCGACGAGACGCCCCGCGACTACGTCAGCGTCTACCCCTTCGTGCGCTCCTACGACTGGTACCTGCTGCCCGACGAGGACCGCCGCCGCATGCTCGCCGACCACGGCAAGATGGCCCGCGGCTACCCGGACGTGCGCGCCAACACCGTCGCCTCGTTCTCGCTCGGCGACTACGAGTGGATCCTGGCCTTCGAGGCCGACGAGCTGTACCGCATCGTCGACCTCATGCGCCACCTGCGCGCCTCGGAGGCCCGCAGGCACGTCCGCGAAGAGGTGCCGTTCTACACGGGCCGTCGCAAGAGCGTGGCCGAGCTGGTGGCCGGGCTCGCCTGATCAGTGCGGGAGCCGGGCGGTGGCCTGCTGAGGCCGGCCGCCCGGCTTCGTCGCGGTGTGCTGCCTCAGCTTCTTCGCCTTGCTCTCGCCCGGGCGCTCCGGCTTGGGCTCGGGGTGCCCCTCGCACGCCGCGCGCCGGGCCGGGAGGCGGCCCTCCAGCAGGTAGGCGTCGACGTGACCGTTGACGCACGTGTTCGGGCCGTACGCGATGCCGTGCGTGCCGGCGTCCCGCTCGGTCACCAGTACCGAGCCCGACAGCCGCCGGTTCATCTCCAGCGCTCCGTCGTACGGCGTGGCGGCGTCCCGCTCGGCGGCCAGGATCAGGATCGGCGGCAACTCACCCCGCCCGGTCCGGACATCGAGCGGCTCCTGCCGGGGCGCCTGCCAGTAGGCGCACGGCAGGTTCATCCACGCGTTGTCCCAGGTCTCGAACGGCGCCACGCGCGCGAGCCGCGTGTTGTCCCGGTCCCAGACCGCCCAGTCCGTCGGCCAAGGCGCGTCGTTGCACTCCACGGCCGTGTAGACCGCGCTCGAGTTCTCGTCCTCGGCCGCCGCCTCCTTCGCCGGCGCGGCCAGCTCGACCAGCGGCTTCGGGTCGCCCTTCACATACGCCGACAGCGCCTTCGCGCGCGACGGCCAGTAGTCGTCGTAGTACCCGGCCTGCAGGAACGCCTCCTGCAGCTGCCCGGTCCCGACCTTCCCGCCCGCCGGCTCCTCGGCCAGCCGCGCCCGTACCTTCTGGTAGCTGCGCAGCACCTCGTCGGACGTGGCACCGAGGCCGTACACGTCGTCGTGCTCGGCGACCCACTCCCGGAAGTCCGCCCATCGCTCCTCGAACGCGGCCGACTGGGCGAGGTTGCTGCGGTACCAGATCTGCGCCGGGTCCGGGTTCACCGCCGAGTCGAACACCATCCGACGTACGTGCGAGGGGAAGAGCGTCGCGTACACCGCGCCGAAGTAGGTGCCGTACGACGCCCCCATGAAGGTCAGCTTCGACTCGCCCAGTGCGGCCCGCAGGACGTCCAGGTCACGGGCGTTGTTCAGGGAGTTGTAGTGCTGCAGCGCGCTGCCCGTGCGCTGCGCGCAGCCACGCGCGTACGCCTTCGCCCGGGCGATGCGCTCCTTCTTGTACGCCTCCGAGGGGTGCGTCGGCGCCTGCACCGGCCCCTTGACGGACTGCTTGGGGTCCTGGCAGGACAGCGGCGCGGACGGCGACACCCCGCGCGGGGCGTAGCCGACCAGGTCGTACGCCGCCGCCAGCCGCTTCCACGCGGGGAGCAGGCCGATCAGCGGGAAGTGCAGCCCCGAGGCGCCCGGCCCGCCCGGGTTGTAGACCAGGGCGCCCTGCCCGGGCACCCGGCGCTTGCTGTTGTGCGGGTCCTTGTGCGTGGCCCGCACCCGGCTGACGGCGAGCTTGATCTGCTGGCCATCGGGACGGGCGTAGTCGAGCGGGACGGACACCGTGCCGCACTGCATCTTGCCCGGCAGGCCCTGCCCCTTGGCGCATTCGCCGAAGGTGATGCCGGCGGCCTCGGCGCGCGTGGCGGCCACGGTCGTGCCGTGCTGCTCGGCCGTACCCGGGGCGGCCCCGGTGCTGCCGGCCGGAGCGGCGGAGAGGGTCGTCAGGAGCAGAGCCCCGGCGACCGAGTAGAGGGCGGCAGCTCTCATGGCGTATCCCTTCGGTGCACGGCAGCAACAAAAGGGATATTTCGTTCGTCTGTTGATGAAGGCAAGCACCGCCCCGCCGGTGTCGGCCTCAATGCCCCCTATGCGTCACCGAGCCGACGGGCTGTCAGTCGTAGCTGTCACTCGTGCCGGTGGAACGCGTGGTGGTGCGGCTCGCGGTGCGCGAAGGCCGCACGCAGGTCCGGCTCGCCGATGGCGCGTACGCCCCTTATCGCGACGGAGGTGAGGTACGTACGGTCGTCCCCGGCCCGGGAGCGCCGGACCAGGGTGCTCAGCAGCCGCTGCCCGGCCGGGGAGGCCCACTGCGCGTACGGGTGGATCTCGATCCGGGCGATGGCGAGACAGCTCAGGGTGAGCACGAAGGGGAGCGCGAACCAGAGCGCGACCAGGTGGGCCGGCATGTCCGACTGGGCCGGCGCCAGCAGCGCGATCGCGCCCAACGCCAGTACAGCGGCCACGGCGAGCTGCACCTGCCGGATCGAGGCCGCGATCCCGCCGCGCTCCCCGTCGGGTACGGCGAGGCCCGCGCTGACCAGACGGTCGGCGAGACTGCCGACCGCGTCCGCGGCGGCTGCGGCGTCCCGCACCGGCTCGATGCGGGACTGGCCCTGCGGCCCGATGGCCCCTATCACCGAGCGCTCCATCTCGTCCCGGCCGCGCGGATCGACGACCGTCGCCCAGCCGGTGTGCGCGAGCAGCAGGCGCCGCTGCCGCGCCATGGAGACGAGGGTCAGATCGGCGACCCGTCGCGGGCCGCCGGACAGGAAAGCGGCCTCGTACAGCGTCAGATCGTGTCCTTGGCCCGCGGTCGCCTCTTTCGCGTCGGAGGCCGCGGTGTGTACGGCGGCCAGGCACAGGCGCGTGCAGGCAGTGCCGGCGACGGCCCAGGCCAGCAGGAGGAGAAGGACCCAGAACATGCCGCGTTTCTATGCCAAAGGCCCAGTGAAACGCCATGCCTTGTTCACAATGCGGACCGAGAGTTGCCGGGATGTGACGTTCCGGATAGGGCGTCGAGGGCGTCAGGACCCCTGCGGGCGGGGGCTGGTCGCGGCCGGCGGCAGGGTGTACTTGGGTGACGGCGACGGGGGCGGGCTCATCGGGACGGCCGGAGCGGGGGCCTCGGTCGGCCCGGGCGGGGCGGGGGAGGGCGTCAGCGGAGGGGTGCTGTCGGCGACCATGTCCCGGGCCACGGCGTCGTAGTCGACGTAGCCGGTCGCCTCCAGGACCGTGATGTGGTCCAGCACCGTGGTGTTGGCGTCGTCGGCGAGCTTGCGGACGAGGGAGTTGCGCGTACTGGCCCGCACCTGGGCCACGACGGAGAACACCTTGCCGTGCGCCAGGCGCAGGATGTTCGCGAACTGTCGGTCGTACTCGACGCTCTGGGCCGCGCTCAGGGTGTCCAGCCACTCCTGCTGCTGCTCGGTGGGCTCGTTCGGCAGCGCGAGGCTGAGCTTGGCGGCGACGTCACGTACCCGCTCGTCGAGGAACGTGTGCCCCTCGATGAGGTGCCGGCCGGCGGTCCGTACGGCCGGGGTGGTGCCCTTCTGCTGCGCCTGCTCACCCGCGGGCAGCTCCCACAGCCCTGCCAGCCGGACCTTCGTGATGAAGTCGCGGTCCAGCGCGGACAGCGGCCCGTACCCCGTCGAGACGGTCTCCGCGTTGAGCACGTCCAGACCGGTGCCGGACCGGTCGGCGTACGACCAGATGGGAAAGACCATCGCCAACAGCGTCGCCGTCAGGCCGGTGATGATCAGCCCGGTGCCGCTGAAGATGCCTCGGCCGTTGACGCGGGGTTGCGATCGCATGGTGCCTCCTGGTGCGGCACCGCACGTTAGTGCGCTTCGGGGGTGGGTTGGCATATTACTTCGGCGCCGGAGTGTGCCGTGCCCGGCACCCGGCTCATCGCCGCAGCCGCCCCGTCCGCTTCCCAGCTCAGCGCCGCAGCAGCACGCGTCGCGTGGCGCGGGCCAGCCGTACCCCCGGCCGTCGCGACCGCGGCGTGGGGCCCGAGCGCTCCAGCCACCACTCCTGCAACTCCGCCCGGACCCGGGCGTCTTCGAGCCGGCCGCCGACCAGCAGGTACCCGGCGAAGTCCAGGGCGTCGCGCCGGTAGCCGTCGGTCATCGGGTTCCCGTGGCTGTAGCCGAGGAAAGCCCGTCGATACCCGTTCCCGAGGATCACCGGCAGCTCGGGCGCGACCTTCGCCACGACGTCCGCCCGCTTACCGGCGAGCGCCCGCGCCTGCACGCCGAGCCGTACCCGGTCGAACCCCTCCGGCACCGGCGTCCCGGCGACGAGCGCGGACAGCAGCGAGGCCTGTGCGAGGGCGAGCCGCTGACGAGCGGGATCGGTGACTGCCTCGGCCCGCACCGTCCCGTCCCGGGGTGGGGTGTCGACGGCTGTCTCCGCCCGGTGGGTGGTGGCGGGTGGTGCCTTCGGCGGAGTGGATTCGGTGCGGGCCCTCTCGGCCGCGCCCGCGGCCGGCACCGCCTCCGGCGAGGCCCCCTCCAGGCCCGCCGCCTCCGAAGCGGCTTCAGCCGAGGACGCCCCGCCCCGGGTCGGCGTCCCGCGAGGCACCTGGGCCGCGCGCGGCGTCTCCACCGCCCCCTTCTCCACCGCCCCCTTCTCCAAGGCCCCCCGAATCGCCCCCAACTCGCGCTCCAGCTCCCCCGGCTCCGGGAAGTTCTCGTCGCGTTCCAGCAGAACCCCGGGCGGGGTCACGCGGGAGGCGAGGTCCGTCAGGATGTCGAGGACCGGCCGGGGCACGGCGTGGGCGTGGCTGTCGTGCCAGACGCCGTCGCGTTCGAAGCCGCCCGCGACATGGACGTACGCGATGGCCTCCAGCGGAAGTTCGGCGAGGGCCTTGGCGGGGTCCTCGCCCCGGTTGACGTGGTTGGTGTGGAGGTTGGCCACGTCGATGAGCAGCCGCACCCCCGTGCGGTCGGCCAGCTCGTACAGGAACTGCCCCTCCGTCATCTCCTCGCCCGGCCAGGAGATGAGGGCCGCGATGTTCTCCACGGCGAGCGGCACGGGCAGCGCGTCCTGCGCGATACGGACGTTCTCGCACAGGACGTCGAGGGCGTCCCGGGTGCGGGGGACCGGCAGAAGGTGCCCCGCCTCCAGGCGCGGCGACGCCGTGAGCGGCCCTCCCGCCCGTACGAACGCGATGTGCTCGGTGACCAGCGGCGCCCCCAGCGCCTGAACCCGCTCGGCGAGTGCGGTCAGCCGCCCGGTGTCGGGCCGCTCCGCTCCGCCCAGCCCGAGCGAGACACCGTGCGGGATCACGGTCACGCCGCGCTCCCGCAGCCGTACCAGGGACTCCGGAAGATGCCCGGGGCAGACGTTCTCGGCGACAACCTCGACCCAGTCGATGCCCGGCATGCGCTCCACGGCGTCCGCGATCTCCGGACGCCACCCGATCCCCGTACCCAGTCGCTCCATCGTCCCCTCCTCGGCCTCTTCCGTACCCGCTGTCCCGTCTCCTCGGACGTGCCGGACGTGACGGGGGTATGGCCCCGCGGGACCCGCCCGAACCCCTGGGCCGACACCTTCAGAGCAACATTTGAGGTTGGGCGGCCGGGACCCGCGTCCCGCTCCCCGCACCGGACGAGCGGCCTCGCAAGGTCGTACGCACCGCACGCCGACGGCGTTCAAACGCCCCGCCCAAGCACGCCTGAGACCGGGACACGGCACGACCGCCCACCGGGTGGTCGCTCAGGTACCCAGATTCCGGACGGTCTCCGCCACCAGGCGGCTGCCCCGTGGGGCGTACCACGACGTGTACGACGACAGCTTGGCGACCGCCGTGCCCAGCCACTCGGGATCGCCGAGCCGGTGCAGCGCCTTCGCCTCGGTGAGCTCGTCGAACAGGGCCTTCAGCACGATGACGTGGCCGCCCGTGTACCGGCGCTCGTGATGGGTGTACCGCACCCTCCACAGGTCATAGGGATGGCGCACGATCCCGTTCAGGGAGCAGCCGTCGCGGCCCATGTCGGCGCCCGGCGCGAAGGCTCCGGCGAAGCCCGCGAAGGGCGTGGTCTGCCACCTGCGGTAGGCGGCCCGCACCCGCAGCTCCAGGAACCGCGTCCACTCCACGACGAGCAGCGGCGCCGTCTCCCCTCGCCGGCAGTGCTCCAGGCCCTCGGGCGTCAGCACGACACTCAGGCCCTCCTTGCGCGTCGGGTCCCCGATCACCCACCGGTCCCCGATCGGCTCCAGCGGCCCCAAGTACAGCCCCATGGCCTCTCCCCTCGATCCCGTCGCCGGTCCGGTCGCCTGACGCCGGTCCGGCAGCCGCTCCGAGGAACGCCCCGCGTCCTACCGCAGCGCCGGATGGTCGGCGACCACCGTGCACGATCCGGGCGCGATCTCCGTGAACCCCGCGTCGCGCACCAACGGCAGCCCCCTGGTCGTCAGCTCGGGCCAGCGCTTTGGGTCCGCGGTCCGTACGGCGAGCGGGAACCCCGCGTCGCGCCAGGCGGCCCGCTCCTCGTCCGACAGCTCCCACCAAGCGAGTTGCGCCGCGTGCCCGGTCTGCGCCATCGCCTTGCCGGCCGACATGTCGAGGTCGGGGTTCAGCCAGAGCACGGGCCCCGACGGGTCGGCGTCCACGGGCGGCTCGGGGTCGTCGAGGTCGGTGCCGGAGACCTGGAGCTTCGCCAGCTCCTTGGGCCACCCGTCCAACGGCACGGGCGGGAAGACCCGCACCTCGGCCGCCTTGCCGGTGACGGTGATGCCCGGCAGTGTTTCCGCCCGCCGCCACTCGGCGCCGCGGGCCCGCCGCACGACCTTGCGGATCCGGGCGTCCTGCCAGTCCCGCATGGCCGCGGCCCACTCGCCGTCGCCGACGGAGCGCTCGTCGTCGAGGATCACCAGGACGGCGCGGGCGGAGGTTTCGAGGGCGTCGGTGCGAGCGGGTGGAGCGCCCCGCTCGATCCGTACGACGAGAGGCAGTACGAACTGCGGAGCGTCATCGCGGGCACTGGGCTCCGACCGGAAGGGGCTGTCGCCGGCGGACGTCGGTTCTTGGCTCACGACAACACCCTAAGGGGCGCGGAACCGTGTCGATTTTGCTGGTTCGCCGCGTGAGCGCGATCAGCTCCCGGCCGGCCGCCACGCGCCATGGGACAGGATGTCCTCCATGCAACGTGATCTTCGTCTGGACAACGTGGGCCGCCGCTACGGCCTGCGCGGCCCATGGGTCTTACGCGGCGTGCATCTCACCGTGCCGCCCGGCAACCTCATCCGCGTCGAAGGCCCCAACGGCACCGGCAAGTCCACCCTCCTCCGGCTCCTGGCCGGCATCGACGCCCCGACCGAGGGCCGCATCACCGGCCGCCCCCGCACCGCCTACGTCCCCGAACGCTTCCCCACGGCCCTCCCCTTCACCGCCGTCGGCTACCTCACCCATCTCGGCAAGGTGCACGGCCTCTCCCGTGCCGCGGCCACCCGGGCCGCCCTGGAGTGGCTCGACCGCTTCGGCGCCGCCTCGTACGCCCGTACGCCGATGGCCCAGCTGTCGAAGGGCAGCAGCCAGAAGGTCGCCGTCGTCCAGGCCCTCCTCGCCGAACCGGAGCTGCTCGTCCTCGACGAGGCGTGGACCGGCCTCGACGCCGCCGCCCGAGAGGAACTGGAGCGGGCTGTCGCCGAACGCACCGCGGGCGGCACCGCCGTGGTCTTCGTGGACCACGACCCGGGCCGCCTGGCGGGAGCGCCCGACGCGACGTACACCGTGCGGGACGCGGGACTCGACCTGCTTCCGGAAGACGCGCCTTCGGCACCGACCGGCCCGCACGTGACCGTCGTCGTGCGGGGCCCGCGGGGCGGACGGCTCCCCGCCGACGCGACCCGCACCGTCATATCGGCGGAGGAAGCCGAGCCCGGCACCCACCGCCTGACCGTCCCCGCGTCCCATTCGGACGTCCTCCTGCGCGCCCTGCTGACGGCCCGCCCGCCCTGGCACGTGGTGAGCGTGAGACAGGAGCCGACCCCCGAGACCGAGAGCCGCCGATGACCGCCCTTCTCAGCTACCAGACCGCCCTGCTGGCCCGTTCGCAGCGCTGGCTGCCGCCGTTCATCCTGTACGTCGCGTTCCTCGGGATCGGTGTGTCGAGCGGTCAGCCGGTGCTCGACTCGCTCGGCTACACGGCCGCGGCCCTGCTGCCCGTCGCCGCCTGGCTGGTGCGGATCTGCGTCACCAACGAGCCACCCGCCGCCCGCAGTTGTGTGTCCGCAGCGGTCGGGCCGGGGCGGGCGCATCTCGCCGCGCTGCTGGTCGCGCTGACCGCGGCGGCGGTCCTGGGCACGCTCGCGACCCTCGTCGTGACGCTGATCAGCGACCCGGTGAGCGCGGACCACCAGACGCGTGTGCCGCGGCTCCCGGCGGGCGCGGCCGGGCTGCTCGCCACGCTGGCCTGCGCCCTGCTCGGCACGGCCGTCGGCGCCCTCACCACCTGGCCGTTGCTGCGCTCCACGGGACGCGCGGTCCCCACGATGCTGCTCGCGGCGCTGCTGTCCGTGGTCGTGACCGGCTCCCCGGCACAGGCGGCGGTCAGCGGCCTGGTCACCGGCTCCCGCTCGGGCACGGTCCCCATGCCCCTGCTGCCGTTGGCCGCGGCGGCCCTGCTCACGGCGGCGGCGATCGCCGTGGCCTGTGCGCTCACGTCCCGCCGGTCACCCTGAGGAAGGGCTCATCCCGAACAGGCCGTGCGCTGTGCCTCCTGCCACTCACAGACCGGGCAGAGCGTGATCCCCTTGTACGACTCCGGGTACTCCGTGGGCTCCCGGCACAGCACGCACTCGGCGTACGGCGGCCCGTCGGCCTTGGGCGGCCTGGTCGCGTCGATCAGGCAGTAGTCGTTCGTAGCCTGTTCCTCGCTCATGCGTCCAGCGTACGAGCATCAGGTCCGCCCGCCGGCCGCCCCGATCAGCTCGGACACCTTCACGAACCGAAAACCCCTGGCGCGCAGCTCGGGTACGACGCTGCGGACCACCCGCTCGGTCGTCGGAGCGGCACTGAGCGTGCAGTGCATGACGACCACGGACCCCGCCCGCACCCCGTCCAGCACCTCCTGCGCGACAGCACGGGCGTCCGTCGCGAACGCGTCCCCGCTCACCACGTCCCACTGCACGGCGGTGACGCCGGCCGGGCTGAGCGCCTTCAGAGCGCGCCGGTCGTAGCAGCCGCCGGGAAACCGGAAGTACGGCATCGCGTCACGGACCCCCACTTTCCGCAACGCCGCGTACGCACGCTCCACATCCACCCGCATCCGCTCCTCGCCGACCGTCGGCAGCCCGTAGCAGTCCTCGGTGAAGGCGTAGTGGCTGTAGGAGTGGTTGGCGACCTCGAACAGCGGGTTCCGCCCGATGGCCCGGGCCTGCTCCGGGTACTCCTCGGCCCATCGCCCCGTCATGAACACGGTCGCCGGCACCTTCAACTCCCGCAGCGCCGCGACCAGCCCGGGATTGTCGAACCGTTCCCCCCGCGCCGCCCGGGGCCCCTGGTCCGCGGTCATGTCGGCGTCGAAGGTGAGCGCGACGGCCTTGTCCCGACCGCGCGGTCCGTGCTCGAAGACGGGCGTCACACCGGCGGGACCGGGGGCCAGGGTCGGCGGTCCGGCCATGGGGGAGACGTCGGCGGTGGCGCTGGGCGCGGGCAGGGGAGCCCGGGTCGCCTCGTGCGGCGCACAGGCGGCGAGCGCGCTGAGCGCCGCACCCAGGGCGCAGAGGGCGGTGACGCGACGTACAGATGTGATCACCGTATGAAGATATGAGGATTAAACGGTCTTTTCGCTACGCCGACGGATACGCCGGGCCCGTGTCACCCGCCCGGCGGACCGCGGCCTCTCCCGGGCTGCTCAGTCGGTTCGTGTGCAGGAGCCCGTCGGCGCGGTGGCCGGAGGACGGCACTGGAGGCTGTACTCGCTCGCGTCCGTGCTCAGGTAGCGGCCCATGCAGGTGCTCACCGAAGTGCGGCCGCGTTCGGCGCAGAAGGTGAGGGCGGCGCGGCCGTCGGCGAAGGGGCCGGGGGCGTAGATCACCCAGTAGCCGGGGCGCAGGGAGGCGTACTCGTCGCTGCGCAGGACGGCCGCCTCCGGCACCGACCGGCGGACGGTGGCGAGCCGCTTGTCCCGGGCCGCGGTGCCCGCGGCGACGGGTTCGGAGTGGAGCTGGGCGATCCAGCGGCCGTCGGGGGTGGCGGGCGGGGTGGGAGCGGCGGTCTTCGTGGTGGGGGTGGGCGCGGGCGTCGGCTGTTGTTTCGCCGGGGTGGGGGTGGACTTCGTGGCCGGAGGGTTCGAGGTGGCGCGGGCCTTGTCGTCGCCGCCGGTGTCACCGGGGCGCAGGGCGAGGAGGACCAGAGCCGCCGCGGTGGCGATCGCGAGCCCTGCGGTCACGGCCACGGCGAGGGGTCCCCGGCGCCGGGGCTCGTGCATCCGCTGCGGAACCGTGGGCCGGGGCGTGTCGAGCTGCGTCGGCGTCGCAGGCGCGGGCGGTGCGGCGGCGGTCAGCGTCGGCTGTGCCCAGTACGGCGTCGTACCGGCCTCCACCTGCGCCAGCATCGTGTCAAGGCGGGCGGCGTCCGGGCGCGCCGCCGGGTCCCGTACCAGCAGGGCTTCGAGCACCGGCGTCAGCGAGCCCGAGCGGGTCGGCCGCGGGAGAGGCTCGTCGAGTACGGCGGCCAGGGTGGCAAGTGTGGTGGGGCGGCGCAGGGGGCTGACGCCCTCCACGCACACGTACAGCACCACGCCCAGCGACCAGAGGTCGGCGGCGGGGTCGTCGTCGCGGCCCCGGATCCGCTCGGGGGCCATGTACTCGGGCGAACCGACGAGTTCGCCGGTCGCCGTGAGGGCTGTCGTGCCCTGCAGGGCGGCGATGCCGAAGTCGGTGAGGACGGCGTCGCCGTCGGGACGCAGGAGGATGTTGGCGGGCTTGACGTCCCGGTGCTGGATGCCCGCCGCGTGCGCGGCCCGCAGCGCGCCGAGCACCTGACGGCCGACGCGGGCCGCTTCCACCGGAGTCAACGGGCCGTCGTCCAGGCGCCGCTGGAGCGAGACGCCCGGCACCAGCTCCATCACGATCCAGGGGTGCGGGTCGGCGGCCACGATCTGGTGGACGGTGACCACATGGGGATGGCTCAGCCGGGCCAGCGCCCGCGCCTCCCGCAGCACCCGCTCGCGCACCACACCGACCGTGTCCGCGTCGGACCGGACAGCCTTGAGCGCGACCTCTCGGTGCAGCACCGTGTCGCGAGCCCGCCACACGGTGCCCATTCCTCCGCTGCCCAGCCGCTCCACCAGCTCGAAACGGCCGTCGACGACATCCCCCGGTGCGTTCATGCCGCACAGGTTAGAGGACGTTCCGGAGAGGAAGCCTCCACTCGTTCGAGGGACGGTGCGCTACCTGCGCCAGGGGCCCGTCACCGCGAACGTCGTCCCCGGGGTATAGCAGTTGACGTACATCGTCTGCCCGTCCGGCGCGAAGGTGACCCCGGCGAACTCGCCCCACTCGGGCTCCTGCGGCGTGCCCAGGTTCTGTGCGTTGCGCGCCATCGCGTACACCTCCCCGCGCCGGGTCACGCCGAACACGTGCTGGGCGCCGTTGCCGTCCTCGCACACCATCAGGCCGCCGCTGGGGGCGAGGCAGATGTTGTCCGGGGACTCGCCGGGGAGTTGGAGGTCGGTGTCCGGACCGAAGACGATCACGAGGGTGAGGCGGCGCTCGGTGGGGTCGTAGCGCCAGATCTGGCCGTAGTGATCCGCCGCCGAGCCCTCCGCGCTGCGGGCGAAGGACGAGACGAAGTAGACGCAGCGGCCGCCCCAGTAGCAGCCCTCCAGCTTCTGCGCGTGGGTGATGCCCTTCGGGCCGAAGTCCTGGTGGCGGATGGGGGTTTGGGCGGCGAGGGGGTCCGGTACGTCGACCCACTCGATGTTCTCGAAGGTCGCACCCGTCTCCTGGATCGAGGAGAGGTCCGGTACGCCCGGGACACGCATCGCCTGGAGGCGGCCGCCCGCGCGCAGGGAGCCGAGGCCGCCGTGCGGGGCGTGGGGGAGGAAGCGGTAGAAGAGGCCGAAGGGGCGCTCGAAGGCGTCCTCGGTCTCGTAGACGATGCCGCGCCGCGGGTCGACCGCGATCGCCTCGTGCTGGAAGCGGCCCATCGCGGTCAGCGGGACGGCGCCGGAGCGGTGCGGGTTCGCCGGGTCGACCTCGAAGATGAAGCCGTGGTCCTTGGTGTAACCGTTGGTGCCGGCCTTGTCCTCGGTCTCCTCGCAGGTCAGCCAGGTGCCCCAAGGGGTGGGCCCGCCTGCGCAGTTGACGGCCGTGCCGGCGATGGCGACACGCTCGGACAGGACGCGGTTGCGGGAGTCCAGGGTCAGGGCCGTACAGCCGCCCTTGCCCTGCGGGTCGTAGGTGAGGCCGGGGACCGTCGGGACGGGGACGGCCGCCGTGTTGCGGTTCTCGTGGTTGCGGACCAGGTGGACGCGGCCACGGGAGCCCGGCAGGGCTGTCATGCCGTCGTGGTTGGAGGGGACCGGGCCCTCGCCGGAGCGGAGTTGGTCGCCCTCGCGCGACAGGACCCGGTAGCGGAATCCTTCCGGCAGGTCGAGCAGGCCCTTGGGGTCGGGGACCAGGGGGCCGTATCCGGTGTGGCCGAGGGTCTGCGCGGCGGCGGTGCCTGCGAAGAGCTCCGACAGGGACCCGGCGAAAGCGATGCCGATACCCAGGGAGCCGGAGCGGGCGAGGACCTGACGTCGTGTTGCGGACATGGGGGGAAACCTTCCTGCTGGCGGACAGGAACTTGATCCCGCCGTGTCTATCACCTGGCGCGACTCGCGTGAACCACGCGCGTAGCGTGTGTCACTTCAGTGGCGATTGGCCAGGTGGCTCCGCCGGGAGTTCGGCCGGGGGTTCAGGAGTCGGTTCGGACGGAGGTTCCGTGGATTCCTCGACGGCTATCGGCTCCGAGACGGCGGCCGACTCGCCGACGGCGGCCGGCTGGTCGACGGTGGCCGACTCGGGAACGGCGGTCGGCTCGGTGGTCGCACTGGCAGCGTGGTCCTGCGGTGGCTGTGCGCCCCGCTCCAGGAACCGCAGCAGCTCCACCGGGATCGGCAGCACCAGCGTGGAGTTCTTCTCCGCCGCCACCGCCATCACCGTCTGCAGCAGCCGCAGTTGGAGGGCGGAGGGCGCGTCGGCCATCTGGTGCGCGGCCTCGGCCAGCTTCTTGGAGGCCTGGAGTTCGGCGTCGGCGTTGATGACCCGGGCCCGCCGCTCCCGGTCGGCCTCGGCCTGGCGGGCCATGGACCGCTTCATCGACTCCGGCAGGGACACGTCCTTGATCTCGACGCGGTCGATCTGCACGCCCCAGCCGATCGCCGGACTGTCGAGCATCAGCTCCAGGCCCTGGTTGAGCTTCTCGCGGTTGGACAGCAGATCGTCCAGATCGCTCTTGCCGATGATCGAGCGCAGCGAGGTCTGCGCCATCTGGGAGACGGCGAAGCGGTAGTCCTCGACGTTGATGATCGCGGCCGCTGCGTCCACGACCTGGAAGTACACGACCGCGTCGACCCGCACGGTCACGTTGTCGCGGGTGATGCCCTCCTGGGCGGGCACGGGCATCGTCACGATCTGCATGTTGACCTTGTGGAGCCGGTCGACGGCCGGGAGGATCATCGTGAACCCCGGCTCGCGCACGGAGCCCCGCAGCCGGCCGAGCCGCAGGATCACCCCGCGCTCGTACTGCTTGACGACCCGCGCGGCGGCCGCGACGTACACCAGCCCCACCGCTGCGACACCTGCGGCCGCACCCAGCAGTTCCTCGACCATGGCGACCCCCTCGCCGAGAGGTCCGATCAGTACGCTCCTGTAACGCTATGTCCTGCAACGATATGCCCGGTGCCCGGTCCGGGGCCATGGACGGCTCCGGACCGGACACCGGGCCAGGGGTCACACCTCACCGGGGGCACACGCCACCCGGAGTCGTACGCCGGTCAGGCCGCCGTGACCCGTACCGGATCCGTGCCGGCCGCACTGTGGCGCTCGGCCCAGTTCTCCAGGGCCGTACGGCAGGCGTGGTCGAGGTGGTGCAGTCCGGACAGGTCCAGCTCCACCGGGCGGTCCTGCGGCAGGGCCTCCAGGCTGTCGAGGATCTTTGGCAGCCTGAGGAAGGTCGCGTTGCCCGACAGGTACGCCTGGATGGGTCCGGCGCCCTTGTCGATGACCTCCAGCTTCACGTGCGAGGCCTCCCAGGCGGTCTTGGCGACCGACAGGGCCAGACCGATCAGCACGCCCTCGAACATGTTCACCGTGACGATCGAGAGGGCGGTGACCACGAGGATCAGTGCCTCGCCCCGGTGACCCCGCCACAGGGAGACGATCCCGCGGAAGGGGATCAGCTTGAAGCCCGCGTGGACCAGGATGCCCGCCAGCGCGGGGATCGGGATCAGCGCCAGCGTGGCGGGCAGCAACGCCGCGAACAGCAGCAGCCATACGCCGTGCATGACACGCGCTGCCTTCGTCTTCGCGCCCGCCTGGACGTTGGCGGAGCTGCGCACGATGACCGCGGTCATCGGCAGCGCACCGAGGGCGCCGCAGACCGCGTTGCCCGCGCCCTGCGCCATCAGCTCCTTGTCGTACTCGGTGCGTGGCCCGTTGTGCAGCCGGTCCACGGCCGCGGCGCTGAACAGCGACTCGGCCGACGCGATGAGCGTGAAGGCGACGATCGTGGCGAGCACGCCGACATTCGCAAGCTCACCGAGGGCCGTCAGGGACGGCGGCTGGATGGAGCCCAGCAGGCCCTTGACCTCGACGGTGGCGACGGGCAGGGAGAACACGGCGGCGACCAGCGTCGCCAGACCGACCGCGGCGAGCGGACCGGGAATCGTGCGTACCTTGGCCGGCAGCCGCTTCCACAGCACCAGGACGGCGATGGTGCCGGCGCCCAGCCCGATCGAGGCCAGCGCCCCGGTGTCGCCGAGGGACCCGGCGAGCGCGCCGGGCAGCCCGGCTATTTTCTCCAGGCCGGAGGCGGGCGCCTTGGCGTCCGCGACCGAATAGAGCTGTCCGGCGATGAGCACAAGGCCGATCCCGGCCAGCATGCCCTCGACGACGGAGACCGAGATCGCCCGGAACCAGCGCCCCAGCTTCAGGGCGCCCATGAGGAGCTGGAGCGCCCCGGTGGCGAGGACGAGCACACCGAGGACCGGCAGCCCGAACTCCTGGACGGCCTCGAAGACCAGCACGGTCAGACCGGCGGCGGGTCCGGAGACCTGAAGGCTGCTGCCGCGCATCAGGCCGGTGACGATGCCGCCCACGATGCCGGTGACGAGCCCGAGCTCGGCCGGCACTCCGGAGGCGACGGCCACGCCGACACACAGGGGCAGCGCGACCAGGAAGACGACCAACGAGGCGGCGAAGTCCTGCCGCAGATGAGGGTATTTGGTCATCATCATGATCACAGAGCCTCGAACGCGTCGGTCTCGGCGCTGTGGGCGCGCACGGCGCCCTTGTGCACCTCGTAGTACCAGGCGTGCAAGGTCAGTTGACGCTCCTTCAGCTTCTTGTCGATGAACGGGTACGAGCGCAGCCGCAGCACCTGCGTCAGCACATGGGCCTGGACGCCTTCGGCGACCTCCGGGTCCTCGGCGGCGCCGGTCGGACGCGGGGTGGCGTGCGAGAGCCAGTCGCGCACGGCCGGTACGGAATCCAGGTCGTCGCCGCGCACCAGCGCGCCGACGGCACCGCAGTGGGAGTGGCCGCAGACCACGATGTCGCTGACGCCGAGGACCTCCACGGCGTACTCGATGGTGGCCGCCTCGCTGGTGGGGTGCTGGGAGGCGTACGGCGGGACGATGTTGCCCGCGGTGCGCAGCTCGAAGAGCTCGCCGGGGCGGGCGCCCGTGATCAGGGCCGGTACGACCCGGGAATCGGAGCAGGTGATGAACAGGACCTGCGGAGACTGCCCTTCGGCGAGCCTGGCGAACTCCTCAGGGCGCTGTCCGAACATACGGGCGTTGTCGATGAGGGGCTGCATGTGTGGTGACTCCTCCTGGCGCGCCTCAGTGGCGCGTCGGGGTTTACATGACAGGGGTGGGGGGACTGCTCTGCTGCTCAGCAGCGGAAGATCTGAAGCCCCGCCGGAGTGTGGGACGTCGAGGATCTCGACGTGCGCTCGTGCGCGGCGCCGGCTCCGGCCGGCTGGTGCGCGGACGCGGAGTCCCGGGCGAGCAACGGTCGGTCGGGCGCCTGCGGCCCGGAGTCGGCGAAGCGCGGGTGGTCACGGGTGCGCAGTGGACCGGTCGGGTCCCCGTCACCGGACGGGACGCAGTGGCGCGACGTGAGGGTTTCGTCGCGCAGCGCCTTCCCGGAGAGGTTGATTCCGGGTTGGGCCTTGGCCTCTGCCTGACTCGCTGTGTATGCGTGTGCGAAGGCCGCGCCAGGTGCGAAGAACTGGAGGGCGAGCAGGATCGCGGCGAGGATCGACATCGGGGTCCGAACCGTCGTACCTCGGAACATGCGCCCCCCTCCACTCAGTCCACGCCTCATGCACGTGCCAACACTTGGTCAACCGTTGGTCAAGAAACACGTTAACCCGGCAACGTTGTTTGCAGGGTTAACTTAACGTTTCGAGCTGAAGAGAGCCTGAAAGCTGAGGGTGGCTTGGCTTGAACTACCCCTTGACCAGGGGGAGTTACTGGGTTACCAGGACCTTGGCGTCACGGGCCAGCGCGGTGAGTCGCGAGATCGCGCGGAAGTACTTCTTGCGGTAACCGCCCTTGAGCATGTCCTCGCTGAACAGCTGGTCGAACGGCAGTCCGGAGGCCAGCACCGGCACTTCACGGTCGTAGAGCCGGTCCGCGAGCACGACGAGCCGCAGGGCCGTCGACTGGTCGGGAATCGGCTGGACGTCGGTGAGACACACCGCCTTCAGGCCGTCCGTCAGCGCGCCGTAGCGGCTGGGGTGGACGCGGGCGAGGTGCTCCAGCAGATGCGGGAAGTCGTCGAGCGAGGCGCCCTCGGTGGCGTACGCCGCCTTCGTCACCTGTTCGTCGGAGTACGGCGCGGGCGCTTCGGGCAGGCCGCGGTGGCGGTAGTCCTCGCCGTCGATGCGCAGCGCGTGGAAGTGGGCCGACAGGCCCTGGATCTCGCGCAGGAAGTCGGCCGCCGCGAAGCGGCCCTCGCCGAGCTTGCCGGGGAGGGTGTTGGAGGTGGCGGCCAGCGCGACACCCGCGTCGACCAGCTTCCCGAGCAGCGTGGAGACGAGGACGGTGTCGCCCGGGTCGTCGAGCTCGAACTCGTCGATGCACAGCAGGCGGTGGCCGGACAGGGTCTGCACCGTCTGCTGGAAGCCGAGGGCGCCGACGAGGTTCGTCAGCTCCACGAAGGTGCCGAAGGCCTTGAGGGACGGCTCGGCCGGGGTGGCGTGCCAGAGGGAGGCGAGCAGGTGGGTCTTGCCGACGCCGTAGCCGCCGTCGAGGTAGACGCCGCGGGGGCCCGCCGGGGTCTTGGGCGCCTTGGGCCTGCCGAACCCCAGGAAACCGCGCCTGGCCTTGCCGGCGCCGCTCGCGTGCGCGCCGCCGAGCCCGGCCGCGAAGGTCTCCAGGACACCGACCGCCTCGGTCTGGCTGGGCTGGTTCGGGTCCGGGATGTAGGTGCTGAAACGGACCGAGTCGAAGCGGGGCGGCGGCACCATCTCGGCGACCAGCCGGTCCGCGGGCACGTGCGGCTCGCGGGCGCACAGGGACAGCGGGCTCGCTTCGGCTATGGGGCTCGGCCCGGAGGCGGCGGGGGAGGACGACACGGGTCACCATGCTAAGCGCCGTGCCACACTCCCTCACATGCGACGCCTGTTCCCTGTGACCGATGAGACAGCAGCGAGGGCCTCCGGCGGTGCGGCCGGGGACGACGGGGCCGGTGCGCCCGGAGGGTCTCCGGTGGGCGAGGTTCGCCGTGGCGCCGGGTTCCCCGGTGGCGATCTCGTCGATCGTGAGTGGAGCCTCGCCGAGCTCGGCGCCGCATACGCCTATCCCGAGCCGGGTCCCGGCGGGCGACAGCCTTGGCTGCGCGCCAACATGGTGTCCACGCTGGACGGGGCGGCCCAGCACGACGGGCGTTCGCAGCCCATCTCCACCGCGACCGACATGCGGATCTTCGGCACGCTGCGCGCGCTGGCGGACGTCGTGCTCGTCGGCGCCGAAACGGTAC
The DNA here is from genome assembly GCF_055639295.1 of Streptomyces sp. NPDC107528. Lineage (NCBI taxonomy): Bacteria > Bacillati > Actinomycetota > Actinomycetes > Kitasatosporales > Streptomycetaceae > Streptomyces > Streptomyces sp. NPDC107528. The sequence goes on from NZ_JBVKAV010000001.1 coordinate 347,437, forward strand.
GCCAGGAGGGGTACCGTCCGGCACGCGCGCGTGCCGAGTTCGCCCAGGCCCGCGAGGCGGCCGGGCAGGGGCCCGCACCGGCCATCGCGGTGGTGAGCGCCGGCCTGGGCCTCGACTTCAGCCTTCCGCTCTTCACCTCGCCGTTGGTGCCGACCCTCATCCTCACGGGCGCCGCCGCGGCCCCGGACCGCGTCGCGGCCGCGGAGAAGGCGGGCGCCCAGGTGGTGATCGCCGGTGACGGCGTCGGCGTGGACCCCGTGCGCGCCGTCCAGGCCCTCGCCGAGCTCGGCCACACCCGCCTGCTGACCGAGGGCGGGCCGCGGATGCTCGGGCAGCTGGTGGCCGCCGGAGTGCTCGACGAACTCTGTCTGACGATCTCCCCGATGCTCACCGCGGGAGACGCCCAGCGGATCGCCGGGGGGCCGTCGGTGCCGGTTCCGAAACGGTTCGGGCTGATCTCCCTGCTGGAGGAGAACGGCTTCCTGTTCAGCCGCTACCGGCGGACGTGAGGTTAGTTCGGTTCGGAAATGGGTTCTATGAGTGCCGTGCGCCCGAAACGGCGGAATCCATCGTTCCGTTTGGCTTCCGCCGGGCACACTAAAACTCGCAGTCCCCGTGCGAGCACGGGGCAGGATGGTTTCCGCAGAAGGGGCGCCCGGTGTTCACAAGCGTTTTGATGATCGAGAAGGCCCTGACGTCCGCCGACGTGGAGTTCGTCACCACCTTGCACGGGGACGAGGAGGTCTCGTTCCATGTGCTGCTCCAGCCGCGGGGTGAGCAGGCCGACAGGTTGCTGCGCGCCATCGACGACATCGCGCTCGGCGAGCTGGACGAGGCGGTCCGTGAGGGGAACACGCCGGAGGGCCAGGAGGCGCTCAGCACGGGGGAGCGGGCACTGGAGGTGTCGCTCACGGCTCTGCGTACGTCCGGGGCGGCGGCCGAGGGGCGGCTCCTGGAGGACCATCCGCTGGACGCTCTCAGAACGGTGGTGGACGAGGTCGGGGCGGACGAGGTGATCGTGCTGACCGACCCGCACTATGTGGAGGAGTTCTTCCACCGGGACTGGGCGTCCAGGGCTCGGCACAAGGTGGGGGTGCCGGTGCTGAAGCTGTTCTCGCACAGCAAGGCGTAGGGGCACGGTCCGCGGCGTCCGGTGCGCGAGGTCCGCGGTCCCACCCAATAGGCTGGGGCCTCACCGTCGTATCGCACTCCTGGGAGAACACACATGGCACCCGGCATTCCCCACGCCATGGACCGACCGCACTTCATCGGCATCGGCGGGGCCGGGATGTCGGGGATCGCGAAGATTCTCGCGCAGCGTGGGGCCAAGGTGGCCGGCAGTGACGCCAAGGAGTCCGGAACCGCAGAGGCCCTGCGGGCCCTGGGCGTGACCGTGCACATCGGGCACGCGGCCGAGCACCTCGCCGACGACGCCAGCTGCGTCGTCGTGTCGTCGGCGATCCGGCAGGACAACCCCGAGCTGGCCCGCGCCGCCGAGCTGGGCGTTCCGGTGGTGCACCGGGCCGACGCGCTCGCCTCGCTGATGGACGGGCTGCGCCCGATCGCCGTCGCCGGTACGCACGGCAAGACCACCACGACGTCGATGCTGGCGGTCTCCCTGAGCGAGCTCGGGCTGCGGCCGTCGTACGCCATCGGCGGTGACCTCGACGCCCCCGGCTCGAACGCCCTGCACGGCGAGGGCGACATCTTCGTCGCCGAGGCGGACGAATCGGACCGCAGCTTCCACAAGTACGCGCCCGACGTCGCGATCGTCCTGAACGTCGAGCTCGACCACCACGCGAACTACGCGTCGATGGACGAGATCTACGAGTCCTTCGAGACGTTCGCGGACCGCATCACCGAGGGCGGCACGCTGGTGATCTCGGCCGACCAGGACGGGGCGCGGGAGCTGACCCGGCGGGTCTCGGCTCGGGATGTGCGGGTGGTGACGTACGGCGAGGCGGAGGACGCCGACGTACGGGTGCTGTCCGTGCTGGCGCAGGGGCTGAAGAGCCAGGTCACCGTCGTTCTGGATGGCCAGGAGCTCACCTTCGCGGTCTCGGTCCCCGGCCGCCACTACGCGCTGAACGCGGTGGCCGCGCTGGCCGCCGGTGCGGCGCTCGGCATCCCGGCCGCCGAGCTGGCCCCGGCGCTGGCGGCCTACACCGGCGTCAAGCGGCGGCTGCAGCTGAAGGGCGAGGTCGCGGGCGTCCAGGTCATCGACTCCTACGCCCACCACCCGACCGAGATGTCGGCCGACCTGGAGGCGATGCGCGCGGCCGCCGGGGACGCCCGGATCCTGGTCGTCTACCAGCCCCACCTGTTCTCCCGGACGCAGGAGCTCGGCAAGGAGATGGGCGAGGCCCTCGCCCTCGCGGACTCCTCGCTGGTCCTGGACATCTACCCGGCCCGCGAGGACCCGATCCCCGGTGTCACCAGCGAGCTGATCATCGACGCGGCCCGCGCGGCGGGCGCCGAGGTGAGGCCGGTGCACGACAAGAGCGAGGTGTCCTCGCTGATCGCGGGAATGTCGAAGCCCGGTGATCTCGTTCTCACCATGGGCGCGGGCGATGTCACGGACCTGGGCCCGGTCATTCTGGACCGCCTGTCGAAGTGAGGGGCAAGGACTCATGTCGTACGACATCGAAAAGCCGGACGAGCAGTGGCGCGCGGAGCTGACCCCGGCCGAGTACGCCGTCCTGCGCGAGGCCGCCACGGAGCCCGCCTTCACCGGTGAGTACACCGACACCAAGACGACGGGCGTCTACTCCTGCCGGGCCTGCGGCGCGGAACTCTTCACCTCCACCACGAAGTTCGAGTCGCACTGCGGCTGGCCGTCCTTCTACGACCCGAAGGACACCGACGCGGTGGAGCTGATCGCGGACCGCTCGCACGGGATGGTGCGCACCGAGGTGCGGTGCGCCCGGTGCGGGTCGCATCTCGGGCACGTCTTCGAGGGCGAGGGTTACGCCACGCCGACCGATCAGCGGTACTGCATCAACAGCATCTCGCTGCGGCTGACGGCGGACGAGGACTGACGTGGAAGGGGCGCCGCCCGTGCGGCGCCCCGCTGCGCCGGCACGCCGGATGCCGGTGTTCCCGGATGTTCCTAGACTCGAAGGGGACGTCCGGCCCCGGCGGTCAGGTCAGTTCGGTGAGCCCGGTACGGAAGGCGGTGGCGCTGCATGCCGTACGTCGCGGTGAGTGCGATCAGCCATCCCGGACTGCTGCGCGAGCGGAACGAGGACAGCCTCGTCGTCGGGCCGTGGACGCTGTGCGCCACCGTCACCGAGAATCCGCAGACCCTGGTCTTCCCGCTCGGCACGCCCTTGGTCGTGGCCGTCGCCGACGGGCTCGGCGGGCACCCCGGCGGCGATGTGGCCAGTGCGCTGGTCGCCCGCCGGATCGCCTCGCTCGGCCCCGCCATGACCAGCGAGGTCGCCGTCCGTGACGCCCTGAACGCCTGCAACCGCGCCGTGTACCAGGCGGCCGGCGGCGACGAGGGAGGCGACCTGGAGGCCATGGGGACGACGGTCGCCGGCGTCGTCGTGCAGCCCGACTCGCTGCTGGTGTTCAACGTGGGCGACAGCCAGGTCTACGTGGCCGACGGGGACGGGCTGCGCCAGGTGAGCGTCGACGACAGCCCTCCGCACCCGGCCGGGCGCAGTACCTCCCTGGTCACCCAGTGCCTGGGCGGCTCGCCCGCGTTCCGGGCCGTCGATCCCCATGTCACGGAGGTGCCCCTGGCCCCCGGCGAGCGCTACCTCATCTGCTCGGACGGCCTCACGGACCCGGTGCCGACGGACGTACTGGACGAGGTGCTGCGCGAGCACGACGACGGCCAGGCGGCGTTCGAGCTGTGGAAGGCCGCCATTGAGGCGGGCGGGCCCGACAACATCACGGTGGCGGTGGTGCGGGTGGGGCAGGAGTAGGTCTGCGCGCCGCGGGGGAGTCCGGGTCGCCAAGTGCTGGTTGCCCGTTGTCAGTCCGAGGCCAGGGGATCGCGGTGGTCCGCCTCGTCCAGCTTCCAGTAGTCCTTGGCGTGGGCGTGCTGACGGTCCAGGCCGAGGTTCTCCGTGAGGTTGCGGCGGAGCTCCCGTACGGCGCCGGACTCGCAGGGCGCCCACGCGGCGCGCACTGCTGCGGAACGGCGGCCTTGAGTACGGCGTCCCGCAGGGCTTTTCCCTTCGACTGGCCGGCCTCCCGGTGGACCAGATGACGTCGAGGTCGGCCCGCCGGGGCGCCGGGATCTCGGCCTCGGGCCCGGTCACCTTCAGGTAGATGGCGCCGCGGGTGCCGGGCGGGCAGGTTCTCGGCGATGGTGAGCACCGCGGGTTGGGCGCTCTCGTCACCTGCGATGAGGTAGAAGTCGGCGCCCGGGACGGAAGGAGCCCTCGGGACCACCGAACGAGACCTCCTGGCCGAGGAGCATGGCCTCGGGCCAGTGCGCGGCCGACCGTCCGGCCGTCGACAGCGAGTTGGCCGTCCCCACCGACACCGGCAACGGCGGGAAGCGCCGGGGGGCACTCATGTGCAACGGTCCGTCAGGGGGACGCGGGCGACGACTCGCGGGCGCGGGTCAGGACGAGCCGGGCCGTGGTGTCCACGAGCTCCTGGTCGATGGCTGCGCCGAACACGAGCACGCGGTAGTACAGCGGGCCGAGCAGAAGGTCCACCAGGTGATCGAGGGTCCGTTCGTCCACGACCGGTTCGTGGTCGTGGGCGAGGAGCTCGCGCAGGCCGGTCACGTCGCGCTCGCGTTGCTCCTTCAGGAAGCCTTCCCGCAGCGACACGGCCGTGTCGCTCTCCAGTTGGGCCTGGCCGAGCAGGGCCTGGAGTACCTGGCCCGCCGGCTCCTCGAAGAAGTCGGCCACGCGCCGCAGATGGGACGCGAGGTTCTCCTCGGCGCTCGCGGACTCGTCCGTCCGCCACGCGAGGGCCTCGCGGGCGTCGTCGACGAGGGTGTCCAGAAGGATGTCGACCTTCGAATTCCACCAGCGGTAGATCGTCTGCTTGGCCACGCCGGCGCGCTGGGCGATGCCCTCGATGGTCAGACCGGTGAACCCCCGCTCCACGAGGAGATCGTCGGCGGCGTGCAGTACCGCGAGCCGGACGCTCTCGCTGCGGCGTGGGCCGGTTCGGCTGATGACCGGGTTCTGTTCGCCGGCCGGCTTTGGCTTCCGCGTGGCGCTGATGGTCCCGTCAACCTTTCGAGTCGTGCGTTTGGGAGATTCTGGCACAGGGTCCCGGGGTGAACCGCTGTGCGGGGGACCGGACTCAGGCGGCCTTCCGACCGGTGCGCACCAGGCTGAGCAGTACGCCGAGGGAGAGCGCGGCGACCACCGCGCTGAACGTCTCACCGGCGGGGCGCAGGCTGGTCTCGCGGATCAGGACGCCCACGCCGATCGCGGGCACGGCGAGCATCGAGTACAGGATGGCGAAGAACGTGGACACCGAGGCGCCGCGGTGCTGAGGAGCGCTGCGCGTGGTGATGCTGCCGATGCCGTGGCCGACGGCGACGCCGGTCGCCAGTCCGTTGACGGCGGCGCCGACGAGCAGGGGGGCCAGGGTGCCGGTGGCCATCGAGGCGGCGGTCAGGCCCGCGGCGACGATCAGGCCCAGACAGGACGCGGGCAGGGCGGTGGCCGGCTTGAGGGCGCGCACCAGGAGCTGTCCGAAGGCGGTGCAGGCGAAGGCGACGAAGACCACGAGGCCGGTCAGCGCGTGGCTGGTCTCGTGCAGCACCGTGCCGAGGAAGAGACCCGTCACGGCCGTCAGGACGCCGAGCACCGCGAAGCCCGAACCGGCCGCCATCGCGGAGCTCAGGAAGTCCGAGCGGATCTCGGGCGGCACGTGCAGCGGCTGGAACTGGAGCGAGAAGCCGGACCGGTGGCCGGAGCTCTCCCCGTTCACCATGACCCCGAGCATGCCGATGGCGGCCAGCGCGAGCATGACGACCCAGGGAGTGCGCAGTGGGGAGGGGGCGGCGTCGGCCAGGATGCCGGCCAGCAGCGTGCCGCAGGCCAGGCCGCCCATGTTGGCGAACAGCGCGACCGTGGCGGGCTTCACGCGGGCGTCCGGCCCGAGCCGTTCGGCGAGGGAGGCGGTGGCTGCGCCGGTCACCAGGGCCGCCGAGAAGCCCGAGATCACGCGGGCGACGAGCATGGCCCCGAGATTCTCGGCGATCAGGAAGACGGCCGCGGCGCACACGGACAGGAAGGTGGCCGCGATCAGCACGGGGCGGCGTCCCACCTGGTCCGAGAGCCGGCCGAAGACCAGCAGCCCGAGGACGACGCCGAGCGCGTAGACGGCGAAGACCACGGTGACGGTGAAGGGGGTGAAGCCGAACTCCTCGCCGTAGAGCGGATAGAGGGGGGTCGGCGCCGTGGTGCCCGCCATGGTGATCCATAAGGCGAAGGCCACGCTGAACACGGCGAGCCCGCCGCCCTTCACCCTCTCTGGTGCGTTGGTCCGGTCCATGACGCGGACGGTCGGATTTCCCACGGGTGTGGCCTCTCATGAGCGGTTGCGAACAGGAGACGCACACGGGTCAGAGACAAGACTCACCGTTGCGTCTATTCAAGAGGCTAGACTAGTCGTCGCGTCTATTCAATCGGCTCCGACGATGCCGGGGCGACTGCGGCGGGCCCCGGCGGGTGGGTCAGAGAAGCTTGCGCTGGACCATGACGGAGAGCACCAGTGCGCCCGGCAGCAGGGGAACCCAGACCGTCATGACGCGGTAGCCGATGACGGTGGCCGCGGCCAGGCCCATCGGGGCGCCGAAGGTGACCATCGTGAACACCAGGGCCGCGTCCACGGGGCCGATGCCGCCGGGCGCCGGGACCGCGCCGACCGCCGTGCTGGCGAGGAGGAGCGCGAGGGTCACCTGCGTCCAGGACAGCGGCAGGCCGAGCGCGAAGCCGACCGAGGCGATCACGCTCGCCTGGAGCAGCGGGGTCGCTGCGGCGCCGCCCCACAGGGCGAGGACGCGGCTGGGCCGGGTGTGCAGGATCCGCGCGTCGGTCAGGGCGGTGCGGACGAAGCCGAGGAGGGGGCGGCGCAGTGGCCGTACGGTCGTGACGAGTACGCCCGCCGTGACGAGGGCGGCCGTCACGCCACCGGCGACCAGGAGCAACGTCCGCTCGTCCGGGACGAGTTCGCCCAGATGCAGCAGCTCGGGGAAGGCCACGAGGAAGCCGAGCAGCACCACCGTCTTCGCGATCGGCTTGACCAGCGAGTACAGCGCGAGTGAGGCGGTGGCCCGGGCCAGTGGGATGCCGCAGTACTGCAGGAAGCGCAGGGTGACGGCGTGGGCGCCGATGCTGGCCGGCAGTACGTGGTTCGCGGCGCCGGCGGCGAACTGTGAGGCGACCAGCAGGCCGGGCGGCAGGCGTTCCGGTATGGATCCCTGGCGGACGACCGAGGCGGCCAGCCAGCCCATGCACGTGAAGAAGAAGCCGGCCAGCAGCCACCAGGGGTCGGCGGAGGCCAGCCGCAGGGCGCCGTCCTGCACGGTGTGCCAGTCGGCCACCGCCCACGCCCCGATCAGCAGGAGCGGGAGCAGCGTCAGCGCGTGGCGGACGAGGGTTGCGGCGGAGAAGCGGGAGCGGGGACGGGCGGGGGTGGCGGCGGGGGTGGGGCAGGCGGGCAGCGGTCCGGGGAGATCGCTGAGCGGGAGCGAGGACACGGCGCGGTCGTCCTTCCGCGTCACACCCGCGCGGACGCGGGCGGACGGCTTGAGGGCGAGGCAGGAGGGGACGTGGGAAACGTGCCCGTCCGTCATGACGGCGCGGTGTCCGGCAGCCGAAGCGGCGTCGGCGGGCGAGCGACGCGCTGCGGCTCTGCCGCCGTCCTCAGCCGCTGCCCCCGCGCCCCGCCCTCACCGCATCCAGTGCGGTCCGGTGCTCCACCCCAGGAACCGGCGGGCGCGACCCCCGTCCGCCGTGCCGTCCGCGTCGAACGTGCCGCCCTCGGCGGTGCGGACCAGGCCCGCCAGGGCCGGGCCCAGCCGGGACCTGACGTGGGCGGGGTGGCGGGCCGCCTCCTCGTCCAGGGCGCTGAGGAACCGCCGCTGTTCGTCCGGCGGGCACAGGGACAGGGCGAACAGCATCTGACGCCAGGCGTACGCCGCGTCCTTGATGGTGGGGAGGGGACGCTTGTTGTTGTGCACCCGCGCGGTCAGCCGGCACACCGTGTCGAAGCAGCGGCGCGCCAGGTCGGACCAGCCGGGCTGCGGGGCGATACCCACCCGGTGGACGAGCGTGGCCAGGTTGTGCGTGGTGAGGATCTGCGCCTGCTCGATCACCTTGCCGTTCGCCGCCACGGACCAGGAATCGGCCCCGGACGCCGTCCCGGCCCGCTCCGTGCACAGCCGCGCGAAACCGGGAGACGTACGGGAGCCGTAGGAACGGCTGAGCGCCTCGCCCGTCTCGGCGATCGCGAGGTTGCGGATCGCGGCGTAGTCGATGCCGTAGTAGCGCTCGTACAGCGTGCCGCGGAGCAACTCGGCCGCGACCCGCGCCGACTTGAGGAACTTCGGGCTGAAGGTGCCCATGAAGATGTCGGCGGCCAGCTCCTCCACGAACGGGACGCCCAGGTCGCACTGGCGGGCGAGCACGCCGAGCTCGCGGACGAGCGGGTTGGGCAGGACCGTGCCCGGGAAGGCCTGCACGGCCAGCTCGCCCAGCTGCCGCAGCACGGTGAGCGCACCTTGCTCGTCCGGCCTGCCCAGCACCGCGGCGCGCTGGCCGGACACCGCCCGCACCCAGGGCAGTTCCTCGACGCGGACCTGCCGTTCCAGATTGAGCAGGAGCAGCGAGCGGCGGTTGCGGAAAGCCCGGTAGTTCGCGGCCATCAGCGCACGCAGCGTCTCGTCGCCGTACGCCGACGCGGTGGTGGCGGCGACCAACTGCGGTACCAGCTCGGCCAGGACCTCTGCGGAGGGGACGACGCCCCGCTCCACGAGCGTGCCGATCGGCGCGCTCAGCGCGGACTCGACCACCTGCCGGATCACCGGCGGTACCTCCGCCCCGGTGGGCAGGCCGGTCTCGTGCGCCTCCTGCTCCGTCACGGGCGTCAGCAGCGGGGACACCTCGATGATGCCGCTGTCCTGGGGCAGTTCGGCGAGCCGGCGCAGCATCAGCTGGGCCAGTGCGTGGTGGGAGGGGAGCGCCGCCTGGCGCGCCTGCTCCCGGCGCAGCGCCGTGTGCGGTGCGGAGCCGGGCAGGCCGCGCCGCCGCACCATGGAGTCCACCGCGTGCCGCAGCAGCCCGAGCCGGCGCGCGTCCAACGGCCGCCCGGCGACGGTCTCCTCCAGCGCGCCGCGCAGAATGCCCAGGTTCTGCCTGGGGTTGCGGTGCCTGGTGCAGCGGGTGTGTGCCGCGGCCAGCATCCGGTAGCGGTCCAGCAGGGCGGCGCCGCGCTCCAACCAGTCGGCGTCCGGCACGAGTTCGAGCACCCGGCCGTCCCTCGCCGTCTCCAGCCAGTGGACGAGCATGGTGTCGCCGAACGGCTGCCATACGGCGAGCGCCTCGCGCTGGGTCTCCACGGAGGCGTTGGGCCGCCGCCGTATCAGGGTGTCGACGGAGTCGGAGACGGTGTACCGGTGGACGGCCGCGTCCGCCTCCGCCGCGCCGAACGCCGGCGGGGGGCCGTCCGTCGGCCGGGGAAGGAAGCGCAGTTGGCCGGCGAAGGGCTCCAGTTCGGCCGCGAGATCCAGCGCCGTGTCCGTCTCCCCGTGCCGCACCAGCCAGGCCATCGTGAGCAGCGCGGCCTCCTCGGGCACGCCGATCTCGTAGTGGCCGCTGTCCAGCCGGGCCCACAGCCAAGCCAGTCCGGCGTCGGTGAGGCAGTGGGCGAAGAGCGCGCGCCGCTCGGCCGGAACCCCGAACTGCCGGGCGACCTCGGTCTCGTACGGCTGGAGCGGGCCGCCCGCGCTCGCGGTGCCGGTGGCGAAGCCGCCCCGCACCACCTCAAGGGTCACCCAGGCCGGCAGCCCGGCCACCGGGGTGCGCGAACCGGCCGTCAGCCGCCCCGCGGCCATCCCCGCGAGGACCGCCCGCCAGCGCTGCCCGCGCTCCTCGGCACGACGCCGGGTGCCGGCGTCCTCGTGGGTCAGTGCCGTCGTGAAGGCCTTGGCCAACTGGGCCGCCGGGTAGGCGGCGGCCGCGGTGAGGGGCTGCTGCTCAGCGTTGTCGTCCATAAGCCGACGTGGCAGGTTCCGCCCCTGCGCCCTCCGGGTCTCAAGCCCGGCGCTCTGCTGCTGAGCTACACGTCGATGGGAGCCGAGGCTATGCGTCGGGTTGATCGACGGACAAGCGTATTTCCGGGGGCCATGAGCGCACCGGCTCTTGACCCAAGAATGACTTAGGTTAGCCTTCCCTTAATTTGATTCTAAGAGAGGTCGACCATGGCCCCTGTCATGTCCCGCCGCCGACTGCTCACCGCGGGCGGCGCCCTCGGTCTCGGCTCGCTGCTCGCCGCCTGCGGCGGTGACGCGGACACCGAGGGCAAGGCGCGTGAGACGGGCGGAGGTCCCTGGTCCTTCAAGGACGACCGGGGGCGCACGGTCTCCCTCGACAAGGCCCCCGAAACGCTCGTCGCCTTCGTCAGCACCGCCGCCGCGCTGTACGACTACGGCATCGAGTGCGACGGCGTCTTCGGCCCCACCGAACCCGTCGGCGGCAAGCCCAACCCGCAGGCCGGCGACATGGACGTGGCGAAGCTGACGAGCCTCGGTACGGACTGGGGGCAGTTCAACGTCGAGAAGTACGCGGCGCTGGGGCCCGACCTGCTGATCAGCAACATGTTCCCGGCGCCCGACCTCTGGTACGTCCCGCAGGAGAGCCGCAAGAAGATCGAGGCGCTCGCGCCCAGCGTCGGCATCAGCGTCGCCCGCACCTCCCTGCTGAACCCGCTGAAGCGCACCGCCGAACTCGCCGAGGCGCTCGGCGCCGACCTGAAGGCGAAGAAGGTGACGGACGCCAGAGCCCGCTTCGACAAGGCGGTCGAGACCCTGCGCGCGGCGGCCGCTGCCAACAAGGGGCTGAAGGTCATGGCCATCACCGGCGACAACGAGCAGTTCTACGTCGCCGTCCCCGACTCCTATGTCGACCTGAACTACTACAAGGACCTCGGCGTGGAGTTCGTGGAGGGGAAGAAGTCCGACGAGTGGGGCTTCTGGGAGTTCCTGAGCTGGGAGAACGCCGACAAGTACCACGCGGACCTGATCATGGTCGACAACCGTTCCTCGGCCATGAGCGCCGAGCAACTCGCCACGAAGGCGACCTGGGGGCAGCTGCCCGCGGTCAAGGCGGGGCAGACCGTGCCGTGGGCGATGGAGGAGCGCTTCAGCTACGCCGGGTACGCGCCCGTGCTCGAACGGCTGGCTCAAGCCGTGGGGAGGGCGGAAAAGCTGTCCACGTGAGGGTCTGTAGTTGAATCAGTCAGCCATCGAAAGGTTGACTTTAGGCTGACCCAGCCAGAGCATTGCCGGGGTGAGCCACTTCGAGCACGCGTCCCCCCGGTCGGCCGGCCTCCCCGTCGACCTGGACGAAGCCGCCCACCGCTGTCTCGTCGCCGGGTTCGACGGCGCCACGAGCGTGCCGGACACGCTCAAGGAGCTCATCGACCGTGGCCTGGGCGGGGTCATCCTCTTCACCCGCAACGTCCGTGACGCGCGGCAGGTGCGCCGCCTCACGGACGAGCTGCGCGCCATACGCCCGGACCTCCTGGTCGCCATCGACAACGAGGGCGGCGGCATCGGCCACCTGGTCGGCGCCGGCGCCCCGGACGTCCCCGGCTCCTACGCCCTCGGCGTCGCCGACGACCCGAACCTCACCGCCCGCTGCGCCGACGCACTCGCCGGGCACCTCGCCACCCTCGGCATCACCGCCTCCTACGCCCCCGTGGCCGACCTCCAGCACCGCCCCGACAACCCGATCGTGCGCACCCGGTCCTTCGGCGCCGCCCCCGAGCTCGCCGCCCGCCATCTGCGCGCCTGGATCACCGCCACCGAGGCCCGGCGCATCGCCTCCTGCGCCAAGCACTTCCCCGGCCACGGCGGCACCGCCACCGACAGCCACCAGGGAATGGCCGTCGACCCGCGGCCGTACGACGAACTGCGCGCCGATCTCGAACCGTTCCGCGCGGCGATCGCGGCGGGCGTACCGATGCTGATGAGTGCCCACGTCGTGTTCCCGGCACTGGACCCCAACCGCCCCGCCACGCTGAGCCGCCGCGTCCTGGGCGATCTGCTCCGCCACGACCTCGGCTTCGACGGCGTCCTCGTCAGCGACGCGCTGGAGATGAAGGCGATCGCCGACCAGTACGGCGAGGCGGCCGGCGCGCGCATCGCGCTCGCCGCCGGTGCGGACCAAGTGATCGTTGCCGTAGGGGACTTGAACGTCACCCTCGACTGCCGCGACGCCGTGCTCGACGCCTTGCGCACCGGTCAGCTGGCCGAGGAACGGATCGAGGAGGCCGCGGGTCGGGTGCGTCGGCTCGCCGAGCGGTACGCGACCCCCGCCGCCGACGTGGCCGACTGGGATTCGGGCGCCGGACTCGAGGCCGCCCGCCGCGCCGTACGGAGCCGGGGTGTGCCGCCCGCCGTGCGCGGCGCCCACGTCGTCGACCTGTTCCCGCCACCGCACCCCGCCCTCAACTGGGGCGGCGAGGACCTGCTGACCGAGATACGCGCGGTCGACCCCACGGCCACGGGCACGGCGGTCACCGGGGAACCGGCGGACCCGGCCGGGCTCGTCGACGGCATGCTGCGCCGCTGCGGATCCGCTCCGCTGGTCGTGGCCACCTGCGACGCCGGGCTGTACCCCTGGCAGGTTCGGCTGCGGGACGCCCTGCTGGACCGGCGGCCGGACGCGGTGCGGGTGGACACCGGGCTCCCGGAGGGCGGCGCGCTGTGCTCGTACGGGCGGGGGCGGGTGAATGTGCGGGCGGTGGCCGAGACGCTGGCGGGCGTCACCGACGGCACCGACAGCTGAAGGGCGGCCCGCCGCCGCACGGCGCTCAGGACGGCCGTACGACCTCCTTGATCCCCCTGGCCGCCAGGTACCCGGCGTCCGCCGTCCGCTCGGCCAGGACCACCGCCGGGCGTGCTCCTTGGGCCCGCATCCGCATCCACGCCTCGAAGTACGCGCCGCCCGGACCGGACACCGACCGGGTGCCGGGTGTGCAGTCCAGGAGCAGGGCGATGTCGCGCGGTGGGCCGGGGCGGTGTCCCTGACGCAGGTCGGCGACGGTCTCGGCGAGCGCCTGCGCGATCGGCTTCGGACGGCCCTGCGCGTCGAACAGGCCCAGCGTGTACTCCAGTTCGGGGAAGTCCGCCAGCGACCGGTCCACGTCGTGCGAGCACCACCAGGTCACGCCCCACAGCCCCGGGCACTCGGCCGCGTTCCGTACGGTCTCCCGTGCGAAGTCCGGCGCGTCGGCGGCCGGTATGTGCGGCTCGGGTGCGCCCGTCTCCTGGACCCAGACGGGGCGGGCCGGGTCGTCGGCGTACGCCTTGGCCAGCTCGGTGCCGTATTCGGCGAGGTGCCGCACCTGCGGTGAACTCGGGCCGTAGCGGCGGGCGCAGTCGCCGGAGAACACCCAGGGGTGGACGGTCGTCACATCGCCCTTGCGGGCCGAGGCCTCGGGGCTGAAGGGGTGGTCGTCGCCGTACCATGCGGCGTCGTACGCGGAGTGGGTGACCAGGCCGCCGTCGGCGCCGAGTCCGTCGCGGGCGGCGGCCAGCAGGGTGTCGAGGTAGTGGTCGACCTCGTCGACCGTCACCGGGTTGTGCTCGACCAGGTTGTTGAGCTCGTTGCCCAGCTGGAGCCCGATGAGGTTCGGGCGGCCGGTGAGCGCGCGGCCGAGGGTGCGCAGGAGCGTGGCCTGGGCGGCGATGGCGTCCGGGTCGGTGAAGACGTTGCGGTGGTGCCAGCTGCGGGTCCACTCCGGGTAGAAGTCGAAGCTCGACAGATGGCCCTGCACGCCGTCCACCACGACGTCGAGCCCTGCCTCGCCCGCCAGGTCCACGAGGCGCGTCAGCTGGTCGACGGCGGTGGCGCGGACGAGGGTGCGGTTGGGTTGCAGCAGCGGCCAGAGGTGGAAGACGCGGACGTGATCGAGGCCGAGGCCGGCTATCGAGTCCAGGTCCGCACGCGCGCGTCCCGGGTCGAAGTCGTGCCAGGAGTGGAACCAGCCGTGGCGGGGCGTGTAGTTGACGCCGAAGCGGAGCGTGTGGATGGGATCCTCCTCGGGCCGGGCCCGCTCTGCCGGGCTCGGGGCCGGCTCTCGGCCTTGTCCAATACGAATGTATCAACCACCATGGTCGTCGATGAATAGTGATTTGAACCAAAACTCGCCCGGGGCGGCGCGTGCGTACGTCGTCGGCCTGGACGCCGGCGGCACCCGCACCCGCGCCGTCCTGGCGCCCCTCGGCGACGGTCGGCCCGAGGGCGAGGGCGTCTCAGGCCCGGGCAACGCCCTGACGGTCCCGGGGCCGCAGCTCACCGAGCACCTCGCCGAGGCACTCGCGCACGCCGTGCCGGCGGAGCTGCGCGGTCATGTCGTGGCGGTGGCGGGCGGATTCGCCGGCGCCTCCCGGACCGCGCCCGACGAGCCGGGCCGGGTCAAGGCGCACGCCGCGCTCACCGTCGCGCTGAGCCGGCTCGGCATCAGCGCCGACACGGTCGAGATCCACAGCGACATCGAGGCCGCCTTCGCCGCCGCGCCCGGCAACCCCGCCGACGGCCTGGCCCTGGTGGCCGGCACCGGCGCGGTCGCGGTGCGCATCACCTCACGCGCGTGCACCGAGACCGCCGGCGGCGACGGCTGGCTGCTCGGCGACGACGGCAGCGGCTTCTGGATCGGGCGCGAGGCGGTACGGATGGCGCTGCGCATGGCGGACGGACGGGGCGGGCCGACGGGCCTGGCCGCGTCGGTGGGGCGGGAGCTGGGGGTGCCGGAGGACGTTCTGCCGGGGGAGATGCCGGACCCGTACGCCGGCGGAGCCTGGACGCGCGCCCGGCGCGAGGCCTACCGCATGCACCTGCTCCCCGCCGTGATGAACCGGCCGCCGGTTCAACTGGCCCTGCTCGCACCGCTCGTCGCCGAGGGCGCCCGGCACGACGACGCCGTCGCCGCGGGCATCCTCGACACGGCCGCCGACCACCTCACGGGCGCCGTCCGCGCCCTCGAACCCCGGCCCGGCGAACGCATCGTCGTCACCGGCGGCCTGCTCGGCGACGACGGCCCCCTCAACGCACCGCTCACCGCCAGGCTCCGGACCCTCGGACTCACCCCCGACCCGGTGGCCGACGGCTCACTGGGCGCCGTGGCCCTCGCCCGTCTGGGGTACGGGAGTTGAGCGGCGTCAGCGCGCAGCCGCACCGCGCCGGCCTCCCGCGCCCCCCGCCCTACCGCGACGCCACCGCCCCCGTCGACGCCCGCGTCCGCGACCTGCTCGCCCGGATGACCCTGCGCGAGAAGGTGGGCCAGCTCAACCAGCGGATGTACGGCTGGGACGCCTACCGCCGCACCCCCGGCGGCGGCTTCGAACTCACCGACGCCCTGCACGCCGAGACCGACCGCTTCGAGGGGCTCGGCGCCCTCTACGGACTCCAGCGCGCCGACGCCTGGTCCGGCGTCGGCCACGGCAGCGGGCCCGGGGCGGAGGACGGCGCCGCCCTGGCCGAACTGGTGCAGCGGCATGTCGTCGAGCGCAGCCGGCTCAAAATTCCCGCGCTGTTCGTCGAGGAGGTCCCGCACGGTCTCATGGCCCTCGACGGCACGGTCCTTCCGGTCAATCTGGCCGTCGGCGCCACCTGGGACCCAGAGCTCCACGAACGTGCCGCCGCCCACGCCGCCGCCGAACTGCGCGCCCGTGGCGGCCATGTCGCTCTGGTCTCGGCACTGGACATCGCCCGCGACCCGCGCTGGGGACGTACGGAGGAGTGTTTCGGCGAAGACCCGTATCTGGCCGCGCGGCTCACGGAGGCGCTGGTACGCGGCATGCAGGGCACGGGGGAGTGCTTCGCAGGCGACAAGGCTCCCGTCGTGCTCAAGCACTTCGCCGGCCAGGGCGCCACCGTCGGGGGCCGTAACTCCGCCGAGTCCGAGCTGGGCCTGCGGGAACTGCACGAGATCCACCTCCCCGCCGCGCGTGCAGGGATCCGTGCCGGGGCCGCAGCCGTCATGGCCGCGTACAACGAGGTCGACGGCATGCCCTGCTCTGGAAACCGTGCCCTCCTCACCGAACTCCTCAGGGAGAGCTGGGAGTTCGACGGTCTCGTCATGGCGGACGGCCTCGCCGTCGACCGGCTGGCCCGCATCACGGGCGACAAGGTCTCCGCGGGAGCGCTCGCGCTCAACTCCGGTGTCGATCTGAGCCTTTGGGACGAGGGCTTCACCCATCTCGAGGAAGCGGTCGAGCGAGGGCTCGTCAAAGAGCCCGTCCTCGACGCCGCCGTCGCCCGGGTGCTGCGGCTCAAGTTCCGGCTGGGCCTGTTCGAGAGGCAGCCCGCGGCGGCCCCCGTGCCCACCGGAGGCAGGGAGATCAGCAAGGAACTCGCCCGGGCCGCGATCACCCTCCTCCGCAACGACGGCACGCTGCCCATCGGCGAGACGGTCTCGCGCATCGCCGTACTCGGACCCCAAGCAGCCACCGCAGCCCACCAGTCGGGCGACTACACGGCGCCGCAGCGCTCCGGCACCGGCGTCCTCGACGCACTGCGCCGACTCGCCCCGCCCGGCGTCGACATCCGGCACGCCCGGGGCTGTGCCCTCACCGGCGGCGACCTCTCCGGTATCCCCGATGCCGTCGCCGCGGCCGCCGCCTCCGACCTGGCCGTGCTCGTGCTGGGCGGCAGCAGCGCACGCACCTCCGACACCGAGTTCGACGCCAACGGGGCGGCACTCCACGCGGTGTCCGAGATGACCTGCGGCGAGGGCGTCGACCTGGCCGACCTCAGGCTGGGCGCCGCCCAGTACGCCCTCATGGACTCCGTCGTCGCGACCGGCACGCCCACCGCGGTCGTCCTGGTCCAGGGCCGCCCGCACGTCGTGGCGGGCACCGCCGGAGCGCTGCTCACCGCCTGGTACCCCGGTCCGTGGGGCGGCGAGGCGATCGCCGAGGTGCTGCTGGGACACGTGGATCCGGCGGGCCGCCTCCCCGTCTCCGTGCCGCGCTCCGCCGCCCAACTCCCCGTCCACTACAACCACAAGGACACCGAGTACGGCGGCTACGTCGACCAGAGCGCCGAGCCGCTTTACTCCTTCGGACACGGGCTGTCGTACACGAGTTTCGAGTACGGTACGCCACGGCTCTCCGGCACAACCGTCACCGTCGACGTCACCAACACCGGTGGGCGGTACGGGCGTACGGTCGTTCAGGTCTATCTGAGGCGACTGATCACGTCGAGTTGGCCGCGTGCCCTCGAACTGTGTGCCTTCGAGGGCGTCGGCCTCGAACCGGGCGAGCGCCGGACGGTTGGGCTGACCGTGGAAGACACCCGGGCCGACTCCGTCGAGATCCGTGTCGCGGAGTCGGCCCTGGCGGCATCGGGCGTCGCACCCGTCGTACTGGACCTCAGAGTTTGACGGCCCCCGAGGAGACGCCCTTGTAGAACCACCGCTGCGTGATCACGAACAACACCAGCACCGGAATCACGGAGATCACCGACCCGGCCATCACCATCCGCTGGTCGTACCCGAACGACGAGCTCTGCAGCCGCGAGAGGCCCAGCGTCAGCGTCATGTTGCCCTCCGAGCGCAGCACGATCAGGGGCCAGAGGAAGTCGTCCCAGGCGCTGATGAAGGTGTTGATGACGACCACCATGATCGCGCCCCACGCGGACGGCAGATACAGGTGTCGGAAACGCTGCCACTCGTTCGCCCCGTCGAGCATCGCCGAGTCCTCGATCTCGCGCGGCACCGCCAGGAACGCGCCGCGCATCAGCAGCACGTTGATGGCGCCGACGAACCCCGGCAGCCAGACGCCGGCCAGGCTGTCGACCAGGCCCAGGTCGCGGATGCTCAGGAACAGCGACACCATGATCGACTCGAAGGGGAACATCATCGAGGCGACCAGCACCACCCAGACCGCCCGGCGGCCCTTCCAGCCGGGCTTGGAGAGCATGTAGCCGGCCGTGGTGGCGAAGACCAGCTGGCTGGTGACGGACAGGACGACCACGATCATGCTGTTGCGGATGTAGGTGGCCACCGGGACCTGATCGAAGACCGTCCGGTAGGCCCGCAGGGTCGGGTCGTGCGGCAGCAGGGTGGCGCCCGCGCCGAAGACGTCCTCGCCGGTGCTCTTCAGCGAGGCCAGGAGCTGCCAGAGCAGCGGCCCGACGGTGAGGCCGAGGACGAGGAACAGCAGCAGATAGCGGACGATCAGCTCCCTGGGGCGGCCGTAGTCCCGCCAGCGTGGCATCAGGCGCCGGCGGCCGGCCGGGGCAGCGGTCGTCGTCATGCCTCGTCCTCCTTCGTCAGGCGCTGCGCCAGCAGGGTCAGCCCCAGCGTCAGCAGGAACAGGGCCACGCTGACGGCCGAGCCGTAACCGGCGTTGCCGGTGATGGGGTCCAGGCCGACGTCCCGGATGTAGAAGGGCAGGGTGCGGTCGGCGCCGCCCGGGCCGCCGGTGGAGCTGCCGAGCATGTAGATCTCGGTGAACACCCGCAGTGAGCCGATGCCGGTGAGCGTGCCGACGAGCATCATGGCCTGGCGGACGCCGGGCATCGTGATGTGCCAGAAGCGGCGGACCGCGCCGGCGCCGTCCATGGCCGCGGCCTCGTGCAGCTCCTTGGGCACGTTCCCGAGCGCGGCCAGGTAGAAGACCATGTACCAGCCGAGGCCCTTCCACAGCGTCAGGCCCATCGCGGACAGCAGGATCAGCCACGGGTCGGACAGGAACGGGATGGCGTCCCGGATCAGATGGGCCTTCTCCAGCCAGGTGTTGACCAGCCCGTCGTCGGCCAGCAGCCACTGCCAGCTCAGGCCGACCACGACGCTGGACGCGAGCACCGGCGTGTAGAAGGCGGAGCGGAAGAAGCCGATGCCGGGGAGGTTCTTCTCCACCAGCACCGCCAGCATCAGCGGGAGCAGCACCATCAGCGGTACGACGATCAGCGCGTACAGGACGCTGTTGCGGGTCGCCAGCCAGAAGTCGGAGTCGTCCAGCATCCGCGTGTAGTTGTCGAGTCCGACGAACCCCGCGGCGCCGCCGAGCGGCTTGGCGTCGGTGAACGACAGCAGGACCGTGTTGAGGAACGGGAACACCCCGAAGACCACCGCGCACACGATCGCGGGCGCGGTCCACAGCCAGGGCAGCCACCAACGGCGGTACATTGCCGCCCCGTTGGCGCCGGGCGCGGGGCCGGGCAGCAAGGCCCGGGCGAGTCGGCGGGCACGGGAAGGGGCCGGGCCCGGCACGGAGTCGGCGGACTCCGCACCGGGCACGGTCACCGGGTTCGTGGTCTGTGCCGCCACCGTCAACTGCCCTGCTTCAGCAGCTCGTTCGCCTTCATGTGCGCGTCCTTCACGGCCTGCTCGGCACTCTTGTCGCCCTGCATGGCCAGCTGCACCTGGGAGACGATGGCGTTCTGCACGGCCGGGGAGAGGTTCGTCTGGTAGGCCGTGGCGGTCTTCAGCTGCTCGGCGACGAGCTTGCGGGCCTCCGAGAACGGGTCGTCACCGTCGGCCTTCTGGAAGAACGGGTCGTCCAGCGACTCGGTGGTCGTCGGGAAGATCACCACGTTCGGGTCCTTGCACCAGGCCGTCTGGTTCTCGGCGTTGGTGAGGAACTGGGCGAACGCCAGTGCCGTGGGGGCGTTCTTGCTGGTCGCGGCGACCGATATGTACTGCGGTGCTCCGGTGGTGTGGCCGAGCGCGTCGAAGGGCTGCTGGCCGACGCCCGTCTTGTCGTACACGGACGGGCTGTTCTGCTTCACGAAGCGCACGAAGCTCGGGTTCGTGGAACCGTAGGCGACCTTGCCCTGGCTGTAGAGGGTGGACGGGTCGTTGCTGGAGGACAGCGAGTCCTTCGGCATGGCGCCCTCCTTGTAGAGCTTCGCCATCCACTCGACCCACTCGACGGTCCTCGGATCGTCGGCGAACGCGGCCGATCTGCCGTCCGCGGACAGCGTCCTGATGTTCATCTGGTCCCAGTCGGCCGGGATCCGCCACACGGGGTTGGCCATCGTCGCGAAGTACTTCCCGTCGGCCGCCTTCGCGACCTTCTCGTAGTCGGCGAACAGCCCGAACATGGTCGTCGGCGGCTTCTGCGGGTCGACCCCGGCCTTCTCCAGCAGGGCCTTGTTGTACGTCAGGACGACGCCGCCGGTGTACCAGGGCAGCGCGGTGTGCACCGACGTGCCCGAGGCGTCCTTGAAGGTGCTCGACTTCCAGAACGCCGGGACGAACGGCTTCGAGGCGCCGGGGTCCTTGGTGGCCACGTCGAGCAGGTATCCGGCCTTGGTGAGGGCGGTCGCCGTGTCGGAATTGACGTTGATCACGTCGGCCAGGGTGCAGGCCTGGGCGTCGGCGACGGTGCGTGACGTGAACGTGTTGTCGCCCGGGTCGTCGATCCACTTGACCTCGGTGCCGGGGTTCGCCTTCTCGAACGACTCGATCACGCCGTCGAAGAACCCGCCGAAGTCCTTCTTCAGGTTGGTCGTCTGGAAGGTGATCTTCCCCTTGATCTCGCCGGTGAGCTTCCCGGAGCCCACGTTGCCCTTGTCGACCTTGCAGCCGCCGGCGGAGGCCTCCCCGTCGTCGGAGCCGCCGGACAGGCCGCAGCCGGCGGCCGTCAGGGTCAGGACCACCAGACAGGCAAGGGATCCGGTCAGTCTTCTCGCGCGCATTGCTGCCCTCCTGGGACCAGTCGGATGCGGTAGCGCTCCGCTGATTCAAATCACCAACATGGACTCCGGTTGATGAAAAGGTGGACCAGAATTCATCGGAGGTCAATGGGTTGCCGTGTTGCGTTTGGGTTCCGCCGGCGCGTGCTGCGCTTCAGTGCCGGTGTTCGTGGTCCGCGTGCGACGGGTCGCCGGGGTGCTCGTGGCCCGGGGCGTACTCCACGCCGGTGCGCGCTCGGTCCAGCCAGTCGAAGAAGGCCCGGCGCCCGAGGGCCTGTTGCAGCTCGCGCACGATGCTCTCGCGGGCGTGCTCGTACGGCAGGAGGTCCGCCGGGCCGGCTGCGTCGTCGAAGGGGTCGACGCCGCGCCTGAGCGCCTCCGGGGTCAGGAAGCGATCGCGGTTGAGGTCGTAGTACTCCCGCACGGCCTCCTCAGGCAGGAGTTGCTCGCCCTCCAGCGCCGCGAGGAGTGCGCGGGCCGCGGGGGAGTGGGCAAGCGCTGCCGCGACGATGCTGCCGAGGCCTGCCACGTCGGCTTCGGGCACGGTTGATGTGAGGGACGATGACATCTCGGGCGGGGCCGGCAGACCGCGTTTCGCGCAGGTGCGTCGGGCCAGTTCGTCGACCAGCACCACTTGCGTCGCCCAGCGTCGGCGCTGGCGCTCTGCCGCGAGTGCCGCGCTGTGTCGTCGCTCGGCTGCGGGTCCGTTGTGGCTGATCGCGCCCTCGAGGCGGAGCCGCATATCGACACGGCCCGCGTCCCTTGGGGGTGTTGTCGGACCCTGCGCCAGAAAGGTGTCCACGCGCTCCTTCGGGACCGGCTCGCCGTTCACGCGAGCCGCGTACTCCTCCGTCATGGCGTCACCTCCAGCTCCACTGCCTGCGTGTACGCCACGCAGCCGTGCCAGCCCACCTTCGCCATCAGCCAGTACGACCCCGGCGGCACCGCCCCGCCGTCCACCTCGATCACGCACTCCCGCTGCTCCCCGCCGGCCACGGCGAAGCCCTGGCAGCCGGGTGCCACGCCCGCCCAGGTTCCCCACGAGGACACGGCCCACAGCGTGCCGCTGATCGGGCCCCGGGTCGTGTTGCGCACAGCCACCGGGACCCGGGTCCGTTCACCCCGGCGTACGGTGATCCGCTCAACTGCCAACTCGGCCCGGAGCGTCGGGCCGGTGTGCCCACCCGGCACATCCAGCGCCACCACGTCCTCGTACGTCTGCCCGCCGTACGGCAGCCGGGCGGCGAGCCAGTGGCGGCCGGGCTCGGCGTCGGGTGGTGGGGAGACGGTGACGTCGGTGAGTGTGAAGCCGCCGGGGCCCAGCGCGTACGGCAGTTCGGCCGGCTCGACGGACCAGCCGGATGGGACGTGCAGGGTCACCGTGCCCGAGACGGGCGCGTCCGTCAGTTCCGAGCCGACCCGGACCGTGGCCGTGACCGGGCCCTCGGAGACGGTGAGCGTGGTGGGCGAGAGGTACACCGCGACCGGCATGTTGCCGCGCGGGGCGGGGCCCGAGTTGTGGAGCCAGTAGCGGGTCGGGACGGGCTGGGCGGGCTCGTGTGCGGCGATGCCCGGTCCGGGTGCGGTCTCCGCGTCCGTGGCGGCGAGGACCGTCGCGACCTCGAAACCGGTCAGGTCCAGGTCGAGCCCCCCCTGGTCATCGGGCGTCAGCGCCTCCCCGCGTCTCTCCAGTACGTCCGCCCGCGCCCCGTCCGTCCACCCCCGCGGCCCGCGCACCCGCGCCCGCACCTGCCGCCCGTTCACCTCGTGCACCCGGACGACGACGCCACGGCCGGGATCCGCGGCCGACGCGCATCCCCGCGCGAGCGGCGACCCGACCGGCTTGAGCGCGTCCAGCAGCACCTCGCCGGCGGGCTCGACGCCCAACAGCACGGCCTTCCTGGGCAGTACGGCATCCTTGGCCGCCGTCCGCCGCAACCGCGCCGTCAGCGGATGGTTGAACGCATGCCCGGCCTGCGGCAGCCGCAGCTCCCGCCAGTCGCCGGCGCCCGCGACCACGGCGTACTCGAACGTGTGCGACCAGCGCTGGAGTTGGAACGCCGATCCGTCGGGCGCCGTACGGCGGGGCGGGTCGACCCAGATGCCGGACGGCCAACCCGTGCAGGAGCGCATCAGGGACATGTAGAGGTCGCCGGAGGAGGTGACCACACAGCCGGGCGTCCCCCGGTTCAGCACCGCGAAGCTGCGCCCGTCCCACGCGTCCCCCGGCGGCAGGGCCTCCCCGCCGCCCGCCGCCGTGGCCCGCAGCACCGCGTCGTCCAGGTCGGCGATGAGCGCGTCGACGGCCTTGGCATCGTCCTCGGGCCGGTCGCCCGCCACCACGAGCAGCGGCAGCCGCTCCAGGTCGCGCAGGTCGGCACCGGGCACCCACTCCTCCCGCAGCGAGCGCGCGGCGCGACCCAGACGGCGGCCACGCCCCGCTCGGCGAGTTGCCGGCGCAGTTCCCGCCCCGCCGCCGGGTCCCAGCCGAGGGCCTCGGCGACCACGGAGTTGCGTTCCGGCCCGCCGACCGCGACGCGGATGTCGGGGAGGTTGGAGTCGACCTCCAGGTCGCCGTAGCGCGGGCCACCGGCGATCGTCGAGGTCGCCGTCACGCCCACCCGCACCAGGGCCGCCGCGAGGCCGGTGCCCAGCTCACCGGCCTCCTCCCAGGACCCGTACACCAACTCGGCCACCCCGATGGACCGTTCGCCCAGGGGCCGGCCGGAATCGTCGGCGACCGCGACCCGTGCGGTGGACCCGAGCCCGAACCAGGTGTTGGCGGGGTTGTCCAGCGTCCACGGGAACCGCTCGCTGTCCACCTCCACGAACCCGAACCCGCGCCCGATCACCGCGTCCGCCACCTCGTGCACCGGCAGCCCGCCGCGCACGTCGGACGGCCAGCGGACCCGGATGAGCCGGTCGGCACCGTCGTAGCCGTCGAGCGTGGTCGTCAGGTCGAGGCGGTCGACGCCCTTCCACAGAGTGAGCTGCTGCGTGTAGCGGAACAGGCCTAGGTCGGCGCGGACGGTGATGCGTGAACCGGCGGGCGAGTGCTCGACATCGATGTCGGCGGTGACGTCCCGGCTGCGGGCGGCGGTCGTGCCGGTCGGTGTGAGATGCCAGGGGCCCTCGCCGAAGCGCGGGTGCCGCGCGTACTCCTCCTGCACGACGAGTTCGTTGCCGATGTCGCCGGGACGCAGGAGTTCCCGGCCGGCCTCGGCCCTCCCGAGGGCTCGCAGGCTGCTGACGGCGCCGCCGCGCGCGGGGTCGACCGTCAGCTCGTAGAACTCGTTGCGGATGGTGGCGCCCTCTGTGCGTGTCCACTCGGGGACGGTCCCCTCGGCGAGCGGCAGCGCCTTGAGGCCCGTGCCGGGCACCTGCGGTACGACGACACGGAGTTCGCCGTCCTCGCGTACGGCGGGCAGGGGCAGCCCGGTGTCGTCCAGGGGGACGAGCCCCGGGTCCTCGACCGCCAGGACGTCCCGCCGCTCCCAGGTCGCCGCGTTGAAGACCACCAAGTCAGGTGTGCCGCCGGGTAGTTGGGCGACTGCGCCCGCCAGGGCGTCGGTCGCGTCGGCATGCACGGTCTGGGCGAGGTCGTACAACTCCCGCCAGCCGGTGAGCAGGTCGATGTACACCTGGTCCGACTCCGAGCCGGTGACGGCGTCGTGGTGGGCGCCGTAGATCAGTTGCCGCCAGGCCTTGTCGAGCGCCGCGTCCGGGAAGGGGTGCCCGGTGACGAGCGAGGCGAGCGTCGCCCAGGCCTCCGCGTCGGCGAGCAGGGTCTCGCCGTGCCGCTGGGCCTGCTTGGTGTCGATGTACGAGACGTCCTTGCCGGTGTAGATCGGGTTCATGTCCCGCGTCTGCGGGGACGCCTCGCGGCCCTCCTCGTCGAGCTGCGCGCGGACTGCGGCGAAGAAGTCCCGGGGGACCGCGCTGATGAAGCGCGGCCAGACATAACGGGCGTTCCAGTCCCGGTGGATGTCCATCACCCAGCGGCACGGCGGCGCGTAGTCACCACCGACGGGGAGCAGGACGTTGCGGGTGAGTGCCACCTGCTTCAGCCCTCTGAACAGCTTGAGGGCCGCCGCCTCCGCCTCGGGGAGGGCCGGCGCGTTGTCGATCGCCCAGCCGGCGCCGTAGTGGTTGACCATGTACGCGGTCAGCAGCCCGCGCCCGGACGGGGCGATCCAGCTGAACTCCGCCGGGAACTGCATCCGCCTCGGATCCCGCGGCTCCTCGCCGAAGACGGACAGGGTGGGGCCCCACTGGTGGAACGGCCCCCGCGCCCAGGAGCTGGAGCTGACCCCCGCGTCGGCCATCAGCCCCGGGAACTGCGGATCGTGCCCGAACGCGTCCAGCTGCCAGGCCGTCTCCGGAGATGCTCCGATGATTCCGCGCTGGAAGCCGTCGCCGTACAGGGCGTTGCGTACGGTCGCCTCCGCGCCGGTGAGATTGGTGTTCGGCTCGTTGTAGGTGCCGCCCATGATCTCGACGCGACCGGTGCGGATCAGCTGCCGCAGGAACGCGCGCTCCTCCGGGAAGGCGTCCCAGTAGGGCTTGAGGTAATCGACCTCGGCGAGCACGAAGGTGTACGCCGGGTCGCGCCGCGCCAGATCGCAGTGCGCCCGGACCAGGCTCATGCCGGACTGGCCGCGCGAGTCGAAGGTGCGGGCGGGCAGGCCGGTGCCGGCCGGATCGTCGGCGACGTCCCAGGTCTCGGTGTAGGCGGCCTGGGTGTTCCACCAGACGGGGTCGTAGTGGAAGTGGCTGACCATGAACATCGTCCAGCCGGGCTCCGCGGCCGTGAACGCGGCCGTGCGCTCCGCGGTCCGGCCCGGGTCCTCGGCGTCCTCGGCCGTGACCCTCACATGCGTACGGTCACCGGGGGCGAGGTCGGTCGTCACCGGTATCTCGGCGCGCACGGTGCCGTCGTCCCCCGCCGTCAACTCGGCGGTGCCGTGGGCACCAGGGCCCGCCACGGTGAGGCGGACCGTCCGGCCGGGAGCTTCTCCGATCTCGACGGCCACGACCTGGTGGGGATGCTCCTCGGTACCGACGAAGAGCTCGGTCGACTCGACAGAGATGACGCGCATGGGGCTCCTACGAGTGCTCGTGGGGAGCCTCATCCTGGCACCGCCGGGATGATTCAAACAACCACCTTGGCGTTTCCAAGGTGGTTCAGTCATACACTGCGGTCGGGGTTCAGCGCGCCCGGCGATTCTTCACCGCGTGCTGCGGGGTGATGTGGTCCGTCAGGGCGAGCGAGGCGCTCGCACGCTGGTAGGAGACCTGGCCGACCCGGACGTAGAGGCAGTCGACGATCATCAGAACCGAGTGCCTGCCGCCGATGCTGCCGGTGCGGAAGCTGGTCTCCGAGGTCGACGAGATGAGCCGGATGTCGGCGGCCTTGGCCAGCGGTGAGCGCGGGTCGGTGGTGATGGCGATGGTGGTGGCGCCCCGCTCCTTGGCCATCTCGAAGGGTTCGAGGGTCTCGCGGGTGGCGCCCGAGTGGGAGATGCCGATGGCCACGTCGGCCGGGGTGAGCAGGGCCGCCGAGGTGGCCGCCCCGTGCACCTCGGTCCAGCCGCGGACCTGGCAGCCGATGCGGAACAGCCGCGTCTCCGTCTCCTGGGCCACCGCGCCGCTGCCACCCACGCCGTACACGTCGATGCGGCGGGCGCGGGCCAGGGCCTGGGCCGCCCGCTCCAGCGCGTCGAGGTCGATCCGTTCGATGGTCTGCTGGATGGCGCGCAGGTCCGCGCTGCCGACGACCTGCACGACCCGCTCCAGGCTGTCGTCGGGCGAGATGTCGGGGCCGATCTCCGCGCTGCCCCAGTCGGAGACCTCGCCGCGCCCGCGCTCCTGGGCCAGCTCGATCAGCAGATGCTGGTAGGAGTCGAGCCCGATGGCCCGGCAGAACCGGGTCACCGTCGCCTGGGAGGTGCCGGTGCGACGGCCCAGCTCGGCGGCCGAACAGTGGGTGACGGCGGCCGGATCCTCCAGGATCAGCTCGCCGACCTTCCGCAGGGAACCGGCAAGCCGGGGCAGCTCGGTGCGGATCAGTGTGGTGACGTCCGTCGGAGGCATGAGGAGAAGGTATCAGCCACCGTTTGCCGCGCAGGTTGAATACCAGGACCGAAAACCGGGGCCGGGGCGGGGTCGGGAAGCGGACTCGTTGCCCGTACCACCCGGCGTGTGATTTATTGATTCACCGACGCGGTAGTGCAGGGTGGTTCAATCCAACATCGCTCCATCCGCATCGCTCAATTCAACATCGCCATCCATCAGTGCCTCCATCAGTGGTTCCGTGAGTGGGGAGTGACGCGTGTCCGACGAGTCCGTGAGCGCCCGGCGCTTCGTGCGGGAGAGCATGACCGTCCTCGACCGCCTGACCGAGTCCGCCCGCGACGACGTGGCCCGCGCCGCCGAGCTCATCGCCGACTGCGTGCGCGCGGACGGTGTCATCCAGGCCTTCGGTACCGGTCACTCCCAGGCGATGGTCCTCGAAGTCGCCGGCCGGGCGGGCGGACTGGTGCCGACCAACCGGCTCAGCATCGCCGACCTCGTCCTGTACGGCGGCGCCGCGCCCGGCGTTCTGGACGACCCGCTCCTGGAGCGGGAGCCCGGAGTGGCCGCCCGGATCTACGACCTGGCCGCCCCGCGCACCCAGGACCTCTTCGTCATCATCTCCAACTCGGGCGTGAACAACGTCATCGTGGAGATGGCCCTGCACGCCAAGGAACAGGGCCACAGGATCCTGGCCATCACCTCCCTCGCCCACACCCGGGCCGTTCCGGCGGGGCACGCGAGCGGCAGGAAGCTCGTCGACCTCGCGGACGTCGTGCTGGACAACGCGGCCCCGCGCGGCGACGCGCTGCTGGAACTGCCGGGCGGCGGCGCGGTGTGCGCCCTGTCCACGCTCACCGGCGTGATGCTCGTGCAGATGGCCGTGGCGGAGGCTTCCGCCCAGCTCCTCGCCGCCGGGGAGCGCCCGCCGGTGTACGTCTCGGCCAATGTGCCGGGCGGGTTCGAGGGCAACCTGGAGCTGGAGAAGCGGTACGCCGGACGGATCCGGCGCACCGCGAGCTGATCACTGCACGGTCGTCACTCCACGGTCCTCACTTCACCGTCCTCACTTCACGGGTACGGGCGTGACCGCGACGGCCAGCGGATACGCCCCCGTCTTCAGGGCTTCGCCGGCCTTGCCGGACGCGGTGTCGATCGGTACCAGCGTGTTGCCGTCCGCCGTGGTGACGTAGGCCGTGGCGCCGTTCCAGTCCAGGCCGACGTCGAAGGCGGACCTGCCGACCGTGACCTTGGTGCCGGGGGCGCCGGTCACGGTGTCGACGGGCATGGCGTGGTCCCCGTTGCTCGCACTGACCCACAGTGTCCGCCCGTCCGCCGACAGGGCGAGCCCGTAGGCCTGGCCCGTGACGAGCAGGGTCGGCTCGGTGTCGTTCGTCGCCGTGTCGATCGGAGTCACCGTCGAGCCGCCGGAGTTGGACACATACACAGTCTTCCCGTCCGGCGCGGCGACGACGTTGAAGGGGCGGGGGCCGACGGGAATCGCCTTGCCCGCCTTCCCGCTCCCTCCGGTGGTGAGGTCGACAGGGCTGACCGTGTCGTCGTGGATGTTGGCCACGTACAGGGACCCGCCGTCCGGGGTGATCGCCATGTTCTCCGGACCGGAGCCGACCGCGACGGGCGGCTCAGCCTTCAGCGTGCCGGTGTCCACGGGCTGCACCGTGCCGTCCGTGTAGTTGGCCACCCAGAGCGTGCCGCCGTCCGGAGTGAGGGCGAGACCGGCCGGCACCCGGCCCACGGGGACCGTGGCGGTGACCGTGCCGCGGGCCACGTCGATCACGCTGACGGTGTTCGAGCCCTGGTTGGCGGCGTAGGCGGTGCGCCCGTCCGCGCTGACGACGACCTCGCCGGGGTTGCCGCCGACGGCGATGTCCGTGGTCGTACCGGACCCGAGGTCGATGGAACTGACCGACGAGCCACTGAAGTTGGCCGTCAGTGCGCGGGGTGACCCGGTGCCGTCGGCGACCCGGACCGGGATCGCCCGCGTGAGGACACCGTCGCCCGATACGACGACGGAGTGCACGCCGGGTGTGGCGGCGGTCAGGGTGACCGTGACTGACGCGGTGCCCCCGGCCGGTACCGTCACGCTGCCTTCGTCGGGCGAGGCGGTGACCCCGTCGGGCACGTCCAGCTTCCAGGTGACCGTCTTGGCGGTGGTGGACCGCTCGTCCGCGAGGTCGAGGGTCACCTTTCCGGCGGAACCGGGCTTCAGGGAGAGCGAGTTGGGCGTGAAGGCGGCGTCGATGCCGGGGTCGGGGGCGGTGTCCAGCAGCGCCGCGTAGAGGAACTGGTCCATGACGCCCGGCGAGACCTGCTGCGGGAGGGCGTCCAATTCCTTGCGCTGTGCTCTCAGTTGAGACCAGTAAGCGGCGACCGCGTCCGTGTCGCCCCGCTTGTCGGCCAGCAACAGCTCCACCGCCATCCCGCCCGCGCTGCCGTAACGGCCCAGCTTGTCGAGCCAGGCGGAGGTCTCGTCGAGGAACCCCGGGTTGTCGAGGCGGGCGCGCAATTCGGTGGGAGTCTCTGCCATCTCGGCGAAGTTCGCCTTCAGCGCGGCGGCGGCTCGATCGAGGCCGGTGTCCTGCTCACAGGCCTTGCGGAAGGCGGCGATCAGCCGGGTGAGGGTCGGGGACTCGGTCGGGTCGAGCTGGGAGGAGTAGTTGTTCTCGGCGAATATCCGCAGCCACTTCGCGGCACCGGGCCCGGCGAGATCCCGTACGGACGCGAGGAAGGCGGCGCGGGGGTCGTACGCGTCCGGGTTCCACAGGTGGGCCGCCGAGGTGAACAGGGCGAGCCGGCTCGCCTCCGCCTGGACCATCGGGTTGGCGGTGACACCGGTGGACGCGCTCGCCACGCCGGGCTCGCGGCCGGTGTAGGGGCCGAGCAGGAGACGGCTGGTGACGTAGTCGTTGACGGGGTAGTTGTCCCAGACCAGGATCGGGTGGCCGTACACCTCACGGGCCTGCGCGACCTGGTCGGCGGTGATGGTCGGCGCGATCACGCCGACGCCGGTCCACTCGACGACGACGGACGGGTCCAGCTTCTCGCGCAGCGCCTTCTTGTAGGGGGAGTCGGCGAGGTCGGAGTACTCGGTGGGGACCATCTCCAGGGGCCGCAGACCGGTGTGTGGCGGAGAACTGCCGCCACACGGCGTTCAGCAGATGCGCCTGCGCGGCGCCCGCCGCACCCCCGCCCGTTCCGAACTCCGCCTCGTCCGCGGCACAGTTCCACTTGGTGTAGCTGATGTCGTCCAGCGGGATCGCGAAGGACCGCACGCCGATGTCGTACAGCGAGTCGAACTTGGCGGTGAGCGCCTTGATGTCGGCATCGGAGGAGTAGCAGACGGAGAGCCCGGGGGAGAGGGCGTAGGTGAAACGGACGTGGTTGGCGCGGGCCCGGTCGACCAGTTCCCGCAGCTTCGCCAGTTCGGCGGGCGGGTGGGCGTCGCGCCAGCGGGCGCGGAGATAGTCGTCGTCCTTGGGGGAGTAGACGTAGACGTTCTGTTTCGTACGGCCGTAGAAGTCCAGCTGGCGGAGGCGTTCGGCATGCGACCACGGGGTGCCGTAGAAGCCCTCGATGACTCCGCGCAGGGCGGCGGTGGGCCAGTCGCGGACGGTCACCGCGGGGACGCGGTTCTCGGTGACGAGTTGGCGCAGGGTCTGGGCGGCGTAGAAGGTGCCGGTGGTGTCGGCGCCGGAGAGGGCGACGAGGGCGCGGCCGTGGGAGCGTCCGGAGGCAAGCACGTAGCCGCCGGAGGGCAGGCCGGCCGGGGACTTGGCGCGCAGTCTCCGCAAGGCCGTCCCGGTGGCCGTGTTCTCTCCGGGGCCGCCCAGGTAGACCGTGAGGCGTGAGGTGGGCGGCTTCTCGCCGGCCTGGACGGTGACGATGTGTTCGGCGCCGGCGTCGCGCAGGACGGATTCGACGAGGCGTCGGGCGGAGGGGTCCGTGCCGGGTCCGACGACCTCGACGACCCTGTCCGGCACCGTGAGTTGCCCGGAGCCCGCGTGCATGCTCTTCGGCTGGGGCCACACCTGCGATGCCCGGGCGACGGGATCGGATGGTGCGGCGGCCGTGGCCGGTGCGGTGAGGCCGAGGGTCAGGAGCAGGGCGGCTGCGGCCGACAGGAGCGGGCGCGATGGATGTCTGACACGAGGGGCTGAGAGCACAGATCCTCCCGGGGTGAATGTATCCACCGGAGGATGCTAGAGATGCTGATTGTTTCATTCAATGGTGCATTCAATGGTGGCTGAGCACGCGCGCGTGACGGCACGTGGGCGCACACTGGAGAGGTGCTGTCGGTGCTCAAGGGGGTGTCGGCGTGGCTGCGTCCGGATGTTCCACGGTGCGGCTGTGGCGGTGGCGGCGCAGCCCGCTGAGGCGGCGCAGCGACGTCATCGAGGCCTGGGTCGTGCTGTGCGGGTGGGTGTTCGCGCTGGTCGCTGCCCTGTTCGCGGGCATCGCCGCGGCGGACGCGGTGGTGGCCTCGGCGGAGCAGCAACGGGCCGAGAGCCGCAGGGTGACGGCCGTACTCGTGATGGATGCGGAGGATCCGGGGGCTTCGCGGGTCACCACCGACCATCTCGTGTGGACCACCGTCCGCTGGACCGACCCGGACGGCACGATCCACATTGATGAGGCACGGGTACCGCCCAAGATGCACGCGGGCAGCAAGGTCGAGGTGTGGACCGACCGCAACGGCGTCATCGCCAACGAACCGCTGTCCGAGAGCGAGATGCAGCTGCACTCGGTCGCCGGCGGCATCCTGGCCGGGGCGGCCACCGCCGGCATCGTGCTGGGGTCGGCCTGGGTGGTACGGCTGGGGCTGGAGCGGCGTCGGCTGGACGAGTGGGGCGCGGAGTGGGAGCGGCTGGACACGCCGTGGGGGCGGAAGACGGGCTGAGGAGACGCGCCGATAGGGCATCCCGGCGCACGTGACGGTGCACGTGACAGCGCCCCGGAGGAACTCCGGGGCGCTGCAGCTGCTGTTGCCCGACCCTCCGCTACGTGACGTCCGCTACTTGACGTCCGCGCTCGGCAGCGCCGACGGGGACGCGGTGTTCAGGTCCTCCAGGCCCTTCGGGATCGCCAGCGTGAGGACCGGCGAGCCCGGCTGGGGCGCGGGCGGCGTCATCTGCTCCTTCGGGAGCTTCGGCGGCGAGGTCTGCTGGAAGTTGTTGGCGTCGAAGTTGACCATTCCCGTCTTCTCCAGGATGGTCATGTGGTCGAGCACGGTGTCGTTCGCCAGGTCGGCCAGCTGACGGACCAAGCTGTTCTGCGTGGTGCCCCGGATCTTCGCGATCGCCGGGAAGATCTGTCCGTGCGTCACCCGCATGATCGCGACACCCGTGGCGTCGAACTCCTTGCCGGTCTTGGAATCCACCGTCGCCACGAACTGCTGCTGCTGCGGGCTGGCCTGGTTGGGCAGCGTGATGTTCAGCTCGGACGCGAGCTTGCGGCAGGCGAGGTCGAGGCGGGCGTGTCCGACGACCAGGTGCTCGCCGGCCTCCTTCATCTCCGGCGTCGTGCCCCGCTGCATCGCCATCATGCCCAGCGGGTGCTCCCACAGGCCTGCCGCGCGGACCTTGACCACAAAGTCCCGGTCGGCCTCGGTCAGCGGACCGTACTGCGTGTTGGCGATGACTCGGTCCTGGTTGGCGGAGGTGGTCTCCACGCCCAGCATGGCCGGGTAGGCAAGGGCGGAGAGGGTCAGGACGAGGGCGCCTCCCACGAAGACGGTTCCTACCATGCGGCGCGAGATGGGCATCGTGCCTCCAGAGATGAACGGCTGCTACCCCAGGAGGTACGGACGGGACGCGCGAAACAATCACCGCCGCGCGAAAAAACTTGCGGTTCGCTGTGCGTGGTGCGTCACATGTGCGGCCGCGCGATCGAGGGTTGAGCGTTCTCAGGCGCGTCTGCGTCGGGTCAGGAGGGGGGCTCAGCGCAGGTGGCGCTCGAAGAAGGCCATCGTCGCCTCCATGGAGTCCGGCCACCGTGGCCCGAACGTGTGCCCCTCACCCCGGTACGTCCGCAGCTCCACGTCCTTGCCCGCCGCCTCGAACGCCGCGACGGTCGTCCTCGTCCAGGCCAGGGGGCAGGTGTCGTCGGCGGTGCCGTGGTGGATCAGCAGGGGCTCGGTGACCCGGTCGACGTAGGTGATCGGCGAGACCTGCCGCCAGAACTCCGGGTTCTCCTCGGGGGTGCCGTGCGCGGCCTCGATCTCGTCGACGAGCGGGTCGCCCTCGGGGCGCTGGAAGTGGTCGATGTTCTGCTCGGGGCGCGAGCTGACCGGCGCGAACGCGACGGCGGCGTCGACGAGACCGGGCGCCACGACCAGCGTGTTGTACACGACCCCGCCGCCCATCGACCGCCCCATCAGGCCGATCCGGTCGTCGTCGACGTCCGGCCGGGCGGCGGAGCGCAACGCATGGACGGCGGCGATGACGTCCTCGGTGTAGCCGAGACGGAGGTTCACGTCGTTGTCGGGGTCGTCGTCGGAGCCCGCGTGGTTGCGGTAGTCGGTGTGCAGGACGACGTAGCCGTTGCGGGCGAGGAGGTCCTGCTCCCGGGGCATGCCCTGGCCGGTCCTGTACACGTCCGGGTCGATGTAGCCGTGTGCCAGGACCAGCGCCGGGAAGGGGCCCTTGCCGGTGGGGACGTTCATGATGCCGGAGATCTTCAGGCCGTTGGACCGGTACGTGACGGCGTACTGCGTGTAGGCGTCGGTGCGGACGCGTACGGCACCGAGGCGCAGGTCGGAGCCGCGGTGCTCGCGCTGGATCAGGGCCGGGAGGGAGACGGGGTCGGCGGGGGTCGGGGAGGGGGTGGCCGTGGCGGCGCTCGGACTGCCGTCACCTGCTCGGCTCGACGCGGGCGAATCCGTCCGCGCCGGCTCGGCGCCGTCACCGCCGTTACCGCTGCAGCCGACGGCGGTCACGAGCACCAGCACCAGCCCGGCAGCGAGACGGGCCACGCACCGCGGGTACCGCATGCGGCCAAGTATCCCGTGCTCCGTCACGGTTGGCTCCCGCTGCGGCGGGCCCGGTGCGACGGTGTTCCGGGCGATCCCGGTCACCGCAGGCCGAGGAGCGGTGTGCGGCTACCGACGTGGGCATGGCTGTCGCGCTCTGTGACGCGCGGGGACGGATGCGCAGCGGCTCGGCGGTGATCCGGGGCTGCTGAGGCGCCCGTCCACGTCGCCGGCCCCTGCGACCGCCGACCGGCTCGCCGCCCGGTGCCTCGACGGCCTGGCGTTCACCACCGAACCGGTCGCCGGTGAACTCGTCATAACCGCGATCGGCCTGTTCCTCGTCGCCCAGCTCACCGAGCGCCAGACGAGGTGCACGCCCTACGGGAAGATCATTCGGACGGAGCAGCCGCTGCCGGGACCGGCAGTCCCGGCCCGGCGCAGCGCACGTCCGCCACAGGCACCTCCCCGTCGACGAGATAGCCCGCCACCGCCCCGTCCACGCAGGCATTGCCGCGGCTGGCGAACACGCCGTGCGAGTAGTCGTCGTTCAGCGTCACCAGACGGGATCCGGGCAGCAGTTCGCGCAGGCGACGGGCGCCCTCGATCGGGGTCACCGGGTCGTGCGCGGAGGCGACCAGCAGGACGGGCGGGGCGGCCGGGCTGCCCAGCGGGGCGCGCCGCGCGGGGCGGTGGTGCCAGTACGCGCAGGCCGACGCCTCCATGCCGGTCAGGACCGGCTGCGGGTCGGCACGTCGTATGCGCCGTATGTCCGCTACGACCTGGCGGGGTGTCGGCCCCGGACCGTCCGCGCACTTCACGATCCGGTTGGCCGCCTCGTAGTTGCGGGACTCCGGGCTGTCGAAGGCGGCGGCGGGGCGCAGGCCGGCCACGCTCCCGTCCGACTGGTAGCCGCGCAGCCCGTCGGCGAACCCCGTCCAGCGTTCCGTACGGCCGAGGGCGCGGTAGACGGCGCGGTCGAACTCCGCCGGTCCGAAGCCGTCGACCGGTCGCGCGGCCAGGCCCTCGCGTACGCGCAGATACGAACGCCGCACGGCACCCGCGTCGCCGCCCAGCCCGAAGCGCCCGGCGTGCCCGGCGGTCCAGGCGAAGAACGTGTCCCGGGCACGCAGCATCGCCCGGCTCTGGAGCACGTCGAAGTCGTGCCAGTCCCAGGGCCCGACCACGCTGTCCAGCACCATGCGGCCGACCCGGTGCGGAAAGTGCGCCGCGTACGCCGCGCCCAGGTAGGTGCCGTACGAGACACCGAGGAAGCTGGTCCGCGGCTCGCCCAGCACGGCGCGGATCGCGTCCATGTCGTACGCGGTCTGCTCGGTGGACAGGTACGGCAGCACCGCCTTGCCCGCGCCCGTCGCGCAGTCGTCGGCCAGGTGGCGCAGTGACGTGAGGTACGACCGTTCGGTCTGAGGGGTCGTCGGCACCGGGTCGGCACCGGGAGCGGCGAACAGGCCGCCCATCGCGCCGCAGCCGGCCGGCGCGCTGTGGCCGACGCCCCGCGGGTCGAAGCCGATGACGTCGTACGAACGCCGCACGCTCGCGGGAAGTTTGGCGCGCTTGGTCACCGCGTAGGGGAGCCCGGAGCCGCCCGGCCCGCCGGGGTTCACCAGCAGGATGCCGCGCCGCTCGGCCGGCGTACCGGAGGCGGGAACACGGGAGACGGCGATCTCGATGCTCGGGCCGGACGGGTGCCTCCGGTCGCGCGGGACGGTGAGGCGGCCGCATTCCACGCGGTCGGGGGCGGGCGGCGTCGGTACGGAGTCCGGGCAGGCACCGAAGGTGAGGGTGGCCGTCGCGGCCGTCGCTCGGGCGGGGCCGGTCGTGGGGAGCAGGGCTGCCGCGGCCACCAGGGCGCACAGCAGGGCGGTCGGGCGAGGCAGGGCGGTCAAGGTCTCTCCGATTCTCCGAAGCGGGTAAGAACGGGGTGGTAAATGAAAATGATTATCGATAGCGTGTGCCAGTCAAGTCCGGCACCCCTCCCGCCGAGGGGCCCTCCGGGCTGCCCTGCCGTCTGAACTCACGTCGTGAAAAGGGGAGTTGTGGCTCATCTGCTGGTGGTCGAGAGCTGGGTCGGATCGATGAGCAGACTGCTGCCACGCGCCATCCGCGAGGGCGGGCACGAGTTCACGTTCCTCACCCGTGACCTGCATCACTACCTGCGCTCGGCACCCGAGGGGGCGGCGCATCCGCTGCTCGGCGCACGCAATGTGATCACGACCGACACCAATGACCTCGACGCCCTGCTGCCCGAGGTGGAGCGGCTGCACTCGGTGCTGGGCTTCGACGGGGTGATCACCTCCTGCGACTACTACCTGCCGACGGTGGCGCGGATCGCCGGGCGCCTCGGTCTGCCCGGCCCCGGCCCCGAGGCGGTGGAGAACGCCTGCCGCAAGGACGCCACCCGTCGGGTCCTCGCCGACGCGGGCCTGCCCGGACCGCGCTTCGCCGTGCACGAGGAGTGGGCCGACCTCGCGCGGGCCGCGCAGGAGATCGGCTACCCGCTGGTCGTCAAGCCGGTCGACCTGTGCGCGGGCATGTTCGTGCGTCGCGTGGACGACGAGGGGCAACTGGCCGAAGCGGTGAGGGCATTGAGCGCCTTCCCGGTCAACGCCCGTGGGCAGCGGCGCAGCACCGCCGTCCTTCTCGAAGAGCTCCTCGCCGGCCCCGAGGTGAGCGTCGAGACCGTGTCGTACGCGGGCGCCGTGCACATGGTCGGCGTCACCGACAAGAGCATCGGCGCAGCGCCCGCCTTCGTCGAGACCGGCCACATGTTCCCCGCCGCTCTGTCGCTCGCCGACATCGAGGCCGCCGAACAGACCACGCTCGGTGCGCTCAAGGCGCTCGGGCTGACGGACGGGGTCGTGGCGCACACCGAGATCAAGCTGACCTCGGCCGGGCCGCGCGTGGTCGAGGTCAACCCCCGGCCCGCCGGCAACCGCATCACCGAGCTCGTCCGCCACGTCACCGGCATCGACCTCGCCGCCGCCTGCGTGGATGTCGCCCTCGGCCGCAGGCCCGACCTCAGGCGCACGGACACCGGGCTGCGCAGCGCCGCCATCGGCTTCCTCGTCCCGGAGCGCGCGGGCACGCTTGAGGCGCTCGACGGACATCAACTGACCGACCCATCAGGCGTGTTGGAGGTTCAGCTCGCCGAGCCCGGCAAGGTGGTCAAGGCGGCCGGCAGCAACAACGAGTACCTGGGTCACGTCATGGCCGGTGACCCCGACGGGCCCGGCGCCCGCGACCGCGTCGAAGGCCTGCTGGCCGGGCTGCGCGCGGGGCTGGTGATCCGGTGACCACCGTCAACGCCTCGCCGGCGGCGCCGAGCCGGACGTACGACGACCTGGTCGCCCGTGTCCGCGCGGGCGACCTGGGCCCCGACCCCCGCACGCAGCGGATCGCCGTCGCCTTCACCACCCGGCAGGCCGTACGGCACGACGGGCGCGGCACCGGCTACCGCAACGAGGTGCTCAGCCTCCGGCTCGCCGGGGCCGTCGGGTCATGCGCGGTCGAACCGGGGGAGCTGCCCGACGGCGCGCTCGACGACTGCGTCGGCGCCGACGTGGCGCGGCTCCTCGATGACCCGGTGCCTGCCGTGCGGGTGGCCGCACTCGACGCCTACCTGATGCACCTCACCCCGCACACCCCGGACCACGGTGCGCGGCCCGTCGCCCTGCCCGCCGGGTCGTCGCTGGAGAAGTCCACCGCGCGCGCCAGGGCCGTGATAGAGCTGCTCGACCTGCCGCCCGGGAGCATCGTGCTGGTGGTCGGCGTCGTCAACTCCCTGCTGGGGGCCCTGCGTTCGCGTGGTCTCGGCTATGTGCCGTGCGACCTCAAGGGCGGCGCCACGGAGTGGGGCGAGCCGGTCGTCGCGGACGCGCTCACCGCGGCTGCGGGCTGCGACGCGCTGCTGGTCTCCGGGATGACCCTGGGCAACGGCACCTTCGAACCGCTGCGGCAGCACGCGCTGCGGCACGGCAAGCAGCTGGTGATGTTCGCGCAGACCGGCAGTGCGGTGCTGCCCCGCTTCCTGGGGCACGGCGTGAGCGCGGTGTGCGCGGAGCCGTACCCGTTCTTCTGGCTCGACGGCGGCCCCGGAATCGTCCATCGGTACAGGTCCGCCGACGTCGTCGATCGCCACAGCTGTCCCGGCGGTGAGCGATGACCCCGACCACCGCCACCGCCGTACGTCCCACCGCCCGCCCCGAGTTGCTCGCCCTGCTCGGCCGTACGCCCGTCGTCCGGGTCGGCGCCGAACTGCCGCACGCCCACCCCGGTTTCTGGGCCAAGCTCGAAGGGCTCGCGGCGGGCGGCATGAAGGCGAGGGCCGCCGTGTCGATGCTGCTCGGTGCGCGAGAGCGCGGTGAACTGCGGCCCGGTGCCCCGGTGGTGGAATCCACCTCGGGCACGCTCGGCGTCGGGCTCGCCTTCGCGGGGCAGGCGCTCGGCCATCCCGTCGTCCTGGTCGGCGACAGCGAACTGGAGCCGTCCATGCGGCAGTTGCTGCGCGCACACGGCGTCCGCCTGGAGATCGTCGACCGCCCCGCACCGCAGGGCGGCTGGCAGGCGGCTCGGCTGGGCCGACTGCGTGAACTGCTCGCCGAACTCCCCGCCGCCTACTGGCCCGACCAGTACAACAACCCCGACAACACATCCGGTTACGCCTCCCTGGCCGCGGAGCTCTCCGCCCAGCTCGACCACCTGGACATCCTGGTGTGCAGCGTCGGCACGGGCGGCCACAGCGCCGGCATCATCGGCCCGCTGCGCCGGCACTGGCCCGCGCTGCGGCTCATCGGCGTCGACGCCACCGGCTCCACGATCTTCGGCCAGCCCGCCCGGCCCCGCCTGATGCGCGGCCTCGGCAGCAGCATCCACCCGCGCAACGTCGCCTACGACGCCTTCGACGAGGTCCACTGGATCGGCCCCGCCGAGGCCGTGGACAGCTGCCGCAGGCTCGCCCGGGGCAGCTTCGTCAGCGGCGGCTGGAGCACGGGCGCCGTCGCGCGGGTCGCCGCCTGGGCGGCCTGCGTGCACCCGGGGGCGGTCGTCGCCACCGTGTTCCCCGACGGGCCGCACCGCTACCTCGGCACCGTCTACGACGACGACTTCATCGCCGCCCACGGCCTCGACCTCGCCGGCGCCGCCACCCGGCCCGTGGAGATGCCGCACCCGTACGCCGCCGAGGCGAGCGGATGGATGCGGTGCGCCCGGGTGGCCGATCCGCTCTCTCTCGGAAGGACACCGTGAAGATTCACCTGCGCACCGTACGGCTCGAACTCGCCGAGCCGCTGCGCATCTCCCGCTCCACCATGACCGCCCGCGACGCCGTGTGGCTGGGCGTCGAGCACGAAGGAGTGACCGGATACGGCGAGGCCGTCAGCAGCGTGTACTACGGGCTGGACGCCGACACGCTCGTACGGCTCATCTCAGCCGTCCCGCTGGAACGGTTCGCCGATCCCGAGAGCGCCCTGCGGGCCCTGCCCTGCGGTGGCGTACCTGCTGCCGTCACGGCTGCCGTCGAGTCAGCGCTGCTGGAACTCATGGGCAAGCGGGACGGTGTGCCCGTCCACCGTCTCGTGGGCACCCCGACGTCGTCCCGCGTCCCCACCGCACGCACCATCGGTATCACCTCGCTCGCGCATGCCGCAGCCGAGGCCCGGCGTCTTGCCGCGAGCGGATTCGAGATCCTCAAGGTGAAGGCGGGCTCGTCCGATTCCGAGGACGACGTGGAGCGTGTGCGGGTCATCCGTGACGCGGCCCCCCACGTGCGGCTGCTGCTGGACCCGAACGGGGCCTGGAGCGTGGCGGAGGCCGAGCGGTTGCTGCCCCGGTTCGCCGAACTCGGGGTCGAGGCCGTCGAACAGCCTCTGACGCCCGGCGACCCGGACGCGCTCGGCGCCCTCGCCGAGAAGTCGCCGCTACCCGTCATCGCCGACGAGGACGCCGTGTCACTGGCCGACGTCCGGCGACTGGCCGGGCGCGTCCAGGGTGTCAACGTCAAGCTCGCCAAGTGCGGGGGCGTCCACGCGGCCCTGCGGATCGCCGAGGCGATCGAGGGCAGCGGCACCGACCTGATGCTCGGCTGCCTCACCGCCAGCACCCTCGGCCTGGCACCCGCCGTCCACCTGGCCGACCGCGCCCGCTGGACCGACCTCGACGGACATCTGCTGCTCGCCCACGACCCGTGGCACGGGATCGGCGGCGCGGACGGCTTCGTACAGGCGAGTACCCGTCCCGGTCTGGGAGTCGAGGAGGTGGCGGCCCATGAAGACGTGGCATGAGATGCGGCGCTTCCCGCTCGCCGTGCAGCTGCTCCTCGTCAACCAGCTCGGCGTCAACGTCGGCTTCTACCTCCTCATCCCGTACCTCGCCACGCACCTCGGCCAGAACCTGGGCATGTCGGCGGCCGTCGTCGGTGTCGTGCTCGGCGTGCGCAACCTCAGCCAGCAGGGTTTGTTCATCATCGGCGGCTCGGCAGCGGACCGGCTGGGGGCGCGAGGCGTCATCATCGCCGGGTGCGCCCTGCGGACCGTCGGGTTCGCGTTGTTCGCGCTGGGGGACGGGCTGCCCGTGCTGCTGGCCGCGTCCGTGCTGAGCGGGCTCGCGGGGGCGCTGTTCAACCCGGCCGTGCGGGCCTATCTCGCACAGGAGGCGGGAGAGCGGAAGGCGGAGGCGTTCGCGCTGTTCAACGTCTTCGCGACGACAGGCGCCTTGATAGGCCCGCTGCTGGGCAGCGCCCTGCTCCTCGCCGACTTCCGTACGTCCGCGCTGACCGCCGCCGGGATCTTCGCGGTGCTCACGCTCGCCCAGGCTCTCGTCCTGCCGGCGCGCAAGGTCGAGCCCAGCGGGAGCGGTGTCCTCGGAGACTGGCGCGAGGTACTCGGCAACCGGACCTTCCTGGCCTTCGCCCTCGCCATGGTCGGCATGTTCACCCTGGAGAACCAGCTCTACCTGCTGCTGCCCGCCGGGGCCCGCGAGGCCACCGGCTGGGACGGCGCCGCGGGCATCGTCTTCCTGGTCGGCACGGTGGCGAATCTGGCGCTCCAGCTGAGGATCACCCGCAGCCTCAAGTCCCGTGGCAGCAGGGCGGGCTGGACAGCCGTCGGCCTCGCGGTGATGGGCCTGGCCTTCCTGCCGCCGGCCCTGGTGGCGGGCACGGGATCCGCCGGGTGGCTCGACGCGATACCCGTGCTGCTCGGCGCGCTCCTGCTCTACCTCGGCGTCATGGTCGCCTCGCCCTTCGTGATGGAGCTGATCCCGCGCTTCGGCCGCCCCGAACTGACCGGCACGTACTTCGGCATCTTCTACGTCGTCTCCGGCATCGCCGCGGCCGTGGGCAATGCCGTCGTCGGCTGGGCCATGGACGCGGGGGAGAGCGGCGGTCGTGCGTGGCTGCCCTGGGTGTGCTGTGCGCTCTTCGGGCTGGCCTCGGCGGGCGGGGTGGCGTGGCTGCAGCGGCGCGGGGCCCTGCCGGCGAATCCCGCGGCGGCGGCTCCGCTGCGCGGCGAACAGAGGAGCAACGCGTGAGTGCGGCCCGGGGAGTTGGCGAGGGGCGGCGTGGGCCGGGGAGAGCAGACGTGGAGCGGCGCGCGGGCGGCCGGGGGCAGGGTGCTGCTGCCGGTGAGCCGGGCGGTCGGCAGCCCGGCGTGGCCGTCGCGGCGGCGGGCGAGCGGGCCGGTGGGGGGCGGGGAGCCGCTTCCGAGCGGGCCGGCCTGGACGGGCGTGTGGCTGCCGCCGCAGCAGGCGAAGGCTGCGACTCTGCCGGCCGCGACGCGGGCGCGCACGGTGCCCCCGTTCCCGGCGGCCGACCGCACGGCCAGGGCACCCCCGCCCCCGACGACCCGGCCGACAACCGCAACCTCCTCACCGACAACCCCGCCCTCTACGAGGCCCGCTTCCCCGATCCCGACCGGCTCGCCGGGCGCTGGGCCGAGGACTGTCTCCACCGCCACGGTGCCGGACCGCGGGTGCTCGACCTGGGCTGTGGCACCGGGCGGGACGCCGCCCACCTGCACTCCGCCGGCCGTACGGTGACCGGCGCCGATCTCTCCGAGGCGATGCTGGCGTACGCAAGTGGCCGGCATCCGGGACCGGCGTACGTACAGGCCGACCTGCACGGGTTCGATCTGGGCCGGGCCGCCTTCGACGCGGTCGTCTGTCTGGACAGCTCCCTGCTGTACTGCCACACCAACGACCAGCTGGACGGCTTCCTCGCCTCCTGCCGTCACGCCCTCGCGCCGGGCGGGCTGCTGGTCGCGGAGATGCGTAACGGCGCCTATTTCCTGGGCCGTACGGACCTCCTCGACGCCCCGTCCCTCAACACGTTCACCTGGCAGGGCGCCGCCTACCGGTCGACCACCACCCTGACCGTCGACCGCACGGAGCAACTCCTGCGCCGCACCCGCGTATGGACCGTCGTCGACGAAGGTGACGGCGGTGACGTAGCGCCCGTCGCACAGCACTCCGCATGGCGACTGCTGTTCCCGCACGAGCTACGCCACTTCCTCGCCGCGCACGGCTTCGAGGTTCTCGAACTGCACGACGGCCCCGGCCCCCGCACCGAACCTCCGTGGCAGGACGGCCAGTTGCCGGGCACCGCCACGGACGCGGACCGGCTGCACGTCGTCGCGCGCCGCCGGCACGCCCTCTGACACGCACCATCTGCAACGAAGGACACACAGTCATGTACGACGAACGCTTCCCCGGTCTGCGCCGCCGCGGCTTCCTCGCCGCCACCTCAGGCGCCGCCGCCCTCGCCCTCGTCGGCTGCTCGGGCGGCACGGACGACAAGGCGGCCGGAGCCTCCGGCACCCCCAAGCGCGGCGGACGGCTGCGCGCCGCGTTCGCCGGGGGCGGTGCGAGCGAGACCCTCGACCCGCACCTGGGCAATCTCTTCGCAGACGTGGCCCGATCCAAGGCCCTCTTCGACAAGCTCGCCGACTACGGCGCCGACCTCTCCGCCCGGCCCCGCCTCGCCGAGAAGTGGGAGTCAAACAAGACCCTCGACCGCTGGCAGGTCACCCTCCGCGAGGCCACCTTCCACGACGGCAGCCCCGTCACCGCCAAGGACGTCCTCTACAGCTACCACCGAATCGCCGACCCCAAGCAGGCGTTCCGGGCCAAGGCGTCCCTGGAGCCCATCGACCTCGACGCCAGCCGGGCGACCGGTACGCGGAGCATCGAGTTCGTGCTCAAGCGCCCCACCGCCGAGTTCCCCAACGTCCTGGCCGCGTTCGGCGCGTACATCGTCCCCGAGATGGCCACCGAGTTCGACGACAAGCCGATCGGCTCGGGCCCCTTCCGGTTCGTTTCCTTCGCGCCGGGCCGCTCGGCCGTGTTCCGCCGCAACGACGCCTACTGGGACGGCGCCCCGCTCCTCGACGAGATCGAGTTCGTCGTCGCCAACGAGGAGTCCGCCCGGGTCAACGCCCTCCTCGGCGGCCAGGTCGAGTACGCGCACGAACTCAACCCGACCACCGCCCGCGCCCATGAGGGCCGGGGACAGATCGAGATCGTGCGGTTGCGCAACAGCGCCATGCAGGCCTTCTGTATGAAGACCGACCGGGCGCCCTTCGACGACAAGCGGGTCCGTGAGGCGTTCTTCCTGATCGCCGACCGTCGGGAACTCGTCGACGGCGCCCTGTCCGGCGCGGGCGAGATCGGCAACGACCTGTTCGGCAAGGGATACGAGTACTACGCCGCCGATCTGCCGCAGCGCACCCAGGACCTCGACAGGGCGCGCTCCCTGCTCAAGCAGGCCGGCGCCGAGAAACTCAAGGTCAGCCTGGACACGTCGGCCGTCGCCGCGGGGTTCACCGAGGCGGCCGGCATCTTCCGCGACCAGGCCGCGAAGGCCGGCGTCACGATCGACGTCAGGATGGGCAGCAAGGACTCGTACTGGAGCGACATCCTCGACGGCGGCACCCTGTGCTGCTACCGCTCCGGCGCCATGCCCATCGAGTCCCACATCTCCCAGCGGCTGCTCACCGACTCCACCACCAACGCCACCAAGTGGCAGCACAAGGACTTCGACGGCCTCTATCAGCAGGCCCAGTCCATCCGCGACAAGGCCGAGCGTGCGGCCGTGTACGAGCGCATGCAGCGCCGTCTGTACGCCGAGGGCGGCTTTCTCATCTGGGGCTTCGCGGACTGGATCATCGGAACCGCCCGCACGGTGAAGGGAGTTGAGACCAAGGCCCCCGCCAACACCCTCGGCTGGGCCCGCTTCGACAAGGTGTGGCTCGCGTGAGCGGACTTCGCTCCTTCGTCGCCCGGCGGCTGCTGCTCGGCGCCGCGCAGATCCTGGCCGTCGTGCTGCTGGTCTTCGCGCTCACCGAGGCGCTGCCGGGCGACGCGGCCGTTGCCCTGGCGGGAGACCAGCCCGACCCCGCGCGCATCGCCGCGATCCGTGAGGCGCTGGACCTGGACCGGCCGGCGTACGAGCGGTTCGCCGAGTGGGCGACGGGCCTGGTGCACGGCGACCTCGGGACCTCCCTGACCTCCGGCCGCCCGGTCACCCGGTACATCGCCGACGGCTTCGGCCCGACCCTGCTGCTGGCCGCGCTCACGCTGACGCTCCTCGTCCCGCTCGGCTTCGGCCTCGGCGTGCTCGCCGCCCGCCACGAGGGACGGCTCGCCGACCGGCTGGTCAGCTC
This sequence comes from Streptomyces sp. NPDC107528, assembly GCF_055639295.1. Classification (NCBI taxonomy): domain Bacteria; kingdom Bacillati; phylum Actinomycetota; class Actinomycetes; order Kitasatosporales; family Streptomycetaceae; genus Streptomyces; species Streptomyces sp. NPDC107528. Next base: position 392,025 of record NZ_JBVKAV010000001.1, read on the forward strand.
GGTGACACTGGCCGTGTACGCGGTACCCGAGTTCGCCCTCGGGGTCCTGCTGGTGACGGTCCTCGCCCTCAAGCTGGCCTGGCTGCCGCCGACGGCCGTCGGCTACGGCACCGACCTGCTCGCCCATCCGGCGGCGCTGGTACTGCCGGTACTGGTCCTGCTGTCCCGCCCGGTGTGCTCCCTGTCCCGCCTGGTCCGGGCCGGCATGGTCGACGCCCTCGCCGCCCCCTACGCCGTGCACGCCCGCCGCTACGGCGTCCCGGGCGCCCGCGTCCGCTATGCCCACGCCCTGCCGAACGCCCTCGCCCCGGCCGTGCAGCAACTCGCCCGCACCGTCGACTGGTTGCTGTGCGGGGTGATCGTGGTGGAGGCCCTCTTCGTGATCCCGGGCCTGGGCACGGTCCTGCTCAATGCCGTGGCCGAACGGGACGTGCCCGTGGTGCAGGGGCTGGCCGTGGTGTTCGGCGTGCTCACGGTCGTGCTCAACCTAGGTGCCGACCTCGTGGCCCACCGGCTCACGCCCCGCGCGGGGGTGACCGCATGACCATGCCCGTCGGTCGCCGTCGCCGTTTCGCGCTCGGCCTCGCCATCGTCGCCGTCCCCCTCCTGCTGGCCCTCCTCGGACCGCTGTCGGCCGGTGACCCAGGCCCCCGCGCCACCTCCTTCACCCTCGGCGACGGCCACTGGCTCGGTACCGACTTCGTGGGCCGTGACGTCGGGCGGCAAGTCCTGCTGGGCGGCCGTACGGTCGTCCTCACCGCACTGGCCGCGACCGCGCTCGCCTACCTCGTCGCCGTCCCGGTCGCGCTCATCAGCGCCCTCACCCGCCTGCGAGGGCTGGAGGAACTGCTGATGCGGCCGCTGGACGTGCTGCTCGCCGTGCCGTCGCTGCTGCTGATCCTGCTCGTGGCCTCCGTGCTGTCGCCGGGAGCCACCGGGCTCGCGCTGCTCGTGGCGCTGGTGAACGTGCCCGACGCGGCCCGGATCGTGCGGGCGGCGGCGGGGGAGGCGGCCGCGCGCCCTGCTGTGGAGGCGCTGCGCATGCAGGGGGAGACCTGGTGGCGGATCGCTGTCGGCTACGTCGGCCGTTCGGCGCTGCGCACGCTCGCCGCCGACGCCGGGATCCGGCTGACCGGCGTGCTGTACCTGGTGTCGACGGCCGCGTTCCTGGGTGTCGGAGTGGCGCCGGACGCCGCCGACTGGGCGGTGATGGTCGACCGCAACCGCACCGGCCTGCTGGTGCAGCCCTGGGCCGTGGTGGTGCCCGCACTGCTGATCGTGGCGCTGACGACGGGCACCAACCTGCTCTTCGACGCCGCGCTGGAGAAGAAGGGACGACGCCGGTGAGCCGGACAACTGATACTGCCGTCGCGGAGATCCGTGACCTGCGCGTCGAGATCGACGGCGGCGCGATCGTCGACGGGGTCGATGTCAGGGTGCGCGCGGGGAAGGTGACCGCCCTGGTCGGCGCCTCCGGCAGCGGGAAGACCACCACCGGCCTGGCCCTGCTGGGCGAGTACCCGCCCGGCGCCCGCGTTACGGGCGAGGTGCGGCGGGCGGGCGAGGGGCCGGTGGGCTACGTCCCTCAGCATCCCGCCGCCGTACTCAATCCGGCCCGTCGCGTCGGCGCCCTCCTCGGCGACCTGGCTCGCCCTCAGGTTCGCCATCCGCGCCGGGCGGAACGCCGTACGGCAGCCCGCGCACTGGTCCTGCGCGCCCTGTCCGACGCCCAACTCCCGGACGCCGAAACTCTGCTGCGCCGCTACCCGCACCAGCTCTCCGGCGGCCAGCAGCAGCGTGTCGTCCTCGCGCAGGCCCTGCTGCTCGGGGCCCGCGTGATCGTCGCCGACGAACCCACCACCGGCCAGGACGCGTTGACCAAGAGCCGGATCGTCGAGCAGTTGGCGGCGGTCGCGGCGCGCGGCATCGCGGTCGTGCTGCTCAGCCACGACCTCGACGTGGTGCGCGCCCTCGCCGACGAGGTGCTCGTCCTGCGCGCCGGCCGGGTCGTCGAGTCGGGCCCGGTGCAGCGGCTGTGGACGGCGCCCCGGCACGAGTGGACCCGCCGCCTGCTCGACGAACGACGCGCGATCCCGCCCGACGGGCCAAGCGGTGACCCGGGCCGATCGGTGCTGGAAGTACGGGACTTGACCGCCGTACACGATCGCCGAACCGTCGTCCTGCGCGCCCCGCGCCTCGCCCTCCACACCGGCGAGTGCCTCGCCGTGGTAGGCCGTTCCGGCAGCGGCAAGACCACACTCGCCCGCTGCCTCGCGGGTCTGCACCGTGAGCACGACGGCGAGATCCTGCTCGACGGCACGCCGCTCCCGCGCAGCCTGCGGCAGCGCACCCGTGCCCAGCTCGCCGCCGTGCAGCACGTCTTCCAGGACGCCCGCGCCGCCTTCGACGAGTACCGGCCCGTGCTGCACCAGGTGGCGCGTACGGCGGTACGCCTGCGGGGCGCCGACGAACGGACGGCGGCGGAGGAGGCGTCAGCCACCCTGGACCGCCTCGGCCTGCCGGGCGACCTGGCCCTGCGCCGCCCCGGCGAACTCTCCGGCGGGGAACTCCAGCGCGCCGCCCTGGCCCGGGCCCTGCTGGCCCGCCCGCGGGTGCTGATCTGCGACGAGGTCACCTCCGGCCTGGACACGGTCACCCGGCGCGGCATCCTCGACGTCCTCGCGGGCCTGGTGGGCGGGGACGACGGCATGTCCCTCGTCCTCATCACCCACGACCTGGACACCGCACGTCTGGCTCACCGCATCGCCGTACTGGACGCGGGCGACCTGGTCGAACAGGGTTCGGCGCAGCGGATTCTGACGGAGCCCCGGCATCCGTTCACGCTCTCGCTCATGCGGACGACGGAGCGGCTGGAGTCGGGGAGCCTGCTGTGAGAGCCGGCCTCCGGGCACCCTCGCGGAGGAGACGGGAAGGCCTCCGCGAGTGGCCCGGAAGCCGGCAGTAGGGGGGACGTGCCCGCGCCTACGACCGGGTCGGCAGGCGCCGGCCGCGCGGCCGGGCGGTGGCCCGGGCGAGCAGCGTGTGGATCTGGCGCACCGCGTCTCCCGGGTGGGTGGCCGGGCTGGTGAAGGGCAGGCGGACGTCGTGGTGGGAGTCCGCTGTCTCCAGCCGGAGCACCAGGCCGTGCCGGTCGAGCCGCAGTGGCCGTACGCCGGCCGCGCCGAGTTGCTCCCGGGCCGGCAGCAACCGGGCGAGCGGGGCGACGGTGTCGGCGTGGGCCGCGTCCAGCCGGCCCAGCATCTCCGCCTCGTGCGTGGCCAGCGGGTCGGGGGAGGCGAGCGTCAGCTCGTCCAGGCCGATGAGGGTCGTGCCGTCGTCCTCGGTGAGCACGGCCCGGGCCGGATGGAACACCAGGGCCTTCGGGCCGAGCGAGCTGAGCCAGCCGCCCAGCGTCAGCCGGGAGCGCACCCGTTGGCGCACGGCGACGGCGGCGACGTCGGTGAACTCCACCAGGGCGGCCAGATCGCCGTGCGGCGCCACGGCCAGCTCGGCGGCCAGGTGGCCGTCCGGCGGGTTGTGCAGGAGCAGCCGCGCGGCGGCGTCGACGGTGTGCAGGCCGATCAGTTCGATGCGGTGGCCCTGCGTGGTGACGGTCAGCGAGCCGGCCGCCGCCAGCACCGAGCGGGCACGCTCGGCGGGCGTCGGCTCAGGGCAGGTGGCAGCAGACATGGGAACCTTTCGAGCCGGTTGGCTATCTACTTAGGTAAGCCTAACCTACCTTGGCTTGGCGTGGTCACCAACCCGTCAGCAGCAGGTGGTTGACGAGCAGTGCGAGCACCGCCTGCGCCGCGAGCCAGGCCCGCGGTCCGTTCAGGAAGGCGCAGGCCGGCAGCAGCCACAGCGCGAAGGGCAGCCAGATCCGCTCCGTCTCCGCCTTGCTCATCCCGGACAGGTCGGCGGCCAGCAGCGCGACGAGGGCGCCCAGCACCAGCACGCCGAGGCGGAACGCGGCCGTCCCGCGCTGCCGGATCACCACCACCCCGGTCCGCCGCAGCCCCGCCGCCGTCGCCAGACCCACCACCAGCACCTGGCACGCGAGGTTGGCCCACACCCAGTAGGCCTGCGGCCGGGTGCCGCCGGCGCCCTGGTTGTAGCGGGTGACCAGCAGGTCGTACGCCTCCCACCAGTAGAAACCCAGCGCGGTGAACACCACCGGGACCACCACGAACCCGGCGAGCGCGAAGGGCAGCGGACGGACGCGCTCGGAGCCCAGGAAGAGCACCGCCGCCGCGATCACGACGAAGAGCGTCAGGCCGTACGACAGATAGACCGTCAGGCCGAACAGAAGACCCGAGGCCAGGCCGGTCCAGCGCGGCCGACGCCCCGTCACCGCCAGTGCGAGCAGCGCCACCGCCCAGGCCGCGACAGCCGCGAAGTAGCCGTCGGCGGAGGTGCCCATCCACACGGCGCCCGGCGCCAGTACCAGGAAGGGCGCGGCGCGGCGGGCGAGCTTCTCGTCGGTAAGGGTGCGCACGGTGACGAGGATGCCGAGGGCGGCCGTGGCCCCCACGGTGATGCACCAGACCCCCGCCCACGCGCCGCCGCCCAGCCCGATCCGGTCCAGCTCGACGAAGGTGAGGGTGGCCGCCGGAGGATGCCCGGCGATGTGCGCGGGCCAGTGGTCCGGTGTGCCCAGCAGGATGTGCTGCGTGAAGTCCCGCAGCGTCGCGGGGATGTCCTGGAAGCGGTCGATGACCTGGAGATACTCGTACCGGGTCGTCAGCCGGCGGGCGATGCCGCGCTGCCAGCCGTCGACGAGCGCGAGCGAGAAGATCCAGGCCAGGCCCGCACCCCAGACGGCGAGCAGCAGGCGGCGCCAGGGCAGCCGGGCGGCCAGGACCGGGCCGTACGCCACGACGGCGGCCGCGACGGCGATCGCGGCCGGGGTGCCCGGACCGACATGCGGGCCCCAGTCCGCCAGCAGCGGCGGCCAGTTGACGAACAGGGTGCCGTCGCGGGCCTCGATCGCGGTGCCGACCAGGGCGGCAAGAGCGAACAGGAGCGCGGCGGCCGCGGCCGCGTACAGATCGCGGCGCAGGTCCCTGCCGGCGTCGGGGAGCGCGTCGGGGCGGGCGTCGGGCAGGAGATCGCTGGTCACCTCTGCACGCTAGGACGCACCGGGTCCACCGGACGCGTGACAGGCGCGGACGTCAGAGTTTCGTCATGGTTCGCGACCGCCATTGCGGCCCTGGTCAGGCCTACGGTCAGGACATGGCACGGTCTCCGAACTCTCCCCTGTCTCCCTTCTCTCCCGCCTTCTGGCGCAGCCCGCTGCGCGGCCCGTGGCTGACATCGGTCCTCGGCATCGTGCTGCTCGGCGGGATCACGGTGTTGTTCGTGACGGGGCTGGTGTCCTACGCCGCCTACAACCCGAACCTGGCGCCGGTGAACGACAAGACGCCGGACAAGGGGATCCTCGGCTTCTACCTCTTCTCCTGGCCGACCAGCCCGTACTGGCTGTACCGCCTCAACCAGGGCGTCCACGTCACGCTCGGCATCACGCTGATCCCCGTGCTCCTGGCCAAGCTGTGGTCGGTCCTGCCGAAGCTCTTCACGCTGCCGCCGGCCCGCTCGCTCGCGCACGCGCTGGAGCGGATCTCGCTGCTGCTCCTGGTCGGGGGCGCGTTGTTCGAGTTCGTGACGGGCGTGCTGAACGTCCAGCTCGACTACCTCTTCCCCGGCTCCTTCTACACCCTGCACTTCTACGGGGCGTGGGTGTTCATCGGCGCGTTCGTCGTGCACGCCGTGCTGAAGGCCCCCACCGCGCTGCGGAACCTGCGCCGCATGCGGGAGGGGAAGGAAGAGGGGACCGGGGAGGGCACGGGGGAGGAGGACAGGGAGCTCATCGCGCCGCGTCCCGCCGCACCGACCGTCTCCAGGCGCGGCGCCCTGTGGTTCGTCGGCGGCGGCTCGCTGCTGCTGTTCGCCACGACCGTCGGACAGAACTTCGACGGCTTCCTGCGCCGGACCGCCCTCCTCGCCCCGCACGGCGGTGCCGAGCCGGGGAGCGGGCCGGGCGGCTTCCAGATCAACAAGACGGCCGCGTACGCGGGGATCCGCGAGGCCGACACGAGCGACGAGGCCTGGCGGCTGGTCGTCGAGGGCCGGGACGGCCGGACGGTCCGCCTCAGCCGTGCCGAGCTGCTCGACATGCCGCTGTACAGCGCGGCGTTGCCCATCGCCTGCGTGGAGGGCTGGTCGACGTCCGACCAGTGGTGGCGGGGCGTACGGCTGAGGGACCTCGCGGCGCTGGTCGGCCACGACCAGGAATCGCCCGACGTCCTGGTGGAGTCGCTCCAGCAGCGCGGTGCCTTCCGGCGGGCCGCCCTGCGGGCCAACCAGGTCGCCGACTCCCGTTCCCTGCTCGCCCTGTTCGTCAACGGCGAGGACCTGACCCCCGACCACGGCTACCCGGCACGGATCATCGTGCCCGCCGCGCCCGGTGTGCTGAACACCAAGTGGGTGGCGCGGCTGACGTTCGGAGACCTGTGATGGACCGACTGACGCGGCGGCCGACGGGCCGGCGGATGAGCCGGGGGACGCGCCGACCGAGGCTCGCCCTGGGCAGCCCCCTGAAGATCCTCCTCCTCGCCGGCTCGTTCGCGCTCGCCGGATACGCGGGGGTGCGGCTGCTGGACGGGGACTGGTTCGGGATCGTGCTGTGGTTCGTCGGCGCGGCGATCCTGCACGACCTCGTGCTGGTGCCGCTGTACGGGGCGGCGGACCGGGGACTGCTACGGGGTTTCGAGGCTGTCGACCGCCGGAGCTGGATGCCGTACGTCCGCGTCCCGGCCGCCCTGTCCCTGCTGCTCCTGCTGGTGTGGTTCCCGCTGATCACCGGCCGGGTGGCGGACCGCTACGCCGTCGCCACCGGCCTGTCCACGGACGGCTTCCTGGCCCGCTGGCTGCTGATCACCGCCGCGCTCTTCGGCGGCTCGGCGGCGCTGCTCGTGCTGCGTCGGCGCAGGGGTTAGGCCGCCTGCGCCGACGCCACCGGAAAGCCCTCCGTACGGAGGACCCGACGCCCGGCGTCCACCGCGAACACCTCGCAGCCCGGCCGTGCGGCGGCCCACTCGACACCCTCCGTGCCCATCGCGAACGCGGCGGTCGCCACGGTGTCCGCCACGGTCAGGGAGGACGCCACGACGGAGAGGGACAGCAGACCCGTCGCCGCCCGCCCGGTGCGCCCGTCGATGATGTGGTCGCCGCGCTCGTAGCGAGCGGACGTCGCGACGGCGCCGTCCGTGAGCTCGGCGACCGTGCACACCTTGTCGGCCTGCTCGGGGTGCCGTATCCCCACCCGCCACGGCCCGCCCGCGGCGACCACGTCACCACCGGCGTTGAGTACGAAGCGCCGCGCTCCCGCCGCCCTCAGCAGCTCGGCGGCCCGCTGCACGGACCAGCCCTTCACCACCGCGCACGGATCGAGCCCGCGCCCGGGCAGCCGTACGTCGAAGGCGCCGCCGGTGGCGACCCGGTACTCCTCGCACAGCCCCAGCACCTCGGCGAGGTCCGCACTGACCGCACCCCGGGCGACCTCCCCGCGGTCCAGCCGGCAGACCTCGCTGTCGGCCTTGAACGGGCTGAACCGGGCGTCGACCTCACGCAGCCACGCGAACACGGCATCGGCCGCCTCCTCGCCGACGTGCCCGCCGTCGACCCGCAGCGAGACCGGGAACCCCATGACGTGTTCGACTCGGTGCACGATCAGCCCTTCGCGTCGATGGCGGCCTGGAGGGACTCCTTGTAGCCGTCGCTGGTGATGGTGGCGCCGGAGACGGTGTCGATGTCGGCGCCCTGGGCTTCGAGGGTCTCGGCGATGAGCTTCGGGACGGCGGCCGTGGTCTGCGGGTGGTTCGGCTGCTGGAGCATCTTCACCGAGGCGATCTCGTCGCCGTCGAAGGTCACCTGGACCTGGACGGGACCCTTGTCGGTGTTCACCGTCGAGCCGTCGACCGTCTGCGACTGCGCGGCGGCGGACGCGGACGCCGAGGGGGAGGACGAGGCCGCCGACTTCGCGTTCGCGTCGATGGCGGCCTGGAGGGACTCCTTGTAGCCGTCGCTGGTGATGGTGGCGCCGGAGACGGTGTCGATGTCCGTGCTCTGGGCTTCGAGGGTCTCGGCGATGAGCTTCGGGACCGCGGCCGTGGTCTGCGGGTGATCGGGCTGCTGGAGCATCTTCACGGCCGCGATCCTGGTGCCCTGGAAGGTCACCTGGACCTGCACGGGACCCTTCTCGGTCTGCACGGTCGAGCCCTTGACGACCGTGCTGCCCGAACCCGCGTCCGAGCCGGACGCGGCGGAGGACGACGCCGAGGGCGTCGGGGCCGGCGTGGCGGCGGCGCCGAGCGACGGCTCGTAGCGCCAGACCGGGATCAGGCCCGCGATGCTCAGGACCAGGACAGGTATTGCTCGCTTCACGATGTCTTCCCTGTCCCGCTCAGCCGGCCAGGCTGAATCGCTCGAAGTGGACCTGCTCCTTGGGCACGCCCAGCTCGCGCAGGCTGCCGATCACCGCGTTCATCATGGGCGGCGGGCCGCACAGGAAGACGTCCCGGTCGGTGATGTCGGGGACCAGCCGCTCCAGCTCCGCCGGGGCCAGTCTGTCCGGCGTGACCGGGCCGGTGACCAGGTGCAGCTCGGCGCCCTTGGCGTGGGCGAGTTCCGCCAGCTCGCCGTACAGGACCGCATCCCGGTCCGAGCCGACCCGGTAGATCACGACCGCGTGGCCGTGCAGTTCCTCCAGCAGCGCCCGGATCGGGGTGACACCGACGCCGCCCGCGATCAGCACCGCCTCCGGCCGGGTGCGGTGCATCGCGGTGAACGCGCCGTACGGGCCCTCCGCGAACACACGCGTGCCGACCTTGAGGTGCCTCAGGGACGCCGAGCCGTCGCCGGCCGCCTTGGCCGTGAGCCGCAACTGGTTGCCGTCGGGAGCGGCCGACAGGGAGAACGGGTTGGCCTGCCACCAGCGGTCCTTCGTCAGGAACCGCCACAGGAAGAACTGCCCGGCCCGCGCGGGCAGCCGGTCCAGGTCACGGCCGGTGATGTAGACGGAGACGACGTTGTCGGACTCGGGGACCACGGCGGACACCCGGAACTGGTGGCGCCAGTTCCGCCACAGCGGCAGGACCAGCCGGCCGACGAACACCGCGCCGAGCGCCACGCCCCACACCGCGTACCAGTACGCCGTGGCGGCGGACGAGGAGGCGAAGGACGTACCGACCGCGACCTGGTGCGTGAACGCCAGGACCACCGCCGCGTAGGTGTACAGGTGGATGAAGTGCCACGTCTCGTACGCCAGCCGGCGCCGCGCGAACCGGGCCGAGACGGCACCGATCGCGATGATGATCCCCAGCGCTACGACGGCGCGCAGCACGCCCTCGACCGTCTCGGCCAGGTCGATCAGCTGGTTCACCGGGTCCATGGACGACGACTCGGCGTAGCCGAAGGTGATGAACACGGCGTGCGCGAGGAGGGCCCACAGGACGCTGAAGCCGGTCCAGCGGTGCCAGGAGGTCAGCCGGTCCATGCCGATGCGGCGGTCGAGCCACGGCAGCCGGGCCACCAGCAGCAGTTGGAAGGCCATGAGCAGCGCACCGCACAGGCCGGTGAGGCGGCCGATCACGATGAGCGCGTTGGAGGCGAAGCCGGCGGCGGAGAAGAAGTAGAGCACCACGGCCACGTTCGCGGCCAGCACGGCGTACAGACCCGTGCGGGCGACGACCCTGGGGCGTATCGCCGTGGGGGGCGCAGGGGGCGATTGGACGGTCGTCACGTGCGACAGCTCCTTGATCTCGTCTGTGGATACCGAGCTTGTCCGGCGAGTGCTGTCGAAAAGCTGTCGTACTTCTTTCAACTCGTTATCGATGTCGTCCCGGGCCCACACCCGGCTCATGGGAACGGCGTCGGGTGCCGCAGTATGAACGGGTGGAGAAAGTACGCCTGCTGGTCGTGGACGACGACCCGCCCATCGCCGACCTCGTCGCGACGGTCGCCCGCTACGAGGGCTGGGACGCGGTCACCGCGAACTCCGGCGAGGAGGCGCTGCGGCTGGCCGCCGAGTTCCACCCGGACATCGTGGTCCTGGACCTGATGCTGCCCGACGTGGACGGCTTCGGCGTCCTGGACCGGCTGCGCGGCGCCGGGAAAATGGTGCCCGTGGTGTTCCTGACGGCCCGCGACGGGGTCGCCGACCGGGTGGCCGGCCTGACCCGCGGCGGCGACGACTACCTGGTCAAACCGTTCGCCGTGGAGGAGCTGATGGCCCGGCTGCGCACCGTGCTGCGGCGCAGCGCCGGACCCGGCTTCCAGCGTTCCGTCCTTCGGGTGGCCGACCTGACGATGGACGAGGACACCCGCGAGGTCCGCCGCGGCGACAAACAGCTCACGCTCACGCCCACCGAGTACGAGGTCCTGCGCTATCTGATGCGCAAGTCGCCGACCGTGCTCACCAAGGCGCAGATCCTCGACCATGTGTGGGAGTACGGCTTCGGCGGCCGCTCGAACGTCGTCGAACTGGTCGTCAGCCGGCTGCGCCGCAAGCTCGACGAGCCCGACGACGGCCGCGGACCGCTGATCCACACCGTGCGCGGCTTCGGATACGTGATCCGGCAGGCGGCGGAGTGATCGGGCGGCTGCGGCGGGCGTACCGCGGGATGCGGCTCGGCACCCGCCTGGCGCTGGGCCTCGGGGTGCTGGCGCTGTTCGTGTTCGGTGTCGTCGGCACGGCCCTGACCACGTACATGAGGGACTACCTGTCGGCCCAGCTCGACACCCAGCTCGCGCAGGGCCAGATCGCCCAGTCCAAGAGCATCGCGGACTACGGCACGCTCTCGGGCAAGAAGTACTACAGCTGGTTCTACGCCGTGTACGACGTGTCGGACGGCAAGCCCGTGCTGCGCCGGCCCGAGGACCCCGCCGACCTGCCGCAGGACGTCGACGACTTCACCTCGCTGGCCCTGGCACAGACCGGTGCGCACACGGAGATCCTGCGCACCGAGCATCTGAAGGGCAAGGGCGAGTACCGGCTGCGGGCCTGCGAGGTCGAGCCCGGCGTGGTGCTGGTCAGCGCCGCGCCCATGGCGGACATCGAGGACACCGTGGGCCAGCTGGTCACCATCCAGGCGGTCACCTTCGGGCTCGCGCTGCTGGCCCTCGTGGTGTTCGGACGGGGGATGCTGCGGCGGGGCCTGAAGCCATTGAGCGACATGGCGCACACCGCCCGCGACATCACCTCGCACGACCTCACCGACTCGGCCCAGTTGCCCGTACGGCACGCACGGCGCGGCGGCGGCCCCGAGGTGGAGGAGCTGCGCACCGCGTTCAACACCATGCTGGAGCACATCGACGACTCCCTCGCGGTGCGCGCGGAGGCGGAGCAGCGCCTGCGCCGGTTCGTGGCGGACGCCTCGCACGAACTCCGTACGCCTTTGATGTCGGTCCGGGGCTACGCCGACCTCTTCCAGTACGCCGCGGCCAACGCCCCCGAGGAGCGGGAGCGGCACCTGGCCCGGCTGCGTGCCGAGGCCGCCCGCATGGGCTTCCTCCTCGACGACCTGCTGCTGCTCGCCCGCCTGGACGCCGCCGAGGTGGAGACGCCGCTGCGGATGCAGGGCGCGGACCTGGTGGACCTGGTCGAACAGGCGGCGGACGCCTTCCGCGTCACCCACGCCGACCACCCCCTGACCCTCGCCCCCGGCCCCGGCTCCCTGAAAGTGCGCCTCGACCCCCAGCGCATCCGTCAGGTGCTGGACAACCTCCTCACCAACGCGGCGATCCACACGCCCACCGGAACGCCGGTGTCCGTCGCGGTCACGGCGGCGGAGGGCGCCGCCGTCGTCCGGATCACCGACGCCGGCCCCGGCATCCCGCCCGCCGACCGGATACGCGTCTTCGACCGCTTCTACCGCGTCGACAAGGCCCGCAGCCGCGACCGGGGCGGCAGCGGACTCGGACTCGCGGTGGCGCAGTCCCTGGTCCAGGCCCACGGGGGGCGCATCGAGCTGAGCAGTGAGCCCGGGCAGACGGTGTTCACGGTGACGGTTCCGCTCGTGGTGGACGGGGAGCGGGAGACAGGTCTTACGGACCAGTGACATGACCGGCGCCGAGCGGCCCAAACGTGCCTCGCCGCCCTAGCGTGATCGTATGCGCGTACTGGTCACCGGCGGTGCCGGTTTCATCGGGTCCCACATCGTCGAGGCGCTCAAGGCGCACGGGCACGAACCCGTCGTGTACGACGTCCGTCCCGACCCCGAGTCGGACGTGCGCAACCCCTACGCCGTCCGCCAGGCACTGACCGGCGTCGACGCCGTGTGCCACCAGGCCGCCATGGTCGGCCTCGGCGCCGGCTTCGCCGACGCCACGGAGTACGTCTCCCGCAACGACCTGGGCACGGCCGTACTCCTGACCGCCATGGCCGACGCGGGCGTACGCCGACTGGTGCTGGCCGGATCGATGGTGGTGTACGGCGAGGGGCGCTACGTGTGCGAGCGGCACGGCGTCGTACGCCCCGGTCCGCGCGCCGTGGCCGATCTCGACGCGGGCCGGTTCGAGCCGCCCTGCCCGCAGTGCGGTGCCGACCTTGCCCCCGGGCTGGTCGCGGAGGACGCTCCGGCCGACCCGCGCAACGTGTACGCGACGACGAAGCTCGCCCAGGAACACCTCGCCGCGGCATGGGCACGCGCGACGGACGGCACCGCGGTGTCCCTGCGCTACCACAACGTCTACGGACCGGGCATGCCCCGCGACACCCCCTATGCAGGCGTCGCGTCCTTCTTCCGCTCGGCGCTCGCACGCGACGAGGCGCCCCGCGTCTTCGAGGACGGCCGCCAGCGGCGGGACTTCGTCCACGTCCGGGACGTGGCCGCCGCCAACGTGGCCGCGCTGGAGGCGAGTGCGCAAGCCCTCCCGGGGGGTGCGCTCACGGCGTACAACACCGGCAGCGGCGACCCGCACACCGTCGGCGAGATGGCCCACGCGCTCGCGGAGGCGTACGGCGGTCCGGAGCCGGTCGTGACCGGGGAGTACCGGCTGGGCGACGTACGGCACATCACGGCCGACTCGGCGCGGCTGCGCGCGGAGTTGGGCTGGAAGGCCGAGGTGGGGTTCGCCGACGGGATGCGGGAGTTCGCGGTGGCCGGAATGCGAGGGGCGTAGGCTCCCTCGGACTGGTGGTGCTGCCCGCCTCTCAGGAAGCGGCAGCGGGCAGCACCACCTCGAAGCGGCACCCCCCGGGGACGTTCCGTACCGAGGCCCGTCCGGCGTGCGCCTCCACGATGCCCCGCACGATGGCGAGGCCGAGCCCCGCCCCCGCCGGAGGGGTACGCGCATGGGTGCCGCGCCAGCCGGTGTCGAAGACCCGCGGCAGGTCCTCGTCGGGGATCCCGCCGCAGCCGTCGGTGACGGACAGGACCACGCCGTCGGCCGAGCGTTCGGCGGCGAGGGCGACGGTGCCGTCGGCGGGCGTCCGGCGGATCGCGTTCACCAGCAGATTGCCCAGCACCCGGCTCATCTCCTTGCCGTCCACCTCGACCGGCACCGGTTCGATCCGCTCGCCCACCAGCCGCACGCCGCACTCGCGGGCCAGCGGGTCGGCGCCCGCGAGCGCGTCGCCGACCAGGTCGTACAAGGAGATCCGGCTCGTGCTCAGCGCCAGCGTCCCCGCGTGGATGCGGGACAGTTCGAAGAGGTCGCCCACCATGCCGTTGAGCCGCTCGACCTCCATCCGGATCTGCTTGAGATAGCGGTCGGGATCGACGGCGACCCCGTCCTCCAGCGCCTCCGCCATCGCACGCAGGCCGGCCAGCGGGGTGCGCAGATCGTGCGAGATCCAGGCGACGAGCTCACGCCGGGACGACTCCAGCGCCCGCTCCCGCTCGCGGGACTCGGCGAGCTTGGCGCTGGTGGCTTCCAACTCGCGGCTCAACTCGGCGAGTTCGGCGGTGGCGACGCCGTCGGGCGAGGTGAAGTCGCCGCCGTCGCCGAAGGACCGGGCGGCGAGCGCGAGGGCGTGGCTGCGGGCGGCGACCCAGCGGCCGAGCAGCAGGGCGGTGGCCAGGGAGACCACGGCTGCCATGGCGACGACGGTCGTGACCACGCTCAGGTCGTGCCCGTTCAGGAACATCGCCTGGGCGACGGCGAGCGTGCCCGCGAGCATCGCGGTGATACCGACGCCGGCGACCACGGTGAGGTGCACGATGAGCGAGCGGCGCCGGATCAGCACGAGCAGGCACGCGCCGAGCACTCCGGCCGCGGCGGCGCCGAGGAAGGCGAAGAGGGCGATCAGGAGGGTGTCGCGCATGATCACGCCTCCCCGGCGGGAGAGGGAGAGGGAGAGGGAGCGGGGGCGGGACCCGGGCCGGCGGTGCCGGTCGCGTCGAAGCGGTAGCCGACGCCCCACACGGTCTGGATGAGCTGGGGCCTGGCCGGATCGTCCTCCACCTTGCCGCGCAACCGGCGGACATGGACGGTGACGGTCGACAGATCGCCGAAGTCCCAGCCCCACACCTCGCGCATCAGGTCTTCGCGGCTGAAGACCCGGCCGGGGTGCCGCAGGAAGAACGCGAGGAGGTCGAACTCGCGGATGGTGAGGGCGAGTTCGGCGTTGTTCTTGGTGGCGCGGCGGGCCGCCCGGTCGACCGAGAGGCCGGCCGCGCGCAGGGTGCCCTGCGGCCGGGCGGGGCCGGGGCGGGTGCGGCGGAGCACCGACTCGACGCGCAGGACGAGTTCGCGGGGGCTGAAGGGCTTGGTGACGTAGTCGTCGGCGCCGACCTCCAGGCCGAGGATGCGGTCGTCCTCGTCGCCGCGGGCGGTGAGCATGATGACCGGCACGGGCCCCTGGCCGCGCATCCGGCGGCACACCTCCAGGCCGTCCATGCCGGGCAGCATCAGGTCCAGCACGACCAGGTCCGGCCAGTGCGCGGCGGCCCGGGCGAGGGCGTCGGGGCCGTCTCCGGCGCGGTCCACGACGTATCCGGCGCGGTCGAGGTAACCCGAGACGACTTCGGCCACGGTGGGGTCGTCGTCGACGACGAGAACCCTGGCCCCGGGTCCGCCCCCGGCCTGCTGATACGGCTGTTGCTGCTCCATGCCGCCAGCCTCGCACCCCAGGCGCGCATGTGCCGCAGCCGCGGCCTGACGTCCTTGTTTCGTAAGGAGCCGTAGTCCGGTATGTCCGTTTCTGGCTCGTAGGGTGAAAGCCGTGACGACCCCATCCGCAGCAGCCGGTGAACCCCGCACGGCGTCCGTCGACGTCGTGCTTCCCTGTCTCGACGAGGCCGACGCCCTGCCCTGGGTCCTGGAGCGGATCCCGCCCGGCTGGCGGGCGCTCGTCGTGGACAACGGTTCCACCGACGGCTCGGCCGCCGTCGCCCGCGAACTCGGCGCGACGGTCGTGCACGAGGAGCGACGCGGGTTCGGTGCCGCATGCCACGCGGGGCTGACCGCCGCCACGGCCGACATCGTCTGCTTCTGCGACTGCGACGCCTCCCTCGACCCTGGCGACCTGGTGCCCTTCGTACGCCGGATCGCGGCCGGCGAGGCCGACCTGATCCTGGGCCGGCGCCGCCCCGCGTCCCGGGGTACCTGGCCGCTGCACGCCCGCGCCGGCAACCTCGCCCTCACCCACCTCCTCCACCGCCGCACCGGCCTGCGCCTGCACGACCTGGGCCCCCTGCGCGCCGCCCGCCGCGACCGCCTCCACACCCTCGCCCTCACCGACCGCCGCAGCGGCTACCCCCTCCAGATGGTCGTCCGCGCCGCCGACGCGAACTGGCGCATCGCCGAGTACGACGTGCCGTACCTGCCCCGCACGGGTGCGTCGAAGGTGACGGGCACTTGGCGGGGGACCTGGCAGGCGGTGCGGGACATGAGCCGGGTGCTGGGGGAGCGGGACGGGGGCGGCGGGCGCGGTGGTTCCGGTGCTGAGTCCGGCGGGCGCGGTGGGTCCGGCGCCGGGGGCGGTGGACGTGGCGGGGCTGATGTGGATCCGGGTGCGTGGGGCGGGGCGGGTGCCGCGGCCGATGGGCGGGGTGGGTCCGGCGTCGGACCTGATGGGCGTGGTGGGGTCGGGGCCGGTGAACGTGGCGGGACTGAGGTGGATCCCGGCGGGACGGGCGGATCCGGGGCCGATCCCGATCGGGACGGTGCCGAATCCGACCGGCGCGGCAGGACCTTCGCCGAGCCCGACCCGCAGACCCGGACCGTTGCCGAGCCCCCCGACCGTACCGAAGCCAACTCCGCCCGCCGCCCCGCAACCCACCCCGGCGCCGCCCCGTCGAAAGGAACCCGCTCGTGACCACGCTCCTCGTCATTGCCAAGGAGCCCCGACCGGGGCGGGTGAAGACCAGGCTGACGCCGCCCTTCACGCCCGAGGAGGCGGCCGTGCTTGCGGAGGCGGCGCTCGTGGACACGTTGGACGCCGTGGCGCGGACGCCGGCTCGGCGCCGGGTGTTGGTCCTGGACGGGAGGCCGGGCCCCTGGGTGCCGCCCGGTTTCGACGTCGTACGGCAGTGCGCGGGCGGCCTCGACGAACGGCTGGCCGAAGCCTTCGCGGGGTGTGACGGGCCGGCGCTGCTCGTCGGCATGGACACCCCGCAGGTGACACCGGAGTTGCTGACCGTGGACTGGTCGGGCTGCGACGCGTACTTCGGCCCCGCCGAGGACGGCGGCTTCTGGGCGCTCGGCATGGCCGAACCGGACCCGGCGCGGCTGCGCGGGGTCCCGATGTCGACGCCGCAGACCGGCGAAGCGCAGCGGGCCCGGCTCGCCGGGCTGCGCGTGCGCGACCTGCCCTGTCTGCGCGACGTCGACACGGCATCCGACGCCGACATGGTCGCCGAGGCGGCACCGGGCGGACGCTTCGCAACTGCGCTGGCCCGCCTCACCCCGACGGTGGACCGATGAGCGCCCGGCAGGAGACGACGACGGCAAGGATCGCCCGCCAGACGGGCCCAGTCACGATCCACCAAACGGACTCCACCACCGACAGCCACCCACGAGGGACTTCGCCCGAGCCCGGCACGGACGGCCACCGGTCGCTCCTCCCGCCCGATGCCGGTATCGGGCAGTTGGCCGTGGGCGTGATCCGCGATGAGGGTTGTGTCGCCGGCAGCCGCGCACGGGGGACGGTGCCCGAGTCCGGCGTGGGCGCAAGCCGCGATGTCGGCACGGATGGTCTCCCGTCGTACCTCCCAGCTGATGCCGGTATCGGGCAGTTGGCCGTGGGCGTGATCCGCGATGAGGGTTCTGTCGCCGGCAGCCGCGCACGCGGGACGGTGCCCGAGTCCGGCGTGGGCGCAAGCCTTGACGTCGGCACCGACGGCCGCCCGTCACGTCTCCCTGTCGAGGCCGGTATCCCGCACCCGCACCGCGGCTCGACGCGCCCCCCGGCGACTGGCCACCGGACACCGACGACCCGCCCCGACGCCCCAAGGGCCGCCACCGCGACCGGCGTCGGCGGCGGCCGCCTTCGGGCCGCTCCCGGCGACGCCGTTTCCTGGTCCGCCGACCCCTATGCCCGTGCCCTCACCGCCGGGCAGGGGCCCCTCTTTCTGCGCCGTACCGACGGCTGGCTGTTGCCGCTCGATGTGGAGCGGTGGTGTGCGGATGCCGATGCGGTGGACATGGAGGTGCTGCGGCGTTGTGAGGGGGCGGTGCTGGACGTCGGGTGCGGGCCCGGGCGGCTGGTGGCGGCGTTGGGCCGGCAGGGACGCCGGGTGCTCGGCATCGATGTCAGCGAGGTCGCCGTCGCCTGCACGCTGCGGCTCGGGGGACCGGCGTTGCGCCGCTCCGTCTTCGACTCGCTGCCCGGCGAGGGCCGCTGGGGCACCGCCCTGCTCATCGACGGCAACATCGGCATCGGCGGCGACCCCGCTGCCCTGCTCGACCGAATGGCCCAACTCCTCGCCCCCGGCGGCCTGTTGATCGTCGAGACCGTGCCCGACCAGGACCTCGACGAACGCGTCCACGTCCACGTCACCGACGCGGGCGGTGCCACCGGCACTCCCTTCCCGTGGGCACGCCTGGGCACCCCCGCCCTGCTGCGGCACGCCGAGCGCGCCGGTTGGGGTGCCGTCGGTCAGTGGATGACGGGCGGCCGTTCCTTCGTCGCCCTGCGCGGCAGCGGTAGCGGCAGCGGAGTCAGCGGTCCAGTCCACAGTCCCGCAACACTGGACGTCTAGACTCTCCCCTCAACGGCCCGGACCCGTGGTCAAAAGCGGGCGAAATCTGCCAGACCCGAAGGGCATTGGGCGTTTTGATACGGATAGATTCAGTCACCAAGCGGTATCCGGACGGCACGGTGGCGGTCGACCAGCTCTCGCTGGAGATACCCGACCGCTCGATCACCGTCCTCGTCGGACCGTCGGGCTGCGGAAAGACGACCACCCTGCGGATGATCAACCGGATGGTCGAGCCCAGCGAGGGCACCATCCTCCTCGACGACGTGGACATCCAGCAGCAGCCGGTCAACACCCTGCGCCGGTCCATGGGATACGTCATCCAGAACGCCGGCCTCTTCCAGCACCGCACGATCCTCGACAACATCGCCACCGTGCCCCGCATGCTCGGCTGGGGCAAGGAGAAGTCCCGGGCGCGGGCGCGCGAGCTGATGGAGCGGGTCGGCCTCGACGGGGCACTCGCCAAGCGGTACCCGTACCAGCTCTCCGGCGGCCAGCAGCAGCGCGTCGGCGTGGCCCGCGCCCTCGCGGCGGACCCGCCGGTGCTGCTGATGGACGAGCCCTTCTCGGCCGTCGACCCCGTGGTCCGCAAGGGCCTCCAGGACGAACTCCTGCGCATTCAGGAGGAGTTGGGCAAGACCATCGTCTTCGTCACCCACGACATTGACGAGGCCGTCAAGCTCGGCACGATGGTCGCCGTGATGCGCACGGGCGGCAAGCTCGCGCAGTTCGCCCCGCCGGCCGAACTGCTGACCCACCCCGCGGACGAGTTCGTGGAGGACTTCCTCGGCGCGGACCGCGGCATCCGGCGGCTGTCGTTCTTCCCCTCGGCCGGCCTGGAACTGCTGACCGAGCCCCTCGTGGCCGTCGACGCCACCGCCGAGCGGATCACCGCCGCCACCACCGATGACGTGCCATATCTCCTGGTCACCGACCCGGACGGCAAGCCCCTCGGCTGGGGCGAGCCGCAGGATCTCACCGCCGGGGAGATCGAGACCGACCGACTCCTGCCGTACGGGCGCCCGTTCGTGACCGCGACCGACTCGCTGCGGGCCGCTCTCGACTGTGCCGTGCTCTCGCCCACCGGGTGGGCCGTCGCCGTGGACGCCGACGGCCGGGCCACCGGGGTCGTCTCGCAGCAGACCATCGGCGAGGCCATCCGCGGTGCGCACGCGCACGACGGCAAGGTCGCGGAGGCCGGGGAGCCCGGTAGCTCCGGGACGACCGGGACGACCGGGACGACCGAGAAGGTCGCGCCATGACCGAGCTCTTCGACATGCCGAGCGACCTGCAGAACAGCTACTTCGGACTGGTCGGCCTGCATCTGCGCGAGGCACTGATCCCCGTGCTCGCCGGGCTGCTCGTGGCCCTGCCCGTCGCCCAGCTGTGCGTGCGGGTGCGCTGGCTGTACCCGCCCGTGCTGTGGGTGACGACCGTGCTGTACGCGATTCCCTCGCTCGCCTTCTTCGTCATCCTCATCGACTACACCGGCCTGAGTGAGATCACGGTGATGATCCCGCTGGCCGTGTACAGCCTGGTGGTGCTGGTCCCGGCCATCGTGGACGGTGTGCGGTCGGTGCCGCAGGAGACACTGGCCGCCGCCACCGCCATGGGCTTCGGGCCCGTACGACGCTATCTCCAGGTCCAGTTGCCCATCGCGGCGCCCGCGATCATCGCCGGACTGCGGGTGGCGTCCGTGTCGAGCGTCTCCCTCGTCAGCGTCGGCATGCTCATCGGCAACGCGGGCGCCCTCGGCAACCTGCTCAACAGCGGCCTGATCTACAACCAGCCCCGCCTGGTGTGGCTCTCCGTGGTGGGTACGGCCGTCCTGGCCATCCTCGTGGACGCCGCGCTGATCGGCCTGCGTCTGCTCCTGACGCCCTGGATGCCGCGCGGCACCCGTAAGAACGCCCGCCCGCTCGCCGTGAAGGAGGCCGCCCGGTGAACGTCCTGAACTTCATCAACTCCTTCTTCAGCGACAGTGCGCACTGGCAGGGCTACGACGGCATCCCCGCGCGGCTCGCCGAACACGTCCAGTACACGCTGCTGGCACTCGGCATCGCCGCCGCGGTCGGACTGCCGGTCGGCCTGCTCACGGGCCACACCGGGCGCGGCGGCAACGCGCTCGCCCTGATCGCCACCTCGGCCCGGGCGCTGCCCAGCTTCGGCCTGATGGTGCTGATGTTCATCCTGCTGGGCCTGGGCATGGCCCCCGTCATGATCCCGCTGGTCGTGCTCGCCATCCCGCCCATCCTGGTCACCACCTACGAGGCCATGCGCTCCGTCGACCCCGCGCCGGTGGACGCCGCTCGCGGCATGGGCATGGCCGAGACCGGAATCCTGTTCAGGGTCGAACTGCCCGTGGCCCTCCCGCTGATCCTCAGCGGCCTGCGCTCGGCAGCCATCCAGATCGTCTCGACGGCCACCATCGCCGCGTACGTCAGCTTCGGCGGCCTCGGCCGCTACATCATCGACGGCCTCTACCAGCGCAACTACGAGAAGGTCGTGGGCGGCGCCACCCTGGTCGCCGCGATGGCGCTCACGACGCTGGCGCTCTTCTGGGCAGCGGCACGGTTCGCGGTGTCACCGGGGGTGCGCAGGCGCGGCTAGTTCAAGCACCCCCGGTGGCCCGCTCACGCGACCAGGGCCTGTTGCGGAATTGGCCTCTGCCGCTCACGCAACAGGCCTCAGCCGCGCGGGGACGGCCGTAAGGCGAGCGCGTCGACCTCGAACAGCATGCCCGGCAGCGCGAGCGAGGCGACGCTGCTCAGGGTCTGGGCGGGCAGGCGGTCGCCGAACCGGGCGTGCAGTGCCTTGCCGGTGGCCTCCAGCTTGGCAGCGTCGTGGTCGATGATGAAGGTGCCCAGGCGGACGACGTGCTCGTATCCGAGGCCGACGCCCTCCAGCGCCGAGCGCAGCCGGCCGAGGGCCAGTTCCACCTGGGCCGGGAAATCACCGGGCACAGGTGCGCCGTTTGCTGACGCCTGGCAGCGCAAGTTCGCATTCCGCGCCTGCCGCCTGCCGCCCGCCGCCTGCTCCCGCCGTCAGCCCTCCGTGCGCGCCAGCGCCAGTTCCAGCACGACGAGCAGGGCGTCGCGGACCGAGCCGCGTTCGCGGGCGTCGAAGACGACGACCGGGACGCCGTCGGTGACGTCGAGGGCCCAGCGGATCTCGTCCAGCGTGTGCTCGACCTTGCCGTCGAAGGCGTTGGCGGCCACCGCGAAGGGGATGCCCTTGTGCTCGAAGTAGTCGACGGCGGCGTAGCAGTCGTCGAGCCGGCGGGTGTCCACGATGACGAGCCCGCCGACGGCACCCTCCACGATGTCGTCCCACATGAACCCGAACCGCTCCTGCCCGGGTGTGCCGAACAGATACAGCTTCAGGGTGGGGTCGATGGTGAGGCAGCCGAAGTCCATCGCCACGGTGGTCGTCGTCTTGCGCGGCGTGTGCGTGAGGTCGTCCACGCCGGCCGCGACCTCCGTGATCGCGGCCTCGGTGGTCAGCGGCTCGATCTCGGATATGGCGCCCACGGTGGTGGTCTTGCCCACCCCGAAGCCGCCGGCGATCACCATCTTGACCGGCAGCGGCGGTCGTACGGTGGCCGCCGGCGCGGCGGTTGCGCCGGCGGCCGGTTCAGTCGTCGTCACGGAGTGACCCCTCGTGAGTCGGGTACGGCGCGCAGGCCGTCGATGACCCTGCGCAGGACGGATGCGTCGTGGGTGACGCCGGAGTCGGGCACGTGCACCGTCAACTGCCCGGCGGCGCGCAGGTCCTCGGCGAGGACGCGCACCACGTTGAGGTGGAGCCGCAGCCGGGCCGCGATCTCCGCGATGGACTGCGGCAGCCGGCAGACGGCGACGATGTCGTGCTCCTCGAAGGCAAGCCGGTCAAGCGCGTCGAGCCCCTCGGTGGTGGCCACCACCTGCGTCTCCACGGGCATCGACCGACCGTCGGCGTCACCGACGACCCGCCCGGCGGTCACCAGGAAGGGCCGCACGGCGGAAGCGGGACCGACCGACTCGGACACGCCGGGGTCCGGTACATCGGAGTGCGGCCCGTCAAGGTCCGGCCCATCGTGCTCCGGCCCATCGTGCTCCGGCCCGTCGTGCTCCGGCCCATCGTGCTCCGGCCCGTCGTGCTCCGGCCCGTCGTGCTCCGGCCCGTCGAGGTCCGGCGCTGGGGTGCCGTCCGCCATGGCGTTGTCCGTCCTCCTCGGCCGGGTGCCTGCCTCTCGCCGGGGCTCCCGGGTTTCTTCCCGGCCCGGTCAGCGGGGCGACGTGGCGCCGACGCTGTTCTTCAGCTCCAGCACGAGCTGCGGGCTGAGGGCGGAACCGGCGCGGTTGGCGAACACGGTCATCTCGTAGGCGATGTTGCCCAGCTTGGCCTCCTTGTCAGTGACGACGCCGAGCACGGCGCCGCTGCCGATCGTGGAGACCAGGACGTGGCCGCCCTCCAGGTCGATGATGACCTTGTTGAGGCCGCCGAGGCCGTAGTTGCCGGAGGCGCCGGCGGCCAGGCTGGTGATGCCGGAGACGATCGCGGCGAGCCGCTCCGAGTCGGCGTGCTCACGCAGCTCGGACACGGCGATGAGGAGGCCGTCGGACGAGACGGCGATGGCGTCCACGACACCGGCCGTCTCCTTCGCGAAGCGATTTAGCAGCCAGGTGAAGTCGGCTGCGGCGGCCTGCAGTTCGGCCGGTGTGGGGCCTCCCGCCGGGGTGCCACCTGTCGACGTGCTCACTGCTCCGCTCCTTCCGGGGGGTCGTTCTGGTCGTGCACATGGGGGGCTGGGGTCGTTGCTGTGGCGGACTGCGCTCCGGTGCCGCCGTCACCGGCGTTCCGGCTGTCGCGATGCGCGCGCTCCACGGCGGCCTCGAACTCGTCGAGCGCCGTCCGCACGGCCTCCGCGTCGAGCGTCCGCGCGTCCTGCCGCAACGCAGTCTGCCGCTCGGAGGCCTCGACGGTCGTACGCAGGGTCGCACCACGGACACGGCGACGCAGAGGGCGGGCGGCGGGGGCGTCGCCCGTGGGCGTGGTTGTGGGCGTCGTGCCGGGCCGGGCCGCGGTCACGGACGGGTCCGGCCGGTCGGCCCGCGCGTGATCGGCGGATGCCGCCGCGCCGTCGCCGCTCCCGGACGGCTCCGCGGCAGGACCGCTCCGCGCGATACGGCGGGGCAGGGGGCGCAGCCCGTCGGCGTCCGCAGCGTCGTCCTGCCGTACGGCATCCCCCGGCACGGCCGTGGACGGCCGGGGGCCGGTGGCCGCACCCGCACGGCTTGCGTGCTCGTCCTTCGTCCCCGAGCCGCCGCGGGCAACCGCAGCCAACGCCGCCGTGGCCGTCGATCCCGTAGTGCTCCCCGTCACCAGCAGCGCCGACGGCACCGTCACCTCGGCCGTCACACCACCGCCCGGTGTGCGGGAGAGCGTGACCGCGATCTCCCAGCGGCGCGCGAGCGTGCCGACCACGAACAGCCCCAGGACCTTC
The DNA here is from genome assembly GCF_055639295.1 of Streptomyces sp. NPDC107528. Classification (NCBI taxonomy): domain Bacteria; kingdom Bacillati; phylum Actinomycetota; class Actinomycetes; order Kitasatosporales; family Streptomycetaceae; genus Streptomyces; species Streptomyces sp. NPDC107528. The sequence continues at coordinate 415,710 of NZ_JBVKAV010000001.1, forward strand.
GTGGGTACGAGATCGAGCCGTTCGCGGCGGATCAGGCGGGCGTTCTCCTCGTCGAGGCGCTCGGGGCTCATGCCCAGGCCGTGGTCGGAGACGACGATGACCGCGTCGTCGCCGGAGGCCGCCACCGTCACCTCGACCGGGCTGCCCTCGGGCGAGAACGACACCGCGTTCTCCAGGAGTTCGGAGATCATCAGCGTCAGGTCGCCGATGACCTCCGGCTCCACGACGGCCTCGGTCCGCGCGCGCAGCTCCACGCGCTGGTAGCCCTCGATCTGGCCGAGCCCGGCGCGTACGACGTTGGTGAGCGCGGTGGGACCGGAGTCGAGGACCGCCTCGTGGATGCCGGCGAGCAGCATCAGGCTGTCGGCGTTGCGGCGCAGACGGACCGCGATGTGGTCGATGGAGTACAGCCGTTCGAGGAGAGCGGGATCGGTCTCGCCCCGCTCCACCGCGTCGATCAGGGCGAGCTGGCGGGTGGTGAGATTGCTGACCCGGCGTCCCACGTTGCCGAACATCTCGGCGACGTTGCGCCGGCTGAGCACCTGCCGTTCCAGCAACGCGGCCGCCATGGTCTGCACCTGGTTGAACGTCTCGGCGAGTTCGCCGATCTCGTCGCGCGCGGTGACCGGCATCGCGCGCAGCCGCGGCGGACCGTCGTCCTCGGCGTCGTCGTCGGCCACCCGGGCGAGCTCGCGCTCGGCGACCTCGGCGACCTGCCGCGCGGCACCCGTGAGGGCCTGCACCGGGCGGACCACCGAGCGGCGCACCAGCATCGCCAGGACCAGCCAGACGGCGAGGCCGAGCAGGGCGAGCCCCAGCAGCAGCACCGCGCGCCACGCCGCCTTGTCGGAGGCGCTCTCGGCCTGGTCGGCGATCTGGCCGATGAGCGAGGTGGTGATCGCCAGCCGGGTCTTGGCCTGGTCACGATAGGCGGGGTAGGAGTCGAGCGCCGCGTCGAGGGACGTGCGGATCTCCGCGGGCGAACCGCCCTGGGCGGCGCCGGGGTCGATCTGCAGCTCGGCGAAGTGCCGGCTGATGACGCTCTGCGCGGCCGTGTACTTGATCCCGGCGAGCTGCGCTGCCTGGGCGTCGGTGGCGAACCGGGAGAAACGTTCGGCCTGATGCGTGTACTCGTCGTAGGAGCCGACCGCGCCGATGAACTCGATGAGGGCGTTGGAGTCACCGGTCGACGCGGAGAAGACGCCGGTCTCGAAGGCACTGTGGGCGGCACCCGCGCGCAGCAGCGAGTCCAGCAGGTTGCCGGTGAAGGCGGTCGCCAGATCGGGGTTGCGGTCCAGGCCCAGGCCGTCGATCAGGTTCTGCGCGGCGTGGGTGTACGCGGGGTCGATGCTCTCGGCGGGCAGATAATCCCGCTCGATGGTGTCACGCAGGCTGCTCAGGCCCTCGATTCCCCGCAGCGCCTGCGCCTCGGTCTCCGGCAGCCGTTCCCCGAAGGCGTCGCGCACCCGGTCGACCTGGGAGTTCACGAGGGACTGTGCCGTGCGGTAGGCGGCGGACGAGGGCGCGTCGCCCTCGGAGGCCTCGTGCCGTACGGAGAGCAGGACGGCCTGCTGGTGCTCGGACGCCAGCCGGTCGGCGAGTGTGGCGACCTCGGTGCTCTCCCGGACCAGCCGGGCGGCGTCGGCCGCGTCACGTGACTGCGCCGTCTGGTCGGCTATGAGATAGGCGAGGAGGACCGCCACCACGGTCAGCGGTACACCGACGAGAAGGTTGAGCTTGCGCCTGAAGGGCCAGCGGTCGGCGAAACCGCGTAGACGACGTGGGCGCCGAGCGCCCACCTCGTTCGTGGACACCGAGTTGCCTCCTTCGTGGGCGTCACACGGCGCGCGAGGTCTCACGTGACCGTTGTTGACCGATATCGCCCCCGCCAACGTCGGGGACACTACCGCCTCTTGCTTTTCGTGACCGGAACTGTACGTCAAGAATCCGTTACAACACCCTCCGCCCCAACCGTCCCCCTTCACATCGGGGCACAAGCGACCATTGTTCGAGGCCAATCGGTGACCGGATTGCTCTTGACTGGGACAGAACCGGCTGGATTGGATCAGTGGAGAGTTCTGCCCAGACCTCGGGGTCGGCTTCTCCAACCCCCTCAAACCGGAACGGGAATCGTGACTTCCACCGCCGTAAGCAGCAGGTCCTTCAGGAACCATCCCGGCGCGGCCGCTGTCGCGCTCGCCGCCACGGCGGCGCTGCTGGCGGGATGTTCCTCCTCCGACGACAAGTCCGACCCCCTGGCCGGGGACAAGCCGAGCGGCGACACCGTGGTCGTCGGCTCGAACAACTTCGCCGAGAGCATCCTGCTCGCCGACATCTACGGCGAGGCCCTCAAGGCCAAGGGCATCAAGGTCACCTACAAGCCCAACATCGGCAGCCGCGAGACGACCTACGGTCTGCTGAAGAACGGCTCCATCACGGTCCTGCCGGAGTACAACGGCTCGCTGCTCGCCTACCTCGACGACAAGGCGGAGCAGAAGTCGGCCGACACCGTGAACGCCGCGGTCAAGAGCAAGCTGGACGCGAAACTGACGCTGCTGGAGTCCTCGCCGGCCGAGGACAAGGACTCCGTCAGCATCAACGCCGAGACGGCGAAGAAGTACAAGCTGACGGCCGACTCCAGCCTTGAGGACCTCAAGGACATCGCCCCGGACCTGGTGATCGGCGGCTCGCCCGAGTTCCAGACCCGGCACCAGGGCCTGAAGGGCCTGGAGTCCGAGTACGGCCTGAAGTTCAAGTCCTTCAAGGCGCTGGACGCGGGCGGCCCGCTCACCCAGGCGGCGCTGACGAAGAACACCGTGCAGGCCGCGGACATCTTCACCACCGACCCGACGATCATCAAGGAGGGCTTCGTCGTCCTGAAGGACCCGAAGAGCCTCTTCGGCTTCGCCAACGTGACCCCGCTCGTCTACAAGAGCGGCCTCTCCCAGGAGGGCGTCGACGCGCTCAACGCGGTCTCGGCCAAGCTGGACACCAAGACGCTCCTCGACCTGGACTCCCAGGTGCAGCTGGAGAGCAAGGACCCGCTGGACGTGGCGAAGGCCTGGCTGAAGACGGCCGGCCTCAACTGACGTGGCCGGGGGTGGGGCCGTGGCCGGCCGGTGCCGCCACAGCCCCACCCCGTCACCCGGGCCCTTCAGTAACCGGCCTGGAACGTGGCGTCCTGGCGCTCGCCGGCCGTGGAGACCGGGTCGATGCGCAGGGCGTAGTCCGCGTGCCTGAGGTAGCGGGTCGGGTTGTTGTACGAACGGAACGACGCCCAAGAGGCGTCGGCGAGCCCGGCCGTCCGGTAGAAGGTCGCGTCCCCCGCGAACGCCGACGTGCCGTCGCTCTCGTCGAGGCGCAGGGCGTAGCTGTAGTGCCGCAGATAGCGGGTCGGGTAGTTGACCGACTGGAAGGACACCCCGGAGGAGTCGGCGAGGCCCGGCACCAGCTTCCACTGCGAGTCGGGGAACGGGTCGAAGGGGTACGCGTCGATCCGGCCGGCGAAGCCGCTGTGCCGGATGTAACGCGCAGGGTAGTTGTACGACTTGAGCCGGTTCCAGGCCGGAGCGCCCCAGTGCGAGACCAGGTTGGTGTACTGGGCCTGGGTGATCGGCTGGATGCCGCAGTGCTTGGAGTTGAGCGGCTGGGTGTAGAGGCGCTGGTCGAGCGCCGTCCACGTGCCGGCGGCGAGGTCGGCCGACTGCCAGGCGTAGAAGACGCCGTTGGGCGTGTACGTGTCTCCCCACAATGGGGGTAAGGGGTAATGGAAGCGGGCTAGCATCAGGGCATGCCGTACGCGCCCGAATACCTGCACCTCGTCATCACCGGCGTCCGCTTCGAGGCCATCCTCTACGGCCGCAACTCGTACAACGAGTTCGCAGGAATCGCCGGCGCACGAGACTCCGTCGACGACCAGCTCGCCAACGGCCGCGCCCTCTGCCGCAGCCGAGAGTGGCCCATCTTCCGCGAGTTCAAAGACTCCGACCTATCCGCCAGCCGCCACGCGCGGAAGGTCCGCGGCGACTTCGAAGACCTCATCGCCACCCTCATCAACGACCCAGCCCCGCCCGGCGTCAGACGCATCGTCGTCGCCTACGAAGCCTCCCGCTACTACCGCGACCTCGACGCCTACCTCAGGCTCCGCAAAGCGTGCATGGCCAGCAACACCCTCCTCTGCTACAACAACCAGGTCTACGACCTCTCGCGCAGAGACGACCGAAAGGCCACCGCCCAGCACGCCATCGACGCCGAGGACGAAGCCGACGCGATCCAGGACCGCAACGCCCGGACCGTCGCCTCGCAGGCCGCTGCTGGAAAGCCGCACGGACGGCTGCCGTTCGGGTTCGCGCGGGAGTACGCAGTCGTTGGCGGTCGACACCGCTGCATCCGCCAGTACGAACATCCCGAACAAGGGCCCATCGTGCTGGCCGCGTTCCAGCATGTCGACGGCGGCAAGAGCCTGCGCACCCTCCTCCAGTGGATGAACTCCACGAAGGACGCCGCGCGTTCGGACGGCAAGCCATGGTCGCCCCGCACGATCCGCATCCTCCTCACTAACCGGGCCTACCTCGGCGAGCGTGTCCACCGGGGCACGACGGTGAAGGGAGACTGGGAGCCGATTCGAGGCCTGCACACCCCGCAAGGGCGGGCGATGTTCAACCGGGTCTCCGTGCTCCTCGCTGACCCCGGCCGGCGCACGCAGCGCGGCACCGAGGTGTCGCACCTGCTGACCTACCTCGCGCTGTGTGGGGAGTGCGGTGACCACGCGATGCTGTGCTCCCAGTCCGTCACCCGCCGCCCCGACCCGAACATCACCTGCGAGGCCAAGGGCGATGTGTCGATGCGGGAGAAGGTCGTGGACGCGTACGTCGAGCAGGCCGTCGTCACCTGGTTCAGCCGCAAGGACGTAGCGCGCGCCGCGCTGGTACCCAACGACACGGACGTCGCGGAGAAGATGGCCGCCTGCCAGCGCCTCATCAACGGCTACGAGGAGCAGCTCGCCGAGGCACGCGAGCTGGCCGAGACCTTGAACCCCGAGACCGGGAAGCCACGCCTGTCGGCGCTGTCACTCGCCGGTATGGAGGAGCGAATCCAACCGAAGCTCGACGCGGAAAAGAAGCGGCTCGGCGACATGACGGGGGTGTCACCGCTGGTGCTGCGGATGCTGGGCTCCGCTGACCCGGCCGAAGAGTGGAACGACCTAACGCTGGATCAGAAGCGAGAGCTGATCCGCCGGGTGGTGACTGTGCGCCTGCACAAGGCGACCAGGCTGGGCTCGAACAAGCCGGAACTCGGACGGATCCAGCTGGCGTTCGTGGGGCAGCCGGGATTCAGGGACCGACCACTTCGTGTTCCCGCGACCGCTCTCGCTGGTGAGTCGGGTCGACTTCCGGGTGCTGCTTCGGGAAATGGATGAGGTTGCCCTTCTCCGGGGCTTCGGCCTCCAGCATCCCCGCGCGCTCGAAGCGCACGCCGGTCTGGAACGCCTCCTTCTGGAGCTCCAGGCGCGACCGCTCAAGCGCGGCCTCCATGGCGGCCCGCTCGGCCACGAGCATCTTCGCCACCTCCGCGCGCTCGACTGAGACGTCGTGACGCAGGCGCGTCATCTCAGACTCTCCGGCTGACTGGAGGGCGAGGAATCGCATCTGTTCCTGCTCGGCCTGGAGCGTGGCCCGAGCGAGGGCGCGCCGCTCGGCGTTGGTGTCAGTGACCCAGCGCTTGATCCTGCCGAGTGCGATGAGGGTGGTCGAGACGAACGTTACGGCCGCACCGGCCATGGCAATTGCGCCATGGCTAGTGACGGCGCCGTGGGCGCTGGTTGCCAGGCCGGCCACGAGTAGAGCGAAACCTGCTGCCGTGGTGATTCGTGTGCCGACCGTGAGACTCATTCACCGCACCCCCCGCGTCACATCTCCGCTGCTGCGCCCCCGGTGGACTCGTCGGCCTGATCGTCGTCTCGCTTCGTCTTCCTGAGCGTATCGATCATTCCGATGAAGATGGACCGCCGCACTTCGTCATGGAAGCCGAGGTGATCCGCGGCCCGTTCGGCCGCCTCCTCCGGAGTAAGTCCGTCGAAGCCTACCTGTGACTGATTAGTTTCGGACAGTGTCTGCTGTGACTCAAGGGCTGACAAAGGAAAGTGCCCGGCCAGAACCAGCAGCTCTAGCGGGGACATGCCAATGATCTTGCCTAGTTGGGGGAACGACTGGATGTCCGGAACCGTCTGACGGCGCATCAGTCTCGACACTGTCCCGGGGGACATGCCGCTCGCTTCGACGAGCCGCTGCTGTGAGCCGTAGCCGGAGTAGCCGGCCTCTCCGAGGAGGGGGAGGACGACGGCGAAGAACTGCTCGGCGCCGAAGCCGTCGAGTCCGGCGGCGGCGATGCGGGGGAGGACGGCCGTGCGGAAGTGTTCCGCGCGGCCCTGGGGGGCATCCGTCATGTTCCAAAACTGTACCTGCCTAGGTAGGCAGTAGCTAGGGACTGCCTCACGAGGAAGGCTCCCCATCCGGCCAGTGACCTGCGTTAACACAGGTCGCAGCTTTGTTCGAACGGACGTTCGCCTAAAAGAATTTCCTGCCTCGCGTGAACCCTGCCTTGCGCGGCAGGCATTCTGTGTGCCAAAGTCTTCCTCGTGAGGCAGAAACCCCCCGCTACCTGCGGAAGGAGGCGCACACCCATGTTCCAGCTGAACGTCAAGAAGCTCCGCGACAAGGCCCGCGAGCACGGCGACAAGAGCGGTTACGCCATCCAGAAGCGAACCGGCATCAACGACTCGACCGTCTACCGCATCCTCCGCGGCGCCGCCCAACCTGACCTGATCACGGCCCTCCGCTTGGCCAGCGTCTACGACTTCGATATCCGCGACGTCATGGACGAGACCAGCGACGAGACCGCGCTCGGCGCCACCGGATGACCAGCGAAGAGCGCCGAGCCATCCTCGGCGACGCTGCCATCGAACAGATCAACCAGCTGGTGGACGCCGCTCCGGACCCCACCCCTGAGCTGGTCGAAGACCTCCGCCGGATCTGGACGAGCGGGCACACGACCCGCCCCGCCACTACGCCGGCGGACTCGGCGGCCGACGCCGCCTGACAGACCACACGCCGAAGGGCCGCCCTCCTTGCCCGGCTGACGGCCCCCGACCGGCGACCCCACCAATCCAGAAAGTGAGGCCTCGATGCCCACAGAGATTACCTTCCGCCCCGGCATCGAAGGGCTGATGGCCGCCTTCGCTGCTGCCGAACAGCTGACAGCCGGGTCCCCGGCCGTGCCGTCAAGCGTGCGGATCGACGAACACTCCGGCTGGCTCGTCGACCAGGCGCGCCCGATGGGCGTGCACCTGTACTTCCACCGCGACGAGGGCGCGGTCCGTGCGTTCGCCGTCCGCTTCGGCGCGGAGACCGCAACCACGGTCGACGGGCCGGACCGACTCACGACGGTCAATGGCGCGCTCAACGGGGTGCCGTTCCGGGCGTGGACGCTGACGGATGTTGAGGCGTCGGCGGTGGCGGCATGAGCGACTCGATCCTCGTCCGCGTCACGCTCGACTCGTACGACGTCGTGCACCCGTCGGAGAAGCAGACGCAGGTGTACGTGCAGATCCCCGAGGTGGCCCGCGCGTCGTGGCTGCTGGCCGCAGACCGCTTCGAGTTCCTGAAGAGCGAGCCGTGGCCGAGCGCTGTGGAGTTGGCGGAGGAGGCGTACAAGCGGAGTTTCGCAGTCACGGACTCTGTGTCCGCGAATGCTCGGCAGGCGGTCGTCAAGTGGCTGTCGGACGACGCGAATCACGACGCGATGCACGCGGCGTGGGAGGCGGACCAGGCGCGGCGGCACCCGGTGGCGCGGAAGCTGCTGAAGGAGAACGAGCAGCTTCTAGCTCGGGTCGCCGAGTTGGAGGCTGAGCGGCACACCACGAACGAGGCCCTCGACGACGCCGTGACGGAGTTGCGGACGCCGTTCGCCGAGCGGGCGAGGCGGGAGACGCACCCCGGCCGTCGGCAGGCGTGGCGGATGCTCGCGCAGGTTGACGAGTCGGAGCGTGTGGCTGACGCCCTGCTCACCCCGAAGGCCGAGCGGTCGGCGGACAAGCTGACCCAACTGCTGGCGCCGACGCAGGCCATGCAGCCGCTGGAGGACCCGCACGACAGCCCGCTGCACCACACGTACCGCCAGGGCCGGGACCTGCCCGAGGCGGGCGGCCCGCGATGACGCACACGCCCGCCGAGTGGGCCGCCGCCGGATCCCTCGGCCTCACCGCGATCAGCCTGATCCGCCTCGCGCTCGCCTTCGCGGACGCCGACCTCGCCTACTTCGACCCGCGCCCGGCCACCCGCCGCGCGACCGCCGCCCTTCACCGGGGCGCCGTGTACGCCGGCCGCGACCTCACCTGGGCCGCCGCCTCCGCCCGCCACCACGTCGCCCCGACCACGACCTGCGTCTGGCACGCCGTGTTCGCGGCCCGCGAGTTCGCCCGGGACCTGGCCGCCCTGCTCCTCATGCTCACCACCATCCCGACGGGGGACCACCGCCGATGAACCGTATCCGCCTGTACCTGCACCGCCTCTTCCGCCGCCCCGCCCTCACCGGGCCGATTCGCCTCTACATCCGGCCCCTCCCCGACGGCGTCTACCTCGACTTCGAGGAGTACTTCGTCCACGTCATCGAGACCCTCGCCGACGACGAGGACGCCCTCGGACTCCTGCTGGAGATCGTCGAGGACCGCAACCTGACCCGCGAGCACGACGGGTGGGAGCCCGAGAAGCTCCTCATGGAACGCCTCGCCGAGCAGGTCGGCTACGAGGTTCCGGTGCGCGGCGAGGCGCTGGCCCGGCTGGCGAAGCGGCTGCAGTCCGCGGTGCCGAATCGGGTCGTGGTCCCGGCGCAGCGCCGCGAGGGTGGTGCTGCCGCATGAGCGCCGCCATGGAACTGCATGTCGCTCTGTCTCTGCGGCTGGACGCCACGGAGGCGTACCGCCTCGCGCACAACTACCGCGACGAGGTGCTCGCCGCAGCGACTGGCCGTCTGCGGGACTTCGCTCCCGTCTTCACGACCAGCGACGGCAGCGACGTCCCGGCAACCGAACTCCGCTGCGTCCTGTGCGGCGGGCTGATCCAGGGCGTCGGCCCGCACACTCTGCTCAACCTGGCGGAGCTCGCCGAGAAGCACGAGTGCCAGGGCACCGGCACCTCGCCCAGCTTCTTCAGGGTCGACCACACGTACACCGACGGCAGCGGTTTCACGGCCCCCGAGGTCACCACCTACTTCCGCGTCGAGCACGTAACCCGTCACCCCGTGCGCGGTCACCTCCGCGCGATCGGTTGGTCGAAGACCGGTCTGCCGGATGCCACGTGGCATGGCGACTTCCGCGACGAGGACGAGTTCGACGGGTGGACCGAGATCGCCGAGGGCGGTGCCGTCGATGCCTGAGCTCATCCACCGACGCGCCTACCTCCTTGCCGCCATACAGCAGCACGGCCGCCCCGTCACCACCCAGTTTGCCGAACAGCTGCTCGCCGCAAGCAGGTGGGGCTGCCACCGCAACACGGCGCGGAAGGACCTGCGCGCCTTCGTCCGCGACGGCCACCTCACCGCGGACGACGTCAACGGGCGCCGCATCTACCAGCCCACGAACCCCGGAGAGGAAGGCCGCCCGTGAGCCGCCACACCCGAGTCGACCACGCCCAGGTCGCCGCCGCGCTCCGCGAACAGCCGGGCAAATGGCTGACCGTCGGCGAATACCGCAACGCCACCTCGGTCGAATCCGTCGCCCACATGATCCGCACCGGCAGGCAGCACACCGGCGCCCGATACCAGCCCGCAGGCTCCTTCGAGACCCGCACCCGGCTCACCGACGACGGCAAGCTCCTGGAAGCCCGATACATCGGCGCCACCCGGGCCAAGCACCCGGCCAAAATCCATCCGTCCCTCGACACCGAGCGGGTCCTCGGCCAGATCGAACGCGGCGAAATCCGCTGCGGCCGCAACGCCGCCCGCGAGATCGCCGACCGCCACGAGGCCGCGTACGGCGGTGCCTTCAACGGCACGCCCGCCCAAGTCCTGCTCGCCAACCTCGCGTGGGCAGAAGCCCTCACCGCGCTCACCCTCCAGGACGCCGCATGACCGACACGACCGTGGCCGGGGCCACCACCGCCCCGGCCGCCGGCCGCCGGGTCACACCGACCGGCCGGCTCATCCTCTCCGCCGACGCAGACCGCGCCGACTGGCTCACCGCCCGCCGCTCCGGCATCGGCTCCTCCGACATCGCCGCGATCCTCGGGATCAGCCGCTACGGCAACGCCCTGTCCGTCTGGCACGACAAGACCGGCGGTCTCCCGCTGGAGTCCGACGACTCCGAACCGGCCCTGTGGGGGCGCGCGTTCGAGGAGACCGTCGCCCGTGAGTGGGCCCGCCGCAACCGCAGCGTGGTCCGCCGCGTCGGCCTCGTCCAGAACATCGACCGGCCTTGGCAGATGTGCACCCTCGACCGCCGCGTCCTGGAATGCCCGCTCGCCGACGGCGCCGAGAAGTGCGCGGTCGAGATCAAGTGCCGCGACAAGATGAAGGCCTCCCAGTTCCGGGCCGGTGTCGCGGACGACGTCCTCGTGCAGACACTGCACCAGGCTGACACCTGCGGCTACGACCACATGCACGCCGCAGTCCTGATCGGCGGGAACGACTACCGGCAGTACGTCATCCGCGTCCGGGACCACGCCCAGCTGGTCGCCGACCTGCGAGCGGCGGGCGAGCGGGCATGGCAGCAGATCGTCGAGCGCCGTCAGCCGATCCTCGCCGACGACGCCGACCCTGACGTCCTCCTCGACCTGTACGGGCGGCTCCACCCGGACCGCGCCGGGTCGGTGGACATCACCCGGGACGTCGACACGCAGACCGCGGTCGAGGACTACCTCGACGCGCACGCCGAGATGACGGCTGCAGAGAAGCGGAAGAAGGCCGCGAAGGTTCGCATCCTCGCCGGGCTCGGCGACGCCGAGGAAGCCACTGTCCTGGACCGCGTGCACGTGTCGCTCGACGAGCGCACGAAGCGGACTCCCGACCTCAACAGGCTCGCCGAGCGCTGGCCCGACGCCTACGCCGATTGCGTCGAGGACCGCGTCTACCGCCAGATCAACATCCCCCGCTCTGTCCGTGAGGAGCACGCCGCATGACCACGATTGCTGAGCGGGCCGCCGCTGCCGCTGGCCGGACCGACACCGCCGCGGACGTCGAGCCGGCGCCCACCTACACCCCGGCGCCACTGACCGACCCCGGCATCCCTGAGCCTGGTCCGGACGGACCCGAGCAGGTCCCTGTCTGGGTCGCCTGGTCCCGCGTCATGGGCGAGGTTCGCGGCATCAATAAGGGCGACTGGTACGGCAAGCCCGGCGAACGCGGCAGCTACCAGTTCCGAGGAGTCGACTCCGCCCTCAACTCCTTCGGCCCGGCCTGTCGCCTGCACGGCGTCCTCGTCCTGCCGGTCCACGTCGAGACCGCGTACCGAGACGTGAAGACGTCTGGTGGCAAGCCGTCCCGCGAGTGCACCGTCACGGTCACCTACCGGATCATTGGCCCGACCGGCGACAGCATCGAGGTGCAGTCCGCCGGTGAGTCGATGGACTCGGCAGACAAGGGCACCGCGAAGGCCTTGTCGACATCGCTTCGGTCGCTGCTGTTCCTCGGCGGTCTCGTGCCGACCGGCGACCCGGAGCCCGACTCGTCGAACGTCGAGCGCGGCGAGGCGCCAGTGCGCTCGGCGGAGGACTACCGCGACGAGATCCTCAAGACGAGCACGACCAGGCAGCGCCTCGCGCAGATCAACTACGAGATCAAGCAGGTCGGTCACTTCGACACGCTCGTACAGAACGAGGTCGGTGACGAGGAGAAGCTCGGTGCGTTCCTGTTCCGAATCGGGCAGGAGCGGATTCAGCAGCAGGGCGGTGACTCATGAGCACCCCCTGGCACCTGGAGCACATGGCCGCCCTCGACTTCGAGTCCAGCGACAAAGACTCCGAGACCGCCCGCATCGTCACCTGCGCGCTCATCGTCGGCGGCCCCGGACGCACCCCTGACACCCGCACCTGGCTGATCAACCCCGGCATCCCCATGGAACCGGGCGCCATCGAGGTCCACGGCATCACCGACGAGTACGCCGCCAAGCACGGCATGCCCGCCGAACAAGGTGTCGGGGAGATCGCCAAGGCCATCAGTGAAGTCGTCGCCGCCGGCGTGCCGTTGGTCGGCCACAACATCGGCGGCTACGACCTCAACCTCCTTGACCGGGAATGCCGCCGCCACCTCGGCGACAGCCTCGAAGGCATCGTGCGCCAGCCGCTGACCCGGGTCATCGACACGATGGTCCTCGACCGGCAGGCCGCCCCGTTCCGCAGGCGGATCTCGGAGACGCAGGGCCCGTACCAGATGCGGACCACCGCCGAGACCTACGGCCTGCCGTGGGACGAGGAGCAGGCGCACGGCGCCGAGTACGACGCGCTGATGTCCGCCCGGGCGGCGTACCGGATGGGTCTCATCGCGCACACGCCCTACCGGCAGCGCCCCGAGTGGGTGCTCGCCCTGCGACCGAACCGGTTCAACGCCCTGCGCGACATCACGGTCGACGAACTCCATGCACGGCAGGTCGGGTGGTACCGCGAGGACGCCGCGAACTACCAGGCCTGGCTGCGCAACGAGAAGAAGGCCAAGGACAAGTACGACCCCGAGGCCGTCATCGACGGGCACTGGCCGCTGCGTCCGGTCCCGGAGCAGCGCGAGGCGGGTGAGGAGTCATGAGGCTCGTCACCGCGGCCCGGCACGCCGAACTCCAGTACCGCTACGAGCAGATGGCCGCAGCCCGCGAGGACGCGGACAAGCTCGCCGCGGAACGCCTGTCCACCATCACCCGCCAGGCCGAGACGATCACCCGGCTCCGCGACACCCGCCCCGACACGCCGGTCCGCGAACCGCACCCGGTCCAGGGCGACGCAGAACTGCGCCGCCAACTGCACCTGGCTCGCCGGGCGATCACTGAGCTGTCCCAACGGCTGGACGACATGCAGGCCTCGCACATCGCGGACACCCGCGAGCTGCACGACCTGCGCCAGGGGGCCGCATCGTGATCACCTACCCGGCTGCGTGGGCGGTCGCCGCGATGCTCGTCATGTTCGGCCTCACCGCCATCGCCCGCGCCCTGCCCGACCGAACCCGCGGACGCCACCGCGCCGACGACACCATCGAGATCCCCCTCGCCGGCCTCAAGCCCTGGTGGCCCGAACCCGAGCCGAAGGCACTCGCCGCGCAGGCCTTCGCGTACTGCCCGCTGTGCCAGGGCGACGTCGCGGTGACGCTGCACCCGCAGGGCGCGCACCGCTGTGACCGCAACCACGTGACGATCACGGGAGCCGCTTCGTGACCACCACACCCACCCTGTTCGAGCCCGAGGCGCCGGCCGCCACCCCGGTTCCCCGACCCCTCGACCTGCCGACCGTGTACGGCCTCGACCTCTCCCTCACCTGCACCGGCATCAGCAACGGCCAGACCGCCGAAGCGCTGATCCCCGGCGACCGCGACGGACACGACCGGCTGGAGTTCCACCGCCGCGCCATCCACCAGCGCATCCCCGAGGAGACCAGCCTCGTCGTCATCGAGGGCGTGGCCATGTCCGTCGGATACCGGCCCGGCGTCGAAGAGATGACCTACCTCCGCGGCCTCATCCGCCACGACCTGTGGCGCCGCCGGATCCCCGTAGCGATCTGCCCGCCGCAGCACCGCATCATCTACGCCTGCGGCGTCGCCAACCCGGCCAAGGACCACCCGGCCAACAAGCGGAAGACGATCGCGAAGGGCATGGTCCGCGACACCGTCATCGAACGGTACGGCGTGCCGTGCGAGGGCCGCGGCCGCTACGACCAGGCCGACGCCACGGTGCTCGCAGCGATGGGCCTGCACTGGCTGGGCTATCCGATGGCCGTCCTGCCGGACACGCACCGGCGTGCGTTGGACGGCGTGACGTGGCCGCTGAACATCCCGGCGGTGGCCCAGTGAAGATCCGCGCCGACATCGCCCAACTCCTCCGCGCCGGCGTACCGCAGATCCACATCTGCCGCCAGCTGCGCTGCGCACCGATCACCGTGCAACGCACCCGCGAGGCACTCGGTATGCCCGCACCGCGATGCGGGCCGCCCGACACCTACACCTCCGTCGAGGACGCCTACCGCTCGAACAGCGAGGCCATCGACGGCGGTCACCAGCGGTGGACGGGGCACACCGACACGAACGGACACCCCCGGCTGAACTTCCGCCAGCAGCGGCTCTCCGTCCGCCAGATCGCCTTTCGGCTGCATCACGGTCGCGATCCGCAGGGTCGCCTCTCTGTCGGCTGCGACATGACTCACTGCGTCGCGGGGGCGCACCTGGAAGACCAGCCGATCCGCGAAGCGAACCGGCGCTCGGACGCCGCCTTCAAAGCAATCTTCGGAGGTGCGGCATGAGCTACACCGGCGCGGTCCCCGACACCACCCACCGCACAGACGACTGGCGCCTGCGCGCCGGATGCCTCGGCAAGTGGGCCGCCATGCACCCCGAGACCGACGACAAGGAGATCGCACGCGCCAAGGCCATCTGCGCCACGTGCCCAGTGCGACGCGAATGCTTCTTCGACGCCGTGCACACCGGCGACATGCAGCACGGCATCCGGGCCGGACTTCGGCCGCGCGAACGCCGCGCCGTCGTCAAGGAGCTGGAGCGGCGGTCTGAAGGGCGCCTCGCGGCTGTCGAGCTTCCGCGGCCGAAGAAGCCACGCGTGCCCCGCCCTGTCTCCCTCGCGGAAGCTGTCGCCCGCCGAACCGTCGACACCGACGGCGGCCACCAACTGCTCAACGGTGTAGGGCACGTCCAGTTCCAAGGGCAGCGGTACACCGCGCTGCAGGCCGCGTTCACCGTTGCCCACGGCCGTGAACCGCAAGGAACTGTGCGTCGCACCTGCGGGCACTGCGAGTGCATCCGCGGCGAGCACCTGGCCGACGCGGTGATCCGCGAGTCGACTGCGGAGTGTGGGACCCGGTCGAGCTACCTGCGGCACCGCAAGCGGGGCGAGGACTGCGTGAAGTGCCGGCAGGCGAACACGGACGCGGACAACCGGCTGCGACGCACCGGCACATCGAACGCGGTCGCGGTATGAGCGGCGCCTGGTTCGGCGGGCTCCAAGTCCGCGGCCTCGACAAAGGCCAGACGCCCGTCGCCGACCTGTTCTGCACCGCCTGCCGCCACCACGAGCGCACCACCGGCCGGGCGAAGGTCACCGACTACCTGCGCGCCAACCCGCTCACCGAACACCGCGCGAAGTGCAAGCCCAAGACCACCTGACCGCCCAACGAACAGTGCCCCGCCGGGCGGAATCCGGCGGGGCACCACACCCCAAGGAGAACACGTGACCGAGCGTCCGTACACCGACGACGACCTCCGCGCCGAGGCCGCACGCCAGCACGCCGGCCTCACCGAAGACCCCGACTTCATGGGCGTGGGCGAGGCGATGGAGGACCGCTACGTCCAGTCGACCGTCATCGACGAGGACCCCGACTTCGAGCGGGAAGGCAGCACGTGGGGCGAGCTGCTGCCCTACAACCACGACGACGGCAACGCCTACAGCCATGCGCAGCGCGCGATCCACAAGCTGATCAGCCACGCCGCCGACGTGTCCGAGTGGGCCGTCAACCTGGGCGCTGACGGACTGGAGCCCGACGATCACCAGTTCACGCTGAGCGCGGGCGAGAAGCCCATCATCCGCGTGCACTTCGCGTTCGCGCCCGAGCTGTCCGACGAGGCCCGGACCGCGTTCGTCGAGGGCCTCGGCGCCGCCGCAGCCCGAGAGATGCAACTCGCCCTCGAAGAGCAGGCGGCCGTCACCATCCCCGCCGCCACCGCCGCGCACGTCCTCTTCCAAGAGCGGCTCGGCGGATGGCCGCCCAGCACCTTCGCCGCGAAGCTGCTGAACCTCTGGACCTCGGCCGACACCGCGAACGCCGATCACCTCGCCGTCGCCTTCCCCGAGTACGCCGCCGCCATCGCCCTGCTGAAGAGCGGCCCGGACGGCATCGAGCAGCTGCACGCCATCGCCGACGGCACCTGACCACCCCTCCGGCGGCCGACCTGACGGCGCCCCACGCCGCGGCCGCCACCGGGCCCGCCCCGACTTCCCCGCCGCTCACGGGGCGGGCCACCCCGGCCAGACCACACCAGTACCGCCAACCAGAAAGGCACCACCCACACATGACCGCGAACACCGAGACCGGCGAAATCCAGCAGGCACCCGTCGCCGCCTTCCTCGCCAGCCACCTCAACGGCCGGACTGAGGAAGAGCTGAGCGCCGAGTTCCACACCCTCCTCGACGCCGTCCGCGCCCACGGCAAAAAGGGCCAGATGACGATCACCATCGTCGTCGAACCGCCCGCCAACGGCGTCGAGTCCGCGCCCCTGCCGATCGGCGTCGAGTCCGCCATCAAGGCGCCCAAGCCGACCCCGGTCAAGTCCCTCTACTTCCTCGACGACGAGGGCCTGCCCGTCCGCGAGGACCCCCGCCAGATGGCAATCGAGTTCCGCACCGCACCCGCCAACGAGACCTTCAAGGACGCCTGAACATGACCGACAACCTCCAGCCCGTCATCGACACCGCCCTGCGCGCCGCCCCGCCGGCCCAACTGGAGCCCGGCAAGTACTACGCCTTCCACACTCCGGGCGGCATTCAGAAGGTCGACCTCACCGGGCCCGAGCACACCGGCATCCCGCCCAGGAAGTCCGGCCTCACCACCGTCCGCGACGCCCGCTCCTGGACCGCCTACTTCACCAAGCACAGCAGCGACGCGAGCGAGGTCTACGCCGACAGCGAGCGGCTCACCGTCACCGCCGTCCTCAACGCCCACGCCGCTGACGAGCCCTCCTGGGGCGACCACCGCCTCCGCCTCGAACTGCGCACCACCGACGCGTGGAAGCAGTGGATCCAGAACGACGGCCAGCTCCTCGACCAGGAGTCGTTCGCCGAGTTCCTCGAGGACCACCTCCCCGAACTCCTGGATCCGTCCTCCGCGGACATGCTGGAGATCGCCCAGTCCCTCCAAGCCGCGACGAAGGTCGACTTCCAGTCCGGCGTCCGACTCGCCTCCGGGCAACGGCAGTTCCAGTACGTCGAGACCACCACCACGAAGGCCGGGCAGAAGGGACAGCTCACCGTCCCCGAGACCTTCGTCATCGGCCTCGTGCCGTTCGAGGGCAGCGAGGGCTACCGGCTCACCGCACGCCTGCGCTACCGCATCACCGACCGCGGCCTGCGCATGGGCTACAAGCTGGAGCGGCCCGCCGACATCCTGCGCACCGCATTCGCCGACGTCGTCAATGCGATCGACGGGGACATCGAGCAGCCCGTCCTGAACGGGACCCCGGCCTGATGGGCGCCCGGCCGTGGGGAGGCGCCGGCTCAAGCCGCCCTGCGGCCGGGCGCACCAGCTGTGAGCGTTGCGGCGCGGACGTCATCCGTCAGAAGAGCGGCCTGCCATGGGTGGTCACCGCGGACGCCGAACGGCTGACACCGGGCGAGGCGGCGAAGCGGACGACACCGAACCGCCTCGCCTGGTGTCTGCGCGAAACGCAGTGGTCCGGGCTGCGCCTCGCCGAGGTGCTGCCGGTGTTCCACAGCAGCACGTGCCCGTGGGCGCACGTCATCGAGCACGAGTGCCCGCGCGAGGTCGGGGAGTTCGGCCGCCGGCCGGAAGGAGGACTGTGGTGACGTCAGCCGAACGGGCCGACGAGCTTGGCGAATTCATCCGGGTGCGCCTCGCGGAAGGCCTCGACGATCTCGTGGTCCTGGACCGCCTGCACGTAGAAGTCGTGACTCACGATCACCGCGGCTTCCTTCCCGCGGTTGATCAGGATCGTCGGTTCGCCAGCGTATCGGGCGCGCGAGATCACCTCGCCGAGGACGTTGCGCGCCTCGGCGATCTTCGCTCGGTGTTCCTTGCGGGGGGTCGCCATGCCAACAGCGTAGCGAATTCGCGACCACGCGCAAGGACGCGAAGTCGCTCTCTTAGCTATGATAGCTACGAACGATGTGCAATGAAGCCGCCCTGAAGCGAAGGCCAACAACCGTGCCGTGACCAGCACTTCCAGCCACACAGACACGACTGACCCAGCGACAGGAGCACACCCGTGAGCAACGTCCGCCAGCTGCCACCGCAAGACCACACGGCGGACGACGACGCCCTCAACCGGAAGCCGCCCGCCGACCTCGACGCCGAACGCGCCGTCCTCGCCCGCTGCATCCACTACCCCGCCGAGTACCGCGACGCCGCGGACATCCTCGGCAGCGAGGACTTCACCCACCCCGGCTACCGCCTCATCTGGGACGTCATCGGCCACCAGCTCGGCGAGAGCAAGCCCGTCGACCCCATCAGCCTCCGCGCAGCGATCGAGAACCTCGGCCAGCTGAGAACGGTCGCGGGCGGCAACCTCGTCTTCGACGTCTCCAACGCGGTCGGCCCCGTCGACGCCGAGCACTACGCCGGCCTCGTCCACGCCAAGACCCGGCTGCGCCGCATCGACGACCTGGCCGTACGGCTGCGCTCTGGAGTCCTCAACGGCGGCACCGTCGACGACCTCGAAGAACAGATCACCGGCTACGCCCAGCAGCGCAGCAGCCAAGCCACAGGCGGCTCCCGGTTCGTGCCCGGCGGAGCGTTCATCCTCGACCGACCCGACACCGTCCCCGCCATCTGGGGCGAAGGCGACCAAGTCCTGTGGGCCGAAGGCGAAGCGCTCATCATCGCCGGACCGCCCGGAGTCGGGAAGACCACCGTTGGCCAGCAGGTCCTCCTCGCCGCGATCGGTATCCGCCCCCACGCCCTCGGCATGGCCGTCCGCCCCGCCAAGCGCGTGCTGTACCTCGCCTCCGACCGGCCGCAGCAGGCCGCCCGTTCCATGGCCCGCATGGTCACCGCTGAGCACCGCGACCTCCTCAACCAGCACCTCACTTTCTGGCCCGGCCCGCCGCCCAAGGACTTCATCAAGGACCCCGGCATCCTGCTGCGCCTGTGCAAGCAGGCCGATGCCGACATCGTCTGCCTCGACTCGCTGAAGGACATGGCCGGCGAACTCGCCTCCGAGGAAGGCGGGCAGGCCATCAATCAGGCCATCCAGCGCACCCTCGTCGAGGGCGTCGAAGTCCTCGCCCTGCACCACCACCGCAAGCAGGGCGGCGGCAAGGAGTCCGGGAAGGAACCCCAGAGCCCCGACGAGCTGTACGGCTCCGTGTGGATCACCGCCGGTGCCGGATCGATCGTCTCCCTCTGGGGGGCCGCGGGTGACCCGATCATCTCGCTGCGACACCTGAAGCAGCCGGCCGCCGAGTGCGGGCCGTGGCGTCTCAAGCACGACCACCCCATCGGCGTGACCGAGATCTGGCACGAGGTCGACGTCGTCGACATCCTCGCGCACGCCAGCAGCCCGCTCACGCCCCACCAACTGGCCTGCCAGATCTACTCCCCGGACAAGGGCAAGCCGTCCGCGTCCGAGGTCGAGAAGGCCCGTCGCCGTCTCGACCAGCTCGTCGAGAAGGGCCTCGCGCACAAGATCGCAGGAGGCGTTGGGCGGGGCAACGCCGCCGGGTACGTGGCCGCGTTCAACCCCACCGGGGAGATCGCCTCATGATCGCCAGGAAACTCACGCGGAAACTCACGAAACTCACGTTGATCTTGCAACGGAAACTCACGCCGAACTCACGAAACTCACGCC
Source organism: Streptomyces sp. NPDC107528 (assembly GCF_055639295.1). Lineage (NCBI taxonomy): Bacteria > Bacillati > Actinomycetota > Actinomycetes > Kitasatosporales > Streptomycetaceae > Streptomyces > Streptomyces sp. NPDC107528. Next base: position 435,483 of record NZ_JBVKAV010000001.1, read on the forward strand.
CGGCGCAAACCCGCAGGTCAAAAACTCACGCGGAAACTCACGCGGCTCACGCACCGAAACTCACGCCCGAAACTCACGCAGAAACTCACGCACCTCACGGTGATCAAGGAATCCGCAGGTCAAAAAATCACGCCGAACTCACGCAAGAAACTCACGCACCCCCCTCTCCTACGGAGAGGGAGGGGGGTGCGACCACCACAGCCACCCCACAAGCCCCGCCCACCCACACCCACCCCACGAAAGGCAGACCCATGGCCACCGAGACCACCACCGACGACGCCCCCGAGATCCGCGTCTTCCACCGCCCCGACGGATGGGTGCTGCCCGACTACACCGACCTCGCCGACTGCACCACCAACTTCCACCGCCAACAAGACGGCCGCCCGCCATGCACCGACACCGCCATCTGGAAGGTCGTCGAAGACCACGGCCTCCGCCTCGACATCGGCTTCTACTGCGACACCGACCTCCCCGCCGAACACCGGCCGCCCGTCCAGCCCGGCGCCTGATCGCGGATCCGGATACAGCCCACCCCGCGCGATCACTACCGCGCGTACCGCCCACCCACGGAGGAAGCCATGACCGACCAGACCACACCCGGCACCCTCGACCCCGACACCGTCAACGCGATCGTCCGCGACATGGACGACCCCCGCTACCCGACCCGCATCACCGTCTTCTGCGACCACTGCGGCACCGAGAACGCCGGGGAGTACATGGTCCGTGAAGGCATGACGAGCCGGGAGCGCCTGGACGTGGCCCGCACCCACCTTGTGCAGAACGAAGGGTGGGAGCACACCGGCGACGGCGACGACTTCTGCCCCGAGCACGCTGCGCCGGCCGCGAGCGAGGCCAGCCAGTGAGCGGCCGTCAGATCGCCCTCGACACTCAGCCGCGCCGTATCCAGCGCCGCCGCACCAAGGGCTGGCGCAAGCCCGAGGGAGCCGTCTACGTCGGACGCGGCAGCAAGTGGGGCAACCCCTGCACCCAGGTCCGCATGCCCGGCATCGACGGCTCCGAGTGGGAACGCGAGGGCCGCCTCGGCAAGGTCTCCGGCCAGTGGCACGGCTACCGGCACCCGGACGGCTCGACCACCTCGCACCTCGTGCAGGACGCCACCCGCGAGCAGGCCGTCGCCATGTACCGGCGCTGGCTCGACGATCGGCCGTCCCTCGTCGAGGCGGCGCGCGCCGAGCTCGCCGGCCGGGACCTCATGTGCTGGTGCCCGACCGACCAGCCCTGCCACGCAGACCTGTTGCTCCAGGTGGCGAACGAGGCCGGAGCGCAGTGAGCAGCAGGACGGCCGCCCGCGCTGGTATCGCGGGCGGCCGCACCCCCGATCACACCACACCCACCAGGAGCTGACCATGACCAAGCGCACCGGCCCCGCGTGCGGCAACAACCCGAACTTCCCGCTGAGCGACGGCGACCGCCAGGCCGTCGCCGACTTCCGCGCCTACCTCACCGGCCGGGCCGCGCTCCGCGACCGCATCGCCGAGGCACTGCTGACCACGTCCCGCAAAGACTGGCCGTACACGCCGGGGCAGGAGAAGTGGGACCACCACAAGCACGGTGACCGGCCCGGCCACACCTACGCCATTTCGTGCGCCCTGTGCAGCTACGACGTTGACCGGCTGGCTGACGCGGTGCTGGCCGTGCTGCCCGAGCAGACGGACCGGGCCGCCCTGAGCCGCGTGCGCGCCCTGCACCTGCCCAAGCCCGACGGCAGCGGCTTTCCCGACAGCCTCCAGTGCCGCACGTGTAGCTACGACGGAGGCGACGGCTACCAGTACCTCGTGCCGTGGCCGTGCCCGACCGTAGAGGCAGTCGACGACGAACTGCGCCGGTTGGCTGGCGAGACACCGGCCGACACCGAGGCGCCAGAGCCTACGACCGTGTGCGATGGCTTCGTGTGGATCGGGCAGCCCTTCACCATCTGCGAACGCTGCGGACAGCCCGCATGGGAGCACGAGGGCGAGGAGGTCGCCGCCGAAGGCGCTGTTCCGTTCGACACCCGCCGCACGGTACGCCCGTGGAAGCCAGGCCAAGCCGACGCGATCCGCGCGAAATGGGACCCGCAGTACGCCGCCGGGGCGCGACAGGACGGGGCGCAGCAGTCGTGATCGCCGAGGCCATCGACACCGCCCTCACCATCGGCTACGCCCTCGCCGGCTGGATCATCTTCGGCGCGACTGTCGCCGCGATCCTCACGCTCGCCGCGATCGCTACCGGCGTGTGGGGCGTACGTGCCCTGTGGCGGCGCACCGCCAGACCGTCCTGGCGGCGAGGCCGCATCCGGGCCCGCATCCACGCCGCACGCCGCGCCAGGCGCTCCCGCGGGCGCACACGGCCCCTGTGGTCCCACAGTCAGCCACTCGACTACGAGGAAGCCGCATGAACCCGTACCGCGTACTCGTCACCGGCAGCCGCGACTGGACCGACGTCGACCGGCTCCGCCACCAACTCACCCGCGTCTGGCTCACCGTCGACCGGCCCTTCGTCGTGGTCCACGGAGCCTGCCCAACCGGGGCCGACGACCTCGCCTCCGACTGGGTCGCCAACATGATCGAAGCCGAGATGGGCGACGTCCGCGAGGAGAAGCACCCGGCGCAGCACCACCCCACCGAGGACTTCGGCCCGTGGCCCGCGGCTGGCCCGCGCCGCAACGCCCACATGGTCCGGCTCGGCGCCGACGCCTGCTTCGCCTTCATCGGCCCGTGTACGTCGCCCCGTTGTCGCCGGCCCGGCCGACACCCGAGTCACGGCGCGAGCGGCTGCGCCGACCTGGCCGAGCAGGCCGGGATCCCGACGAGGCGGTGGACTGCCTGATGCCAGCACGCCGTGCCCAAGACCTCCCCGCATCCCGCATCGTCGGCGCCCACGTCCACGCCCTCCGCACCGCACGCGGCTGGTCGATGCGCACGCTGTCCGAACAGACCGCCGCAGTCGGCAAGCAGGTCGGCTTCAACTCCATCTTGCGGATGGAGCGGGGCCGCGACCCCGAGGTGAAGGCGGTGGCGGTCATCGTCGACGACGTCGTAGCGCTCGCGGCGGTGTTCGGCCTCAGGCCCGAGCAGCTGCTGACCGCGCCGGCCTGCTTCGCCTGCATGGACAGACCACCGGCGGGGTTCGCCTGCCGTATGTGCGGAGCCGAGGCGTGAGCGGCGCCCGCCTGGTCGGCGTCCTCGTCGCCGCCCCGTTCGTCATCAGCGCTGCCTTGCTCGGCCTCGGCCGGGTCGGGCGCGCCCTCGCCAACCTTCTACGCAGGAGCCACACATGACCGTCCCCCTCGTCCTCGCCGGGCTCCTCGCCATCCCGGCCGCCGCCGGCCTCCTCTTCCGCCACCTCACCCGGAGCCACCCATGACCAGCCACCACACCGCCCGCATGTGCTACGCCGGCGCGGCACTCACCTTCACCTCCGGCGCCTACCTCGCCACCCGGCCCACGTGGCTGTGCCTGTTCGGCTTCTACGGCAGCGGCTTCTTCATGTGGCTGGCTGCCCGTCACCGCGCCGACCACCGCCACCAGCAGGCCGTCCACGAACGAGCACGCCGCGCTGCCATCGTCGATGACCTGCTGCTGCGGCAGGCGCCGCCGCCGTGCTGCCAGTTCTGGAAGAACTCCGACGGCGCCGTGCATGGCCCGGACTGCACCAGGCCGTCGGACGCGCGTCGGGACGACTACCGGCTCGACGACGCCGGGCGTGCCGAGTTCGAGGAGATCGCCGCGCACTGGGACGACCGGAGCGCAGCATGACCGACCTCGCCGCCATGAACGCCGTCACCGGCCTGGCCGGGCTCGCGTCCATCGTCGTCCTGCTCGTGGACCTTGGCCGCCGAATCGCACGTCTCGCATCGCAGGACCACCGGTGACCGGGCCGAGTAGCGCACCCCGGGGCGAGCACGCGCCCGCCCCGGGCGTCACCTGGGAGCACCAGCTCGTCCGCACCGAGACCGTCGTCGCCGACCCCGACGACACGTCCACCCCCGGCATGAACGAGCCGGCGCCGCCCCGACCGAACCGCGAGACCCGCCGTGCACTCGCACGCGCAGCACGGAGGAAGAAGTGACCGACACCCACCAGGGCCGCCCGTCCACACCCGCGGAAGACATCAAGACGCTGTATGACCGTGTTGCCAAGCTCAACGACATCGCGTCCGCGCTCCTCGCCCGCGCGTGGGGATCCGAGGTGGGGATCATCCCGACCGACCACCCGCTGTACGAGGGCGAGAAGCCGGCCACCGAAACCGAAGCCGCCTTCGACGCACGCCAGCCCGCCTACGACGCCGTGTACGCATACCTCCGCGCCATCGGCGACGACATGCCCACCAGCAAGCTGAACCGCAACGCGATGATCTGGCACGCCGTCAACGACGCCCTCGAAGTAATGCCGGGCGCAGAGGACGCGCAGGAACTTGCACAGCACCGCCACCTCCGCGCCGTCGCCGGCATCCACTGCGGCGCCCTCTTCAACCTCCTGCACGACGACGGCGTCCGCTTCCCCGAGAGCGCGCTGCGCATGTACCAGTTGCTCAACGATGAGCTCACCCTGACGCTCGACGCTCTGGCCGAGCAGCACCCGGCATCACTCGGCCTGCCCCCACGGCCAGCCTGCCCCGACCCGATCGAGTGCGGGCACGAAGCGGCGCTCGGCCTGGCTGAGGACAAGCTCGCTCGCGTCCAAGAGATCGCCAACACGTGGGCGCACGAGGGAGCGCCCGGGCCGACGCAAGCCGCGGGCAGATGTCTCCTCAAAGCGCTCGGCGAGCTGAAGGAGGAGCTGTGAATCCGCGTCTCATCTCCAGCCCCACCCTCTGGAAGCAGCACTGCGAGCAGGGCCGCCGCGACGCCGTCTGTGAGTGGCTGAAGGCGAACAACCTCGACCCGCTCGCCGTGCTCTCCACGGAGGACGTGGTCGTCGAGGACTCCGACAGCGGCGGCCGCCTGATCAGATGCATGGTCATCGAGAAGGACTCAGTCGCCGCCGAGGAACGCATCGTTCCCCTGGTCGTCCCGCCTCCGCCGGGCTGGCCCGTACACGCCACGCTGTGACCAGACAACCCACAGCCCGCCGTCCCGTACCCCTGGGACCGGCGGGCTGTCGGCGCCTCCGAGGGTGCCCCCCTCCGCGGTGTACCACCGTCCCTACCCACGGCGCTCAGCCGGTATCCATCCCCAGGTCGGTGTCCGGCCGGCAGAACTGGCATGGCTCGATCGTCGGGTCGGTGAGCGCCACCCGCGCGTCGTGCTCGGTGATGCGGTGCGGTGTGCCTTCGATCATTGAGCAGTCCCCGGCGTGGATGATCGCGGGTTCGGGGCCGCGGGGTGTGCGTTTCTGCTGGACGACGAACTGCGGGCGCACCGAGATCTGCGCCACCGGCGGGAGGTTCGCGCCACCCTTGGGGAGCCGCGGCTTCCGTGAGGGTGGGGCCTCTGCCTGGGTGATGGCGGCCCGGACGGCGTCGCGCTGGAGCCGCAGGTAGATTGCGACCGTCTCGTTCTCGGCGAGCTGCTTCTCCAGGTGCGCCAGGATCGCGCGCAAGCGGGGCGGGTCAGGAGGCAACTCGTTCACTCGTTCGATTCAAGCATGAGGCCCCCACCTCGTCGAGGCGGGGGCCGCGCCTGCTGATTTACTCGGCTCCCTTCCGGGGGCGATCCTTCCCTGACCCGGTGTAGCCGCGCTCTATGTCCTGCACCGTAGCCAGCCTCTCGCGCCGCCGCTTCACAGAGGCCGCGAACAGGTCGGTGCTGTCAAGGAACTCGATCTCCGCTAGCGTTCCCAACCTCGCCGCTGCATGGCGCGCATAGCCAGCATCCCGCGCAGCTTCCTGCACGTCCCACTGGACGTCACGCGCTGCCGCAACGAGACGAGACCGCAGGCTGGCGAGTGCGTTCCGGCGGAGGACGGCATCGGTCTGCGGCGTCTCGTAGTTGCGCGAGCCCATGACGTTGTACTTCGGCAGCTCGGCCCCGATGGCCTTCATCTCGAAGATGTAGGCGGTGCCCCGGTTCGAGTGCCACTCGTCGGTCCGGCGCGAGACCTCCGGCCACCACGGCTTCTTCTGGTGCTCGCTGCACCGGTCCTGCGGCTCGTATGCCGAACCGATGTAGAGCAGGTTTCCGTGGGCATCCCATAGGCGGTAGACGGCTGCGGGCTCACGCCATCTGCGATCACGGTTCGTCTCGTGCTCTACGCTCACTGAGCGCCCTCTCTCAGGGTGTTCTCGGGCCGGGCGGTCTTCCACACCGCTCGGCCTTCTCTCATTCCTCAGTCGGCGCGTCGAGCTCCTCGGCGAGGATCTGCCGGACGCGCCCGAAGCTGATGCTCATCTCCTTGGCGATCTCGCGGAGTGTCATCCCGCCGTCGCTCATCTCCTGAACGGCCTCTTTCCGTCGCCGTCTCCACTCCAGACGAGCCGCGTCCATGGCTGCGTCCAGTCGCCGCGCCCGCTCCGCGGGTTCCACGTCTACGGCCACAGCGGCGATGGCTTCGCGCACGCGCCGCACCTCCTCCGCCCGGTCGTCCATGTCCGTTCCTTCCCGGGGCTGGGAGGCGGATCCGTCCGTGCCGTCTTGTGTAGGAAGCCTACACGCGTGTAGCTTGACTACACAACGGCGCGAGGGACCCCCCTCAACCGTGATCAACAACAAACCCCCGGCCCGGCGCTGGAACGCCATATGGGCCGGGGGCGCCCACCTTCAATCGCGACAAAGAGGCAGGCATGCCCAACCGTACAGATCAACCCCCTGAGCAGCCCACCCCCGCGGACATGGCGCGGCAGCCCAACCAGATCCTCACCACCCCCGACACCGTCGACTCCTGCCAGCAGGAGTACGCGGCTGGCGCTGACATCCGCGGCCGGCTCGGCTGGAAGGACGCCAGCTGATGGGCCTTCTCTCCTGGCTCGGTGGTGGCAACGACCGCGAGCTCGCCAACACGCACTACAAGGGCCGCGAGTCCGCATCGGCTGCCGCCGCTCGCTCACGCGCCCAGGGCCACCGCCGCAACGTCGGCAAGGCCGCCGCCAAGGGCCAGGCCTGGGAGGACCGCGACCGCGCCGGCGACGGCAAGCGCGGCCCCTGGTACCGCGCCACCCGCTGACCACCGCCAGACCGCCCGGCCCCCGCGTACAACATCCCCCGCGCGGGGGCCGGGCTCATCCCGCGCCCAGGAGAGCATCGTGAAGACGCCCACCGGCGACCGCCTCCAACTCACGACCCTGCAACGCCGACTCGTCATCGCCGTCGCCGCAGGGGCCGCCGCGATCGCCGCGATCGGCTTCGTCGGCTCCTACGCCGCGGTCGCCAAGCTCGCCGAGGCGAAGAAGTTCGGGATGTTCGCGATGATCTTCCCGATCGGAATTGACGCCGGCATCTTGGTGCTGCTCGCCCTCGACCTGCTCCTCACCTGGCTACGCATGCCGCTCGCCATGCTGCGCCACACGGCATGGCTCCTCACCGCCGCGACGATCGCGTTCAACGCGGCCGCCGCCTGGCCCGACCCCGTCGGCACCGGCATGCACGCCGTGATTCCGGTCCTGTTCGTCGTGGTCGTCGAGGCGGCACGGCACGCGATCGGCCGGACCGCCGACCTCACGGCCGGACGCCACATGGAATCCGTCCGCATGGTGCGCTGGCTCCTCGACCCGATCTCCACGTTCCGGCTGTGGCGGCGCATGAAGCTGTGGGAGCTGCGGTCGTACGACGAGGTGATTTCCCTCGAACGGCAGCGGCTCGTCGAGCGTGCCCGGCTGCGCGCGCGGTACGGCTGGCGGTGGCGCTGGAAGGCGCCCGTCGAGGCCGTCATGGCGCTGCGGCTCACGCGGTACGGTCGCAAGCTCGATGAGCCGATCACGGCCGTCCTCAACATCGAGCACGGACCAGCTGAGCCGAGCGGCTCAGGCCCGGCTCAGGCTGAGCTGCCCCCGGCTCAGCCCGTCGTGAGCCGTGAGCCCGCCCCCGTTGAGCCTGAGCCCGTCGACTACGAGACGACCGTGCACACCGCCCTCGTCGTAGCCGCGACCGAGCCGATGCGACCGGCCCCCCTGGAGCTGCCTACCCACGCTGACCAGCCGGTCTCACGTGAGCCCGGCTTGAGCCCGGCCGAGCCACTCGCCGTGAGCCACGCCGAGCTGAGCCCTGAGCCCGCCGCTGAGCCCAGTGAGCCGGAGGTCGACGAGATCGAGCAGCAGATCACCGAACTCGCCACCCGGCTCAGGCAGGGCGAGCGGCTCACCAAGACCACAGCGGCTCACGTCCTCGGCGTGAGCCCAGCCACCGCCGGGCGTCGGCTCAAGGACGCCCGCGGCCGAATCAACGAAGGGACCGGGTTCTACCCGTGAGCCGTGACCTGGGAGCCGACGAGCTCCGCATGCGCAGCCTCCTCCGCAAGCACGGCGTCGGCCCGGACGCCGAACTCCCCGCCGCCCCGCCCGGGCCACCCCCGAACGGCTTCGAACCGGAACCCACGCGTGAGGACTGGTGGGCGCACGAGCCGATGGAGGACGAGACCAGCGACGAACCCGAGAATAGGGCGCGCCCCTTCGAGCCGCAGCCCGACTACTGGCCACGCCCCCACGTGCCCGACGTCATCCACCAGTCCCGTGGCCGGGCAGCCGCCGCCGTCAGCCCCGGCACGCGCCGCCTGCTGTACAACGCCAGCGCGGCCGGCGCCGGATGGGCGCTCGGCCTGTACGACCAGTTCGCTTGGGCGATCGCCGACTGCGGGGAGCAGACCAGCATCGGCGGCGCCCTCGTCCTCGGCGTCGGTGGCACCCTCCTCATCGCCCACGTATGGGACCGGCGCACCCGCCACTGGTGGCCCGGCATCGCCTGGGTCGCCCGGATCCCCCTCGCTACCGCCGTCCTCGCGCTCGCCCTGTGGGCGCCCGCAGCAACCTGACCAGGAGACTTCGTGTACACGCACATCATGGCCGCCGCCCCCGGCATCACGGTGGAGGGCGGGAAGATCCTCGGCTCGATCGGTGCCGGCGGGATCGCCCTCGTCCTCACCCTGATCCTGTGGATCGGCATCCGCGACCCCAAGGGCGGCGGCGGAGGCGGGCCCAAGGGCGACGGCGGGGGTGGGAAGAAGTCCCGCATCCGTAAGCGGCTGACCAGCGACCAAGCCCAGTGGACGGGTGTCGCCGCGGGCACGTTCTACATGGTCGCCGGTTCGATCTGGGTGGTCGGGGAGAACCTGTCCGACGCGTTCGCGAGCGTGTTCACCGGCGGCGGGTTCGGCACTGCGGGCATGGGCGCCGTGTCCCTGCTGCTCGCTGCGCTCATGTACTTCCGGGAGCTGTCCCCGGGCAAGGCAGCCGTCACGGGGATCATCGCGGCGGGGGTGTGGGCTCAGGCCGGGGGGATTTGGGGCCTGCCGCAGGCGCTGATCCTGACTGGGGCGCAAGCGATCGGGGCCACCTGATGAAGATCGTTAAAGGGGTGGGGGAGAAGGTCCTCCCCTACTGGATCCGCTCCGAGCTGCGGCCCGTCCTCGTGTTCACGGGGGCGGGCACCACCCTGTGGTCCGGCTCAGTCGTCCTCGCCCAACGAGCCTGGGATGAGCTCCGTGAGCACCTCGGCTTCTGGGAGAGCATCGGCGCCCTCGCGGCCGGCACATACGTCGCCGGATACGGGTGCTGGCAGTCCCCGCACGTCGCCCGCTTCGCCGTCCCCGCCGGCCTGGTGGCCTGGTGCGTGGCCGCCTGTTGGGCTGCGCCCCCTGCCAAGCCGACGCCCGGGCCCGTCCCCAGGGCGGCAGCCGAGGAACACCCCGCCAACGCCCCGAACGACGTGCACGCGGCCACCCTCGAATGGATCTGGCAGCAGATCGGCGACCGGCAAGGCGTCCACCTCCGCGACCTCCTCGAACACGCCCAAGCCCACGGCATGTTCACGGACCTCCAGGTGGCCGACCTTCGCACCCACCTGGAGCGGTGGCAGATCCCCGTCCGCAACCGTGTCCGCGTGCGCGGCCTGGGCGTGACCGTCGGCATCCACCGCGACGACCTTCAGCCCCCTCCTGAACCCCTCCCCGACCCCGACAGCCAGGACCCCCCGAATTCCGAACTACACCCCGCGTGACCTGCAAAACCACACCTCAACTACAGCCCGGCTACACGGGCCGACTACAGCCCGGGAGAGCCCCTCATGCCGTACCTGTACCGCTGCAGCAGATGCCGCGCATCGTCCCCTCCCGGCTCGCGCCGTGACGCTGAGGCGTACCGGCAGCAGCACCGCGACACCGAACACGGGGGCCTCGTGCCCGACGGCGAGTCCATCGACCGCGTGCCCGGGAGCGCCCCGGATCCGGACGGCCGGTACGTGAGCACGGGCGTAGTACTCGCGGTGCTGGCGCTCCTCGCGCTCGCCTCGATCGTCGCGCGGCTGCTCGACCACTGACCCACCACAAGCCCCGGTGCGGGCCGTTCCCAACCGCCAAGAAGAGCGCGGCCCGCACCGGTCCACCCATCCCGAACACACGAGACAGGAGATCGCCATCATGGCACTCGGATGGACGACCAACCCCGACCCGGACGACGAGCGACTGGAGGGCCACGAGACGACCTACCAGGCCAGCCGGGGCGGCTACTTCCCGGAGCCAGACAAGCCGGTACCGGGTTCTCCGCAGGACCAGCAAGGGGACTGACCGCCTGCCACACTGGAAGCTGCGCGCCGGGTAATGCCCGGCAACCCCTGGGAACGGCCCCGCCTCACATTCCCCCGTCGAGGCGGGGCCGCCTCATGTCACAACTCAGGCACATCCCCTCCACACGGTGCGCACACGGCAGGATGATGCCGATCACGCACCAATCACCCTGGGGGGACTCATGACTGACGCCACGCCACCACCCATGCCTGACTTCCCGCCGCCCCCTCCGCCGACTCCGACGCGAGGACGCACGAACTCCGTCATCATCGGCTCCGCTGCCGCGGTAGTCGCCACGATCGTCATCACGGGGGCGGCCCTCGCAAGCAGCAACAGCAGCGATGAGGCCAAGCCGGCACCGACGGTCACGGTCACCCACACCGCCGAAATGACCGATCAGGAGATCCTCGACAAGTCGATGGAGATCCTGGACGCCGCCGAGTGCGACATCGATGCGGGTATCGAGCCGGATGTCACAGTCCCCGCGATCGAGGAAACCGAGGAGGAGCCGGCCGGGCCGCTCTCCTCAATCGATGAGGGCACGTACCTGGTTGGCGAGGATGTGAAGGCCGGGTCGTACAAGACCTCGGGCCCGAGCAGCAGCATGTGTTACTGGTCGCGGAACAAGGACGACTCGGGCGAGTTTGGGTCGATCATCGCGAACGACATCCTTCAGGGCCCAGGCCGGGTGACGCTGAACAAGGGTGAGGTCTTCGAGACGAACGGGTGCGAGACGTGGGAGCTGGCGAAGTGAGGGCTCTGCCGCGCGCCGCCATCCTGCTCACCGCCTGCCTGCTACTCGCCGGGGCCGCGGTCGGCTGCTCGAAGTCCGCCGACGAGAAAGCAGCGGACTGCGCCGCCGCGCTCACGGACCGGACCGGAGGCGATGCCTCGGACAAGCCGACCGTCAGCGAAGCGAAGGAGCGGGTCGACGCGCTCGACGACACGCTCGCCGACATGGTTCGTTCCGGGTACGAGGGTGTAGCCAAGGACGCGGCCGACACGCTGGAGGAGAAGACCGGGAGTGGGGGGAAGGGCAAGCCGGAGGCCTGCGAGCCGCTGCCGGAGGGCGACTACACCGCGCTGCTGATGGCGAAGGCGATCGACGGCCTGGGGTGGACCGGCGAGGACGGCCAGTTCGACAAGCTGAAGATGGTGGAGAGTCTGGGCGACTAGAGCCTCTGTCGTGGTGAGGCCCCGCTCCGGGAGGGTTCCGGGCGGGGCCTTCGTCATGCGGTGGGGCTACCGGTCCAGGCGCCCCGCGACTCGGATCGTGTGGCCGCACGGGGTCCACGTCACGGTGGACTCGTCGCCGTCGATCGGCACGCTGATCGTGAGCCCGTCGGCGTTCCTGTGGTGGGGGAGCATGAAGGTTCCAAGGCCCGTCACGGTGACTTCGAGTCCGTCGATGCCCGGGGTGGTCGGGCAGAGCGGGCAGAGCTTGGCGAGCCGGTGTTCGGCCGCCTGGACTGCCGCGTCCCACAGTTCGAGTGGCCAGACGGTCGGCACTTCGATGTTGCTCATGGGGTGGGCTCCTCGCCCGGGCGTTCGTAGCTGTGCGGGGCGATACCGTTGGCCGCATAGCTCATGCCGTCGAGGAACTCAGGTTCGACGGTTCCGGCCATGTCGTCGCGCGTCGCGCGGATTTCCCCCGCCAACTCGGCCGCGTAGTTGCCGATGAGCTCGTCCGCCTCGAACTCGTCCAGACCGACGAGCCCCGGGCTCCGTAGCTGCTGGGTCAGTCGGTCGCGTGCAGTCATGCCGGCTTCTTCTGCGCTCATGCGTTCTTCTCCTCGCTGCTCACCGGGCGCTCGAATGCGGCTCGCAGCGACGCGCCCACCGAAGCCAGCCGTGCGCCCAGAGCCTCCCGCGCCTCGTCGCTGATCACCAGGCGAGGCATAACGAGCGCTGACTGGCCGGACCCGTCGGGCAGTGGCGGCGTCTCGTCGTCGTGGCGTTCGACCTGCCGCAGGGCGCGGTCGGCACTGGGGTACGGGCGGTGGGTCATGCGCTCTTCTCCTCTGGCCTGTCCGGGAGTTCGGCGTCCGTCCGCCGCAGGTACCAGCGCACCAGGTCTTTGATGACGGCCGCGCGGTCCCCGCCGGGGGCGCGGTCGGCGAGGTCTGCCCAGTCCTGGTCTTCGATGCGGACTGATCGGTGCTTGGTCTTGGGGGCGTTCGGCATGGGTCCACGGTATCGCGGGTGTACGGACACCGGTAGCCTCCAACCCCTTGCGGTGTACGTACACCCCGCGCTACGGTGTACGTACACCAGGAACGAGGGGGACCCGATGAACGCCGCAGCCACCACCCACCAGCGCACCAACTGCCTCCGCTGCGGGCGTCGTCTCACCTCGGCCAAGAGCTGCGCCACCGGATACGGACCGACCTGCACCCGCAAGGTCCGCGAAGCCGCCAAGGCCGAGATCATCGCCACCTACAAGGCCCACCAGATCGCCAAGGCCGAAGAGCTCATCGAGCAGGGCGCCCTCATCCCCCTCCGCGCCGGGATCTACCTCGCCCCCTCCTCCGACGGCGAGCGCACATACAAGGCCCACCGCACCGCCTGCTCCTGCCCGGCCGGGATCAAGGGACTGCACCCCTGCAAGCACCGCATCGCCGCTCACATCCTCAGCCTCGCTGCCTGACCGAGAGGACCCCGTCATGGACCGGCCCAACCTGGATCGCGCCAAGCAGTACGACCACGAGTACTCCGAGGACGGCGGCCGCACTTGGATCCCGACCAACACCAACTGCTCCGCGATGGTTGAAGCCGAGGTCCTGTACGCCGAAGAGCAGGGCAACCCCGTGGCGGTCGCCGGCCAGGTCGTCGTCATCGACGAGGGCGCCAGCCTCACCCGCTGGACCCCTCGCTCGTAACCCGCCGCCGCCTGACCGCCCGACACGACAGGAGAAACACCATGCAGGTCATCACCGTCACCGACGACGGCACCCTCCGCATCGAGTTCACCGCCGACGAGGCGAAGCAACTCCGAGACGACCTCGAACGCAATTGGAACAGCACCTACAGCACGGCCAAGGAGTTCGTCCGCTACGTCGACACCCTGTACGGCGAACGCCCGGCACCGACGTTCCCCGGCGGCGGCTCCTGACCCCTGCATGGCCGAAGCCCCCTGATCCAACGGACCAGGGGGCTTCCCCCTGCGCCCGGAAGATCACCACCTCGGATCGGGCCACAATCCGACCATGCCCGACTACCCGGCCCGCTGCCCCGCCCGCAATTTGAACGGACGCATGTGCTGCAACCGCGCCGGGCAAGGCACCAAGCACCCCGGCTACGGGCACTGCTTCTGGCACAAAGGATCACAGCAGCACGTCGAGGAGGCATGGGCCATGGCTCACGAGATCGCAGCCGAGCGGAACGTCACCCCACACGAAGCGCTGCTCGACCTCGTCCGCACAGCAACCGGCCGCGCCGCGTGGGTCGATGGTGTCCTCGCGCAGGAGATGCGCGAGCACGTCGAGGCGGGCGGCGATCCGCTGAAGCCGCCGCCCTCGCTGACGAAGTGGCTCGCTCAGTCCCGTCTGGAACGCAAGCTCGCGGCTGCTACGGCGAAGCAGGCCGTCGACGCCGGCGTCATGGTCGCCCTGGAGCGCCGTCTGGATCTGGAGGGCGAGCTCGTCGCGTCCGCCCTGTCGGCTGCCCTGGATTCGCTCGAACTCGACTCGGAGCAGCGGATGCTGGCGCTCGGTGCGGCGCAGCAGCACCTCCTCGGTGCCGGGGGCACCACGACCCCGGAATGATCTTCCCGGCCGGGTGCTTACCGTCCCGGGCCATGAGACTCCTGCTCACCGGGGCGTCCGGGTTCGTCGGCTCCGCCGTCCTCGCCCACGTACTCGACCACACCGACTGGCACATCGTCTGCCCCGTCTCGTACCGGCACCACGGCGACGGCGCCCGCATCAACGCCGTCCTCGACGAACGGCCCGACGCCCGCGGCCGGGTCGACGTCCTCGCGCACGACCTCGCCCTGCCGATCACTCCGCTCCTCGCCGAACAGATCGGCCCGATCGACTACGTGTGGAACATCGCCTCCGAATCGCACGTCGACCGCTCCCTCACGGACCCGGTGCCGTTTGTTCGGAACAACGTCGAGTTGATCCTGAACATGCTGGAGTACGCGCGCCTGGCGAAGCCGCGGCTGTTCCTGCAGATGTCCACGGACGAGGTGTTCGGCCCGGCCGGCCAGGGCTACCAGCACCACGAGTGGGACAGCATCCGCCCCTCCAACCCGTACGCCGCGTCGAAGGCTGCGCAGGAGGCGATCGCGTACTCGTACTGGCGCGGCCTCGGCGTACCGCTGATCGTCACCAACACGATGAACCTGCTCGCGCCGGCACCGCAGGCCGCGGAGAAGTTCATCCCGAAGGTCGCGCGCGCCATCTTCCGCGGGGAGAAGCTTCCCGTTCACGCCTCACCGGACGGGGTGTCCGGCTCCCGCTGCTGGGTTGACGTACGGGACTTCGCCGCCGCCTGGCTGTGGCTCACCGAGCACTTCGACGGCGACGAGCGGGCCACCTACTACCCAACCACCCCGGACGGACCGCTGCGCTACAACATCGTCGGCGAGGAGGCGTCCAACCTCGACGTCGCCCATCGCATGGCCGACGCGGCCGGACGGCCCCTCGACTACGAGCTGGTCGACTACCACTCGCAACGCCCGGGCCATGACCACCGGTACGCCCTCGACGGGAGCAAGCTCGCCGCGCTGGGCTGGCCCGGTCCGCGTCCGCTGGACGACACGCTGGCGGACATCGTGGCGTGGTACGCCGCCAACCCGCAGTGGCTCAACGCGTGAGCGGGGTCTTCCGGGCCGCGGTCATCCCGACCCGGGACCGGCACGACATGCTCGCCGACTGCATCAACTCGATCGCCGACCAAGTCGACGCCGTGTTCGTCATCGACAACCTGTCCTCGCCGCCCATCGACCCGGAGCCGTGGCACGGCAAGGTCGCCGTCGCCTCCGTGCCCATCGACCCGCCGAACATCAGCCAGCTTTGGAACATCGGCCTCGCGCTCGCCGACGCGGCCGCGCACCGAACCGGCGCCAGCGAGTGGGACATCGCAGTCCTCAACTCCGATGTCGTCGTCCCGGCCGGCTGGCTGATGTCCCTGTCGATGGCCATGCGCGGCAGCCCGGCCGTGCTGGCCTACCCCGACGAGCACGGCGGCCGAGACGTCGTGCTGCACACGAAGGCCGAACCGATCGACCTGCGGCAGCGGATCACCGGATACGCCTACCTGCTGCGCGGCGAGGTGGGGCTGCGCCTCGACGAGTCGATGGCGTGGTGGTTCTCGGATGACGACCTTGACTGGCAGGCCCGCGAGCGGGGCGGCGCCCTCCTCGTGCCCGGAATCCCCGTCGAGCACCGCTGTCCGAACGGATCGATGTACGAACGCCCCGAGCTGCAGGAGCAGGCAGGCCGGGACCGGGAGACCTTCGCAAGGAAGTGGGGGCGGACCCCATGGTGAGGAGCCACATGAGAATCGCAGTCACCGGAGGCTCCGGCTTCCTCGGGCAGGCGGCCATCCGCGCAGCTGAGCAGGCTGGTCATGAGGCGTGGTCGTTCGACCGTGCTCACGGCCACGACATCCTCGGCGACCTGGGCGCGCTCCGCGGCGCTGACGTCGTCGTGCACCTGGCGGGGATGCTCGGCACCTCGGAGCTGTTCGACGCGCCGGAGTCCGCCGTGCACGCCAACGTCATCGGCACCCTCCGCGTGCTGCGCTGGTGCGAGCAGAACAGCGCGTCGTTCGTGGGCATCAGCATGCCGCCCGTCTTCCCCAGCGTGTACACGGCGACGAAGGTGTGCGCCGACCGGCTCGCGACCGCCTGGCATCAGGCGTACGACGTTCCCGTCTCCCACGTCCGCGCGTTCAACGCGTACGGCCCGGGGCAGAAGTGGGGGCCCGGCCATCCGCAGAAGATTTTGCCGACGTTCGCCCGTGCGGCGTGGGAGGGCAGGCCGCTGCCGGTGTGGGGCGACGGCGAACAGACCATGGACCTCGTGCACTCCGACGACGTCGGCCGGATGCTCATCGACGCCGCCACCCACGGGGACGACGTCACCTTCGACGCCGGCACTGGTGTCGCGGTCACGGTGAACGAGCTGGCCCGGGCCGTCCTCGACATCACCGGCTCGACCGTCGGAGTGGAGCACCTGCCGATGCGGAAGGGCGAGACGCCGACGCGGATCGTTGCCACGGGTGAGGGCTGGGACCGGCTGGACTGGAAGCCTGAGCACTCGTGGGCGCGCATCGGATCCGTGGTCGACTGGTACAGGAACGCGTCGTGAGCGACGTCGCTATCCTCACCGCGATCTACGACTCCTATGACGAACTGAAGCCCGTGCTGCCGCAGGCCGGCGTCGACGTCGAGTGGGTGGTCGTCACGGACACGATCCCCACGGTTGAGGAAGCCGAGGGCTGGTGGATCGTGCACGAGCCCCGTCCGGGCGTGCATCCGAACCGTGCGGCGAAGCGACCGAAGTACGAGCCGTGGAAGTACACGGACGCGCCCGTCTCCATCTGGGTGGACGCGTCGTTCCGTGTCGTCTCCGACCGGTTCGCACTGGAGGCGACAGCCGCCCTGACCGACGCCGATCCGATCGCGCAGTTCGTGCACCCGTGGCGGGACTGCTTGTACGCGGAGGCCAAGGAGTCCGCGGCGCTGGCGAAGTACGAGGGCGAGCCTGTGCTGGAGCAGGCGGCGAACTACGCGGAGCACGGTCACCCCGAGGGCTGGGGCCTGTGGGCGACCGGCGTCATCGGCCGCCGACACACGGACGCCGTGCGGGAGCTTGGGCTGCGCTGGTCAGTGGAGACCGATGCGTGGTCGTTCCAGGACCAGATCTCGCAGCCGTTCGCGCTGCGGAAAACGGGGCTGCGTCCGATCGCACTGCCCGGGAGTCATCTGGCCACGCCGTGGCTGGCTTACGAGGGGAGCGCGAGGCACGGATGACCAGCATCGAAATCGGCGGCGGGACGCTCGTCCAACCAGGGTGGATCAACCTCGACTCCCGCAACGGAGACGGCGACTGGCGGCGCATGGCGCAAGAGACCCCGTGGCCGACCCCGGACAACAGCATCGACGCGATCCGCGCCAGCCACGTCATGGAGCACATCCCCGCCGGGCAACCGCGCATCGACGTGATGAACGAGGCGCACCGAGTCCTGCGCCCGGGTGGCGTGTTCGAGATCATCGTGCCGATCCTCAACGACCCCCTGTCGTGGCATGCGATCGCGGACCCGACGCACGTGTCGTTCTGGGTGCTGGAGTCGTTCCACTACTTCGACGGGCACTTCGCGGCGAACGCCGACTACGGGATCCGTCTGTGGAAGACGCTGGAGCTCAGGGTCGAGGGCGGCTTCGAGTGCCACTGGAAGGGCACCCCGCGGTGAAGGCGGGCGTCACCGTGGTGACCCCGTTTCACGAGCAGCGGCGCGCGAACGGGATGCTCGACCGCGCCGCCCGCTCCGTCCAGGCACAGACCATCCCCGTCGAGCACATCCTCGCCGAGGACGTCCACCACATGGGCGCCGCCATCACCCGCGCCCACGGCCTGGCGCTCGTTGAGACGGAGTGGACCGCGTTCCTCGACAGCGACGACGAGATGGACCCCGACCACATCGAGCACCTGGTCGCCCACGCGGCCGAGACCGGCGCTGACTACGTGTACCCGTGGTTCCGCGTGCAGGGTGGGAGCGACCCGTTCCCGATGTTCTTCGGCCGCCCCTTCGACCCAGCCTGCCCCAATTCGACGACGATCACGATCCTCGTGCGTACCGAGCTGGCGAAGGAGGTCGGGTTCGCCCGCGACCCCAACGTGCAAGTCTCCGGCGAGGACTATGCGTTCACCCTCGGCTGCGTCGCCGCCGGAGCGAAGATCGTGCACCTGCCTCGCCGGTCGTGGACGTGGCACCACCACGGGAAGAACTCCGCAGGCCTGCCCGACCGCGGCGACGCCCGGCGGCACTGAGCCCCGGAACCCGCCGACCGTCGAACACCCCACAATCCGACCATGACCACCGAGGACCGGGCCCACGTAGCGCAGCGCGCAGCCGCCGCGCTCGGCGCCCTCCTCACCCCACGATGGCAGCCACTCCCACACCAAATCCCGCCGCCCGGCAACTGGTACGGCTGGCTCCTCCTCGCCGGCCGCGGCGCCGGAAAGACCGACGCCTGCGCCGAGTACATCGCCCGCCACGTCGCAGGACCCCCATGCCTGCCAGGCCCCGTCCCGCACTGGGTCGGCATCATCGCCCCCACCCAAGGCGACGCCGTCACCGCCTGCGTCTCCGGCCCGTCCGGCATCAAAGCCCACGACCCCACCGCTCGCGGCCCAATCACCTCCGCTGGCGGTACCGTCGTCCGGTGGGCCAACGGCAGCCAGGCCAAGCTGTACGGAGCCAACTCGCCCGAAGACGTTGAGCGTCTCCGCGCCGGCGGCAACACGTGCATCGCCTGGCTGGAGGAGTTCGCCGCCTGGCGATACATGCAAGAGAGCTTCGACCAGCTCCGTTTCGGCCTGCGGTCCGGGCCGCGCCCGCACTGGGTCGCCTCGACCACCCCGAAGCCGAAGCCGCTACTGAAGCGGCTCATGCAGGGCGAGGTCGCGAACGTGGTCACCACCGCGGCCACCATGTACGACAACCCTCATCTGCCCGCGCACATCCGCGAAATGCTCGAAGACGCCTACGCCGGCACCGACCTCGGCGAGCAAGAGCTGTACGGCCGCGTCCTCGACGAGATCAGGAACGCGCTGTGGAGGCGCAAGGCGATCGCCGCATCACGGATGCGCCTCGACGACCTGCCCGACCTGATCCGGCGCACGGTCGGCGTCGACCCGTCCGGCGGAGCCGGGGAGCAGGGCATCGTCGTCACCGCGAAGTCCGGGCTGATCCTGCCTGGCGTTCTGCCGGGCCCGGAGCCTGACCCCGATGAGCCCGCTCCGGTCGGTGTGCCCCGCCCACAGCCGCACGGCTTCGTCCTCGATGACCGGTCGTGCCAGCTCCCGCCGGAGGGTTGGGGTCAGCGGGCGGTACAGGCCGCCATCGACTGGGAGGCCGAAGACGTGGCGGTGGAGGTGAACTACGGAGGGGACCAGGCGATCGCGGTGATCCGTACTGCGATGGAGAAGCTCGGCGTCGACATTCCGGTGCGGAAGGTGCGGGCTACGCAAGGCAAGGCGATCCGGGCGCAGCCGGTGGCCGCGCTGAGTGCGCAGGGTCGGTGGCATCACGCTGGGACGTTCCCCGAGCTGGAGGACCAGCTAGCTACTTGGTACCCGGAACTCGGCTGGTCGCCGGACCGGTTGGACGGCATGGTGTGGGGGCCGTGGCACATGAAGCTCGTCGGCACGATGCCCCACGGTCAGGGCTCGCTGGGCTCGGATCTCGCCAGAAAGCAGATCGCCGGAACGCGGCTACGGTGACCGGCATGGACACCTGGCTGCTGCTCATCGTGATGGCGCTCGCCACCTACCGGCTGACGAGGCTGGTGGTCGAGGACGTGTTCCCGCCGGTGCTGTGGCTACGCGACCGGCTGGCCGGAGGCTGGCGGCCGTTGACGTCGATCGAGGAGCGCACGCTGACCGTCCTCCCTGGGGAGAAGGCGGCCGAGCTTCGGCAGGTGTGGTCGGTCGACGAGGACGGCGAGAACCGGTACGTCTACCGCTGGCGCTACATCCCGCAGTGGATCGCCGACCTGTTGTCTTGCCCGTGGTGCGCGTCGGGGTGGATCGCGGCCGGGGTGACAGCCGGAGTGTGGGCCACAGCCGGGCTGCCGGTGCCGCTACTGATGTGGCCAGCGGTGTGGGCGGTCGGCGCGCTGATCGCAGCACAAGAGTGGGCGTAACCCAACACCCCGGAATGATCTTCACGGGCTCCGGCCTACCGTCCCCCGCAGACCCAACCGAGCAGGGATGCGGGAGCGCACATGGCCTGGTGGCACGCCTTCACCCGACGCGGACCCCTGCCCACCCTCAACGAACCGCAGGCCGAACCCCACGCTGTCACCGCCGCCGCGACCGCAGTCAGCAGCCCGCGCACCGACCTCATCCGCACCACCGACGTCTGGCAAGACGAAGCGTGGACGTACTACGACACGCTCGGCGAATTCCGGTACGCCGCCGACTGGGAATCCAACATGCTCAGCCGCGTCCGCTTCTACGCAGCCAAGCTGGAGCCCGGAGCCGATGAGCCCGTACGCGCCGACGCCGGCACCGCCGTCGACCTCATGACCCAGTTCGCTGGTGGTGTCGCAGGGCAGGCGCAGATCATGGCCGGGCTCGGCACACAGCTGACCGTCCCCGGCGAGGGCTACCTCATCGTCGAGAACGTGCAGGGCGTCGAGAAGTGGTCCGTACGCTCCATCGACGAAGTCCGGGCCGCACGCGGCAAGTACGAAGTCATCGACGAGAACAGCCCCCGCACCGGCTACAACTGGCGGCCCCTCGCACAGGAGTCGATGGCGCCGATTCGGGTGTGGCGGCCGAACAAGCGGTACCACCACATGGCCGACTCCCCGGCGCGCGCGGCCCGTACGACCATGCGGGAGCTGGAGCTCGTCAACCGGCACATCGTCGCCCAGTACCTCAGCCGGTTGGCGTCGGCCGGCGTGTGGCTCGTACCGGATGAGATCACGTTCCCGGTACGGGAGGAGTTCGCCGACGCGGCGGATCCGTTCATGGCGGAGTGGATCGAGATCGCGGCCGAAGCGATCCGTACGCCCGGCACCGCGTCGGGGGTGGTGCCCATCCCGATCAAGGTGCCTGCCGAGTACGTCGACAAGATCCGGCATCTCGACTTCACCCTGAAGATCGACGACAAGATCATTGAGAAGCGGGACAGCGCCATCAAGCGGCTCGCCTCGCAACTCAACGTCCCACCCGAGGTGCTCCTCGGCATGGGCGACCTCAACCACTGGAACGCATGGGCCGTCGACGAGACGAGCCTCAAGGTGAACGTCGCCCCCGACGCCGAACTCATCGCCGCCGCACTCACCACCGGCTACCTTCAGCCCCGCCTCAAAGCCTCCCGGGTGGAGGACTGGGCGCGGTGGGTCGTCTGGTACGACATGAGCGAACTCACGCTCCGCCCGGACCGCTCCGACGACGCCATCGCCCTGTACGACCGGCTCGAAATCAACGGCGCCGCGCTCCGCCGCGAAACCGGCTTCGACGAAGCCGACAAGCCCAGCGACGAGGAGCTGAAGGAACAGGGCCTCAAGGTCATCATCAAGACGCTGCCCTCCGGCGGCCCGTCGGCCCTGTCGCTCCTCACCGGACAGCGGGTGGAAATCAAGCCCGTTTCCCTCGAACCCACACCGGGCGACACCCCCTCCGACACCGACGCAGACCCGCCGCCGGACGAAGACCGCACACCACCGGATCCAGACGGCGCCCGCGACACCGCCGACCAGCTCAGGCAAGCCGCGGCAGCCGCCCGACAGGAGCGGATGGTGCAGCAGGCGCAGGCCCTGCACGCCGTCCGGTTCGCGACCGGACGGCCCGCGGAACTGCTGCACCCGCCGCTGTGCGCGCAGCACGCCTACAGCTGCCCGTTCACGCATGCCGCGCTGAAGCTGCACTCGCTGCCGAGACCGGGCACGTCCGGCGTGTATGAGGCACGCCTCGATCCGTTCGGCCGGTTCACGATCGGCAGGCACTCGCCGCTGCTGAACATCAGCGGGTTCTTCTCGACGATGACTCGGAGCTCGAATGGCCACGCTTACAGCCGCAGCTGACGGCTCCCACACCTCCGGCGCGATGATCGCCCTGATGCCGACCGTCGAGGACGCGGAGCGGCTGGCAATCGACGGGGGCGAGCCTGCGGAGCAACTGCACTGCACGCTCCGGTACCTCGGCAAGGGCGCGGACTTCGACGAGGCTGCGCGGGCCGCGATCGTGGATTCGGTTCGCATGCTGGCCGAGGGCCTGCCGCCGATCACTTCGAAGCTGTTCGGTGCCGCGCACTGGAACGGCAACGGCGACGAGCCGTCATGGGTGTGGTCCGTCGGCGACGACCCCGAGCACGGTCAGTCGCTGGAGGCGGCTCAGGGCATGGCCGAAGAGGCGCTCCTCGCAGCGCCGATGGATGTCGAACTGCCGGAGCCGCACACGCCCTGGGTGGCCCACGTCTGCGCTGCGTATTCGGCTGACCTCGACCTCATCATCGAGCTGGAGGAGCGGCTCGGTCCGGTCACCTTCGATCGAGTCCGGGTGGCGTTCGCTGGGAATCACACGGACATCCCCCTGAGTAGCACCGTCACGGCGGCCGCTGGTCCGCTGCGCCGCCAGCCCACCGAACTGGAGACCCGAAGCCGCGCCGACTTCGCGCAGATGGACAAGGCGTGGCACGAAGCCGTCGACGCCACCGTCGCCTCATGGGCCGACATCCAGGCCGCGCAGCGCAAGCAGATCACCGCCGCCGTGCAGGCCGCTGCCGAAGCCGACGACCTCGACCGCCTCGACGAGTTCACCGTCGACAGCGACGACGGCGCCCGTCTCCTCATCGCCCGCATGATCTCCTATGCGCGCGAGGCAGGCGAAGCCCAGCAGACCGAAGCCGAAGCTCAGGGCGTCACTGTGCCGGAGTGGTCGCTCGATGACGAGGCGCTCACCGCCGCGGCGATCCGGGACCGGCTGCGGCAGATCGGCCGTACGGCCGCCCGGATCCTCGGAGTTGGGCTCGTACAGTCAGCGGTCCGTCAGGCCATGCGGGTATGGGGCTCCGGCTCCGCGTCGCACGTCGCTGCCGCCGTCGACGAGCACCTCGCGGCCCTGTCGCAGGCGGCGGTCGAGGAGCAGATCGGTGCGGCCATGACCGCCGCGCAGAACGAGGGCCGCATGGCCGTCCTCGCCGTCGCCCCGCCCGGCACCTACGTGGCGAGCGAAGCCCTCGACAAGTCCTCGTGCAAGCCGTGCCGCGACATCGACGGCACCCAGTACACCGCCCTCTCGGAGGCCCGCACCGCCTACCCGACGGGCGGATACACCGGCTGCCTCGGTGGTTCACGCTGCCGCGGGTTCCTCGTCGCCGTGTGGCCCGAGGACGAGGTCGACGAGGAGCAGGCAGCAACAGCCGGAACGATCATGGCGTTGGCTGCGGCCACAATGCCGCCGACCGACATCGAGCAGGGAGGCACCGTGGCGTACAGCACTGTGCAGGACCACCCGGACTGCGGTGCTGACACGCCGTGGGCCGTCGTCGACGAAGAGGGCGAGCTGCAGGGCTGCTACGCCACCCAGGAAGAGGCGGACGCCGCCTGCGCCGAGATGGACGACGACGCCAAGCCGGGCGACGACAGCATGGACTACACCGGCGCGACCGCCCCGTGGGAAGGGCCGCTCGCCGTCGAGGGCATCGTCACCGGCGACGGCAGAGAGTTCGCACCCGGCGCCCTCACCTGGGCTGAACTTCCTTTCCCGCTCAGGTGGAACAAGGAAGACTCCCACGGCGGCGAGGCCCGCACCATCGCCGTCAACGTCGGCCGGATCGACGAGGTGTGGCGCGACGGCAACCGCATCATGGCCCGCGGCGTCCTGGACCTGTCCGACGACGACGGCCGCCGCGTCCACGCGAAGATCGAAGGCAAGTTCCTGCGCGGCGTCAGCATCGACGCCGACTCCATTGGTGACGCCGACGTCGAGTACGTCTTCCCCGACGACGTGAACGCCGGAACCGGCGGCGATGAGGACGACCTGTTCGAGATGCTGTTCGCGCAGCCGGAGAAGGTCGTGTTCCACGGCGGCCGCATCCGGGCCGCCACCCTCGTCGACATCCCCGCGTTCGCCGAGGCCTACATCGCGCTCCTCGACGAGAAGGGCGCGGTCGTGGCCGGCGGGCAGCCGGTGACCGAGGCCGAGCTGGCGGAGATGAGCGCCGCGGAGGAACCGACGCCCACGCCCCGGCCGCTGCGCGCGGTCACTGCCGGCGCGGAGGCGTCGCGGCCGCCGGCGGAGTGGTTCACGGATCCGAAGCTGTCGCTGCCGACGCCGATCACGGTGACGGACGACGGCCGGATCTACGGGCATGCGGCGCAGTGGGGGTCGTGTCACATCGGGCAGGACGAGGTGTGTGTGCAGCCGCCGCACGAGGAGGAGCACCCGTACTACCGCACGGGCGAGGTGGTGTGCGCGGACGGCTCGCGGGTGGCGGTCGGTCAGATCACGGTGGGCACGGGGCACGCGCCGCTGCGCTACGGGGCGACCCCGGCCGCGGAACACTACGACAACACGGGTTCCGCGGTGGCGGACGTGGCGGTCGGCAACGACGCGAACGGCATCTGGGTCGCGGGGGCCATCCGGCCGGGGGCGGATCCGCTACGGGTGTACGAACTGCAGGCGGCCGGGCAAGTCAGTGGGGACTGGCGGCGCATCGGCGGTCAGCTGCGGCTGGTGGGCCTGCTGGCGGTGAACGTGCCTGGTTTCCCGGTGCCGAAGATGCGGGCTCGGGTCGCGTCGGCTGCGCCGGGCGAGGGGGAGAAGACGGTCAAGGCGCTGGTGGCGGCTGGGCGTCCGACGGTGGCGTGGGGCCGGTCGCA
Organism: Streptomyces sp. NPDC107528; assembly: GCF_055639295.1. Classification (NCBI taxonomy): domain Bacteria; kingdom Bacillati; phylum Actinomycetota; class Actinomycetes; order Kitasatosporales; family Streptomycetaceae; genus Streptomyces; species Streptomyces sp. NPDC107528. The sequence continues at coordinate 460,701 of NZ_JBVKAV010000001.1, forward strand.
GGCTGATGTGGAAGCGGATGCGGTGCGGATCGTGATGCGGATGCTGTCGCGTCGCGTACACCCCGGAGGGAGGTGAGTAAACGTGTGCAGCTGCAATAAGAAGCGTAGGCCGCAGCCCCCTCCGCCGCCCCCGCCGAGCGTCTGACCTTTACTTTCACTGGACCGGTCAACCTAATTGACCTTTACGCAATAGTGTGCTATGCGCTAACCTCCGTGATCAAAGGGCGTGAATGAGCCCGCAACCAACCCTTCGATCACGGAGGACCACGTGCCTGCCGAAGAGCTCTTCACCGCCCCGTCCGACCTCAAACTCTCCAGCGACGCCGACCTCGCAGAGCTGGAGACCCGCGCAGTCGCCGAGTTCAACCGCGTCAGCGAACTCGAATCCGTCGACCCCGACACGCTCGCCTACGCGATGCGCCTCACCGACGACCTCGACCGCATCCGCGGCGAACTCCGCGTCCGCGAGGTCCGCGCCGAGCAGGAGGCCAGCCTCCAGCAGGCCCGCGTCGCCGACCAACTCGCCACCCTCCAGGCCCGCGTCAACGGCGCCCCCGCCGCTCAGGCCACCACCGAGCAGGCCGCACCCGTCGACGCCGAAGCGATCGCGCAGGCCACCGCCCAGGGCGTCACCGCCGCCCTGAGCGCGTTCATGATGGACCGCCGCGGCGGCACCGTCCGGCCCGAGGAGATCGCGCGCCGCGCAACCGCCTCTCTCGCCGAGACCGCACAGCACGCGCCGAAGCCGAACGTCCCCACGCAGCGGCTCGCGATCACCGCCTCCGTCGACATCCCCGGCGTCGCCCACGGCGGCGACCTCACCAGCTTCGACGCCGTCATCGACGTGGTCGGCCGCAAGGCCAAGTCCATGGCGGTCACCAGCGGCAACCCCAACTACCAGACCGTCGCGTCGATCAGGAACGAGTTCGCGCACTCCATCGACGACCGCACCAAGCCGTCCGAGGTTGAGGAACTGTTCCGCTTCCTCACCAGGCGGGACGGCCAGACCGCCGAGGCGCTCGTCGCGGCCGGCGGATGGTGCGCACCCAGCGAGATCCGCTACGACTTCTTCAACATCGCGGGCAGCAGCGGCCTGATCGACCTGCCGACGTTCGGCGTCACCCGCGGCGGCGTCCAGTTCCCCGTGAGCCCGTCCCTGGCCGACGCGATCGACGGCGGCGCGTTCGCCCCGTTCGCCGAGACCTTCGACAACACGTCGAACCCGTGGCTGTGGACCGAGGCCGACGACATCGCCGCCGCCACCGGATCCCCGACGAAGCCGTGCGTGCGGGTGCCCTGCCCGGACTTCGACGAGGAGCGGCTGGAGGCGTACGGCATCTGCCTCACCGCGGGCAACCTCGCCGACGCCGCGTACCCCGAGGCGACGGCGAACATGATCCGTCTGCTGATGGCCGCGCACGACCACGCCGTCAACGCCCGCCTGATCGCCCTGATGCTGGCCCGCTCCTCCTCGGCGATCACCATCTCGGGTGGTGCCGCCACCGACGCGGCCGCGCCCCGCATCTTCAACGCCGCCGGCCTCGCTGCCACCGACTACCGCGAGCGGTACGGCATGGCGCTGGAGGACGTGCTGGAGATCGTGTTCCCGGCGTGGGTCCGGGAGGTCATCCGCGCCGACCTCGCCTGGAAGGCCGGCGTCGAACTGCAGGCCGTCAGCAACGGGGAGATCGACCGGTTCTTCATCGAGCGGAACGTCCGTCCACAGTGGGTCGACGACTGGCAGGTGCGTGGCGCCTCGCAGTTCGGCAACGCGACCGCGATGACCGCCTGGCCGACCACCGTCGACTTCCTGCTGTACGCGGCGGGCACGTTCATGCACGGCAACGGCATGAGCCTCGACCTGGGCGTGGTCCGCGACAGCGTCCTCAACTCGACGAACGACCACACCGCCGCATGGTCCGAGGAAACCCACCTCGTCGCCCGCGTCGGCCACGCGTCCCGCCGCTACACGGTCGGCTTCAACGTCAACGGCAGCACCAGCGCGCTGCTGTCCGGCACGGTCCGGGTCTGACCCGGCCGCCGTGAACCGAACCGACGCTGAAGGGTGGTGAGCACGAGTGGCACGCCAGTTGATCGACCTGCCTACGACGTTCACCACCCTGCCGTACGGGTTGTGGGACACGATCCAGACGCCCAGCCCCGACAGCGTGCACTGGCAGCAGGGCGTGACCTGGATCGAGCGCTGCCCGACCGGTGACACGACGTACGACGAGTGCCTGTCGGTCACCGGCACCGGCGCCCCGCCGGAGCCGCCCGTCAAGACGCCGAACGTCACGCAGGAAGCCCGCGGGGCAACGCCGTTCACGGTGGTCGCGGAATTCCAGTGCACGCCGATCGGGATGGGCGAAGCGCAGAGCGTCGCCCAAGACGCGCTCGCCCGCGTCGAGCAGCAGCAGCTGGAGACGGCGTTCTGGACCGGCCAAGCCGCAGACCAGACCGTCGTCTTCCCGCACCTTGCTGCTGACGGGGAAGTCCTCGACGGCGAGATCGTCCTGCAGACGACCGCCTCCCCGGTCATCACCGGCGCGGACGCGGCGACCGCGCTCGGCGCGCTGGAGCAGGAACTCGCCGACTGCTACAAGGGCCAGGGCCTGATCCACGTGCCGCGTTCGGTGCTGCCGACGCTCGCCGCGTGGAAGCTTGCCCGGCTCGACGAAGTCAGCGGGCGGCTGGTCACCCCGTCCGGGAACCTGATCGTTGCCGGGGGCGGCTACACCGGCAGCGGCCCGGACGGGGCAGCCCCCGCCGACGGGACGTCATGGATCTACGCCACCGGCGCCGCGTTCGGCTACCGGTCCGACGTGTTCTTCACGACGGTCCGTGACTCCCTCAACAGGTCCACCAACACCCTCCGCATGCAGGCCGAGAGGACGTACCTGATCGGCTTCGAGTGCTGCCACCTCGCGGCGCACATTGTCCTGGGCGTGCCCACCGAGTAGGAGATAGATCATCATGGCTACGGTCTCCACGTGCGCCACCCCGATCAAGGGCACGCACATGAGGGTTATCGAACTCGACACCTGTGGTGTCCCCATCACCGGCGCGTCCGGTCTCGTCGTCGTCACCCGAGGCTTCGTCCAGGTGCAGATGGAGCCTCAGTACGAGGACGGCACCGAGTTCTTCGAGCGGACCGCGTCGGGGCTTCCCTGCGTGAACCAGAAGGACGACCCCACGCTGAAGCGCATGAACCTGACCTCGCAGTTCTGCGAGATCAACACCAGCGCGGTCGCCCTGATGATTTCGGCGCGGGAGCTCACCGTCGGCACCCCGACCACGGGTACAGGCTTCGCCGTGTCCGAGGGCAACCCGGACCGGCGGTACTCGCTGGAGGTGTGGCAGGAGGTCGCCGGGGCCGGCGCCTGCGACCCGTCCGGCGTGCAGCGGTTCATCTACAACGCGTGGCCCAACGTCGGCGCGACGCAGCTCGGTTCGTACATGGTTGAGAACGGCCGGTCCACGCTGGAGACCACCAGTGAAAGCCGCGCAGCTACAGCGCAGTGGCTGGCGCTGGTCGGCGCGGACTACCTGCCAGCCGGAGCAACGCTCGACCTCGACGAGCACTGGTTGTGGAACGTCACCACCACAGAGCCGCCGACGATCGCCTGCAACCCGACGACGCTGGCCGCGTAGCACCATCCCGAGAGGGGGAGCCATGGCGCTTGCCCAGTACAGCGAGCTGTTCTGGTTCCCCTCCGGGGAGTTGGCGACCGACGTACCAGCGAGGGTGTTCGTCCACAACGCGAACACCCTCGCCACGCTGTACGCCGACGCGGGCGGCACGACGCCGCTCGCGAACCCGGTCTCGACGTCTGGGACGGGGCGGCTGGAGTTCTGGGCTGAAGAGGGCCGCTACTGGGTCCACATCGACAGCGAAGCGTTCGAGGTCGCCGTGGGCGCCGCGGCCCAACCTGCGACGCAGGCCGACATCACCGCCGCGATCGCAGCCGAAGTCACCCGGGCCGACGCGACCTACGCGACGCTCGTTGTCGTCGACGCACTGTCCGGCACGGTGACCGCCCTGTCGGGGACAGTTGGCACTCTCAACACCTTCGTGACGGACTGCCTCAACCGGGTCGCGGCGATCGAGAACGGCACCGCATTCCTGAGCGCACTCAACGTGGACGGCGACGCTCAGATCGCCAACGGCAACCTCACGATCACCAACTTTGTGAAGGGCTACCGCTACCGCACCGATGGCGGCGCCCTCGACTGGGAGGGCACCGGCAGCGACCTCGTCATCAGCGTCTGGTCGGGCACCGGCTTCAACGGAACCCAGCACTCGTACTTCCGGCTGAGTGCCGACGCCCAGAACGTGCAAGTGGCGGGGAAGGTCGAGTTCGTCGACGCCCTGTACGGCGCCACCCGGCACGTCCTCGACGGCGCGGCCAACACCGCGGGCTTCTTCGGCGCGAGCCCGGTTGGCCGGCAGGCGGTGTCGGGCTCCTGGGCGGACGGCTCCGCCGGAGAGTCCCTCGCTGCAGCGCTCGCCAACCTCGGCCTGATCACCGACAACACCACGCCGTGAGAGGGGGCCCGCGATGCCCGTCATCAACCCGATCCTGAGCACGCCGTCCGGCAGCGGCGGCATGCGCGGCCCCTGCTCGGACTGGCCGGTGCAGTGGACGTGTGAGCTGTCGACGCTGAACCCGGCCGTGACCGGGATCGCTGTGTCGACGGCCACGGAGACGCTGTACGCGCTGACCGGGATGCGGTTCGGGCTCTGCTCGGTGACGCTGCGGCCGTGCCGCGACGACTGCGGGAACGGCTCGTTCTACGACGACTTCGGGCCCCCATGGACCGGCCAGTACTGGCCGCAGCCCGCACTGATCGGCGGCCTTTGGTTCAACCTCACCTGCGGCTCCTGCTCGTCCGGCTGCTCGTGCGGCGAGGTGTCCGAGGTCCGGCTCCCGGCCCCGGTCTACGACATCACCGAAGTCGTCATCGACGGGACGGTGCTCGCCGCGTCCGCGTACCGCCTCGACAACAACCGCATCCTCATCCGGACGGACGGCGGCCGTTGGCCGCGCTGCAACGACCTCGCGGAAGACTCCGGCGCCGGCACGTGGTCGGTGACCGCCCGCTACGGGGAGCCGCTGCCGGAGGGCGCGGCGCTGGCAATGGGCGAGCTGGCGTGCGAGATCGCGAAAGCAGCGGATGGGCAGGACTGCCGACTGCCGGCGGGCGTGCAGCAGCTGGTCCGGCAGGGCGTGACCATCAGCTACCCGGACGTGGGCGAGCTGTTCAAGAAGGGCCGCACTGGCCTGTACCTGGTGGACATGTTCATCGCGACGTGGAACCCGGCCGGGCTGCGGCAGCGGTCCCGCGTGTACCGGGTTGATGCCCCGACCGTACGGAGGGCCGGCACGTGATCACGGGCGAGCTGAAGTGGTACACGGTCGCCTCCCGTCTGGAGGCCGCGGTGTTCGCCGCTCTCACCGATAGCCCCGATCGGCACGGCGTCGTCCCCGGTGCGATCGCATGGGATGCATGCGACTGCGGCATGCTCGCCGTGAGCGTCGCGCAGGTCTACCCGAGCGAGGTCTTCCCGGCGCCGCAGGCCGCGAAGGTCGGCGCGTGCGACGCCCCGTACGAGGTTGCTGAGATCGTCGTGCAGGTTATCCGCTGCGCACCCAATGCCGAGGGGCAGAGCCTGTACCCGTCCTCGGCGGCGCTCGACACGTCGGCCCGGCAGGTCGCTCGCGACGCGTACGAGACTCTGCGGGCCGTGTCGGTGGAGCTGTGCGAGATGAGCAACGCCCGCGACATCTCCGACTTCCTCGTCCGCCCGCAGGTCACGCAGGGCCCGTCGGGTGGCTGCGTCGGCTCCGAACTCCGGGCGCTCGTTTGCCTGCTGAGGAACTGACGCCATGGCGATTCTGCGTATCGACTGGGCGGCCGTCGACCGCATGCTCAACAGCCCGACCGGCGTCGTCGGCCGGGACTGCCAGAAGCGTGCCGACCGCACCGCCGCCCGGGCCCGCCAGTTTGCCCCGGGCAGCATGAGTGAACGCATCGCCCCGCCGGTGGTGCAGCGTGCTGCGGCAGGGCCGTCGGCGGATATCAGGGTTCGGCACCCGGCTGTCGGTTACGTCATCGAGGGCACCCGGCCCCACCCCATCCGGCCGCGGCCGCCGAAGCGGGCCCTGCGGTTCACGGTGGGCGGGCGGATCGTGTTCGCCGCGGCCGTCAATCATCCGGGAACGAAGCCGAACGACTTCCTGAACAAGGCGCTGCCCGCGGCCCTCTGACTCCGGAATGATCTTCGGCGGGGCGAACCTACCGTCCCACCCATGACCGAGCTCCTGACATCTCCGAACGGCGTGGCCAGCCCGCCGCCCATCATGGCTGCCGCCGCGCCGCCCACAACGAAGGACTTCAGCCGCAAGCGCAAGCGGCTCCCCTTCACCGTCGACGGCGACACCTTCGAAGCAGCCAGCGTTCTGCCCGGCGACGTCTTCGCGCAGTTCGTCACCCTCTACAACACGACCGGCGACACCGAGACCTACCAGCAGCAACACGACCTGCTGAAGCAGGCACTCGAACTCGCCCTCCTTCCCGAGTCGTGGCAGCGGTTCTCTGCACGCCTCGCCGACAAGTCCAAGCCCATCGACGACGACCAGATGTCCGACGTCGTGCTGTGGCTCCTGGAGGAGTACGGCATGCGCCCTACACAGCCGTCGCAGCCCTCCTCGGATGGGCCTGCCAGCCCGGAATCTGGCACCAGCTCGACGGAGAGTACGCCGCCCGAGGCGTCGACCTCGGAGCCCTCCCAGCCGACCGCTTCCTGAACGCGATCTACTTCGAAATGCTCCAGCGGCTGATCGTCCACGACGGACAGACCGAGGACCAGGCACGCGCCCGCTTCGACGCCGACCTCGGGATTTCTGCATGGGCACTGCCCGGCCGTGAGCGCCGCGAGGCCGAGCAGCGGCCTGACGACGGCGCCCCCTGGTGGTGGCATGGCGCTGAGGACGCCAGCCAGTCGTTCCTCGCCTCGATGGGGGTGAGCCTCGGTGGCTGACCTGATCGGTACCGCCAGTATCCGCGTCGACATGCCGACCACGGCGGCGGTGCAGTCCATTCGGCGCATGGCCCGCCAGGCCGACGGCCCGCTGCGGCAACTCCAGTCACGCATCTTCCAGGTGAGGGCCGAACTCGGACGGTTGCGCGGCACAGCCGTCGCGGTCACCGTCGATGATCAGACCAGAGCCGGCGCGACCGCCGTACGCGCGGCAGTACGCGAGCTGCAGCAGCTCGGCCCGGTCCAGATCAGTGCACGCCTCGACGCTGAAGTCACCGACATCGCGGCCACCGCGTCCGCCCTGCGCGGACTGCAGGACGCAGCCCGGGGCACCTCGCGCACGCTGGCCACGCTCACCACCCGCGCCACCACCGCGGCTGCCGCGCTCACCGCGCTGGGCGCCGCGGCACGCAGCCTGCGCGGCGAGATGGACGACGTCGACGGTGCGATCCGCCGCACCGGCGACGGGATGACCGCGCTGCGGGCCCGCCTCGGTACGGTCACCCTGTCGGCCAACGACTCCGGCAGGTCCCTGAACGGACTGAAGTCGGCGGCCCTGCTGTTGGCGCCCGCGCTGATCCCGATCGCCGTGCAGGCCGCACCGATCGCAGCCGGCCTGGCCGCGGCCGGTGTGGCCGCCGCCGCGTTCGGTGTCGCGGCAGGCGGCCAGATCGCGAAGCTGTCCGAGGCGTCGGATGCGGAGAAGAAGTACAAGGACGCTGTCGAGGAGCACGGCGCCACCTCCGCCGAGGCGGCGAAGGCGCAGATCGCCTACCGGCGCACCGTCCAGGACATGCCGCACCCCACCCGGGTGGCAGCGACCGCCCTTTCCTCGCTGAAGGACACGTACCGGGAGTGGTCCGACAGTCTGGCCTCCAGCACCATGCCGGTCGCGACGCGAAGCTTCGCCCTGTTCGGCGCCGTGTTCCCGAAGCTGACTCCGGTGGTTGAGGGCGCTGGCCGTCAGCTCAACCGGTTCGTCACCATCGCTGCCGGCGGCGTCCAGTCGCAGGGCTTCGACCGGTTCATGCGCTCGTTCGCCGAGTTCTCCACCGGGGCGATGTCGAAGGCGAACGACGCGCTGATCCGGTTCACGCGCACACTCAACACCGGCAAAGTCAGCGGCGGCGCGAGCGAGTTCATGGAGTACGTCCACGCGAACGGGCCGCTGGTCCGCGACACGCTGTCGAAGCTGGCGGAGGCCCTGTCGAACATCATGCAGGCAGCGGCGAATGTCGGTCCTGGGCTGCTGACGGTGGTGAACGCGCTCGCCGGGCTGGTGGCCGCGCTGCCGCCGGGCGTGATCACGGCGATGCTGCAGCTGGCGATCGCCCTGAAGGCCGTGCGCTTGGCGGCGGCCGGCGCTGCGGCGATCTCCGTGGGTATGACGGCGTTCACCGCTTCCATTGCCGGGATGCAGACGGCCGCCGCGGGCGCGACGGGCGTACTGCCCAGCCTGGCCGCCGCGTTCGGCACGCTGTCCCGCGCCGCGAAGGTAGCTCTGGTCGGTACGGGCATCGGCATCCTGGTGATCGCTCTGAGCGAGCTGTCGCAGATCGGCCGCAAGGCGCCCCCCGATGTCGACAAGATCACGACCTCGCTCGGCAAGCTCGCCCAAACGGGCAAGCTGTCCGGCGAGGCCGCGAGGGTGTTCGGCGCCAACTTCACGGAGCTCGGGGAGGCCCTGCGTACCCTGTCCCGGCCGTCGAACCTGGACAAGGTGCAGCAGACCCTGACCAGCTTCATCGGGATGGACTCGACGCCGGTCAAGGACGCCAAGGAAGCTTTCAACGGCCTGGATGAGGGCCTCACCAACCTGGTGAAGGGCGGCAAAGCGGAAATCGCCGCCGAGGCCCTGAAGGTGGCGACCGCGAACCTGCAGAAGCAGGGCTTCACCGCGGAAGAGGTCCGCGGCCAGCTCGACGGCTATACGGCGGCGCTCGCAGACCAGGCGCTGGAGCAGCAGCTCGCCGCGCAGGCGATGGGCTTGTTCGGGCAGCAGGCGCAGCAGACGTCGGCGAAGCTCGCCGAACAGAAGGCCTCCGCCGACGGGCTGAGGCAAGCGATCCAGGCGTTGAACGACGTCAACCGCCAAGGCCTCGGCGGGATGATCGGCTTCGAGGCGGCCATCGACGCGGCAACGAAAGCCGCGCAGGAGAACGCAGGCGTCCTGTCCATGCAGGGCGGTCAGCTCGTCCTCAACACCGACAAGCAGCGGGCCGCGGCGCAGGCCCTCAACGACCTCGCCGCGAAGACCGATGAGGCGGCGGGAGCGGCACGGGAGAGCGGCCAGTCGTGGTCGGCGGTCAACGGCATCTACGAGCGGGGGCGTCAGCAGCTCGTCGCGAACGCGCAGCAGATGGGCCTCACCCGGGCGGAGGCGGAGAAACTCGCATCGACGATCCTGAAGACGCCGAACCGTACGGCGCTGCTGAAGGCGGACATCTCCGACTGGAAGTCGAAGATTGCCGAGGCGGATAAGCAGCTCAAGACCGCGAAGGGGGAGAAGCGGGCCAAGCTCACCGCCGACATCGCGGACTGGAAGGCCAAGGTCGCCCAGGCCGAGGCGCAGCTGATCCGCGCTCGGGGCACGAAGACGGCGAAGCTGTCTGCGGACATCGGGGTGTGGACGGCCAAGATCAAGCAGGCCGAGCAGCAGCTGAAGAACGCCAGGGGCGAGAAGCGGGCCCGGCTCACCGCGGACATCTCCGACCTGCAGTCGAAGGTCCGTCAGGCGAATGCCGCGTTGAACAGCGTCAATTCCAGACGGATTGTGCTGACGACGGAGCGCCGCACGATCTACACAGGGTCGGGCGGACGTGGCCCGAACGCGGGCGGCGCCACCGGCGGTTTGTACACGGGCTCCGGGTTCCGGTATCGCGGGCGACGCGGCTATGCGACGGGCGGTCTCGTCGACGGGCCCGGCACTGAGACATCGGACAGCGTGTTCGCTGGGCCGTGGCTGTCGAAGAACGAGTTCGTCGTCAATGCCAAGCAGACCGCCCAGCACTTGCCCCTGCTGAAGGCCATCAATGACGGGACCTTCGGCATGGCTGGCGGCGGTCTGGTCGGCGCGGGCGCGGCGGTCGGCGACGGCCTGGCGTCCGGCATGGCCGGGGCGGTGAGCATGGTGCGGGAGGCGGCCAGGGAGATGGCGGCCGCTGTCGTCTCGGGGATCCGCGAAGAGCTGCAGATCGCGTCACCGTCGAAGAGGACGGCGGCACTCGCGAAGGACGTCGGGGCTGGGTTCATCAAGGGGCTGACCGGATCCCAGGCGAAAATCAAGTCCGTGTCCGCGGACTTGGCCAAGGACATTTGGGCAGCGTTCACCGGCAAGAAGGACAACCAGCTTGTCGCCATGGTCAACCGGCAGACGTCGAAGTTGGTGTCGCTGGCCAAGCAGCGGGACAGTGTGGCGAAGAAGATCGCCGACGCGAACAAGTTTGCAACCGACACCGCGAGCAAGGCCAAGGCCACCGGCGCTCTCTCCGGCATCGTCCAGCAGGACGCGTTCTCACCGAAGTTCGTCAAGGGTGAGATGCAGGCTTCCCTCAACCAAATCAAGAGCTTCACGGCGAACGTGCAGAAGCTGCAGAAGAAGGGCCTGAACAAAGACCTCCTTCGGCAGATCCTGGAGATGGGCCCCGAGCAGGGCGCCGCGTTTGCGAAGTCCCTCGCCGGGGCGGACACTGCGACGATCAAGCAGTACAACAGCCTCAACTCGCAGATCACCAAGGAGTCCGGCAAGCTCGGCAAGGTTGGCGCCGACCTGCTGTATGACAGCGGGAAGAAGGCCGGTGACGGCTTCCTCACGGGGCTGAAGGCACAGCAGAAGCAGATCGAAAAGCTCATGCTCGACATCGCAAAGGGCATGCAGAAAGCCATCAAGAAGGCCCTAGGAATCAAGAGTCCGTCCACGGTGTTCGCCGCGATCGGACGGCTCATCGGCGACGGCCTCGTCGCAGGCCTGGCAGCTTCGCACCCGAAGGTCGCTACGGCTGCCAAGAACGTCGGCGCCGTAGCGACAGCGTCAGCCGGGGGCACAGCGAAGCCCGCAGCCGGCCGAACCGCCCGCACCCCGGCGAAGACCGGTTTCACGGCAGCCGTCGCCGAACTGCAGCGGCTGGTGGACACCGGAGGGTGGCGCAAGCGCGGCTCCTCCCTCTTCGAAGACATCAGCTTCCAGGGCATGTCGAAGAACTTCCGCGCGCAGCAGATGAAGGTCGCCGACGGATTCTGGGCGGCGGTCGCCGAGATCAAGAAGGCGGTGGGTTCGGGGGCGAGGGTCTTCGAGGACATGACCTTCAAGGGCATGTCCGGGAACGTGGGCCGTTTCCACGACATGATCGCCCAGATCTGGAAGGGCAACCCGTACGGGCGGAACTTCGGCGACTGGGGCAACTTCGGCGCCTACGGCCGGTACGGCAAGTACGCAGGCGGCGGCCTGATCCAGGGGCCCGGCTCCAGCACTGGCGACCGGGTCCCGATCCTCGCCTCGAACCGCGAGTTCATGATGCGCGCAGCCGCCGTCAACTACTACGGCATGCGCACCATGGCGGCCCTCAACTCGATGAGCATTCCCCGCAGCGCGATCGCGTCGATGCCCACCAACCGCGGGGCCTCGGCGGCGTCGGGGGACGTGCACCACCATTACCACCTGAGCGTCGAGAACCGGGGCGTGATCGGCTCGCAGCGTCAGATGCAGGACTGGCTGGCCCAGTCTCTCGATGACCTCTCGCGGACGAACCGGCTGCCGCGTGGCCTCAGGGCGGTGGGCTGATGCCGCTGATCGAAGTCCTCCGCGACACGTTCACTGACGGCGTCGTCGACACCATCAAGTGGCCCTCGAACTACAACACCGGCCCGGGCGGGACGTTGCCCACGGAGACCGGCGGCCGGGCCCGCGTCGTCTGCGACACCGGGTTCAGTGCGTTCACCAGCGATAACATCTACACGCTCGCCGCCTCGCACGCCTCGGTGCAGATGTTCCCGCCAGCCGCCGGGGGCGCGGCGACGGAGGCGTGGGCGCAGCTGCTGATCACCTCGTCGACGTCGGGCACCGACGCCATCTTCGAGGTGAACACGGTCACCAATCAGCTGACCATGGCTGTGCGTACCGGGTTCTTCGACCCGGGCGCGACGACCCTCACCTACGACCCGGTTGCGCACCGCTGGCTGCGCATCAGCGAGACCGGCGGGACACTGATCTGGTCGACGAGCGCGGACGGCCTGACGTGGACCCAACGCCGGTCGGCGACCACCCCGGCCTGGGCGAGCGACACGGACCTCGAAATCCAGCTCATCACCCACCGGGACTCGGGGACCCCGGACTTCGCGGAGTTCGACAGCTTCAACGTCATCCCTTCGACGGCCGCCTTCGCCGATCTGACGGACGACTTCGAAGCACCGGCCGTGAACACGGCAAAGTGGCCGAGCAACTACAACACCGCCCCCGGCGGGGCGATGCCCGACCAGCCCGACGGGCAAGCCCGCGTCCCCTGCGACGAAGGCTTCGCCGCCTACGCGTCCGGGGAGCTCTACCGCCTGCAAGGCTCGCACGCACGCGCCCAGGTCTTCCCCCCGGAAGGACCCGGGCATACGGAGTCGTACGCCCAGCTCCTCATCCTCTCCGACACTCCCGGAACCCAGCTCGTGTTCCAGGTCGACGCGGTCACCAACCTGCTACTGATGGCCACGCACGTCGACTTCAACGACCCCGCCGCCGCCCAGACCCCGTACGACCCGGTGCTGCATGCGTGGCTCGGCATCCGCGAGGACGCCGGCGTGCTGCTGTGGGAGACCTCGCCGGACGGCCGGGAGTGGACCAGTCAGCACTCCACTACCGCACCGGCCTGGGTCGCCGACAACGACCTTCAGGTGCAGCTCCTCGCGCACTGCACGCCCCTCGTGACCGGCGGCCCGCCGTCGGACGACTACGCCTACTTCGACAACTTCAACATCCGCCCGACGCTGCCGGAGCGGTACACCGTCGCCATCGACTGGACCGGCGACGGCGACTTCGACGACCCGAACGACGACGTCACCGACGACGTCCTCCAGCGCGGGCCCGTCCAATTCGCGTACGGCCGCGACCAAGACAGACAACTCGGCGGCCCAAAGGTGGGCTCCCTGTCGATGACGCTATGCAACGCGGACCGCATCTACAGCCCGGAAAACCCGGACTCGCCGATCGTCAACGACCTCACGCCGGCCGCCCCGGTGCGTGTAGGGACCGTGTTCCAGGACGCCATGTTCCCGTTGTTCGTCGGCCGCATCGACGACTTCCAGGTCCACCCCGACCGCGGGGACCGGTCCGTTGACATCACCGCCCTGGACCTGCTGTCCCTTCTGCAAGGCGTGAAGATCTCCACCGAGCTGTACGCGGCGCAGCGCACCGGAACTCTCGTGCACGTCATCCTCGACGCTGTCGGATGGACCGGGCCCCGCGACGTAGACCTCGGCGCCACCTTCGTGCCGTGGTGGTGGCTGGAGGAAGCCGACGCGCTCAACGCGCTCGTCGACCTCCTCGTTTCCGAGGGCCCGCCCTCGATCGCCTACGTCGGACCGGACGGCACGTTCATCTTCCGCGATCGGCACCACCGGCTCGTGCGGTTCAACTCCCGCCAGTCGCAGGCGGCGTTCGTCGCCCTGCGAGACCAGTGCCTCACCACGCAGGTCGTGGACGGGCCGCCACAGCTGCTGCGCGTGTTCGACGACCACGGGCTCCTCGCGACGCTCACCGTCGGCGCGCGGACCGTCGCCATGCGCGGCACGGAACGCACCTTCTCCGAGACGAAGCGCCCCTTCACCGATTCGTTCGACCGCACCCTCGCGTCCGGGTTCGGATCGTCCGGCGGTGGCGGCACCTACTCCGTCACCGGCACCGCCAGCGACTTCACCGTCAACGGCGACGTCGGTATCGCGAGCCTGCCCACCGCGAACGCATCCCGCTTCGCGACAATCATCGACACCCTCGGCGACGTCGACGTCACCTGCACGGTCACCCTCCCCGTCGCGCCGACCGGGGCGAGCAGCTCGGTGGGTCTCGTCATCGGCTACACCGACGTCGACAACAACACGAGGGCCCGCCTCATCGTCACCACCGCGGGCGTCGTACAGCTGACGCTGGAGAAGGAGGTGGCCGACGTCACCACCACCCTCGGCGCCGTCACCCAGGTCGGCACGGGCTTCGTCGGCGGGGACCTGTGGCACATCCGCGCCGAGCGCACCGGTTCCATCGTCCGCTGCCGTGCCTGGAAAGACGGTACGGACGAGCCGGCGACGTGGCTGCACTCCGTGTCCGACACCAGCAACATGACCGGCCGGGTCGGCTTTCGGTTCCTCGCGTCGACCAGCAGCACGGGCCTGCCGCGCCTGTTCCACACAGTCAGCCTCCGCGTCATCTCCGCGAGCTGGGCGACCACGCCGAGCGTCACCCACAACACGTGGGTGCGCGTCCTCGACGAGGCATTCGACGGAACGTGGACGCCTGCGCTCGCCACGCAGATCCAGGAGTGGGCCATCGACTCCAGCCCCGACGTCCTCGCCCACGCCATGCGCTACATCACCGGCGCCTACCCCCTGTTCGACCCGAACGTCGGCGCGCAGGTCTCCGGGCAGGCCTCGTACGGCCCCCTCGACACCGACGGCAGCCGCCTCGAAGGCGCCGACTTCCACGACTACATGAGCCTGGACTGGACGTTCCCGAACGGGGAGGAGCGCACCGCCGACCCCGACGAAGCCCTGTGCCTGGACTGCTCCGGCTACGTCCGCATGGTGTACGGCTTCCACATGGGCGTGCCCATGGTGTTCGAGCAGAGCATCGACGGCAACAACCTTCCCCGCCGAACCCTCGACATCGGACCCGACGGGCCCGGCATCATCGTCGCCCAGGCCGTCGGCACACCGCCCTCCCTCGCCAACATCCAGATCGGCGACGTCCCCCACTTCGACGCCACCTCCGACGGCGACAGCGGCGGCCAGATCGACCACAACGGCATCTACCTCGGCGTCGACACCCAGGGCAACATGCGCTTCCTCAACAGCAGGAAGACACCGAACGGACCCACCTTCGCCGACCTCGGCGGCGCGTCCGTCCTCAACGGCAGCGGCACCTACACCACCCGCCTGCGCATCATCCGCCGCTTCTAGGAGGACCCCGTGGCCCTGTCCTTCATCGACCCGTTCGGCTACTCCCACGGCTGGCGCGACATCGTCAACACGATCTCGTTCGACGTCGACGAGCGCAGGCCCGACGCGACCCGGTCCGTCGTGTGGCAGAGCGACGACAACATCAACCTCACCATCGGCCAGAGCGTCACCATCCAGGCCAAGGCATCCGACCCGTTCACGGACGCCCTGGACCTCGTCATCGGCACAGACGTCGTCTTCACCGGCCCGGGCACCGTCGTCACCTCGATCTCCCGCCGCTCCGGCCAGTCGACCACCATCACCGTCCTCGCGGCCGGCGGCGCCGTCAACATCAACCACCTTCAGCTGCGGGCCCGGTCCGTACCGGTCTCCCGCACCGGGAAGGTGTCAGCGGACGACCCCGCCAGCATCCAGCGGCACGGCCTGCGCTCCTACCCCGACGACGTGCCGTGGGCCGGCCAGAACGACGCATACGCCATCGCGCTGCTGCTACTCGCCCACTACGCGCAACGCCGCCCTACCGTCCAGCTACGGCTCGTCTCGTCGGACGACGAGCACATGATGCAGATCCTCACCCGCACCATCTCGGACCTGATCACCATCGCGCACGCCGAGCTGGGTCTCGCCGCGGACTTCCACATCGAGAGCATCGAGCACAGCATCGCCCGCATGCCCGGCGAGGAGGAGGCGGTGTCCGGGTGTGAGACGCGCGTGCACTACGCCACCCTCGGCTGCGAGCGCACCGGCCTGAGTGTGCCCCCGAACCCGTTCACGTTCGACGTGCCGGGGCTGGGCTTCGATGACGGGGTGTTCGACCCGACGGCCGCCGACAACCCCGACAACGTGTTCATCTTCGACCACCCCACACAAGGCGCCTTCGACATCGGACGGTTCGGCACCTGACCCCGGAATGATCTTCCGTGGGTGGTGTCTACCGTCCGTTCCATGGTGGAACTGATCGCAGCAACGGCCCGCGCCTGGGTGTACAGCGGTGACTGGGTGGCCGACTGCCCCCGCGGCTGCGGCGGTGTCGAGCACCTCTTCGAGCGCGCGAACCCGCGCGTCCCGACGTCGCCGCGTGTGATGCAGAAGACCGAGTTCCGCTGCTCGTACTGCCAGATGGTCGCGCCCATCGAATGGCCGCCGAACATGAACGAGATTATGTCGGTGCTGGTCTTGCGCCCGATCCCGCACAACCGGAACTGGTTCCCGAAGGACCACGAGACCGCGCTGCGATTCCGAGCCCCACACGGGCAGACCGTCGACGAGCTCCGCGAGGAGAACCGCGAGCACGGCGTACCCGCCACCCTGAACGAGGTGGTGGGCTGATGGCCTGGTCCGCACCCATGACCGCGGTCGCCAACTCGACTTTTACGGCAGCTCAATTCAATCAGTATGTAAGGGATAATCTGAACGAAACAGCTCCCGCGAAGGCCACCGCGGCGAGCCAGATCCCCGTCTCAACCGGCGTCAACGCGATCGCCATGCGCAGCCCCGTGTCGGCGCGCGTCGACACCAGCCAGACCACCACGTCCATGACGTACGCGAACCTCGCCACCGTCGGCCCCGCCGTCACAGTCGCCACCGGGCCAATGGCCCTCGTCTGGTGGGCGGCCGACATGCACAACAGCGCGGACACCTCCCTGACCCGCTGCTCCGTCGCCGTGACCGGCGCAACCTCGGTCGCCGCCAGCGACCAGTGGATGCTCTCGACCGACGGCCTCACAGCCAGCAACTTCTGCCGCCTGTCCATGGCGCACCTCTTCACCGGCCTGACCCCGGGCAACAACACCTTCACCATGCGGTACTCCGTCGGCTCCAACACGGGAACCTTCCGGGGCCGCGAAATCCTCGTCCTCCCGCTGTAAGGAGCGTGCGCAGTGGCCTGGTCCGCACCCATGACCGCCGTCGCGAGCGCCGTCTTCACGGCGGCACAGTTCAACACCTTCATCCGCGACAACCTCAACGAGACCGGCCCCGGCAAGGCCACCACGGCCGGCGCCCACTTCGCCGTGTCGGCACCCAACGAGATCTCCGAGCGGTTCTCCGCCACGGCGAGCGTCCTCATGTCCGAGACGACCACGTCCACCAGTTACACCGACCTCACCACTCTCGGGCCGGCCGTCACCGTGACCACCGGGCCGGCCGCCCTGGTCGTTGTCCACGGCTCCATCGACAACTCGGGAGCGGGCTCGTGCCGCATGTCGTACGCGGTGTCGGGGGCGTCGACGATCGCGGAGGCCGACAACCGGGGCATCGGCGTGTATGGCGTTGCCGGGTCCGGGATCGTCGCCTCCGCGGTCGTGCTGCACACGGACCTCACCCCGGGCAGCAACACGTTCACGGCGAAGTACCGGGTGGCGTCCGGGACGGGCACCTTCAACAGCCGCCGCATCGTCGTCTTTCCCCTGTAAGGAGCGCACGCCATGGCCTGGTACCCCGGCGCCAAGAGACTGGAGCTGCAGCCCGAGAGCGACCAGCAGGCCGCGATCCGGCCCACCCAGTTCATCCTCCACTCGGTGGTCGCTCCGTGGGACGAGCAGCGGATCTATGAGTACTGGCGCGACAGCACCAACCTGGAATCTCACTTCGGCCTGGACTACGACGGGTCGATCGGTCAGTTCATCGGGACGGAGACCCGCGCCGACGCCAACGCCGGCGCGAACCGCCGGGCCGACGGCACCGGCGCCGTGTCCATCGAGACCGCCTCCAACACGAAGGCCTCCGACCCGTGGACGCCGGAGCAGATCGAGCAGCTCATCCGCCTCGGCGTGTGGCTGCACCAGAAACACGGCATCCCGCTGCGGATCTGCCGCAGCCACTCAGACCCGGGTTACGGCTACCACTCGATGTTCCCGCAGTGGTCGACGAACGGCACAGCCTGCCCCGGCAAGGCGCGCATCAAGCAGTTCCGAGAGGTCGTGTTCCCGGGCATCGTCGCCCGCGCAACCGGCCAGAGCAACGAGGAGGACGACATGCCCACCGCCGACGAGATCGCCGAGGCCGTGTTCCGAAAGTTCGCCGCGGGCGGCGGCGTGCTGGAAGGCAGCGACGTGACCAACATCTGGCACGCCGACCTGATCCCGGCCGTGCCACCCCCGTACAACAACGCCGACTGGAACGACGGCAACGAGACGTGGACCGCGAAGTACGCGCTCGGGACCGTCGCTGCGGCCGGGCGGGAAACCCTCGACCGAGTCCGGAAGGTCGAGGCCAAGGTCGACTCGCTGTCCGTCGGCGGCGTCGACCTGGACGCCCTCGCCGTGAAGGTCGCCGACCTGCTCGCTTCACGACTCACCCAGTAACAGGAGGACTTACCCCATGAAGATCTTCGGCCGAGAGCCTGCGCTCATCGTCTCCACCCTCAGCGCCGTCCTCTCCCTCATCGTCACCTTCAACATCGGCATGTCCGGCGAACAGGCCGGCGCCATCGTCGCCATCATCTCCGCCGTGTTCGGCGCCATCACCGCCGCGATGACGAGGCCGATCGCCCCGTCCGCGTTCACCGCGGTGGTCGCCGCAGGGGCAGCGCTGCTGGCCGCGTACGGACTGAACGTGTCCGCGGAGACCGTCGGGGCTACGAACGCGGTCGTCCTCGCTGTGCTGGCGCTCCTCGCGCGCGGGCAGGTCTCCCCGAAGGAGGCAACCGCGTGAGCAGCCCACTGGACGCACGCATCCGCGCACTTACCGTCGAAGAGGGTTCGAAGTACTTCCTGTCCCGGGAAGAGGCGGGCAAGGTTGCCGACTTCCAGGCACCTCCGGACCGCGTGGCCGAGCTGGAGAAGCAGCTCGCCGAGCTCACCGCCCGTGTCGGCGAACTGGAGAAGACAGCGGCCGCACCCACGCCGACCGCCAAGCGCACCACCCGCAAGACCGCGGAGACCACCGAGTGAAGGTCCACGTCTACCCGGCCGACGCGTACGGCTGCGGCTCGTTCAGGATGCGCTGGCCAGCCGAGGCGTGCGCGGCGGCCGGGCACGACGTCCACGTCGTCGAACCCAAAGACCGCAGACTCAGGGCCGTCGTCGAGCACGGCCAGGTCACCGACGTCCTCGATGTCGACGCCGACGTCGTCGTCCTGCAGCGCGTCACCCACGCCTACATGGCGCAGGCGATCGGCGTGATGCGCGCCAAGGGCGTCACCGTGGTCGTAGACGTCGACGACGATCTGTCGTCCATCCACCCGTCCAATCCCGCGTGGGCTGTGCACCGGCCTGGCGCGGGGCCGCACTCCTGGCACAACTTGGCGCTCGCCTGCCGCAACGCGAGCCTCGTCACCGTGTCGACGCCCGCACTGCTCAATGTGTACGCCCGGCACGGCCGAGGCCACGTGCTGCACAACTACCTGCCCGACATGTACTACGGGCTGCCCCGCATGGACTCGGACGTGGTCGGCTGGCCGGGCTCGTTCCACTCCCACCCCAACGACCCGGAGTCCCTCGGCGGGGCGGTCGCCCGGCTCGTCGATGACGGCGCCGAGTTCGTGATGCGCGGCGACAGCACGGGCGCTGGCCGCGCGTTCGGGCTGTCGGCCGATCCGCAGGGTGGGAGCGTGTCGATCGAGGAGTGGCCGGCCGCTGTCGCCTCACTGGGGGTGGGGATCGCCCCGCTCGCCGACACGAAGTTCAACGCCGCGAAGAGCTGGTTGAAGCCGCTGGAGATGAGCGCGGTGGGCGTGCCGTGGGTGGCGTCGCCGCGAGCCGAGTACCGCAGGTTGCACGCGATGGGCGCCGGCGTCCTCGCTGACCGGCCGCGCACCTGGTACCGGGAGCTGAAGCGGCTGCGCGAGTCGGCCGCGATGCGGGCGGAGCTGTCGGATGCGGGCCGTGCGGTGGCCGCGGAGTTGCGGCTGTCGCAGCATGCGTGGCGGTGGGCCGAGGCCTGGCAGCGGGCGTACGAGATGGAGCAGGCTACGCCGCGGGCGGCGGTAGCGGTGTAGCCGCGATCGGTTCCTCGCGCACGTCCCGGATCCACGATGCCCCGCAGCACAGGCACAGCTCGTGTGGGTCGGTGTAGACGAGTGCGACGGCCTGGCAGATCGGACACTTAGCCCGCGTCCGTACCCGGCGCAGCTGGTCCCGCTGGTACGTGGTGGTGCCTGCCCAGTAGCCCTCGGCGCGGTGCAGCATCGCCCACGCGAGGCACCGTGTACGGACCGGGCAGGTACGGCACCACCGCTCCTCGGCCACGGCGGCGTCGGCTTCGGCCTCGACGTCGGGGATGAAGTCGAAGTCGGCGGTGGCGCAGGGCGCGTTGTTCTGCCAGGCGACGTCGTCTGCGGAGAAGAACTCGACGGTCTCCACGGTCGTCTCCTCAGGGGCAGGGGGTGCCGTCGGCGACGGACCATACGACGCCGCCGTGGGAGCCGAGGCACTGCCGGATGCGGCCCTTGGCCTGGAGCCGCTTGCAGGACAGGAACACGGCATCGCGTTCGTGGCCGCTGGCTGCGGCGAGGCCACTGCGGGAGTTGATGCCAGTCGCGATGAGCCGGTAGATCGCTTCGTCTCGCTCGGCGACTTGGGGGTCTCTGGGGCGTCCGGGGCGGCGGGCGGTCTGCTGCATCTCAGCCTCATTCAGTTGACCGGTCGGCTGAAATTCATTATGCAGCGGTGATGCTGTGAAGGTTGCGACCGGAACGAACTCCCCTTACATCAGTGCCAGACTGCCGTTCGAGATGGGCTAGCGAACGGAGGCGAGCGTGGCCGACGACCTGTCCGTGGGCGAACTCGGACGCACCGTCGACGCCCTGCGACACGAGATCCAAGTCATGGGCCAGGGCATCAACGCCCGCCTCGACAAGGTCGTCTCCACCGAGGTGTACGCCCTGCAACAGGCCTACACCGACCAGCGGATCAACGCGCTCAGCCAGGAAGTCCAAAAGGAACGCGACGCGAATGCCGCTCTGGAAAACGCCTTCGAGCAGTACCAGCGCGACGAGCGGGACCGACGCGAACGCGAGCGCCAGGCCCGCCTCTACCAAATGATCGTGCCCGTACTCATGGGCCTACTGTCCGCGGCGATCGCGGTGTGGGCGGTGGTGGCGTGATGAAGGCCGCACACAAGAGACGCCGGCGGCTGCCGCGCGCGGAGTGGCTCGGCGCGGTGACGGGTGTCCTCGCGCTCGGCATGATGGCGGCGCTTGCCGTGCTGGTGGTGGACATGGCACAGGATCGCCGCGCAGATCATGCGGTCATCGAGGCACTGACCCGGCAGGTGGAAGGTCTCGGAGCGACACCGATAGCGGGACCGCCCGGCTCACAGGGGGAACCGGGCGACTCGGTGACAGGCCCGCCCGGGCCGCCGGGCGCGCCAGGTCAGGACGGCGTGGATGGCGAGCCGGGCCCGTCCGGATCGCCGGGCGAGGACGGGGAGAGCGGCGCCGACGGTTCTGACGGAGTGGCTGGGGAGCCCGGAGCCGTCGGCGCTTCGGGGGCAGCAGGTCCGGCCGGCCCAGCGGGACCGCAGGGCGAGCCTGGTCCAGCTGGCCCGCAGGGTGAGGCGGGAGCTGACGGGAAGGACGGGCAGACGTGCCCGGATGGCTACTCGCTGCAGGCGCCGGCCGATGACCCGGATGCGCTCGTGTGCCGTCGCGATGGAGCGCCGGATCCGGAACCGGATGATGGCGGGCTGCTCGGTGCCGGGGCGCTGGACCCCAGCCGCCGCCAGTACGCCTAGGCCGCCTCGACGACCTCGGCCCGCATCGCCGCCACCCACTCATCCCGCAGCTCGTCGTACAACGCCCGCTCCGCCCGCGTCCACGGCCTTCCCCGAGCACCCCTGACAACGGCGCGAATCGCCGTGTTCACGGCCGCGGCAGAGCGTGCGACGCCAGGGCGGGAAGGGTTGGGGGACATGCGACAAGCCTACGGGGACACACGGACCGCAAGAAGCGGATTGCAACGTCGTAGGCTTCCCGGGGTGATTGAGACCATCGTCCTCGACGTCGGCGAGACCATCACCCGCGACGACCGCTACTGGGCATCGTGGGCCGACTGGCTCGGCACCCCCAGACACACACTCTCCGCTCTCGTCGGCGCCGTCGTCGCCCAAGGCCGGGACAACGCCGACGCCCTGCGACTTGTCCGCCCCGGCATCGACGTCGCCGCAGAGCGGGCCGCAATGGAGGCCGCAGGCCGCGGCGAGCGCCTGGACGAGAGAGACCTGTACGACGACGTCCGGCCCGCGCTGACAGCACTGCGGGACCTCGGGGTGCGGGTGGTCGTCGCAGGGAACCAGACGGCCCGCGCCGGCGAGTTGCTGCGCGCCCTCGGTCTGCCTGCCGACCTCGTCGCCACGTCCGAGGAGTGGGGCGTGGCCAAGCCGCAACCCGAGTTCTTCGAGCGGGTGCTGCAGGTGGCTCAGGCCGAGCCGAGCCGGACGGTGTACGTCGGCGACCATCCCGCCAACGACATCGTTCCTGCGAAGGCTGCCGGTCTCCGCGCGGCGCACATCCGGCGCGGCCCGTGGGGACATCTCTGGGTCGACGACCCGGAAGTGGCGGCAGCCGCGGACTGGCGCATCGACAGCCTCACCGAGCTGACCGCGATCATCGCTGGCTGAACGTCAACCACACGGCCCCACCCACGAGATGCGGGTGGGGCCGTTCACGTACCCGAGCTGTCACGGCGCGGGTACGGTTCGGAGTGGACGCACCGAACGGGAGCCAGTATGCCCGCCAACAGCACGCGCGATGTAGGCAAGAGCATCGCCACCATCCGGCACGCCCGCCGGCTGACTCAGGCTGAACTCGCCTCTGCCGCCTTCCTGTCTCTTTCCATGGTCAAGGCCATCGAGCGCGGAGCCAGGACCCCGAGCGATGACGCCCTCGACTCCATCGCTGCCGCACTCGGCGTAGATCCCAGCCACATCGTCAGCGGCAACACCCGCACCGACAGCCGCGTGCACGCGGCCATCCCCTCCATCAGCGCCGCGATCGCCGCGTACGACATCCCCACCGACCCGCCCACCCTGCCTCTCAATGAACTGCATGCCGCCGTCGACGAGGCCGTCAACTGGCGCCTCGGCGCCCAGTACGCACGCATCGCCAACGGCATCCCTACCCTGCTCGACGAGACGCTGCGCACCCTGCACCACAGCGCAGGAGCGCAACGCCTACAAGCCGCCCAACTCGTCGCCTCCACCGCCCGCACCGCAGATGCCGCCGCCTACAAGTACGGCCACCACGATCTCTCCGCCCGGCTGGTCGAGTTGATGCGCTGGGCAGCCCGCCAGGCCGAGGACCCGCTCACTGAAGCCACTGCGGCCTACGTGCGCACGGAGACGTTCTTCGCCGCCCGCGCCCACACAGCTGGACTGCGCGCCATCCAGCACGCGATCGACGCGAGCCCCGCCCCTCGCGGCCGAGAGACCATCGCAAGCCTTGGCGCCCTGCACATGCGGGCCGCAGTCATCGCCGGGCGAGCAGGAGACGGCGCCGTAGCAGACCTCCACCTCGACGAGGCTCGTCACCTCGGTGACCAGATCCCCGAAGGGGAGTATCACGGGACGGCATTCGGCCCGGACTCGGTCCGCGCCCACGAGGTCTCGGTAGCAGTCAGCTTGGGCAGCGACCACGTCTCCCGCGCGCTGGACGTGGCCCGCGAGTGGACACCACCGCGCGATCTACCGGCGGAACGGCAGTCCGGGTTCTGGATTGAACTTGCACGCGCTCAGCTCTGGGCAGGGCTCGCCGATGACTCCTTCGAGTCCCTCAAGGTCGCCCGTCTGATCGCACCGCAGCACACCCGCGAACACCCTTGGGCCCGCGACACCGCCGCCACACTGCGTCGCCTGAAGCGAGCTGATGCTGAGACCCTCACCTCATTTGCGGAGTGGGTCGGCGCCGTCTGACCCACTCGGCCGGGGGACACAAGGGAACACAAGCTGTGTCCCTTGTCGCCCTTGCCGCAGCCCATGATCTGCCTGTCCGAACAAAACAGGCAGATGGGAACGGGGCATGAGCGAGAGCACTACGGCCTCACCGACGGCCCACGTCGATGGGCCGGTGAGCATCGCACGACTCCACGGCCGGGCATGCTGGGACTGCGGTGCCGTCGCGAAAGACCTGAAGCCCGCCGGAACGGTCACGCTTGGCGACGACGGCCGTGAATGGCCGATCGTCACCTGCGGGTGCCAGATGACGGCGGTGGCGTGAGCATGAGCAGCGACCACAGCGGGCAGGCCTTACAGCCAGTAGAGACCCCCGGGGTCCTCGTTCACCCCGCCTCAGACCGGCGCCTCGCAGCCGAACACTGGCTCCTGTCAACCCTCGCCGAAGGACGGCGGCGCCGAGCCCGAGTCGAGTGGCGCGAGCAAGGCGTCACCATGCTGCCCCTCGGCACCCTCTTCTCCGCCATCCGGCTCCCCGGCGACATCGTCCTCGCCGCCGCCTGCAGCCGCTGGAACCCGACACAGGTCGACCAGTTCCTCACCGAAGTCCTCGACGGCCCCGTCATCTGCGACCCGCGCGGACACCGCTACTACGCTCTCGTGCCCCCCAGCGTGCCCCGCACGTGGCACGAAGCAGCCGACGACTGGCGCGAGAACGACGTCGACGTCCTCGGCCTCGGCACGCTCCTCGGCGTCCCGCCCCTGGACCACGACGAGTTCGACCCAGGCACAGCCCTCTCGTACTGGTCAGTGCCGATGGAATCGATGGCCGTCCTGTGTAGGCCGCTCGCTGTCGCCCGCCTGATCAGCGCTGGGCGGGACGAGATGCCCGCTGAGTCGGACGCGTGAGCGACACCGGATGGCAGTGGGAAGAGAGCGGCCGCGGCGCTTCACCGCGGCAACAGCTCGTCGTCCTTGCCGCTGCCAGTGACACCCAGGCCCCCGCCCCGCCAGCACACACCTACCCGGTTGAGCGGCGGAGCGGGTTGCAAGTCCCAGCCAACCAAGCAAGAGAGGACTTCCGCATGACTGTGGCACCCGAAAAGACGGCAGTCGCCCAGAGGCGCGGCCGGGAACTCGTCGACCTCGACGAGTTCGAAATGCTCACCGCGTTCTGCGCGGACGAGTACAAGATGGACCGCGCCCTCGCCGCCCAGGTCATGGACCAGGCCCTGGCCATGATCTTCGTCATGGGCACCACCCGCTCAGGCGACACCATGGCACCGTCGGTGCTCGTCGACCCTGGCTGGCACACCGCGATCCTCCACACCGAGTGGTACGCCAAGTTCTGCCAGGAGCACTTCGGCTACCTCCTGCACCACCAGCCCAACAGCAAGATGCGCACCATCGGCCTGATGGTCGACGTCGCAGCCCGCATCGAGGCTGAGGGTTTCCACGTCGACCGGACCCTGTGGGGCATCGCGGCTGACTGCAACGCGCCGACGTGCTGCGGCGACGGCCCCTGCTGCTGACCCAGCCACTGTCAGTGGCTGCCGCTAGAGTCCGGCTCTCACGGTCCGGACATCGGTACAAATAGGGAGCTTTCATGGCGACTGCCGAGACTGCAAAGGGCCAGGGAAGGGTCACCGTCTTCTCGATGTTCGGGCCCGTCTTCGGCTACGCGAGCCGGTTCGTCGACGGCCAGACCGTCGCGTACATCGGCCCGGTCACGCCGGGTGTGCACTGGCGCAAGCTCTGGCTGATGGCCGACAGGTGCAACCGCGCCACGGCCAGCGAGGCGGAGAAGGCAGCATGGATCGTGTCGCAGGCCAACCGCTCGTTGATCTGCGGCAGTGACGTGGTCGTGAAACTCCCTGAGTCGGACTGGGGTATGGAGGCCGGCGGCTGGCAGGTGGAGCTGGACAGCTGGTGCGGACAGAACGCGCTCGTGACCGGCCACCTGTCCGTTCCGGCGCTGGCCTCGGAGCAGCTCGCCCCGAGGCCCACCTTGTATCCCCAGTACGCGCTTTGACGCACCGACTAGCTCGCCGCCGGAGTGCCTCCCCTGTCACCCGGCGGCGGGTTCCCGTGATGAGGGTGCTGTGTGTGCCCTGCTCGTTCCACTCGACGCAGGCGGGTATACGCCACTGCCTTCGGCCCCGATGTGCCAGGCGTCGCGGCCGGGTTGGATGGGCCACTGACCCCCGAAGGCGGCCCGCCGGGCCCGCCGTCGCAGTGCCTCCCCCGTCACGCTGCGGGGCCACCTACTGCACTAGCTCAGAGAGTGGAACGTCGAGCGCGTGAGCGATGAGCAGCAGATGGTCGATGAGGGTGCCGTGGGTGCCCTGCTCGATCCGGTTGACCGTCTTGCGGTCGAGGTCTACGCGCTCGGCCAACTTCTCTTGGGTGAGCTTCTGCCTCTCGCGTGCGGCTCTCACCTGGTCCCCGATCTCGCGGCGGCGGGTGAGTACCCAGTCGGGCAGTGGATCGGTCGGCACCCGTTGACGATCTCGGGCACGATGATCATTGTCTGTACCATCGTTGGTACAACGTGAGTGCGCTTCTCGTTCATCATGCAAGATCTACTCGACTAAAACACCCGTTCGAGTGACCCGCTTGTTGACCCATTGCCTAATGACAACTGTTCGGCGAACGATGGCCGAACCCCACGAACCCCCGCACCCCAGCGCACCCACAGGTAGACGCACATGACTGACGAGCAGTCCCGCCCCGATCCGGGACCCCTCACCGAATCCCAGCGGACCCGCCTGGAATTCGCCCACCGTGACCTTGAGGAAGCGCGCACAGAAGATCTCGCCCGGCTCCCGCCCGCGGGTCTCGTCCGGCTCGTCGAGCGGCTGCGCATGCGCCTGCATGACACGCTGGCCGTGGTCGACGAGATCAGCCAGCCGTCCCCCCGGGCACCGTCCCATCCTCCCGGAGAACACCCCTAAACGACATTGTCTCCCCACAGGTACCAGGTGTCGGACGTCAGCGACTTCACCACCGTGGGCGCCTCGGTGCCGCCGTGTGCGGCCGGGGTGCTGAAGACCGTGAAGCTGCCGGGGTCGAGTGAGGTGGACCGGGCGCCGACCAGCGTCTGGTCGCGCTTGAAGTAGAGGTAGTTGACGCCGTTCACGCCCACGGTCAGATTGCCGTCGATGACGTCGTGGCCGGGGTCGAAGAAGACCTGCGGATTCCGGCTGGTGCGGAAGTCGGTCGTGTAGCTGACCATGATCACGTTGTGGCCGCTGTTGTTCACCGACGAGTAGAGGATGCCGTACTGCCCGCGTCCGGCGTCCCAGTAGGCCTCCGGCGCCCAGCTGTGGGTGCCGGTCATGTCGTGCAGCTTCAGCAACCGGTAGCCCGTGAAGGACCGCAGGTCGGTCGAGTCCCAGACGTGGATGTTGACGCTGTTGCGGCTCCAGTCGGTGCCCTTGAGGTCGGTCGCCAGCACCACGAAGGTGCCGTCCTGCTTGCGCAGGACGAACGGGTCGCGCAGGCCTTCCGCGCCCAGGGTCGGGGTGACCACCGGGTTGTTCTGGTTCAGCGGCATCCAGCGCAGACCGTCGGTGCTGACGGCCAGGTGAAGGCCGTAGTCGGCCTCAAGCATGGTGGTGGACTCGGTGAAGTAGGCCATGACGTAGGCCGAGTCGGCGGCGTGGGCCGTCCCGGCTCCGAGGGTCAGGGCGCCGGTCGCCGCGAGCGGAAAGGTCGCTGCCATGCCGAGGACATGTCTGCGGGAGGGGTGGGCCATGTGCGCTCCAGGGGGTGCGTGGTCGGTGCGGGCCGTGTGGTCGGGGGCGGACGGGCAGGCCGGCGTCGAATGCCGAACTGTCGATATATCGAACGGAGTTCGGTGAATCGACCAGAAGGTAGGAGAGCGCCGGGTCCGCGTCAATCACACGGTCATCCTTGGCGGATTTTCGCCACCCGGCCGACCAGGGGCCCCAGTTCCGTACGCGCGCGTGCCGCCGCCCCGATCGCCACCGCGTCGGCACCGAGCCCGGCCGGCAGGACGCGGACGGGATGGCCGCTGACGGGCGGTTCGGCGGCCAGGGCAGCACGGATCGAGCGCTCCAGCAACGCCCAGGAGCGGCTCACGCCACCGCCGACGACCACCGTGGTGACGTCCAGCAGGCCCGCCGTGACAAGCAGAGCACGGGCGACGGCGGCCCCCGCCGCGTGGTACACGGCGAGCGCGTCCCCGTCCCCCGACCGCGCGGCCTCGGCGACCTCCACGGACGTGCGCGAACGGCCCGTGCGCTCGGCGTACCGGTCGGCGATCGCGCGGCCGGAGGCCAGGGTCTCCAGATGCCCGCGCCCGCCGCAGGTGCAGGACAGGTCGCCGAAACCGGGGATGTGCCCGATCTCGCCCGCCGCGCCGTGCGGGCCGTCGTGGAGCACACCGCCCAGCCACAGCGCCCCGCCGACCCCCGTGCCCAGCGTCATCCCGAGCACATCCGGCTCGCCCGCCACCGAACCGGCCGTCGCCTCCCCGCGCAGGAAGGCGTTGACGTCGTTGTCCAGGAACGCCGGTACACCCAGCGCCTCCTCGAACGCCGCCGTCACCGCGAACCCGGCCCAGCCGCGGAACGAGTCGCTGGCCACCAGCACCCGTCCGGCCCGCGCGTCCACCACGCCCGCCGCGCCCACCCCGACGCCGAGCAGCCGTGCGGGAGTACGCCCCAGCAGCAGCCGTACGGCATCCAGCGCGGCGCCGGCCATCGCCGTCCCGCCGTCGGAGGCCGGGGTGGGCACGCCGGCGCGGTCCAGGACGCCGAGGTCCGGGTCGCACAGCACCACCTGCGTCGTCGTACCGCCGATGTCGACACCGGCGAGCACTCCCCGCGTCATGCGCCTGCCCCCGTCCCGAGAGCCGCCCGGCGTTCCCTGCGCCGGCGTTGCAGCACCGGATCCGGTACGGGCACGGCCGCGATGAGCCGGCGTGTGTACTCCCTCTCCGGACGCAGCAGGGTCGTCATGGTCGGCCCCTGCTCCTCGATGCGGCCCTCCCGCATGACGACGACGCGCTGCGCGAACTCCTGCACGACGGCCAGGTCGTGGGAGACGAACAGACAGGCGAACCCCAGCTCACGCTGCAACTCGGCGATGACCTCCAGCACCGTGCGCTGCACACTCACGTCCAGCGCGCTCGTCGGCTCGTCCGCGACCAGCAGCCGGGGGTCCAGCGCCAGCGCCCGCGCGAGACTCACCCGCTGCCGCTGACCCCCGGACAGCTCACGCGGCCCACGGCCCGCCAACTCCCTTGGCAACCGCACCAGTTCCAGCACTTCGGCGACCCTGGCGCGCCGCTCGGCCGCCGTCATGCGCCGCCGGTGCACCCGGAGCGGCTCGGCGACGCACTCCGCCACGCTCATCCGCGCGTCCAGCGACGCCACCGGGTCCTGGAGCACCACGCCGACGCCGGACAGCAGAGCCCGCCGCTTCCGCCCCCGGGCGCGGCCCAGGTCGGTGCCGAACAGCGACACCGAGCCGACGGCGGGCGCGATGAGCCCGAGCGCGACCCTGGCCGCCGTCGACTTGCCCGACCCGGACTCGCCCACGAGGCCGACGGTTTCGCCGGGGCGGACGTCCAGGGAGACGCCCTCCAGCGCCCGGACCCGCCCGAACCGCACCGACACGTCCCGCAGTTGCACCACCGGAGCCTTACGCGCCGCGGGCGGATCCTCGCCGCTGAGCCGCAGCCGGGGCACCGCCGCAAGCAAGCCCCGCGTGTACTCGTGCTGCGGCCGCAACAGCACGTCCTCCACCGTCCCCGTCTCCACGATCTCGCCCCGCAGCATCACGGCGACCCGGTCCGCGAAGTCGGCGACCACGCCCATGTTGTGCGTGACCAGCAGAACTCCCGTGTTCGAGTCGGCCGCCAACCGCCGTAGCAGATCGAGGATCTCGGCCTGCACGGTCACATCGAGCGCGGTCGTCGGCTCGTCGGCGATGAGCAGCCCCGGCGAGTTGGCGATCGCCATGGCGATGACGACACGCTGGCGCTGCCCGCCCGACAGCTGGAACGGAAAGGCCGTCGCCCGCCTCTCCGGCTCGGGAATGCCGACCCGGCGCAGGAGTTCGACCGCCGCACGCGCGGCCTTCGACCGGGAGACCTCCCGATGGTTCCGTATGACCTCCGCGATCTGTGAGCCGACCCGGGTCAGCGGATCGAGGGCGGTCGCCGGTTCCTGGAAGACCATGGAGGCGGTACGGCCCCGCAGCCGGGCCAGCTCGGCCTCCGGCGCGCCCACCACGTCTGTGCCGTCGACGGTCACCCGGCCCGAGGCTCGCGCGCTGCCCGGCAGCAGCCCCATCGCGGCGAGCGCCACCGTCGACTTGCCGGACCCGGACTCACCGACAAGGGCCAGCGTCTCGCCGGGCCGTACGTGTAGCGACACTCCGCGCACGGCGGCCACGTCACCGGTGTCGGTCGAGAAGGTCACGCCCAGGTCGGCGATCTCGAGGATGTTCATCCGCGTCCCTTCACGTCGAAGGCGTCACGCAGCCCGTCGCCGATCGCGTTGAACGCGCACACGACGAGGATGATCGCGAGGCCCGGCGGAACGATCAGCCACCAGCGCCCGGAGTACGCCGCCGTCAGACCGGCCGACAGCATGCCGCCCCAGTCGGTCTTCGGCGGCTGAACGCCCAGCCCGAGATACGACACATACGCGACGAGCAGGATCGCGTCGGCGATCTGGAACGTCGCCGCGACCACGATCGTCGACACCGAGTTCGGCAGGATGTGCCGCCGGATCGCCCGGCCGTGCGTGCCTCCGGTCGCGCGCAAGGTCAGCACATAGTCCCGGTTCTTGAGCGTGAGCGTCTCCGCCCGCACCAGCCTGGACGGCACCAGCCAGGACACCAGACCGAGGATCACGACCAGCCCGAGCGGGCCCGGCGAGGTGATTGCGGAGATCACCAGCAGGATGAACAGCGCGGGGATCGCGATCCCGGCGTCGACGACCCTCATCATCACCGCGTCGACCCAGCCGCCCGCATACCCCGCCACCGCGCCCCACAGCGTCCCGATCACGGTCGCCAGCGCCCCCGCCGCGAGCCCGACGAGCAGCGACACCTGCCCGCCGTACATCAGCCGCCCGAGCTGGTCGTGCCCGACGGCGTCGGTGCCGAGCCAGTGCGCTGAGCTGGGCGGGAGGTTGACCTGGGTGAGGTCGGTGTGGGTCTGGTCGGTGGAGTACAGCAGCGGGCCGACGAAGCAGAAGAGCAGGAAGAGCAGAACAATCAGGACCCCGGCCATGGCCAGTCTGTTGCGCGCGAAGCGCGCTCTCACGGGCGCGGGGCTGCGTCGATTCGCGGCTCCTCCGCGGGGCGCGCCCAGCCCCCACCGGCCCGCAGTTTCAACACGACCACTCACGCCCGCCCCTCCTTCACCCGAGGATCGACAACCCGCTGCACCACATCCGCGAGCAAGGTCCCCACCACGGTCGCCACGGAGATGACAAGCACGCACCCCAGCAACACCGGGTAGTCCGAAGACTGCGCGGCGGACCAGAACAACAGCCCCATCCCCGGATAGTTGAAGAGCTGCTCGACCACCAACGCCCCACCGAACAGCACCGGCACGTAGTACCCGAGCATCGCGACCACCGGCGTCAGGGAGTTCCGGAACACGTGCCGGAACAGGACCGTGTACTGCCCGGCCCCACCCGCCCGCGCGGTCCGCACATAGTCCTCGGACAGGTTCTCCAGAGTCGCCGCCCGCATGTACCGACTGAACACGGCCACCATCGAAGCCGCCCCCGTCACGACCGGCAGCACCAGTGCCGCCGGATCGGCGAACACCTGGGCCAACGTGTCCCCTTGGGGCGCCTGCGACGGAAACCACCGCAGGGTCTGGGTGAAGACCAGCACCAGGATCAGTCCCAGGAAGTACACCGGCGTCGAGTACGCGACGAAGCTCAGCGTGGTGATGACGTAGTCGGCCGGCTTGTTGCGCCGCACCGCCTGCCACATGCCGAGTGGAATGGCCAGCAGCAGCCCGACCAGTGCGGACAGCACGGTCAGCACCAGCGTCTTCGGCAGCCGCTGCTCGATCAGCCGCGACACCGCCTCATTGAGGGTGTACGACGTTCCGAGGTCACCCTGCGCCAACTCGCGCAAGTAGTAGACGTACTGCACGGGCAGCGACCGGTCGAGCCCCTGTTCGTGGTTGAACGCGGCGATCTGCTGGGCCGTCGCCTGCGGGCCGAGGATCCCGCGTGCGGGGCCTCCGGGCAGGGTGTGCAGCAGGCAGAAGACCACGATCGTGACGATCAGGATCACGGCGAGCGCTTGCAGGAGGCGGCGGCCGAGATACAGGAGCGTGTCCATGCCTCAGCCGGTCCACTTCCACTGCGCGGGGTGGAGGTTGGCGAGCGAGTCCTGGGAGAAGCCGCCGAGACCGTTCCTGATGACCGAGACCTGATAGACGGGTTCCGGCAGCCAGATCACCGGCAGGTCCTCGGCTAGGGCGGCGCTGTAGTCCTGGACCGCCTTGGTCGAACTCGACGTCGTGGAGGCGGAGATGAGCTTGTCGACGTCCGGGTTGGAGTAGTTGCCGAAGTTCGAGCCGCCGCCGGTCTGGAACAGCGAGTCACCGGTCGGGAAGGCCGGGAAGTACCAGCTGCCGGCCGTGCCGAAGAAGGACAGCTGCCACTTGCAGATCGACTGGCTCGCCTTGCACTGCGGGGTCTGCGCCAGCACCGAGTTGACGGGCGCCGTCTTGATCGAGAACTTGATGCCGGTCCTGGCGAGCGAGGACTGGATCGCGCTCATCATGTTGGCGGTGACCGTCGAGCCGGACTGCGACAGCACCTGCATCTCGAACCTGGTGCCCTCGGCGACGCCTTCACCGCACTGGGAGGCCCCGGCCCCGGGACTCGTGCAGGTCATGACGCCGCCCTGTTCGGTCCAGCCGTGACCGGTCAGCAGCTCCCGGGCGGCCTTCGTCGAGAACGGGTACGGGTTGTCCTTCTGCGCCCGGGAGACGAAGTCGGACGCCTGCCCCTGCGGGACAGGGCCGTAGCCGGCGACCGCCGTACCGTTGAAGACGACTTTCGCCAGACTCGCCTGGTCGATGGAGCGCTGGACGGCCTGGCGGGCGTACAGCTGCTTGAACACCGCGCCCATCGCCGGGTTGTTGAAGTTGTACGGCATGTAGGTGATCGCCCAGCCGGACCACGGCTTCACCTCGTACCCCTGCGCGGTGAAGCTCTCCTTCTGGTCGAGGTCGGTCGCCTCGATGTAGCCGTAGTCGACGCTGCCGGAGCGCAGGGCGTTCTTCTCGGCGTCGGCCGTGGTGAAGGGGAGCAGGTTCACCGTGGGGATGGCGGGCTTCTCGCCCCCGTCGTACTTCTTGTTGGCGGTGAGGACCACCTTGCCGGCCGTCGAGTAGGACTTCACCGCGTACGGGCCGCTGATGGTCTTCCAGAGGGCGTTCTTCTCATAGTCGCCGATGTTCTTCGCGGCGTTGTTGAGGTACGTCCACACCTGCTTGGCGTCGCCGCCCTTGTCCCAGGTGTGTCGCGGCAGTGGTGTGATGGAGCTCAACTCGTTGGCCAGCATCCACTGCGGGTTGTAGGCCTTGTCGAAGGTGAGCGTGAAGTGGCGGTCGTCCTCGGCCTTGAAGGACGTCCAGTTGTCCGGCGCCTGGCCCGGGTTGTACCCCGCCCACTGTGCCTTGTTCGCCTTGATGAGGTCGAACCAGAACTGGACGTCACGGGAGGTGATGGGCTTGCCGTCGCTCCAGTGCCGGTCGCCCAGGGTGATCCGCACGCTCTTGTTGTCGGGCGCGAAGTCGGCGTCGGTGGCGACCGAACCGGCTTTGTTCCAGGCGATCTCACCGGTGGAGCCGTCGTAGGCGATGAGCGGCTCCCACAGCGTGTTCGCGATGGAGATGTTGTTGGTGTTGAGATGCGCCGCGGTGCCGATCGGCAGGATCCAGTTCGGCGTGAAGTTCGCAGGCAGCGCGTAGTTGATGGAGTCGCGGGATCCGGACGGCGTACCGCTGCTCCCGGAGCAGCCCGCGAGCAGCAGCGTGCCGGCGGACAGGACGGCGGCAGCGGCGAGGAGTCTCGTGCGAGCAGGGGACATGGCTCTCCTCAGGGGACAGAAGCGAGGTGCAGTCAGTGAAAGCCCCGTCTGTTCGAAGAAACAGGAGTCCCGCTGTAAAAAGTATGTTTCTGCTGTTCTGGAATTAGCCCGGAGGGCGCTCCCGCGGCCTACTCTCGCTGTCCCGACCGCAGATGACGGAAGTAACTTCGTCCATGACTGAAAAAAGTGGGTCGTTGACCCGGCGCATCCTCGAACTCCTCGCCTCCGGCCAGGCGTCCACGCGCACGGAGCTCTCCGAGCTGCTCGGCGCCGCGCCGTCGACGGTCTCGTTCGCGGTGACCAAGCTGCTGGACTACGGCCTGGTCACCGAGGAGGGCACCATGTCGTCCACCGGCGGCCGGCCGCGCAAGGTGCTCCGGCTCGGCGGCGGCGACGGCTACGCCGTGGCGGCCGAACTCGGCGGCAAGCACGCCCATGTCGGCGTCGTCCACCCCGGCGGCGGACTCACCGACGTCTCCACGGTGCCGTTCGCGACGGCCGACGGACCGCAGGCCTCGCTGCCCGGCCTGGTCGAGACCCTGGAGAACCTCGCCGAGCGGAACGGGCGGGAGTCCCTCAGAGGTGTCGGCCTCTGCCTGCCGGGCCCGGTCGACGTCGAACCGGGCCTGGTGACGCTGCCCGCGCGCATGCCGGGCTGGAACCGGTTCCCGGTACGGGACTGGCTCCAGGAACGGTTCGGGGTCCCGGTGGCCATCGAGAACGACGCCAACTGCATGGCCGTCGGCGAGCACAGCGTCCGGCCCGCCGGGCAACGCCAGGCCATCATGGTGAAGGCGGGCACCGGCATCGGCGCGGGCGTCATCGCCGACGGCCGCCTCTACCGGGGCGGTTCGGGCGCGGCCGGCGAGATCACCCACGTCCGCGTCGAGGCGGCCCACGACATCCCCTGCTCCTGCGGCAACACCGGATGCCTGGAGACGGTCGCCTCGGGGGCGGCGCTGGTCCGCATCCTGCGCGAACGGGGCCTGGAGGTGGAGTCCACCGAGGACGTCGTACGCCTCGCCGGCGACGCCGACCCCGAGGCGACGCGCGCGGTCCGGCAGGCCGGCCGCTACCTCGGCATGGTGCTGGCCGCCAACGTCAACTTCTTCAACCCCGACGCCGTGTACCTCGGCGGCATCCTCTCCACGCTGGAGCCCTTCGTCGCCGCCGTGCGCAGCCAGTTGTACGAGGGCTGCCATCCGCTGGTCACCGAGCACCTGGTCATCGAGCGGGCCGGCCTCGGCGCCGACGCCGGCCTCGTCGGCGCGGGCCAGTTCGCGCTCCAGCGGGCGCTGGCCCACGCACTGCAGTCGGTCGCCGGCACCCACCCCTGACCCTCAGGAGGAGCCATGCCCCAGTCCCAGTCCCAGCTCCAGCCCGGCCTCCGTCCCGTCATCGCGATCGCCGGCCTCGGCATCGAGTCGTCGACCTTTTCCCCGGCCCGCACCGAGGCCCCCGCCTTCCACCCACGGCGCGGACCGGAGGTCCTCGACCGCTACCCGTTCCTGGCGCCGGGCCGGCCCCTGCGGGACGCCGCCGACTGGCGTGGCGCCCTGGTCGGCAAGGCGCTCCCCGGCGGAACGGTGACGGCGGCGGCGTACGCTGAGCTGTCCCGCGAACTCATCGACCGAATCCGTGAGTTGGGGCCGCTCGACGGCCTCTGGTTCGACATCCACGGCGCGATGACCGTCGAGGGGCTCGATGACGCGGAGGTGGACCTGCTGGCCCGTGTCCGCGAGGCCGTCGGACCGGACGTCCTCGTGTCGACCTCCATGGACCTGCACGGCAACGTCTCGCGCCCGCTCGTCCACCTCAGCGACCTGATCACCTGTTACCGCATGGCCCCGCACGAGGACGCCATGGAGACCAAAGAGCGCGCCGCCCGCAACCTCGTCGACCTCCTGGCGAGCGGCGCGCCCCGCCCCGTCAAGGCCTGGGTGCCGGTGCCGGTGCTGCTGGCCGGGGAGCAGACCTCCACCCGTATCGAACCCGCGAAGAGCGTGTACGCGGCCGTCGAGGACGTTGCAGCGGCCCACGGGGTGACCGACGCGGCGATCTGGGTCGGTTACGCCTGGGCGGACGAGCCGCGCAACCGGGCCGCCGTCGTGGTCACCGGACCCGACGAGGCCGCCGTCACCGCGGGCGCCGAGCGGCTCGCCCGCGGATTCTGGGACGCCCGCGACGACTTCGCCTTCGTCGCCCCGACCGGCACCCTGGGCGACTGTCTCGACGAGGCCCTCGCCGCCGACGCCCGCCCCTACATCATCAGCGACACCGGCGACAATCCCACGGCGGGCGGCGCCGGAGACGTCACCTGGGGACTCCAACACGTCCTGGCCCGCCCGGAGTTCAAGGACCCGACCGGACCGGTCGTCCTGTACGCCTCCCTGCCCGGCCCGTCCGCGGTCGACACGGCGGTGAAGGCCGGCGTCGGCGCCACGGTCACCGTCACCGCGGGCGCGGAGGTCGACGACCGGCACGCCGGGCCGCTCACGATGACCGGCGTGGTGCACTCCGTCCGGCACGGCGACCGGGACGCCGGGACGGAGGCCGTCCTTCGGGTGGGCAGCGTGCACGTGATCCTGACCCGGCTGCGGAAGCCGTATCACCTCGAAAGCGACTTCACCGGCCTGGAGCTGGACCCGCGCGCGGCCGACCTCGTGATCGTCAAGATCGGCTATCTGGAGCCCGAGCTGTTCGCCATGGCCGCGGACTGGAAGATGGCGCTCACTCCGGGTGGCGTCGACCAGGACTTGGTGCGGCTCGGCCACCACCGGATCCGGCGGCCGATGTTCCCCTTCGATCCCGCGATGGCCGCCCCCGACCTCACGGCCAGGATCGTCCCACCCGCGAACCGGCCGCTCACCGGCCCCGAGGAGTGACGCTCAGCCCGCCTGCCGGGCGTCGGCTATCAACTGGTCGATCAGGGCGATCAGCACGTCCCGGCACGACTCGCGCTCCCGCGCGTCACACAGCAGCACCCGCACATGCTCCGGGAGCGCGAGGGCGTCCTTGATCTCCTCGGCGGGATAGGGGTGTTCGCCGTGGAAGCCGTTCACGCCGACGACGAAGGGGATCTGCCGGCGCTCGAAGAAGTCGATCGCCGCGAAGCTGGACTCCGGCCGACGGACGTCGATCAGGACGACCGCTCCCAGCGCGCCGATCGCCAGGTCGTTCCACATGAACCAGAACCGCTGCTGCCCGGGCGTACCGAACAGATACAGCACCAGTTCCTGGCTGATGGTGATCCGGCCGAAGTCCAGGGCCACGGTGGTGGCCCGCTTCTCCTCGATGCCGACGAGGTCGTCGATGCCCACGCCCGCGGCGGTCAGGGGTTCCTCGGTGCGCAGCGGGGCGATCTCGCTGACCGACCCGACCAGCGTCGTCTTGCCGACGCCGAAGCCGCCGGCGATGAGGATCTTGACCGTGTCGGGCGGCGCGACCGATTCCACGGTGGTGTCAGAGCCGGCCAAGGCCGTCCCTCACTTTCTGCAGCAGGTCCAGGTCCGGGGTGCGGGGGGTGACGGGGTGTGGCGGGTGCACGGTGATCAGGCCCGCCTCCAGGAGATCGCAGAGCATGATGGCGACCACGCTCACCGGCAGGTCCAGATGGGCCGCCAGCTCCGCGACGGCGATCGGCTCGGCGCAGCGCCGCAGGATCCGCGTCTGCTCGGGCTGCGGACGGGGCGCCCGCTGCGGTGGCGGATCCACCGCCGTCACCGTCGTGATGAGCGTGAAGTCGGTGCGGCTTGGCCTGGTCCGGCCGCCGGTCAGCGTGAAGGGACGTACCAGCCTGCCCGCCGTATCGTCTCCGGCCACCTCACGCGCCAGGGCCGACATGGGCCCGCGGTGCCGCCGACAGGTGCTCGCCGATCTTCTTCACCAGCATGTTCATCTGGTACGCCACCACGCCGACGTCCGCCCCCTGGTTGGTGAGGACGACGAGGTGGGCGCCGGGCCCGGCGGACGTGAGGATCAGATAGCTGTTGGCCATCTCGATCAGCGCCTGGCGGACCGGCCCGCCTCTGAAGTCCATGCTGACGCCCTTGCTGAGGCTCATCAAGCCGGACGCGGTAGCCGCCAGCCGCTCGGCGTCGTCGCGCAGGAACCCGGTGGACTTGCTCACCACCAGACCGTCCTCGGAGAGCACGACGGCGTGGTTGACGTCGGCGACCCGCTCCACGAGTCCGGTGAGCAACTGGTCGAGCTGGGTGTCCGTGGCGGGGGTGGGGCGTGTCATGGCGGTGTCCTTCATGAGCGGTCGGCGGGCGAAGGGGAGGACGTGGGGGAGGTGGCCGCGGCGGCGTCGGTGTCGGCGCCGTCCGCCGCGGGCGGCTCCTCGGGGGCGACGTCGTCGAGCGTCCGGCGGGCGGCCGGGATCCGCTGGTCCGCGGCCGCCTCGGGCGGGTCCGCGCTCTCGTCGCCGCCTTCGTCGCGGGCCTGGAGCGTGCCCCTCTGGAAGCAGGCGAGGGAGGAGGCGGCTCGCTCCGCGGTGAAGTCGTCGTAGCCGTTCTCCTCGGCCTCGGCGGGCCGCGTCTCCTCGCGCAGTTCGGCGGCCAGGCTGGTCTGCGGCACCCGGCGGGGCAGCGCGGTGAGACCGCCCTCGCGGCGCGTGGCGGAGGCGGAGTCCGGGGAGGAGGGCTGGGCGGTCGCGGTGCGGGCCGGGACGACCGGGCGGGACTCCCGTACGGGCTCCTCCGGTTCGGCGGCACCAAAGTGCTCCACTTCGTCCGGTTCCGGGGCCGGCAGGTCCCGCACCACGACGTCGTGCGGGATCAGCACGATCGCCGTCGTGCCGCCGAACGGCGAGGAGCGCAGAGTGACCGCGATGCCGTGGCGCTGGGCGAGCCGGGCGATCACGAACATGCCGAGGCGCAGGTCGTCGGCGAGGGCCACCACGTCGAACTGCGGGGGCTCGGCGAGCTGGGCGTTGAAGGAGTCGTAGTCCTCCTCGGACATCCCGAGCCCACGGTCCTCGACCTCCACGGCGAGCCCCTTGGCCACCATCGCGGCCCGCACCCCGACCGGCGCGGGCGCGGGGGAGTACAGCGTGGCGTTCTCGATCAGCTCGGCCAGCAGATGGATGACGTCCGCCACGGCAGGGGGAGCCAGGTGCACCTCCTCCTCCGTCTGCACCTCGACCCGCCGGTACTCGGCGACCTCGCCGACGGCGCTGCGCAGGATGTCGATCAGCGCGACCGGTTCGCTCCAGCTGCGGCCGGGCCGCTCGCCGCTGATGATGACGAGGTTCTCCTCGTAGCGGCGCAACTGGCTGGCCGTGGAGTCCAGTTCGTACAGACCCTTGAGGATCTCGGGGTCCTGGTGCGCGCGCTCCAGCGCGTCGAGCTTGGTGAGCTGGAGGTTGACCAGGTTCTGGCTCTGCCGGGCGATGCCCAGGATGATCTTCTGGAAGCCGCGCCGGGTGTCGGCGAGTTCGACGGCGGTGTGCACGGCGGTGCGCTGGGCGGTGTTGAACGCCTTCGCCACCTGGCCGAGTTCGTCGTGGCCGTAGTCCAGCGGCGGGGTCGCCAGCTCCACGTCGACCTTCTCGCCGCGCTCCAGCCGCGCCACCACGTCGGGCAGCCGCTCCTGGGCGAGGCCGAGGGTGGCCTCGCGCAGGCCGTGCAGGCGCCGGGACAGCGAGCGCGTGATCCGCCAGGACATCCAGACGCACAGCAGCAGGGCGACCAGACCGCCGGCGCTCAGGGAGGCGGCCTTGATCAGCAGGCCGCGCGCGTTGTCGCCGCTGCGTTGCAGCAGCGCGGTCGTCTGCTGCCGGATCAGGAGCTCGTACTCGTCGGAGACCTTGACCAGCGCGGCCCGCCACTCCTTCTGCGCGTCCGGGACGGCGATGTCCCCGTCCCCGCGCGCTGACGTCCGCGCCGCGAGCACCCGGTCCTCGACGGTCTCAAGGGTCCCCCACTGGGGGCTCCCCAGGATCCGCTCGGTCTCCGCCTTCGCGCTCCCCGTGAGCGAGGGGAGGATCTGGTCCTCGACCAGCCAGCGGCGGGTGTTCACCAGCTCCGCGAACTCGGTCCACGACTTCTCGCTCATCGTCCGCGACGGCGAGGCCAGCGTCAGCAGCGCGTCCTCCCGGGACACCAGCTCCGCCGCGTGCTCCAGCGCGACGAGCGGACCGGCCTGCGAGGTGAGATCGCCGTCGTCGACCTGGGACAGCTCCTGGAAGGCGTGGATCTGGTCGTCGATGATCGACGTGTACTGGCCGAGCGCCTGTACGGCGGTGATGTCGGTGGGGTTGTCCACCTGCCCCCGGTAGTACTCCAGGCTGCTCACCGACGCGACGACCGAGTACAGCCGGTCCTTGATCCGGGAGGGTGCCTGCTGGATCGCGTCCGACTGGGAGAGGAGTTTGGCCACCGCTTTGTCGGTCTTGCTGCGCTGCTCGTCCAGCGCGCCGCGGGCCTCCTCCTGCCGGGACGCCAGCCACACGGCCGAGTAGCTGCGCTCCTGCTGCAGCGCGAGCGTCGCCTCCGTGCCCATGGCCCCGGTCGACTTGCTCAGCCCGGTCTGCGATCGCAGCCCCAGGCCCTCCGAGAACATCTGGATCGTCGTCACGCTCCAGACGGCGGCGAGCGTGACGCTGGGCACCAGGGCCAGCAGGATCAGGGAGAGACGGATGGAGCCGAGGCGGCGCCGGGGACCTGTCCGTGGAGACATCGTCGTCCTAGGGCGATCAGCGGAGGGCGGAAGCGGGAGAGGGAGGGGGCAGCGCGGAAGCGGAAGGTGGACGAGCGCCAGGGGGTGGGGGCGTGTCCGGTACGTCACAGGGGATGCGCTGGATGCTATCCGTACATGTGAGCGTACGTGTCACGCGTGACCGAATCTTTGGCGACACCGTCGGGCAAACTGTCCGGTCACCGGGTTCCGTTGGCGGCGAATCTCGCGACCGAGGCGATGTTCGCCCGGGTGACGAACGCCGGCCCGGTGAGGACGGGCGCCTCGCCACCGCCGAGGGTGTTGCCGTTGGTCCGGTACAGCCACAGCGAGTCCACCGCGAGGTAGCCCTGCAGATACGGCTGCTGGTCGACCGCGAACTGCACGTCCCCGGCCCGGACCGCCTTGACCAGGTCCTCGTTGAGGTCGAAGGTCGCGACATGGGCCTTGGAGCCGGCCTCCTCGGCCGAATTCACCGCGGCCAGCGCGAACTGGGCGCCGTTCATGACGACTTCGTCGATGCTCGGGTCCTGTCTGAGCCGCGCCGCGACGGAGGCGGTCACCGCGTCCATGTCGGTGCCGTCCACGTAGAGGTTGTCGGTATCGCCACCGAACGCCTTCTTCACGCCCGCACAGCGTGCCTCCAGGGCGACGTTGCCGCGCTCGTGGATGACGCACAGGGCGTGCTTGGCCCTGAGGTCGTCCAGCTTGTCGCCGACGGCCCGGCCCGCGACGCTCTCGTCCTGGCCGAAGTACCCGACCAGACCCGCGGACTGCCAGTCGTCTATACCTGAGTTGAGGCCGACCACCGGTATGCCGGCCGCCCGCGCCTGGGCGACGGGGCCCGTCATCGCCGTCGGCTTGGCCAGGGTCACCGCGATGCCGTCGACCTTCTGGCTGATCGCGTCGCGCACCAAGGCGGCCTGGCCCGCCGGGTCGGAGTCGCTGGCGAAGGTCAGGTCGATGCCGTCCTTCGCGGCCGCTGCCTGGGCGCCCTTGTGCACCAGCTCCCAGAAGGCGTCGCCCTCGCCGCCGTGGGTGATGAGGGCGACCTTCAGTCCTGAGGAGCCGGCCGCGTCCGCGTCCGACGCCTCGTCGGTGTCGCCGCCGACGGCGGAGCAGCCGGCCAGCAGCAGACAGGCGGCGGCCGTGAGGGCCGCGACGCGAGTGAAAGAGAGGGAGGGGGGTGGGGTCTTCATGAGGGTGCGGCACCTCGCTGTGCGGCCGAGCCGTAGGAACGAACGAGAGGACGGCCGGTGTCGACCGGGGGTTCGCCGACCGGGTGGAACTCTCGCTGGGGCGGAGCCAATCGCGTGTGACCACCGGTAGTCAAGTGTGCAACAACAACGCGTGAGTTGTCGCTCCCACATCGTGATGAACCGCTGGCCGGAGGGTGGGCGGCCGACCGGTCCGCCCGCATTGCTTGCGCTCGCAAACCGGGTCAACCCGCCTTGCGGGCGAGTGCCCCGTACATCGCGATGTCCTCGTCACGGATCACCTCGGTGTCCGTGCCGTCCGGACGCCACTTGTGGACCTGGACGATGCCCGGCTCCACGTGGTCCAGACCGGTGAAGAACTCCCCGGCCTCGGCGCGGGTGCGCAGCCGCATCGGCATGCCCCGGGCCGCGTACTCCCGGGCGACCCGGCCGACCTCGTCCGGCGCGAACTCGGCGGTGCCGATGGACATCGCCAGGTAGCTCCCGGCGGGCAGCGGCTCCAGCAGCCGCCGCACGATCCCCACGGCGTCGTGCTCGTCCAGCATGAAGTGCACGATCGCGATCACGGTGAGCGCGACCGGCTCCCCGAGATCAAGGGTCTCGCGGAAGGCCGGGGCGTCGAGAATGGCCGCGGGGTCGCGCATGTCCGCCTCGACGTACGCCGTCCTGCCCTCGGCGGTACCGGACATCAGCCCCTTCGACAGCGCGAGCACGAGCGGATCGTTGTCGACGTACACGACCCGGGCCCCGGGGGCCACCGACTGGGCGATCTCATGGATGTTGGGCGACGTCGGAATCCCGGTCCCGATGTCGAGGAACTGCCATATCCCCGCCTCCGCGGCGAGATACCGCACGGCCCGGTTCATGAAGTCCCGGTTGGCCCGCATGTGGACGGGCAGCGCGGGCCACTCCCGCACCATGGCATCGCCCGCCTCCCGGTCGGCGGCGTAGTGGTCCTTGCCGCCGATGATGTAGTCGTAGATCCGGGCGGAGTGTGCGGTCTCGGTATCGATACGGTCGGCGGACACGGGGCCTCCGGGCAGCATGGGCTTCGGGCTCGTTCACCTCGCAACTACCCGGGGAAAGCGGGGAGTTGTCGGTCAGTGCACCAACCTAGGGGCGCGGGGAACTGCGCGACCAGCCCATCACGCACTCGCACCCGCCGAACCTCACCGGACCTTTACGGCGCTCCGGCGTCACGACTCCGGCCGCAGGCCGGAGAACCCGGTTCAGGCGGGCTCCCCGGCCTACTGAACGCCCGTGACCGCAGCGCCCTCCCCTCGCCGCAGACGCCGCCGCTGCCCCCGGCGCCTGGGCTCCTGATCCGGAAGCCACCCAAAGGCAAGAGAACTCCCCGCGACCCCCAGCAGAAGCCCCACGAAGAAGCCCCCGAGGTTGGACGTGGGCCACGACCCCAGGGAAACCAGCACCCCGGTGATCGAGTAGAAGAGCCGCTGAGCCGGATTGAAAAGGATCAGCAGCCCCAGCAGCAGCATCAGCGCCGGCAGCAGATACCCCGCCAGCCCCTGCATCCCGACATGAAGCACGACCTTCATGGACGCCCTCATCGTGAGCAGAATCTCCGCCCCGCCCAGAGCGAGCAGCACCCCGCCCCAGAACGGCCGGTCGGCCCGCCAACGACGAAAGGCCGACCGGAAACCCGCACGCTCACCCATCAGCAACCCTTGCTGCTGAAGCCGAGTTTCAGTCCGGGCAGCTTGAACACGCCGGCTGTGTTCGCGTAGTTGGTCTGCCGCAGGTTCGCGATGCGCACGGTGTCCGCCTGCTGGCTGAAGACGCCGATCGGCCCCTTCACCCCGGCCTTGGTCAACGTGCTCGCGTCGTTGCCGATCTCGATGTTGTTGAACGCCGCGTCGCCCGACAGCTCGGTCGAGTCGGTGGTCAGATCGCTGGCGGTCACCTTCTCCGCCCCGCTGCCCGCGGTGATGAGCAGGTTCGTACCGCCGAGGTCGACGCTCTGGCACAGCTTCGTGAGCGTCGCGTTCTTGATCGCGGACGTGACGATCAGTACCTGGCCGCCGGTGTCCCCCTCGTTGGGGCTGCCCGGGGCCATGTTGTCGAGTCCGCCGAACTGCTCGAACCCGGTGCCGTTGAGCTCGGTCGCGGTGACCGTGAAGGGCATGCCGGAGATCGCGAACTGCACGCCCAGTGCGCCCTCGGCGGTGAGCACCGCGAGGGCACCGGCGACCAGGGTGGCCGGCACGGCCATCACGGCGGCCCGGCGCGCCCGGACCCGCCCGCGTCTGGCGGGGCCGTCGGTGGTTTCGGATGCTGCTGGCACGGAACCGCTTTCCGGGTTCTCGGGGGTGTGGTCGGCGGACGAGGTGACGTCCGAGGACGAGGCCATAACTGCTCCCAGATGCAAAAGTGCGGGTAGGGCATCAGTGGCACGTTGTCCTGGCGCGGACAGCGCCCACGGCGCACGCCCCTCGCAACTCCCGGCGGATGCAAGGGCTTTCTCGTACTCCGCAGTAGCCAGCCCGGAAGTTACCGGTGGTTACACCCAAGGGTCAAGGCGGTTGTGGGAAAAGAGTGTTGATTGTGCGCCACCTGTGAGTTCCCTTGCCTCGCCGGCCCTCCGGAGGCTCGCAAGGGCACCGACGAGATGCATCAACTCCCTTGCAACTCCTTGACGTTGAGCGACACGCAGGTCTACAACTCTCCCTGGCTCCCCCCTGGATCCGTGGCGCCGGATCCGCCGTCGCGTTGGCCCGAGGCCCGCGTTCCCGGACTTGATGTCCTTACATCTCTGCGAGATCACTCCACGGCGCCGTCACGGTCGCTTCCCCCCTCGGTCCGTGCCGGCAGCCCTCCCCGCCCGGTCCGTCCGGAGCCCTCCCCACGGTCTCCGGCCGGCCACCGGTCGGCTGTCGTTGCCGGTCCGTGTCGTACGGAGAAGGCGTCACGGACCGGCAACGGCACACACCGACTCGC
Source organism: Streptomyces sp. NPDC107528 (assembly GCF_055639295.1). Classification (NCBI taxonomy): domain Bacteria; kingdom Bacillati; phylum Actinomycetota; class Actinomycetes; order Kitasatosporales; family Streptomycetaceae; genus Streptomyces; species Streptomyces sp. NPDC107528. The sequence goes on from NZ_JBVKAV010000001.1 coordinate 505,677, forward strand.
GAACGAGCCCCCACACCGAACTGCCCTGAGCCGCGCAGTTGCCCTCAGGGCACACCCCCGCAACGAAAGTCGAGGTACACCCGCATGCGCGCACGCACCCTCCTCACCCTCGCCGGCACCGTCGCAGCCCTCGGGCTCGCAGTCCCCGCCTCGGCCGCCGACACCCCGGTGCTGACCACCACCGACGGAGCGGCGGTCGCGGTCGGCGCCGTCCTCGACGCCAACCTGGCGAGCGGCACCGCCGCCACGTTCTACTCCAGCGCGACCGGCACCAGCGGCATCTCCTGCACCAAGTCGGCGTTCTCCGCCACCGTCACCGACAACCCCGCCGCCCCCGGCACCGCCACCGAGTCGCTGACCTCCCACACCTTCGACACCAGCGGCTGCACCGCCAACGTCACCGGTGTGCTCGGCGTCAGCGGCATCACCGTCGACAACCTGCCGTACACCGCCAGCGTGTCCTCCGACGGCACCGTCACCGTGACCCCGGCCGCGGGCTCCGCCGTCCAGTCCACTGTCAAGCTGCGCACCCTGCTCGGCACCATCACCTGCGTCTACCAGGCGCCCAGCCTCTCCGGCTCGGCGAGCAACGCCGACAACAGCATCGCCTTCACCAACCAGCCGTTCACCAAGACGTCCGGTTCGTCGCTGTGCTTCAGCAACGCCTACTTCACCGCCAAGTACGCCCCGGTGACGAGCTCGGGCCTCGCTGTCAACGTCAACTGACCGTCGTACGGCGCAATTTCACCGCCGACGCAGACGCATGACCAGGGCGGCGCCGCCCGTGAGTACCAGCACCGCCGCGGCGCCGCCCGCCAGCACGGGGGTGGACGGCCCCGAGCCGGTGTCCGTGCCGGAAGCCACCGGGGTGCTGTCGCTCTGGGGCTGTGCGGACGCCGGGTCCTGGGACGGCGGCTGGGACGTGCGCTGCTCGGACGCCGGCGGAGGGCTGCTGTCCGCGCGCTTCTCGCCGCCGCTCGGGGACGCTGTCGCGGAGCGCTCGGGATTGCCCGGCGACGCCGTCGCCGAGCCCTCGCCGCCCTGCTTCCTCGCCTGCGGGAACACCACGTCGGAGCACGAGTAGTAGGTGTCCGGCGTGCTGCTGTTCTGCCAGATCGTGTACAGCACATGCCGCCCGGTCCGGTCGGACGGCAGGGTCGCCCGGATCCGGTACGCCCCGTCCATCAGCGCCGGGTCCTTGACCACCGCGAACGGCTGCTCCGCGAGGTCGGACCAGGCGAGCGGCTTCGCGGGGTCGTAACTGGCTTTGGTGAGGTAGAGCTTGAAGGCGCCCGTGTGCGGGATCGTGGACACGTACCGCATCGTCAGGGTGGACCCCGGCGCGAGCCGCGTCGACGGCCAGTCGGTGCGGGCGAGGTCGAGGCCCCGGTAGGCGGGCAGTCCGCCGCTGCACAGCTGTCCGTCGGGGACGACCTGTCGGTCCCGGCCGTTCACGTTCGCGATCCGCAGGTTGTCCCAGGCCGTGAAGGGCGCGCCGTTCGAGGCGATCGCCGCCCGGCATGCCGACGTGGACGCGCTGCCGCCGTCGGGGGAGCAGGCGTACACGCGGCTGGTCGGATCCGTCGGCGCACCGTGCGCATGGGCCGGGCCCGCAGCCCACACCGTGAGCAGCAGCGGCGTCACGGCGGCAGCCGTCAGGGCGGTGCGGTGCGATCTCATCCAGGGCATCCGGGACATCCGGAACGTCTCCTCGGCCGGTGCGGAAGGGTCCTCGTGCAGTACGGGAAACCGGCCCGGCGCGTTCACTGCGTGATGAGTCGGGCAAAGTCCGCCAATACCGGTCAACCAGGCGACGTAGAGGGTGGGTTTCCGGCCGGATCGAGGGTTTCCCCTGTATCCGGATGACCAGCTCTTTGCCTATCGTTCGACCACAGCCGCCCCACAGGTAACCCCGAACGGGGCCTAGCTCGCGCCAGGCCGGCCGCCGCGCCCCCGCACCACGCACTGCCCCACCTGCGTTCGTTGCACTGCCCCGCCTTGCCGCACAGCCCCCACCTGCCCACCCGGTGGACCCCCCGCCGCTTCGAGGACGAAGCGAATCGACCGCCGCTCCGCGCTGCCCGGAGTACGGCCGGCCACGAAAGGCAAGCCCTTGCGTACCTCCACACCCCTCAGACGGAAGCTGATATCCGTCGCCGCGGTCTCCGCCGCGCTCTTCACGGCCGCCACCACCACGGTCGCCGTGGCCCAGGATTCCCCCACCGAGGAAGCCGCCGCCCCCATCCCCGCGGCCCAGACCGAGGCCGCCCCCGGCACCACTGCCGAGCGCCTCATCGTCGGCTACAAGTCCGGCGCAGCCGAGGCCAAGTCGAACAAGGCCGCCGAGTCCGACGCCGCCGCCAAGGGCAAGGAGGCCGGCGAGGACCTCGACTTCCAGCGCCGCCTCGGCTCCGGCGCCGCCCTCGTCGACCTCGGCGAGAACCTGACCAGGACGGACGTCGCCGACGTCGTCGCCGAGTACCGGGCCGACCCGCAGGTCGCCTACGTCGTACCGGACCGGCTGAACAAGCCGCTGGCCACCCCCAATGACACCGAGTACGCCAAGCAGTGGGACCTGTTCGAGTCCACCGCGGGCATGAACGTGCCGGGCGCCTGGGACGTCGCCACGGGCAGCGGCGTGACCGTCGCCGTCATCGACACCGGTTACGTCACCCACTCCGACCTCGGCGCCAACATCGTCGGCGGCTACGACTTCATCTCCGACACCGCGGTCTCCAACGACGGCAACGGCCGTGACAGCAACCCGGCCGACACGGGCGACTGGACCACCGACGGCCAGTGCGCCGCCGACTGGGAGGCCTCGCCCTCCTCGTGGCACGGCACCCACGTCGCGGGCACCATCGCCGCGGTCACCAACAACGGCAAGGGCGTCGCGGGCATCGCCCACGGTGCGAAGGTGTCCCCGCTGCGGGTCCTCGGCCAGTGCGGCGGCTACGACTCCGACATCATCGACGCCATCACCTGGGCGTCCGGCGGTACGGTCTCCGGCGTCCCGGCCAACGCCAACGTCGCCAAGGTCATCAACATGAGCCTCGGCGGGGGCGGCGCCTGCACCACCGCGACCCAGAGCGCCATCAACGCCGCCGTGAACCGCGGCACCACGGTGGTCGTCGCGGCAGGCAACAGCAACGCCAACGCCGCCAACTACTCGCCGGCCAGCTGCAGCAACGTCATCAGCGTGGCGGCCGCGGACCGCCAGGGGAACCGCTCCTACTACTCCAACTACGGCTCGGTCGTCGACATCGCCGCTCCGGGTGGCGAGACCAACTCCGTCACGGCCAACGGCATCCTGTCCACGCTGAACTCCGGTGCCCAGGGCCCGTCCTCCGAGAGCTACGAGTACTACCAGGGCACCAGCATGGCTGCCCCGCACGTCGCGGGCCTGGCAGCGCTGATGAAGTCCGCCAACGCGTCGCTGACCCCGGCGCAGATCGAGTCCGCGATCAAGACCAACTCGCGTACTCTGCCGGGCACTTGCTCGGGCGGCTGCGGTGCCGGCCTCGCGGACGCGACCAAGACGGTGCAGGCGGTGAGCGGCAGCTCCGGCGGCCCCACGGGGGGCACCACCTTCACCAGCACGTCCGCCGTCTCCATCCCGGACAACAGCTCCGCCATCGAGTCCGCCATCACTGTCAGCGGCCGCAGCGGCAACGCCCCGTCGGCCCTCCAGGTCGGCGTGGACATCACCCACACCTACCGCGGTGACCTGGTCATCGACCTGGTCGCCCCGGACGGTTCGACGTACCGCCTGAAGTCCAGTTCCTCGGACTCCGCGGACAACGTCAGCACCACCTACACGGTGAACGCCTCGAGCGAGACGGCCAACGGCACCTGGAAGCTGCGCGTCCAGGACACGGCGGCCCAGGACACGGGCCGGCTCAACAGCTGGAAGCTGACCTTCTGAGCGAACGGGTACCACAAGCGGGCGGGCCGGCCGGCGCGGATGGGGCATCGGCCGGCCCGCCGTTCGTCAGGGCACCGACCGGAGTGACGGAAACCGTCACTCCGGTCGGCGGCTGTGCACTCAGCGTACGGACAGGTCCATGTCGTCCCTCTCGACGCCGGCTTCGTCGAGGGTGGCCAGCACCCGGACCCCGCGGTCGGGCTCCCGGTCGATACCGGTCAGCAGCCCCGGCACCGCGACGCTCGGCAGGATGTGTCCCCACAGGACCGAGATCCGCTCCGCAAGGTCCTCCCGGTCGGTCAGCGCCAGGGACATCAACTGGAGCCCCGCGAACGCCCCGACCAGCAACTCCACCGTCTGCCTCGGCACCACGGTGGGCAGCAACTCGCCCTGGTCGCGGGCCTGTTCGAGCAGCCCGACCAGATGGTCCGCCCACTGCCGGAACGGCCCGGCATCGTCGACACCAGGCGGAGCGCTCTGGTCAACGGCCAGCCGCACGCTGCCCTTGAGCAGTGAGTTGCCGATCAGCCGCTGCCCGAACACAAAGGTCATGTCGACGAGTTCCTGCAGCTTGCACGGCTGCGGCGGCACCACGCCGAACGGCATCTGCTCGTCCAGCACGGCCTGGGCGAGGGATTCCTTGGAGGGGAAGTGGAAATACAGGGCGCCCTTCGTGACCTCGGCCCGCTCCAGGACCATCGAGATGGTCGTCGCCGCGTACCCGTGCTCGTCGAAGACCGCGCCCGCGGCCTCCAGAATCACCCTCCGCGTTCTGATGGCGCGCTCCTGCCTCGCCATAACAGCCCCTCCGCTGCGCCGAGTCGACCTGTGCGCCGGGCGTGCGCCGGAGCGGTTCGGGCACGGCAGGGCGACCCAAGGCCGCATTGAAAACAAACCGGTCGCCTCGTACTCTAACGCTCGCGGCACGGGCACCTCGCCGTTGTCAGCGCACACACGGGGGGACCCAAGGAGGGGACATGTCTCATCCGCGGCAACTCGCCACGACTCCGCTCACCGAGACCCCGGTGGCACCGGAAGGGCTGACCGCCACCGTACCTCGCCAGCTCGTCCACCGTGCCTCGGTCGCGGAAACGTTTCTCACGGGTGCGACCAGCACCGAAGCGGACCGGTTCACCGTCTTCGCCGAGTGGCCTCGCGCTCACCAGTTACACGTGTCGCCGGACCGGTCGGCATACGAGCCGCTGCTCGTCGCGGAAACCGTCCGCCAGGCCGGGACGCTCATCGCGCACACCGCCTACGAGGTCCCGCTGGGCCACCAGTTCGTGCTCACGGAACTGCGGATCACCACGCGCCCCGAGCATCTGGCCATCGGCACCGCACCCGCCGCACCCGTCCTTCACATCACGGTCTCCGACGTCACCCGCCGCGGCGGACGCCCGGCCGGATTCCGCTACGACGCGGAGATACGGCTCGGCGACCGACGCGTCGGCAGCGCACACGTGGCCGCCACCTGGACCAGCGCAGCCGTCTACCACCGACTGCGCGGCGGGCGCACCGCGGCCACCGTCTCCGTGCTGCCCCTCCCGCCGGGTCTGCCGCCCGCCGACGTGGACCGCGCGCTGCCCACGGACGTCGTCCTCGCGCCGGCCGAAGCTCCCGACCGCTGGCAGCTGCGAGTCGATACCGGCCATGCTGTTTTCTTTGATCACCCACTCGATCATGTGCCCGGCATGCTGCTGCTGGAGGCAGTCCGCCAGGCCATACGTGCCCGGACCCGGAAGTCTCCCCGCAGGCCCGCTTCCTTCCATGCCGTCTTCCACCAATACGCCGAACTCGACCTGCCTATTTGGATCGAGGCCGTGGGTGATCCGGGCCCGCACGGCACCGATGTGCAAGTCGTGGGACGGCAGGGAAAGTCGACGGTTTTCGAGTGCGGGGTGGGCATCGAGGAGGGCTGAGCTATCGTGTACGGGGAGTAAGAAACAAACGGCGCGACCCGTTCTTTTCCGGCCCAGGAGAGTTCAGCTGATGGCGAGGCAGTTACGAGCGGAACAGACCCGCACCACGATCCTCACGGCCGCCGCCGAACTGTTCGACCGTCACGGCTATGAATCGACCAGTCTCAGCGACATCGTCGAGCACGCCCAAGTCACCAAGGGCGCCCTGTACTTCCACTTCGCGGCGAAGGAAGACCTGGCCCAGGCCATCATGGAGCTCCAGTCCCGCGCCTCGCGCCAGGTCGCCGCGGAGATGGACGGCAGGGGCTACACCTCGCTGGAGGCCCTGATACGCACGACGTTCGGGATCGCGCGGCTGTCCGTCGAGGGCCCCATCCCCAGGGCCGGCCTGCGCCTCGCCACCGGGGGAGTGGTGATACGGCCGCCTCTGCGGCACCCCTTCACCGAGCTGCTGGACATCACCACCCGCAAACTCGCCGGCGCCGCCAAGGAGTCCGACCTGCACCCGGACATCGACGCCGAGGCCGCGGCCAACTCGCTCGTGTGCTTCTTTGTCGGCACCCGGGTCGTCGGCCGCTCCCTCGAACCCGTCGCCCGCCAGCCCCGCAGGGTGGCAGAGATGTGGCACATCATGATCCGCGGTCTGGTCCCGGTGCCCCGTCGGGCCCGCTATCTCACGCTCGCGACACAGCTGGAACGGGAGATCAGAGCCGTAGGACACGCCTGACCCGCGCGATACGGTGAGGCGTATGCCCGAGAGGTCCGACACCCCGCCCGTGCCCGCGCTCCTCGGGAACGAACCCGGCTCGTTCCCGCACAGCGTCCTCGCCGAACGGCACCCCGCGATCATCCGGCAGGTACGGGAGTCCTTTCCGTACGGCCCCGAGCAGCACCGCGCGCTCGACGCGCTCCTCGCGAGCTGCACCAAGGGCGTGATCGAACCGCTGCCCGCCGACGCGCCCGACCGGGACCGCTGGACGGCCTGGGACGCCGACGCGCAAACCGGCCGGTCCTGGTTCGACGTTCCGTGGCTGTGGTCGGAGAGCTACTTCTACCGCCAACTCCTGGAAGCTGTCGGGTACTTCACCGCGGGCCCCTGGCAGGGCATCGACCCCTTCCGTCCCTCCAAGACGGCCGAACTCGACGCCCCGGAGACGGACGAGGAGCTCGCCGCGCTCGACGACCTCGCGGACCGGCCCGCCGACGAGCAGGACGGGGCCCTGCTGCACGGCTCCCTGTGGGGCAACCGGGCCGACCTCGGCTTCCGCCTGTCGGCCGCACACGACGAGACGTCGTCGGACACCCCACCCCTCGTGGCCGACGACAGCGAGGCCCTCTGGTCCCTGCTCCCGCCCTCCGGCTCCGCCACCCTGTGTCTGATCGCCGACAACGCGGGCCGCGAACTCGTCCCCGACCTGCTCCTCATCGCCCAACTCCTCACCCAGGGGCGGATCGGCCGGGCCGTCCTGCACATCAAGGCGTACCCGTACTACGTCTCCGACGCCACGCACGCCGACGTGCTCGACGCCCTGCGCCGGCTGACGGCGGCGCAGGGCGCGGCGGCTGCGTACGGCCAGCTCCTCTGGTCGGCGATGACGGACGGCCGCCTCACCGTCCGCGCCCACCCCTTCTCGTGCGCCCCGCTGCCGTACGCCGCGATGCCCGGTGACCTCCGCGACGAGCTCGCCGCGGCCACGCTCACCATCGTCAAGGGCGACCTCAACTACCGGCGTCTGGTGGGCGACCGCCCCTGGCCGCCGACCACGCCGTTCGCCGACGTCACCGCGTACTTCCCCGGTCCGGTGGCCGCCCTGCGCACCCTGAAGTCCGACGTGATCACCGGCCTGGACGCCCGTACCGAAGCGGCGCTGGTCGCGGCTGAGGGGCAGAAGTGGCGGACCGGCGGGACGCATGCGCTGATCCAGGTGCGGACGTGACGACCGCTCACCATCGAGTCGTTCCGGATCAACTGATCTTCACCGGCAGTGACTTGAGCCCATTGATGAAGTTGGACACCAGCCGCTTGGGCTCTCCAGCGGTCCTGAGGACGGGCAGCACGCGCAGCGCCTCCCGGTAGAGCACCCGCAGCTGGAGCCGCGCGAAGTGGGCGCCCAGGCAGACGTGCGGGCCGTCGCCGAAGGACACGTGCGGGTTGGGCGTGCGAGACAGATCCAGCCGGTCGGGGTCGGCGAAGGACCGTTCGTCGCGGTTGGCGGCGGCGTGGAAGACCACCACTTTGTCGCCCGCCCGGATGTGCCGGCCGGCCAGCTCGGTGTCCTGCGCCGCGGTGCGGCGGAAGGTGAGGACCGGGGGGTGCCAGCGCAGCAACTCGTCCACGGCGGACGGCAGTTCGACATGGCCCGCGCGCAGTCGATCGTACGACTCCGGGTGCTCCGCCAGCGCCAGCAGCCCGCCCGGCGCCGCGCTGCGGACGGTGTCGTTGCCCGCGACCGTGAGCAGGAAGAAGAACATCTCCAGCTCGAGTCCGGCGAGTTCGGCATCGTGGGCGAGGGTGGTCATGACGTCGTCGTCGGGGTAGCGCCGCTTGTGCGCGGCCAGTTGCTGGGCGTACCCGAACATGTCCCGCAGCATGGCGGGCGACCGCGGATTGACCGGCCTGCCCTGCGCGTCCAGCACCGGGGGGCCCGCCTCGTCGGGGTCCTGGTAGCCGATGACGCGCTGCGTCCAGTGCAGCAGCAGCTTGCGGTCACCCTCCGGCACGCCCAGCAGGTCGGCGAGGTTGAGCAGGGCGTAGTCGTCGGTCACGGCGGCGACCAGATCGACGGTGCCGTCCGCCGTTCGGGCGGTCTCCAGGGCGTGCGCGAGGAGCGTACGGGCGCGTGCCTGAGCGATCCTCGCGAAACGGTCCACGCGACCGGGGGTGAAGGCCCGGCTCACCAGCCGCCTCAAGCGGCCGTGACCCGGCGGGTCCTGATTCAGCATCATGCGACGGATGAACGGCAGGTCGTCCGGGTCGGGGTCCCGGATCTGGGTGGCGCCGATGTAGGAGGAGTACGTCGCCGAGTCCTTGAGTACCCGCACGACGTCGGCGTGCCGGGTCACCGCCCAGAACCCGGGTCCGGCCGGCCAGCCCAGCACCTCGGGCTCGTCCTGCCGGGACACGGGGTGGTGGTCGCGCAGGACGCGATAGGCGTCGTAGGGCACGCCGGTGGCGTACTGCCGGGGGTCGAAGACATCGGGGGCGTCGGGGACGGGGGGTGAGTGGCGGGACGTCACGCCTGCTCGCCTTCGTTCGGGCCGTCCGCGTGCACGGCGAGCACCTTGTGGGCGCCTTCGCCGTGCAGCTCGCGCGGGAGCGTGAAGGAGGTCATGTGACCAAGGTGGCGTATCTCGGTGAAGACCGACACCTCACCCCGGCCGAACGGCTCCGCTTCCTGATCCTCCCCTCCGCACTGCCCCGCATCTTCGCCGGGCTGAGACTGAGCCTGTCGCTCTCCCTCATCCTCATAGTGTTCCCGGAGCTGCTTCCCGGCACCGCGGACGGCATCGGCTTCACCCTCACCGACGCCCAGTCCCGCTCCGACCTGCTCACGGTCTGGGCGGCGCTCGTCCTCCTCGGCGCCCTCGGCCACCTCCTCAACACCGGCCTGCTGGCGGTCGGGAAGCGGCTCGTCGGCAAAGGGAGGACGGTGACCGTATGACCCGTACGCCCCCCACAACCTCCGCACAGGGACATCCATGCTCCGCCTAGACGAAGTCGGCCGGCGCTACGGCTACCACCAAGTCCTGCACGACATCACCCTCACCGTGCCGGACGGCCGACTCCTGTGTGTCGTGGGCCCGTCCGGCTGCGGCAAGTCCACCCTCCTGCGGACCATCGCCGGGCTGCTGCCCGGGCTACGAGGGCACGATCACCCTGGACCTGTCGGTCGAACTCCCCGGCACCCGGGACCAGATCACGACCCGGGGCCTCGCGCAGTTCGCGACGCAATGGGTAGGGCGGCCGAGAGCCGCCGTCACCTGCCGCTGCCCCTGCCCGCACCGCTCAGCCCACGCGCACGTCCTGCCACACCATCCGGTGGTCGGACGTCGGCACCGTCTTTCCGTCTCCCACCAGCCGGTACAGCGGGTCGTCGGAGGTCGGCCAGAAGACGCCGTTCGCGCTTGGTATCAGGCCCCTGGACGGGATGACGTAGTCGACGCGCAGGTTCCCGGGAGCGGCGTCGCCGAAGTCGGACGTGTCGTACGCCGGGTCGCCGAGGTGCGAGGTGTTGGCGCCGCCCTGGAGCTTCGCCGCCTCGACGCCGCCCGCGCTGGCCGGCGGAGTGGCCGGGAGGTTCACCGCCGGGTGGTCGAGCAGCTGCCGGATGGCGTGGGCGTAGCTGTCGCCGTCGTACGGGTCGGCGTTGTTGTCGCCCGCGATCACGAACCGGGCCCCGGACCGCAGTCCGCCGCGCACGCCCTTGTCGTCGTAGAGGTAGGAGCTGCGCCGGCGCCCGCCGATGTAGTCGGCCCACAGGCGGATCTCGTCGTGGTTGCGGCGGCCGTTGCGGTCCTCGGTGCCGTCGAAGGTGGGCGGCGTCGGGTGCGACACCAGGAAGTGCACGGTGGAGCGGCCGATGCACACCGGCACGTCCCAGTGGCTCTTCGACGACAGGCGGAGGATCGCGCGGGCCTCGTCGCTGTAGTAGCCGGGAGGCATCACATGGTCCGGCATGTCCCGCCACAGGAAGCGCTGGAAGGTGCGCACCGCGCGCGTGTCGATCGGGTACTTCGACAGGACGACCATGCCGTATTGCCCCGGGAACCAGCCGTAGCCGTAGGCGTCCTGCCCGTACGCGTCCGAACCGGGCGTCGTGACCGCGCCGTTCTTCCCGTCGAGGTCCACACCGGAGGCGACGCCCGTGTTCACCGGGCCGGTGAAGTGGTAGGGGAAGCGGGCCGGCCTGGCGCCGTTGTGGCCGACGGACAGGTAGTTGCGCAGGAACAGGTGGACCGCCCTGCCACGCTCGTCGTAGTCGAACTCGTTGATCAGCAGGATGTCCGGGTCGACCCGCTGGATCGTCTCGGCGGCATTGCGTGCCTGGGCGTTGTCCGGCGTGGACAGGTCGGTGATCAGCGCGCCCTCGGTGCCGCGGTTCAGGGAGGCGTTGAAGGTGGCGAACCGAACGGACCGGTGGCCGTGCCGCTCGGCCGCCTCGGCGGGCAACGCCGCGGTCGTGGCCAGTGCCGCCCCTGCCAGGGAGGCGAGTGCCGTGCGGCGGGAGAGTGATCCGGTGTGGTTCATCGCGACTCCGGGAGGGAGAGAGGGAGGGGAGGGGCACACGGGGGATTCCGGGATTCCGGGATTCCGGGATGCGGGGGACATGAAGCTCGAAAAGTCTGCGCGCGTAGAGATGAACGCCGCAAGATCCGTCGAGAACTCCCGGATTCACCCGTGATTCACGCGATGGTGTGATCATGTCCCGCGCCGCGGATGCCCGTTGGGGCCCGAGGGTAGGGCCCGGCCATGACGCAGCAGCCCTTCGAACTCCCGCACTTCTACATGCCGTATCCCGCGCGGCTCAACCCACATGTCGACGAGGCCCGCGCCCATTCGACCGAGTGGGCACGTGAGATGGGCATGCTGGAGGGGTCCGGGGTCTGGGAGCAGGCCGACCTGGACGCACACGACTACGGCCTGCTCTGCGCCTACACCCACCCCGAATGCGACGGCCTCGCTCTCTCCCTGATCACCGACTGGTACGTGTGGGTCTTCTTCTTCGACGACCACTTCCTGGAGATCTTCAAGCGCACTCAGGACCGCGCCGGCGGCAAGGCCTACCTCGACCGGCTGCCCCTTTTCATGCCGATGGACCTGTCGACCCCGATGCCGGAGCCGCAGAACCCCGTCGAGGCTGGCCTCGCGGACCTGTGGACGCGCACGGTGCCCTCGATGTCGACCGACTGGCGCCGCCGCTTCGCCGTCGCCACCGAGCACCTGCTCAACGAGTCGCTGTGGGAGCTGTCCAACATCAACGAGGGCCGGGTCTCCAACCCGGTCGAGTACATCGAGATGCGCCGCAAGGTGGGCGGCGCCCCCTGGTCGTCCGGCCTCGTGGAGTACGCGACGTCCGAAGTCCCCGCGTCCGTCGCCGAGTCGAGGCCGCTGCGGGTCCTGATGGAGACGTTCTCGGACGCGGTGCACCTGCGCAACGACCTGTTCTCCTACCAGCGCGAGGTCGAGGACGAGGGCGAGCTCAGCAACGGCGTCCTGGTGCTGGAGACCTTCTTCGGCTGCACCACCCAGGAGGCCGCGGACACCGTCAACGACGTCCTGACCTCCCGCCTCCACCAGTTCGAGCACACCGCCCTCACCGAAGTCCCCGCCGTGGCACTGGAGAAGGGGCTCAACCCCGGCGAGGTGGCCGCCGTCGCCGCGTACACCCGGGGGCTGCAGGACTGGCAGTCCGGCGGCCACGAATGGCACATGCGCTCCAGCCGGTACATGAACGCGCGCGCCGAACCGACGGCCCCCTGGAAGGCCCTGACCGGCCCGGGGACCTCCGCCGCCGACGTCGGCGCGCTGCTCGCGGCGGCCGGCGCCGAACGCCTGCGTGCCTACACGCACGTGCCGTTCCAGAAGGTCGGCCCGTCCCGGCTCCCCGAGTTCTACATGCCCTTCCAACTGGAGCTCAGCCCGCATCTGGAGGACGCCCGGCACCGCCTGACCGAGTGGACGCACCGCATGGGCATCCTCCAGGAAGGTGTGTGGGACGAGGACAAACTCGCCGCCTACGACCTCCCGCTGTGCGCCGCGGGCCTCGACCCGGACGCCACACCCGAGGCCCTCGACCTCAGCTCCGACTGGCTCGCCTGGGGCACCTACGGCGACGACTACTACCCTCTCGTCTTCGGTCAACGGCGCGACCTCGCCGCCGCCCGGCTGACCACACAGCGCCTGTCGGCCTGCATGCCCCTCGAAGGCGAGGAGGCCACCGTGCCCCTCAACGCCATGGAGCGCGGCCTCGCCGACCTGTGGACCCGTACGACGGCGGACATGAGTCCCGAGCACCGGCGTTTCCTGAAGGACGCGGTCAACGTCATGACCGAGAGCTGGGTGTGGGAGCTGTCCAACCAGATGCAGAACCGCATCCCCGACCCGGTCGACTACCTGGAGATGCGCCGCGCCACCTTCGGCTCCGACCTCACCCTCAGCCTGTGCCGGATGGGCCACGGCCCCGCCGTCCCACCCGAGGTCTACCGCAGCGGCCCGGTCCGCTCCCTGGAGAACGCCGCCGTCGACTACGCCTGCCTCCTCAACGACGTCTTCTCGTACCAGAAGGAGATCGAGTACGAGGGCGAGATCCACAACGCCATCCTCGTCGTACAGAACTTCTTCGGCATCGACTACCCGACCGCCCTCGACGTCGTCCACGACCTGATGACCCAGCGCATGCAGCAGTTCGAGCACGTGGCCGCGCACGAACTGCCCATCATGTACGAGGATTTCGGGCTCTCGGAGGAAGCTCGGGAGATCATGGCGAACTATGTGGTCGACCTCCAGAACTGGCTGGCGGGCATCCTTAACTGGCATCGCGAGGTCGACCGCTACAAGGCCGAGTACCTGTCCCGCCGCGCACACGGCTTCGTACCGGACCGCTCGCCGGCCGTGCCCGTCCTCAGCTGAGCTCGCGCACCCGCGCGGCCGTCTCCTCGGCGAGCTCTCGTACGCCCTTGGTGCCATTCTCCGAGAGCTCGCCGAGTATGGCGTCGGCGGCCGGGAGGAGCGAGCGGGCCTCGTCGGTGAGGTGCGCGTCGGCCAGGACGCGGGTGAGTCGGTAGTGCTCCTCGGCTATGAAGCGGCCGAGGTTCACTCCTTCCCACTGACGCAGGGAGTCGTCCCCGGGAGCCGCCAGGATCCCCCGCAGCGTGGCCAAGGTCTGCACGGCTTGCGTCAGTTGACCGTCCTCACGCTCCAGACGGGCCTGGTCGAGGCGGGCCGAGACCCGGTCCCAGGCCTTCTCCTGCAATGCAGTGTGGAGCTGCTGGGCGCGCAGGGCCTGCGTGCGGTCGCCGAGTTCCTCGAAGTCGCGGGCGAGCGTGCGCAGCGGGGCCGTGGTCAACGCCCGCGGCGCGTCGGGCCGGCGGAGTCTGCTCTGGTCCATGACGATCGCGTCGAGCTCGCGGATCAGCGTCACCCGGGCGAGCTCGGTCATGCCCTGGTCCCGGGCGAGGTCGGTCCAGGTGGACACCGGCTCGTCAGCGGGATCCGTGCCGAACAGCGAGTCGTCGAGCTCCTGCGCCCAGTCCCGCAACTCCTCCGAGCTCGCGCCCGGCTCGGGGATCCCGCCGAGACCGCAGGCTGTGTCGTAGTCCGTCTCACGCACCTCGTGCAGCAGCGGCAGATCCCCGACGTCTCCGCGCAGCCCCACCAGCACGGCCGCGAGGCGCAGTTCGTCCGTCATCGAGGACCGCGTCTCCTGCCGCAGCAGATGCCGCAGCAGTCCCAGGTCGTCCTCGGCCCGGTCGAACTGCGCGGCCCGCAGGGCGAGCCGGCGCCGCACGGGATCCTCGGCCACCGCCTCCCACGCCGCACCGTCGCCCGCACGCAGCAGCGTCAGATCGGCGCGGCCGCTCGCGAGCACCGGCTCCCACAAGGGCGGGCGGGGATACGAGTCGAGCAGCTGATGGGCGTTGTGCTCCGTACCGTTCAGCAGCAGGAAGTCGGGCTCGGTGCGCAGAAGTGCCGCCCGGAGCATGGCTTCGAGCTCTGCGGGGGCGCGCTCCGGAAAGCCCAGCGCCGCTCGCAGCTCGGTTCGCGCCTCTTCAAGGCGACAGAGGCGGCTGTGCTCCGCTCCGTCTCCGTCGTCGTACTCCTCGTCGAACTCCTCCTCGTCGTCCCCTTCGGCCTCCTCCAGGCCGATCATGATCTCCAGCGCCTCGTCGACACTGGAGCCGATGATCCCGGCCGAGCCTTCCGAGTCGGCGTACAACATCGACCCGTCCGCGCAGACGAAGTACGTACCGCCGGTGTCGTCCCCCGCCACGATGTCGAGCGGGCCGCCCGAGGCAAGGCGGACCTCTTCGACGTGGCCGTGGGCGGCCCGGGCGATGTCGAAGTTGAAGGGGTAGGCCGCAAGTTCGGCCAGGCGGGGGTTCTCCCGGAGCGCCCGCAGCGCATGATCGGTCATGTCACTGAACGTAACAGCCGCCACTGACAACGGACTTCCCGCCTCCGGATGCCGTCGCCGAAACTTTTCGTGCGGAACGGGACATTCAGGGAACTTCGATGCGGCGCGGCGAGTCTTCTGGGGTGAGAGGAAACGACCACAAGAACACACGGGGGTGTTCGCCTTGACCGACATCATCGAGAGGTTCACGGACAGCGACACGGGGGCCGTGGCGGAGGCCGAATCGGGGAAGCAGCCGCTCGGCACCGGCGAGCTCACGCCCTATGTGGCCCCGCTGCCCGTCCCATCCGTCCTGCGACCCGCGTCCGAGGACGTCTTACGCGAGACTGAGATCGCCCTGCGCCCGACCTGGGTGCGCCTGCACCCGCAACTGCCGCCGACTCTGATGTGGGGATACGACGGCCAGGTGCCGGGCCCGACCATCGAGGTGCGGCGCGGACAGCGCGTGCGCATCGCCTGGACCAACCGCATCCCCAAGGAAGGCGAGTACCCGGTCACTGCGGTGGAGGTACCGCTCCGTACGGACGGCCGCCCGCAGTCCGCCACCGAACCCGGCCGCGACGGAGTCGAGCCCAACAAGGACGTCGCAGCCCTGCCCGCCTGGTCGGTGACCCACCTGCACGGCGCCCAGACGGGCGGCGGCAACGACGGCTGGGCGGACAACGCCGTCGGCTTCGGCGACGCCCAGCTCTCCGAGTACCCGAACGACCACCAGGCGGTGCAGTGGTGGTACCACGACCACGCGATGAACATCACGCGGTGGAACGTGATGGCGGGCCTGTACGGCACCTATCTCGTCCGTGACGACGAGGAGGACGCCCTCCGTCTCCCGCGCGGCGAGCGGGAGATACCGCTGCTGCTGGCCGACCGCAACCTCGACACCGACGAGGACGGCCGGCTCAACGGCCGGCTGCTGCACAAGACGGTGATCGTCCAGGAGAAGAACCCGGAGACGGGCAAGCCGGTCTCCATCCCGTTCACCGGCCCGTACACCACGGTCAACGGCCGCATCTGGCCGTACGCCGAGGTGGACGACGCCTGGTACCGCTTCCGGCTGGTCAACGCGTCCAACGCGCGCATCTACGACCTCGTCCTGGTCGACGAGGACAACAACCCGGTGTCGGGCATCGTCCACCAGATCGGCAGCGACGGCGGACTGCTGCCGCGCCCCGTACCGATCGACTTCGACGGTGCGCTGCCCACGCTGACCGCGGCCCCGGCCGAGCGGTTCGACCTGCTCGTCGACTTCCGCGGTCTCGCGCGCCGGAAGCTCCGCCTGGTCAACAAGGGCCGCAACCAGCCGCCGGGCGTGCCGGACGCGGCGGGCGACGTCCGCTATCCGGCGGTCATGGAGTTCCGGGTCAGGGAGGGCGGCGGGGCGGACACCTTCGAACTGCCCGAGGTGCTCTCCGGTTCCTTCCGCCGGCTCACGCACGACATCGAGCACGGCCACCGCCTGATCGTGCTCACCCCGCCCGCCACCAAGGGCGCCGGCGGGCACCCGGAGATGTGGGAGATGGCGGAGGTCGAGGACCCGGTCGACATCCAGGTCCCCACCGACGGGGTCATCCAGGTCACCGGAACGGACGGGAAGACGAAGACCTACCGACGCACGGCCCGGACGTTCAACGACGGACTCGGCTTCACCATCGCCGAGGGCAGCCACGAGCAGTGGAGCTTCCTCAACCTCGCGCCGATCGTCCACCCCATGCACATCCACCTGGCCGACTTCCAGTTGCTGGGCAGGGACGCCTACGACGTCTCGGGCTTCGACCCGGCAGTGGGCGGTACCCGCAGCCCGATCCGCTACGACGCCGGCACGGCGATCCCGCTCGCGCCCAACGAGCGCGGACACAAGGACGTCTTCCGGGTGCCGGGGAACCAGATGCTGCGCGTCATGGGCAGGTTCGACGGGGCGTACGGCCGGTTCATGTACCACTGCCACCTCCTCGAGCACGAGGACATGGGGATGATGCGGCCCTTCGTCGTCCTGCCCGCGGAGGCGTTGAAGTTCGACCACGGCGGCGCGCACGGCGGCCACGGGGAGGGTCACACGGGCTGACGTCACGCGCGCGTGGGGACCCGCCGCGCCGCGTGCTCCACCGCGGCTCGCGCCAGTGCCCGGACGATCGGGTGCGGGCGCGAGCCGTCGCCGGACAGTTCCGGCTGGAAGAGCGTGGCCAGGAAGAAGGGGTGGCCGGGCAGTTCGGCGATCCGGACGTGACCGTCCTCGTCGTGCCCCGGGAATCGCAGGCCCTGCGCGCGCAGGGTGTCCAGGTGACGGGAGGGGCCGTAGGCGCAGAAGTACCGTTCGACGGTCCTTTCCGAGCCGATCACCGACTGGGCGAGCGAACCCGGCTCGACCCGGACCACCGCTTCGTGGCCGACCAGTGAGCAGGCCAGGGGTTCGATCAGGAAGTCGTCCGCGTCGGGGTCGTTCTCGGCGTGGGCGACCCGGGTCAGCCCGCACACCTCGCGGGCGTATTCGAGAAGCGCGTGCTGGAAGCCGCCGCACGTGCCGAGGAACGGAATCCCGTCCTTGCGCGCGGTGCGGATCGCGGACAGCACGCCCGCCTCGCTGCGGTACGGGCTGCCCGGCAGCACCCACACGGCGTCGAAGCCGCGCACCGCGTCGTCGGCCACCACGTCCTGCGACGGGATCCAGTAGGCGTCGAGGACGAGCCGTTCGCGCGCGGCGAGGGCGTCCAGCAGCAGCGGCACGCGCGTGTGCGAGGCGACGTTGGGGGAGCGGTCCCCGACCAGCGCGAGTCGTGCGGTCGTTGCTGCCCGAGCAGCGGTGTTCGTCATGACCGTCATCCTGGGCGCGGCCCGTACTTCACGTCCAACGATGATTACTGGACCTCCGATAAGCGGCGCTGATGGCATGCGGGAAGCTGTGCGGCATGGACCCGCACCTGCTGCGCACCTACGTCTTCGTCGCCCGTCTCGCCTCGTTCTCCGAGGCCGCCCGCGAGCTCGGCTACACCCAGTCGGCGGTGTCCCAGCACATCGCCGCGCTCGAACAAGACCTGGGCGCGCCGCTGCTCACCCGTCGCCCCGTGGCGCCCACGGCGGCCGGCGAGCGGCTCCTCGAACACGCGGGCCCGCTGCTGCTGCGTCTGGAGGCGGCCCGCGCGGACGTCGTGAGGATGGCGGCCGCGCCCGACCACGGACTGACGCTCGCGACCGCGTCGACCGCACTCGGCCCCCGCGTCCTCGCCGCGCTCCCGGCAGCCGGGGTGACCTTGCGCGTGCTGCCGCGCGCCGAGGTCCCCGTGGTCGTCGCCACCGGCACGGCGGACCTCGGCCTCGTCGACGGGCTCGCCGCCCCCAGCGACCCGCTGCGACTGCCGGACGTGGCACCGCTGACCACGTACGGCGTGGGGGAGGAGCCCGTCTGCGTCCTCCTGCCCGACACCCACCCGCTCGCCCGGCGCACCGGCCTGCGCCTCGGTGACCTGGCCGACGCGCGCTGGCTGGACGCCCCCGACGCGGGCCTTCCGCTCGCCCACCTCCGCGCCGCGAACGGCGGCAACGGCTTCCGCCCCGCCCTGCGCTACGAGGGCACCGACGTCCACGCCCTCACCGCCCTGGCCGCGACGGGCCACGGACTGACCCTGTTGCCGCGCTCGGCGGCCACCGGGGTGCCCGGCTGCGTCGCCGTACCGCTCACGGAACCGCGTGTCGTACACCGGACGGAACTGGTGTTCGCGGGGACGCTGCGAGGAGCGTCGGCGGCGGTCGCGGAGGCGTTGCTGGAACCGGCGTGAGGCTGGGCCCGCCACTCCGGAAGCCCCCCTGACGTCCCGTTTCTGCCGTGACGCCTATGGCTTCCCGTTCCTGACCGCGGGTCAGTCTCACTCGATCGTGGCTCGTCGTGCGCCGGTGCGCAGGGTAGTCACCAGCCGGAGGCGATCCGATGGAACAGACTGCGTTGAGACCCAAGCCCATGCCAGGTCAGGGACCCGGCGACGAGGCCAAGCCCGCCGCCGGCGCACGGCGTCCGCACGCCGCGCCCCACAAGCGCGGCCGACGGCTCACCACCCTGCTCTGCGCCCTGCTGGTGGGAATGGTCCTGATCCTGTCCGGGGTCGGACTCGGCACCCTGGGGGCCACAGTGATCGGCATGAGCAAGCTCGCCGAGCTGAAGCGACAGGCAGGCCTGGGCGCACCCGGCAGCCCATCCGAGTCGGCGCACCCCGGTTCCTCGGCCCCCGCCTCTGCGACGCCGACGACCTCGCCGCGTCCGGCCGCCGTCGCCACCCTCGGCGTGGAGGCAGTGGACGCCAGGAAGCCGGGCGCCCTGCTTGTCGGCGTCCACGTTCCGGGACCGGGGTACACGGCAGGCCTGGTCCGCGGCGACGTACTCCTCGCGTTCGGCAGGACCCGCATCGACTCCGCCGCCGACCTCGCCCGAGCCGTCGCCCGGGCCCGCCCGGGCAGCGAGGTCACCCTCACGGTGCGCCACCGCAGCGGCGGCTACCAGCAGCTGACGGTGATCCCGGGCGTCGTCACCTGACCGCCCCGCATCTCAGGCGCGGGCTTGAGGACGAGCCTGCGAAATCCACTGGTCCCGTTCCGCCGGCCGGACCACCATGACCCCATGCTGACCACCCTCATCGCCTTCCTGGGAGCCTGCACCCTCGTCGCCGCCTCGCCGGGGCCCAGCACGGTGCTGATCATCAAGCAGTCGCTGCACAGCAGACGCTCCGGATTCCTGACGGTGCTCGGGAACGAGACCGGGGTCTTCGTCTGGGGCGTCGTCGCCGCGTTCGGCCTGACCGCGCTGCTGACGGCCTCCGAGGTGGCGTACGACGTGATGCGGATCGTCGGCGCGGTCGTGCTCGTCTGGTTCGGCATCCAGGCGCTGCGGCAGGCCCGCCGCGCGAAGGCGCAGCAGGAGACCGGGTGGGAGAGCGCGCAGAAGAGCGGATGGGCCTCCTACCGCGGCGGGCTGCTGCTCAACCTCGCCAACCCCAAGGCGGCCGTCTTCGCCCTGTCCTTCCTCCCGCAGTTCGTCCCGGAAGGCGCCCCGCACCTGCCGGCCATGATCGGCCTCGCCGCACTCTGGGCGGTCTACGAAGTCGGCTACTACGGCCTCTACGTGTGGTTCGTCGGCCGGATGAAGAACGTGCTGTCCCGCGCGGGCGTGCGCCGACGCCTGGAACAGGTCTCCGGAGGGGTGCTGCTCCTTCTCGGCGTCCGAATGGCACTGGACAGCTGACGCCATGCCCGGCCGGCCCACGAGCCGCTCGAAAGACCCGCCGATCGGCTCGCGCCGCCCCCTCCGTGCGGGCAGGATGCTGCCCGTAGTCCTTTCACGCGCCCAGGGAGGCCCGGATGACCGGCACCGCACCCGCGCCCTTCACCGCCGACGACTACAAGGCCCGCATGGAACGTGCCGCGCGGGCGGCCGGGGACGCCGGCCTGGCCGGGCTCCTGGTGGCCCCCGGCCCGGACCTGGTGTGGCTGACCGGCTACGCGCCCACCGCGGAGACCGAGCGGCTCACCCTGCTGGTCCTCGTCCCCGGCCGGGACCCCGTCCTCGTCGTCCCCGCTCTGGAGGCCCCGGACGCCGCGCAGGCCGCCGGTGCGCCCGGCCTGACCCTGCGCGACTGGACGGACGGCAAGGACCCCTACGCGGCCACCGCCGCCCTCCTCGACGCGAAGGGCCGGTTCGGCATCAGCGACAACGCCTGGGCCCTGCACCTGCTGGCCCTGCAGAAAGCACTGCCCGGCACCTCCCACGCCTCCCTCACCGACGCACTGCCGATGCTGCGTGCCGTGAAGGACGCCGCCGAGCTGGACCTGTTGGCGGCCGCGGGCGCGGCCGCGGACGCAACGTTCGAGGAGATCCGGAAGGTTCCCTTCAGCGGTCGCCGCGAGTCCGAGGTCGCCGCCGACCTGGCCCACCTGCTGCGCCGCTTCGGCCACTCCCAGGTCGACTTCACGATCGTCGCCTCCGGCCCGAACGGCGCCAATCCGCACCACGAGGTGGGCGACCGTGTGATCGAACGCGGCGACATGGTCGTCCTCGACTTCGGCGGCCTGAAGGACGGGTACGGCTCCGACACCTCCCGCACGGTCCACGTCGGCGAACCCACCGACGAGGAGCGCCGGGTCCACGACCTGGTGCGCGCGGCCCAGGAGGCCGGCTTCCGTGCCGTACGGGCCGGAGTCGCCTGCCAGGAGGTCGACCGGGCGGCCCGCGCGGTCATCGCGGACGCCGGATACGGCGAGTACTTCATCCACCGCACCGGGCACGGCATCGGCGTCACCACCCACGAGCCGCCGTACATGATCGAGGGCGAGGAGCAGCCCCTCGTGCCCGGCATGTGTTTCTCCGTGGAGCCCGGGATCTATCTGCCCGGCCGCTTCGGAGTGCGTATCGAGGACATCGTGACGGTCACCGAGGACGGCGGCCGGCGCCTCAACGACACCACCCGCGAGATGGTCATAGTGGACTGACCCGGCCACCGATCCGGGAGCAAGGAACCCGGCCCCCGTAGACCTCCGAGCGACGACGGCGCGACCATGACCCAGGCACCGACACCCACCGCGGACACCGTCCGCCGACTGGTCCGTTCCCTGCTCAAGAACGGCGCGGACGACTCGGCCGGACCCGAGGTCCGCCCTGCCGCCACGGGCGCCGAGCCCGCCACCTGGTGGGTCGGCACCCGCCATGTGCTGCGGCTCGCGAGCGACCGTGAGGCCGCCGCCCGCCAGCGCCGCGAACTGCGCCTGCGCGACCTCGTCCGCCCGCACGTCCCCGTCACGGTGCCGACGAGCGTCGCGTACGGCGAGTGGGCACCCGGACTGACCTGCACCCTGGACACCAAGGTGCCCGGCGGGGCGGGCGGGCGGCACGAGGTGTCCGCCGTCGGCGAGGCCGACCTGGCCGGACTGCTCACGGGACTGCGCGAGGTCCCGGTACGGCAAGCGGAGACGCTCGGCGTGCCGCGCGCCGCGCCACGCTCCCTGGAGGGCCTGCGCCGGGCCGCCGAACGTGCCGCGGCACGCCTCGACGCCGCCGAGGAGTTCGACGCCGCCCGCGTGCGCCAGCTCACCCAGCAGGCCGCTGTACAGCTGGCCGCCCAGTCCGCGACGGCCGTCCTCGTCCACCACGCCCTCACCGGCGACCACCTCGTGGTCAGCGCCGACGGCCGGGTGCGTGGCGTCCTCGGCTGGGCCGACACCGTCCTGGGCGATCCCGCCGAGGACATCGCCGGCCTCGCCCTCGCCGTCGGCTCCCCGGCCGCCGTACGCGCCGCCACCCTCGCCGGCTACGGCGCCCGCCCCTGCCTACGAGGCCTCTGGCTCGCCCGCTGCGACGCGGTCGTCCGCCTCGCGGACCGCCTCGCCGGCAAGGGCGAGTCACCGCCACCGCTGCTGAGAGCGCAGCTCCGGCACGCCTGGGAGCCGATCCTGCTGGAGCGGGTGACGGAGCTCAGGGAGGACGACGGCGGGGAGGAGGAGTTGTAGGCCCGCCTCTACCGCGCCGCGCTCACCCCTGCAACAGCACCACACCCGACTCCCCGGGCACATGCAGCACCCCGTCCGCGCCCGGCGCCTCGACCGGCTCCCACGCCGCCAGTACGGCCGCCTGCCGGGGCCCCAACGGGATCGCCGCCGGTTCCTTGGCGAGGTTGACGGCCACGCGTACGTCACCGCGCCGGAAGGCGAGCCAGCGCCCCTGCTCGTCGTAGGCCACCTTGGTGTCGGCGAGGTCGGGATCGGTGAGGTCGGGCTGCTCGTGGCGCAGGGCGATGAGGCGCCGGTACCAGGCCAGCACGCGCGCGTGAGGCTCGCTGTCGAGCTCGGACCAGTCGAGGCAGGAGCGGTCCCGGGTCGCCGGGTCCTGCGGGTCGGGCACATCCTCCTCGGCCCATCCGTGCGCCGTGAACTCCCGCCGTCTGCCGCGCCGTACGGCTTCGGCGAGCTCCGGATCGGTGTGGTCGGTGAAGAACTGCCAGGGCGTGCCCGCGGCCCACTCCTCGCCCATGAACAGCATCGGCGTGAACGGCGCTGTCAGCGTCAGCGTGGCCGCGCAGGCCAGCAGCCCGGGGGAGAGGACGGCCGCGAGCCGGTCGCCCTGGGCCCGGTTGCCGACCTGGTCGTGGGTCTGGCCGTAGCCGAGGAGGCGGTGCGCCCCCACGCGCGTACGGTCCAGAGGGCGCCCGTGGCGGCGGCCCCGGAAACTCGAGTACGTGCCGTCGTGGAAGTAGCCGCCGGTGAGGGTCTTGGCGAGTCCCGCCATGGGGGCACGCGCGAAGTCGGCGTAGTAGCCCTGGGACTCGCCGGTCAGCGCGGTGTGCAGAGTGTGGTGGAAGTCGTCGTTCCACTGGGCGTGCAGACCGAGGCCGCCCTCCGCGCGTGCGGTGATGAGCCGAGGGTCGTTCAGGTCGGTCTCCGCGATCAGGGACAGCGGCCGGCCCAGTTCGGCGGAGAGGGCGTCGACGGCCGTCGACAGCTCCTCCAGGAAGTGGCACGCGCGCGTGTCCACCAGCGCGTGCACCGCGTCCAGGCGCAGCCCGTCGATCCGGTAGTCCCGCAGCCAGGCCAGTGAGCCCTCCACGAGAAACGTGCGCACCTCGTCCGAGCCGGGCGCGTCCAGGTTGACCGCGGAGCCCCACGGCGTCTGATGCGTGTCCGTGAGGTAGGGGCCGAAGACGGGCAGATAGTTCCCGGACGGGCCGAAGTGGTTGTGCACGACGTCGAGGACCACGCCCAGGCCCAGTTCATGAGCCCGGTCGACGAAGCGTTTCAGCGCCTCGGGGCCGCCGTACGGTTCGTGCACAGCCCACAGCGAGACGCCCTCGTAGCCCCAGCCGTGTCGCCCCGGGAAGGGGCACAGGGGCATCAACTCGACGTGAGTGATGCCCAGTTCGACGAGATGCCCGAGTCGCTCGGCAGCCGCGTCCAGCGTGCCCTCACGCGTGTACGTGCCCACGTGCAGCTCGTACAGCACCGCACCGGGCAGTGGCCGCCCGGCCCACTCGCTACGCCACTCGTAGCGGCTGTGGTCGACGACCGCACTGAGCCCGTCCGGGCCGTCCGGCTGCCGGCGCGAACGCGGATCGGGCAGCACCGGCCCGTCGTCCAGCGCGAAGCCGTACCGCGTCCCGTCCCGCGCCTCGGCCTCCCCCCACCACCATCCCGCTCGATCAGGATCTCGCTCCAACGCGCGCGTGGCGTCCTCGCAATGGAGCGTCACACGGCCGGCCTGCGGTGCCCACACCTCGAACTGCACGGACGGTTCCCCTTCGTCTGCTCACCGTGATGTAGCCCGTCCATGGTGCTTCAAACGAGATCAATCCGCTTTTGAATCTTCCCTTTTGCGGCGGGGTGTCGTGACCGGTCTCGGCGATCACGCGCGTGTGGTGGCCGTTTCCCCGTTTTCTGGACACCGGGGGGTCACTGACCGACAATCAGCAGCGTGACGTCGTCTTTCGAGTTCAACACGTACCCCGCGCGGCTCTCCGACGTGGAGCGCGACAAGGCGCTGAAGGTGCTGCGTGACGGCGTCGCCATGGGACGGCTGTCGCACGACACGTTCGTGCGCCGGATGGAACTCGCCCTCTCCGCCCGCCGCGCGGACGAGCTCGCGGCGCTCACCGCCGACCTGCCCTCCGAGAGCCGTCTGTCCCGTCTGGTGTTCGGCACCGTCGAGGCCGTCTCCGGCTTCACGGTACGGCTGCGCAGGGCTTGGCAGGCCGAGCGGCTGCCCAAGCTGCTGCTGCCCCACCCCGGGTCCGGTCATCCGCTGCGCATAGGCCGTGACCCCGCCAACGGGCTGCGGCTGACGCACGAGACGGTGTCCCGGGTGCACGCCGAACTGAGCCACCAGGCCGGCCTGTGGGTCCTGCGGGACCTCGGCTCCACCAACGGCACCACGGTCAACGGCCGGCGCGTCATCGGTGCCGTCGTGGTCCGCGAGGGCGACCAGGTCGGCTTCGGCCGGATGTCGTTCCGGCTCGCCGCGAACTGAGCCGACCAGCGGCTCGGGGCCTCCATCTACTTGAAACGTTGACTCAAGTCCCTTTGCCCTCGGTGGTGTTGACGTACTGGCCAAGTCGTGACTGACTGTGCGTACGCCATGCACACCAGGTGAACCGACGGCACCGCATTGTGGAGGTGTGCCCTGCCGCCACTCCTCCGCTACCCGACCGTCGACGAGCTGAGCGCCCGGGCGGCCGCGCTCGTCGCCCGCCGCCCCCGTGACGCACGACTGCGCCGTGTCGGCACGTCACGCGCGGGCACGCCCCTGTGGTTGCTGTCCGTGGGCCACGGCAGCCGCCAGGCCCTCGTCGTGGCCGGCCCGCACGCCAACGAGCCGGTGGGCGGCGCCACCGTCCTGAGGCTGGCCGAACGGGTGCTCGCCGATCCTCGTCTGCACGAGGGCGCCGACGCCACCTGGAACCTGCTGCTGTGCCTCGACCCCGACGGCCTGCGCCGCAACGAGGGGTGGCTGCACGGCCCGTACGTCCTCGCCGACTACTTCCGGCACTTCTTCCGGCCCGGCTTCCTGGAACAGCCCGAATGGCTGCCGGACGGCGCGGACGCCGCCACGCTGCCCGAGACCCGCGCCCTGCTCGAACTCCAGGACGAACTGCGTCCCTTCCTGCAGTGCTCCCTGCACGGCGTCGACGTCGGCGGCGGCTTCGTCGAGCTGACCCACGACCTGCCCGGCCTCGCCCAGCGCATCGCGCACACGGCGGCCCGCCTCGGCATCCCGCGCGAGCTCGGCCCCTACGACACCCTGTACTGGCCGGAACTGGGACCCGCCGTCTACCGGATCCCCAGGCCCCGCCGGGGCGACCTGGCCGCCGCCATCACCGAGGCGGCCGTCGAGTCGACATGGTTCCATCCGTACCGGCACGGCACGGTCACGGCCGTCGTGGAGGCCCCCATGTGGGGCGTGGCGGCCGTCCAGGACGGTGCACCGCCCGCCGATGAGGAAACGGTCCTGCGCAGAGTGAGCCACACCCTCCGTCACGACACCCTCCTGCTGCAGCGGCTGCTGGAACGCCTGCGGCCCCACCTGCCCGCCGGACCGGAATCGGCCCGGCTGCTCGCCCCGGTGGACGACTATTTACTGGTCTGTCCCGGGCTCGCGAACACCTGGGACCCCGACATCGGGGACCCGGTCGGCGTACACCCCCTTCCCCCGCTCAGCACCGCCCATCTGGCCGCCCTGCGCATCGCCGGGCGGCGCCTCGCCCTGCGCACCGCCGGGCTGCTGCACCAGCTCGTGACGGGCTCCGGGCACGACCCTGCCGGGGTGCTGCCGGAACTGGACCGGCTCCTCGACGAGTGGTGCGACGACTACCGCGACGGCTGCGGGGCCCGCTGGATACCGGTCGCGCGCCAGGTGGAGTACCAGGCGCGGGTGGTGCTCGCCGCGTTCGAACTCGCCGGACGGTACGCGCCCGCGTGCTCCCGTTCGGGTGAGTCGGGGTGGAATGCCGGGGCCGCCGTGCCGATGCATCGGGAATGACGCAATCAATCACGGCGAAAGCGGTACGGGGCGGCCTGCTGGCGGCGGCCGCCATGCTCCTCCTCGGCGCGACCCCGGCGCAGGCGGCGGTCCAGGAGTCGGACTCGGGGAACTGGCTCTTCCTGACGGTCACCCGGGGCGACGCCCGCCACGGTGACCCGCGCGGCACGCTGCTGCTGTGCGACCCGCCGCAGGGCCACGGGAAGGCGGCGGAGGCCTGCGCGGAGTTGGAGAGGGTGGGCGGTGACATCAGCCGGCTCCGCACCGCGGACGCCTTCTGTCCGATGATCTACGCCCCGGTGACCGTGCACGCGCGCGGGGAGTGGCAGGGACGGCCGGTCGAGTACCGGGAGACCTTCGCCAACGGGTGCGCGATGGGTGCTCGGACGGGAGCCGTGTTCGCGCTCGACGCCTGACCCCTGGCGCCTGCGCCGCATCGGCCGTACCGCACACGTCGGCACGGCACACGTCGGCACGGCACACGTCGGCACGGCACACGTCGGGACGGCTCACATCGGCCGGTCGCGCGCGTGGAGCGCTGCCGCGACGACCGTGCGGGACTGGTGCTCGACCTGGTGCTCCAGAGGCACCCAGCGGGCGCGGAAGCGCTCGGCGAACGCGTTGCTCCAGGTCGCCACGAGGTGTTCTAGGCGCTGCGCCCCGCGGTCGTCGGTCTCCCGCAGGACACGCAGCAGCATGGCCGCCGCCCGCAGCGGCAGCCGGCGCCCGAAGGCGTCCACGCTCCCGACGTACGCCATGGTGTTGTCGGCGGGCGGCGTGCGCATCCAGTCGGCGGCCAGCCCCGGCACGAGCTCCAGCGCCCACTTGGAGGCACGCAGCAGGGGCCCGTCGACGCCGTCCAGGCGGGGGAGCGCCTCGGCCAGCACCCGCTCCACCTCCAGTGTGTCCCGCAGCAGCCGGGCCGCCAGCCGCCGCATCGCCCCGGCCGGGTCCGGATGCGGTGCCGGGTCGTCCACCAGGTCGCTCGCCCACATCGGCACCTCGACGACCGCGGTCAGGCCGCCGTAGCGGTGCACGTGGTACCAGGTGCTGCTGCGCGCGTCGTCCGGCATGCTCGGATACGCCGCGCCCGCGCCCGGCGCCGGCATCACATGCACCCCGGGGCCGGACGCGGGCCAGCCCGCCGCGTCCGACGCGCCCGTCTCCACCGGGATGTGCAACTGGGCCGCGGACTTCGCGAACGGCTCGGCGAGGCCGGGGACGTCCTTCGTCAACTGCACCCAGCTGCCGCCCAGATCTGTGCCGTGCAGGGTCACCTGGAGGTAGGGGCGCAGTTCGTCGATGACCCGGGTCAGCGCGCGCGTCTCGGGCGGCAGCCGGTCGGCCGGCAGCGTGGCCGGTGCCCACTCCGGCTGTTCCTCGGCCGCGGGCCGGAAGAAGCCGCGGTGGTAGTCGAGCAGGCTGCGGGGTGCCGGAGTGACGTGCAGGCTCGCCCCGTCGGGATCCGCGCACAGCAGGAAGTGCCAGGAGACGTCCCGCCGCAACTCCCGCTCGAGCAGGACGCGTTCGGCGACCGCGAGGAGGGTGGGGCCGCCGGTCGGTTCGTTGGAGTGCGCTCCGGCGACCACCAGGACCGCGGACCGGGCGTGACCGATGGACAGCAGGTGCAGGGGTCTGCCCGCTCGGGAGGCACCCACCTGTCTCAGTGTGCACAGGCCCGGTCGGTGTGCGGCCAGTGCGCGGGCGGACCGGACCAGCTCGGTCAGCGTGGGGTAGCGCAGCTCCGGCAGGAGACTCACCCCCGTCATGTCCGCCCAGCCTTCGCAATCCGCAGTACCCCACGGTCTGGTTTACGTGTCAAGGACTTCACGGGGGAGGCTCCCGGGGGCGCCCAGGTGCATTCACCTCCGGCGGGTGGGGCAGCGGGAGCCAGGGGAGGTGCGGGGCCCACGCGGCCGGGGTACCTCACACCGATCGCCCGCCGCCGACCGGCATGAACGGACGCCGGGAGCGCCGGAGCGGAGAGGGCGTCAGCGCTCGTCACCACGCGCCGCCAGGGTGCACGAGCTCCGGGAGCGCGCGCGGGCCCGAGCCGGGCGCCGGAGCCATGACAGGGCGCAGGATGCCGTCGTACGCGCTGGACGGACGTGCTCCGGGCGGAGGCCTCACCGACGGCTCCACGGTCTCGCTCTACGGCCGTCCCTCCTGTTCGGCCGACCCTTCACCGACCCGCTCCAGCAACGCGACCGGGACGCGCTCGAAGAGCTCCTCCACGCGCGTGCGCCCGACGAACTCCCGTTCCGGAGCCAGCACATCGGCCCACCGCCCAGGCGGCAGCGCGAGCACGGTGTTGCGCCAGCCACCCGACTGCTCCAGCCGCAGCGACAGCCGCGTCACGGCGGTGACCACCTCGCCGGAGCGCCCGAAGGCCACACAGTGCGCGGCGGCCGGGCCCTCGGCGGTCAGGGGCACGTACGACGCCGCGTCACCGAAGACCTCCGGACGCCTCCTGCGCAGCCGCAGCGCGGCCGCCGTCAGTGCACCCTTCTCACCGGGGTCCTGGTGCGGGAACCGCACGCTCCGGCGGTTGTCCGGGTCCACCAGAGCCCGGTACTCGCCCTCGGTGCCCTGATAGACGTCCGGCACGCCCGGCATCGTCAGCTGGGCCAGGGCCATGCCCAGCACGTTCGCCCGGATGTGCGGCTCCAGTCGGCTCCGGAAGGCGGCCACGCGCTCGCCCGGCACCCCGCAGGGCCCCGCGGCGACGAACGCCGCCACCGCCTCCTCGTACGGCGGTTCCTGCTCCGTCCAGCTGGTGAACAGCCCGGCCTCGCGCACGTGCTTCAGCAGCGCCCCCCGCACCCGGTCCACATCCGGCTCGCCCAGCCCGTACACCGTCTGCCAGGCGGCCCACGCCAGCTGCGCGTCCGGTACGCCCTCGCCGTCGCGGGTCACCTCGGCCAGGACGTCCGCCCACTGTTGCGGGCACTCGGTGAGCACGGCGAGCGCCGCCCGTACGTCGGCACTGCGCTTGGTGTCGTGCGTCGACACGGCCGTCCCCGTCACGGGCCAGTCGCGCTGCACGCGCGCGCAGTAGGCATGGAACTCGTCGGCCGACACGGCGGGGCTCCCCGGGTTCCCGCCCACCTCGGTCGCCGACAGCAGCGGCACAAAGCGGTAGAACGCCGTGTCCTCCACGGACTTGGCCCGCAGCGCCGACGCCGTCTGAGCGAACCGCGTCCGGAACTCCACATGGTCCGGCCCGTCACCGGCCCGCCCGAGCACCAGCTCGCGTACGACGTCGACGGCGCCCGCCTCCTCCGGCACGACGAAGGCGAGCCGGGCCTCGGCCGCGGCCTCCTCGGTGACCACACGGGCCGCGTCACCGGAGGCGTACGGCCGGTAGACGTCCAGCCGGACGAGGAGCTCCTGCAGCGCGGTGCGCAGCGCCCAAGGGGCCCGGTCGCGCAGCGCCGCTTCCGGCGACGTGGCGCACACGCGGCTCGCGACCCGCGTCAGCCGGTCGATCTCCGTGGCCAGCTCGTGCGTGAGCACCTTGTACGCGGCCCGCCGCACCGTCGCCTCCCAGTCACCGCCCCGGTCGGTCTGCGGGGCCGCGAACCGCCGGTACTGGCCGAGGAGTTCCCCGAACCCCGCCGGATCGGTGAAGAGGCCGTCGATGTGCCGCAGGGCGTCGTAGCCGGTGGTGCCGGCCACGGGCCAGGAGGCCGGCAGATGCTCGCCGTCCGACAGGATCTTCTCCACGACCGTCCAGCGCCCGCCGGTCGCCTCGTGGAGGCGCTGGAGATACGCGTCGGGGTCGGCGAGGCCGTCGGGGTGGTCGATGCGCAGCCCGTCGATCACGCCCTCGTTCAGGAGCTGGAGGATCTTGGCGTGCGTGGCCTCGAACACCTCCGGTTCCTCGACCCGCACCCCGATCAGCTCCGAGATGCTGAAGAACCGCCGGTAGTTGAGCTCCGTACGGGCCAGCCGCCACCATGCCGGCCGGTACCACTGAGCGTCCAGGAGCTGCGGCAGCGGCAGTTGCCCGGTGCCCTCGCGCAGCGGGAACACATGGTCGTAGTAGCGCAGGACGTCGCCGTCCACCTCCAGACGGCCGAGCTCCTCGCCCAGCGGTCCTCCGAGCACCGGCAGCAGCACCTGGCCGTCCTGCGCCTCCCAGTCGATGTCGAACCATCGCGCGTACGGCGACTTCGGGCCCTCGCGCAACACCTCCCACAGGGCGCGGTTGTGGCGCGGGCTCATGGCCATGTGGTTCGGCACGATGTCCACGACCAGGCCCAGACCGTGTTCGCGCGCGGTGCGGGCCAGTGCGCGCAGCCCCTCCTCGCCGCCCAGTTCCTCGCGCACGCGCGCGTGGTCCACGACGTCATAGCCGTGCCCCGACCCCGGGACCGCCTCCAGGACGGGGGACAGGTGCAGATGCGAGACGCCGAGCGAGGCCAGGTACGGCACGGCCGCCGCCGCGGCCTCGAACGGGAACGAGGACTGCAGCTGCAGCCGGTACGTGGCGGTCGGCAAGGTCGGCACCGTCGGTTCAGGTCGCTCAGGTGTCATGGAAAGCTACGTACCCGCCCTGCCGCCCTTCGTGTCATCGTCCCCTCCACGTGGGCCCACGCGCGTGCCTAGCTTCGAGCGATGGGACAGACGGTGACGACAGGACGCCGCGGCACATCCGCGGCCTACCGCGAGGTGATCGGCCTGACCGGGCCGCTGCTGCCGGTCATGTCCTTCCTGGCACGACTGCCGACCGCCACGATCCAGTTCGGCAGCGTGCTGCTGGTCGCGCGCACGAGCGGTTCCCTGGCCGCCGCCGGGCTGACCGGCGGTGCGCTCGCCGTCGGGCAGGTGGCCTGCGGTCCGCTGGTCGGCCGGCTCGCCGACCGGCACGGGCAGCGGACGGTCGTGCTCGTCCTCTCGCTCGCCAACGCCGTCGCGATCGCCGGGCTGGTCGCCGCTGCGCTCGCGGGGCTGCCGACGGCATTGCTGGCCGTTGTGGGGGCGGCGGCCGGGGCGACGGTGCCGCAGATCGGGCCGATGGCCCGCGCCCGTCTCGTCGCTCTCGCACGCCGTGCGGGGGCTCGCGATTCCACGGTGGGTGCCGCGCTGTCCTTCGAGAGCACCCTGGACGAGGTCTCCTTCGTGCTGGGGCCCGCCCTGGTCGGCCTGGCGGCGGTGACTGCGCATCCGGGGTTCGCGCTGGGTGGTGCCGCGGTGTTGGTGGCGGTGTGCGGCAGCGGCTTCGGGCTGCATCGGACGGCGGTGGCGACACGGCCCGGGCCCGTCGGTGCGTCGGCGGAACGACGCCCGGAATCCGTCCGGACGCGTGCGGGGCGACGAAACGATGCAGGAGCAGACAGTCCTCTCCCGCCGCACCCCATCCCCCGCTCCATTCACGCCCTCCGAGCCGCCCTCGCTCTTCAGGGCGCCATGTTCGGCGCCTGCCAAGCCGGCATCACCGCCCTCACGGAGCGACTCGGACGGCCCGACCAGGCGGGGCTCGTCTACGCCGCCATGGGAGTGATGAGCGCCGTCGCCGGGCTCTCCATGGCCGCCGTGCCCGCCCGCCTCGGACTCGCCGTCCGCTGGCGGGCGGCCACCGCAGCCGCGTTCCTGCTGTCGCTCCCCCTGCTGTGGACCGAGGGCCTCCCCGCCCTCTACGTCACCGTCACCGTCCTCGGCGTCGCCTACGCCCCGCACCTCATCACGGTGTTCGGGCTCACCGAGCGCGTGGTGCCGCCCGCGCGGCTCTCCGAGGCCATGGCGTTCGCGACGAGCGCGCTGGTCGGCGGGCAGGCACTCGCACTCGCCGTCACCGGCCGGCTGGCCGAGTCGTACGGCCCCGCGACGGCCTTCGGCGCCGCGAGCCTCGCCGCGGCACTCGCCTGCGCGATCGCGTTGACGGCGCGCCCGGCGTCGTACTCCGGACGCACCGCCACGTCGCTCTAGACCGGCCGCTGCAGCACCGTCATGCTGCGGTCGACCAACGTCAACCGCTCCCCGGCCCGCACCTTCGCCGCCGTCTCCGGCGGTACCCCGTCCGCGCGCGCGGTGTCGACGACGACCTGCCACTCGCGCCCGTGGTTGACCGGCACGACGAAGTCGAGGGTCTTCGGGGAGGCGTTGAACATCAGCAGGAACGAGTCGTCACCGATGCGCTCCCCGCGCGCGCCCGGCTCCGAGATCGCGTTGCCGTTGAGGAACACCGTCAGCGCCGACGCCTGCGCGCGGTCCCAGTCCCGCTGGGCCATCTCCTTGCCCTGCGGAGTGAACCAGGCGATGTCCGACAGGTCGTCGTGGGTGCCCTCCACGGGCCGCCCGTGGAAGAAGCGGCGCCGGCGGAAGACCGGATGGTCGCGCCGCAGCCACACCATCGCGCGCGTGAAGGCGAGCAACTCACGGGGCAGACCGGCCGGAGCGTCGTCGTCGGGGCCGCCCTTCCCGTCCGAGCGGGCCTCTCCCTCCGAGCCGGCCTCAGCGGCGTCCTCGTCAGTCGGCCATTGCACCCACGCCAGCTCGCTGTCCTGGCAGTACGCGTTGTTGTTGCCCCGCTGCGTGCGCGCGAACTCGTCGCCGTGGCTGATCATCGGCACGCCCTGGGACAGCATCAGCGTGGCGATGAAGTTGCGCATCTGACGGGCACGAAGCTCCAGGACGGCCGGCTCGTCGGTCTCGCCCTCCGCCCCGCAGTTCCAGGACCGGTTGTGACTCTCGCCGTCCCGGTTGTCCTCGCCGTTGGCGTGGTTGTGCTTGTCGTTGTACGAGACGAGGTCGTGCAGCGTGAACCCGTCGTGGCAGGTGACGAAGTTGATGGAGGCCAGCGGGCGCCGCCCGTCGTCCTGGTACAGGTCGGACGAGCCCGTCAGCCGGGACGCGAACTCCGCCAGCGCGCGCGGCTCGCCGCGCCACAGGTCCCTTACGGTGTCGCGGTACTTGCCGTTCCACTCGGTCCACAGCGGCGGGAAGTTGCCCACCTGGTAACCGCCCTCGCCCACGTCCCAGGGCTCGGCGATCAGTTTCACCTGGGACACCACCGGGTCCTGCTGGACCAGGTCGAAGAACGACGACAGCCGGTCCACCTCGTGGAACTGCCGGGCCAGGGTGGCCGCGAGGTCGAAGCGGAAGCCGTCGACGTGCATCTCGGTGACCCAGTACCGCAGCGAGTCCATGATCAGCTGAAGGACGTGCGGGGACCGCATCAGCAGCGAGTTCCCGGTCCCGGTGGTGTCCATGTAGTAGCGCGGGTCGTCCGTCAGGCGGTAGTACTGCGGATTGTCCAGGCCCCGGAAGGACAGCGTGGGGCCCAGATGGTTGCCCTCGGCGGTGTGGTTGTAGACCACGTCGAGGATGACCTCTATGCCGGCCTCGTGCAGCGCCCGCACCGCCGACTTGAATTCCAGGACCTGCTGGCCGCGGTCGCCCCAGGAGGCGTACGCGTTGTGCGGGGCGAAGAAGCCGATCGTGTTGTAGCCCCAGTAGTTGTTGAGGCCCATGTCGACCAGCCGGTGGTCGTTCACGAACTGGTGGACCGGCATCAGCTCCAGCGCCGTCACCCCCAGCTCGGTGAGGTGCTCGATGACCGCAGGGTGCGCGAGAGCGGCGTACGTGCCGCGCAGTTCCTCGGGCAGCCCGGGGTGGCGCATGGTCAGGCCCTTCACATGGGCCTCGTAGATCACCGTGTGGTGGTACTCGGTGCGCGGCCGCCGGTCGTCGCCCCAGTCGAAGTACGGGTTCACCACGACCGACGACATCGTGTGCGGCGCCGAGTCCAGGTCGTTGCGCCTGTCGGGTTTGTCGAAGTGGTAGCCGTACACCTCCTCGCCCCAGCTGATCGAGCCGCTGACCGCCTTGGCGTACGGGTCGAGCAGCAGCTTCGCGGAGTTGCAGCGCAGACCGCGCTCGGGCGCGTAGGGTCCGTGCACCCGGAAGCCGTACCGCTGCCCCGGCATCACGCCCGGCACGTACGCGTGGCGTACGAAGGCGTCGCTCTCCCGCAGTTCCACCGCCGTCTCCGAGCCGTCGTCATGCAGCAGACACAGCTCTACTCGGTCCGCGGCCTCCGTGAAGACCGCGAAGTTGGTGCCGGCGCCGTCGTAGGTGGCACCGAGTGGATATGCCTCTCCAGGCCAGACCTGCATGGACACGACTCTTTCAGTTCGGGCACGCCGTCGTGGGTGCCTTGACGTCGAGTCTCCCCAAAAGTGATGGAACCACCTATGACTTACGTCCCTCTTATCGGTCGACCAGGCATACGCGTTATGCCGAACCAGTGGGGCCAACACGTACTCCCGGGGACATACGGGGAGTAGGGGGAAGATGTGCGCAAGATAGTGCACCGCCATCTGGGCAAGGTGGTGGCAGGTGCGGCCATCGCGGTCGCGGGAACGGCCGTGATGGTCGGGATCACCCTGCCGGGGACGGCGGGGGCCGACGACACGGGAGGAAGCAACAGCGGTCAGTCCGCCCAACAGGCGGCCCAGGCGCAGGAGCAGGGTGGCGGCGCGGTGCCGCCGGGCGTCGTCGAGGGGGCCCCGGACGAGGGTGACAAGGGCTCGGGCAACGACCCGCTGACCGACGACGAGATGGACCGGGCCGCGAAGCTCGCGGTCAACCCGCAGCTGCGCAGCGCCGGCGAGAACGTCGAGGGCGACCGCGGTCCGCAGCGCCTCGGCGTCGACCTCGCCGAGCCGGACGCCGACGAGCTGGACGACGCGAACGCGCCGCGCCGGGCCGAGGTGTCGTTCTACGACTACAAGGCCGACGCGCTCGTCACCAAGACCGTCAACCTCGACACCGGCAAGGTCGAGCAGACCTCCACCGAGCACGGTGTCCAGCCGCCGCTCAGCCGTGCCGAGTACGCCGAGGCGGCCAAGATCCTGATCGCCGATCCGCTGGGCGCGGGCATGAAGGCGGACTACAAGGACGCCACCGGCAAGGAACTCGGCTCCCCGGACCAGCTGCTGCTCAACGGCGCCGTGTACCGGGCGACTCCGGGCGCCCAGCCCGCCGTACTCGACCAGTGCGGCGAACACCGGTGCGTGCGGCTGTTCCCGAAGGTGAAGAACGGGCCCTGGATCGACGCCCGCTCCTTCGTGATCGACCTGAGCGCCCGCAAGGTCGCCAAGCTCGACATCGGCTGAACACCCTCCGTTCAGTTTTCCAACTCGCGCGCCGCAGGCGTGCAACTCACGTACTTGCACCTCCTGTAAGGGAGTCATTTCTTCATGCGTGTGAACAGAATGAGCCGTGCCCGCAAGGGGGCGGCCCTGGGCCTGTCCGTGGCCGCACTGGCCGCCGGCGCGACCACCGGCGCCGGACCCGCCTCCGCCCAGCCGAAGAACGCCCCGGCTCCGGCCGCCGACTGCAGCGCCGCCTACCGCATCGAGCAGAAGCTCACCGGCGGCACGACCTGGCGGATGTGCTGGCGCTACGACGGCAAGGCCGGGCTCGTCCTGGAGAACATCTCCTACCAGCCCAAGGGCGAGACCAAGCCGATCAAGGTCCTCAACAACGCCAGGCTCGGGCAGATCCACGTCCCGTACGACGACGGCAGCGTCGAGTACGACGACCTGACGGGCTTCGGCTTCGCCCAGGGCCTGATGAACCTCGCGCCGAGCGAGTGCCCGGGCGGCACCATCAAGTCCGTCAAGGTCCCGGAGTCCTGGGACCCGGAGCACCCGAACGTCAACGGCCTGTGCACCACGACCCGCGCGCGTGGCCACGCCTACCGCATGCAGGGCGACACCGCCAACAAGGTCTACCAGGCGCAGAGCAAGGACCTGCTCGTCTACACGGTCAACCAGGTCGGCTGGTACGAGTACATGACCGAGTGGCGCTTCCAGGACGACGGCACGGTCACCATGAACGTCGGCGCCACCGGCAGCCTGTCGTACGACGACTACGACGCCGGCGACGGCCGCGGCTGGCCGATCGGCAAGGGCGACAGGGCCAAGGCCACCAGCCACAGCCACAACGTCTTCTGGCGGCTCGACTTCGGCCTGGACGGCTCCTCCAAGGGCAAGATCGAGCAGTACGACTCGGCCGTGACCGCCCCCGCCGCCGGTGACCGGGCCCCGAAGACCAAGACCACCCGCACCAAGGTCGCCAAGGAAGTCGCGGGCGACGCCAAGAACTACCGCTGGTGGCGGATGGTCAGCGCGACCGGCAAGAACAAGGACGGCCACGCGCGGTCGTACGAGATCGTCCCCGGCGCCACCACCAAGTATCCGGGCCGCAGCTTCACCAAGCACGACATGTACTTCACCGAGTACAACAAGTGCGAGAAGTTCGCCACGAACAACCCCGGTTGCGGCAACACCCACCCCAAGTCCGTCGACAAGTGGGTCAGCGGCCAGAACCTCACTCACCCGATCGTCTGGATGAATGTGGGCTTCCACCACATCGCCCGTGACGAGGACCAGCAGCCCATGCCGGTCCACTGGCAGGGATTCTCCATCGTCCCGCGGGACGTGACGGCTATGAATCCGCTCACTCCGAGCGAGCTCGCCTGGCAGAACGGGCACTGGCAGCCTCGTAGTTGAGAAACGACCCTGTCCATCCGGCTGCACCGCCGACCGCTCCCGGAGTACCCTTCCTTGATCGTTGGGACGGGGAGTGCTCGGGGGAGCGGAAGGCGGTGCGCGGGTGGGCTCGGGAGGGCTGGAGTTGCCCCCTGGTGACGAGGGTCACGAGGGGAACTCCACAGAGGTCCCGCCCGGCACGGTGTCCCTGGCCAGGCCGATGGAGACCAGCTCCATCGGCCCGGAGCTGGACTGGGACACCGACGCCTGGCTCGAGGTGCGTACGCGCGCCCAGCGGGCCGGCCGGGCCTACATCTGGCTGAACCTCGTCGAACAGCGGCTGCGGGCGGTCGTGGCCGCTGTGCTGCGCCCGATCTACGAACCCGTCCACGGACACGACGACTGGGTGGTTGCGGCGGCCGGGCCGGCGGGCCAGGAGTGGGTGCAGCGCGCCGTCGCCGTACGCGAAGTCAGCCGCCGCAAGGGCTACTTGCTGGACCCGGCCGACGACAACGTCCTCAGCTTCCTCACCCTGCCGCAGCTGCGCGAGCTGATGGTGCAGCACTGGCCGTGCTTCGAGCCCTACCTCGACGACCGCCGCGACGTCGAACTCGCCCTGGACGAGCTCGAAGTGACCCGGAACGTCGTCTCCCGCAACCGGGCCCTGTCCGAGGCGGTCCTCAACCAGGCCGAACGGGCCTCCGCGCGGCTGCTGGAGATCCTCGGTTCGAGCGGTGACGTCCCGTCCGCGCGCCGGCTGCCCATCGACGCGGTCGAGGACCTGGTCGGCGACCGGTACGCCGACGTGGTCGCCGTGCACTCCGACCGGGTGCGGCTGCTGCGCCAGTTCCCCGCCGAGGACATCTTCGGCGGTGCGCGCAGGCTCGACGCCATCGGCATCGGCCTCAACCTTCTCGTGCAGAACTTCTCCGGACGCCGCCTGGTGCGGCTCGCCGAGTCCGGCTGCCGGGTGCGGCTGCTCTTCCTCAACCCGGCCTCCAGCGCGGTCAAGCGGCGCGAACGCGAACTGGGCATCAAGCGCGGCGAGCTGAGCCGGGCGGTCGAGATGAACATCCTTCACATGCGCCGGGTGCGCTCCCGCCTCCGTGACCCGGGTGCCTTCGAGATCCAGGTCTTCGACGAGACGCCCCGCTTCACGGCCTACCTCGTGGACGGCGACGGCTCCGACGGCATCGCGGTCGTGCAGACCTATCTGCGGCGGATGCGCGGTCTCGAGGCGCCGGTCCTGGTGCTGCGCAACGGCAGCAGGGTGGTCAAGTCGGACGAGATCGACGAAGGCGGGCTTTTCCCCACGTACCGCGAGGAGTTCGAGCTTATGTGGGCGGATTCGCGGCCAGTGTCCTGAACTGTCCCAGTGCGGGCCGGTCACGGAAGGCGGTCCCGCCGCGGAAGCGGAATGCGGTCCTCTGATTGTCAGTGGCGCATGGGAGGGTGGAGACCACTGGGGGAAAGCACCACCAAGAAGGGGGACCGCCCATGGGCTGGCACCGTGAGCTGCTGATCGGCTTCGACCTGGAGACGACCGGGACGGATCCGCGCGAGGCGCGCATCGTCACCGCCGCCGTGATCGAGGTCAGGGACGGGCAGCCCATAGGGCACAAGGAGTGGCTGGCCGATCCGGGCGTCGAGATCCCGGCGGACGCGGTCGCGGTCCACGGCATCAGCAATGAGCGCGCGACCGCCGAGGGCCGCCCGGCCGACCAGGTGGCGGACGCCATCGCGGACGTCCTCGTGGCGTACTGGAAGACGGGCGTGCCGGTCGTCGCGTACAACGCGGCCTTCGACCTGAGCCTGCTCTCCGCCGAACTGCGGCGGTACGGCCTGCCGTCCCTGAGCGACCGCCTGGGCGGCCCGGCTCCCGCCCCGGTCATCGACCCGTACACCATCGACCGCTGGGCCGACCGCTACCGTCGCGGCAAGCGCAACCTGGAAGCGGTCTGCCGGGAGTACGGCATCGCACTCGACTCCGCACACGACGCCTCCGCAGACGCCCTCGCCGCGGCCCGTCTGGCCGGCGCGATAGCCGTCCGCCACCCCAAGATCGCGTCCCTCGGTCCGGCGGAGCTGCACCTCCGTCAGATCGAGTGGTACGCAGAGTGGGCGGCGGACTTCCAGAACTTCCTGCGCCGCAAGGGCGACGCGACCGCGGTGGTCGACGGGACGTGGCCGCTGCGGGAGCCGACGGGGGAGCGGGTGGCGGGCGAGACGGTCTGAGGTGCGCTGAGCGCGGGCTGCGGGCTGCGGGCGGCGGGCTGCGGGCGAGGAGCGTCAGGCCGACCATGCCGGCCCTGCCTTCCGACGGCGTCCCGCACCCCGGTGCGGGACGTGACCCCGCAGGAACCGGCGACACCCGTGCGACACCTATGCGATGGCTTGCGTCACTCAGCCTCGGACGCCGGCGCAGAGATCCGCTCGATGCGAGGCTTGGCCAGCCGTTCGTAGTCCGCGCCGGAGATCAGGAGCGAACGGTCCAGCCGGGCGGCGTTGAAGTACAGCTTCGGCTGGGCCACGACGTCCGGGTCGGCGACGACTTCGAGGTCGGAGTCGAAGCTGAACGGCAGGACGGTGCCGGGCACGGCATGGGCCAGCCGCTCCGCGGTCTGGGCGTCGCTGAAGCCGACGTAACGCGCGGCGAACAGCGCCCGGACGGCGTCCAGGTCCACCCGTCGGTCGCCCGGGACGACGGCGAGGACGTGCCGCGTCGTGCGCCGGTCCACCTTGACCCGCAGCACGATGCACTTGGCGGCCTCGGACGCCGGGTGACCGCGCAGGGCGCAGACGGCCTCGGTGGCGCCTTCCGGCTCATGGTCGATGAGGCGGTAGTCGACGGAGGAGGCGTCGAGCAGGGAGATCAGGTGGTCGTAAGTGTCGTAGGCGTGCTCGGGCATTCGGGGTCCTTGCTGAGGGCGTGGGCGTTCGCGTGGGCTTGGGATGCGGTGAGCGAGGGGTCCGGTGTGCTGCGGTGCGCACGTTCCACAGCCTGACCCCAGTAGGTGCCGGCCACCATGAGGGCCGCTCCGAGGCCGGTGAGCGGGGTGAGGCGGTCGCCGCCGAGGGCCACGCCCACCGCGACCGCCCAGACCGGCTCGGTGCCCAGCAGCAGGCTGGCCCGGCTGGCGGAGGTGCGCTGCACGGCCCAGGTCTGTGCCAGGAAGGCGAACACGCTGCAGAACAGGGCGAGATAGACCAGCTGGGCCCAGGTCGCCGGGTCGGCGTGGACCAGCGTCGGCAGGTCGAGGGCGGCGGCCGGCAGGAACAGGGCCGCGCCGACGAGGGTTTGCACGGTCGTCAGCTGTAGCGGTCGGATCGCGCGCCCGGTGGTGAATCGGCCGACGAGCGCGACATGCCCGGCCCGGATGACGGCGGCGCCCAGCATCAGCAGGTCGCCGAGGCGGGGCGCGTGAAAGCCGTTGCCGGACATCAGGAGCCCCACGGCCAGGATGCACACACCGGTCGCGGCGAAGAAGGAGAGGGGCAGTGAGCCGTGGCGTCCGCCGCGGTCGAGGAGCGGGGTGAGGACGATGGTCAGGCTGATGATGAGGCCGGCGTTGGCGGCGCTGGTGTGGGCGACGCCGTACGTCTCCACGAGCAGGACCGCGGCCTGCGTCACCCCGAGGGGCAGACCGGCGCGCAGCTCGGCACGCGTCCACCGGCGCGAGCCGCGCCGCCCGGACGCGACCAGGCCGAGACAGGCGACGGCGGACAGGCCATAGCGGGCGAAGAGCACCAGCAGCACGGGGAGCGCGGCTGTCGCCGTCTGGGCGGACAGATAGCTGGAGCCCCAGACGAGCGCGACCAGGAGGAGTACCGCATCGGTACGTCGGACATCGGACACCTGCCCACGGTGCACGGAAACGTCCGTGAAGCCCAGTACCACCTTCTACAACGATCATTTAGCAGCCCTACATCGTCGTCCCTACACTGAGGCAATGGACGAACGGCAGCTGCGGATCCTGCGGGAGCTCGGCGAACTGGGCAGTGTCACGGCGGTCGCCGAGGCGTTGTTGGTGACGCCGTCGGCGATCTCCCAGCAGCTACGGCTGCTCCAGCGGGCGATCGCGGTGCCGCTCACCGAGCGGCAGGGGCGGCGCCTGGTGCTCACCGATGCCGGGCAGGCGCTGGCGGGCGCGGCCGTCGAGGTGGAGACGGCGCTGGCGCGCGCCAGACGCACCGTCGACGACTTCGTCGGGCGGCCGGACGGGGAGGTGTCGGTGGCGGCGTTCCACAGCGCGGGTGCCGCGTTCTTCCCGCCGCTGCTCAGGGCGCTCGCCGCTCCGGGCAAGCCGGTGCCGAGGCTCGCCGACGAGGACGTGCCGCAGGAGGACTTTCCCCGGCTCACCCGGGAGTACGACGTCGTCCTCGCCCACCGTCTGGATCACGCCCCGCCCTGGCCGGACACGGTGACCGCGACGACGCTGCTGCGCGAGCCGCTGGACGTGGCCATGCCCGCCGACCATCCCCTGGCCGCCAAGCGCCGTGTCACTCCGCGCGATGTGGCGGACGAGCCATGGATCACGGTGCACGACGGCTTCCCGGTACTGGCGGTCATCGAAGCCATCGCCGCGTCGGCCGGTCGACGCCTCCATCTGGCGCACCGCATCAACGAGTTCACGGTGGTGGCCGAGGCGGTGGCGGCGGGCGGAGGCATCGCGCTGATGCCACGCTGGACGACGCGCCGACATCCGGCCCTCGTCCTCCGGCCGCTCAGCAGAGTGCAGGCACGCCGTCACATCGACGCCCTGTACCGCCCGGAACGCACGGCAAGGTCGGCGGTCCGAGCGGTACTGACCGAACTACGCCGGGTGGCACGCGACATCCAGAGCAGGGATACGTCGGCTCGGTGATTCGCTCACCAAGAGCCGCGAACACGCATCACTCGCGTGAGAGACGCACCCGCCGCCGCTCAGAACGGATACCACCGCACCGCCTCATCCCCCTCCCGCAACGACGCC
The DNA here is from genome assembly GCF_055639295.1 of Streptomyces sp. NPDC107528. Classification (NCBI taxonomy): domain Bacteria; kingdom Bacillati; phylum Actinomycetota; class Actinomycetes; order Kitasatosporales; family Streptomycetaceae; genus Streptomyces; species Streptomyces sp. NPDC107528. The sequence goes on from NZ_JBVKAV010000001.1 coordinate 547,627, forward strand.
ACCCGCCGCTCGAACTCGGCCAGCGCCTTCGGGTTGCTCGGCGCATGCTGGGAAACCCATGCGCAACTCGCCGTCTCCCGGGCTCCGCGCAGCACCGAGCAGCCCTCCCACTCCCGTACATCCCAGCCGTAGGTCTCGACGAAGGAGTCGTAGGCCGCCGCGGGCAACCCGTACCGATCGCGTGAGAGCGCCATGACCACCAGGTCGTGCTCGCGCAGATCGGCGGAGAAGGTCTCCAGGTCGACCAGGACCGGCCCGTCCGGGCCCACATGGACATTGCGCGGCAGTGCGTCCCCGTGGATGGGCCCGGGGGCCAGACGGGGCGTCAGCCCGGCCGCAGCCGCCGCGAATCCGTCCCGCCGCTCCCGCAAGTACGCCGCGTCCGCGGGGTCGATCGCGTCGCCGGCCAGCCGCAGCCACCGCTCCACGCCGCCCAGCAGCTCGCGGGGCGGCAGTTCGAAGGAGGGCGTGGGCAGGGCGTGCACGACCCGTAGCAGTTCGGCCAAATCCCTTGGTTCGGCGGGCCGTACCGGGTCGGGGAGGCGGTGCCACACGGTCACCGGGTGCCCCTCCACCAGCAGCGCCTTGGGCTCGGCCGCCCGCACCGCCGGCACGCCCGCCTCTTCCAGCCACACGGCGATGTCCAGTTCGCGCCGTGCCCGGCCGAGGAGTTCGGCGTCGCGGCCCACCTTGACGACCAGGTCACCTGCGGCGAACACCGCGTTCTCACCGAGGGCGAGCAGTCGCGCGTCCCGGGCCGGACCGGGCAGTACCCCCGCCGCACCCAGTACGTCCCGCGCCCGTGCCTCGTCCATCGTCCGCCTCCATATGGTCCCGCCTCGCCGTGAACAGCGTCGGATTCCCGCCATCCACGGCTCAGTCTCGCATTTCCACAGGTCGGACCGCGTGCGCGCTGTCTTGACGGGGCAGAGCGCCTTCACGACCATGACGGGGCCCGTTCCGAGCAGCGCAAAGGGGCTGATGTGAGGCTGATTCCGTGACATCGGTGACCGAGGCGGACAGGCCGGTGAGACGCGCGCCGGGCGGCAAGCCGCGGCAGCGGCGCGTCACGGATCACGGCGCCTGGTTCCTCGTACTTCCCGCGCTGATCCCCATCCTCGTCCTGAGCGTCGGACCGCTCCTCTACGGCATCCTGTTGTCCTTCACCGACGCCCAGTCCGGACGAACCCAGCCCACCCAGTGGATCGGCGGTCTCAACTTCCGGGACCTGCTGGACGACACGCTGTTCTGGGAATCGTTCCGGATCGGCCTGGTCTGGGCCGTCGGCGTCACCGTGCCGCAGTTCCTGCTGGCACTGGGCCTCGCCCTCCTCCTCAACGAGGACCTGCGGCTGCGCTGGCTGGCCCGCGCCCTGGCGATCATCCCGTGGGCCATGCCCGAGGTCGTCGTCGGCGTGATGTGGCGGCTGGTCTACAACCCCGACGCGGGCATCCTCAACGAGACCCTGCGCGACCTGGGCCTCGGCGACGGCCGTGACTGGCTCAGCGGGCTCGGCACCGCCCTGCCCGCCGTGATCGTCGTGGGGATCTGGGCCGGGATGCCGACCACGACGGTCGCCCTGCTCGCCGGCCTGCAGAACACCCCGCGCGAACTGCACGAGGCCGCGGCCGTGGACGGCGCCGGGGCCTGGCGTCGCTTCCGCACGGTCACCTGGCCGGCCCTGCGGCCCGTCGCCCTGTCCATCACGGCGCTCAACCTCATCTGGAACTTCAACTCCTTCGCCCTGGTCTACGTGCTCACCAGCGGCGGCCCCGGCGGCCGCACCCGACTGCCCATGCTCTTCGCCTACGAAGAGGCCTTCCGCTACGGACAGTTCGGCTACGCGGCGGCGATGGGATGCGTGATGGTCGCGGTGATCTCGATCGTCCTCGCCGTCATCCTCGTCGGCCGGATCAGGGGAGGTGACGAGGCATGAGGACCAGCCGAACCGGCCGCGCCGGACAGTATGTCGCCCTGCTCGCGTACCTCCTCTTTCTCGCCTTCCCCTTCCTCTGGCTGATCTCCACCGCCTTCAAACCCCCACGCGAGCTGGGCAGTCTGCACCCCACCTGGATCCCGGAGGACCCCACCCTCGCCAACTTCCGCCAGGCCTTCGACGAACAGCCCCTCCTGGACGCCGCCCTCAACTCCCTGATCGCCGCACTCGGCGCGGCCCTGATCGCCGTGCTGCTCGCGACCCCGATGGCCTACGTCATGGCCCGCAGGCGCACGCTGCTCGCGCGAGCCGCGACGGGGTGGGTGATCGTCAGCCAGGCGTTCCCGCTCGTGCTGGTGATCATCCCGCTGTTCCTGGTGCTGAAGAACCTGGGGCTGATCAACTCGGTGCCGGGCCTGATCATGGTGTACGTGGTGTGGGCGCTGCCCTTCGCGCTCTGGATGCTCGTCGGATACGTCCGTGCGGTGCCGCCCGAGCTGGAGGAGGCGGCGTCGGTCGACGGGGCCGGGCGCCTACGGACCCTGGTCTCGGTGACCGCGCCGCTGCTGGCGCCCGGGATCGTGGCGACGGCTATGTTCGCGTTCGTCACGGCGTGGAACGAGTTCTTCTTCGCGCTCGTTCTGCTGAAGACCCCGGAGAAGCAGACCCTGCCGGTCGTCCTCACGCACTTCATCGGCGCGGAGGGAGTCGCGGACCTCGGCCCGCTGGCCGCCGCCGCGTTCCTCGCGACACTGCCCTCGCTGGTCGTGTTCGCGCTCATCCAGCGGCGGATCACGGGCGGCATGCTCGCCGGGGCGGTGAAGAACTGATGCGTACGAGACTGCTGCCGGCCCTTGCCGTCGTCCTGGCCCTGCTGCTCGCGGGCTGCGGTGGCGACGACCGCGACGGCGCCGACGACGGACGTGTCACCCTGCGTTTCCAGTCCCTGGCCTGGCAGGAGGAGTCCGTCGAGGTCAACAAGGAACTGGTGAAGGAGTGGAACGACACTCACCCCGACGTCAAGGTCGAGTATGTCCAGGGCAGTTGGGACAGCGTCCACGACCAGCTGCTCACCTCGTTCGAGGGCGGTGAGGCCCCGGACATCATCCACGACGCCTCGGACGACCTCGCCGATTTCGCATACGGCGGTTACCTCACCGATCTGACCGACCTCCTGCCGCAGCGGCTCAAGTCCGATATTCCGCAGCGCAGTTGGGACACGGCGACCTTCGGGGACGGGATCTACGGCGTCCCCTTCCTCCAGGAGCCACGCGTCCTCATCGCCAACGCGACATGGCTGAAGGAGTCCGGCGTACGGATCCCCACTCCGCAACGCCCGTGGAGCTGGCCGGAGTTCCGGCGGATCACCGCACAGCTCAGCGGCGACGGCAAGTACGGGGTCGCCTGGCCGCTGAAGGAGCCGGTCTCCGCCAGCCTCAACCTGTCCCTCTCGGCGGGTGGGCAGCTGTTCCACCGAGGCGCCGACGGCAAGGTGACCGTCCGCTTCGAAGCGGCCGACGAGGTGATGCCCGGCACCGTCCACGACCAGGTCAACACCGATCACAGCGCCTCGCCGACCACCCTGGGCAGCGGCGGCTCGGACACCCTGCCCGGCTTCTTCGGCGGCCGGTACGCGATGGTCCCGCTCGGCTTCTCCTACCGTCAGCAGATCGAGCAGCAGGCGCCCAAGGGCTTCGACTGGCAGGTGCTGCCCGCCCCGGCGGGCGCCGACGGACTCACCCAGGGCGTCAGCCCGCAGACCCTGTCCGTCGCCGAGGACAGCCCGCACAAGCGGGAGGCGGCCGCCTTCATCGACTTCCTGCTGCGGCCCGAGAACATGGTCCGGCTGGCGCTGGGCGACTGGATGCTGCCGACCGGTACCGCGGCGCTGAAGGACCCCGCCCTGCACACCGCCGAGAACGACTGGGCCACCGGCACCGCCCTCGCCGCCCACCTGCGCTCGGCGCCCGCGCAGTCCGTGCGCGGCTACCCGGAGTGGAAGGACAAGGTCGCCACGCCCGCCTTCCAGGAGTACTACAGCGGAGCCATCGGCGTCGACGAGCTGCGCGACCGCCTGGAGGAGGACGGGAACCTGGTGCTGGCGCGCTACCAGCGCTGAATGAAGTCGTATCGACGCCGACATGATGCCGACGAAATTCGGTTGTCCTCGTCTCCCGGCCACGCCTAGCGTGGCGTCCGTGGCAGCGAACAACGCGATCATCAACACCGGTCTCGGCCGGGGCTACGCGCACTCCGTACGGATGCGCCGCGGCCCCGGAGCCCTGACCGGCCCGGGGAGCCACGCCCGCTGATCCGTCGCGGACCGGCGTTTTCTGCGTCCCGCTGACTGCTCTCCCGCTCTCTTCCTCCTGTCTTCCGGTCAGGGCCTTCGTCTGCCCTTTTCCCTCCCCACGGAAGACAAGGACCGCAGGCCATGGCCCGCCCCACCCGCGTATCCCGCGCGCTCTCCCAGAACTTCCTCGCCGACCGCGCCGCCGCCGGACAGCTCGCCCGGCTCGCCGTACCGCACGGACGTGAGGCACCCCTGCTGCTCGAAGTCGGCGCCGGAAAGGGTGCGTTGACCGAGCAGCTCGCCCCGCGCTGCCGGCGCCTCCTCGCGTACGAGATCGACCCCCGGCTCGTCCCCGCACTGCGCTCGCGCTTCTCGGACACACCCCAAGTCCGCGTCGTCGGCGAGGACTTCCTCACCGCGCGACCACCGCGCACACCGTTCTCCGTCGCCGGAAACGTGCCCTTCTCCCGCACCGCCGCCATCGTCGACTGGTGCCTGCGGGCACCCGCCCTCACCGACGCCACACTCCTCACCCAGCTCGAGTACGCCCGCAAACGCACGGGTGACTACGGCAGCTGGACCCTGCTGACGGTCCTGAGCTGGCCCCGCTACGAGTGGCGTCTGCTGGGGCGGGTCGGGCGGCGCAGCTTCCGTCCCGTGCCCGGCGTGGACGCCGGGATCGTCCGCATCGAGCGGCGCCGCACGCCGCTGCTCGACGCCGGGGCGTACGAGAGCTGGCGGCGACTGGTGGAGCTGGGCTTTTCCGGGGTCGGCGGCTCGCTGCACGCCTCGCTGCGCCGGGCGCACCCGAGGCGACGGGTCGACGCGGCGTTCCGCAGGGCGGGCATCGAGGCGACCGTGCTCGTCGGCGGGGTGCCGCCGGGGGAGTGGCTGAGGCTGCACGAGGTGCTGGCCCCGTGAAACAGAGTTGCACGAGACGTATCGTCTCGCATATCTTCGGTGCCATGACCAGTCCCGCTCACATCGCCATGTTCTCCATCGCCGCCCACGGCCACGTGAACCCCAGCCTCGAAGTGATCCGCGAGCTGGTGGCACGCGGGCACCGGGTCACGTACGCGATTCCGCCGGCCTTCGCCGAGAAGGTGGCCGGGACGGGCGCCGAGCCCAAGCTCTGGAACTCCACGCTGCCCGGGCCGGACGCAGACCCGGAGGCCTGGGGCTCCACCCTCCTGGACAACGTCGAGCCGTTCCTCGCCGACGCGATCCAGGCCCTTCCGCAGCTGATCGAGGCATATCAGGGAGACGAGCCGGACCTCGTCCTGCACGACATCACCTCGTACCCGGCACGCGTCCTCGCCCATCGATGGGGCGTGCCCGCGATCTCGCTCTCGCCGAACCTCGTCGCCTGGGAAGGCTACGAGGAGGAGGTCGCCGAGCCGATGTGGGCGGAGCCGAAGCAGACCGAGCGCGGGCAGGCCTACTACCGCCGCTTCCACACATGGCTGGAGGAGAACGGCATCACCCAGCACCCGGATCCGTTCGCCGGCCGGCCCGACCGCTCGCTCGTCCTCATCCCGCGGGCCTTGCAGCCCAACGCCGACCGCGTCGACGAGACGACGTACACCTTCGTCGGCGCCTGCCAGGGCGACCGGGCGGCCGAGGGCGACTGGCAGCGGCCCGACGGCGGCGAGAAGGTCGTACTCGTCTCCCTCGGGTCGTCCTTCACCAAGCAGCCCGCGTTCTACCGCGAGTGCGTGAAGGCCTTCGGCGAACTGCCGGGCTGGCACCTGGTGCTCCAGGTCGGCAGGCACGTCGACCCGGCCGACCTCGGCGACGTACCGCCGAACGTCGAAGTGCGATCCTGGGTGCCGCAGTTGGCGATCCTCAAGCAGGCCGACCTGTTCGTCACCCACGCCGGCGCCGGCGGCAGCCAGGAGGGCCTGGCCACCGCCACCCCGATGATCGCGGTACCGCAGGCAGTGGACCAGTTCGGCAACGCGGACATGCTCCAGGCGCTGGGCGTCGCCCGGCACATCGCCACGGAGGAGGCCACGGCCGAGGCCCTGCGCGAGACCGCCCTGTCCCTCGTCGACGACCCCGAGGTCGCCCGGCGTCTGAAGGACGTCCAGGCGCAGATGGCGGGGGAGGGCGGCACCAAGCAGGCCGCGGACCTGATCGAGGCGGAGCTGGCCGCCGCACAAGAGACCCGCGAGAACGGCTGACAAACGCAAGGCCCGTCGACTCCCCCCGGAGTCGACGGGCCCCACTCGCACGTCAGGCGGATCAGACAGGCACCCGCTCGCCCTCGTCGTCCCGAGCCGCACTTCGCGTCACGGCCTCTGGCGCCTCGTCGTGCGTGAGGTCCGGCAGGCGGTTCAGCCACTTCGGGAAGTACCAGTTGCGCTCGCCGAGAAGTGCCATGACCGCCGGGAGCAGGACGCCCCGGATGATCGTCGCGTCGATGAGGACCGCCGCCGCGAGGCCGACGCCCATCTGCTTCATGGACTGCATCGACAGCGTGCCGAAGATCGCGAACACGGCGACCATGATGACCGCGGCGCTGGTGACGACACCGGCCGTGGTGACCACGCCGTGCTGGATCGCGTCCTTCGTCGTACGGCCGCGCAGCCGCGCCTCGCGGATCCGCGAGACCACGAACACGTGGTAGTCCATCGACAGGCCGAAAAGGATCACGAAGAGGAACAGCGGCAGCCAGGTGATGATGGCGCCGACGCCCTCCGCACCCACCAGCGACGCGCCCCAGCCGTGCTGGAAGACGGCGACGAGGATGCCGTACGCCGCGCCCACCGACAGCAGGTTCAGCACGATCGAGGTGATCGCGATCGTCAGCGAGCGGAAGGACAGCAGCATCAGCCCGAAGGCGAAGACCACGACGAACGCGAAGACCGGGATGACCGCTCCGGCCAGCTGGTCGTTGAAGTCCTTCGAACCGGCGACCTGCCCGGTGATCGGCGCCTCGACGCCGTCGACCTTGCCGAGCGTGGCCGGCCGCACGTCGTCGCGCAGCTTGTCCAGGCTCGTGCCCGCCTTGTCGAGGTCGGAGCCGCCGACCAGCGGGACGTACACGAAGGCGACGTTCTGATCGTCGTGCAGCTTGATCTCCACCGGGCCGCGCGAGGCACCCGAACTGATCGCCCGCTCACGGAAGTCGGCCAGCGCGGACTTCACCTCGGGAGCGTTGATGTCGCCCGCCTTGACGACCACCTCGGCCGGCTCGGAACCGCCCGGGAAGGCCTCGTTGACCCGGTTGTACGTCTGCACGATCGGCAGCGAGTCGCCGAACTCCTGGTCCAGCGTGAGGTTCTGCGTCTTCATGCCGACCGCCGGCGCCGCGATGGCGAGCAGCGCGCCGGCCGCGACGACGACCGAGATCACCGGCCGGGCAAGAACGCCCTTGAGTACGGCCGTCCAGAACCGGCTCTCGCGGTTGCCCTGCCCACGGTTGCGGCGGAGCTTGCTCTGCGGGTGCAGGAAGGGGATCTTGCCCTTCTCGACCCGCTCACCCAGCAGCGACAGCAGCGCCGGAAGCACCGTCACCGAACCGACCATGGCGACCGCGACGACCATCAGCGAGGCCAGGCCCATCGCCTCGAACTCGGCGAGGCCGGTGAACAGCATGCCGGCCATCGCCACGCACACCGTGACGCCCGAGACGATGATCGCGCGGCCGCTGGTCGCGGCGGCGACCCTCAGGGCCGTCTGCGCGTCCCGGCCGGCCTCGCGCTCCTCGCGCTCACGGCGCAGATAGAACAGGCAGTAGTCGACGCCGACGGCCAGACCGACCAGCAGCATCACCGAGTTCGCGGTGTCGCTCATCGGCATCACATGGCTGACGATGCCCATCAGGCCCATCGTCGCCATGATCGCGGTGACCGCCAGCAGCACCGGCAGCAGGGCCGCCACCAGCGCGCCGAAGGCGATGAGCAGAATGCCGAGGGCCACCGGCACCGCGGAGTACTCGGCCTTCTGGAAGTCGTCCCCGAACGCGTCGTCGAACGTCTTCATCATGCTGGCGCCGCCGATCTCCTCGATCCGCAGCGACTCATGGTCCTTCTGGACGTCCTCGACCGCCTTCAGCACCGGCTCCACACGCTCACCCGCGGTGTCCGAGTCGCCGCGGATGTCGAACTGCACCAGCGCGCTGCGCCCGTCCTTCGAGATCGTCTGCGTGTCGTACGGCGAGGTCACGTCCGTGACCTTGCCGGTGCCCTCGACCGCCTTGACGACCGCGGTGACGGCGGTCCGGAACTCGCTGTCGGTCGCCTGGAGCGACCCGTCCTTCGCCTGGATCAGGACGGTCTCACTGGCCGGCTCCTCGATCCCGGCGTCCTCGATGATCTTGGCGGCGGTGTGCGTCTCGCCCTTCAGCTGGTCGCTGTCCTTGACGTCGACCCGGCCGGCCGCCGAACCGAGGCCCATCGCCAGCACGACGAACAGCACCCAGACGCCGACGGCAGCCCATCGATGGCGGGCGCTCCAGCCGCCGGCGCGGGCGGCGAGGCCCCGCACACGTGTGTCTCCGTTCCCCATGACGGGCTTGCCCCCTTGATTGCGGTGGCGGCCCCCTGCCGCCTCCTTTCGTTTCGAAGGTATGGGCCGGATAAAGCCATCTCGTCGTGCTGCTCGGTGAAAGGCAGAGGCCAGAACTCATCCCCTTGGCCCGTGGGTCCTCCCCACTGGGGAGGATGGGCGTCCCTTACATCTATCCGGCGGTGTCGGGGATGACGATCAGGGCCGAAAAGCTTGTGCTCGATGCTGACCGGTAAGTAACTTACGGGTCCGGGCCGCCGTCGTGCCCACCCCCACGGGGCACGAAGGCGGCCCCGGCGCACCCGGTCGTCCTAAGGTGGCCGGATGACGACGTATGCGGCGCTGCTGCGCGGAATCAACGTGGGCGGCAGCAGAAAAGTCCCGATGGCCGACCTGCGCACCCTGATGACCGGCCTCGGTTACGACGGCGTACGCACCTACCTCCAGAGCGGTCAGGCGGTCTTCGCCACCGACCACGGCGACGAGGAGTCCCTGGGCGTGGAACTCGCGTCGGCGATCGAGAAGCACTTCGGCTTCCCCGTGGACGTGATCGTGCGCGACCACGCCTACCTCCGGGCGATCGCGGACAACTGCCCGTTCCCCGCAGCCGAGTTGGAAGGCAAGCAGCTCCACGTCACCTACTGCTCCGCCCCGGTCGACGCCGAGCGATTCGCGGAGATCGACCAGGCCGCCTACCTCCCGGAGGAGTTCCGCATCGGCGACCGCGCGGTGTACCTGTACGCCCCGAACGGCCTGGGCCGCTCCAAGCTCGCCGAAATTCTGTCGCGGCCCCGGCTCAGCAAGGGTTTGATCGCCACCAGCCGCAACTGGAACACGGTCGTAAAACTTGTGGAGATGACCGGTGACTGAACACGATCCCGCCGTACGGGCCGCCGTCGAGGGCGAGCTGAGGCTGCTGGACCCCGCGGTCCGACGCTCGCACAGGCTGCTCGGGTCCCTGCTGCACCCCGACTTCCACGAGTTCGGATCGTCGGGGCGGCGCTGGGACCGGGCGTCGACCATGGCCCGCCTGCCCGCCGACACCGATCCGGCAGCAGCCCGGTATGCCGTCACCTCCGAGATCCAGGGCGTCCGGCTCGCCCCCGACATCGTCCATCTCACCTTCGACACGGAGTGCAACGGCGTCCACGCACACCGCAGTTCACTGTGGCGGCGAACGGCCGACGGCTGGCAGATGTACTTCCACCAGGGCACGCCGTTCAGCCCCGAGGAGGAGTGACCGTGCGCTACGTCATCATCGGGGCAGGAGCCGTCGGCGGCGTCATGGGCGGACGGCTCGCGGGGGCGGGCCACGAGGTCGTGCTGGTCGCCCGGGGTGCCCACTTCGAGGCCCTACGCGACCGCGGCCTGCGCCTCAGGGTGCCCGAGGGCGAGCTGACCCATCGGCTGCCGGTCGTCGACGGCCCGTCCGAGCTCGGGGAGCTCCGCCCCGACGACGTCCTCGTCCTCGCCGTGAAGACACAGGACAGCGCGGCCGCGCTGCAGACGTGGGGACCCGTACCGGTCGCGGGAGGCAAGACGGCCGCCGAGCGGCTGCCCCTGATCTGCGCGCAGAACGGCGTCGAGAGCCAGCGCCTCGCCCTGCGGGTGTTCCGGCGGGTGTACGGCGTCTGCGTCTGGCTGCCCTCGACATACGTCGAACCCGGCGTCGTCTCAGCGGCCGGCAGCCCCCTCACCGGCATCCTGCACCTCGGCCGCCACCCGCACGGCACCGACGAGACCGCCCGTCGCCTCGCCGCCGATCTGGAGAAGTCGCACTTCGAGGCACCGGTCGTCGCGGACGTGGCGCGCTGGCAGTACGCCAAGCTGCTGTCCAACCTCGGCAACGCCCTGGAGGCGGTCACCGGCCCCGTCGACAGCGAGGAGGCCGCGGCGCTGTTCCGGCGGGTGTGGGCCGAGGGCACGGCCGTGCTCGACGCCGCGGGGATCCCGTACGCGAGCGCCGAGGAGCAACGCGCCGTACGGGGCGACAAGGTCACCCTCGTCCCCCTCGACGGCGCCCCGCGCGGCGGCGGCTCGTCCTGGCAGTCCCTGACCCGGGGCACCGGCACCATCGAGGCCGACTATCTCAACGGCGAGATCGCCCTGCTGGGCCGCCTGCACGGCGTACCGACCCCGCTGAACGACCTCCTCCAACGCCTCGCCAACGCGTTCGCGCGCGAGCGACGGGCGCCTGGGGCGATGCCGGTGGGGGAACTGGTGCGGCTTGCCGAGGAGGCGGCGGTGCAGATATCGGGTGAGGACGCGGGCGGACTCTTCGGCTGAGGGCCGGCTCAGGCGCCCACGGCCGCGAGCACCGGCACCCGCGCCGCGTCGTACCGCTCCAGCAGCACCCGCGCCACCTCGGGCGCCGCGCCGAGCACGTCCGCCAGGACGTCCGCGTCGGCCGCGCCCCGCGCGATGCGGTCGGGGAGGAAGCCGGGGGCCAGGACGTACGGCGCCACGGCCACCCGCTCGCAGCCGAGTTCCCGCAGCTCGCGTACCGCGTCCTCGGTGCGGGGAAGAGATGCGGAGGCGAACGCAGGCCGCACGGCGCACCAACCGGTGTGCCGCCACTCCCGCGCGATTTCTGCGATCACTGCGATCGCCTCCGGGTCGGTGGACCCCGCCGAGGCCAGCACGACCCCGGTCGAGGACTTGTCGGCGGGCGTCAGACCCGCCTCGTACAGACGCCGTTCCAGCGCCGCCATGAGCAGAGGCGACGGCCCCAGCACCTCCGCTTGGCGGATGCGCAGCTGGGGCGGCGCGTCCCGCAGCACCGCGGGGATGTCGGCCTTCGCGTGGAACGCGCGCGTCAACAGCAGGGGCAGGGCCACGACATCCCGGACACCCTCCGCCGCCAGCGACTCCAGCACGCCCTGCACGGACGGGATGTTGAAGTCCAGGAAGCCGGTCTCCACCCGTACGTCCGGGCGCAGCGAGCGCACCCGCCGTACCAGGGCATGCACCGTCGCGGCGTGCCGCGGGTCGCGGCTGCCGTGGGCGATGACGAGAAGAACCGGCTTCGTGAACACAGGCGTCAGCTCCTTGGCAGCAGACCGCGGCTGCGCAGGACCGACCGCTCCAGTGGGCTGAAGATGAGCAGGTCGATGGCGATGCCGACGATCAGGATGAGGAGGATGGCGAAGAAGACCGTGGACATGGAGCTGGTGTTGCGGCCGTTCTCCAGCAGCTGACCCAGCCCCACACCGAGGTCGGGGGAGGAGGCGATGATCTCCGCGGCCATGAGTGAGCGCCAGGAGAAGGCCCAGCCCTGCTTCAGGCCGGCCAGGTAGCCGGGCAGCGCGGCCGGCATCACGATGTGCCAGGTGCCCTTGAGCCCGGTCGCGCCCATCGTGCGGCCCGCTCGCAGGAACAGCGGCGGCACCTGGTCGACGCCGGAGACGAGGCCGTTGGCGATGGAGGGGACCGCGCCGAGCAGGATCACCGCGAACATCATCTTGTCGTTCAGGCCCAGCCAGATCACCGCCGGCGGTACCCACGCGACCGAGGGGAGGGACTGCAGACCGGACAGGATCGGCCCGATCGCCGCCCGCACGAACCGCACCCGCGCCACCAGCAGCCCCAGCGGGGTGCCGATCGCGAGGGCGAGCAGGAAGCCGAGCAGGCCGCGCGAGACGGACGTCCAGATGTACTCGTGGAGGGTGCCCTGAAGCCACGCCTCACGCAGCTCGCCCCACACGTCGGACGGTGAGGGCAGCTTGGTCGGGTCGTCCGCGACGCCGGTGGAGATCAGCAGTTGCCAGACCACCAGCACCAGGGCGATGGCGGCGATGGGCGGCAGGACCTTCTGCGTCAGGGTCTTCCGGAAGGGTGTGCGGCCGGTGTGGACGGTTTCCAGGGCGTCCAGGCCGGCTTCGAGTCCGGCGAGATCGTTGCCGTCCTTGACGGTCGTCTCAGTGCTGGCCATGACGGCGGATCTCCCCACGCAGTTCTTCGGTGATCTCGACGGACAGCTCGGCGACCGCGGTGTCCTCGATGCGGCGCGGGTGCGGGATGTCGACCGTCCACTCCCGGGCGACCCGGCCGGGGCGTGAGGACAGCAGCACCACGCGCTGGGCCAGGCGGACCGCCTCGCGCACGTTGTGCGTGACGAACAGGACGGACACGCCCGTCTCGCGCCAGATGCGGGTGAGCTCGTCGTGCAGGACGTCACGGGTGATGGCGTCGAGTGCGGCGAACGGCTCGTCCATCAGCAGCAGGTTGCTGTCCTGGGCGAGCGCGCGGGCCAGGGCGACGCGCTGGCGCATGCCGCCGGACAGCTCGTGCACCCGCTTGCCGTACGCGCCCTTCAACCGGACCAGTTCGAGGAGTTCCTCGGCGCGCTCACGCCGCTCGTTCTTGGCGACGCCCCGGAGTTTGAGGGCGAGTTCGATGTTCTTGCCGGCGGTCAGCCACGGGAACAGGGCGTGTTCCTGGAACATCAGTGCCGGGCGGCCGTCGGTGGTGATGCCGCCGGCGCTGGGCTTGTCGAGTCCGGCGACGAGGTTGAGCAGTGTCGACTTGCCGCAGCCGGAGGCGCCGAGGAGGGTGACGAACTCGCCAGGGGCGACATCGAGGGTGATGTCGTCGAGGACGAGTTGCTGCCCGGCGGGGCCGGCGAAGGACTTCGAGACATGCTCGATACGCGCGGCGTGCTCCACGGACGTAACCGTGTCGGCGGCCTTGGCGAGGGCGGTTGCCATGGTCGTCACCTCCTGTGAACTCATCGGGTGCGGTGGTTACTTGCTGCCGAGGTCGGCGTCGTCGACTTCGGGCTCGCCCTCGGCCTTGAGGACCTTGTTCAGTGGGGCCAGGTCGTAGATGCCGGTCAGGTCCGGCTTCTGCAGCAGCCCTGCCTTGACCGCGTGCTCGGCCTCGGTGTTCAGGGTCGCGGCGAGCGGGTCGTCGGTGACCTGGATGGACTGCCATGCCGGGTCGAGCACGTTGGCGGGCAGCGGCTTGCCGGTGTCGGCCTTCAGTTGCGCGTTCGCCGCGGCCTTCGCCCGCTCCGGGTTCGCGTCGATCCACTTGTTCGTCTTCACCGAGGCACGCAGGACGGCCTCCACGGCCTTCGGGTGCTCCTTCAGGAAGCTCTGCGACACGATCACGTTCGTGATCACGAACTTCTTGTCCGGCCACAGGTCGGCCTCGTCCAGGAGTACCTTGCCGCCCTCGGCGACCAGCTTGGACGCGGTCGGCTCCGGCACCCACGCACCGTCGATCGAGCCGGACTTGTAGGCGTCCGGCGTGATCTTGTTGTCGGTGCGGACGACGGAGACGTCACCCTGGCCGCTCTCCGCGTCGACCTTCCAGCCCTGCTCGGAGATCCAGTTGAGGAACGCGACGTCCTGCGTGTTGCCCAGCTGCGGCGTCGCGATCTTCTTGCCCTTCACGTCCTTCAGGGACTTGACCTTCTCCGGGTCGACCACGAGCTTCACCCCGCCGGAGGCCGAGCCGGAGATGACCCGCAAGTTCTTCCCGCCCGACTTGATGTAGCCGTTGATCGCGGGCGACGGGCCGATCCAGCCGATGTCGATGGAGCCGGAGTTCAGCGCCTCGATCTCCGAGGGCCCGGCGTTGAACGTGGCGTACTCCGCCGTCGTACCGCCGAGCTCCTTCTGGAACATGTCCTGGTGCCGGCCGACCAGCGCGGTGGCATGGGTGAGGTTCCCGAAGTAGCCGATCTTCACCGAGTCCAGGCCCTCGACCTTCGGCGCCCCCGCAATCGCCTGCTCGGTGTTCTCCTTGGCCTGCGAGCCGTAGCCGCAGGCCGCGAGGGCCAGCAACGGCAGCGCGGCCAGGACGGCGAGGGTCCGTCGCAGGGCGGGGGTGGCAGGCACGGGAGGTGTTCCTCTCGGTGGCCCGGCGCTCACGCCCGTATCAGGTCGTGGCCGGGGGGTCGGCAGGTTCGTCCGGAGCGGCGCGCATACGGTGCACGCAGGTCAGCGCACACATCGCGACACTCCGCCCTGCCCGCTCCCGAGGGCGCCGCTGCCGACGCGGCCGCCCTCCTTCGCGAACGTGGAGAAGTAGTCGAGGGGCCTCATGTCAGAAGTCCCACCCGTCGTCGTCGGCCTCGTCCTTGACCGGCTCCGGCGAGGCGAACGACTCGCCGACCATGCCCGCGGTCAGCGTCGTGCCGTCGTTGGGGTCGATCAGGATGAAGGAACCGGTGCGGCGGGAGTCGGCGTAGGAGTCGACCGGCAGCGGCTCGGCGGTACGGATCTTCACGCGGCCGATGTCGTTGGCGACGAGTTGTCCGGGGTGCGGGTGCAGGGACAGGTCGTCGAGGGTGAGCCGGGACGGGATGTCCTTCACGATCGCCTTGACCGTGCGGGTGCCGTGCTTGAGGAGCACCCGGTGGCCGACGGTCAGCGCGGCGTCGGCCACGTGGCAGACGGTGGCCTCGATGTCCTGCGTGGTCGCGGGCGCGTCCTTGGCCGGGACGATCAGGTCACCGCGTGAGATGTCGATGTCGTCCTCCAGCAGGAGGGTCACCGACTGGGTGGTCCAGGCGATGTCGACCGGCTCGCCGAGCAGGTCGATCCCGGAGATCTTCGACGTACGGCCCGACGGCAGTACCGTCACCGACTCCCCGACCCGGAACGAACCGGCGGCGATCTGCCCGGCGTAGCCGCGGTAGTCGGGGTGCTCGGCGCTCTGCGGACGGATCACGTACTGCACGGGCAGCCGCGCGTGGCAGTGGCTCAGGTCGTGGCTGACCGGCACCGTCTCCAGGTGCTCCAGGAACGTCGGGCCGCCGTACCAGTCCATGTTCGCGGACGGGTCCACCACGTTGTCGCCGGCCAGCGCCGAGATCGGGATCGCGGTGATCTCCGGAACACCCAACTCCAGCGCGTAGGCCGTGAACTCCTCGGCGATCGCGGCGAACACCGACTCCTGGTAGTCGACCAGGTCCATCTTGTTCACCGCGAGCACGACGTGCGGCACCCGCAGCAGTGCGGCGATCGCGGCGTGCCGGCGGGTCTGCTCGACCACCCCGTTACGGGCGTCGACCAGGATCACCGTCAGCTCGGCGGTGGAGGCGCCGGTGACCATGTTGCGGGTGTACTGCACGTGGCCGGGGGTGTCGGCGAGGATGAACCGGCGCCGGGGGGTGGCGAAGTAGCGGTAGGCCACGTCGATGGTGATGCCCTGTTCCCGCTCGGCCCGCAGACCGTCGGTGAGCAGTGCGAGGTCGGGGGCGTCCTGGCCGCGGTTGCGGGAGGCGTGCTCCACGGCCTCCAACTGGTCGGTCAGCACCGACTTGGAGTCGTGCAGCAGGCGTCCGACCAGCGTCGACTTGCCGTCGTCGACGGAACCGGCCGTCGCGAACCGCAGCAGAGTGGTGGCCGAGAGCTCCTCGGTCGTGATCGTGCTCATGCTTAGAAGTACCCCTCGCGCTTACGGTCTTCCATCGCGGCCTCGGACATCTTGTCGTCGGCGCGGGTGGCGCCGCGCTCGGTGAGCCGGGACGCGGCGATCTCGGTGATGACCTGCTCCAAGGTCACCGCGTCCGAATCCACGGCGCCCGTGCAGGACATGTCGCCGACGGTGCGGTAGCGGATGAGCCGCTTCTCGACGGTCTCGCCGTCCTTCGGCCCGCCCCATTCGCCGGCGGTCAGCCACATGCCGTTGCGGGCGAACACGTCACGCTCGTGCGCGAAGTAGATGTCCGGCAGCTCGATGCCCTCGCGGGCGATGTACTGCCACACGTCCAGCTCGGTCCAGTTGGAGAGCGGGAACACGCGCACGTGCTCGCCGGGAGCGTGACGGCCGTTGTAGAGGTTCCACAGCTCGGGCCGCTGGCGGCGCGGGTCCCACTGCGAGAACTCGTCCCGCAGCGAGAAGACGCGCTCCTTGGCCCGTGCCTTCTCCTCGTCCCTACGCCCGCCGCCGAAGACCGCGTCGAACCGCTCGCTCTGGATCTTCTCCGTCAACGGCACCGTCTGCAGCGGGTTGCGGGTGCCGTCCGGCCGCTCCTTGAGGACTCCCCGGTCGATGTAGTCCTGCACCGACGCGACGTGCAGCCGCAGGTTGTGCTTCTCGACCGTGCGGTCGCGGTACTCGATGACCTCGGGGAAGTTGTGCCCGGTGTCCACATGCAGCAGCGTGAACGGGACCGCCGCGGGAGCGAACGCCTTCAGCGCCAGATGCAGCATGACGATGGAGTCCTTGCCACCGGAGAACAGGATCACCGGCCGCTCGAACTCACCCGCCACCTCACGGAAGATGTGAACCGCCTCGGACTCCAGCGCGTCCAGGTGCGAGAGGGCGTACGGGGAGTCCGTACCGTCCTCGCCTCCCTTGACCGTGGCAACGGTCGTCGTCATGCCAGTCCCCTCTCGGTGAGCAGCGCGTGGACCGCGCCCGCGGATTCCTGGACGGTCTGGTTCTGGGACTCGATGCGCAGATCGGGCGACTCGGGTGCCTCGTACGGGTCGTCGACCCCGGTCAGGCCCGTCAGCTCGCCCGCGGCCTGCTTGGCGTACAGACCCTTCACATCGCGTACGGAGCACACGTCGACCGGCGTGGCCACGTGCACCTCGAGGTACGCCGTCCCACCCTCCTGGTGACGCTTGCGCACGGCCTCGCGGCTGTCGGCGTAGGGCGCGATCACGGGGACGAGCGCCGTCACGCCGTTACGGGCGAGCAGTTCGGCCAGGAAGCCGATGCGCTGCACGTTGGTGTGCCGGTCCTCGCGGCTGAAGCCGAGGCCCGCCGAGATGAACTCGCGGATCTCGTCGCCGTCGAGCACCTCGACGCGGTGGCCCTCCGTGCGGAGCCGGCCGGCCAGTTCGTAGGCGATGGTGGTCTTGCCGGCGCTCGGCAGACCCGTGAGCCAGACGGTGGCTCCGCTCGTCACGTGGTTCTCCCCACTCGCAGGAAACGTAGAAAGCTCAGTCATGGGTCAGCCGTGCAGCCCGCACTCGGTCTTGGCGCGGCCCGCCCAGCGGCCGGCGCGCGCGTCCTCGCCGTCGAGGACCCGGCGGGTGCAGGGGGCGCATCCGACAGAGGCGTAGCCGTCCATCAGCAGCGGGTTGGTCAGGACACCGTGTTCGGTGACATACGCGTCCACGTCGTCCTGGGTCCAGCGGGCGATCGGGGAGATCTTCACCTTCCGGCGCTTCTCGTCCCAGCCCACGACCGGGGTGTTCGCCCGGGTCGGCGACTCGTCGCGGCGCAGCCCGGTCGCCCAGGCCACATAGTCCTTCAGGCCCCGCTCCAGCGGCTCGACCTTGCGCATCTTGCAGCACAGGTCGGGGTCGCGGTCGTGCAGCTTGGGCCCGTAGTGCGCGTCCTGCTCGGCGACCGTCTGACGTGGGGTGAGCGTGATGACGTTGACGTCCATCACGGCCTCGACCGCGTCGCGGGTGCCGATGGTCTCCTCGAAGTGATAGCCGGTGTCCAGGAACACGACATCGACGCCGGGCATCGCGCGGGAGGCGAGGTGGGCGACCACCGCGTCCTCCATCGACGAGGTCACGCAGAAGCGCTTGCCGAAGGTGTCGGCCGCCCACTGGAGGATCTCCAGCGCGGAGGCGTCCTCCAGATCACGGCCCGCCTGCTCGGCGAGCGCCTTGAGATCCTCTGTCGTGCGCTCTTCCTGAATCGCGGTCATATCTCCTCTCCCCCTGCGTCGTTGTGCTGAAGGCCCCGGGCGAGCAGCCCGAGGAACTTCAACTGGAATGCGCGGTTGCACGCCGCGCATTCCCATGCGCCGTGGCCCTGCTCGCTCGGCCGCAGGTCCTCGTCGCCGCAGTAGGGGCAGTAGAAGGGGGCGGCCCGCTCGCTCATGACAGGGCCTCCTCGGACGCGCGGGTGACCCAGGCGGCGAAGCGCTCGCCGTCCTCGCGCTCGTCCTGGAAGCGCTTGAGGACACGCTCGACGTAGTCGGGCAGTTCGTCGGACGTGACCTTCAGACCACGCACCTTGCGCCCGAACCCGGCCTGCAGACCGAGCGCGCCGCCCAGGTGCACCTGGTAGCCCTCGACCTGCTCGCCCTCGTCGTTCAGGACCAGCTGCCCCTTGAGACCGATGTCCGCGACCTGGATACGGGCGCAGGCGTTCGGGCAGCCGTTGAGGTTGATGGTGATCGGCTCGTCGAAGTCCGGGATCCGGCGCTCCAGCTCGTCGATCAGCGCGGCGCCGCGCGCCTTGGTCTCGACGATCGCGAGCTTGCAGTACTCGATGCCGGTGCAGGCCATGGTGCCGCGCCGGAAGGCGGACGGCCTGGCCGTCAGGTCCAGCGCCTCCAGGGCCTCGACCAGCGGCTCGACCTGCGCCTCCTCGACGTCGAGGACGATCATCTTCTGCTCGACGGTGGTCCGCACCCGGCCCGAGCCGTGCGCCTCCGCCACCTCGGCGATCTTCGTCAGCGTGGCACCGTCGACGCGGCCGACGCGCGGCGCGAAACCGACGTAGAAACGGCCGTCCTTCTGCCGGTGCACACCGACGTGGTCACGCCAGCGCTCGGTGGGCTCGGCCGGCGCGGGGCCGTCGACGAGCTTGCGCTCGAGGTACTCGTCCTCCAGGATCTGGCGGAACTTCTCCGGGCCCCAGTCGGCGACGAGGAACTTCAGACGGGCGCGCGTACGCAGGCGTCGGTAGCCGTAGTCCCGGAAGATGCCGACCACGCCCGCCCAGGCGGCAGGCACCTCCTCCAGCGGCACCCAGGCGCCGAGCCGGACGCCGATCTTCGGGTTGGTGGACAGACCGCCGCCGACCCACAGGTCGAAGCCGGGGCCGTGCTCGGGGTGCTCGACACCGACGAACGCCACGTCGTTGATCTCGTGGACGACGTCGAGGAGCGGGGAACCGGAGATCGCCGTCTTGAACTTGCGGGGCAGGTTGGAGAATTCCTTGCTGCCGATGTAGCGGTCGTGGATCTCGTCGATCGCCCAGCTGCCGTCGATGATCTCGTCCTCGGCGATTCCGGCGACCGGCGAGCCGATGACGACGCGCGGGCAGTCACCGCAGGCCTCGGTGGTGGACAGACCGACGGCCTCCAGCCGGTCCCAGATCTCCGGCACGTCCTCGATGCGGATCCAGTGCAGCTGGATGTTCTGCCGGTCGGTGATGTCCGCGCTGCCGCGCGCGAACTCCTCCGAGATCTCGCCGATCACTCGCAGCTGCTGCGTGGTGAGACGGCCGCCGTCGATCCGGACGCGCAGCATGAAGTACTTGTCGTCCAGCTCCTCCGGCTCCAGGATCGCGGTCTTGCCGCCGTCGATCCCGGGCTTGCGCTGGGTGTACAGACCCCACCAGCGCATACGTCCGCGCAGGTCGTTGGGGTCGATCGAGTCGAAGCCGCGCTTCGAGTAGATCGTCTCAATGCGTGTCCGCACATTGAGACCGTCGTCGTCCTTCTTGAACTGTTCGTTGCCGTTGAGCGGGGTGAAGTGTCCCGCGGCCCACTGGCCCTCACCGCGGTGACGGCTCACCTTGCGGCGGGGAGTCGCGGCGGCAGGCTTCTGCGGGGTGGCGGCCATGGTGGTTACGTCCTTCGGGACAGGCGGGAATGCGGCTCTGACCTGCGCGTACGGGCGCATGGGCATACGTGCGCGGCGTTGCGCGGGAATGAAGCAGAAAGAGGGAGATGTCGGGTGCTGCGAGGTTGTCAGCGCACCGGACAGATGGCGCTGGACATGCGGCCGAGGTCGACGTGCCGCCGACTCACCAAGGCAATTCCAGTTCCAGACATGACGGAAGCGTGGCATGGCGATCTGGACACAGTCCAGCTTCGTCCGACATGCGGACACCCTTGTCCCGTAGAGTGAGACAAGGGTGTCGTCGGTCACATGGCCCGTATCGGCCGTTTCTGCCCAGCTCAGCCAGGGTACGCCCCGGGCCACGGTCCGGGCGTGGCCGCCTCGGTCTCCTCCTCGACCTTCGTGTCGAAGAGCGTGAAGCCGCGACGCAGGTAGTTGTCCATGGCGTGCTCCCCGTCCTTGCTGCAGGTATGCAGCCATACCCGCTTCGTCCGGTCCAGCTCCGGCCGGCGTTCCGCCAGGTCCCAGGCGCGGGCTGCGCCGTACGCCAGCAGATGCCCGCCGATGCGCCGCCCGCGGAAGGCCGGAATCAGGCCGAAGTAGACGATCTCCACGACCCCGTCGTCCTGTGCTTCCAGCTCCACGTACCCCGCCGGCGTCCCACGGTCGTAGGCGACCCATGTCTCGACACCCGGACGCTCCAGATGCTCCCGCCACTGCGCGTACGTCCAGCCGAGCCGGTCGATCCACCGGATGTCCCCGCCCACGGACGCGTACAGAAACCGGCTGAACTCGGGGGAGGGCACCTCGGCCCGCACGATCCGCACATCTCCGTCCGGGGCGGCGGCCGGGAGGAGGTCGGCGGGGGAGTTCTGCTCCAGGGACCAGGTGGTCACGGGGATGTTGGTCATGACGGCCAGGGAATCATCCGGGTGGACGGTCTGTCGATCGGCGTCCACCCGGGCCACCGGTGCCGGGCGACTACCCCAGTGCCTCGTCGATCGACTCCAGCGGCATCGCGAACAGCGTCCGGCCCGACTGGGACCAGACCTCGCCGGTTGCCTCCCAGTAGGACAGGGGACCGGCCTCGGTGCCCCAGCAGCGGGGGGCGCTCTCCGAGCCGCAGCGCGTTGCCTCCGCCCCCTCGGTGTCCTGGCGCCAGAGACTGCCGTGGCGGTCCGTGGGGGCCGGGGCGCGGCCCAGATACCAGGCGGAGTGATCCGCGCCGGTCGCCCGGTGCGAGAGGACCCCCGCGATGCCGGAGGCCTCCGTCTCGTACGCCTCGACCGTGCGCACGGCTCCGGTGGCGTCGACGGCCGGCAGGCCGGGGCGGGCCGGGTCCTTGCTGAAGTCGTAGCGCCACAGGCGGGCGGGCCGGTCGCTGTCGGCGGCGGTCCACTCGCTCGCGACCAGGCTGTCGGGTGCCGTACTGCGGTCCAGGGAGATGCCGCCGAGGCGCGGGGCGGCGCTCCCGCCGGTCAGACGGTACGAGCCGACGGCCGGCAGGACGAAGCGGTAGCCGTGGGCCGACCAGCCCTCGTCCACGCGACCCACCGCGGCGCTGTCGACCGTGGTGCGCTGGACGCGGTTCATGTCGTACACGTACAGCCCGTCGGAGGCCGTGACCAGCAGCTTGTCCTGGTACCAGACCATCCCGGAGAGGCGGGAGCTCAGGGCGCGGTAGTCGCGGCCACCGTCCACCGGGACGACGAGGAGGGCCGACGCGTACCTCAGGCGGGCCAGGTCGTTCGCGTCGACGAAGGCGACCCGGGCGAGACCCCGGTCGGCGCTGCCCTGGCTCCAGCCGGAGAGCAGCACCCTGTTGTCGTTCCACCAGCCGTCGTCGTCGGCGTCCCCGGAGGTGGTGACCGCCCCCGCCCGCCAGGCCCGGGTGTCGGCGGCGTCCCAGCAGTACGTGCGCGTGGCCGTCGGCGCGACCGGCAGCGCGGTGCGCTGGGTGGCCGTACAGCCGTCCGCGCGGCGCAGGCTGCGGTCGGCGGTTTCCAGAACGGCACGGACACCGACCGGCTTGCCCATCCCGGCGGCGAGTTCGTCGAGGGTGGCCTGCGACACCGGCTGCTCCTGGAGGCGGAGCGCGCGGGTGTCGGCGGCCCTGGTGAGAGGCTCCAGCGCCCCGGGGTTGTCACCGACCGTGGCCTGCGAGGCGCTGATCATCGTGGCGGCTGCGGTGAGGGCGAGGGCGGTGCCGGCGAGGAACGCGCGCGCGGCACGGCCCTGCTTGCGTCGACGGTGTCTGCCGCGGTGCTTCATCAAACCTCCCGAGGCGGGCCAACTGCGGCCATTGGTCCGTGCGTTGACCAAAGGAGCAGGTGGGGCGGCCCGTACAGGGATGCTACGGCAGTTGGGCACGCTTGCGGACTAAGACCCCGTAAATATGCGGAAGACACACGCCAGTCAGGGCAGATCGGCCGAGATCCGCCCCCGCACCACCGCCGGAGCCGTCGAATACGGCAGCAGATCGCGCGGCTCGTCCGGCAGCAGCACCTCGACTTCCGCGTCCTCGCGGAAGCGGTACGGCCGGTGCTCCAGAAAGCCCCCGAGATAGCGCCGTACCCGCGACATCTCGGCACGCACCGTCACCGTACGGCCCGGGTCGCCGAACACGTCCTCCGCCAGCCCCGCCGCGCTGCGGCCGGTCCGGTGCACGGCCAGCAGATAGAGCAACTCGGCGTGCCGGGGGCTCAGTTCGTGGCTCCAGGAGCCCGCGCTGCCGGACACCGTCACCGACCAGCGGCGCGGCTGTGTCAGGTCCAGCGCGATCCGCGTCGCCCCGGGCGGCACCGGCTCGTCGGAGTCCCGCAGCAGCCAGCCCCCTGCCAGCGGCTCCACCGAGCACAGGCCGAGCGGCGGCAGCCACCGTCGGCCCGGCGCCAGGGACTTGGGCAGCGCGATCCGGTTCGCGTACGGCATCCCGCTCACCGCGGCGGTCCAGCCGTCCCGGTCCACCACCAGGGCCCGCCCGGGCAGCCGCGCCAGCACCGGCGCCGCCACCGCGCGCAATCGCTCCAGCGAGGTCAGATGCAGCTCCCGCAGCCGGGCCTCGGCGAGCTTGGCCACCGAGTCGACCCACGCGAGCGTGGCCGGATGCATGGTCTCCAGCGGCCCGCTGACGTCCACCACGCCGATCAGCCGGCCGTCCCGCGGATCCGTGAGGGGGGCGCCGGTGCAGGTCCAGGAGGTCTGGGAGCGCTGGAAGTGCTCGGAGGCGAAGACCTGTACGGGCCGGCGCACCACCGCGGGCGTGCCCACCCCGTTCGTGCCGACGACGCTCTCCCGCCAGTCGGCGCCGAGTTCGAACCCGAGGCTGTCGGCCTTGCGCAGCACGGAGGAGTTGCCCTCCCGCCACAGCACCCGGCCCTCGTCGTCGGCGACGACCATGATGTGGTGGGCGATGTCCGCGACCGCCAGCAGGCCCTCGCGCAGCACCGGCAGGACATGCTTGAGCGCGGTGGTCTCCCGGCGCCGCTGCACCTCCTCGCGGGACAGCAGACCGGACCTGGCGTCGTGGTCCGGGTCGACACCGCTGCGCAGCATGCGGTCCCAGGACTGCTCGATCACCGGGCGCGGCGCGACGGGAGCGCGCTGTCCGGCGAGCGTGGCGGCGCGGACCTCGCTGAGTACCCGCGCGGCCCGGCCGGAGTCCACGGCGGCCAGCTGTGTCACGTCCGTCGGCGAGAGCGCCAAGGATCCCTCCCGGTTCGACTCGTGCACGCCTTGACTGTGTGTCTCATAGTGCCGCCCCACACCGGCGGAGGCACACACTCCGCACACAGTCGCCAACAAGTTGCAACCCCTTGCAACCCTGGTGGACCGCTCTGGCCTGATTGAGACTTGAGCAACGCCGTCCCGAGCGGCGTTCGTGGCCTCGAACGGGCCAAGCGCAGGGGTGGTGCCGTGTCGGCGCAGCACCACCCCTGTCTCCGACGGTTGGGCCGTGTTCGCGACAGGGATGCGGCTTTCTGTGCGTCGGCGCTGCGGGTTCGTTGGGGCTGGTCGCGCCCACGCGGCGGAGCCGCATATCGATGCGGCCCCGCACCCCTGAGGTCGGCGGCCGCATCCTTGGCCGGATCGCTGAGCCTCTCAGGCCACCGGCCGCGCTCGCTCCATGATCGACCCGAGGTCCAGGGTGTGCGGAAGGGTTCCGAAGGCCGCGCCGCCGTCGCCGCCCAACCGTGAGGCGCAGAAGGCGTCGGCGACCTCCGGTGGTGCGTAGCGGACCAGCAGGGAGCCCTGCAGGACCAGTGCGAGTCGCTCCGTCAGGCGGCGGGCGCGGGCCTCGATGCCGTCCAGATCGGCCAGTTCGGTCAGCAGGCCCTTGATCGCCGCGTCCAGCCGGTGATCGGCGCCGCGCGCCTTGCCGACCTCCTGGAGATAGGCGTTGAACGCCGCGGGCTCCCGCTGCAACGCCCGCAGCACGTCCAGCGCCTGGACGTTGCCCGCGCCCTCCCAGATCGAGTTCAGCGGCGACTCGCGCACCAGCCGGGGCATCCCCGACTCCTCGACGTACCCGTTGCCGCCAAGACACTCGGACGCCTCGACCGTCAGCGGCGTACACCGCTTGGTCACCCAGTACTTGGCGGTCGGCACCGCGATCCGCAGCAGCGCCCGCTCCTGCTCGCCGCCGTCGTCGTAAGCGGCCGCGAGGCGCAGGGCGAGGGTGGTCGCCGCCTCGGACTCGACGGCCAGGTCGGCCAGGACGTTGCGCATGAGCGGCTTGTCGACGAGCTTCCCGCCGAACGCCTCGCGGTGCGTGCAGTGGTGGATCGCCTGCGCGACCGCCTGCCGCATCAGCCCCGCCGAGCCCAGCACACAGTCGAGCCGGGTCGCGGCCACCATCTCGATGATGGTGCGCACCCCGCGCCCCTCATCACCGACCCGGCGCGCCCATGTCCCGTCGAACTCGACCTCGCTGGAGGCGTTCGAGCGGTTGCCCAGCTTGTCCTTGAGCCGCTGGATGCGGAACACGTTGCGCGTGCCGTCCTCCAGGACGCGCGGGACCAGCAGACAGGTGAGGCCGCCCGGCGCCTGCGCCAGCACGAGAAACCCGTCCGACATGGGTGCCGAGCAGAACCACTTGTGCCCGGTCAGCTCGTACGACTCGCCGTCGGGGAGGGGACGCGCGGCCGTCGTGTTGGCGCGTACGTCGCTGCCGCCCTGCTTCTCCGTCATGCCCATCCCGAACAGGGACCCGGCCTTGAGCCGGGCCGGCCGCAGCTCACGGTCGTAGATCATGGACGTCAGCCGCGGTTCCCACACGGTGGCGAGGTCGGGATCGGTGCGCAGAGCCGGGACCGCCGCGTGGGTCATGGACAGCGGGCAGCAGTTGCCGGCCTCGATCTGCGTCCACAGCAGGAACGCGGCCGCCCGTCGCACATGCCCGCCCGGCCGCACCCAGGCCGCGGTCAGGCCCGCCGCGACGCCCTTGCCGAGCAGCCGGTGCCAGGACGGATGGAAGTCGACCTCGTCGACGCGGTGGCCGAAGCGGTCGTGGGTGCGCAGCGTCGGCGGGTGCTCGTTGGCCAGCGCCCCCCACTCCTGCAGCTGCGCCGATCCACAGGACTTGCCGAGCCCCGACAGCTCGCCCCGGACCTCGTCCAGCAGCTCGGGGTCCAGATGACGTTCGACGGCCGAGCTCAGGGCCTGATCGGCGGTGTAGGCGTCGTAGCCGACCAGGGGCGGGGGCTGGTTCGTCACGGTGTGCGTGCTGCCTGCCATAGGTGTGAACCTACCCCTCCGTAGAACGGTGATATCCACCCTGACACGGCACCGGCGCGCACGATCGGGCAGGTGGCGAGGGCGTGCACCCGGCGCCGCGATGAGTGCGCCCCCGTACGGCGGATACCTTTAGGTCGTGCAGCCAGCAAGTGAATCCTCCCAGCGGCCCTCCGGCCGTCTCCACCGGGCGCGTGCCCTCTACCGGAACGTGTCGAAGCGCAGGACCGCCTGGCTGTTGCTCAAGGACACCGTCAATTCCTGCATCGAGTACCGCATCCTGGGGCTCGCGGCCGAGGCGGCGTTCTTCACGCTGCTGTCCGTGCCGCCGCTCCTCCTGAGCCTCATCGGCCTCCTCGGTTACGTCGACGACTGGACCGGCACCGACACCATCACCAGCCTGGAGACCAACATCCTGGAGGCCTCCCGCACGGTCCTGTCCGACAAGGGCGTGCGTCAGATCGCCCAGCCGATCCTGGACGACGTGATGAACGGCGGCCGACCCGACGTGATCTCCGTCGGCTTCCTGTTCGCCCTGTGGTCGGGGTCGCGCGCGGTGAACGTCTTCATAGACACGATCACCGTGATGTACGGGCTCGACGGCGTCCGCGGCATCGTCAAGACCCGGCTGGTGGCGTTCCTGCTGTTCCTCGCGGCGCTGCTGATCGGCTCGGTGGCGCTGCCGCTGATGGTGGCGGGGCCGGACGCGGTGGTGCGGATCGTGCCGTGGTCGGAGACCTTGGTGCAGGTCCTGTACTGGCCGGTCGTGATCGTCCTGTCGATCGCGTTCCTGACGACGCTCTACCACGTGTCCGTGCCGGTCCGCTCACCCTGGATCGAGGACGTGCCCGGCGCGCTGGTCGCCCTCGCCATGTGGGTGCTGGGCAGCTTCCTGCTGCGCATCTACCTGACGAGCACCATCGAGGGTGCGTCGATCTACGGCTCGCTGGCCGCCGCCGTCGCCGTCATGCTGTGGATCGGCGTGTCCGCGTTCGCCGTGCTCGTCGGGGCCGCGGTCAACGCCGCGATCGACCGGGTCTGGCCGGCCGCCGCGACGGCCGCGGCCCGCGCCGCGAACGAGCGGATGCGCGAGGCCCAGGTCGCCGAGTACGTGGCCCGGCACGCCGCGAACCGGGAGCAGGACCCCGACGACCCGGACATGCCGTCGGAGTTCCCCGAGCGCTGGTCCCGCTTCCTGCCACCGGAGGACCTCTCGTCGCGGCTGCGGACGCATGTGAAGAGCACTCACACCCATCCGCCGCACAAGCCGGAGGACTGACCGGACCGAAAGGCCCGAAGGGCAGGGCTTCAGGCCTTCCACGCCCCCGCCGCCGCGGCCTCCCGCACGAAGTCGGTGAAGTCGCGCGGCGCACGGCCGAGCACCTCGCGGACGTCGTCCGTCGGATGGGCGTTGCGGCCGTCCATGAGGGTCTCGAAGACCTCGACCAGGAGCTCCGCCTCCTCGGCCGGCACACCGAAGCCCCGCAGGGCCTCTCCGTAGGCCGCTGTCGGCACCGGCGTGTACGTGATCGTGCTGCCCGTCGCCTCGGAGATCTCCGCGACCGCCTCCCGCCACGGCAACAGCCGCGGCCCGGTCAGCTCCAGGGTCCGGCCCACGTGGCGGTCACCCGAGGTCAGCACGGCCGTCACCACGTCCGCGATGTCGCGCACGTCGATGAACGGCTCCTTCACCTCGCCCGCCGGGAAGACCAGCTCCCCGTGCACCATGCCCTCCACCAGCGGTCCCTCGCTGAAGTTCTGTGCGAACCACGCGGCCCGTACGATCGTCCAGTCCGCGCCCGAGGACTTCAGCGCCTCCTCGGTCGGCAGCGCCTGGTCCTCACCGCGTGCCGACAGCAGCACCAGCCGCCGTACGCCGAGCCCCACCGCCTCCCGCGCGAGCGCGCCGACACCCTCGGCCGCCGCCGGGGAGCCGACGTCGGACGGGTACATCAGGTACGCCGCGTCCGCGTCGCGCAGGGTCTCCGCCCACGTCGTCGGGTTCTCCCAGTCGAAGCCCTGCGCCCGGGAGGCGGCCCGTACCGTCAGCCCGGCCCCGTGCGCCGCTTCCGCCACCCGGCTCCCGGTACGACCCGAGGCACCGGTCACCACTACCGTCATCCGCTGCGTGTTCGCCTTGTCGGCTGCGTTTTCCGTCATGCTTCAAGTCAACGGGTGCGCGCCGCGACAGCCCATCGCTGAACGGCTCATTCCCATGCGCGGGCGTCTACGCTGAGCCCATGGACGCTCTCGCCGGCCTTCTGGAGGGCCCACGCGCGCGTGGCGCCTTCATGATCCGCGCGTGTTTCGAGCCGCCGTGGGCCATCCGCGTCGAGGACCGCGCCCCGCTCACCGTCATGGTCATGGTCCGCGGCGACGCCTGGGTGATCCCGGACCAGGGCGAGCGAAGCGAGATGGGGGTCCCCCCGGCCGAAGATCGGGGGAGGCTCCGGCTGCGCCCCGGCGACCTTGCCATCGCCCGCGGCCCGGACCCCTACATCTGCGCCGACGACCCCGGCACCGCACCCCAGGCCCTGATCCTGCCGGGCGCCGAATGCAGCTACCCCGACGGACGCTCCCTCAACGGCTCGATGGACCTCGGCGTGCGCACCTGGGGCGACCGGCTCGACGGTTCGGCCGTGATGCTGATCGGCACGTATCTGTGGCAGGGCGAGGTCAGCGGGCGCCTGCTGAACGCGCTGCCGCCGCTGCTGGCCCTCACCGCCGACGTGTGGGACTGCCCCCTCACTCCGTATCTCCTGGAGGAGATCGTCCGCGACGAGCCCGGCCAGGAAGTCGTCCTGGACCGGCTGCTCGACCTGCTGGTCATCGCCGCGCTCAGGGCCTGGTTCTCCCGCCCGGAGGCGGCGGCCCCGGCCTGGTACGCGGCGCTCGCCGACCCCGTGGTCGGCCGCGTGCTTCGGCTCGTCCAGGACGACCCCGCGCACCCCTGGACGGTCGGCCTCCTGGCCATGAAGGCGGGGGTGTCCCGGGCCGCGCTCGCCCGGCGCTTCACCGAACTGGTGGGCGAGCCGCCGATGACGTACCTGACGGGATGGCGGCTCGCGCTCGCGGCGGATGCGCTGCGTGACACCGACGACACGCTCGAAGCGATCGCGCGGCGGGTCGGGTACGGGAGCGCGTTTGCCTTGTCCAGTGCGTTCAAGAGGGTCTACGGGGTGAGTCCGCAGGAGCATCGGGGTTGACGGGCTGCGCCCCCGGAGGGGCGCTTACGCTGGCGTATGTGTATGAGGAGAGGGCGTCCCGGCTGCCCGGCGCCGTGGTCTGGACGAACGCCTCGTCCGACACCGGCGCGGGGCGTGTCCTGCCCGACGGGTGCATGGACCTGTTGTGGCACGAGGGACGGCTGCTCGTCGCGGGGCCCGACACACGCGCGTTCGTCACGGAAAGGGAGCCCAGTACCTGGGCCGGCGTCCGCTTCTATCCCGGCGCTGCGCCCGCCCTCCTCGGTGTGCCCGCGCACGAGCTGCGTGATCGGCGCGTGGAGCTCGCCGACCTGTGGCCGGCCGCGGAGGTACGGCTCCTGCGCGGACGTATCGAGGCGGCGGCCGACCCCGTGACCGCGCTGGAGGAGGTTGCGCTGGAGTGCGCGGCCGTTGCGGAGCCGCCCGACCCTGTCCTGCGGCAGATCGTCAAGGCGCTGGACGCGGGCCACCCCGTCTCCGTCACGGCGGACCAACTCGGCCTGGGCGCACGCCAGTTGCACCGTCGCTGCCTGGCCGCCTTCGGGTACGGCCCCAAGACGCTGGGCCGGATCCTGCGGCTGCAACGCGCGCTCGCGCTGGGGCGGGACGGTGTCCCGTTCGCGGACACGGCCGTCCGGACGGGGTACGCCGATCAGGCTCATCTGGCCCGGGATGTCAAGGAGTTGGCGGGCGTACCGCTCGGCGAGCTACTCGGCCGGAGCGGCGCCTAGCGGCGCGAAGAGGTCGACGCCGTTGCCGTCGGGGTCCTGGACGGAGGCGTACCGCTGGCCCCAGAAGGCGTCCCACGGCTTGAGCTCGCCGTGGTAACCGGCGCCGACCAGGTCCTCGTACACCGCGTCGACCTCGGCAGGACCCTCGCACCGCAGGGCGAGCGAGTGACGGCCGCTACCCGTGGGCGGCTGCCACTGGGGGAGGAAGGACCGCACCGTCTCCTCGGTGTCGAGCAGCAGCCGCAGCCCGCCCGGCAGTTCGGCCTCGGCGTGCGGCTCGGTCTCGGCGCCCGTGGGGAACGCGAACCCGAGGCGGCGGTAGAAGGTGACTGAGGCGGCCATGTCGGAGACGACCAGGCCGATGGCATCGAATCGTGGAGTCATGCGGCCACCGTATGCACGCCGGCGCCGGCCGGTCTTGAAGGAATCGGACACCTCAGTCGAAGGTCACCGGCCCCAGAAGCGTGTCCACCGTGAAAGTGATCCCCACCGGGCCCGTCGTCAGGTCGAGGTCCGTGCCGAGGGCCGACAGCAGGGGCCGGATCTCGTCCGGCTCCGGGGCGGTCGCGGACAGGGACAGCAGTGGGGTGGTGGGCAGGTCCGAGGCGGTGGGGTGGACCGTGGCGCTCCAGTCGATGAGGAAGGGGACGAGGCCGGAGGGGTGGGCGTCGTCGCCGTCGGTGAGCCGCCATTCCAGGAGGGTGCCGTCGGGTCTGCGGCGGCTCATCGACTGCGCCGGGCCGGGATCGTAGCCCCGGGCCCGGGCGGCGGCGATGGCGGCGTCCAGGTCGGGCGGGCTGATCGCCCAGGTGACCGTGCGCGGGACGGTGAGCCCGTCGACCATGAAGGGGCGGGGCGCGTCGTTCGCGGACGGCTCGGGGTCCGGGCCGATGATCTCCAGGTAGCTCATTCCGCCCAGCGACACCAGGTAGTTGCGGGTGCCGAGCCCGACGTGCACGCCGCCCGGGGCGGGGGTCACGCCGGTGCGCCGGGCGAAGTCGGCGACCGTGGCGGACAGGTCGGGCGTCACGAGGACGAGGTGGTCAAGGAGCGCGGGAATGGCGTTCATCGCAGCCGAGGCTACGCAGAGCGGCGCGCGATATGGAACACCTGTGCGCCAGGCGGAAGGCGGGGCTCACCCGTCGTGGATGATCGTGCCGTCCTCCAGCAGAGTCGGATGGATCTTCATGGGCCCGTACTCGTCCACGTCGGACGGGCGCGGCGGCTCCGGCCCGTCGGCACCCGTCCGGACCAGGCGCTGGACGCGGCAGATCCGCGGCCTTGGCGTGGAGGGCCTTCGTCGCGTCGTCGAACCGGTACAGCACGGGCCACATCTCGGCCATTGCGTCGTACAGCACCCGGCGGGCGTCATGCGCGGTGGGCTGGAGCGCGAGGGCCGGCTCCCAGCCGGTCCGTTCGCGCTCGACGACGCCGAAGCAGGCGGGCAGCAGCACGATCCGCGGATGTGTGAGCACGGCCCGCTCCGAGTCCCGGCGGGCGCCCGCGGGGAAGCGCACGCCCCGGTCGCGAAGTCCCGCCCGCACGGCGCCCGCCAGCGGGTCCCAGGTCCGTTCAGCGTGTCCCGGCAGATCTGCGGCGTCCCGTTCACCACCGGCTTCAGCACCCGCCACTCGGGCCCGACCGACGGATCCTGCACGGCGACCCCGAACACCGGCCCACGCAGGGCGAACCCCGGACAGCGCAGCGAGGCGTTCACCGCGTCGGCCTCCCGCATGGGCTGGGGTGAAGAGGCCCGACAACCCGGGGTGTCGGGCCGTTAGGCTCGCCCGTATGTCCGTGCGACTGCTCGTCTGCACCCGCACCACCGCCTACCGGCACGCGTCCATCCCGGCCGGCGTCGAAGCCGTACGCACCATCGGTGACTTCGAGGTCGACCACACAGAGGACCCCACGGCCTTCGAGCAACCCCTCGACCGATACGCGGCCGTCGTCTTCCTCTCCACCAGCGGCGAGGTGCTCACCCCCGCCGGGCGGGAACGGCTAGCCGCGTACGTCGAGGGGGGCGGCGGCTTCGTCGGGGTGCATGCGGCGGCCTGCACCGAGTACGACTGGCCGTACTACGGTGAGCTGTTGGGCGCCCGGTTCGACCGGCACCCCGACCACCAGCCGGGCAAGGCGCTCGTCGAGGACCGCGAGCACCCGGCCACCCGGCACCTGCCCGCCGTATGGGACTTCGTCGACGAGTGGTACGACTTCCGAACCAACCCCCGTGCCACGGTACGGGTGTTGGCCTGCGCCGACGAGTCGTCGTACGACGGAGGCGGCATGGGCGGGGACCACCCGCTGGTGTGGTGCCGCGACCAGGGATCCGGCCGCGCCTTCTACACGGCACTCGGCCACGCGCCCGAGGCCTACGAGAACCCCGACTTCCGCGCCCATCTCCTCGGCGGGATCAACTGGGCGGCGGGACTGGACTAGAGCACGCGGAGTCCGGGGTGCTCCACGGCGTCGAACCCCGGCGCGTTCGTCCCGCGCCGGGGTTCGACTCGTACCGCTGCCGCTACGGCGTCAGGACGCGCTGCGCCGCCTGGGAAGGGCGCGGAACTGGGGGCCGTAGGTGCCGGGGGCGTAGGGGTTGCGGGTCTCCATCAGTTCCACGGCGGGCCTCTCCAGGCCGTGCATGGCGTGGATGGCAGCGCCCAGGGTGCGGTGGCCGCCGCCGGCCCAGGCCGCGTCGAGAGTGTCCAGCACGGTGCTGTAGGTGGCGTCGAACTGGTGCAGGAGTTGGCGGACCCGGGCCGGCGGGTTGGGCCAGCCGCCGACCGGGACCGGGGCCATGGGGCGTACGTCGGGGAAGGGCACGGGCGCGCCGACGTACTGCCAGCCGTCGTCCGTCCGGCGCAGCTCCCTGCCGTGGTAGATCTCGCCGAAGGCGTAGTAGTGCGCGGGGTGGTCGTCCTCGAAGGAAGCGGACGGGGAGCTGGTGGTGCCCTCGCCCTGCTCCATGATGATCCGGATGGCCTGCTCGACGTGGTCGAGGTTCGCGATCGGAGACAGATCGTCGGAGAAGACGTACTGGGACAGCTGTCCCTGCACCGACAGTTCCGGCCGCACCGTCCGGAACGCGTTCAGCAGCCCCTCGTAGAACTCGCCGACGGTGGGGGAGGCCTGCACGCTCCGGACGAGCGATTCCTCGGGGGCCTCGATCGCCATCATCACATCGCGCACGAAGGGCTTGGTGAGGCCCGACAGGTAGACGTGCACTCCGGCACGGACACCGCCGGGCAGCGGCCCCGGGTAGACGGGTGCGGCGGCCTTGATCTGCGGTCTTGCGCCCACGGCCACGAGAAGGTTGCAGGTGATGCCGAGGTGGTACATCTCGTCGCCGACGATGCGCTGGATCAGCCGCGCGACCTCACTGCGGCGGTCCTTGACGGACCACAGGCCGCAGAAGTAGGGCGGGATGGTGGCGAGTTCCAGTGCGACGGCGACCTGAAGGGCCGACCTGATCCAGTCGACTCCGCGGCCATCCTGGGGAACGGCCAGCAGCCGTGCCACGGACCCGAGGGCGGGCGCCGCGAGCGCACCGCCTGCCGGGGGCGCGGCAGCCTCCGCGGGACCGGCGACCGCGACCGCGGCCGGGGTGCCGCTCGCCAACGCGGCCGACGCCAGGAAACTCCTGCGCCTGAACGGGGCAACTGTCTGCCTGTCCGGCTCTTCGCTCATACCCGTCACTCTCGACTCTCGCCTCAGCTCATCGCCACGGCCCCGCCTCGGCTCGATGCCCTGGGGGACGCGGGACCCTCGGACAGCTCGCGAAGCTAGCAACGATCAACGTCGCCACCAGGGCGGACGGGCCGGGCGGCGCATCAACCACCCTGTCGGTCCAACGCGATCAGGGTCGGTACGGCGCCGGAGAACCGCTCAGTGGGTGTGGGCGTCGACGGTCCTGTCGCCGGCCTCGCGTACCGCGATCCGGGCGAGTTTCGTGAGCATCATGCCGCTGCGGATCCGGACGAGATAGTCGACGGGGAGCCCGTGCATGCGGACGCCGGGGCCCCGCAGGGCATGCCAGTCGAGAATGAAGAGGGTGTTCTCGCCCCAGGGGATCAACCGCATGGCGATGCGGGCCGCGCCGAACGGATCCGCCTTCGCCTCCAGCTCCAGACGGCGCTCCGGTTCACAGATCCGCACGACGCACGTGTCGTCCAGGACCGCGGGGCCGACGCCGACCCGGACCTGCAGACGGGCGCCCACGGCGGGCCAGTGCGGGTCCGCGGCGAGGATCTGCTGGGTGCCCGACACCCACTCCCCGTAGCGATGGCCGTCGGACAGCAGGCTCCAGACCTTGGACGGCGGGCTCAGGATCAGACGGCGATTCCGGGCCACACCGACCACGCTCCTTCTGGAAGATCCTGAGCTGCTCGACCTGGCCTTCGACGCTAGCGGCCCCGGGCACCCCGAGCACCTGTAGTGGGGGCCCGCCCGGCCAACCAGGTGAAGGACTCAGCGGGACAGCCCGCGCGGCCCCGCCGTGCTCGCCCGCTCCACCAGACGCGTCGACAACTCCGTCCGTGTGCTCTCCGGCCGTTCCCCGTCCATCATCCGCACCAGCAGGTGCAACGCCGTCGCCGCCATCTCCGACAGCGGCTGGCGGATCGTGGTGAGGGCCGGGGCGATCCAGCGGGCCTCCGGCAGATCGTCGAAGCCGACGACGCTCATGCCGTCGGGCACGCTCAACCCGCGCTCCGCCAGCGCCTCGTAGGCACCGAGGCTCATCCGGTCGGAGCAGACGAAGACCGCCGTCGGCGGCTCCGGCAGGTCGAGGAGCTCCAGCATCCGGCGGCGGGCGAGACCCTCGTCGAAGCCCGCGTGCCGGACGTACTCGGGGCGGTGCCGCACCCCGGCCGCGGCGAGCGCCGAGCGGTAGCCGGCCACCCGGGCGGTGCTGCACATCTTGCGCTGATGACCGGCGATCACGCCGATCCGCTCATGCCCCAGCGCCAGCAGATGCTCGGTGGCGAGGACGCCGCCGTGCCAGTTCGCCGCGCCCACCGACACCACGCCCGGCGGCGGATCCAGCACCGGGTCGATCATCACGAACGGGACGCGGCGCTGCTCCAGCCACGCGTACTGCGACGCCGTCAGCTCGGCCAGGTTGAACAGCACCCCCGACGAGCCCCGCGCGATGAGCTTGTCCAGCCAGCCGCGCTCCGGACGGCCGCCCCGCGTCCGGGTCAGCCCGGCCGAGACAACCACCTCCAGGCCCGCGTCGTGGGCCGCCGCCTCCACTCCGTGCAGCACCGCGCCCGACCAGGAGCTGTCCAGCGAGTGCACGACGAGGTCGACCAGGCCCGGCGTCTTCGCCGCGTCGAAGCGCGGTCTGCGGACATAGCCGAGCCGGTCCAGTGCCTCGGTGACCCGGCGGCGGGTCTCGGGGGCCACGTCCTCCCGGCCGTTGACCACCTTGGACGCGGTCGGCACGGACACCCCGGCCTCACGGGCCACGACCGCCAGGGTAGGACCGGCCGCCACGCTCGCACTGCCCGTACGGACCATCGGGAACCACCTCTCCGGCCCGCCCGAGGGCCCTGAAAAGTTTCGACCAGCGCGGAAACAGTAAGCGCTTCCTACCCTAGGTTCGCCGCGATGAGTCCGGAAGAGGCCGGAGTTCCAAGGACTCCACCGACGACGGCTTTCGAAACTTCGAACGCGCCCGGCGTCACCAGCAGGTGAGACGGAAGCCCGTGAAGTCGGCCGCGAACGCCGAGTCGACGAGATCCACGGCATGCGGGCCCAACGCCGGGCATATTTCAGATTGGTGGGCACTCGCCCAACGCCGGACAAGCGCCCACCAACGTCACCGCGCCGACGACACCGGCTGAGGCGCCCGTAGGCGACCGAGCCAGACACTCGGCACCTCAGCTGCAGGCCCAAGCCGCCGCAATGCCCCCAGTCTCAAGCCACCCGCCCCAAATCACCCTCCCGAACCTCATGCACCAGCCCCCCGCCCCCCACCACGCGCTCCAGCTCCTCCACCACGATCCGCCCGAGCCGCTCCAGCTCGTTCCCGAGCGACCCGGCGATATGAGGGGTCAGGAAGACATTGGGCAGGTGATACAGCGGTGACCCGGCAGGCAACGGCTCCGGTTCGGTCACGTCGAGCACCGCGTGCAGCCGCCCGGAGACAAGCTCGTCCGTGAGCGCCGCGGGGTCGACCAACGCCCCCCGCGAGGTGTTGATCAGTACGCCCCCGTCCCGGATCAGGCCCAGCCGCTCCCCGTCGAGCATCCGGTACGTCTCGGGGATGTCCGGCGCATGCAGGCTGACGATGTCGCTGCGCCGCAGGAGGCCGTCCAGCGACAGCAGTTCGGCGCCCAGGTCGGAGGCCTCGGCCGCGCTGACGTAGGGATCGTGCAGCAGCACCGTGAAGTCGAACGGCCGCAGCAGCTCCAGCAGGCGTCTGCCGACGCGCGACGCCCCGATGACGCCGACCCTGCGGCCGACGTTGCCGGTCGCGGCGGTCTCGCGATGCGTCGGGTAGGCATGGGTGCTGCGAAAACGTTCCCGGTGGGCGAAGGCGTCCTTCCCTGCGAGGAGGATCATCGCCAGCGTGTACTCCGCGACGGGCAGCGCGTTGCCGGCCGCCGCGCTGGAGACGGTGACACCGGCCTTCCACAGCGCGTCGCCGACCAGCGAGCGGACCGAGCCGGCGGCGTGCAATACCGTGCGCAGTTCGGGTGCGGCCGTGAGGACGTCGGTGCCGAGGCGGGGGCAGCCCCAGCCGGTGATGAGCACCTCGGTCCGGGCGAGGATCCCGGCCGCGGCCGGGTCGGTGAAGTCCCGTACGACGAGCGTGGGGTCGAGCTCGGCCGCCTGCCGCAGCCGGGCCATGAGCGGTGGCGGGAACAGCAGGGGGAGGTGCACCGGATCCATCGCGAACACGGCCCTCAAGGGGTGCGGGCTGGGCATGACTCTCCTGAGGCGCCGAGTTGAGCAAGGATTCGAGACACTGGCGACGCTGAACGGAAAAACGTTTCAGAAAGCGCCTTCTACCGTAGATCCGGTCGTTGGGCCGGTCAATCGGTGAGATTCGGTGAGATGAGGAGCGAAGCGCTCCGCCCTGGACCGCGGGGGCGATCGTCACGGCGGGACCACCGCGCAGCTCGTGCTGCGCACGACCGTCGCCGGAAGGTCCGCCTTGACCGGAAGCGGCACGGCCGCCCTTTGCCCTCCCTGCCGCGGCTGAAGTGCCAC
The DNA here is from genome assembly GCF_055639295.1 of Streptomyces sp. NPDC107528. Classification (NCBI taxonomy): domain Bacteria; kingdom Bacillati; phylum Actinomycetota; class Actinomycetes; order Kitasatosporales; family Streptomycetaceae; genus Streptomyces; species Streptomyces sp. NPDC107528. The sequence goes on from NZ_JBVKAV010000001.1 coordinate 584,751, forward strand.
GGGACCGTGTTCACCGCAGCCTGTCCACCGAGGCGGCGTCACCTGGACCACCCTCGCCACCGGTGAGATCAGAGGGTTCGGTGACGCCCCCTACCACGTGGGCCCCGTGATCTGCTCGCGAACCAACTGGACCCTGATGTACGCCCAGTAGCCGTGTAAGCCGAATAGCCCTCACAACCGCTCGTGCGCCGGAATATCGGGCCACAATTAGGTGCTCTGATCTTCACGGTGCACGAGCGCGGTGAGGAGGCTGGTGGACGTATGACGGCAGTCCGGACAGACCCCGTGGTGAGCACGCCCTACGGTGCCGTGCGGGGCCGGTACGAAGACGGCGTCGCGGTGTTCCGGGGCATTCCCTACGCGGCGCCGCCGTTCGGCCCGCACCGGTTTCGGCCGCCCGTGCCGCCCGAGCCCTGGGACGGTGTGCGCGAGGCCGCGGACTTCGGGCCGACGCCGCCCAAGCCGCCGTACTCCGAGGCCTTTGCCCAGTACCTGTCCGACCCCGTCGTGCCCGGCGACGACTGCCTCAACCTCAACGTCTGGACCCCCGAGCCGGGCCCGGCCGCCCGGCTCCCGGTCATGGTGTGGCTGCACGGCGGCGCCCTGACCCGCGGCTCCTCGGGCGTGCCCGTGTACGACGGCCGGCCCTTCGCCCGCGACGGCGTCGTCCTCGTGTCCGTCAACTACCGACTGGGTGTCGAGGGCTACGGCTACTTCCCGGACGCGCCCGCCAACCCCGGCCTGCGCGACCAGCTGGCCGCCCTGGAGTGGGTGCACGCCTCGATCGAGGCGTTCGGCGGCGACCCCGGCCGCATCACCCTGTTCGGCCAGTCCGCCGGCGCGATCAGCATCGGCGCGCTGCTCGCCGCCCCGCAGGCGCAGGGCCTGGTCCGGCGGGCGATCCTGCAGAGCGGGCCGCCCGAGGCCGCCGAGCGGGACAAGGTACGGCGGATGGTGCGCCGGATGGCCAACCGGCTGAGGATTCCCGCCACCGCCGCGGCCTTCGCCGACGTCGACCGCGAGCTGCTCCTGCGCACCCAGGCCGACGTGGGCCGGCTCAGCAGCCCCGTGGTGGGCGGGCCCGCCTTCGGGATCGTCGTCGACGGCGACATCGTCCCCCAGGACCCCCTGGAAGCGCTCACGGAGGGTGACGCCGCCTCCGGCGTGGACCTGATGATGGGCTGGACCCGCGACGAGTACCGGCTGTGGCTGGTGCCCGGCGGGCTCATGGAGCGGGTCGACCGGCTCGGCGCGGTCGCCCTGGCCGGCGCCATGGCCCGCTGCCACGTCGGCGCCGACGTGCCCCGCGGCTACCGCGCCCTGCACCCCGAGGCCGGCACCGCCGAGATCGTCGGCCAGATGGTCACCGACCACCTGCTGCGCGGGCCCCTGCACCGCCTGGCCGACGCCCGCCCCGGATCGTCGTACGTGTACGAGTTCGCCTGGCCCTCCACCCTCCCCGGCCTCGGCGCCTGCCACGCGCTGGAGCTCGGCTTCGTCTTCGACACCGGGGACGTTCCCGAGTCCCGCAAGCTGGCCGGCGAAGGAGCGCCGCAGGAGCTGGCCGACGAGATGCACCGCGCGTGGGTGCGGTTCGCGGTGGAGGGCGATCCGGGGTGGCAGACCTGGGACGACTCGCACCCGGTGCGGATCTTCGGCGACGGCGAGACCCGCACCGCGCTCGGCCCCCGCGACCCCGAGCTCGCCCTGTGGGCCACGGCCGCACCGCCCGAGGCCATGCCCACCTCGGCCCTTGCCGACGATGCGCCGCCGCCGCGCGGCACGGAGATGAGATCGGTCGTACGACGGCTTCGTCTGCCCGGCGCGGTCCGCCGCCACTGACCCGACGGCCACGCCGCCCGGAGCCGCCTTCCTCCTGCCCGCTACTCCTTCGGGGCATGCGGCGTCAGGCGTTGGGGTGTCCTGCGTCAGGGCGTTGGCGTCCCCTGTCGGGCGGCGGTGCTCGGCGCGTCGGTCGTCGGGCCGTCAGGCGTCAGGCGTCGGGCGTGCCGCCTCGGGGCTTCGGGGTGTCAGGCGTCGGCGTCCCCGCCTCAAGCGTCGGGCCGCGCGTAAACGGTCCGTGCCCGTCGGTCGGCGCTTCCCTCCACCGTGGCTGCCGCCGCGCGGGCCCGGGCCGGGCGCGCGTCCCGCTACCGCGCCGCCGACAGAGTCCGTGCGATCGAGCCGATCGCCTCCGGGCCCACCCGGCAGCACCCGCCGATCAGCCGTGCGCCCGATGCCCGCCAGGCCTCGACCTGCTCGGCGGCGAAGCCGGCCTCGCCGGACCAGGACCGGGCCCGCGCATCCCAGGCCTCGCCGCTGTTCGGGTAGACCACGACCGGCTTGCCCGTGACGCGGGCCGCGATCTCGACGGCGCCTTCCACATCCTCCGGCGCGCAGCAGTTCACGCCGACCGCGATCACCTCGTCGGCGTCGGCGGCCAGGGCGAAGGCGTCCTCCAGCGGCTGCCCGGCGCGGGTGCGGTGACCGGCGACGGAGTACGACAGCCAGGCCGGCACACCGAGTCCGCGCACCGCCCGCAGCAGCGCCTCCGCCTCGTCGGCGTCCGGGACCGTCTCCAGCGCCAGTACGTCGGGCTGCGCCCCGGCCAGCACCTCAAGGCGGGGCCGGTGGAAGCGCTCCAGCTCGTCGACGCTCAGCCCGTACCGCCCCTGGTACTCGGAGCCGTCCGCCAGCATCGCCCCGTACGGGCCGGCGGACGCCGCCACCCACAGCGGCCGCGCGACGCCCTCACCCCGCGCCTGCCGAACCGCCTCGCGCGCCAACTCCACGCTCAGGGCGAGCAGTTCCGCCGCGCGGCCCTGCTCGATCCCGCGCCTCGCGAACCCCTCGAAGGTGGCCTGGTAGCTCGACGTGATCGCCACGTCCGCCCCCGCCTCGAAGTAGGCGAGATGCGCCTCGGTGATCGCCTCGGGCCGCTCCGCGAGCAGCCGTGCCGACCACAGCTCGTCGCTCAGGTCGTGCCCGGCGGCCTCGAGCTGGTTGGACATCCCGCCGTCGAGCACGACGGTCCCGGCGGCGAGGGCCTCGGCGAGGGTGATGGTGCTGGTCATGAAGACGACGGTAGTCGAGACGGGGTGGGTGACCGGCATGCGGACAGGCCACGGGTCATCCGCGAGCGACCGTCGTCCGTCGCCCGCCGATCGCCGTCCGATCACCGGCCCTGCGCCGCGTGCCGCCCTCCTGGCCGCTGTCCCCGTCCACGTCCCGGCCCGAACCTCGTAGCCGGCACCGCCAGCCCCACGAGCAGCGTTGTAGGCGCTCCTCAGCGACAGCCGCAGGGTGCCGTCGACCCGGATGTTGTCCTGGTTCAGCCGGAACGCCGGGGTGTTGTACGGGAAGTGGCCGATCAGCCCGGCCGTACCGCCGTTGCCGAACTGCAGGGTCGCCCCGCGCGCGACCGTGACGGCGGGCGGGTCGGCGTCGGTCGTGGTGACGTACGGGTGGTTGCCGCCGAGGACGCTCACCTGCTGCCGCTGCCGGGACTTCGGCAGGGTGAAGTCGCTGTCCCTGGTGAGGACCAGCGTGCCGGTGCCGCGCACGGTGAGCGTGCCCCGGCCGCGGAAGACGCCGTCGTACGTCGTCGTTCCCGGCGGCACGGTGACGACCGTGTCGCCGCTGAGTGTCACGTCCCGGTCGGCGAGGACGTCGGCGGTGACGTCCCGGCCGGCGGCGGCCGCAGGGGAGTGGCAACGGTCAGGGCGGCGACGGCTGCCGGGGCACCGACGGCCGCTGCTGTCTTGTGGGTATGGCTGCGCACGTGATGGGGACGGGCGGAGCGGGGCGCCGATAACAGAAGTCCGGCGATTCTCTTTGTCTCGCCGGACTCGTTGACCTCCTGGTAACACACCCTTACCTTTCAGTCGTTCGTAATGACAGATCCCGTTCGTTATCTCGAACGACCCGAACGACCCGAACGCCCTTGAGCCCCTCAAACGCCCCTGCGCTCCGAACATTCACTGAGAGGCACCCCCCCCGCATGAGCCGCGATCACGATCTGCCCCAAGTGCCCCCAGGCCCCCAAGCCCCCAGCCGCAGGCTGCTGTTGATGGGCGCCGCAGCCGCCGGTGCCCTGACCGCCGCCTCCGCCGTCCCCGGCGTCGCCCACGCCGCACCCCCGACGGCGACCCCCTACGTGAACCCCCTCGTCCAGCAGCGCGCCGACCCCCACATCCACCGGCACACCGACGGCTACTACTACTTCACGGCCACCGCCCCCGAGTACGACCGCATCGTCCTGCGCCGCTCCCGCACCCTGAACGGCCTGTCCACGGCCGCCGAGTCGGTGCTTTGGCGGGCCCACCCCACCGGCGACATGGGCGCGCACATCTGGGCGCCGGAGCTGCACCGCATCGGCGGCAAGTGGTACATCTACTTCGCCGCCGCGCCCGCCGAGGACGTGTGGCAGATCCGCATCTGGGTCCTGGAGAACTCCCACCCCAACCCCTTCAAGGGCACCTGGGTGGAGAAGGGCCAGGTCAAGACCGCCTGGGAGACCTTCTCCCTCGACGCCACCACCTTCACCCACCGCGGCTCCCGCTACCTCTGCTGGGCACAGCACGAACCGGGGCTGGACAACAACACCGGTCTCTTCCTGTCCGAGATGGCGAACCCGTGGACTCTCACCGGTCCTCAAGTGCGCCTGGCGACACCCGAGTTGGACTGGGAGTGCATCGGCTTCAAGGTCAACGAGGGGCCGTACGCCCTGAAGCGCAACGGCCGGATCTTCCTGACCTACTCGGCGTCCGCGACCGACCACCACTACTGCGTCGGCATGCTGACCGTCGACGCCGATGCCGACCTGCTGGACCCGGCCAACTGGTCGAAGTCCCCGACCCCCGTCTTCACCAGCAACGACAGCACCAAGCAGTACGGTCCCGGCCACAACTGCTTCACCGTCGCCGAGGACGGCCGCACCGACGTCCTCGTCTACCACGCCCGCCAGTACAAGGACATCGTCGGCGACCCGCTGAACGACCCCAACCGCCACACCCGCGTCCAGAAGCTCGGCTGGAACGCGGACGGCACCCCGAACTTCGGCATACCCGTGGCGGAGACGGCCGCCGCGACCGCAGCAACCGTCAAGGAGAGTGCGTGAGATGAGACGTGCCTACGCCGCTCTGCTTGCCCTCTGCCTGGCCATGGCCGGCGCCCTGGCCACCGCAGGGGCCGCCCAGGCCGCACCCCGGACCATCGCCAACGGCACCCAGTTCACCGACCCTTCGGGCAACCCGGTGCACGCCCATGGCGGCGGTGTCATCAAGGTCGGCTCCTCCTACTACTGGTTCGGCGAGAACCGCAACGCCGACAACACCTTCCGGTACGTGGACGCCTACCGCTCCACCGACCTGAAGAACTGGGAGTTCAGGAACCACGTCCTGACCGAGTCCAGTGACCCGGAGCTCGCCACCGCCAACATCGAGCGCCCGAAGGTCATGTACAACGCCGCCACCGGCAAGTTCGTCATGTGGATGCACAAGGAGAACGGCGTCGACTACAGCGAGGCCCGAGCCGCCGTCGCCGTGTCCGACACGGTCGACGGCACCTACACCTGGCAGGGCAGCTTCCGCCCGCTCGGGCAGCACATGTCCCGCGACATCACGGTGTTCGTGGACACCGACGGCGCCGGATACATGATCTCCGCCGCCCGCGAGAACTACGACCTGCAGATCTACCGCCTGACCGCCGACTACACCGGCATCGCGAGCCTCGTCGCCGACCCCTGGCACGGCGGCCACCGCGAGGCCCCCGCCCTGTTCAAGCGCAACGGCGTCTACTTCATGCTGACCTCGGGCGCGACCGGCTGGAGCCCGAACCAGCAGCAGTACGCCACGGCCACGAGCATCGCCGGTCCCTGGACGGCGATGACGAACGTCGGCGACTCCACGACGTACGGCTCCCAGACCGCGTACGTCCTCCCCGTACAGGGCGGTTCGACCACCTCGTACCTCTACCTCGGCGACCGCTGGGGCAACTCCTTCGGCGGCACCGTCAACGACTCCCGCTACGTCTGGCTGCCGCTGACGTTCCCCTCCTCGACGTCGATGTCCATGTCCTGGTCGCCGGAGGTCACCATCGACACGGCCACCGGATCGATCAGCGGGACGAGCGCCACGTACAACACGCTGACCGCCCGGCACTCCTCCAAGTGCGCCGACGTCACCAGTCAGTCACTCCGGCAGGGCGCCCAGATCAAGCAGTACGACTGCAACGGCGGCGGCAACCAGAAGTACTGGTTCGAGTCGGCGGGCAGCGGCTACTACCAGCTGATGGTCAGGAACAGCTCCCTGTGCGTCCAGGAGAACGCGAACACGGTCACCCAGGAGGACTGCAACGCCTCCTCGACCGGCCAGCAGTGGTCGGTCACCACCACCGGATCCTATGTGAACATCAAGTCCCGCGCGACCGGGGAGTGCCTGGACGTGAACGGCGCGTCCACCGCCAACTCCGCCGCGGTGATCACGTACACGTGCAACGGGGCGACGAACCAGCAGTGGACGCGCGGTACCTGAGAGGACGTCAGGCAAGCAGGTCGATCGCGTCGATCGACGTGCCCGCGCTGAGATAGCCGGTCGACCCCGAACCGCTCACCACGTCGATCCTCAGCACGTTGTACTGGCCGGTGTCCGTGAGCCAGGCACTCGCCGGAACGCTGTAGGTGAACGTGTGGTTGTTGCCCCGGTAGGACCCATTGGTCAGGGACCGGGTGCCCGGCTGAGTGGGCGGGGAGGGGATCGCCGAGGTCCAGTCGTTGACGCCGATCTGCGGCCGGCCGTTGGCGTAGGCCGTCGTCACACCGATGCGCAGGGTGTGCGCGGCGGCAGCCTGTGCGGCGGTCAGCCTGAAGTACACGAGCAGGCCGCTGTTGACGTCCTTCCAGAGGTAACAGGGGAAGGAAGCCGTCTCGTTGTTGCCGATCACCACGTTGCCGGTCCAGGCGGCGGCCCGGACGTCGGAGGGATGCGCGTACGTCATCAGGTCGGCGTTCTTGAACCCGCCCGGTGTGCCGTTCCAGTCACCGATCCGCCAGATCGCGCTCGCGTTGCCCGGGTCGTTGGAGGACGGTACGACGATCGTGTTGAGGGTGGTCGTGCCACCGGCCGTGACGGTCACCGACCCCGTGTACACGGCGAGTTCGCCCTTGAAGACGGTCAGCGTGTACGTCCCCGGCAGCACACCCCCGATCGAGACCCAGCCGTCCGACGCCCGCGCCGAACCCCAGTACTGCGCCGCCGAGTTGGCGAGCCCGACCGTGTACGGGTACGCCGTGTTCCGGCCCGTGATCCCGACCCCGGCCACCTTGCCGCGTCCGCTCGCGCCGACGTACCCGGACATGCCGAGCGAGTCCGCCCACGACGTGGTGAGCGTGCCCGGGAACAGTGAAGAGGAGGGCGCCCCGCCGTCCGTGAGGGCGATGACGTACGGGCCCTGCAGGCCGAAGCGCTGGGCCTCGGTCTGGTTCTGGCCGTAGTACAGGATTTCGTACAGGCCACCGCCGTCCGCGCTCTGATGGCGCAGCAGTGAGCGGTAGAACGGGCCGCCGGACGCCTTCTCGTGGTTGCTGCGCACGATCCACAGGCCGACGCCGCCGGCCGACCAGCCGACGTAGTCGTAGTCCGTCACCCGGCGCTTCGCGTAGTGCTTCGAGCGGGTCTGGCCGTCGGACTTCGCGAAGACGTCCGAGGCCTCGATGGCGGTGGGCGCGTAGGTGTAGGAGTCGGGCTCGTCGTTGAGGAACAGGCCCTTCTTCACGCGCAGGATGTAGCGGGTCGCGGAGACCGACGTATCGGCCTTGTTGGTCCACAGGTAGATGTTGTTCTCGCCGCTGCGGGCGGCGTAGTAGTGCCGCAGCGTGCCGTACGCGACCGAGATCAGGATCGTCGAACCCGACTGTCCGATGGTCACGGTGGACGTGCCGAGACCGGACTCGATGTGCGAGTTCATGCCTCCGTAGCCCTGGTATTCGGTGCCGCGGTAGACCAGCGAGGTCAGGTCGCCGTTGTTCTTGCTGACCTTGAAGACGAGGTTGGCGCCGGTGTCGACGACGTAGTTGGAGCCGTCGTCGCTCCAGCCGAAGGCCGCGGCGCTCGCTGTCCCGGCGAGGGCCGCGGTACCGACGGCGGCCGTGGCGCCGAGGACGAAGGTGCGGCGGCGAACGGATCTGTCAGGGGATCCGGACATGGGGGGTGCCTCCTTCGGAGTGTCGGGTGCGGGTGTTGTGCAGAGTGACAGTTGAATCGATTTCACGAAAGGGCTTGCGCAGGCTTCGGGTTGGACAGTCATTTAAACGCTCGTCACGGTCTAGAAAGCGCTTGTCCAAACGGGTACGGTCCAGGCGCAGCCGGGTCCAGCCGAGCGAGGAGTCGCGTGTGAGACGTTTCAGCGTCGTCGTACTGGTGGCGGCCACCATGGGTGCCGCGCTGACGGCGGTACCGGCCCAGGCCGCCCACGCCCACTGCACCGCCACCGCCTGCCACTTCGACGTCCCGCCCGGAACGTACGACGTGAAGGTGCTCCTCGGCGGCGAGACCGCGTCGAGCACGCGCGTCACCGCGGAGACCCGCCGCACCCTGCTCCCCGAGACGGCGGTCCAGGCCGGCAAGCGCGTCGCCCGCAGCTTCACCGTGAACGTCCGCACCCCCGAGGGCGAGCCCACCGGAGCCGACGGAACACCCGGCCTGGACCTGCAACTCGGCGGCTCGGCCCCCGCCCTCGCCGACATCGAGGTCACCAAGGCCCGGCATGCCCGCCAGATCCTCCTCGTCGGCGACTCCACGGTCTGCGACCAGCCCGGCGACCCGTACTCCGGCTGGGGCCAGCAGCTGCCGCGGTACCTGCGCAAGGGCCTGTCCGTCGCCAACTACGCCGACTCCGGCGAGAGCACGGTCAGCTACCTCGCCGACTCCCGCCTGTGGGCCACCGTCCAGCCACGGATCCGGCGCGGCGACCTGGTCCTGATCCAGCTCGCCCACAACGACAAGACGACCGACGGGGCGACGTACCGCGGGAATCTGGAAACCCTCGTGGCGGGCGTGCGGGCGAAGGGCGGGAAGCCGGTCCTGGTCACGCCCATCGTGCGCCGCTGGTTCAACGCCGACGGCACCCTGAACAACGACACGGCCCTGCTCGTGAACGGCCTGGGCGTGGACCACCCCGCCGTCATCCGCTCCGTCGCCGCCGCCCACGACGTCCCCCTGATCGACCTGACGGCGAGGACGAAGGCGCGGGTGGAGACCCTCGGCGTCGAGGCGTCCAAGGCGCTCTACCTCTACAACGAGAAGCGGGACAACACCCACACCTCCGTACACGGCGCCACGACCTACGCGAGCTTGGTCCGCGACGAACTCGTCGCCCGGCATCTGGTGCCGAAGCGCCTGATGCGGGTGGGATGAACTCCTGGGGCGCTCCGACCGGAACCGGGGCGTCCCAGGTCCGGAACCGAGCCGGAGAGAAAGAGACCCGATGCACCTGCCTCCCGAAGACCGCACCCGCAGCCCGCGCACCGGCTACACCCGCGCCCACTGGGAGGCGGCCGCCGACGCCCTGCTCGCCGCGGTCGAGCCGTACGCCACCGAGGACCGCGCCCTCTACCACCTCCCCGGCGACCACGAGAGCTGGTCGGGCCACCTCTCCGACGGACTGGAGGGCTACGCCCGTACGCTGCTCCTGGCGGCGTTCCGGGGGGACGAGACGGTGTTGGAGCGCTATGCCGACGGCCTCGCGGCCGGCGCCGGCGGCATCTGGCCCCGCGTCGAGGACCGCAGCCAGCCCTTGGTGGAGGCGGCCTCGATCGCGCTCGCGCTGCGGCTGACGCGGCCGTTGCTGTGGGACCGGCTGGACGACCCGGTGCGGCAGCGGGCGGCGGCCTGGCTCGGCGACGCCCTGACCGCCGAGGCCTGGCCCTGCAACTGGGAGCTGTTCCCGGTGACCGTGGGCGGCTTTCTCCAGGAGATCGGCCATGAGGCCGAGGAGTCGCGCAAGGCGATCGACCGGGGGCTGGAGCGCGTCGAGGAGTGGTACGTCGGGGGCGGCTGGTACACGGACGGCGAAGGCCGCAAGTTCGACTACTACAACGGCTGGGCCATGCACCTGTACCCCGTGCTGCACGCCTGGCTGGCGCAGGACGAACGACTCCTCGAACTGTACGGCGGCCGCCTCTCCCGGCATCTGGAGGACTACGCCCGCCTGTTCGGCGGCGACGGCGGCCCCCTGCACCAGGGCCGCTCCCTGACCTACCGTTTCGCCACGACCGCCCCCCTGTGGCTGGGCGCCCTCACGGGCCGCACACCGCTCGCGGCAGGGGAGACCCGGAGGATCTCCTCCGGCGCACTCAAGTACTTCCTTGAGCGGGGCGCCGTGGACGCGAACGGGCTGCTGACCCTCGGCTGGCACGGCCCCGACCAGGCGCTCCTCCAGGGCTATTCGGGCCCGGCGTCCCCGTACTGGGCGAGCAAGGGCTTCCTCGGTCTGCTCCTGCCCGCGGATCACGATGTCTGGACGGCGCGGGAGGAACCCGCCCCTGCCGAGCGCGAGGACGCGGTCACCGCGATTCCCGCCCCCAACTGGCTTGTTCAGTCGACGAGTTCGGACGGAGTGGTGCGCGTCCACAACCACGGCAGCGAGGACGTCCGCTACGACCCGTACTACACGCGGCTCGCCTATTCGACGGCGACGACGCCCGCACCGTCGTACGACAACAGCGTGATCGTCGGCGACGATCCGAGCCGCACGGACATCGTGCCGCTCGGTGCGGGGGAGGGCTGGGCGGCCTCACGGCACTCGGGCGGTGGCGGAACCCGGGTGACGAGCGTGGTGCTCGCGCAGGGGGCCGTGGAGGTGCGGGCCCACCTGGTCGCGGGTGCGGCACCGGGGACGCCGGTCCGGATCACGGGCTGGGCGGCGCGGGACGGGGTCCGCGCCGAACTCCGCCCTGCCGCTCGGCTCGACGACGCCCTCACCGGCGTCACCGACGCCGGACCGACCCTTTTCGTCGCCCTCGCCCGGCTCACGGCCGAACCGGAACCGGCCCCGCTGGACGCGCTGGTGACCGTGCGCGTGGACGACGACGGCGGGATCCATGTCCGTTGGAACGAAGGCCGGGCAGTCCGCGTGCGGTTGGCGGACGGTGAAGGCGTCCAGGTGCGGGTCAGCGACTGACCGCCTGGGTCGTGATGCCCGCCCGGTCGAGTGCTCTGGCGACGGCGGGCGGGTCCACCGGGTCACCGTCGCGGTGAGTGCGCACGTGCTCCAGCAGCAACCGTGCGTCCAGCCCGTATGCCTCGGCGTCGGCCAGGAGGCTGTCCGCGCTCGGACCGGCGGTCGTGTCGTCGAAGTGGAGCTTCAGCTCCCGCAGCAGGCTTTCGCGGTCGACGAAGTCGCTCATGCCGCAGTCCAGGCCGTCGTCCTCAAGGCTGTAGGGGTAGGGCGCCCGGCTCCAGGCGCCGTTCTCGTACCAGTAGACGCAGCCGAGTTCGTACCCTTCCAGCCGGTCGCGCAGTTCCTCGTAGGGCAGCCAGTCGGGGCCGCCCGCCAGCATGTCGATGGGCGGCTTGTGCCACTTGACGCCGCTCGACTCGTCCTCGCCGTAGAGCACGTACCGACCCTCGCCCGTCCTGGACATGATCCACCAGGTGCAGCCGCAGTCGTCCCAGTGCAGGCCCGCCTCGTCGATCCAGTGCCCGACCCGGTGCACGCTCGGGGTCTCTTCCTGCTCGGTGGTCGCCTTGACGGCGGCGAGCAGCGCCCACCGTGCCCACAGCACCTCGCCCGGCGGAAGGTCCTCCGGAAGCCCCGGTCGGTGAATGGTCATGTGCGCCCCCGTGTGTTCTCGCCGCGATGGTGATCGCCGCAACAGTACGACGGCGGGCCGGCCCTTGGTCCGCGTGCCTCTCACTCGTGGGACGGCATGGCCGGGACACTTCGGCCGGTACCGAAACGACCGGCACCTAGCGTTCGAGGCATGACCGACACAGCCCCTCTCACCCCCGCCGGTGCCGTCACCGGCATGGTCGACCACGTCCTCACCCTGGCCGCGACCTGGCCGAACTGGGACGGCACGCCCGCCCGTGTCGACGACCGCGTCTACACCCCGCACAAGGCGATCCGCCGCGTCGCCGACCACCTGATCGACCACCTGGCGGAGCTGGAGGCCCGGCTGGCGGGCGAGGAGCCCCAGCCCGACCACTGGCACGCCTCCAGCATCACCACCGGGGCGGACCTCGCTCCCTTCACCCCGCAGGACCTCGACGAGGCCCGCAGCAGGCTGACCCGCCTCGCCCGAATCTGGGCCGACCGACTGAACGCCCTGAGCGACGACCAGCTCGACGACTCGCCCGGCGAAGGCTGGAGCTTCCGCGAACTCGCCCGCCACCTGGAGGGATCGACGTACTACGCCGACGCTGTCGGAGACCTGTCCTGACCGCCCGAGCACCGGAGGACCCTCATGACCACGTTCGCCGAACTCCACCACGGCGACCGGCCCCTGCTGCTCCCCAACGCCTGGGACCACGCCTCGGCGCGGGCCCTCGCAGACGAGGGGTTCCGCGCGATCGGCACGACGAGCCTCGGTGTCGCAGCGGCCGCCGGTCTGCCCGACGGGGCCTCGGAGACGCGTGACGAGACACTGCGGCTCGCCCTGGCCCTCGGCTCGGATCCCTACCTTCTCTCCGTCGACGCGGAGGACGGTTACAGCGAGGATCCCGACGAGGTGGGGGAGTTCGCGCGGCACCTCACGGCGGTCGGAGCCGTCGGGATCAACCTGGAGGACCGTCTCGGTTCCACGGCGCTGCATGCCGCGAAGATCACCGCGGTCAAGTCGGCGGCACCGGGTCTCTTCGTCAACGCCCGCACCGACACGTACTGGCTGGCAGACGGCGATGGGACGATCGACCGGCTCGACGCCTATCAACAGGCGGGCGCCGACTGCGTGTTCGTGCCGGGGCTCAGCGAGCCCAACGAAATCGCCGCCCTGGTGAGGCACGTCGACGTTCCCCTCAACATCCTCTACGCACCGACCGGCCCCGCTCTCCCGCACCTGGCCGACCTCGGTGTTCGCCGCGTCAGCCTCGGCTCGCTGCTCTACCGGCGGGCGCTGGGAGCGGCGTTGGAAGCGGTCGAGGCGATCAGGGAGGGCCGGGCGCCGGGCGGGACCGCCCCGGCGTACGGGGCCGTGGACGCCCTCGCCCGCCGGGGCGAGTCGGGCGTCTCGGGGCGACCTGACTCACAGCGACGGTGGGCGGACCCCTGTTAGGCTTGACTCTTTCCCGGGTATCAGACCCTTTGGACTCATCACCGGCGAGGGACCGAGGAACCATGACCATGGACATCCCCGGCGACAGGCGACTGGCGGCCGCCGTCGTGATGGACGACGAGCAGCGGGTGCTTCTGGTGCGCCGCAGCGAGAGGGAGCGGTTCCTGCCCCGGGTGTGGGGTGTCCCCTGCGGGAAGCTGGAGCCCGGCGAGAGCGCCGAGGACGGGGCCCTGCGTGAGCTGAAGGAAGAGACCGGGCTGCTCGGCGAGGTCGTCCGCAAGGTCGGCGAGTCGTCCTTCCTCAGCGACTACCGGGGTCACGAGATCAAGAACTGGCAGGAGAACTTCCTGGTCAGGCCCCTGTCCACCGCGGTCACCCTGCCCGAGCCCGACCAGGCGGCCGCCTGGCTCGACCGGACCGAGCTGACGACCGTCGAGATCGACGAGTACAACCTCGACATCGTGCGGCAGGCGTTCACACGGCCCTGAGTCGTTGCGCCAGTTCCCGCAGCGCGTCCAGATAGTCCCCGACCGGCAGTGGCACCTTCGCCACCGCGCCCGGATGCGGGCCCGCCGCCGTGAACACATCGGTGTGGTGCCGCCGTTCGGCGCCCGTCTCCAGGAACAGCGTCACCGTCGGCACGTCCGTGTCGCACCAGGCCCGGTGCAGGGTGTGCGCGGGCAGCGCGTACGAACTGCCCGCGGCGTACTGCCCCACGTGCGTCAGCCGCAGCCGCGCCGGACCGGCCGGCCTCAGCACCCAGTCCGCCGAGCGCTCCGCCAGCGACTCCTCGTAACGGGCCGCCGCCAGGTCGCCGGAGCCGTCGCCGACCTCGAACAGCTCCATGGCCAGCCGGCCCCGCACGACATAGGAGGCCAGCGGCGAGCGGTGGTTGTGGATGTCCTCCTCGCCGATCGCGCCGGCGCCTGGATGCCACACGTGCGCGCGAAGCATCCGGCGCGGGCCGCCGTCGATCAGCAGCAGCTTGTCGAAGCCGAGGACATGACGGTACGACAGCCGCGCGCAGCCGTCCGGGTCGCCCTCGCCGGAGGCGAGTTCGTCGATCAGCTCCAACAGGCGTTCGGATGAGCCGAGTTCGGCGACGACGCGCCGCGCCGCCGCCACCCGCTCGTGCTCGGGCAGTTCACCGTCCAGCGACTCGGCCAGCAGCCTCCGGGCCGCCATGACCTGCCGACCGCCCATGCACTCATCCTCCAACGCCCGCTCGCTCCAACCCCGCTCGTCACATCCGGGTTCAGCCATCCGGCTGGTACATCCATACGGCATGCGCGCGCAGCGCCGAAAGACCTTGATAGGTCATCCACATGGGCCGCCGCAGCTCGGTGCTGTCGCCCCGGCCCCAGGACCAGATGCCGTCCGTCTGCCCGGCCCACACCGCGGCGACGGCCCCGTCCAGCCGTACCCGCCACTCGTCCTCCAGCCCGTCGGCGCGGGCGATCTCCAGGGCGCCCGGCGAGAGGAGGGCGCGAACCAGCCAGGAGGCGGTGAAGTGCCGTACGTTCAGCACCTCGTGGCGGGACGGGTCGTCGATGCGCGGCCGGCGTACCTCCTCGTGCAGGTTCTCCAGGTCCGGGCAGGTGTCGTGCGGTGCGTCCGGGCAGGACAGCAGCCAGCGGACGCCGTCCTCACGGGCGGTCCGGGCCCGGGCGGCTCGCGCGTCCGTGTCCTCGCCCAGGACCCGGGCGGCCCGGTCGAGGGCGACGACGGCCTGTGCGGTGTGCAGCGGGGACGGTCTGCCGTACGGCGGCTGCAGGCGGTAGCCCCAGCAGCGCAGGTGGTCGCGGCGCGGGTCGCTGATCGCGCCGTCCGCGAGGGTCTCGCGCAGCGCGGGCAGGACCTCGCAGCGGGGTGCGGCGCGCAGCAGCCCGCGCAGCACGGTCGTCACGACATGCGTCGACTCCAGCCCGGCGCGGTCGAGTTGCCGGGTGAAGGCGCCGGTGCACCGGTCCACCTCGGCAGCCAGCCGGTCGGCGGACGTCCCTGCCCGGGCCAGTGCGCCCAGCACCAGCGCGGTGACCTCCGGGCGGGCCTCGGAGCCCTGCGACCGCGCCGACCAGCCGCCGTCCGGGAGCCGCAGCCGCCACAGCGTGTCCACCAGGTCGCCGGTGCTCAGCCCTCCGTCGGGCACGCCCAGGTCGAGCATGATGTGCAGGCCGTACGCGGTACCGACGGGCGTCGGCCGTGAGGGGGTGTCCTCGCCCAGGGAGTGCGGCCAGCCGGTGAGCCGCCCGCGCTCCGGGTCGGCGACGACCGACGCCTGGTCGACGAGGGTGCCGTAGGCGGAGGCGAAGACCTTCGGGAGCGGGCCGGGCGCCCCAGGTGCCATGGCGGCAGGTCCTACGGTGGCGGCCGTGGGTTCGGCGCCGGCAGCCGCTGCCGCCCGGGCCCGCAGCAGTGCCGCCGCCAGCCAGGCCGCGACGAAGGTGGCGAGTCCGCTGACCCCGGAGATCCCATACCGCGCGGCCGAACCGTCGAGGGAGGCGGGAAGCACGCTGAAGAGGAACTGGAACACGCCGTACCCGGCGGCCGCCGCCCCGAGGCCGCCGAGCCAGCCGACGAAGCGCGCCGGGGGCGAGGGGGCCGAGGGGCCGTCGTCGGGCACGGGAGGGGCGGTGCGGTGCTGACGGGACCTCAAGGGGCCGCGTCCGAGCTGCTGTTGGGACAAGACGCACCCTCCCCCGTGGTGGCGGTGTGTGACCTCCGCGAAGCTTCCAGTCTAAGTGGTCAGCGTGGCGCCTGGGGTGGCTGCCCGCCCTGCTCGCTGCGCGGCCAGTTCGCGAGCGCCACGTGCAGGGCGTCGACGGCACGCTCCCAGGACTCCCGTACGTCGCGGGGAGCGCCGAAGGCGCCGGTGGACTCCAGGGCGCAGTAGCCGTGGAAGGTACTGCGCAGCAGGCGGACGGCGTCGGTGAGGTCGGGTTCCGCCAGGCCGTACGCGCGGAGCATCCCGTAGGTGATCTCGGCGGTGCGGCGCATGGCGGGGGAGTCGGCGACGAGCGTCTGGTCGATGCGGATCTGCGTCGCCGCATAGCGGCCCGGGTGCTGAAGGGCGTACTCCCGGTACGCGTCTGCGAACGCGGCCAGCGCGTCCTTGCCGGCCCGTCCGGCGACGGCGGCGGCGATCCGGTCGATCATCTCGCCGCCCGCCAGCAGGGCGACCCGGGTCCGCAGGTCCTGCAGATTCCGGACATGCGAGTACAGACTCGCGTCCTTCACCCCGAAGTGCCGGGCCAGCGCGGACAGGCTGACGTTCTCGAACCCGACCTCGTCGGCGAGTTCGGCGGCGGCCGCGGCGAGGCGATCGGCGGTGAGTCCAGCGCGGGCCATGGGGTGGGTGACCTCCCGATGTATGAGACTGGCCTAGGGCCCCTAGGGGGCATCCTAGTGAGTGCCGGGCCGGACCAGCCCCGTCTCATACGCCAGGACGACGGCCTGGGCGCGGTCCCGCAGGTACAGCTTGGCGAAGATGCGGGCCACGTGGGACTTCACCGTGGCCTCGCTCAGCGTGAGGTAGGCGGCGAGCTCCGTGTTGGACAGGCCTCGGCCCAGGAGCGTCAGGACCTCCAGCTCGCGGGGCGTCAGGGAGGCCAGGTCGGCGTGGACGGCGGGGGCGTGAGCGGTGGGGGTGGAGGCGAAGCGCTCGACCAGCCGACGGGTGATGGTGGGCGCCAGCAGGGCGTCACCCGTGCCGACCAGCCGTACGGCGGCCGCGAGGTGCTCGGGCGTGACGTCCTTGAGGAGGAAGCCGCTCGCGCCGATCGACAGGGCCGTGTAGACGTAGCGGTCCAGGTCGAACGTCGTCAGCATCAGCACCCGGCAGCCCGGCGCCTCTTCGAGGATCCGGCGGGTGGCGTCCAGGCCGTCCATGTTGGGCATGCGGATGTCCATCAGCACGACGTCCGGGCGGAGTTCGCGTGCCAGCGCCACCGCCTCCAGGCCGTCCGCCGCCTCGCCGACCACCTCGATGCCGCGTACGGTCAGGATCAGCCGGAAGCCGGTCCGGATCAGCGTCTGGTCGTCGACGACGAGGACGCGGGGAGTCGGCTCCGTCACCGGTGTCGTCATGACAGGTCCGGGGAGCGGTCCACGGGACGGTCCAGCGGGATGCGGGCCCGGACGCGGTAGCCGCCGCCGAGGCGCCGGCGGGCGTCCAGATCGCCGGCGTACACCGCGACCCGTTCCCGCAGGCCCAGCAGGCCGCGCCCCGTTCCTCCCTGCAGACGGCTCTGCTTCGGCGAGGCCCCGCCGGTCAGCACGCTAGGCCCGGTGTTCAGCACCTCCACCCGCAGCGCGTGGTCCGCGTACCGCACCGTGACCTCCGCCTTTCCTCCGTCGCCGTGCCTGAGTGCGTTCGTGAGCGCCTCCTGGACGATGCGGTACGCCGTCACGTCGATCCCCTGCGGGAGGGGGCGGGGTTCGCCGGAGATCCGGACCTCGACAGGCAGCCCCGCGAAGGAGACGCGGTCGACGAGCCGGCCGAGCCGGTCCAGGCCGGGCTGAGGGGCCAGGTCGGCGGCGGTCCCGTCGTGCGCGTCGTCCGTGTCGTCGTCCTCGCCGCTCGGTGACGGGGCCAGCAGGCCCAGCAGATGCCGTAGATCCGTCATCGCGCCCCGCCCCGCGTCCTCCACCGCGCGCAGCGCCGCCGCGGCCTCGTCCGGCATCGTGCCCAGCACCTCGCGGGCGGCGCCGGCCTGGACGACCATGAGGCTGACGTTGTGGCTGACGATGTCGTGCAACTCGCGGGCGATACGGTCGCGTTCAGCCAGGACCGCCGCGCGAGCCGCGCTCTCCCGCTCCCGCTCCAGCAGCCAGCCGCGCTCTCCGACGGCCTGCAGCCGACGGCGCCGCGTCCGCAACAGCGCGACGGTCAGCACGAGTACGGCCGCACCCGCAACCGCCGCCGTGATCCAGCCAGGTTCCCAGTCCCCCATGGGGCTCACCCTGACAGATGATCACCGCGAACGCATCGGCCCGGAGATGCAGGCCCTGCATCCGGAGGATGAGGTGCCCGGCGATGTGCCATCCGGGGAGGGATGCCCGGGCGCGGGCCCGCCTCGTAGCGTCCTGTCCATGAGCAGTGAAGGCAGCAGGGGAGAGGCCGTCGTTCGGCTGGACGGCCTGCGCAAGGAGTACGGCGAGACGACCGCCCTGGCCGGCGTCTCATTGGAGATCCGGGCCGGGGAAGCCGTGGCCGTGATGGGCCCCTCGGGGTGCGGGAAGTCCACGTTCCTCAACATGATCGCCGGTCTGGACCGGCCGACGGGCGGCAGGGTCGTCGTCCACGGGGAGAACGTGGGGGAGCTGAGCGAGAAGGGACTCGCGCTGTACCGGCGGCGCCGGATCGGCATGATCTTCCAGTTCTTCAACCTGATCGACGACCTGTCGGCCCTCGACAACGTGGCGCTGGCGGCCCAGTTGACCGGCACCCCGGCCCGGCAGGCCCGCCGTCGTGCCCTGGAACTGTTCGACGAACTCGGCATCGCCGACCGGCGCAACGCCTATCCCGCTGTACTCAGCGGCGGAGAGCGCCAACGCGTCGCGGTCGCACGGGCGTTGGTGAACCGCCCCGCCCTGCTGCTGGCCGACGAGCCGACCGGGGCCCTGGACAGCCGCTCCGGCGAGCAGGTGATGGATCTGCTGCTCGACCTCAACCAGATCGGCCAGACACTGATCCTGGTGACCCACGACGAGCATCTCGCCCGGCGCTGCGCCAGCCGTCTGATCCAGTTCGCCGACGGCCGGGTGACCGGCGAGCACACCCTGGAGCCGTCCGCATGAGGGCCGTGTGGCGCGCCGCCCGCGCGGCGGTACGGCGGCGCAGACTCCAGACGCTCGTCATCGCGCTGGTGACGCTGACCTCGACGGCGGCCATGGTGGTGGCCCTCGGCCTGGTCGACGCGGCCTCCGCCCCCTTCGACAAGGCCTTCGCCAAACAGCGCGGCCCGCATGTCGTCGCCGCCTTCGACCCAGCCCAGGTCTCCGACGCACAGTTGGCGAAGGCGGCTCGGCAACCCGGTATCGAGGCCGCCGCGGGCCCCTACGCGCAGGCCACGGTCGAACTCCCCAACGGCAGCATGAACTTCGGGCTCGGCAACGAGATCACGGTCGTCGGCCGCGCCGGCCCCGACGGCCCCGTCGACCGGCTGGACCTGTGGGCCGGCCGCTGGGCCACCCGGCCCGGCGAGGTCGTCCTGAACCGGCAGTCCGACTGGACCGCGGACGACCTCGGCAAGCGGCTCCCGATGCCCTCGGGCGGCCCGGACCTCACCGTCGTCGGGTTCGCCTTCGACCTGAGCCGCACCGCGGACGCCTGGGTCGCGCCCGAGCAGATCGACGCCCTGCACCCGACGGTCACCCAGATGCTGTTCCGCTTCCCCGACGTCTCCACGGACGACCGGCTGCGCGCCCAGCTCGCCACGGTGACCGAAGAGCTCCCGGCGGACGCGCTCGCCGCCTCCCGGTCGTATCTCAGCCTCAAGCACCAGGTGAGCAGCTCGGCCCGGGCATTCACGCCCTATCTGATGGCCTTCGGCATCCTGGGCATCGCAGTCGCGGTCCTCATCGTCGCCAACGTCGTCAGCGGTGCCGTGATCTCAGGTTTCCGGCACATCGGCGTGCTCAAGGCCCTGGGGTTCACCCCGGGTCAGGTCGTCGCCGTGTACCTCACGATGATCTCCGTACCCGCGGTACTCGGCTGCGCGGTCGGCACCGCGGTCGGCAACCTCCTGGCACGCCCCTTCTTCGGGTTCGTGTTCACGGGCCCGGACGCCGGGGTGTTCCACGACACCGTCACGGTCGCGCCCTGGATCAACGCCCTCACCCTGCTCGGCATGCCCGCCGTCTGCGTCCTCGCCGCGCTCGGCCCCGCGCTGCGCGCCCACCGGATGTCGGCGGCGCGGGCCATCAGCGCGGGCAGCGCCCCACGTGCCGGCCGTGCGCTGGGGATCCAGCGCCGGCTGGCCGGCAGCAGGCTGCCGCGCTCGGTGAGCCTGGGGATGGGCCTGCCGTTCGCCCGGCCCGGCCGCAGCGCCCTGACGCTCGCCGCCGTGGTCCTCGGCGTGACCACCGTGACCTTCGCGACCGGCCTGGCCACGACGATGACCCGGTTCGGCGAGGCCGGACGCGACGCGTTCCAGGTCACCGTGTACGCCTCCAACTTCAAGAACGGCAAGGAGCTCCAGCCGGACCACGCCGACCGCGAACTCCACTCACTCCTCGGGGAGTTGGCGGGGGCCACCGAGGTCACCGCCCGTGCGTCCGTCGACGTACGCCTCGTGGGGTCCGCGCATCCGGTGATCCTCGAAGGGCGTCGTGGTGTCCGGATTCAGCTGGACAGCGTGCTCACGGCGGGCCGGTGGACACGGGCTGCCGGCGAGGTCGTGGCCGGCTCGGCCTTCCTGCGCCAGAACGGCGTACGGGTCGGCGACCGGGTCAGCCTGGAGAAGGGCGGCCGGACCGAGAAGGTACTGGTCGTCGGGGAGTTCATGGAGAGCAACGCCCGGGTCGTGGTCAGTGGTTGGACGACGCTGACGGCACTCGCCCCGGACGAGCGGCCCATCGCCTACCACGTCGCCCTCAGCGACGGCACCGACCCGGACGCCTACGCCCGCGCGGTCCGTGCCGCCGACTCCGGGACCACCCCCGATGTGAGGGACGCCAACACCCTCACGCAGACCGTCATCGGCTCGGCCACCGCCCTCACCGTGATGCTCACCGTCGTCGCGTCCCTCGGCGTCTTCAACACCGTCGTCCTCAATACCCGTGACCGCAGGCGCGACTTGGGCATGCTGAAGTCGATCGGCATGACCCCGCGGCAGGTCACGGTGATGACGGTGACGTCGATGGCGGTCCTCGGCGCACTCGGCTCCCTGCTCGGCATCCCGTTGGGCGTGGCGGGTTACCAGCTGGTGATCCCCCGGATGGTGGACGCCGTCGACATCACCCTGCCCGCGTACATGACGGACGTCTGGCGGGCGCCGGCCCTGGCCGGACTGGCCCTCGCGGGTGTGGTGATCGCGGTGCTGGGGGCGTTCGTCCCGGCGCGGAGGGCGGGGCGGCTGACGATCGCGGAGGTGCTGCGGAGCGAGTGAGGTCAGCCGGGCGGGCCGCTCGGACCCCAAGGCACGGCGCAGGCGTTCTCATGACTCGTCAGGCACCCGGCGGGACATGAAGAGCGCCTGTTCACCGGCCGATTCCGTGCCGTCGTGGAGCGAGATGTCCAGCCCGCAGAAAGTGACCCATGCGGAGGTAGGCGCGAATCGCGGGAGCGTTGATGTTGCTGACCCCAAGCCAGACATGGCCCGCCCCGCACTCCCGCGCGAAGTCGAAGGCGTGGTTCATCAGGGTCCGCCCGATCCCCCGTGGGCCGGGAAAGGGGGTTCCAGCTCGGGCGACGTGGCCAAGGCGCGCCCGGGCCCAGGCGGCCCCGCCCGGACGGGGTGCACAAGACCGTCCGGGCGGGGCATTCCTGCGGGCGGGGATCAGCCGATCGGCGCGTACAGCACCCCGAGCTTGTCGATCTCGTCCCCCGACCGGCCGGTGAACCCGACGATCTGCCAACCGGTCGGCGCCGTGAAGGTCTTGGTTGCCGAGGTCGCCGTACCCGCGGCGAGGGTGCGGCCCTTGTCGGTGGTGAAGGCGGCCGAGAAGATCCGCGTACGGCCGTCCTTCTGGCCCTGCGTCAGCTTTACGGCGGTGAGGTATTCGCCGCTTGCCAGGGTCAGGGACGTCGCCGTGCCGCCCGAACCGCCGTGGGTGAGGGCCGTGCCGCCGTCGTGGGTGAGGGACAACGCGTCCAGGCGGGTGCCGCCGCGCAGGGTGAGGGTGCGCGGGGACACGGACGCCGGCAGGTTGTCCGCGTCGTTGAAGGCGGTGCCGTGCGGGCCGCCGAAGAAGTCGCTCGCCTTCAGGGACGAGGTGACGGTGTAGGAGAAGTCGACCGTGTGCGGGAAGTGGTCGGAGAGGTGCTTGCCGTCCGAGCGGAGGAAGTTCGCCCAGTCGTTGTTGTAGCGGGTGGCGTTCAGGCTCAGCAGCTTGCTGCCGCGGTAGAGGACCTTGTCGACGACCTCGCAGTCGTTGGTCGGGGCCGCCGCGTCGCACAGCAGGGCGTCGCTGCCCGCCGCCGGCGGTGTCCCGCCCTTGACCAGCTGCACCCAGGCGTCGGTCAGGCCGTTCTCGCCGACCAGCGTGCGGATGTTGTCGCCGGTGCGCGTGTAGCGGGTGTTGGTGTCGCCCATGACGATGACGGCGTTGCCGGACGAGTTCGCCTGGATGAAGTCCGACAGCTGCTCGACGTTGGCGCGGCGGGCGGCGAGCGCGGAGTCGTCGGAGTCGGCGTTGGTGTGCACGTTGTAGAGGTCCACGAACACGCCCTCGGCGAGGCGCACCCGGGCGAGCGTGAAGCCCTTCGGGGTCAGGCAGTTCGTGCCGGTGCAGGCGTTCCATTTCACCCGCTCGAAGTCCTCGAAGGGCTGATCCGAGAGGGTGTTGAGGCCGTCACCGATGCCCGCGCCACCGCTGGTCGCCGTGCGGTACGGATGGGTGTCGTTGGCGTACAGCGAGGCGTGGTAGTTGAAGTCCTCCTGGACGTTGACGATGTCGTAAGGGGCAAGACGCTGCCCGATGAGCGGGGTGTTCGTCTCGGGGTCGCTGTCGCCGAGGCCGAGCGGGAGGCCGGCGACGTTGTACGTCAGGACGTTGAAGGTGCCGGAGTCGGCGGCCGTCGCGGGCGTGGCCGCGGTGGTGGCGAGGCCGGTGAGGGCCAGCGCAGCGGCCGCGAGCGTGCCGATGAGTCTTCTCATAGTGGGGGAGTCTCCGGGGGTGACGGGGGCCAAGAAGGTGAACGCTGCTCAGGTTCTGTGTCAACCAGGGTGACGCACAAGGGCTGTTGGGGAAACAGTGAAGCGCGTGACGTTCCGCCGCGTCCGTGGCACGTGGCCTCCACCCGCCGCTCGTTCAACGTTCATGTTTCGCCTTGATCCTCCACACACGGCGCAGCAGCGCCGCCGAAGGCAGCGGCATCCAGGAGGCCTTTCATGGGACACGGGCACGCGCACGGTCACCACCACGGACACCACCATGACCACGACCACTCGCACGGCGCGGCGGCATCCGCCCTGCCCGCCGCCTTCGACACCTCCGTGCCCGACGAGGCCCTGACCCCCGAGCAGCAGTCGCGCCGCACGCTGCTGCGCCGGGCGGGTCTGCTGGGCGCCGGGCTGGCCGCCGGCAGCGTCGTCGCCCCGGCCACGGCCGCCGCCACGCCCGCCGCCTCCGCGTCCGCCGCCTCGGCCTCGGGCGGCCGTAGAACGAACGGCTTCCTGTGGCTGGCCGGTGACCACCACATCCACACCCAGTACAGCAGCGACGGCAAGTACCGCGTCGTCGACCAGGTCCGCCAGGGCGCCAGGCACGGCATGGACTGGCTGGTCATCACCGACCACGGCAGCACGACCCACGCCAGGATCGGCGTCGAGAAGGTCAACCCGGACATCCGGGCGGCCCGGGCCGCGTACGAGGACACGCTCGTCTTCCAGGGCCTGGAGTGGAACATCCCGGCCGCCGAGCACGGCACCGTCTTCGTGCACCCCGGCAAGAACGAGGTGTCCGTCCTCAAGCAGTTCGAGAACGACTACGACGGCAGTGTGAAGAACGCCGGCGACTCGACGCCGACCAATGAGGCGCTCGCCGTCGCAGGTCTCGACTTCCTTGCCGAGCAGGTGGAACGGCGCAAGGTCAAGGACGCGCTGATGCTCGCCAACCACCCGGCGCGCCGCGGTGTCGACTCCCCGCACGAGATCCGCGGCTGGCGTGACGCGGGCCGGACCCGGCAGATCGCCATCGGCTTCGAGGGCGCCCCGGGCCACCAGGCGGCCGGCCTGCCCGCGCCCCTCGGCATGGCCCGCGCCCGCGGCATCTACGACAACAACCCCAGCGCCAACTCCTTCGCCGGCTACCCGCTGGAGAGCTACCGCACCTGGGGCGGCTTCGACTGGATGACCGCGACCGTCGGCGGCCTGTGGGACAGCCTCCTCGCCGAGGGCAAGCCGTGGTGGATCACCGCCAACTCCGACTCCCACCAGGTGTACGGCGACACGGCCGCACGCGGGGGCGGCAACTTCGAAGCCAACGGGCGCTACGACGACCCGGTCTACGCCGGCCGGATCGACATCACCCAGGGCGACTACTGGCCCGGCCAGTACAGCCGTACGCACGTCGGCGCCGACGGTTTCTCCTACGCCGCCGTCATGGACGGCATCCGCGCGGGCCGCATCTGGGTCGACCACGGCCAGCTGCTCAGCGGCCTCGATGTCCGCGTGATGGGCGGCCGCCGCTGGGCCACGCTCGGCGGCGCCCTGCACGTCAGGAAGGGCACGAGCGTCACCCTGACGGTCGACGTGGCGATGGCGGGCGGCCCCAACTGGGCGGGCTTCGTTCCCGAGCTGACCCGTGTGGACGTCATCCAGGGCGATGTGACCGGCCCGGTCGCGGACAAGGACACCTTCACGGCGCCGACGGCGAAGGTGGTCAAGTCGTACGAGGTGAACAAGTCGTCCGGCGTCGTCAGCCTCACCTACGACCTCGGCAAGGTCGACCGCCCCGTCTACGTCCGTCTGCGCGGCACGGACGGCAACCGCACAGCCGTCGGCGCGATGGGCGCGGCCGTCGACCCGGCCGGCCCGGCCATCGACGTCGTCGGCGACGCCGACCCGTGGCGCGACCTGTGGTTCTACACCAACCCGGTGTGGGTCCTGCCCTCGTGACACCGTACGCCGTAACGGTGGACGCGGACGTCCGGGACCTCCGCACGGCCGACCACCTGCTCCACAGCCTCGTGGCCGAACTCGCGCTCCCCGAGGGCACGTTCGGCTGCACCCACCTCGTACGGGGAGACCGCCCGAGGGTCGTCGTCTCCCTCACCCTGCCGTCGGAGCCGCTCCTGCGTACCGCCCAGGAGCGGCTCACGACCGGCGGATACGAGGTGTCACCCGGCCCACCCGACACGGTGGGCCGGGCGGTCCTCTACCCGGGCGCCCCCGCACTCACCGGCACCTTGACGATCGCCGAACTGCTGTCCCGCTCGGCGATCGACCGAGTGACGGTCCTGGGCGCACCGGGCCGACCGTCGCCGGAAACCCGCCTGATCACCGGCGAGCACGTACGCCCGCAATGGCAGAACGACGAACTCGTCCTGACGACCATGCCGGCGGTGGGCGGCACACTCGTGCCCTTCGAGGTGGCGGACCCTACGCCGTGCTGTGCGGATCACTGAAGGGGCGGGCCGTACGGGGGATACCGACGGTGACGACCGCCCGTCGTCGCCGTCGTGGGAAGAAGGTCACGGCCGGTCGGCAACCATGCCGACCGGCCGAATGCGGACGTATCTCACTCAGTGGTCGAGAACACGAACGAGAACTCCGTCGGCTCCGCCTTCAGGAAGTACTGCGGCAGCGGACCCGGGCCGCAGGACTGCGAGCCGATGCCGTGCTGGCCGTGGTCGAGGTTGATCCAGAGCGTGTCGCCCGGCGTGAGGTCGGTCAGGTGCCGGGCCGCGTCCAGCTGCTCGTTGGTCCAGCGACGGGCGCTGAACCAGAACTCCGGGTCGCCCTCGATGCGCAGCCCGCCGAGTTCGGCCCAGCGGACGTCGGCGCGGGCGCCGTTCTCCTGGGGCCGCACGTACGGGGTGTGCAGGGCGTCGATGCTCGGCAGCCACTGACCGAGCATCGAGGCGGCACGGGTGTCGGGGTACGCCTCGCTGCCGCCACCGAAGTACAGGACCTCCTGCGCGGCGTCGGCCGGCAGGCCGAAGCGGACGCCGAGGCGGGGGAGCGGAACCGTCCAGTGGCCCTCGGGAGTCACGGACACCGTCAGCTTCAGCCGGGTGCCGTCGGACGTCCAGCGGTACACCGTGCGCAGGCCCACCTCGGCGGCGGCGGGCGCCACCCGGGTGCGGACGGTCAACGCGTCGTCGGCCAGCTCCACGGCGTCAAGGCGGTGCTGCATGCGGTGCAGTCCGAGCTTGCGCCACAGCACGCCGTAGCGCGTGTCGTCCTGCCAGGACGCGCCGTCGTCGTTGTCCGTCGTCGCCCGCCAGACGTCCAGGCGCAGCCCGGTCACGTCAAGGCCGCAGATCGTCGTCGGCCGGCCCGAGCGGGCGTCGAAGGTCGCAGGGCCGAGGGTGATCAGCGGCTCGCCGGGCACGGGCCGCTGAGAGGCGGCGACGGCGACGGCTGAGCGCGGGGTGACGGTCTCCTGGCCCCACGCCACCTCATGGCCCTTGGGCCCCCAGGCCGTGTCCTCGGCGAGCCGCGCGCGGACGGTCCACTGGACGTCGTCGCCGTTGCCGTCGGGGGCGGCGGCCGGCAGCTTGACCTCCGCCGACTCACCCGGTGCGAGCGGCGGCACGGTGAGCGTGTGCGCGCCTGTGGGGAGACCGTCCACCTGGTAGGAGAACTCGAACTCCAGGTGCGAGAGATCGGCGAAGTCGTAGGCGTTCGTCACCCGTACGGTGCCGTCGGCGCCGTCGCCCTCGATGCGGACCGGCTCGATGACCTTCTTGTACTCGACGAGTCCGGGGGACGGGGTCCGGTCCGGGAAGATCAGGCCGTCGCATACGAAGTTGCCGTCGTGCAGCTCCTCGCCGAAGTCGCCGCCGTAGGCGTAGCCCAGCTCGGAGTGCTTGATGCCGTGGTCGATCCACTCCCAGATGAAGCCGCCCTGGAGCCTGTCGTGCGCCTCGAAGATCCGCTGGTAGTCGGCGATGCCGCCCGGGCCGTTGCCCATCGCGTGCCCGTACTCGCACTGGATGAAGGGGAGTTCACGCCTGCGCCCCGCACCCCCGTCCAGGCCCTGCCCGATCCGCTCGACCTCCTCGTGGGAGGCGTACATCCGGGAGTACACGTCGGTGTCACGGCAGTTCCAGTCGCCCTCGTAGTGCACGAGCCGCGAGGAGTCCCGGCCGTGGATCCACTCGGCCATCGCGGTGAGGCCGCGCCCGGTGCCGGCCTCGTTGCCGAGGGACCAGAAGACGACGGACGGGTGGTTCTTGTCGCGCTCGACCATGCGGGCCGCCCGGTCCAGCAGGGCCGGGGTCCAGCGGTCGTCGTCGACGGGGTTGTCGCGCCAGCCCTGCTCGGTGAATCCGTGGGTCTCCAGGTCGCACTCGTCGATGACCCACAGGCCGTACTCGTCGCACAGGTCGAGGAAGGCCGGGTGCGGCGGGTAGTGCGAGGTGCGCACCGCGTTGAGGTTGTGCCGCTTCATCAGCAGCACGTCCTCGCGCATGGTCTCCACGTCGAGGGCGCGGCCCTGCTCGGGGTGCCACTCGTGCCGGTTGACGCCCTTGAAGAGGATCGCCTTCCCGTTGACCTTGATCAGGCCGTCCTCCAGGGCGACCGTGCGGAAGCCGATGCGCAGCGGCACGCGCTCGCCGGCCGTGACCAGCTCGCCGTCGTACAGCTTCGGCGTCTCCGCCGACCACGGCTCGACCGCGACGGTCACCTGCTCGCCGGTCGCGACATCGATGTCGAGGCCGGGCACGGACACCCGCCCGTCGACGTCGGAGTCGACGCGCAGGGTGCCCTCGCCCGTGGTGTGGTCGTAGGAGGCGTGCACGAAGAAGTCGCCCGCGCTGCCCGCCGGGCGGTGCAGCAGGGTGACGTCACGGAAGATGCCGGGCAGCCACCACTGGTCCTGGTCCTCCAGGTACGATCCGGCCGACCACTGGTGCACCCGGACGGCGAGCACGTTGCCGGCCGGCTTCAGCAACTGCCCGACCGCGAACTCGTGCGGCAGACGGGAGCCCTTGAACTCGCCGAGCTCCGTGCCGTTCAGCCAGACGCGCGCGCAGGACTCGACGCCGTCGAACCGCAGCACGGCGCCGCCGTCGTCCTGGGCGGGCCAGTCGTCCGGCAGGTCGAAGACGCGCAGGTGGTCGCCGGTCGGGTTCTCCGTCGGCACGTGCGGCGGGTCCACCGGGAACGGGTAGAGGTGGTTCGTGTAGATCGGCGAACCGAAGCCGCCGTCGCCGTGCAGAACCCAGTGGCCCGGGACCGTGACCTCGGCCCAGGCCCCGGCGTCGTACCCCTCCCCGGCGAACGAGTCGTCCTCGGCGTCGGCGGTCGCCGACAGACGGAAGCGCCAACTTCCGTTCAGAGACAGGGACTTGGCGTCCGAGGAGGCGTACCAGGCGCGGGGTGGGAGGGCCCCGCGGCCCGGGGAGACGTCCTGGACGTAGTCGACGGATGCGGTCGTGCGGAAAGACATCGGTCTCCTTGCTCAGCCCTTGATACCGGTCTGTGCGATCCCCTGTACCAGCCAGCGCTGAAGGAAGAGGAACACCAGCAGCAAGGGCAGGATCGAAATCGCGGTCGCCATGAAGATCTGGTGGAACACGACGGTCTGGCCCGTCGTGTACGAGGAGAGCGCGACCTGGACGGTCCACGCGCTGGGGTCCTGGCCGATGACCAGCGGCCACAGGAAGGAGTTCCAGCCGTTGATGAAGGTGATGGTGGCGATGGCCGCGAAGAAGTTCAGCGAGTTCGGTACGACGACACGCCAGTAGGCGCCCCAGTACCCGAGCCCGTCCACGCGCGCCGCCTCCTCCAGCTCCTTCGGGAACCCCAGGAAGTACTGCCGGAACAGGAAGCAGGTGAAACCACTGAAGAGGCCCGGGATGATGAGACCCCGGTAACTGTCCACCCAGCCGAGCGACGACACCAGCACGAAGCTGGGCACGAAGGTCACGGCGGTCGGGACCATCAGGGTCCCCAGGACGACGTAGAAGATCTTGTTCGCGTGCTTGTACGGGATGCGCGCCAGGCCGTAGCCCGCGAGGGAGCACACCAGCAGGACGCCGACGGTGTGCAGGACGGCGACGACCGTGGAGTTCCACATCGACCGGGCGAAGGGCACCTGCGAGGAGTCGAACGGGGAGGTGACGTTGCCCCATTGGATGTCCGTGGGGAAGAACGTCCAGTTCTCTCCGGTGATCTGGGCGTCGGTGGAGAGCGCGTTGCGGACCAGGATGTAGAAGGGGACCAGGAACAGCAGGGCGGCGATACCGGTGGCGATGTAGAGGCCGGCGCTGCCCATCACGCCGCCCCCGCGCCGGGCGCGGCGGGGCCTTCCTGTGGGAGCGGCCTTGCGGATGTCGGGCGTGGTGGTGGTCACTTGGACTCCTCCCCCCTTCCGAAGCCCATGAGCTTGCCCTGGAACAGGGTCACGACAAGGATCAGCACGGTGAGGATGACGGCACCCGCGCTGCCGGCGCCGTAGTCCTGGTTCTCGCCCAGGGCCTTGAAATACAGCTCCATGAGCGGTGGGCGGCCCCAGGTCGTCTTGTCCAGCAGGTTGTAGAACTCGTCGAAGGCCTGGTAGGCGGCGATGAGCAGCAGCAGGATCACCGCGGTCGAGGTGGCCCGCAGCTGGGGCAGCGTGATGTGCCGGAAGGTCTGCCAGCCCGACTTGGCGCCGTCGATGGCGGCGGCCTCGTACAACTCGGCCGGGATGTTCTGGAGCGCCGCGATGAACAGGATCATGTAGAAGCCGGACTGCAGCCACAGGCGGGCGGTGACGATGACCAGCCAGTACCAGGGCGGGTTGGGGTCGGCGAGCCAGGCGATGTTCTCGATCCCGAACCAGCCGAGGAGGGTGTTCATCAGGCCGAAGCGGACGCCGCTGAAGATGGACATCTTCCAGATCAGCGCGGCGGCGACATAGCTCACCGCGGTCGGCAGGAAAAACACCGACCGGAAGAACGCCCGCATGAAGCGCAGCCGGTTCACCAGCAGGGCGAGGCCCAGCGACAGCGTCCAGGTGGTGGGCACGATGAACGCGGCGAAGACGGTGAAGGTGCCGAGCGAGCCGACGAAGTCGTCGTTCGTCAGCATGTGCCGGTAGTTGTCCAGGCCGATGAACTTCTCCGGCGTGACCGTGAACCGTGCCTCGAAGAAGCTGAGGTAGACGCTCCAACCGATCGGAACGTAGATGAAGATCGCCAGCCCGATGAGGAACGGGCCGGTGAAGAGCCAGAAGTTGAAGGTGCTGTTCCCCCGCAGACCCCGCCGCGACTTGGCCGGGAAGGCCTTCGCCGGTGCGGGGCTCGCGAGGTCGGGCTCGGTGGTCGTCGACATGTCGTGGTCCGTCCGCCGGCCTATCCGAAGAGCTTCTTGAGCTCGCGGTTCACCGCCGCGTCCGCCTTGTCGAGCGCCGCCTCCGGGTCACCGTCCTTGCGGACGGAGTTGGCGAAGACGTCCTCCAGCGCGGTGATCATGGCCTGGGTCCAGCCGATGTTGTCGAAGTGGCCGAACTCGTTGAAGAGCTTGACGCCCTCGGCCGGCAGGCCCGACTTGAGCTTGTCGGCGCTCTCGGCGATCGAGGTGCGCGGCGGGATGTGGAAGCCGTAGGAGGTGGCCCAGTCCTCCTGGTACTCCTTCTGGTCGATCCACAGCCACTTCACGTACTCCTTGGCCGCGTCGACGTTCTTGCCCTTGGCGTTGACGAACATCGACCAGCCGCCGTTGTAGACCGACTGCTTGCCGCTGTCCGTGACCTTCGGGAAGGGGAAGACGGCGATGTCGTCCCCGAGGGTCTGCTGGAACTGCGGCATCGCCCACATGCCGCAGAACTGCATGGCGCACAGGCCCTGGTTGAGCGCGGAGGGGTCCCAGTAGTCCGTCGGGGCGCCGAGCAGGAGGTCACCGCTCTTGAACAGCTTGCGCATCTTCTTCAGGCCCTCGACGACGCCGTCCGTGTGGTAGGCGATCTGGTTCTTGTCGTCGAGGGTGTCGGCGCCGGCGGACCAGATCATCGGGTTGATGACGGCGTGCAGGTCGTTGCCGAGGTACAGGCCCTTGACCTTGCCGGTGGTGAGCTTGGCGGCCGCCTCGATCAGCTCGTCGAGGGTCTGCGGGACCTCGACGCCGGCCTTCTCGAAGAGCGACGGCCGGTAGAAGAAGAACTGCGGGTCGTCGATCATGCGGACGCCGTATATCTTCCCGTCCACCGTGTGCGAGGCGATGTCGGCCGGATTGAAGTCGTCCTTCACCGGCTCGACGATGTCCGTCAGGTCGGCCACCTGCCCGCTCTTCACCATCTGGATCTGCGGGTGGAACTCGAACAGGTCGGGCGCGTTCTTGGTCAGCAGCGTCGCGAACAGCTTGTTCTCGAAGTCCGCCGCGGTGATCCACTGCGTGGTCACGTTCGCGTCCTCGTACGCCTTCGCGTACTTCTTGACGGCCTGCTCGGTGCCGGCCTCGCCGTACGCGTGGAAGTACTGGTTCAGGTTGACGCCCGAACCGGAACCGCCGGAACGGCCGGTGTTGCTGCCGCACGCGGCAAGCCCGCCCGCGGCGGCCAGACCCATCGCGGCCCGCAGAACGGTTCGGCGGTCCCAGTTGCTGTTGCTCGATGCCGACATGCTGACGTCCTTGTCTCGAGTACGGCTCTGCCCTGTGCCTGGCTGGAGCGGCTCAGCGCCAGTTGGCTCAAACGGGGTTGCGGTGCGGGACGTTAACCTTCGGCTATGGCTTCGGCAAGGGGTTGGACGAAGTCGGTGCGAAGCGTTGCGCAGCGTTCGGAATGCCGGACGTGACGGGCCGTGGGACGTCCCCCGCCGCGGCCCTCCCGCGGTCACGCAGACGGCGCGGTACGGCTCCTCGCGGGCGTGGGGCGCTTCGCGGTCGTCCTCTGGCCCACCGTCTGCAGGGCACCTTCGAGCGCGAACGTCGCCGCGCCCAGGCAGACCGGATCGGTGGGGATGGGGGAGAGGACGATCTCGGTGGCGGCCATCGGGCGCGGCAGGGCGTGCCGGGCGACGGCCTCGCGGACCTCGTCGACCAGGGGCTCGCCGAGCGCGGCCGCGACCCAGCTGCTGAGCACGACCACCTCGGGGTTGAACAGGTTCACCAGGTCGGCGATCCCGGCGCCCAGGTAACGGACGGTGTCGCGAACCACCTTGAGCGCCACCGGGTCGCCGCCCCGCAGCCCCCGGGCGAGCGCGTCGATGGTGGCCGTCTGGTCCTCGGCATGGAGCAGCGGGCTGTCGCCGCTCAACTCCCGCAGGGTCAGCATGATTCCGGACGCGCCGACATAGGCCTCCACACAGCCGTGCTTGCCGCACCGGCACAGCCTGCCGTCCAGCACGATCGTGGTGTGCCCCCACTCGCCGGCGCTGTTGCTGACGCCCCGGTGCAGCCCGCCGCCCAGGACCAGCCCGGCGCCGACGCCGGTGCCGAGGTTGACCACCACGGCGTCCCCGCGCCCCCGCGCCGCCCCGAACCACAGCTCCGCCACCGCGGAGGCGCGCAGCGGGTTGTCCAGGTGGAGCGGGTAGGCGATGTGCTCGGTGAGCAGGTCCAGGAGCGGCACGTCGTGCCAGTCCCAGTTGGGCGCGTACTCCGAGAAGCCGGTCGCGCGGTCCACCTGCCCCGGCACGCTCACCCCGACGCCGAGCACGCGCGCGCCCTCCACGCCGGCCTGCGTGACCACCGAGCCGACGGCGGCGGCGACATGGGCGACCACCTGCTCGGGGAGACTCTCGCCGGGGCGGACGTCCTCCTCGGCGCGGGCCAGCACGTTCAGTGCGAGGTCGAACAGCTCGACATGGACGTACGTCTCCGCGATGTCGACGCCGATCAGGGCGCCGCCGGACGCGTTGACGGCGACGAGCCCCCGCGGGCGGCCGCCGGCCGAGTCCTCGAACCCGACCTCCGTGATCATGCGAAGGTCGAGCAGCTCGCCCACGAGCGTGGCGACCGTGGCGAGACTGAGTCCGGTGGCGGCCGCCAGCTCCTGCCGGGAGGTGGGCGACGCGGCGATGATCTGGCGCAGCACCTCGTAGCGGTTCGCGGTGCGGATGTCACGTGATGTGCGCTTCATTCGGCGTGCCCCCGTCCGTTCACGTCATGCCGGTTCGCGGTCGGCACCGGCGCGGCGCAAGGCTATGGCGTGCGGGAATATTCGACAAGGGGTTAGGAAAGGGGGTTTACGAAGTCCTCCAGGAGTTCAGTCACCCAGTATGTCCTGCACGAAGGCGTTGGTGAACTTCCGGTCCGGGTCCAGCTCCCGCGCCAGCGCCCGGAAGTCGGCCAGCCGCGGATAGCGCCCGCGCAGCACCTGAGCCGGCGTCGTGAACACCTTCCCCCAGTGCGGCCGCGGCTCGAAGGCCTCCAGCGCCTCCTCCAGCCGCCGCACCACGGGCAGCACGGCCGCGGTGTCCTCGATCCACGTGAAGTGCAACGCCACCGTGTCCCGCCCGTAGGAGGGGCTCAGCCACTGGTCGTCGGCGGCGACCGTACGGACCTCGCAGGTCTGCAGTACCGGGGCGACCGTTGCCCGGATCGCGTCGATCGCGTGCAGCGCGTCCACGGCGCACCGGCGCGGCAGCAGATACTCCGACTGCAGCTCGGCCCCGCTGCTCGGTGTGAACTCCGCCCGGAAGTGCGGCAGCCGCTCGTGCCAAGGCCCCGGCACCCCGAACTGCTCGGTGCAATTGACCGCGGGCATCCCCGGCACCGGGTGCATCTTCTCCACAGCGGGCGCGGCCCACGGGAAGTCGGGCAGCGGCTGGTCGGTGCGCCGCTTGAGCCACACCTGCCGGAAGCCGGGCTCGCGCCAGTCGGTGAACAGGCTCACGCTGTACGCCGACGCCATCACCGTCTCGAAGGTCCCCAGGTCCAGCCCGTCCAGCGGCAGTTCGGTGAAGACGTGCTGCTCGACGTCGAAGCGCGGCTCCAGGTCGAGGGTGAGCGCCGTGACGACGCCGAGGGCACCCAGTGAGGTGACGGCGCCGCCGAACCGTTCGTCGCCCCGTCCGATGGTCAGCACCGACCCGTCCGCCGTGACCAGCTCGATCTCCCGCACGGATGTGGCCAGCGAGCCGTTGCCGATCCCCGACCCGTGCGTGCCGGTGGCGAGCGAGCCGGCCACCGAGATGTGCGGCAGGGACGCCATGTTCGGCAGCGCGAGCCCGTGCCCGTACACCGCCCGGGCCAGCTCGGCGTACCGCACGCCGCCGGAGACCCGGACGGTGCGGGCCGTGCGGTCCACGTCGATCACCGGCGGCAGGTCGGCGATCGACAGCAGGACGCCCCCGGGGCCCGGCTCGGCGATCTCGTTGAAGGAGTGTCCGCTGCCCAGCACCCGCACCTTCGCGCTCCCCGCCACCAGGGCGCCGACGGCGTCGGGGGAGTACGGCCGGTGCAGCTCCTTGGCGGCGTAGATGATGTTGCCCGCCCAGTTGGTCACGGTTTCGGCCATGTGATCGCCCCTCCCGAGGACAACGTCAACCAGAAATCCCAGGTGGAAACTACCCCGGCGGGCAACATGAGGCCCCCCGCCCCCACCCGGGACCGCACGGGGGCATAACGTGAGGAGTCGTACGCCTGAGCCGGGAGGAGACACGGATGGGCAGCCGCACCGCACTGGTCGAGGATCTGATGGAGCGATTCCCGCACGTTCCGCGGGAAGCCGTCTTCAAGGAGGATCTGCTCCGCGGCGGGGTGGCCTTCGACCCCTCTGCCCTCAGCGACAACGAGGACGGCGAGGTCAAGCCGAAGTCGTACTTCATCTTCTCCTTCGACCACGGCACCCTGCCGGAGCTGGGCGAGGCCGCGCTGCGCCGCCCGCCGGAGGAGATCATCCTCACCGGCGGCCCGTACGACCTGCGCCGCACGGTCGTCTCCGTGCGCGTGAACCCGGCGTCGCCGTATCGCGTGGCCGCCGACGAGGAGGGGGTGCTCGGCCTCTACCTCGACGGGAAGCGGATCTCGGACGTCGGCGTGCCGCCCATGCCGGAGTACTACAAGCACACCCTCGCCAGCGGGAAGTCGGTGATGGAGGTCGCCCCGACCATCCAGTGGGGCTACCTGATCTACCTCACCGTCTTCCGGGTCTGCCAGTACTTCGGCGCCAAGGAGGAGTGCCAGTACTGCGACATCAACCACAACTGGCGGCAGCACAAGGCGGCCGGGCGGCCGTACACCGGCGTCAAGGACGTCGAGGAGGTGCTGGAGGCCCTGGAGATCATCGACCGGTACGACACCGCGAAGGCCTCCACCGCCTACACGCTCACCGGCGGCGCGATCACCAAGACCGTCTCCGGCCGTGACGAAGCCGACTTCTACGGCCACTACGCCAAGGCCATCGAGGAGCGCTTCCCGGGCCGCTGGATCGGCAAGGTGGTGGCCCAGGCGCTGCCGCGCGACGACGTGCAGCGGTTCAAGGACTACGGCGTGCAGATCTACCACCCCAACTACGAGGTGTGGGACGAGTACCTGTTCAAGATGTACTGCCCGGGCAAGGAGCGGTACGTCGGCCGGGACGAGTGGCACAAGCGGATCCTCGACTCGGCGGACGTGTTCGGCGCACGCAACGTGATCCCCAACTTCGTGGCGGGCGTGGAGATGGCCGAGCCCTTCGGGTTCAAGACGGTCGACGAGGCGATCGCCTCCACCACCGAGGGCCTGCGCTTCTTCATGTCCAACGGCATCACGCCCCGGTTCACCACCTGGTGCCCCGAGCCGACGACCCCGCTCGGCAAGGCCAACCCGCACGGCGCGCCGCTGGAGTACCACATCCGCCTGCTGGAGGCGTACCGCGCGACGATGGACGACTTCGG
Organism: Streptomyces sp. NPDC107528; assembly: GCF_055639295.1. Classification (NCBI taxonomy): domain Bacteria; kingdom Bacillati; phylum Actinomycetota; class Actinomycetes; order Kitasatosporales; family Streptomycetaceae; genus Streptomyces; species Streptomyces sp. NPDC107528. The sequence goes on from NZ_JBVKAV010000001.1 coordinate 620,660, forward strand.
CCTCTCCTCGCCTCCCGGCTACGGCCCGCCCGGCCCCGGCAACGCGGTGTTCTCCGTGAGCTCCTTCATGGACAGCCTGCCCGCGGAGAAATCCGCTGCGGTGTAAGTGAGACGGACGGGGCCCGCGCCCGTACAACTGGGTGCAGTTGTGGGGGCGCGACCGTCTGTCATGGCATGTGAACACGGCGCTTGTCAGTTGTGTTGAACACGTGAAAGGCTCGGGTTCTGCCGCGAGGTTCCCCCCAACTCCACTGCCAGTATGGCGAGTTGACCTCGCATGTGGATGCAGGAGACCCATGCCCGACCTGCCGACTCCCCAGGACGCCACCGAGGCCGCGCTGTTCTCCGAGTGCTGGGACGCCGTGCTGTCGTACGCCGACCTGTGCACGGCCGGCTCCGACGCGGCCCGCCAACTGGCCACCGAGGCGTTCTCGACCGGTACACGCGAGGCTCGCGACACCGAGTCCGGGAACCTCAGGAGCGCGGGCCGCCGCCCGGCCCGACTGCCCCGCGTCCCCCTGCTGCTGACCGCCGTACGCACCACGGCGGCCGCCTGGGAGGCGCGTGGGCACGGCCACAGACTCGACCCCGACCTGCGTCTGTGGCTCAACTCCGAGAAGGCCGCCCGCTACACCGGCCCTCCGCTGCAACGCCCGCTCGCGCTGCGCGGACTGCGCGACATGCAGGAACCCGACGCGGTCCTGCTGTGGCTGGCAGAGGTGGAAGCGCTGCCCCCGCACGTGGTGGCCCGCCGTCTCGGCCTCGACCCGGCGACCGTTTCCGACGAACTCGCCCAGGTCCGGGGCCTGTTCAGGGACCGCTGCCAGCGCAACCACCTAGACACGCCGATGGCCGCGCAATGCCGCAGCTACGCCCGCCTCCTCGACGCCGTCACCCGCTCCACCGGCGCGGACACCCCGGGCGACCTCTCCCGCCACCTCGCCACCTGCGTGGAGTGCGCCGAGGCCGCCGCCTGTCTGCGGCTGCACGGCGGCGGACTGCCCGGCGCCCTCGCGGGCGGGGTGATCGGCTGGGGCGGCCTCGCCTACCTGGAGCGCCGCCGCAGGGCCGCCGAGGTACGCCTCAGCGGGCGCCCGGACCCCGCCGACGCGGACGGCGGTCCGCCCGACGCCGGGGCGCACAAGGCGCGCGTCGTGCGCAGCGGCCTGCTCGTCGCCGCCGTCCTCGTCTCCGCGCTCGCCCTCGCGGTGTCGATGATGCCGGGCGGCTCCACCGGCGACAGCGCCACGGCGGGCGGCGACCCGTCCGACCGCCGGCCGGTCGCCGACCCCGGCTTCACCCTGCCGGTCACGGCGGCCACGCAACCCTCCTCCGACTCCCCGGACCCGTCGGAGAGCGCCACCAGCGGCGACGACTCGCCCGAGCCGTCCGAGCGGTCCGAGCGGAACCCCCGTCCCGGCCCCCAGGGCACGACATCGGCCACGGCCGGCGAGGGCGACCCCGACCCGTCCACGAGCGATCCGGCGACCTGCAGCGTCGACTACCACCTGGTCAATGAGTGGCCCGACGGCTTCCAGGCCACCGTCACCGTCACCACCGAACGCGCCCTGAACGACTGGCGCGTCGCCTGGTCCTTCCGGGACGGCCAGGAGGTCGGCCAGATGTGGGACGCGCACTTCGGCCAGGACGGCTCCCGCGTCACCGCCACCGCGGCGGACTACAACAGGACCGTCCCCGAGGGCGGCAAGCTCGCGTTCGGCTTCATCGCCTCCTGGGAGGACGAGAACTCCCCGGCGCAAGACTTCACATTGAACGGGCGCGACTGCGCGTAAAACCGGTTGACGGGACTTCGTGGGGCCGGGCTAGAGTGACGGAAGATCAGGGCGGTGGCCGGTGGCCACTGCCGTCGAGCGGACATGAGTGAGGAGGTGTCGACCGATGGCTGTCTTTGCGACGAGCGCTGCCCGCATCCAGTTCATCAAGTCCACCTCCGTGGCCGCCGGCTGATCTCACTCACTCTCCGCGTCTGAAGTACGCGGCTGCCGGGGCCCCCTTGTGAAGGGTCACCCGTTGACTTCCACCTCTGTTTTCTCCGCGTTGGCTCCCTACGGCTGGGACTCGGCCTGGGCCGACGCGTTCACCCCGTACGACGCGGAAGGGATGCTGCCCGGGCGCGTCCTGCGGGTCGACCGCGGGCAGTGCGACGTCGTCACCGCCGACGGTGTCGTACGGGCCGACACGGCGTTCGTCACCCCGCACGATCCGATGCGGGTCGTGTGCACGGGCGACTGGGTCGCCGTCGAACCCGCGGGCACTCCGCGTTACGTACGGACGTATCTGCCACGCCGTACCGCCTTCGTGCGCTCCACCTCCTCCAAGCGGTCCGAGGGGCAGATCCTCGCCGCCAACGTCGACCACGCCATCGTCGCCGTGTCGCTGGCCGTCGAGCTCGACCTCGGCCGGATCGAGCGGTTCCTCGCGCTGGCGTGGGAGTCGGGCGCACAGCCCGTCGTGGTGCTCACCAAGGCCGACCTCGTGCCGGACGCGGTGACGCTCTCGCATCTCGTCCAGGACGTGGAGACGACCGCGCCGGGTGTGCCGGTGCTGCCGGTCAGCGCGGTGGACGGGGACGGACTCGAAGTCCTCGTCGCGGTCGTCTCCGGCGGTACGTCCGTGCTGCTGGGGCAGTCCGGCGCGGGCAAGTCGACGCTCGCGAACGCGCTGCTCGGCGAGGACGTGATGGAGGTCCAGGCCGCGCGCGACGTCGACGGCAAGGGCCGCCACACGACCACCACACGCAACCTGCTCGCCCTGCCGGGCGGCGGGGTCCTCATCGACACCCCCGGGCTCCGGGGCGTCGGCCTGTGGGACGCCGAGGCCGGGGTCGGCCAGGTCTTCTCGGAGATCGAGGAACTGGCCGGACAGTGCCGCTTCCAGGACTGTGCCCACGAGAGCGAGCCGGGGTGCGCGGTGCGTTCCGCTGTCGACGCCGGTGAGCTGCCCGTGCGGCGGCTGGAGAGCTACCGGAAGCTCATGCGCGAGAACCAGTGGATCGTGGCCAAGACCGATGCGCGCCTCAGGGCCGAGATCAAGAAGGACTGGAAGCGGAAGGGAGCCGAAGGGCGCGCGGCGATGGAGGCCAAGCGGGGTGGGCGCTGGCGGTGACGGTGTCATCAAACGCCGGACGGGCTGGATGGGCTTGATGTCCGATTCCCGCTAGCCCTCACCACGGTCACGGCGGAGACTGGACACCGTGATGGACGAAGACACCAGGTACGAGGCGGTGCGCAGCCGGGATGCCCGGTTCGACGGCGAGTTCTTCTTCGCCGTCGAGACGACCGGCATCTACTGCCGCCCCAGTTGCCCCGCGGTCACGCCGAAGCGGCGTAACGTGCGGTTCTTCGCGACGGCCGCCGCCGCGCAGGGCTCGGGTTTCCGGGCTTGCCGGCGGTGCCGGCCGGATGCCGTGCCGGGGTCCGCCGAGTGGAATGTGCGGGCCGACGCCGTCGGGCGGGCGATGCGGCTGATCGGCGACGGGATCGTCGACCGGGAGGGCGTCGCCGGGCTCGCCGCGCGGCTCGGCTACAGCGCGCGGCAGGTGCAGCGGCAGCTCACGACCGAGCTGGGCGCCGGGCCGGTCGCGCTGGCCCGGGCGCAGCGGGCACACACCGCGCGTGTGCTCCTGCAGACCACCGAGCTGGCGATCACGGAGATCGCCTTCGCCGCCGGGTTCGCCAGTGTCCGGCAGTTCAACGACACGATCCGGGAGGTGTATGCATCGACCCCGAGCGAGCTGCGGGCCGCCGCCGCACCGAGGAACGGCCGTGGCGACCGGCGTGCGAGCACTCCCTCGGCCGGGATTCCGCTGCGGCTCGCGTACCGGGGCCCGTACCAGGCGGGCCTCGTCCTCGACCTGCTGGAGCGCGAGGCCGTGCCCGGCGTCGAGGACGTCAGCGGGCCGGCCGGGCGCCGGACGTACCGCCGCACCCTGCGGCTGCCGCACGGCACCGGCATCGTGGCGGTGCGGGAGCGGACGGGCGGTGCGCGGAGGCGGGCGACCGCGGGTGGCCACGCCGCCCCCGGCCTGGCCGCACCGGGACCGCTGGGTGCCCCCGCTGCCCGCCTGCACGCCACACCTGCCTCGGCGACCCACCCCGGCGGCTGGCTCGACGCCCGTCTCCACCTCACCGACCCGCGCGATCTGACCACCGCCGTGCAGCGGCTCCGGCGGCTGTTCGACCTCGATGCCGATCCGTACGCCGTCGACGAGAGGCTCGGCGCCGATTCCCGGCTCGGGCCCCTGGTTGCCGCGCGGCCGGGCCTGCGGTCGCCCGGGGCCGCCGACGCGGAGGAGCTGGCCGTGCGGGCACTGGTCGGGTCGGCGGAGGCCGAGCGGCTGGTGCGGCGGTACGGCAAGGCCCTCGACGCGCCCTGCGGCAGCCTCACCCATCTGTTTCCCGAGGCGGCCGTCCTCGCCGGGGCCGAGCCCCACGGGCCGCTGGGCGCGCTCACCGCCGCCCTCGCCGACGGTGCCCTGCGGCTGGACCCGGGTGCCGACCGGGACGAGGCCCATCGTGCGCTGCTCGGCCTGCCCGGACTGGATGCCCGTACCGTCGCCGTCATCCGTACCCGTGCCCTCGGCGACCCGGACGTCGCCCCGCCCGGCACCGACACCCCCGACAGCTGGCGCCCCTGGCGCTCCTATGCCTTGCAACACCTGCGTGCAGCAGGGGAGTTGGAGTAATCATGACCACCCCGAAGCCCACCCTGACCGCTGCCCCCGCCCCGACCCACTGGGCCGAGGTCGACAGCCCCGTCGGCCCCCTCCTCCTCACCGCCGACCCGGCCACCGGCGCCCTGACCTCCCTCTCCGTGCCGGGCCAGAAGGGCGGCCGTACCGTGCAGGACGGCTGGCGGCGCGACCCCGCGCTCTTCCGTGCGGCCGAGGAACAGCTCGGCGCCTACTTCGCCGGTGAACTCAAGGAGTTCCGGCTGGAGTTGAGGACAGCCGGCAGTGAGTTCCGGGAGAAGGTCTGGGCCGCCCTCGACTCCGTTCCCTACGGCGCCACCACGACGTACGGCGAGATCGCCGCGCGGATCGGTGCCTCCCGTGCCGCCGTGCGGGCCGTCGGCGGGGCGATCGGTGCCAACCCGCTGCTGATCGTCCGTCCCTGCCACCGGGTGATCGGGGCCGACGGGTCGCTGACCGGGTACGCGGGCGGCATCGAGCGCAAGATGCGGCTGCTCACGCTGGAGGGCAGGCTCTAGTCCGCCTCCGCGCACCCAGCCGCGCCGGCCATTGCGCCACTACGGCTGCTCCGCGGGGAGTCCCCAGCGCGGGGCCTCCCCGTTCTGCTGCACCGGCGCGATCGTCAGGTCCGGCCGGTCGCCGCGTGCCGTGATCAGCGCCGAGTCGCCCTTCCGGAGGGCGATGCGGATCGTGCCCTCGCCCGCCGCGGACCACCGCAGCGGGCGGCCCCGTCCGTCCCGTACCTCCACCGGCCCGGTGATGCCGTGCCGTACGACACAGGGTGCGCCCGCCTCGCTGACCAGCCGCACCCAGCGGGTGACCCCGCCTTTGCGGACCGCCGACAGCAGGAACGCGCCCTGCGTGCGGAACTTGTGCACGGTCAGGTCGGCCCAGGCGGCCGGCAGTGCGGGGAAGACCCGGATCTCGCCGCCCCAGGACTGGCAGATCATGTCGTGCAGGGACTGCGCCGCCGACAGCGGTGTCTCGATGACCGGGCCCGACTCCTTGTACATGGTGTTGGGCTGGACGAAGCGGGACATCAGCTCGCCCAGGTACGTCAGCGCGTCCTCACCCTTGCCGAGCAGCGCGGACATCGAAGCGGCGCCGGTGAAGGTGTAGCCCTGCAGGGCGCCCTCGAAGCCCACCCAGTGCGCCAACGACCTCTCGATCAGGGCCCGTTCGTCCGGCGTGCTCCCGGTCAGCTCGTACAGCGGGTACACCGCGAGCAGATGGGAGTAGTGGCGGTGGGATTTCGCGAAGGGGATGTCCGCGCCGATCATGAAGCCGTTCGCGTCGGTCGGGTACGGCGCCCGCCGGGCCAGCACGTCACGCCAGCGCGGTGCCAACTCGTCGTCGACACCGAGGAGTTCGGCCGCGTCGAGCAAGGTGCGGCAGCCCCAGGTCAGCAGCATCAGGTCGTAGTTGCAGTCCCGTGAGTTGCCGCCGTACTCCGGGGAGAACGTGGCCGGCAGGTGCAGTTTGCCGTCCTGGCCCGGCTCCAGGAAGTGCAGGTAGTAGTTGATCGCCTTGCGGAGCAGGGGGTACAGGACGTCCCTGAGGATCGACTCGTCCATGGTGTGGCGGTAGCTGAGCCACACGTTGTGCAGGGCCCAGGTGAGGTTGCCGACCTCGGGGGTCGGCGCCGCCTGGCCGGGGATGCCGACGCCGTAGCCGGTGAGGGGGCCGTCGGCGCCGTTGACCAGGTGGGGGTCCGTGGTGCGCGGGATGCCGAGGGAGTCGGCGCGGTACGGGGTCGCCGTCTCCCTGGCCAGGTTGTCCCGGAACTCGCTCAGCGACCGGGTGATCGCGTCGAGTTCGAGGTGGTTGGAGCCGTGGATCAGCCAGTACTCCAGCTGGGCGTTCAGGTTCCACCAGGTGTTGGGCCACGGGGTGGGCTCCAGCCAGGGGCCGCTCGTCGCCATCACGGGGGCGTCGCGGCGGGCGGCGGAGGCGGTCTTGTAGAGCTGGATCCAGTAGAAACGCTGCATCCGCGCGTCGGGGAGGGAGACGAAGCTCTTGCGGTAGTAGGCGTGCCACCAGGCCCGGTGCGTCAGCGCCAGCGCCGAGTAGGGGAGCGGGCTCGCCCCGCGTACGGCCTTGAGCGCCCGCCCGAGCGCCGTTGTGCCCGGGTAGGAGTGCGCGACATGGACGTACAGCGTCCGTGCCCTGCCCGTGCTCCGCTCCCGCCACGCCGTTACATGCTGCCCGCCGGCCAGCAGGGGCTGTACGGCCGCCCACACGCCGTCGTGCTGGGCGACCTCGGCCGGTGGATTGCCCCGGTAGCCGTCGGGGAGCGGCTTGAATGCCGCCCGGGGGCTGATCGCGTCCGCCGGATGGAACCCCCACCGGAAGTCGCGCTCACCCGCGCTCGGGGTGACCTCGACGGCCAGGACCGAGCGGTCGTTGTGCACCAGGGCCCGCAGGGTGAGCGTGCCCTTGTCCGTGGTGAGCGTGCCGGTCAGCTCGGCGTCGCGCAGGCCGAGCCGCCAGTCCAGGCCGGTGATGGTGCCCACCGGCTCCAGCGTGAAGTGGCCGATCGGGAGGCGGGCCAGCCCGAACAGCGAGCCGAACTCGGGGCGGTGGTCCTGCACCTCGGAGTGCTGGACGTTGAAGCGGACGGCGCGGGTTCCGCCGTCCGCCGCGGCGCCCGGCTCGGCGTAGATGCCGGAACCGAGGAAGCCGTTGCCGAGGAAGGGGCCCTCGTACCAGGCCGTCGGCATCCGCTGCCAGACGAGGTCGGCATCTTCGAGGACGGTGCGCCAGGGGTCGGAGGGGGCCGCACGGTCGGCTGCGCTCGCCTGTGCGGGCAAGCCGCCTGCGAGGAGGGTCCCGCCGAGGGCGGATCCGGTGGCGAGCACGGTACGTCTGGACGGGCTGGGCATGACGCCTCCATCTGCACGGCGATTCATCGGAGCCCCGATTCATCGGAGCTATCCCGCGACGCAACGTAGAGAAGGGGCGGGGGGACGTCAATACGGCGGGAGAGACCCGATGTATCAACTGCGATGTACTCGATGGACCCGATCCATCAACCCCAGATCACGGCGCCCAGCCACGCCCCCGCGATCAGCTGGCACGTGAACAGCTCTGCCAGCACGCTCGAACCGCCCGCCCGCATCGCCGTGCGCAGCGCCGCCCTCGCCTCGCCGTGGCGGCCGAGTCGAAGCCGTTCGCCGAGGTAGATGCCGGCCATGAAGCCGGGGATCGAGCCGAGCACCGGGATCAGGAAGAAGCCCAGGAACGATCCCGCTCCGGCGTAGGCCACGATGCGCGGGCCGGCCCAGTTCGGGCGCAGTCTGCGGGGCGGCAGCGCCCAGCGCACCACCTGGGAGAGGAGCAGCGCGACGGTGGCCCCGACGAGCACCCACCACGCGACCGGCTGGGTGTCCTTCAGCGCCCACCACAAGACCCCGGCCCACACCAGCCACGACCCCGGCACGCCGGGAACCAGCACTCCGCAGAGGCCGAGCAGGAGGACCAGGCCGACCAGCACAAGGTCCCACACTCCCATCTGACCAGACTGCCGGAGCCCGGGAGAAAGCGCAGATCAGCCTGGCGGGCGCGGGTGCACCACCGTCGCTCGTGCCCGTTTCCGGGCGCCTGTCGCTCGTGCCCGTATCCGGGCGCCTGTCGCTCGTGCCCGTATCCGGGCGCCTGTCGCTCGTGCCCGTATCCGGGCGCCTGTCGCTCGTGCCCGTATCCGGGCGCCCGTCGCTCGTGCCCGTACCCAGGCCCCCGCCCCCCTCCCAGTACCCGGACCCCCGTCACCCCTGCCGCTCCCGCGCCACCCACCCCCGCTCGTACGCGTGCCACCCCAGCTGCAGTCGCGTCGTCACCCCGGTCAGCTCCATCAGCCGCTTTACCCTGCGCTGTACGGTCCGCAGTCCCAGGTCCAGCTGTTTGGCCACGCTCGCGTCGGTCAGGCCGGCCAGCAGCAGGGAGAGCACCTCCAGGTCGGTGTCGTCGGGGCCGTCCGGCTGCTGTTCGGTGACGCCGGACGTGCCGAGACGGACCGGCAGCGCCTCCCGCCACACCGTCTCGAACAGCCCGGAGAGCAGCTCCAGCAGCCCGCTCGCGTGGACGACCAGCGCGGCCGGCTCCGCGGTGTGCGAGGTCAGCGGCACCAGCGCGAGCGTGCGGTCGGCGATCACCAGCTTGGTCGGCACCTGGTCGACGACCCGTACCTGCTCCTCGCGGCCGAGGGCGGCGGACAGCTCGGTGATGCCGTGCGGCTGGTCGAGGACCGAGCGCTCCAGGACCACCCGGTAGCGGACGCCGCGGTGGGCGGCCTGCTCCTCCGCCTCGTTCTCGATGCCGGTGACGGCGACCGGGTTGCCGGTGACCAGTGCGCAGACCTCCTCGCTCGCCCCGAGCTGGAGCTGCAGGAAGCGCTGCGACACCGCGGCCGCGCCGATCACCACCTCGACCAGGTCGTGTACGGCCGGTTCGGCGACGCCCGCCCGGTACTCCTCGGCGAGCAACGCGGCCGCCAGCTCCGCCTTCTCCAGCTCGTGCCGCTGCTGGGTCAGCAGCGCGCCCAGCGCCACCCCGGGAGGTGCGGCGACCCAGCGGCCGGGCCGGGCCGAGGACTGCGCCGCGAGCCCGTGCCGCTCCAGGCGGCGCAGGGCGCGCTCGGTGTCGTGCTCGCCGAGCGTCAGCCGTCGCGCGAGGTCCGGTACGTCGGCGGCGCCCACGGACACCAGGACGCGGTACGCCGACTCGTGTGTCTCGTCGAGACCTATCGCTCCCAGCATCGGGCCGCGTCCCTCCCCGAAGAACATCCGCACATCCGCAAAAAGAACACCGGCGTTCGGGCCGTGGCGGAAAACGGCCACGGCGCAAAACCGCCTCCGCACATCATCGCCGTACCACCCGCCACTCTGCCAAGGTGACGCCACCGCAGCATCAACCACCGCCCGCTTTGCCCGACTTGGGTCTTCCTGGCCTGCGCCTTCGCGCCTGTCGGCAGGCGGCAGCAAGGGAAGAGGCGATCTTGGGGAGAGCGATATCGCGTACGGCCATGGGTGCGGCGACCGCCGCGATCCTGGCCGTGACGACGGCCGTACCCACGCATGCGGCCACCGCCGTACCCGCGCACCCGGCGACCGACGGCCCGAGCCCGCTGACCGGCGAACGGGCCACCCCCGGCGCCGGCTCAGGCTCCGTCGTCACCCTCGTCACCGGCGACCGCGTCCTGGTCACCAGCGCCGGTGCCGTCGCCCTGCCGGGCGAGGACGGCACGACGCCCTTCACGCAGACCCGCCGGTCCGGCGACGACCTGTACGTCTACCCCGCAGGCGCCGTCGAGGCGATCGCCGCCGACCGCGTCGACGAGGAGCTCTTCAACGTCACCGGCCTGATCCGCCAGGGCTACGACGACGCCCACCGCAAGACGCTCCCGCTGATCGCCACGTACGACCGCTCCGTCGCCCGAGCCGTCCCGCCCGCCCCGCGCGGCGCCGAACGCGGTCTCGTCCTCGACCCGATCGACGGTGTGGCGCTGGAGGCCGACAAGAAGAAGGCCGCCGACTTCTGGGCCGACGTCACGAGCCCCCGCTCCCGCGCGGCCGGCGATCTGAAGAAGCTGTGGCTCGACGCCAAGGTCCGGGCCACCCTCGACCGTTCGACCCGTCAGGTGCACGCCCCCGAGGCCTGGGCCGCCGGCTACGACGGCAAGGGCACCAAGGTCGCCGTCCTGGACACCGGTGCCGATGCGGAACACCCCGACCTCAAGGGCCGTATCGCCGCTTCCAAGAACTTCACGGACTCGCCGGACGCCGACGATCACGACGGCCACGGCACCCACACCACCTCCACCGTCGGCGGCACGGGCGCCGCGAGCGACGGCAGGAAGAAGGGCGTCGCGCCCGCTGCCGACCTCCTTCACGGCAAGGTCCTCAACGACTACGGCCAGGGCGAGACCTCGTGGATCATCGCCGGCATGCAGTGGGCCGTCGACCAGGGCGCCGACGTCGTCTCGATGAGCCTCGGCAACCCGGCCCGCACCGACTGCACCGACCCGATGGCCCTGGCGACCGAGGAACTCGCCCGGTCGAGCGAGAACACCCTGTTCGTCATCGCCGCGGGCAACACCGGCCCCGGCAACAACACGGTCTCGTCCCCGGGTTGCGCCCCGAGCGTTCTCACCGTCGGCGCCGTCGACCGCGACGACTCCACGGCCTCCTTCTCCAGCCGCGGCCCGGTGTACGGCTCGCACACCCTCAAGCCGGAGATCGCCGCACCGGGCGTCGGCATCTCCGCCGCGCAGGCGGGCGGGCGTGGCGTGTACGCCTACCAGTCCATGAGCGGTACGTCGATGGCGACCCCGCACGTCGCGGGCGCGGCGGCCATCGTCAGGCAACGCCACCCCGACTGGAGCGCGCGGCAGATCAAGGCGGCGCTCGTCTCCTCCGCCGACACGGACATCCCCGGCGACGCCCGCGCCACAGGTGGCGGACGCCTCGACGTCCGCGCCGCGATCGGGCAGCACGTGCTGGGCGCACCCGCGCTCCAGGCCGGCACCTTCAACTGGCCCCAGGACGCGAGCGACCGTACGACGGTCGCCGTTCCCTACAACAACACCACGGACACGGCTGTGGAGTTGAAGCTGTCGATGCCCGCCGTAACCGGCAACGACGGCTCCACCGTCCGCTCGTCGATCGCCCGGCTCGGTGCCCGCTCGGTCACCGTTCCGGCGGGCAGGACGGTCGAGGTCCCGCTGCGGATCGACCCGACGGCGACGATCGAGCGGGCCCAGTACGGCGACATCACGGGCCGCGTCCTCGCCACGGCCAAGGACGGCAGCACGGTTTCGACCCCCTTCGCGCTCTACGTCCAGCCGGAGACCGTCACCCTGCGCGTGAAACTGATCGACCGCCTCGGCAAGCCCGCCGACGGCGCCTCCTCCGTCGACCTGATCGGCACCGACGACGCGGCCGGCGAGCGCCGCTTCAACGAGGGCGCGACCGACCAGACGTACCGGATCCGCCCCGGCGCCTACTTCCTCTCCAGCTTCATCACGACCCCCGAGACCGAGGGCACGCTCCTCGACTCCCTCGCCTACCTCGGCCGTCCGCAGCTGGAGATCCGCGACGACACGACCGTCGTCCTCGACGCCCGCAAGGCACACCGACTGAAGATCAGAACGGACGAACCGACCGAACTCCGTAGCGCCACACTCGGTTTCGCGCGCAGCTGGGACGACACCTGGCTGCACGCGGGCACGGCGGCCGGCGGGCGCGAACTGCGCGGCTACTACGCCTCCGTCACGGGCAGGGCGGCCGACGGGGACTTCGAGTTCGACAGCTTCTGGCGCGCGGCGGCTCCGCAGATCACCGAACTCGCCGTCGTGGGCGGCCGGTCGCTGCATCCGACGACCGCGTCCTTCAACTCGGCCAACCTCGACGGCACGGGCCGGGTGCCACTGTTCGACGCCAAGTCCGGCACGGAGGAGGAGCTTTCCGGGGCGGCCGGCAAGATCGCGCTCGTCGGGATCCCGGACGGCGGCAGCGCCTACGAGGTCGCGAGGCGCGCGAAGGAGGCCGGTGCGGTGGCGGTCCTCGTCCACCGTGACGCCCCCGGTCGCTGGTATCCCTCGGCCGGCTTCACCGGCGGCGCACTGCCCGTCCTCGCCGTCCCCGCCGACGAGGCGAAGGCGTTGCTCGCCGCCGGGGACGTGACCCTGCGCTGGCAGGCCACCGCCAAGAGCCCGCACGTCTACAACCTCGCGTTCCCGGAGGAGGGCCCGATCGGCGGCGACCGCACCTACCGCGTCCGGGACCGGGACCTGGCGGCGACGACGGCGACGTACAACTCGATGGCGTCCGCCGCCACCGACCACATCGACCTGACGGCCATGACCCGCCCTAACGGACTGAGTGGCTACTTCGGCGGGTTGGAGACGGTCCCCGCGCCCTTCACCCGCACCGAATACTACTCGCCGGGCACGACCGGCTGGGAACACGAGGTGTCCAGCAGCTTCCCGTGGGGCGAGTTCATGATCGACCCCGTGCGGACGTACGGGAAGGGGGAGCGGCGGACCGAGGAGTGGTACGGCGGTGTCCTCGCCCCCGCCACCCCGCTCGACGCCGCCGGCCGGCCCGCCCTCGCCGCCGAACGGCAGGGCAACCTGATCGGCGTGGCCCCCGCCTTCTGGGGCGACGGCCAACACCAGGGCATTCAGGGGAGCTTCGGCGACATCGGCAGCATGACGCTCAAGCGGGGCGGCGAGACGGTCGGCGAAAGTCCCTACCCGTTCGGGGTGTTCACCGTCCCGGCCGACGAGTCGAGTTACGAACTCACCCTGGACACGGCGAAGATCGGTCCTCCGGCCGGGGCGTGGAATCGCTCCACGAACACGACGACGACCTGGACCTTCCGCTCGGCACTGGACGAGGACGCCTACTCGCAAGGCATACCGATGCTCTTTCCGCGGTACGCGCTGCCGGAGGACGGCCTGAAGACGCTCCCCGCCGAGGACGGACAGGAGATCACACTCACGGCGACCGGCCACGCGGGCTACCGGCCGGGGGAGCTGACACAGGCCCAACTCGCCTACTCCTACGACGAAGGCGGTACCTGGACCGAGGCACGGACGGCGCAGCAGGACGACGGGAGCTGGACCGCGAAGGTGAACCACAGCGGAGCGACAGGCAAGCAGGTCACACTCAAAACCGTCCTGACCGACACGAACGGCATTTCGGTCACCCAGATCGTGACCCGGGCCTACGACGTGCGCTGAGGCGCGCGAAGGGGATCCGGGCCCGGGTCACCCGACAGTCGCCGGGCGGTCCTCCCGTGGGGGGTGGGGCCGCCCGGCGACCTGTTTCACGTCCCGTTCCGTCACTTGCCTCGCACGACTGTTCGACACCTCACTCGCCCACGGCATTTCAAGGCGGTTCACCGGGTCGCATTTTCCGGATGCCCCGTTTTCATACGGGCCGCGCGGTGGACAATTGGGGGCATGAGCCAGCAGGGGGGAAAGGCCACCGGTCACGAGGACGACTGGTGGGGGCAGCTGTACGGTGACTTCACCGACGACACGGGCCCGACCAAGGCGCCCGACACACTGGACGACCGCTTCGCCTCGGCGGCGGGAGTGTCAGGAACCGGCGCCCCGGTTCCGGCTCCGCGGGCCGGGACGGATGCCGTGGCGGGTCCGGCTCCGGGTCCGTCGACCTTCCCCGCGGGCCTGCCGAAACCGCCGGGATTCACCGTGGAGGAACCCCGGGGACGGGCGGCGCCTCCGACCGACGACGAGCCCCGCACGGCGACCCAGGTGGACATCCCCACCCACCCCCCGACCACCCTCGACTACGTGGGCGACGGCCCTCCCACCTACGCCCCCGAACCCACCGCCCTGCCGCCGGCCGACCCTGACGACCTCGACGACCTGGTCGCCGACACCGTCCTCGACGGCGCCCGCTACGGCGCCTCCACCCTGCGGGCCGTGTCCCTGCGCGGCGACTCCGCCCGCTACCGGGGCGAACCCCGCCGCGACTCCCTCCTCACCGCCCGCTTCGGCACCGGCGAACACGCCCTGATCCTGGTGGCGATGGCCACCGGCGCCCGAGCCACCCCGGGCGCACACCGCGCCGCCGCCGAGGCCTGCCACTGGATCGGCCGGGCCGTCGGCCGCAGTCACGGGCGGCTCGCGGACGACATAAGGGCCGCCAGGCGCGGAAACCTGAAGTCGGGCCTGCACCGCCTCACCGACCGCAGCCTCGGCAAACTCCGCGCCAGCGCCGCCGAACAGGGCATCGAACCCGAGGAGTACGCGGCGACCCTGCGCTGCCTCCTCCTCCCCGCCGACCCCGAGTGCCGGACCCGGGTCTTCTTCGGAGTCGGCGCGGGCGGACTCTTCCGCCTGCGGAGCGGCGAATGGCAGGACATCGAGCCCCGCGTCACGGACCTCACCGGCGACCCCGTCGTCGGCTTCGGCTCGCTCCCCGCCGAGACCCCCGAAGGCGACCGCCTCACCATGGACCTCGGCATCCCCACACCGCCCAGCCCCTACGACCCCGCCCCCGAACCGCCCCGCGAACCCTTCCGCTTCCGGGCCTCGGTGGCCCGCCCCGGCGACACCCTCCTCATGTGCACCGGTGGCCTCGCCGACCCCCTGCGCGGCGAACCCGAACTCGCCGCCCACCTCACCGGACGGTGGTCCGCTTCCGAACCGCCCGGCCTCGCAGAATTCCTCGCCGACACCCAGGTCCGGGTCAAGGGGTATGCCGACGACCGTACGGCGGCCGCCGTCTGGGAGGCCTGACGGCGCCTGCGGCTACGGCCGGTACGTCACCCACGAGCGGGCCGAGGTGTCGTACACGTACGTGGGCAGCCCCTTGATGCCCGTAGTGCGGAAGGGGCGGCCGTGGTCGTCGATGCGGACGGTGCCGGTGCGGCCCTGGGACGACCAGTCCAGCTCCAGGTACCAGTTGCAGTCGCAGTTCTTCGTCCGCGCGTCGACCAGCAGCACCTCCGGGTCCTCGGCGGACACGCGGTACGGCAGGCGCATCGCCGGGATCGTGACGCCCGTGTCGTTGCCGTCTGCCGGGCGGGCGATGGGGCGGTCCTTGTCCAGGTCGACGTCGAAGTAGCGAGGCGTCAGCGCTCCGCCGCAGCCCTGGTCCATGGTGTAGACGGTGCCCCCGGCAGGCGCCGAGCGGCCGACGACGCGCACTCTCAGGGCCTTCAGGACGACGGCCGTGGACGTCTTGCCCTGCACGGAGATCTCGATCATCGTCTGCTCCCCGTGCACCGCGTTCTGCGAGCCCGCCCACGCCTCGGCGTCCTGCGGCGCGGGAGGCGGCGCCACCTGGCTGGGCGGCCTGGCGACGACGTAGTCGTGGCCGCAGCCGGCCTGCCAGACATGGGAGTTGGCGCTCCAGGTGAGCGGCACTCCGGCCGGGGGCTGCTGCCGGCCGGCTTCCTTCGAGGGGCCGTCCTCGGACGGAGCGGACTTCGGCGAGGACTTCTTCGAGGCGCCGGCCGACGGTGACGGTGTGGTCTGCGAGGGGCTCGGCGAGGCCGTCGACTTCGGGCGGGGAGCGCCCGTCGGTGTCGTACGGCTCGGATCGGAGCCCTGGACGGAGTCGCTCGCGCGGGGACCGTCGTCGTCGGGCAGGGCGGAGAGGCTGCCGAGCGTGGCGAGCAGAGCCGTCGCCACGGCTGCCGCGACCAGCAGGCGCCGGCGGCGGTACCAGGGGTGGCGGGCAGGGGCGTCGGTCGGTGCCGGGCCCCCGCCGGGAAGCCCCGTCGTCTCCTCGGCCGTGTCCGCGGGGGAGCCGTCCGCCGCGGAGGGGGTGCTGCCGGCCGCGGCGGAAGCCGCGGAACGGGACCGCTGCCGCGCCGCCACCGCCAGGATCCACAGCCGGTGCAGCTCCAGCCGCTCCTGAGGCGTCGCCTCGCACAGCGCGGCGAAGCGCTCCACGGGGGCGAAGTCGAGCGGGACCGCGTCTCCGGCGCAGTAGCGGTGCAGCGTAGAGGTGTTCATGTTCAGGCGGCGGGCCAGCTGACCGTAGCTGCGGTCGGTGCGGTCCTTCAGGCGGCTGAGCAACGCCGCGAACTCCTGGACGTCGTCCTGTGCTGCCGACACCGTTCCCCCGTGTCCTCACCGTCCCGGGACGGCATCCCAGGCACTCCATATACCTGCACGTCAGAAGGGCTGGGATGGTTCCACCGTCGCGGATCGGGTGTCGGCGCTTGCGGTCGCCCGCTGTGACGGCTGATGCTTTTGGTGTCGCACCGACCAGGGCCGGACGGACCATCCGCCGTCGGTGCCGGCTCACTTCCGATCGTTCACGCTTTCATGCCATTTCACGGGGGGACACTCATGTCCAAGCGCACTCGCACCGGCACGCTCGCCGCACTCGTCGTCACGGGCCTCGCCGCGGGCGCCGCATTCACCGCCGCACCCGCCGGCGCCGCGACGAAGGCCGCGCCGAAGTTCCTGTCGGCGACCGAACTCCCGCCGCACCCCTCCTCCGCCTGGACCGCCGCCCCGGTCGCCGACGGGGTGCCGGAGGAGATGCAGTACTGCTTCGGCGAGGCACTGCTCGCCTACGACTCCCGCTACCGCACCTTCCGCACCGACCTCGACACCGGTGCCGAGCAGCTCAACGTCGTCGTCGGGAACAACGCCAAGGCCAAGGCCCTGGCCACCCGCCTCGACAAGGAGGTCAAGCGCTGCGTCACGCGCATGGACGCCGACCCGGAGATCGAGGGCGACTACAAGAGCTACGGCAGCCTGCCGGTCGAGGAGGGCGCCCGCGTCCACGGCTTCGCGACGCGGGCCTCGTGGGGGGCCATGGACATCCACCTCGTCTCCGTCGGCCGCGACGGCGGCACCGTCACCGTCGTGCAGTGGGGGCAGATGGGCGACTTCACGGACGCGCCGGTGAAGGCCTTCAAGAAGACGACCACCACCGCGGTCAACAAGCTCTACTGACCGGCGCAGCACAGGACCACCTCACCAGCGGGGCCGCCCTCCCGGACGGGGGTCGGGCGGGCGGCCCCGCCACCACACGGCACCAGCGGAGCCGCTGCAGTAGCGAATTCCGGCCAGATTCGCAGACTGCGCACACCGGCCCCGAAGGCGCCGTGATGTCACCTCGCACCCGCCGGGCGTCCGGGTCGCGTACGGCCGGATCCGCAGAGCGGGGTCGTCGAACGGGCCGATCCACCGCGGTCCGCGGGCCCCGGGGAACATCGGCACGATGCCGTGCAGGACTGCCCTGGTCGGCCGCCTCCGCGCGGGCGCTTTGAACCGCCCTGCCTCCCCTCGCCGGAATCACACCCGCGGCCCGCAGGCCGAGGCCATGGCCGGTGGCCGACTCGATTCGGTCGTCGCCCGGGACGGCCTGCGGGCGGCCGGTGGGTGACGTTCCGGGTTTCATCCACCGGCACGGCCTGCCGTAACCGTGGCCGAACACCTGGTCGTTGACGATTCGACATGACTGCCGCCGGTCCGACTGGGAATGGTTCCCGTGAACGTGTTCGAGCAGGAGGGGAACCGACATCGGCACGCGGGCGGGGGTCATGAGAAGGCAGGCACGAGGAGGCGGTCCCATCACCATCGGGGCCTCCTCGGCACGGACAGTGGAGGACAAGGCCGCGAGCGCCGGGGAACACACGCAGTCGCCTCAGCTCAGGCGCAGACTCGGACGGGCGGACCTGAGGGCCGTACCTGAGGCACGCAGGGCTCTGCGCGAGCTGTTACGGCACTGGGGGAGGCCCGGACGATCGGACATAGCCGAACTGCTCACCAGTGAGCTCGTCACCAACGCAATCGTCCACACCGACCGTGACGCCGTCCTGACGGCGATCGTCGGACCGCACGGACTCAGGGTGGAGGTGAGGGACTTCGTGGCCCGCCGGCCCAGACTGCGCGTACCGAACGCCGACAGCTGTACGAACGGCAGAGGCCTGGTGCTGGTCCAGTCCCTCGCGGACGACTGGGGCGTGCGGACGCACGGGGTGGGGAAGGCGGTGTGGTTCGAACTCGACGCGGATGCCGCGTGATGCGCGCCGCCGGTGTCGCAGGTCGTACGACGACGGGAAGGGGCGCGACCCGAGTCCCGGGTCGCGCCCCTTCCCGTCGATGCCGTTGACGAGCGGAGTGCTCAGCCGAACTGCTGCTCGAGGTCCTTGAGCTTGCGCTCCAGGGAGTCGAGCCGTGGCAAAGCCATTGTGTCGTCCTCCGTGGTGAGGTCGACGGTCACCGGGTCAGAACCGGTGCGTACGGGCTGAAGGGACGGACGTGAGCGTACGGGCAGTTGCTCCGGCGCGGTTATGGCAGGCTCCGCGGAGACCTGGGCGGAGGCACGCTCCAGAGCCTGCGTCTCGACCTGCCGGCCGCCGCGGCCGACGAAGCCGCGGTGGCCCCGGCTG
The DNA here is from genome assembly GCF_055639295.1 of Streptomyces sp. NPDC107528. Lineage (NCBI taxonomy): Bacteria > Bacillati > Actinomycetota > Actinomycetes > Kitasatosporales > Streptomycetaceae > Streptomyces > Streptomyces sp. NPDC107528. The sequence goes on from NZ_JBVKAV010000001.1 coordinate 639,258, forward strand.
ATGGCCTTCAGCTGGGCCCGCTCCATGCGCTCCTGCTCGCGCCGGCGCAGCCGGGCCGCATCCTTTTGCCGCTTGTCCTCGCGGACCTCGTCGACCGCCTCGTCGAGACTGCGCACGCCCTCCAGGAGCATCAGCGACCAGGCCTTGTAGGTCTCGCGGGGCGCCCGCATCCAGCGGACGATCCGGATCTGCGGGAGCGGCCTGGGCACCAGACCCTGCTCGCGCAGGGCGGCCCGGCGGGTCTGCTTGAGCGCCCGGTCGAAGAGCACCGCCGCGGAGAGGGACATGCCGGCGAAGAAGTGCGGGGCGCCGTCGTGGCCGAGGCCCCTGGGCGCGTGCACCCAGTTGAACCAGGCCGCGGCTGCCGCGAACGTCCACACGAGTATCCGGGAGCCGAGGGCCGCGTCACCGTGGCTGGCCTCGCGCACCGCGAGCACGGAGCAGAACATCGCGGCGCCGTCCAGGCCGAACGGCACCAGGTACTGCCAGCCGTTGTGCAGGCCGAGGTTCTGCTCACCGAAGCCGACCAGGCCGTGGAAGGAGAGCGCGGCGGCCACGGCCGCACAGCAGAACAGCAGCACATACGAGGCGGTGCCGTATATGGCTTCCTTGCGCCTGCGGCGCTCCTCGCTGCGCTCCCACGAGTCGTCCGCGCTCGTGTCCTTCCCCGGGGTCTTCCCGCGCCGAAGCACCGCTATCGCCGCCAGCAGGCCCAGGAGCAGGACGGCGCCCGGAAGCAGCCAGTTCAGCGATATGTCGGTCAATCTCATCTGGGGGTCCCTTGCATTGGGATAGGGCGTAACGCCCGCCATAGTGGCCCAATCCCACTGGCCCTCAGGGGGTTTCGGGGCAAGAGGCCGCCAAGGAAGTGCAAGGGGATGCCCGGGGCGGCATTCTGCTCGAACTGCCGCTTGAGGGGCAGGAGTTGAGTTCGAACAACACTACCCGTGCGGGTGGTTCCACGGAAAGTTCCTGCGCGAAGTGAGGAATTTGTGAAACGCCTGTAACCGTAATGGGTGTCCTGCTCGCGGGTGATCTTACGGCACGAAGGCTGACGCGCGAGTCTGAGGGTGCCTCAACTGGCCGCGGACAGAAGCTTGGTGACCCGATCCGCGTCGCAGGTGCGGGGGCAGGTGGCGCACGTGTCCTCGGGGCGCAGTGTGTAGAACATGCAGCAGCTCGCCCGGTCCCGCGTGGGCAGTGACTCGCCGTTCGGACCGGTCAGTTCACGGAAGGCCGCCGACCCGACGTACGGCTTCGTCGCGCCCGGCAGCAGCAGCTCCAGCTCGTGGCGCGCCCGGTCCTGCTCGCCGTCGCCGAGCAGATGGGCGACGTACCAGAGGCTCTCGACGACCTCGTCGGTCGCCATGCCCCACAGTGCGCGTCCGCGGCGCCGCATGCGGGGGCCGAAGCCGGTGAGGACGGGTTCGAGGTGCTCGGCTATCGCCGTGCGCACCTCGGCGCGCAGCGCCTCCTCGTCGGGCACGACCCGCGCGCCGGGCAGGGTGGCGGCCGGGTCGCCGGGGAGGCAGGCGAAGGTGGCGGGGCGGGCGGCGAGGGCGCCTATCGGGAGGTCGGGGGCCGTGCGGTCGTACGAGACATGCGTCACGGGGAAGCGGGGGACGCGGCGGAGCAGGAACCAGGGGACGGTGATCAGCAGGCAGACGGGCCAGGCGTAGCGGTGCAGGCCGAAGCTGGCGACGACGTCTGCGCGTGCGGACTGTCCGTAGTCGCGTTGTACCTGTGCGTCGTCCCAGGCCAGGAAGGTGTCCAGGTCGGTGCCGCCCTCTGCGAGCGCGGCTGCGGTGACCCAGCCGCCGTGCCGGGGGAGCTGTGCGTCGGTGGCCGGCTGGGTGATGGCCAGCCCCGGGAAGACCTCGGCGAGACGGGTGTAGGCGTCCGCGAGGGCTGAGGGGGGCACAGGCATTCCGGGCCGCCGATCCGTGAGGTGGTGAAGGTTAGGCTTACCTTACCCAAGATCGCTGCGGTTTGAACTGTCGCGTTCTGCGCCTAAGGTGCTTGACGGGTGAGTAACAAGCCGCCGTAATGACCCCAAGTGCCGATACGTCCCCGAGGAGGACCCGTGAAGCAGGGCACGCAGGGCTCCGCGGGGACGGGGATTCCGTCGCTGTCGCAGGGCTTGGAGGCCCGGGCGGGTGCGGAGAGTACGAGGACGGGTTCGGGTACGGCTCGGGTGCCGTCGCAGGGGCGAGCCCCGGGGGGTGCCCCGGGTGTGGATGCGGGTCGGGGTGGCTCGGCGTCGGCCTCCGCGCCGACGGCTCGGGGCGAGCACACCCACAGCGAGACCCCTATTCCGCGGCCGCGGGCGGTTGTCCAGCGGGCCTCGGTGCGGGGGCAGATCCTCGACGCCCTGCGCACCGCGCTCGTCACCGGTGAGCTGACGCCCGGCGCGGTCTACTCGGCCCCGGCGCTCGGCGAACGCTTCGGCGTCTCCGCGACGCCGGTGCGTGAGGCCATGCAGCAACTCGCGCTGGAGGGGGCCGTCGAGGTCGTCCCGAACCGGGGGTTCCGGGTGGTCGAGCGTGGTGCCCGGGAGCTGGCGGAGCTGGTCGAGGTGCGTGCGCTGATCGAGGTCCCGGTGATGCTCCGGCTCGCTCGGACCGTCGCCCCTGAACGCTGGGCGGAACTGCGGCCGCTGGCGGAGGCGACCGTTCGTGCGGCGTCGGCCGGGTGCCGGGCGACCTACGCGGAGACGGACCGGACCTTCCATCGCGCTGTGCTGTCCCTCTGCGGCAACGAACAACTCGTCCAGATCGCCGACGACCTCCACCGCCGCGCCCAGTGGCCCCTGGTGAGCCCCGCTCGCCCGTCCACCCGCGGCCACGCCGACCTCGTCGCCGACGCCGCGGAACACACGGCTCTGCTGGATGCGTTGATCGCCGGGGACGTGGATGTGGTGCGGGCGTTGGTGGGGGAGCACTTCGCCGGGGCGCGCTGAGGGATGCCTGCGGCGGCCTGCCGGTTGCGCATCAGTGATCACTGCACTCCGGCATCGCCCGACGGGCCCTCAAATGTGAAGCTCGGGAGGGAAGCCCGTCCAGCGCAGCTCGGCAGGTAGATGCCGCATGTCGTTGAGGGTGAGGACCGAGGCGGGGCGACCCGGTGCGTAGCGGATGACCGTGAGTGCCGCGTTGCAGTGGTTGAGGCCGAGCCAACGCCACTTCGGTGCGTGCATGGCGTCGCGGACGAGCCAGGCTACGAGGAAGTTGTGGGTGACGACCAGTTCGTGCCGGTCCTTGTCGCCCCGCACCGGTCCGGTGTACGCATCCAGCGCCTGGCGGGCCAGCGCAGGTCCGTTCTCCCGCTCCTCATCGGTGGCGTCGGCGAGGAAGCCGAGGTAGTAGTCCGCTGATTCGGCCGGAAGCTCGTCCTTCTTCGGGAGGTAAGGCACGTAGTCACCGGCGACGTCCGAGACATGCAGAGGGACGTTCCTGAGCTGGTCGCCGATCAGGCGTGCGGTCTGCTCAGCCCTCGGCAGTGGGCCGTGGTGAACATCTGAGAAGGGGACGTCACGGAGGCGTTGGCCGAGCAGTGTGGCTTGCTGCCGACCGGCCTCCGTCAGTCCGCTCTCGTCAGGCGATGCCTCGCCGTGCCGGACGAGGTAGAGGTACCGGGTGGCCGTGGCAGTCATCTCATATTCCCTGTCCGCTGGCGATCTTGTCATCAACGGACGCAGTCCTGCTGTGTGCCGGTTCCCTCCATCGTCCGAAACCGGGGTGGGTCACGCCGTGGCGGCGCCCGTTGCCGGGGGTGTCGGGGACAGGTGGGCGGCCAGCCAGGTGGGCACGCCGCCCAGGAGGCGGAAGAGACGTCGCGCCTCCTCGCGCAGCCGCGTGGCCTCCGGCTCGGTCTCCGTGTCGGCCAGGGACGCCAGCGCGGGAGCCGTACCCACCAGATAGCCCAGCTCCTCGCGGATGCGGAGGGATTCGGCGAACCCGTGCCGTGCCTCCGCCAACTCCCCCTCGCGCAGCGCGAGTCCGGCAAGGTGGCGCCAGGTGAAGGAGAGGAGGAGCGGGTCGGCGTGGGCCGTCGCGCCCGCATGCGCCCGACGGTAGGCGGCCCGGGCCGCCTGCGGCGAGCGTGCGAGGTTCTCCGCCAGGAGGCCGCGGCGGAAGTCCAGCAACGCCCTCCCCGCCACCCCCGGAGGGATCAGCGCCGCCGCCCGCCCCAACGCGGCCCGCGCCTCGTCGGCCCGGTCGCGCACTGAGTGCAGCGTCGCCGCGTAGGCAAGTTGCCCGCGTTCACAAGCGGCAGCGCCCCGCTCGTCGTCACTGTGAGCGAGCGCCTCGGCCGTGCGGAGTGCGTCCTCGGCCTCCTCCCAGCCCTGCTCGGTGTAGAGACACCGCTCCACCAGCAGCGCCGCCCGCTGGAGCGAGGCCTGCGCGGTCACCGGCTGTAGCAGCGCCGCCGCATCCGCCCAGCAAGCGCGTGAGCGCAGCCGCCATACCGCGGTCTGGAGTGGATCGTCACCGGCGGTCGTTCCGTTACCAGACATGGCGGTATACGCCACCTCGCCCTCCCCGAGCACACCATTGAGCTGTTGAGTGGTGGCGGCATCTCAGCACGAATCCGCGCGCCCGGCCAAGAGGGTGGGTGAAGGATTTCACAAAGTCGTGGGACAGCGGCGGCACTTGGTGCCATCCGGCGGAGGGCCGGGTTGGGCTCAACTCATCCGCAATGCCAAGAAGAAATCCAGCTTGTCCTCCAGGCGGGAGAGGTCCCGACCCGTCAACTGCTCGATCCTGCCCACTCGGTAGCGCAGTGTGTTGACGTGCAGGTGGAGACGGGTCGCGCAGCGGGTCCAGGAGCCGTCGCAGTCGAGGAAGGCTTCGAGAGTGGGGATCAGCTCCGCGCGGTGGCGGCGGTCGTAGTCGCGGAGGGGGTCGAGGAGGCGGGCGGTGAAGGCCTTGCGTACGTCGTCCGGGACGAACGGGAGCAGGAGGACGTGGGACGCCAGCTCCTGGTGGCCGGCCGCGCAGACCCTCCCGGGGCGCGCCGCCGCCACCCTGCGGGCGTGGCGGGCCTCCTCCAGGGCGCCGCGCAGGCCCTCCGCCGAGTGCACGGCCGCGCTGACGCCGAGGGTGACCCGGCCGTCGTCGTCCAGGCCGGCGGAGAGCGGGTCGCGGACCGAGTCCAGGAGTGCGTCGGCGAGGATGCCCGCCTCCGAGCCGTCGTGCTCCGCGGAGACCGCCGGCAGCGGGACCAGGGCGATGGCCTCGTCGCCCGTATGGGCCACGGCGATGCGGTCGGACGGCTCGGGGCCGGTGGCCAGCGGGTCGACCAGGATCTCCTCCAGGAGGGACTGGGCGGTCGGGCCGGCCTCGATGTCGCTGCCCTCCCATTCGACGCGGGCCACCACGACCTGCCAGTGCGGGGCCGCCCCGAGGCCCGGGAGCAGCACCGGTGCCGCCACCCGCAGACGCGCGGCGATCTCGGCGGGCGCCGCGCCCGTCTGGACCAGTTCGAGGACCTCCTGCGCGAGGCGGCGGCGGACCGTGCGGGCCGCGTCCCTGCGGTCCCGTTCCACGGCGATCAGCTGGGTGACGCCCTGGAGCAGGTCGAGCCGCTCCTCGGGCCAGTCGCTCGCGTCCGCCTCCACGGCCAGCAGCCAGTCCGAAAGCACCGTCTCGCGCACGTCCCGCGCGGCCCGCGTCGCGGAGCGGCCGCTGCTGCGGATCGGGAAGAGGGAGTACAGCGTGGTGCCGAGGGTCAGCCGGTGGGGGCCGCGGCGGGCCGTGCGGGCGGCCGAGAGATGCTCCGCCGCCAGCTTCGCGCACACGTCGGCGGGCAGCGCCGGACCCGCGGCCTTGGAGCCCGCGATGAGCCGGCCCGCCGGCGACAGCACCCAGGCCCGCAGGTCCAGGTCCGAGCCGAGGAGGTCGAGGACCACGTCAGGACCGCCGCCCGCCGGGCCCGAGGTCATCATCCGGCGGTGCCGGTCGACCACGGCCGCGAGGTCCCCGGCCCGCTCGCCGCTGACCTGCCGTACGACATGCTCGGTGATCGTCGCGAACGCCACCGACTCGTGCACCGCGAAGAGCGGCAGGCGGTGGCGGGCACAGGCCAGCACCAGATCGTCGGGGATGTCGCCGAGCTCGGCCTCACCGGCCCCCAGCGCCGCCACGCCGGCCTGGGCCAGGAGGCGGACGAAAGGCTCGGAGTCCGCGGCGTTGCGGCGCCACGCCAGTCCGGTGAGCACCAGCTCACCGCCGGAGAGGTAGCGGCTGGGGTCCCTGAGGTCGGTGGTCATCACACCGCGCACGGTGCGGTCCAGCTCGTCCTCGCCGCCGAGCAGCTTGAGGCCCAGCGCGTCGGTGTCCAGCAGTGCGCGCAGCCGCATTCTCGTCGCCGCCGTTCTTTGTCTCGAAATCTATGATGGATCTTGATCGGTCTGTGAGGAGGCCCGGCCGACGGGCCGATGAGCGGCGCCGGGGGCGGTGCTCGTCGTCTTTCGGACGGTGTCCCAGGTCACAGGGCTGTGTCCGGTGTTTCCAGAGGAAAGCGTGGAGGTTACTGGTGACCTCCGTTCATACGAATCTACAAGATGCCCGCCCTGGCCAGCCAACTCCTTCATGGTTTCCGTGACTGACCCAGGCCGAGCACAGCGCTGTGTACTGACGTCAATGCGCGTTAACAGCACATGAACGAGCCGGGCCCGCCGCACCTGATCTGGCTCAAACCGTACGACCCACGAGACGTAGAAGAGAGCCGGTCATGGACTTCCTTCGCCCCGCCAGCTGGGAGGAGGCGCTCGCCGCGAAAGCCGAGCACCCCACCGCTGTGCCGATTGCGGGTGGCACCGATGTGATGGTCGAGATCAACTTCGACCACCGCCGGCCCGAGTACCTCCTCGACCTGAACCGCATCGGCGACCTCACCGAGTGGGAGGTCGGCGAGGACAGCGTGCGGCTCGGCGCCTCCGTCCCGTACTCCGGGATCATGGAGAGCCTGCGCGCCGAGCTGCCCGGCCTCGCCCTCGCCTCGCACACGGTCGCCTCCCCGCAGATCCGCAACCGCGGCGGCGTCGGCGGCAACCTCGGTACCGCCTCCCCGGCCGGCGACGCCCACCCCGCCCTCCTCGCGGCAGGCGCCGAGGTCGAGGTCGAGTCGGCCGAGCGCGGCACCCGCCTGATCCCGATCGACGAGTTCTACACGGGGGTGAAGCGCAACGCGCTGGCCGCCGACGAGCTGATTCGGGCCGTACACATCAAGAAGGCCGACGGGCCCCAGCAGTACTCCAAGGTCGGCACGCGCAACGCCATGGTCATCGCCGTGTGCGCCTTCGGGCTCGCGCTGCACCCCGAGACGCGGACCGTGCGTACCGGGATCGGCTCGGCCGCCCCGACACCCGTACGGGCCAAGGCCGCCGAGGAGTTCCTGAACGCGGCGCTCGAAGAGGGCGGCTTCTGGGACAACGGCAAGATCATCACCCCGTCGGTCGCCAAGCAGTTCGCGGAGCTGTGCTCCGGCGCCTGCAACCCGATCGACGACGTCCGGGGCACCGCGAGCTACCGCCGCCACGCGGTCGGAGTCATGGCCCGTCGCACGCTGACCTGGACCTGGGAGTCGTACCGCGGCACCGCCGCCCGCACGGAGGGAGTCGCCTGATGCGCGTCAACTTCACTGTCAATGGACGTCCGCAGGAAGCCGACGACGTGTGGGAGGGCGAGTCCCTGCTGTACGTGCTGCGCGAGCGGCTCGGTCTGCCGGGTTCCAAGAACGCCTGTGAGCAAGGCGAGTGCGGATCCTGCACCGTCCGGCTGGACGGTGTGCCGGTGTGTTCGTGTCTGGTCGCCGCCGGTCAGGTCGAGGGCCGTGAGGTCGTGACCGTCGAGGGGCTCGCCGACTTCGCCAAGCAGCGTGCCGAGCACGGTGGTTGCGCGACAGGTGCCTGCGGCACTTCGCTCCAGGACGCGCAGCAGTGGGCGGCCAAGGGGCAGGACTCGCAGACCGGTGAGGGCACCGAGCTCTCCCCGGTCCAGCAGGCGTTCATCGACGCCGGTGCCGTCCAGTGCGGCTTCTGCACGCCGGGCCTGCTGGTCGCCGCCGACGAGATGCTGGAGAACAACCCGAACCCCAGCGACGCGGACATCCGCGAGGCGCTGTCGGGCAACCTGTGCCGGTGCACGGGCTACGAGAAGATCATGGACGCGGTCCGCCTCGCGGCCGCCCGGCAGGGAGAGGCGGTCTGAGCACATGCCCACAAACGGCGCTCCCACCAAGATCACCCAGGGTTCGCAGACCAAGGGCGGCATCGGTGAGTCGACGCTGCGCCCCGACGGCACCCTCAAGGTCACCGGCGAGTTCGCGTACTCGTCCGACATGTGGCACGAGGACATGCTCTGGGGGCAGATCCTCCGCTCGACCGTCGCGCACGCCGAGATCGTGTCCATCGACACCAGCGAGGCGCTGGCCATGGCGGGCGTCTACGCCGTCATGACCTACGACGACCTGCCGACCGAGGTGAAGAACTACGGCCTGGAGATCCAGGACACCCCGGTCCTCGCGCACGGCAAGGTACGCCACCACGGTGAGCCGGTCGCGATCGTCGCCGCCGACCATCCGGAGACGGCCCGCCGCGCCGCCGCCAAGATCAAGGTCGACTACCGCGAGCTGCCCGTCATCACCGACGAGGCCTCCGCGACCGCCCCGGACGCGATCCTCATCCACGAGGGCCGCGACGACCACCACATCGGTCACGTCCCGCACCCGAACATCGTGCACCGCCAGCCGATCTTCCGCGGTGACGCGGCGGCGGCGGCCGAGCAGGCGGACGTCGTCGTCAAGGGCGAGTACACCTTCGGCATGCAGGACCAGGCCTTCCTCGGCCCGGAGTCCGGCCTCGCCGTGCCGGACGAGGACGGTGGCGTCCACCTCTACATCGCCACCCAGTGGCTGCACAGCGACCTGAAGCAGATCGCCCCGGTCCTCGGCCTGCCCGAGCGCAAGGTCCGGATGACGCTGTCCGGCGTCGGCGGCGCCTTCGGTGGCCGCGAGGACCTGTCGATGCAGATCCACGCGTGCCTGCTGGCGATGCGCACCGGCAAGCCGGTCAAGATCGTCTACAACCGGTTCGAGTCCTTCTTCGGGCACGTCCACCGCCACCCCGCCAAGCTCTACTACGAGCACGGCGCCACCAAGGACGGCAAGCTCACCCACGTCAAGTGCCGGATCGTGCTGGACGGCGGCGCGTACGCCTCCGCCTCGCCGGCGGTCGTCGGCAACGCCTCGTCGCTGGCGATCGGCCCGTACGTGGTCGAGGACGTCGACATCGAGGCCATCGCCCTCTACACCAACAACCCGCCGTGCGGCGCCATGCGCGGCTTCGGCGCGGTCCAGGCGTGCTTCGCGTACGAGGCGCAGATGGACAAGGTGGCCAAGCAGCTGGGCATGGACCCGATCAAGTTCCGGCAGCTCAACGCCATGGAGCAGGGGACCATCATGCCGACCGGGCAGCCGGTCGACTCCCCGGCGCCGGTCGCCGAACTCCTGCGCCGCGTCAAGGCGATGCCCATGCCGCCGGAGCGCCAGTGGGAGTCCAGCGAGGGCGCGGACGTACGGCAGCTGCCCGGCGGTCTGTCCAACACCACGCACGGTGAAGGCGTCGTACGCGGTGTCGGCTACGCGGTCGGCATCAAGAACGTCGGCTTCTCCGAGGGCTTCGACGACTACTCCACCGCCAAGGTGCGCATGGAGGTCGTCGGCGGCGAGCCGGTGGCCACCGTGCACACGGCCATGGCGGAGGTCGGCCAGGGCGGTGTCACCGTCCACGCGCAGATCGCCCGCACCGAGCTGGGCGTCACCCAGGTGACGATCCACCCGGCGGACACGCAGGTGGGCTCCGCGGGTTCGACCTCGGCCTCCCGGCAGACGTACGTCACCGGCGGCGCCGTCAAGAACTCCTGCGAGCTGGTCCGGGAGAAGGTCCTGGAGATCGGGCGCCGCAAGTTCGGCTCCTACCACCCCGCCTGGGCCACCGCCGAGCTGCTGCTCGAGGGCGGCAAGGTCGTCACCGACGGCGGCGAGGTCCTCGGCGACCTGGTGGACGTCCTGGAGGGCGAGGCCGTCGAGGTCGAGGCCGAGTGGCGGCACCGTCCGACCGAGGCCTTCGACCTGCGCACCGGCCAGGGCAACGGCCATGTCCAGTACTCCTTCGCGGCGCACCGCGCGGTCGTCGAGGTGGACACCGAGCTCGGCCTGGTGAAGGTCATCGAGCTGGCCTGTGCGCAGGACGTCGGCAAGGCGCTCAACCCGCTGTCCGTCATCGGCCAGATCCAGGGCGGTACGACCCAGGGTCTCGGCGTGGCGGTCATGGAGGAGATCATCGTCGACCCCAAGACGGCGAAGGTCAGGAACCCCTCCTTCACGGACTACCTCATCCCCACGATCCTCGACACGCCGACCATCCCGGTCGACGTGCTCGAACTCGCCGACGACCACGCCCCGTACGGGCTGCGGGGCATCGGCGAGGCCCCCACCCTGTCGTCCACCCCGGCCGTCCTCGCGGCGATCCGGAACGCGACGGGGCTGGAGCTGAACCGCACGCCGGTACGGCCGGAACACCTCACCGGTACCGGCCCGGCGTAAGGACATCAGCGAGGAATCCGCAAGGAATCCAGCAAGGCTCTCCGGGCGGCGCCGGGAACGTCACACTTCGCCGCGCCGCCCGGAGGAACCAAGTACCGCACCGCTCGCGGAACTTGACACCCCAGCAGTACCAGCGCCACAGCAAGTACCAGCACCACAGCTAGATCCAGTTCGTTCGTCTCGGGCCGTCCCCCGGGTCGTGCGGCCGAAGCACCTTCCCAAATCCCGCAGCCACATGCGTGGTTGGTCGACCGTCAGGGCGGTCGAGGCGGGTGCCCCTTTGAACCTTGGGAGTAGGCCCACATGACCCAGCAGTCACTGGAGCCGGCGACCACAGCCGACGACGCGGGAGAAGGCACCCGCGTCCCGGCTGGACGGTCCTGGCTCGACCGGTACTTCCACATATCCCACCGGGGATCCACGGTCGCGCGCGAGGTGCGCGGCGGCGTCACGACCTTCATGGCGATGGCGTACATCCTCCTGCTCAACCCGCTGATCCTGTCCGGCAAGGACGCGGCGGGTGACATGCTCGCGCAGAAGGCGCTGATCACCGCGACCGCGTTCGCGGCGGCCTTCACCACGCTGCTGATGGGCTTCTTCGGCAAGGTGCCGCTCGCCCTCGCCGCCGGCCTCTCCGTCTCCGGAGTGCTCGCCTCGCAGGTCGCCCCGCAGATGACCTGGCCGCAGGCCATGGGCATGTGCGTGATGTACGGCGTGGTCATCATGTTGCTGGTCGTCACCGGCCTGCGCGAGATGATCATGAACGCGATTCCGCTCGCGCTGAAGCACGCGATCACCATGGGCATCGGACTGTTCGTCGCCCTGATCGGCTTCTACAAGGCCGGCTTCGTGCACCAGGGCGAGGCGACCCCGGTCACCCTCGGCCCCGCCGGCGAACTGGCCGGCTGGCCCGTGCTGCTCTTCGCGGTCACGCTGCTCGCCATCTTCATGCTCCAGGCGCGCGGCATCCCCGGCGCCATCCTGATCGGCATCGTCGGCGGCACCGTGCTCGCCGTCATTCTCAACGCCTTCGACGTCATCAACCCCAAGCAGTGGGCCAGCGGTGCCCCCGAACTGCACGGCACCGCGGTGTCCATGCCGGACTTCTCCATCTTCGGCAACGTCGAGTTCGGCGGCTGGGGCGAGGTCGGCGCGATGACCGTCGGCATGATCGTGTTCACGCTCGTGCTCGCCGGGTTCTTCGACGCGATGGCGACGATCATCGGCGTCGGTACCGAGGCCAAGCTCGCCGACGACAAGGGCCGGATGCCGGGCCTGTCCAAGGCACTGTTCATCGACGGCGCCGGCGGCGCGATCGGCGGCGTCTCGGGGGCGTCGGGCCAGACCGTGTTCGTCGAGTCGGCGACCGGCGTGGGCGAGGGTGCCCGTACGGGTCTGTCCTCGGTCGTCACCGGCCTGTTCTTCGCGGCCTGCCTGTTCTTCACCCCGCTCACCGCCATCGTGCCGGGCGAGGTCGCGGCGGCGGCCCTGGTGGTCATCGGCGCCATGATGATGATGAACGCACGGCACGTGGACTGGTCCGACCGGGCCACCGCGATCCCGGTGTTCCTCACCGTCGTGATCATGCCGTTCACCTACTCGATCACGGCCGGTGTCGCGGCCGGCGTCATCTCGTACGTCGCCATCAAGATCGCTCAGGGCAAGGCGCGGGAGATCGGGGCGTTCATGTGGGCCCTGACAGGCATCTTCATCGTCTTTTTCGCCCTCAATCCCATTGAGAGCTGGATGGGCGTGCACTAGCCGGTGCGCCGGTCAGTGTGAACCGCCCTCCGCACAACCGCTGTCAAGGAGACCGAGAGATGTTGGACATCGCCGAGGAGTTGCACCGGTGGGTCGAGCAGGGACGTGACTTCGCCGTGGCCACCGTGGTGGCGGTCGGCGGCAGCGCGCCCCGCCAGCCCGGCGCCGCGCTCGCGGTGGACGCCGACGGCACGGCGATCGGCTCGGTCTCCGGCGGTTGTGTGGAGGGCGCGGTGTACGAGCTGTGCCAGCAGGCACTCGAGGACGGCGAGACGGTCCTGGAGCGCTTCGGCTACAGCGACGAGGATGCCTTCGCGGTCGGCCTGACCTGCGGCGGCATCATCGACATCCTGGTCACGCCGGTACGCGCCGGGGACCCGGCCCGCCCCGTGCTCGCGTCCGCGCTGCGGGCGGCCGCGAGCGGGGAGGCGGCGGCGGTGGCGCGGATCGTGTCCGGGCCGGACGAGCTGAAGGGCCGCGCGCTTCTCGTCGCCCCCGACGGCTCGTACGACGGAGGCTTCGGCGCCCACCCCGAGCTGGACCGTACGGTCGCGGCGGAGGCGGGTGCCTTCCTCGACGCGGGCCGCACCGGCACCCTGGAGATCGGCGAACAGGGTTCGCGCTGCGGCGCCCCGCTCTCGGTGCTGGTCGAATCCTCGGTCCCGGCGCCCCGGATGATCGTCTTCGGTGCCATCGACTTCGCGTCGGCGCTCGTGCGCATCGGAAAGTTCCTGAACTACCGCGTGACCGTGTGCGACGCCCGCCCGGTCTTCGCGACGAAGGCCCGTTTCCCGGATGCCGACGAGATCGTCGTCGAGTGGCCGCACAAGTACCTGGAGCGGACGTCGGTCGACGCCCGCACGGTCCTGTGCGTCCTCACGCACGACGCCAAGTTCGACGTACCCCTGCTCCAGCTCGCCCTGCGCCTGCCGGTCGCGTACGTCGGCGCCATGGGCTCCCGCCGCACCCACCTGGACCGCAACGAGCGGCTCAGGGAGGTCGGCGTGAGTGAACTGGAGCTGGCGCGGCTCAGGTCCCCCATCGGATTGGACCTCGGCGCCCGTACGCCGGAGGAGACGGCCTTGTCGATCGCCTCGGAGATCGTCGCCAACCGGCGGGGCGGCAGCGGGGTCTCACTGACGGGCGCACACACGCCGATCCATCACGACGCGACATCGTCGCCGACGGGGCGGATCGGTTCGGTGGCGTGAGGCCCACCGGGGCCTGGCCTGCGAGCCACCGCATCACTCGGCCACCCGTGGACCGCGTGGCCTATCGTGCCGGACGCCTGCCGCTTCGCCGGATCTTCGTCCCCAGGTAGAGGACGGCGACGACCGCCACGAGCACCCCGATGATCAGCAGGTAGAGCAACCCTTCGGCCAGTACTCCGATGAAGCCGAGTACCACCGCCACAAGAAGCAGGAACAAGAACAGAGCCATGGCCGCCTCCCGGATCGTCGTGGCTCGTCAGCGGCGCGCCAGCCGGCGCTCGCCCTCCGCGCCCGGCCGGTACTCCAGTTCGTAGTGCGCAAACACCGCTTCTTCGTCCCCGGCCGGCAGGACCCCGTCGATGTCGATGGACGGCGCATCCTTGACCTGGTGTTTTGCGTAGGCGACCTTCAGGTACCCAGGGCCGACCGTCGCTCCGCCGAGAGGAACGAACACCAGGCGGTGCCGAGTCGGCATGCCGACCGTGACGGTCGCGAAGGACGGCGCGTCGGTAGCGGTGTCCACATAGATCGACTCTAGTTTGCCGATCTTGCGTGCGCTGTCGTCGACCACATCGTGACCGCGCCACTCTCGGATGTCACCGGGCTCGAACATCGCGATCCTCCGCTCGTCGTTCCTCTGGGCCGCGTACCCCCTTTCGCCGTCTCTGCACGATGCGCGCGACGGGTCCGGCAGGGCAGTGCCCGAGGCCGCAGTGCGTGATGCGGCCGGCCGGGGGCATACGCGAGAAACGGCACCATCGGTCGATTCCCCTTCGCCAAGGAGGCACATCGTGCTGGGCATCATCGCGGCGGTCCTGTTCTTCATCGCCTTTCTCATCAACGCGGCAGACATATCCACCAACGACGTCTTCACATCCACCAACGTCATGCTGATCGGGCTCACGTGTCTCGCCCTGCACGTCGCGGGGATCGGCAGCGGCTGGGCGGCGCGGGGCCGCCGCCGCTGACCGGAACGGCTCCCACGGCTGAACACGGCCTACCCCCGCCCCGGGCGTCCGGGCACAATGCCCTTCGAATCCCGCACGGCACCAGCACCACGGCATGCAACCCGGCACGCCCGGTCACCGGTCGGGCGTGCCCGAAACCGGCCGACCGTCCTCGGGGAGAATCGGGATGACAGCACGCCGTACAACACCACGCCGTACAACCAACAGACACTCACAACTGATCGGCTACGCGCTGAGTTTGCTCGGAGTGGCCGCCCTCACGGTGTCCGGCACCAGTGCGACCGCAGCGACCGCCGCCGAGCCGCTCACGCCGTCCTCGGTGTCCGGCCCGGCCTCGGCCGTCACGTCACTGGGGATCGACGGGACGGCGTGGACCGTGGACGAGCGGAGCGGGAAGGTGCGTGTCCTCGCCGACTCCACGGTCACGGACACCGAACTCGCCCGACTCCGCCACACCGTCGACCGGTTCGCCGGTGCTGTCACCGTCGAACGGCTCGACGGCCGGCTGCGTACGCTCCTGTCCGGCGGCGACGGCATCCACGCCGCCGGCCGGCGCTGCACGGCGGGCGTCAATGTGCGCAGCGGGTCCACGTACTACTTCGTCACCGCCGGACACTGCACCGCGGACCTGCCCACCTGGTACACCGGTGCCGCCCTGGACACGGCCGTCGGGCCCACCACAGGCAGCAGCTTCCCCGGCAACGACTTCGGAGTCGTCCGTTACGCCAACCCGGCCGTGCCGCACCCCGGCACCATCGGAACCGTCGACGTGACCGGGACCGCGTCCGCCTACGTCGGTCAACGAGTCTGCACCCGGGGCGCCACGACCGGAGTCCGATGCGGCGTGGTCACCGCCTTGAACATGTCCGTGAACTACGGCGGCGGTGACATCGTCAACGGGCTGATCCAGACCAACATCTGCGCCGAACCCGGCGACAGCGGAGGTCCGCTCTACGCCGGCGACAAGGTCATCGGCATCCTCTCCGGCGGCTCCGGCAACTGCGCCACGGGAGGGACCTCCTACTACCAGCCGATCCAGGAAGTGCTGAGCGTGTACGGCCTGTCCGTCTACTGACGGCCCGCGACACGCGCCCACCCCGGCCGCGGTCGGAGCTCGCTCGGGGTGGCCCGGTGCTCGGCGTTGGACCAGCGGGCGCCGTCGGCGTCGCGGGTGGCGTGGGCGGCGAGGTCGGTGACGAGGAGTAGGGCGAATTCGGGGGAGTCGTCCTGCTCGGCGATCCGGTCGACGGCGAGGGCGAGGACGCCCGCGGTGCCGCAGCAACGGCCGTTGCTGTCCCAGAAGCCGGGGCGCAGCCGGTTCGGCAGGCCGGAGTGCGTGCCGGTGTGCCGACAGCGGTCGGCGAGGGCCGGCCAGGCAGGGTCGGGGGACAGGTCCCGGAGCAGGCGGAAGACCTGGGCGTCGCCGGCCGGGCCGTGGCACCAGCCGTAGTCGTACCGCTCGACCACGTCGGGGCGGTGGTGCGGGCACCCACGACGCCCTCCCCCCGCGAGATCCGTGAAATCGCCGCAACCCTACGAGAGGACACTGACATCGACCGGCGTCAGGCCGTGCGCAGGAGCCGGTTCGCGGCCCGCCCGAACACATACCGCGCCGCCCGCTCCAGCACGCCGTCGGCGACCTTCGGCAGGAAGCGCACCCGCACCTCCTCCCGCCACACCACCCGCGTCCGCCCTCCCGGCCCGGGCCGCACCTCGATCTCGGCCCAGCCCGTGATCACCCGGCCCCGTTTCTCCAGGCGGCACAGGCCCGGCGCGTCGTCCCCAGGCGGCTGCCACACCGTGACCTCCATCGGGTCGTCGAAGGACAGCGGGCCGACTCCGGAGCGGGCGATGACGAGGGTGCCCACACGGGTCGGTTCGGGTGGGGTGACCCGGATGCGGGTCAGTGGGACGGCCGCGGCATGGCGGGGCCACTCCGTCAGGCGGCGCCACGCCTCGTCGAGGGGGAGTGGAACCGTGCGTTCGAGGAGAAAGTTCGCCACGGAACGATCTTAGGGAATCCGAGCTGGTCATCGGCGCAGTCGTATACGCGTCGTGCAGTCGGTCCAGCCGGACGTCGGCGGGCGGACGTACCCAACCAGGGCAACAGCCGCCGCTTCCGCGACGACGACGGGGTCTGGCAGGACGGCGGGCTGCTCATCCACTTCCCGGCGCAGTCCCGTTGGGTGGGGATCTTCCTCGCCTTCCAGAGCCAGTCCGGGAAGACGGACGACGTGACCGGCCACGCCATCGAGGGCGTCGACGGTTCGCGCCCCGTGCCCGGCACCCGTCCCGTCCGTATCGTCGCCGCCCTCGTCAACCCGCGCGGCCCCGCCCCCGACGCCGAGACGGTGACCCTCCTCAACGCCTCGCCCGCTCCGGTCGACCTGACCGGCTGGCACCTCCAGGACCGGCTGGGCCGGCTGTCAGCCGTGCCGCCGGGACCGCTCGCGGCCGGCGCCTGCCTCACCGTCCCGATGAGCGGTGGCGCCCAACTCGGCAACCACGGCGGCGAGATCAGCCTCCTCGATGCCGAGCGACTGAAGGTGGACGGGGTTTCGTACACCGCCGATCAGGCAGGGCAGGAGGGGTGGTCGGTCGTCTTCTCCCCACGCTGATCCACCGCTCCCCGCCGCTGCCCGCACCGCCTTCACCTCACCTGGTGAGACGGCTCACCGGTACACCTTCCCCGGCTCGGCCTTCCCCGGCGCGAGCAACTGCGGCACGGTCACGAACACGAACCCCCGCTTCTTCAGCGCGTCGATGATCCCGGGCACCGCCGGCACGGTGCCGTCGTAGATGTCGTGCAGCAGGATGATCCCGTCCCGGTCGGTCTGATCCAGGACACGCTGCTCTATGAGCTTGGAGTCATTGGTCTTGTAGTCCTTGGCCGTCACGCTCCACAGGACCTCCGACATCCCCAGCTCGCGGCAGATGTCGTGCACCGTGTCGTTCGTACGGCCCTGCGGCGGACGCATCAGCGTGGGGCGCCGCCCGGTGATTCGCTCTATCTCCTTGTTGGGGCGCTCTATCTCCTCCCGTATCTCGTCGGCGTCAAGGTCCGTGAGTCTCTCGTGGTCCCAGGTGTGGTTGGCCACCTCATGGCCCTCGTCGGCCATCCGCTCGACCAGCTCCGGGTACTTCTCGATGTGCCGCTTGCCGAGCAGGAAGAAGGTCGCCGGGACCTTCTCCTCCTTGAGGATGTCGAGCAGGCGCGCGGAGTGCTCGCTCGGCCCGGCGTCGAAGGTCAGCGCGACGCACTTGGCCTCGCGGCAGTCGACGCCGCCGAGGCGGGCCTGGGCGGTGGACGTGGCCTGGGCCCGGGCGGCGCTGGGAGACGTGATGTCCAGGCGCTCGTACTGCGTGAACGCCACCAAGGAAGCTGCCGCCACCAGAACGGCGGCGGCAGACAACCAAGCCCACGACTTTTTCATCTTCTTGAACGGAATGATCGGAAAAGGCATGCCGCGACTATACATGGCGAGTATACACGCGATGTATAGCGAGTGTTTGTGCGCTCTGAGCTGCGCGTTCCGGCGGTTCTACTGGGCGTGGAACGTGGCGTCCGCCCGATCCGTCGCCGTGCTCGGCGCCTGGACCACCAGCAGGTAGTCGTAGTGCCGCACGTAGCGCCCGGCGTAGTTGTAGGACTCGTACGAGACCCCTGCCGCGTCGGACAGCCCGGCCCGCTTGTGGAAAGTGGCGTCGGACGCGAACTTCGCCGTGCCGTCGTTCTTCTCCAGCCACACCTCGAAGTTCTTGTGCCGCAGGTAGTGCCCGGGGAAGTTGGCCGACTCCAGCGACACCGTGCCGCTGCCGGTCAGTCCGGTGACCACGCGGAACTGCGAGTCCGCGAGCGGGGAGACGCCGGCCTCGATGCGGGCGCGGTACTCCCAGTGCCGGACGAACCGGTCCGCGAAGTTGTACGACGAGAAACGCTGCGGCGTGACACCGTCGGCCACCGGGATGCCGAAGTCGGGGGTGCCGTCGGCCTTCCAGTACAGCTTCTGCACACGGGTGCGGCGGTTGGGGTCGTTGAGAGGGTCGCCCGTGATGTCCTTGTAGCTGCGGTCGTGGTAGACGAGGATGTCGCTCCTGCCGTCCTCGGAGACGGTGAAGGAGTTGTGGCCCGGACCGTACTGGCCGGTCGCGGCGTTGCTGGTGAACACCGGCGTGGAACTCTTGCTCCAGTTCGCCGCGTTGAGCAGGTCGGCGTCCGCGGACGCCGACAGCAGCCCCAGGCAGTAGTTGCTGTCGGTGGCGCTCGCCGAGTACGACATGAAGACCTTGCCGCCGTGCTGGATCACCGCCGGGCCCTCGTTGACCTTGTAGCCGACGGTCTCCCAGGAGTAGGTGGGCCGCGACAGCATCACCGGAGTGCCGGTGATGGTCCAGGGGTTGGTCATCCTCGCCAGGTAGATGTCCGTGTTGTTGTTCACGGACGGGTCGCGCTGGGCCCAGGCCAGATAGCGCACGCCGCCCACGACAAAGGTGGTGGCGTCCAGGGAGAAGCTCTCCCACTGGGTCTTGATCTGCCCCTTCTCCGTCCAGGCGGCCGTCAGCGGATTGGTTCCGGTGCCCTCGAGGACGTACATGCGGATCGCCCACACGTCGTTGGTGGCGCCGGCGGCGAAGTAGACGTACCACTTGCCGTCGATGAAGTGGATCTCCGGTGCCCAGATGTGCGCGCCCATCACACCGCTGCTGTGCTTGGTCCAGATGGTGACCTCCTGGGCCGTCGACAGGCCCTGGATGGTCGTCGCCCGGCGCAGCACGATGCGGTCGTACTCGGGGACGGTCGCGGTGAAGTAGTAGTAGCCGTCGGTGTGTTTGAAGATGTGCGGGTCGGCCCGCTTCTCCGCGATCGGGTTGGTGTAGGTCACGGCGGGGGAGTCAGGCACGGCCGCCCGGGCGGCCGGAGCGGGTCCGGCGAGGCAGGCCGCCAGGGCGACGAGGACGGCCATGAGCAGCCGTACGGCTATGCGTCTCAAGGGAGTTCTCCAGAGGTACGGGTGATCAGGTGGTGGGGACGAGGCGCCACTGCTGGCAGGTGTTGTTCAGCCAGGTCCACTGCCGTACGTCCGCGCCGTTCGCGGCAGAGCAGTCGGCCACGTCGGCGACCTTGCCGGTGGACTCGTTGACGATCCGGACGTAGTCACCGCTCGCCGTGAACACGAGCCGGTAGCGCTGGCACTTGTTGTTCAGCCAGGACCACTGCCGGATGTCGGCGCCGTCGGAGGCTGAGCAGTCGGCGACGTCCATCACCTTGCCGGTCGCGACGTTGACCAGCCGGTTGGTGTCGTCGCCGAGGTCCTTCACCTTCCATTTCTGGTTGCTCCCGCCGGTGCACGTCCACTGGAAGATGTTGGTGCCGTCGGCGGTGTTGCCGCCGTTCACGTCCAGGCACTTTCCGCTGTTGCGGTTGACCAGGGTGTACGACGTCGGCGTCGCGGCCGTCTCGCCGGACGGGCCGGGGAGTGTGGTGCCGAGGGCGACGGGGGTGCCGAAGTTCGGGGTGCCGTCGGCGTTCCAGGTGAACTCCTGGGCGCGGGTGGTGCGGCCGTTGCCGCAGCCGCCGCCGGACGTGGAGTTGGCGTGGTACACGATCCAGTTCTCGGTGCCGTCCGGCGAGGTGAAGAAGCCGTTGTGGCCGGGGCCGTAGGCGCCGCCGGCGTCATTGCGCTGGAAGACCGGTGTCTGCTTCTTGGTCCAGGAGACGGGGTTCAGCGGATCCGAGCCGGTCAGCTCCAGTTGGCCGAGCTTGTAGTCGGCGGTGTTGCAGTAGCTGGCCGAGTACGTGAGGAACGTGCGGCCGTTGTGGTAGAGCGGTTCCGGGGCCTCGTTGACGGGCGCGCCGGACCGCTCCCAGTCCAGGGTCGGGCTGGAGATGACAGTGAAGGTGCTACTGGCCGGCGTGTACGGGTTGCTGAGCGGCGCGATGACGAGGCTCTGCGTACTGCCGTTGATGAACCCGCTGCCGACCAGGTAGAGCTTGTTGCCGGCCTGGAGCACACTCGCGTCGATCAGCCAGCCGCCCGGCGTGAGGTTGGAGCCGGTGAGCGAGCCCTTGTAGGTGTACGGGCCCATCGGGTCGGTGCCGGCGCTCTCCAGCACGTGCGTGCGCTGCGAGTCGCAGCACGCCGCACCGCCCTGTCCGGCCGAGTAGTACACGTACCAGTGGCCGTTGAAGAGATGCATCTCCGGTGCCCAGATGTTGGTGTTGCGGGTCGGCGTGGTGTCCGACCACACCTGCACATTGGGCGCGCCGACCAGACCCGCGAGCGTCGGCGACTTGCGGATGCCGAGGATGCCGGTGAACGTCGTGGTGATCAGGTAGTAGTTGCCGTCGTGGTGCTGGAGCCAGGGGTCGGCGCCCTTGGACGACTTCAGCGGGTTCGTGTACGGGCGGCCGTCCGCCGCGGACGCCGGTTGCGTGGTCGCCACCAGGGCCAGCAACGCGGCGATCACGCAGAGGATGAGTGGTCTGCGGCGTTTCCTGGCAGGCGTGCGTGACATCCGAGGCATACGAGACCGTCCCTGTCCGTAATTTCGAACGAAGTTCGTGATTCCGATCGCGATTGGGTCAGAAGATAGAAGTGGGCCATGTCCCCGTCAACGGTTTCGTCGTCCACGCTTCACAAACCCGCGTGCGGACGCACACTCGGCGCGGCCGGCCGACGATGCGCTTGCCCGTTCAGGTGATGAACCGACCGATGCGCCACCGGGAGGCCAATTGCCCCCGTATCCAGTGCACATGGACAATCACCGCGCGCCCGTCGGCTCAACTTCCCTCTCCCGACGGCAGTTCACGGCCGCAACGACCACGACGGCCGCTCTGGCCGCGTTAACCCCGACCGCGGCCGCCGCCGCACCCGCCGTTCCCCGACAGGCCCCCGGGCGACCGCGATCCACCGCAGACTGGGACACCTGCCTGGCCGTCGCACGCGCCCTGCTGGTCGTCGACGAACACGACAAGCCGCTCGTCCCGGGGTACCGGAAGATCCTCGACTCCGGACTGCCGCGCGCGCAGACGAAGACGGGCAAGAGAATCCTCGTCATCGGCGCCGGACCGGCCGGCCTGGTCGCCGCCTGGCTGCTCAAGCGGGCCGGGCACCGGGTCACGCTCGTCGAGGCCAACGGCAACCGCGTCGGCGGCCGCATCAAGACCTTCCGCACCGGCGGCCACGAGCAGGCGGCGCAGGCGTTCGCCGACCCGGCCCAGTACGCCGAGGCCGGCGCCATGCGCATCCCCGGCAGTCATCCGCTGGTGATGACCCTGATCGACCAACTCGGCGTCAAGCGCCGCCGGTTCCACCTCGTCGACGTCGACGGCGAGGGCAAGCCCGTCAACAACGCCTGGCTGCACGTCAACGGAGTCCGCGTGCGCCGCTCCGAGTACGCGAAGTCACCCCGAAGGATCAACCGTTCCTTCGGTGTCCCGCGCGCGTACTGGGACACGCCCTCCGGCACCATCCTGCGCCGCGCCCTCGACCCCGTACGCGACGAGTTCAGCACCGTCGGCCCGGACGGCAAACGCGTCGACAAGCCGATGCCCGAGCGGGTCAAGGGCTGGGCGCGGGTCGTGCAGAAGTACGGCGACTGGTCGATGTACCGCTTCCTGACCGAGGAGGCGGGCTTCGACGAGCGGACCATCGATCTCATCGGCACCCTGGAGAACCTCACCTCACGGCTGCCGCTCTCCTTCATCCACAGCTTCATCAGTCAGTCGCTGATCAGCCCGGACACCGCGTTCTGGGAGCTGGTCGGCGGCACGGCGACGCTTCCGGACGCCCTGCTGAAGGAGGTCGCCGACGTTGTGCGCCTCGACCGGCGCGCCACGCACATCGAGTACTGGGCCCCCGGCCGGCCCGGCGCCGACGACACCTCCCACGTTCACGCCAAGGGCCCGCACGTCTGGATCGACACCGTCTCCGAGGGACGCGACGGCAAGGTGGTGCGCGAGGAGTTCACCGGCGACCTCGCGATCGTCACCGTGCCGTTCTCGGGGCTCAGGCAGGTGCAGGTCAGCCCGCTGATGTCGTACAAGAAGCGGCGCGCGGTCGCCGAACTGCACTACGACAGCGCGACCAAGGTGCTCCTCGAATTCGGCCTGCGCTGGTGGGAGTTCACCGAGGCCGACTGGAAGCGGGAGCTCGACGCCGTACGGCCCGGCCTCTACGACGACTACCGCAAGGGCAAGGCCCCCGCCGACGGCAGCCTCCTCGGCGCCCACCCCTCCGTCCCGGACGGCCACATCAGCGACGCCCAGCGCGCCCACTACGCCGCCAACCGCTGGGCCACCCGCGACCAGCCCGAGGCCGCGCACATCATCGGCGGCGGGTCGGTCTCCGACAACTCCAACCGCTTCATGATCAACCCGTCCCACCCGATCGAGGGCAGCAAGGGCGGCGTCGTTCTCGCCTCCTACAGTTGGGCCGACGACGCCTCCCGCTGGGACTCCCTCGACGAGGACGCCCGCTACCCGCACGCGCTGCGGGGGCTGCAACAGGTCTACGGCCAGCGCGTCGAGGTCTTCTACACCGGCGCCGGGCGCACCCAGAGCTGGCTGCGCGACCCGTACGCGTACGGCGAGGCGTCCGTCCTCCTGCCCGGCCAGCACACCGAGTTGCTGGAGGCCATCCGCACCGCCGAGGGGCCGCTGTACTTCGCCGGGGACCACACCTCGGTGAAGCCGTCGTGGATCGAGGGCGCCCTCGAATCCGGGGTGCGGGCCGCGCTGGAGGCGCACGCGGACTGACACCCCGCCGGGCCGCGCGTACCCCGCGGGGTCACGCGGCATCCGCCTGAACCCTGGCCCGTACCGCGTCGGCCGGATCCCAGCCCCGGCGCGGTACGGAGGCCAGCAGGAGGCGGGTGTACGGGTCCTCGGGCGCACCGAGGACCCGGTCCGTCGGGCCCTGCTCCACCACCCGGCCACGCCGCATCACCACCGTCTCGTCGGTGATGTGCCGGACGACGGCCAGGTCATGGCTGACGAACACCAGGGCCACCCCCGTGTCCCGCCGGATCTCGCCGAGCAGTTGGAGGATCTGCGCCTGGATCGACACGTCCAGCGCGGCGACCGCCTCGTCCAGGACGAGAACGCGCGGATCGACGGCGAGGGCCCGCGCGATGGCCAGGCGCTGGCACTGACCGCCGGACAACTCGTGCGGGCGCGCCCCGGCCTCCCGGGCGCCGAGGCCCACCTGGTCGAGGAGGGCGGCGATCAGCCGGTCGTCGGCATCGCGGCCGTGCAGCCGCAGGGCGGTGCGCAGGCACTGGCGGGCGGTGAGACGAGGGTCGAGGGAGACGTACGGATCCTGGAAGACCATCTGGATCTCGCGGGCGCGGGCGAGCCGGTAAGCCGCCCGGCTCCTGCTCAGGGACGGCGGGCGCGCGGCACGGTCCCGGCCGTCCACCGTGACGCTGCCGGCATCCGGCCGCACCAGGCCGACCAGCATCCGGGCCACGGTGCTCTTGCCCGACCCGGACTCACCGACCACCCCTAGCGAGCCGCCGCGCGGGACGGTGAAGGAGACCTGCCCGGCGGCGGTGAGGCGGTCGCCGCCGGGCAGACGGTAGGTCTTGGTCAGGCCGTCGGCCACGAGCAGGGACGCCTCGCGCCGGGCCTCGGTGGCCGTCATGCTGTGCTCCTCTTGGTCAGGGACGACGGGACGGTGGCGAGGCCCGGTTCGGTGGGATCCTCGGGCAGGTCGGCGAGCCTTCGGCAGGCGGCGGTCCCACCGCCCGGGACCGCTGCCGGCTCCGGAAGCCAGGTGGTGCACTCCGGCTCGGCATGCGCGCAGCGCGCCGCGAACGGGCAGCCCGTGAACGCGTCGGAGAGGGACGGGGGCCGGCCGGGGATCGGCTGCAACGCCCGTTCGCTGTCGCCGAGTTCGGGGGAGCAGGCGAGCAGGCCGCGGGTGTAGGGATGCCGGGCGTGGGTGAAGAGGCGCTCCGCGTCCTGCTGTTCGACCACGCGGCCGGCGTACATGACGTACACACGGTCGCAGAACGCGGCGGCCAGGTGCAGGTCGTGGGTGATGAACAGCATCCCCAGACCCCGCTCCTCGCGCAGGGTGCGCAGCAGGGCGAGGATCTCCGCCTGCGTCGTGACATCGAGCGCGCTGGTGGACTCGTCGGCCAGCAGCAGCCGCGGCTCGACGGCGAGCGCGCCGGCGATGACCACGCGTTGCAGCATGCCGCCGGACATTTCGTGGGGCCGTTGCCCGAACCGCCGTTCGGGGTCGGACAGGCCAACGGCCCCGAGGAGTTCGACGGCCCTCTCGCGCGCCGCACGTCGGTCGCCCGCACGACCGGTGCGCACAAGCCGTTCGACGAGGAAGTCGCCGATCCGGCGCACCGGGTTGAGGGCGGAGCGCGGGTCCTGGTGGACCATCGCGACCGTGCCGGCCCGGTGTGCGCGCAGCCCGGCCCCGCTCAGGCCGAGCACGTCCGTGCCGTCGACCAGCACGCGGCCGGTGACCGTCGCCTCCTCGGGCGTCAGCCGCAGCACCGCCTTCGCGGTGGTGGACTTGCCCGAGCCGGACTCGCCGACGAGGCCGACGGTCTCCCCGGAGCCGACGCGCAGACTCACGTCGGCGAGCAGCGGCCGCGCCGCACCGGGCAGGCCCAGGGTCAGGTTCTGGATGTCGAGCAGCATCGCGGGCTACCTCCTGGCGCCGAGCCGGTCGGCGGCCCAGACCCCGACCACGTTGAAGGCCACCACGACGGCGGCGATGGCGGTGCCCGGCACCAGCGCGGGCAGCAGGGCGCCCTGGACGATGGCGGCCTGGCCCTCCTGGACCATCAACCCCCAGTCGGAGCTGGGCGGTTGGGAGCCGAACCCCAGATAGCTGAGGGTGGCCAGGCTCATCAGGGCCTCGCCGAACAGCACGACGAGGTACCCGACGAGCGACCGGGCGAGGCCCGGCACCAGATGCCGTACACAGATCCGCAGACCGCCCATGCCCAGTACGCGGTAGGCGTCGACGTACGGCTTGGACCGCTCGGCCAGCGCCACACTGCGGGTGTACTTGGCGATCGTCGGCGCGAAGGCGAGACCCAGGCCCAGGACCGACGTGGTGATGCCCGCGCCGAACACGGCGATGATCAGCACGACGAACAGCAGGCCGGGGAACGCGTACATCACGTCGGTCACCCGTGACACCAGCGTGTCCACCCAGCCGCCGCGCCAGGCTGCGACCGTGCCCAGGGTGACGCCGAGCAGGGCGGCGATGGCCAGCAGCGCGAGCGGGGCGATCAGGCTGGTACGGGCGCCGTACAGGACGCGCGAGAGCAGGTCCTGCCCGGAGGCGTCGGTGCCGAGCAGGTGGTCGCCGGTCGTGCCGACCAGGGAGGACGACAGGTCCACGGCGTCGGGCGCGTACGGCGCGAGCAGCGGGGCGAAGCCGGCGGCCAGGACGACGAGGGCCAGGAAGACGGCCCCGGCGATCACGAGGACGGGCCGGCGGCGGGCGCGCCCGCGGCGGGCCGGGGGCAGCACATCGGCGGATACCGCGGTCATGCGGGGCTCCTCATGGCCTTCAGGCGTGGGTCGAGCAGCGGATGCACGAGGTCCACGAGGGTGGTGACGGCGATGTAGCAGGCGACCATCAGCAGCAGCACCGCCTGGGCGACCGGGAAGTCATGGCTGTTCACCGCGCCGACCAGCAGCGAGCCGATGCCGCTGAGGCCGAAGACGGTCTCGATGGCCACCGTGCCCGCCAGCATGCCCGCGGTGACCAGACCGCACATGGTGACGACCGGGCCCAGCGCGTTGCGCAGAACGTGCCGGCGGATGATCTGACGCTCCGGCAGCCCGGCCGCACGGGCCACCTCCACATGGTCGGCCGAGCCCGCCTCGACCATCGCCTGCCGGGTGACCCGGGAGATGACCGCCACCGCGCCGAGCGCCATCGCGAGGGACGGCAGTGTCAGATGGTGAAGCGTCCCGCCGAAGCCCTCGCCGCTGCCCGTCACCGGGAACCAGCCCAGCCGCACCCCGAAGAAGGCGACGAGTGCGATACCGCCCACGAACGAGGGAACGGAAGCGGTGAGGGTGGTGGTGCCGACGACGGCGGAGTCCACCCAACTGCCGCGCCGGACCGCGGCCAGCACCCCGGCGCCGACCCCCAGGACGACGAACAGGACCGTGGCGTAGCCGACCAGCGCGAGCGTCGTCGGGAAGCGGGACGTCAGCAGGTCGGAGACCTGGTCGCCGTACTGGAAGGAGCGGCCGAGGTCGAGGTGGAGGCAGTCCCACAGCCAGCGGCCGTACTGGGCCACCAGCGGCTCGTCGAGGTGGTACTGCTCCCGCACGGCTGCCAGCCGCTCCGGGGTGAGCTTGTCGCGGCCCCCCGCCAGGAACACGGCGGGGTCGCCGGGAGCTGCGTACACGGCGGCGAAGATGACGAAGGACGAGGCCAGCAGCGTGGCCAGCAGTCCCGCGAGCCGCCGCCCGATCGAGGCGAACATCGGTGCTCAGCCCTTCTTCGCGCCGAGCTTCGCGGCCCAGGGGTAGTAGAGGTACGCCATCGAGGCGGGCGGACCGGTCAGCTCGTCGTCGATGACGAGCGCCGTCGGCACCTGCGCGACGGGAATCCACACGGCCGCGTCGGCGAACTGCCGCTGTACGTCGACCGCGAGAGCGGCGCGCTTGGCGTCGTCCAGCGTGCGCAGACCCTCCTTGAGCTTGGCGTCGTACGCCGGACTCCTGAACCCGACCCAGTTGTTGGAACTGTCCGACAGGCCGTTGTCGTAGAAGCCGAGCGGGTCGCTCTTGGAGATGTACCAGTCGGCCACCAGGACGTCGATGTCGGCGCGGGCTTCCTTGTCGCCGTAGAACTCGCCGTACTGGGCGGCCGGGACGGTCTTGATCCGGCCCTTGAGCCCGATCTGGGTGAGCGCGGCGCGCACGGCGTTGGCGATGACCATGCGGCCCTGGCTGCTGTCGGTGCCGATGACGATGGGCTCGTCGGGCGCCTTCTTGGCGTTCTTCACCAGCGCCTTCGCCTTGGCTAGGTGGTCCGCGTCCGGGCTGGCCGGGGCGTCGGTGAGCTGCTTCTGGGCGGCGGCGAAGGTCTCCTGCTCATAACCCCAGGCACCCGACCCGACCGGAGTGGCCCAGGGTTCGACCAGCCCGCCGTAGCCGGACCTGGCGATGCCCGAGCGGTCCAGGGCGAGGGAGAGAGCCCTGCGGATGTCGGGGTCGGCGAGGCCGCCGCGCTCGGTCGGGATGAGCGCGAGGGCGGAGGTGCTCGGGCCGAAGTACTCGTCGAGGCCCTTCTTGCCGCGCAGGGCGGCCGCGGTGCCTATGTTGTCGGCGTAGGTGCCGTCGGCCGCTCCGGTGGCGAGCGCGTTGACCATGGCGCTGTCGTCGGCCCAGCGGAAGACGACCTTGCCGGTGAGCGGCTTCTCGCCCCAGTAGGAGTCGGCGCGGGTCAGCGTGATCGAGTCGCCGGACTTCCAGCCGGCGACCTCGTACGGTCCGGAACAGGCGTCGCCCCGACCGGGCGTGCCGAACTCCTTGCCGGCCTTCTCCACCTGCTCCCGGTTGTAGACGAGCCCGGCGTCGCCGGCCAGCGCCTTGGTGAACAGGGCGTCGGGCTCCTTGAAGGTGATCGTGATCTCGTCATCGCCGGTCTTGCGCATGGCGGAGACGTTGGCGAACTCGTCCGACTGCTCCATCTCCGGTGCCGCGTGCCGCTTCAGGCTGAACAGGACGTCGTCCGCCGTCATCGTCGAGCCGTCGTGGAAGGTGACGTCGTCGCGCAGGGTGAGGACCAGGTGGGTCGCGTCGGGTCGAGCGGTCTGCCGGGCGAGGAAGGGGCGTACGGACATGTCGGGCTGGAGCTGGTAGAGGCGCTCGCAGACGTTGGTGAGCACGGTGCGGCCCGCGCTGCCGCCCTGGGTGTCGAGGTCCAGGGAGTCCGGCTCGTCCTCCAGCAGCCAGTTCACGGCGGTGACGGGCTCGGCGGCCTGCGGGGTGGTGGACGTGAGTGCGAGGTCGGCGGCGTCGGCGGCCTTGCCGCCGCTCGCGGAGGTGCCGGAGGTGGCGCCACTGCATGCGGCGAGCAGGGCCATCGCTCCGGCGACACCGGCGGCGGTCGTGGCGGTTCTGAGCTTCATTGCGGGGGCTCCTGAGCGGGGAAGGTGAACGGGAGCGGGGGGATGGGCAAATTTGGTGACGGGTCGTCAGTTCGGGGCGTGGGGGCCGTCGTAGAGGTTCCAGGGCAGGTGTTGGTACTCGCGGTCGCACGGGGTGCCGGCGGTGACGTGGTAGTCGCCGGCGGTGAGGTCGACGCAGGAGGAGACGAGGGTCGTCCAGTGCCTGACGGCGGGCTTGCGCGGGTCGGCGTGGGTGCACAGCGACTCCGGGAAACCGAGGTGGTCCGACAGCGCGTCCTTGATCAGCTTGCGCGACTCGTCGGCGCCGCCGGAGTCGCGCAGCCGTCGCAAGCCCTGTTCGGCGCGGGGTACGCGCACCAGGGAGTCGGCGGCGATCGGGCGGTAGCCGTCGGCGAGGGCGGCGGGGATGCCCGCCTGGTAGTGGTTGCCGTGCACCAGGAGCCCGTCGTCGGGGTACAGCCAGCCGTGGCCGGCCGGGGTGGTCTCCAGGTCGATGGCGAAGCCCTCGCGGCAGGTGAGGAGGGCATTGCTGGCGATGTGCGCGCGGGTGCGGCACAGCACGTCCAGTGCGTCGCTGATGTTCGCCTGGTCGAGCACGCTGCGGCGGACCACTGTCTGCGGCAGGCCGACCGCCTCGCCGAACCGTCCGCCGAGGCCGTTGGCGTTGAGCGCGATCCCGGCCGAGTTGGCGCCCTGGCGGCCGATCTGGCCGGCCTCCACCTGCATGATCAGGGTGGGTTCGGGCGGCTGGACGATCCGCAGCATGACGACGGTGTCGGCGACTCCGGCCCGCCAGTCCCAGTTCTGCCCGGCCCACACATGTCCGTCGCCGCTGGCAGGGCCGTACACGGCGAAGGAGGTGCAGCCCTCGGCGGGCTCCTCCTCCTCGCGCATCTGGGAAAAGGACTCGTCGTAGATGACCTCGCCGCGGGCGTTCAGGGCGAGGACGTCGAGCAGGTCCAGGCCGGCGCCGTCCGCGATGCCCTGCATCTCCGCCAGTAGGTGCGGGGCGTGGTCGCCGACCGGTTTCAGCCAGCGGGCGGCCCGGCCGGTCACCTGTCGCCAGGTCAGGCCGGAGGACACCCCGAACGCCTCCGCGTAGTAGCCGAGCGCGATCCCGAGTTGGGGGGCCACGGCCTCGCCGTACTGTCGTCCCCGTACGAGGGGGGTCCCGGAGATCTCGATGACCGGCAAGCTCTGTTTCACGCGGGACTCCTCGGGGACACGTCAGTGCTGTAACGTCTGTTCCGGAATTTCTTCAGCTTGGAACGAGATGTTCAGAGCGTAATGGCCGAAACGGGAGAGTCAATACCTGTAATGAAGAATCCAGAATCCGGTAGTGCGGGACCCGGGGGTCTCACGCGACTGCGGGCCGCCGTCCGCGACACATGGGACGAGCTGTCCGCGTCGGAACGGACCGTCGCCCAGTACCTCGCCAGCGCCCCCGCCGAGCAGCTGATGTTCGCGAGCGCGCAGGAATTGGGCGCCGCCAGCGGCACCAGCAACGCCACCGTCGTACGCGCCCTGCAGCGCCTCGGATACGCCGGCCTGCCCGCGCTCAAGCGGGAACTCGCCGCCGACTTCACCTCCGCGCTCGCCCCCGAGGTGCGGCTCCAGCAGCGCATCGCGCACGTGGGGCGGGACCTGGAAGGCATCTGGAACGACGTCTTCGACGAGACGCAGGAACGCATCGACCAGTGCCGGCGGCTGACCGGCGCCGACGCGCTGAAGCGGGCGGTCGAGGTGCTCGCGGAGGCGCGTGAGGTGTTCTGTTACGGCGTCGCCGCGTGCGAACTGGCCGCCCGGCACCTTGCGTTGTCCCTCGGCCGGATCGGCCGCCGGGCCCGCTTCGTCGGCGAGACCGGCTTCGCCCTCGCCGACCCGCTGCTCACCCTCGGGCAGGGCGATGCCGTCGTCGTCTTCCAGCCGGGGCGCCGCCTCGCCGAACTGAACGTCGTCGTCGAGCGGGCCCGCGCGGTAGGCGCCAGGGTCGTCTTCGTCACCGACGAGCTCGGGGAGGTCTTCGAGGACCGCGTCGACGCCGTCCTCACCGCCCCCCACACCCCGACCGGCAACACCAACGAGGCCCTGACCGGCCTCGTCGTCGCCGACGCCCTCGTCCTCGCCCTGACCACCCTGGACGAGACCCGAGCGGTCGAGCACTCCCACCAGCTGACGGCACTGCGCGAGCAGTTGCTGGCGCAGAAGGAGCCGCGACCACGCAAGACCTGAGACGACTGCGCCGGATCCGGTGCTACGGCCGTAACGGCCCTTACGACGGCCTCACTCGGCACGACGGCCTCACTCGGCCGGAGTGGTCCCCGGATCCGTCAGGGGCTGTTCCGTCCAGATCACCTTGCCCGCCGCCGAGTACCGGGTGCCCCAGCGCTCGGCGAACTGCGCCACCAGGAACAGTCCCCGGCCGCCCTCGTCCGTCGCGGCAGCGCTGCGCAGGTGGGGAGCGGTACTGCTGCCGTCGGAGACCTCGCAGATCAGGGCGCGGTCGCGGATCAGGCGGACGCGGATGGGGCCGGTGGCGTGGCGCAGGGAGTTCGTGACCAGCTCGCTGAGGATCAGCTCGGTCGTGAACGCCTCCTCCGACAGACCCCAGTCGTCCAGCGTCCGGGTGGCCGCCGCCCGGACCCGGGCCACGGCGGAGCGGTCGTCCGGAACGTCCCAGGTCGCCGAGCGATCGGGGCTGAGAATCCGCGTCCGGGCGACGACGAGGGCGATGTCGTCGCGCGGACGTTCCGGCAGCAGGGCCTCCAGCACGGCCTTGCACGTCTCCTCCGGCGTCCGGCCGCCCGTCGGCGGCGTCGCCGCGAGCGCCCCGCGCAGCCGCTCCAGGCCCTCGTCGATGTCCTGCCCCTGGCGCTCGACCAGCCCGTCCGTGTACAGGACCAGCCCGCTGCCCTCGGGCAGCCGCAGCTCGGTCGCCTCGAAGGGCAGGCTGCCGCTCAGACCCAGCGGCGGCCCGCCGACGACGGCCGGGAACTCGACATCGCCGTCGGGGTGGACGAGCGCGGGTTCGAGATGGCCGGCGCGGGCGAGGGTGCACAGCCCGGTGGACGGGTCGTACACGGCGTACAGACAGGTCGCTCCGGTGACCGGCGCGCCCTCGTTGTCGCCGTCGTCCTCGTCCTGGTCGATGCGGGCGACCAACTCGTCCAGATGGCCGAGGAGTTCGTCGGGCGGGAGGTCCAGGGTGGAGAAGTTGTGGACCGCCGTACGGAGCCGTCCCATCGTCGCCGCCGCGTGCAGTCCGTGTCCCACGACGTCCCCCACGACCAGCGCCACCCGCGCCCCCGGCAGCGGGATCACGTCGAACCAGTCCCCGCCGACGCCGCCCTGCGCCGCGTGCGCGGGCAGATAGCGGTAGGCGACGTCCAGGGCGCTCTGGTCGGGCAGCGCCCGGGGCAGCAGGCTGCGCTGGAGCGTGACCGACAGGGTGTGCTCGCGGGTGTAGCGGCGGGCGTTGTCGATGCTGACGGCCGCGCGTGCCACCAGCTCCTCCGCGAGGGACACGTCCTCCTGCTCGAACGGCTCGGGCCGCTCGGCGCGCCAGAAGGTGGCCATGCCCATGATCACGCCGCGGGCGCGCAGCGGGACCGTGAGCATGGTGTGGATGCCGAAGCCGACGATGCGGCGGGCGTTCTCGGGATCCTGCACCTGCCAGCCGGAGAAGGCGGGCATGTCCGCCTCCAGCACGGAAGTGCCGGAACCGAATCCGAACGCCTGCGGCGTGCCCTCGCGGAAGTGGATCAGCTTGCCGATCGGATAGAGCGGGCTGTCTTCCCGTGCGCCCCGGAAGGCGACCCGGCGCATGTCCGCGCGACCCTCCTTCGGCTCCTCGCCCCGCAGCACCGGATCCGCCAGGTCGACGCTGACGAAGTCCGCGAACCGCGGCACCGCGAAGTCGGCCAGCTCCTGCGAGGTGCGGGTGACATCGAGGGTGGTGCCGATCTCCAGACCCGCGTCGTACAGCAGCTTCAGCCGCTCCTGCGCCACGTCCGCCCTGCCGGTCAGCGTCCGCAGCTCGGTGGTGTCCCGCAGGGTGGCCACGCTGCCCGGCGGACCGCCGTCCTGGTCGGTCGACCGCTGACTGACGGCCAGCAGCCGGCCCCGGGCCAGGTGCACCTCGTCGGTGGCGTCCCGCCCGGACGTGAACAGCCCGGCGAGGTCGCGCGCGATGCCCAGGTCGGGGCAGGGCCGCCCCTCCGCGTCCGCGGGCAACCCGAGCAGCCGGCGCGCCTCGTCGTTCGCCAGCGCCAGCCGGCGGCGGCCGTCCATGATCAGGACGCCCTCCCGTACGGAGTGCAGGACGGCGTCGTGATGCTCGTACATCCGCGTCATCTCGACCGGCCCCAGCCCGTGCGTCTGGCGCAGCAGCCGCCGGCTGACCAGCGCGGTGCCGCCGGTGGCCAGGACGAGCGCGGCCGCCGCTGAGCCGATCAGCACCGGCAGCTGGTTGTCGACGACCCCGCCCACGCTGGCCAGCGTCACCCCGGCCGACACCAGCCCGACGACCTTGTCGCCGCCGTCGGTCACGGGGACCACCGCCCGCACGGACGGCCCCAGAGTCCCGGTGTACGTCTCGCGTACGACCCCGCCCGCCGCGGCCGGTGCGATGGTGCCGACGAAGTGCTTGCCGATCCGGTCGGGGTTGGGGTGGGTGTAGCGGATCCCGTCGGTGCTCATCACGACGATGAAGTCCACGTCGGTCGCCTCGCGCGCCGCCTCGGCACGCGGCTGGAGCGCGGCGCTCGGATCCGGATCCGCCAGGGCGTCCACGACACCCGGCGCGTGCGCGAAGGACTCGGCCACGGCGAGGGACCGGTTGCCGGCCTCCCGTCGGGTGTCGGTGCGGACCTGCAGCACCAGTGCCACGACGGCGGCGACGACGAGGAGCACGACGATCGCCGCCTGCAGCACGAAGACCTGCCGGGCGACGGTAGCCGCGCTCACCAGCGACCGCAGGCGGCCGGGGAAGGCGGCCATGCCTCATTTCTAACACCGATGGACGGGGCGGGCACGGGTTCGGTCGGGAGGAGGAGGGCGGGAGGAGGGCCCGGACGGGGTGCCGGGTAGTGCTGTCGCTCGGGTGCGGCGTCGGTTGCGGTCAGTCGCGCAGTTGCCCGCGCCCTGCGTGCTACGGCGAGCAGGAACCGACCCGTCCGGTGTCGGGCACCTCGCGGTCGGCGGGTGTGACGGCCGGGGCCGGCATGCGGAGCAGCAGCAGTGCCGCGTCGTCGTGGAGCCGGCCGCCCACATGGTCGAGCAGCTCGTCGTGGAGGGCGGTGACGGTGTGTGCGGGCTGGTCGCACGTGTGCCGTGCCAGCCCGTCGGCGAGCGGGTAGAACTCCCGCTCGTGGTCGCGGGCCTCGGTGACGCCGTCGGTGTAGAGCAGCAGCTGGTCCCCGTCGGCGAAGGGCAGCACCTGCAGCGCCGGCGTCTCGCCCGAGAGGGTGCGCAGCCCGAGGGGCGGGGCCGGACGGTCCGGGTCGACCGGCACGACGACGGAGTCGCGCACCAGCAGCGGCGGCGCGTGACCGCAGTTGACCACCTCCAGCTGCCCCTCCCGGGGGTACCCGGCGACCACGGCGGTGACGAAGTCGTCGCTGCCCAGGTTGCGCGCCAGGCTCCGCTCGATGCGTGCGACGACGGCGAGGAGATCGGGCTCGTCGTAGGCGGCCTCGCGGAACACGCCGAGCACCAGAGCCGCGGTCCCCACCGCGGGCAGCCCCTTGCCGCGCACGTCGCCGACGATCATCCGGACCCCGTACGGCGTGGACACGAGCGCGTAGAGGTCGCCGCCGATCCGGGCCTCCGCCGCGGCGGCGCTGTAGCGGACGGCGACCTGGAACGGCCCGACCGTCGCCGGTACGGGCTGCAGCAGCGCGTGCTGGGCGGCCTCGGCGACGGAACGCACGGCGGCGAGCACCCGCTCGCGCCGCCCGCGCAGCGCGCTGGCGAGGCTCCCGGCCAGGGTGACGGCCATCAGGGCGGCCAGCACGACGGCCAGCTCGCGGGCGCCGGCGTCGTCACGGATGCCGAGGATCGCGCCCAGGGCGGCGGCGAGAAGCCCCACCCACAGGACTCCGCGCGGCCCGTTGGTGGTGGCCGCGAGCGCGGGACCCACGGCGAGCAGCGGCAGCCAGGTCATCCCCGAGCCGCAGACGAGATCGACGAGGACGATCGCGGAGACGATCAGTATGGGCAGTACGGGCGTAGCGGCGACCAGTCGCCTCGGCCAGTGGTAGCGACCGTGGTGCGGGGCCTGGCTCATGTCTTGTGGGATGTCCTCACCTGTGAGTGGGGGGCGCTTCCGGAGGTTATGTCCGGTTTATTCAGGAAAACGGTTCGACCCCGGATGGGACAAGGACACGGATTTCAGATAGTGAGCGAGAGGCCCCGGGTCACGCGGCTCGCGGTCGGGAGCAGGCGCGCTCGGACCTCCTCCAGACGGGCCCGCGTCTCCTCCAGCCGGAAGCGCCGGTCGGCCCGCAGCGACACCCCGAGCGAGCCGAGGGTGCCCCCGCTGTAGACGGGCACCGCGACGCAGACCGTGCCCAGCGCGTACTCCTCCAGGTCCGTGACCGCCGGGGCCAGGGGCTCGGAGTCGAGCCGCCGGATGAGCTCCGGAGGGTCGGTGATGGTGCTGGGCGTGAGGTCCGCGAGCCGGTGCCGGGACAGGTAGTCCTTGCGTGACTCCTCGTCCAGCTCGCGCAGCACGGACTTGCCCAGCGCGGTGGCGTGCCCCGCGTCCTCGAACCCCACCCAGAGATCGACCCGGGGAGCGCGGGGGCCGTCCACGATCTCGGCGACCCGGATCTCGCCGTCCTCGTAGAAGGTGAGGTACGCGGCGGTCGACAGCTCGTCCCGCAGTGCGGCGAGCGTCGGGCGTATCCGGCTGAGCAGCGCCTGGCCCCGGCCCGAGGTGTGCAGGGTGCCGATCTTGTCGCCCAGGATGAACCCGCCGTCGTCGAGCTTGCGCACGTATCCGTCGTGGACCAGCGTCCGCAGCAGGTGATACGCCGTGGCCAGGGGCAGGCCCGTCTCCCGTGCCAGTTGCTTCGCCGGCGCGCCGTTCTCATGCGCGCTCATCGCCTCCAGCAGGCGGAAGGCGCGCTGTACGGAGCCGATGAGCGTGGGGCCGTCCTGAGCACCCATAGGAACAGCGTGCGCCGGGCGCCCGGCGCGGGCAAGGCGGGCCCGCCCCCGCAAGGCCGGACCGGCTCGGCCTACAGCACTCGCGCCACGAGAAGAGCCACGTCGTCGTGGTCGTCGGGGTGGCGCAGGCCGTACAGCAGGAGGTCGCAGGTCTCCTCCAGCGGCCGGCGGGGTTCGTCCAGGAAGCCGAGGAGGACGCTCAGGCGGTCGTCGATGGGGTGGAGCCGGGTCTCGACGAGGCCGTCGGTGTAGAGGACCAGCAGATCGCCGGGGCTCAGTTCGACCGTGGTGGTCTCGAACGGGATGCCGCCGACCCCGAGCGGGGCGCCGGCCGGCAGTTCGAGCAGCTCAGGGGCGCGGCCGGGGCGGGCCAGCGCGGGCGGCATGTGGCCGGCGTTGGCGATGTGGCACTGCCCGGTGCGGGGGTCGTACACCGCGTACAGGCAGGTGACGATGTAGTGCTCCAGATCGCAGGTGATCTTGTCCAGGTGCTGGAGCACGGAGCCGGGCTCCAGGTCCAGGTCGGCATAGGCACAGGTGGCGGTGCGCAGCCGGCCCATGGTGGCGGCGGCGTCGATGCCGTTGCCCATGACGTCGCCGACGACCAGCGCCGTCTTGTCGTCCTCCAGCGGGATGACGTCGTACCAGTCGCCGCCGACCTCGCTGGTGGCCTGGGCGGGCTGGTAGCGGGAGGCGAGCTCCAGACCCGTGTGGTGCGGCGCGTGGTCGGGCAGCAGGCTGCGCTGAAGGGTCAGGGCGGTGTTGCGCACGCTCTGGAACCAGCGGGCGTTGTCGATGGCCACGGCGGCCCTGCTGGCCAGCTCACTGGCCAGGACGACGTCGTCCTGGTCGAACGGCACCGGATTGCGGGTGCGCTTGAGGTCGAGGGCGCCGAGCACCTCGCCGTGCGCGATCAACGGCACGGCCAGATAGGAGTGGACGCCCGCCCGCGCCAGCAGCGCGGTGGCCTCGGCGTCCTTGGCGATACGCGGCAGATCCTGCTCGCCGACATGGCGTACGAGGATCGGCCGGCCGGTGTGCACGCACAGGGTGACCAGCCGGTCGCCTTCGTACGCGGCGAGGTCACCGGGCGCATCGGCGGCGCGCAGCGCCACGCTCGGGTAGGCCGCCTTCAGCGCGAGCGCGCGGAACAGCTCCGGGCCGTTGTCCGGCTTGCGGTTGCGCCGGCAGGCCAGCGCGGAGTCCAGGACGTCCACGGCGACCACGTCGGCCAGCTCGGGAGTGGCGACCTCCGCCAGCTCGTGAGCGGTCCGGTCCACCTCCAGCGAGGTGCCGACCCGGGTGGAGGCGTCGGCGATCAGCGCCAGCCGCCGCCGGGCCCGGTCGGCCTCCGCGGCCGCCCGGTGCCGCTCGGTGACGTCGACGAACGAGATGGCCGCACCCAGGATCCGCCCGCCCGGGTCCTCCAGCCGATAGAACGACAGCGACCAGGCGTGCTCAGTCTCGGGGTCCGCCGGCGGACGGCCCACGTGGTACTGGTCGAGCAGCGGGGTGCCGGTGGTGAGCACCTGGCGCAGACAGGACTCGATCGTGTCGATGTCGGGCAGCGGCAGGGTCTCCCGCAGCCGGCGGCCGACGTGGTCCTCGGCCGGGGTGGCGTCGATACGCTCCAGTGCCGGGTTGACCAGCAGATAGCGCAGGTCCGGGTCCAGGGACGCGATCCCGATCGGGGACTGGTTGATCAGCCGCTCGCACAGCGCCAGATCGGTCTCGACGCGCTGGAGCAGGGAGTGGTCGGCCGCTATGCCCAGGGCGTAGACGTCACCGAGATCGTCCAGCAGCCGCATGTTGCGGAACTCCGTCAGCCGGGTGCTGCCGTCCTTGTGCCGTACGGGGAAGGTGCCGGCCCAGCTCCGGCCCGTCTCCAGCACCTCCGTGAACAGCTGCGTCACGGCCGGCAGCTGCTCGGGGTGGATGAACAGGCGCGTCGCATGGGTGCCGAGGGCCTCGTCGGCGGTGTAGCCGAAGAGCTCCTCGGCCTGCGGGGTCCAGAACACCACGCGCCCGTCGGCGTCGACGACCACCGCGGCCACGCTCAGCACATCGAGCAGGCCGGTCGGCCGGGGCGGCTCCGGTGCGTACCCGCCTCCCGCGGACTCGAAGGATCCAGCTGCCATCCCAGCTCCTCCTTCACCGGCCGGCACGGCCTGCCGACCTCGGCCACGGTCGGGTACCACGATTGGCGCGACTGGCACCTCCATGCTCTCTCCGGCCCCTCGGCCCTGCCCGGTGAGCGGCCGCCGCCGAGTCGCCCGCGAGTCGCCCGCGACCGCCCGCACGTCCGCGGAACGGGGCCGGGGCCGTCGGCCCGTGCAGATCGGGCGGACTAGCAGGAACATGGTCGTGTAGAGGACGGGACCCATGGACGCTGCGTGAGGACCCATGGATGCTGCGCGAGAAGAACCGGAGGCGCCCACGTCCGAAGGACCGAGCGCTCTGTTCGACGCGTCCACCGACGCGGCGGCGGTGCTGTCCGGACACGGTGTCGTGATCGGCTGGACCCGGGCAGCGGAGGAGCTCCTCGGCCACCCCGCCTCGGACGTCGTCGGTTCCCCCGCCGCGCGGCTGCTGGCGGTACCGAGTGATCCGGTCCGGGCGGCCGGCGTCGCCGAGCGCTGCCGGGCCGGCATGGGATGGAACGGTCTCATTCCGCTACGGCACCGTGACGGCCGCCGTGTCGATGTGGACCTGCGGGTCTCCGCGTCGTTCCGCATCGGAGCGGACGAGTGCTTTCTGGTCTCGGCACGGGAGTTGCGGCAGCAGTGGGCGGTGGGCCAGTCCATCCTCGACGGATTCCTGACCCGCTCACCGGTCGGCATGGCCGTGATGGACACCGACCTGCGCTACGTCTGGCTCAACGACACCCTGGAACGCTTCGGCGGTGTCCCTCGCGAGCAGCGCCTCGGCCGTCGGCTGAGCGAACTGCTGCCCGGGCTCCAGGCGGAGACCATCGAGGGCCGGATGCACAAGGTCCTGGAAACCGGCCTGCCCGTCACCGACTACGAGTACGTGGGATGGAGTTGGGCCGACCCGCACCGCCAGCACGCCTACTCCACCTCCTTCTTTCCCCTCGTGGATCCCGACAACTCGATCACCGGCGTCTGCTACATGGTCTTGGACGTCACCGAGCGGTGGAACGCACGCCAGCTGTTGTCGCTGGTCAACGAGGCCGGGACGCGAATCGGCACGACGCTGGACGTGCTGTGGACGGCACAGGAACTGGCCGACTTCGCCGTGCCGCGCTTCGCGGACTTCGTCGTCGTGGACCTCCTGGAGCCGGTGCTCAGCACCGAGGGGCACGGCACGTGGCTGACCGACGCCGGCCCGGCCCCCGCCAAGCCGGTGATGCGCCGGGCCGGCATGAGCTCGGTGCGCAAGGGCTGCCCGGAGGCCGTGGCGCGGGTGGGGGAGCGGGTGGACTTCGTCCCGCCGCCGCACGACGCGCATCTGCTCATCGACGGCGGGCCGATCCTCATCCCGGTCCTCGATCCCTCCGACGAACTGTGGACATCCGAGCAACCCGCGCGAGCGGCCAGCATCCGCGAGTTCGGCCTGCACTCCCTCATCTCGGCGCCGATGCGGGCACGGAACACCACCCTGGGCCTCACCACCTTCATACGGTCGCGCAATCCCGTCTCGTTCCAGCCCGACGACGTCCTCGTCGCCCAGGAACTGGTGGCCCGCGCGGCCCTGTGCGTCGACAACGCCCGCCGCTACACCCGGGAACACACGGCCGCGGTCACCCTGCAACGCAGCCTGCTGCCCCAGGCCCTGACGGGTGGTACGGCACTGGAGGTCGCCTCCTCCTATCTGCCGGCGGACCCGAGCGGCGGGGTCGGCGGGGACTGGTTCGACGTGATCCCGCTGTCCGGGGCCCGGGTGGGCCTCGTCGTCGGCGACGTCGTCGGCCACGGCATCACCGCGGCGGCCACCATGGGCCGGCTGCGCACGGCGGTACAGACCCTCGCCGACATGGAGATGCCCCCCGACGAATTGCTGGCCCACCTCGACGACCTCGTGCTGCGTCTCAGCGAGGAGCGGCCCGAGGGCGACACGGCCGGGGCGGCCCACCAGGGCACGACCGGCTTCCTAGGCGCGACCTGCCTGTACGCCGTGTACGACCCCGTCACCCGACGCTGCACGATGGCCCGGGCAGGACACCCACCGCCGATCGTCATCGCACCCGACGGGCAGGTCTCCTACCCGGAGCCCCCTGCCGGGCCCCCGCTCGGGCTGGGCGGCATGGCCTTCGAGGCCGGCGAGATCGAACTCGCTGAGAACAGCCTGCTGGGCCTCTATACCGACGGCCTCGTCGCGGACGCCGACCGCGACATGGAACGCGGCATGTCCCGGCTCGGCGACCTGCTGTCCCGGCGGGACCTCGACCTCGACACGCTGTGCTCGTCCGCGGTGCGGGAACTCGTGCCCGCGCCGCAGCCCGACGACATCGCCCTCCTCCTTGCGCGCACCCACGCTCTGGGCGCCGAGCACGTCGTCTCATGGGACGTGCCCGTCGACCCGGCCGCCGTCGCCGACCTCCGGGCCCGGGCGACCCGCCAGGTCACGGACTGGGGCTTCGCGGAACTGGCCATGACGACCGAGCTGATCGTGAGCGAGCTGGTCACCAACGCCATCCGCTACGCCGAACCCCCCATC
This sequence comes from Streptomyces sp. NPDC107528, assembly GCF_055639295.1. NCBI lineage: Bacteria > Bacillati > Actinomycetota > Actinomycetes > Kitasatosporales > Streptomycetaceae > Streptomyces > Streptomyces sp. NPDC107528. The sequence continues at coordinate 679,783 of NZ_JBVKAV010000001.1, forward strand.
CGCCTACGCCTCCTCCGCGACACCCGCCTGACCTGCGAGGTGGCCGACGGCAGCAGCACCGCCCCACGCCTGCGGCACGCCCGCAGCATGGACGAGGGCGGCCGCGGCCTGTTCCTGGTGGCCCAACTCGCCCATCGCTGGGGCGCCCGCTACACGGCCGCCGGAAAGATCATCTGGGCCGAACAGGAGATCCCCTGACCGCCCCCGCCTCCTCCTCCCGGACAGCGGTGTGCCGGGCCCGAGCAAACGGGCCCGGCACTTCAACCGACGTGCGCATCCCCTGAGGGACCGGGATTCACTCCCTCGTCGCCGCCATCACCACCCGTGCTGCTCCTTCTCGTGACCGGAGTGCTTGGGCTTGCTGGGGTGCTTGGGGTGATCCGGCTTGGCCGGGTGGGCGGGCTTGGCCGGGTAGGCGGGCTTCATCGG
>NZ_JBVKAV010000001.1:680309-1071250 GCF_055639295.1 Streptomyces sp. NPDC107528
GGCTTGACCGGGTGGGCGGGCTTGGCCGGGTAGGCGGGCTTCATCGGCTTGACCGGGTGGGCGGGCTTGGCCGGGTAGGCGGGCTTCATCGGCTTGACCGGGTGGGCGGGCTTGGCCGGGTAGGCGGGCTTCATCGGCTTGGCCGGGTATTCGGGTTTGACGGGCTTGGCGGGGTACGCGGGCTTGGCCGGGTATTCCGGCTTGACGGGCTTGGCCGGGTACGCGGGCTTGGCCGGGTATTCGGGTTTGACGGGCTTGGCGGGGTACGCGGGCTTGGCCGGGTATTCCGGCTTGACGGGCTTGGCCGGGTACGCGGGCTTGACCGGATACTCCGGCTTCACCGGCTTGGCGGGGTACGCAGGCTTGACCGGATACTCCGGCTTCACCGGCTTGGCGGGGTACGCAGGCTTGGCCGGGTATTCCGGCTTGGCGGGGTACTCGGGCTTGACCGGATAGGCGGGCTTCGCTGGGTAGTCGGGCTTCACCGGCTTGGCGGGGTACGCGGGCTTGGCCGGGTATTCGGGCTTGACGGGCTTGGCGGGGTACTCGGGCTTGACCGGATACTCCGGCTTGACCGGGTGGACGGGCTTGACCGGGTATTCGGGCTTCACCGGCTTGTCCGGGTACGCGGGCTTGACCGGGTGCACCGGGTACTCGGGCTTGACCGGGTGGACGGGCTTGGCCGGGTACTCCGGCTTCACCGGCTTGTCCGGGTACGCGGGCTTGACCGGGTGCACCGGGTACTCGGGCTTGACCGGGTGGACGGGCTTGGCCGGGTACTCCGGCTTCGCCGGCTTGACCGGGTATTCGGGCTTGACCGGCTTGACCGGGTATTCGGGCTTGACCGGCTTGACCGGCTTGACCGGGTATTCGGGCTTGACCGGGTGCACCGGGTAGGCGGGCTTTTCCGGGTGCACCGGATACGCCGGCTTGGCGCCGTGTGCCGGGTGTGCGGGCTTGGCCGGGTACGGCGGGTGCGGGGTGGTGTCGTCCTGGGCGTGGGCCGTGCCCGCGCTCGCCAGTGCGGCTGCGGCGAGCGCGGCAGCCATGGCGGCGGGTGCCAGAACAGATCGCCATTTCGGCGATGTCGTCATCTTCCACTCTCCTCGACTTGGTTCAGGGCCTCGTGACGGTTGGTCAGCACCAAGAGCCGGACAGTGGAATGAATAGGAAATACGGTGATATGAATAACGCCGTTGCGGTCATAAGCCACCGGATGGTGTAGCCCCCGGGGGCCAGTTGGCCCGGAGCCCGGCGAGGCGCAGCGTGGCCCCGGGCCACCGGAGGGAAGCCGGCCAGGGCGAGCGTCAGGACACCGGCCCTCGTCCGTCCCGCAACCCCTCGGCGAACGTCCGCGCGGCGGCCAGGTCCCCGGCGTTCGGCCGTTGCTTGTTGATGCCGCCGACGAGCTTGAAGGGCGTCCAGGTGTCGAACGCCCGGCACGAGAAGCTCCCGTCCACCTCGAAGCCCTTGCCTTGGAGAAGCTGGACGAGGGGGCGGGTGAAAGGCGCCGGCGCAATCTCGGGCAGCCCGCTGGTGGCGAACACGAACGCCCGGCCCCGTCCGGCGGGAAGTGCCTTGACGAACTCGGCCAGCCGGGGGTGGAGCCTGCCGTAGAAGACACCCGAGCCGAATCCCACGAGGTCGGCCCCGGCCAGCTCCGCCAGGTCGGCCTGCTCGGGCGCGACGACCTCCGCGCCGAGTACTTCGGCGATGCTGTCGGCGACACGACGCGTATTGCCGTGCGACACGGAGGCGCACACGATGACGGTCCTCATCCTCACGATCCCTTCCCTTCGCTCGCTTCAGTAGTGAGGACCACGCAGCGGCGCTCAGACGTGACAGCAAACAGAATGTGACGCAGCGTCATCGCCGCTACGACCGTGGCCGTGTGCGTGTTGAGCCTGCTGCTGAGGCGCTTCGAAAACCGGTGGCGCGGCGCTGCCGTGCGTCACTACCGTGCCGCTGATCCAAGTCATCCAGGCAAGGACGTGCCGTTGTACACCGTGTGAGACCCCCCGAGAGCTGATGTGTCGCGCGTCGCGCATGTGCGCCGCGCTCCTTTTTGCTGCGGACTTCTCACTGAAACCGGTGTACTGCTGTGCTCAATCGCTGGGTGGTCATGCCCACCTGCCTGCCGCTCGTTCTCCGTCGTTGCCACGCGTGCGCGTCCGAGCGCTTCCGGGCGAACGGCAAGTTTCGTGTCAACGCAAACCACAAGCTTCTCGACGCCTGGCTCCTCGTGCTCTGTACCGCTTGCGGGGAGACCGCGAAGCTGACGGTCCTGGAGCGGATGAACGTGCGTTCCGTACGACCTGAACTGCTGGACCGGATGCACGACAACGATCCCGGCCTGGCAGCCGAGTTGCTCCAGGATCCGGCGGTGCGGCGCCGTAATCGCATCGCCCTCGACTGGGACAACGCCTGGCGCCTCGACACCGGCGGATCGGATCATCTGGACCGTGAGGTGATCGACGTGTCGGTCCGTTTCGCGGCACGGATCCCCGTCCGGCCGGTACGACTGATCGCTGAAGGCTGCGATCTTTCGCGGGCCGAGGTCGAGAGACTGATCGCGGAGGGGAAGCTCGTTTCGGCGGTCCGGCTGAGCGGCAAGCTCTCCGGCGACTTCACCTTCACGCTCAAGCGCTGAGCCCTGCGGCGCGAAGTCGAGCATCTCCAGGGTCTGTCCGGCAAGCCGGCCGGACAGACCCTGTCCCGGCCCTCATCCAGACTGCGTCCGCGGCGCCGGCATGCTCTGACCACCCGTCACGCGGTGATCGCGGTGGTGTCGGCGGAGAGTCTTCATGGTGACGTAGCTGGTCACCGTGCCGGGCAGGCCGGCCACCTGGTCGGCGTGGAAGTCCTCGTATGCGGGCAGGTCGGGGACCTCGACCTGGAGCAGATAGTCGGAGTTGCCGGTGATGTGGTGGCTGTGGACCACCTCGGGCAGCCGGGTGACCGCACTCTCGAACGCGATCACGTCCGCGCGGGTGTGCCGCATCAGCCGCACCCCGGCGAACCCCCGCAGGCTGCGGCCGACCGCGGCGCGATCGATGAGCGCTCGGTAGCCGCGGATGACCCCGGCGTCCTCCGGTTGCCGCACGCGCCGCGGGCACGGTGACGGCGACAGCCCGACTGGCCGGAAGCGAGGTTCTAGAGCCAATCCCGCCGCTTGAAGATGACGTACAGACTTGTACAAACGACCCCCATCAGGGCGATCGCGAAGGGATATCCGAACGCCCAGTGCAACTCCGGCATGTGGTCGAAGTTCATGCCGTAGATCGTCCCCACCAGCGTCGGCGCGAACAGGATCGCCGCCCACGACGAGATCTTCTTGATCTCCTCGTTCTGCTCGAACCCCGCCTCCGCCAGCGCCCGCATCTCGGCGTTCTGCTGCTGCGTGACCAGCGTCGTGTTCACCGTGAGGATCTCGGTGAGGGCCTGGCGGAAGCCGTCGACGCGCTCGCTGGTGTGGGTGACATGGTCGGCGACGTCGCGCAGGTAGCGCTGGAGTTCCTCGTCCGTGCCGTACTTGGAGAAGCCGGCCATCAGGGCGTGCAGCATGCCGACGAGCGGGCGGGTGGCGCGCTGGAACTCGACCATTTCCCGGGAGAGTTCGTAGATGCGGCGGGAGACCTCGGGGTCGCCCCGGAAGACCTCCGTCTCGATCTCGTCGATGTCGTTCTGAACGCCCACCACCACCGGCTCGTAGCCGTCGACCACGGCGTCCAGTATCGCGTAGAGCACCGCCTCCGGACCGAGTTTGAGCAGTTCCGGAGTCTCCTCCATGCGTTGGCGTACCGCCGACAGATCGGGGGCCGCGCCATGGCGGACCGTGATCACGAAGTCGGGGCCGACGAAGACATGCAGTTCGCCGAAGTCGACCTCCTCGGGTGCGTCCAGGTAGCGGGCCGCGCGCAGGACCACGAAGAGTGTCTCGCCGTAGCGCTCCAGCTTGGGCCGCTGGTGCGCTTCCATCGCGTCCTCGACTGCGAGCGGATGCAGGTCGAACTCGGCAGCCAGGGAGAGCAGTTCCGCCTCCGTGGGACGGGCCAGGCCGATCCAGGCCATGCCGCAGGACTGGTCGCGCAGCTCGCGGTAGGTCTCGGCGAGCGTGGCGGGGGCGGACACCCGCACGCCGTCCCGGTACAGCACCGCCTGCACGACGCTCGCCACCTCGGAGGAGTCGGAGGCCGTGGTGCGCGCCGCGGGCGCCGGCTCCGGTTGCTCCGGTTGCGGCGGGGGAGTGACGGCTCGGCGCCAGGCGGACTTCACGGGATTCTTCGAGGCGGGGCGTGCGCGTCGCTCGGACATCGCGGCTGCCTCCCGGTCTGGACGACGACTGCGTGATCTCCGATGCAGGATATACGGGGCGAATGGCATCGGAGGGGTGAGGGGATCCGGGATTCCGTGAGAGTTGCGGACCGAAGGTGTCCGCAAGTCTCGCTAGCGTGCGGAGCATGACGAAGCGCAGCACAAAGAAGACGGCGGCCGCGGCCGGCCCCGTGCTCGGCACCCGCGCCCTCAACCGCGCCACCCTCGACCGGCAGTTGCTGCTGCGTCGCTCGCCGATGTCCGCCCTGGCGGCCGTGGAGCATCTGGTCGGCCTCCAGGCCCAGGAGGTCAAGCCGCCCTACTACGCGCTCGCCGCCCGCCTCGACGGCTTCACGCCCGGTGAACTGTCCGGCCTGCTGGCCGACCGCGCCGCCGTGCGGATGGTCACCATGCGCTCGACGATCCACCTGCACACCGCCGACGACAGTCTCACCCTGCGTCCGCTGGTCCAGCCCGCCAGGGACCGCGAGATCAACTACTTCCGCAAGGGCCTCGTCGGCGTCGACCTGGACCGGCTCGCCGCGCTCGCCCGCGACCTCGTCGAAATCGAGCCCCGCACCATGAAGCAGCTGCGCGAAGCCCTGATCGTCGAGTGGCCGGACGCCGACCCGCAGTCCCTGGCCGTCGCGGCCCGCTGCAAGCTCCCCCTCGTCCAGGTCACCCCGCGCGGACTGTGGGGCCGCAGCGGACAGGTCACTCTCACCACCGCGGAGAACTGGCTGGACCGTCCCGCCGAACCGGCCGCCTCACCCGATGCCACGGTGCTGCGCTACCTGGCCGCCTTCGGGCCCGCCTCCGTGAAGGACATGCAGACCTGGTGCGGCCTGACCCGGATGCGCGACGCCTTCGAACGGCTCCGCCCCGACCTGCTCACCTTCCGCGACGAGAACGGCGTCGAGCTCTTCGACCTTCCCGACGCCCCGCGCCCCGATCCGGACACCCCGGCCCCGCCCCGCTTCCTGCCCGAGTTCGACAACCTCCTCCTCTCCCACGCCGACCGCACCCGCGTGATCCCGCCCGCGAACCGTGGCCGTACCTGGCAGGTGAACACCGTCTACTGCCCGCTCCTCGTCGACGGCTTCCTCGTGGGCGTGTGGCGGATCGTCGGCGACGAGCTCGTCATCGAGGAGTTCACCCAGCTCACCATGGCTCAGCGCGGGGAGGTGACGGAGGAAGGGGAGCGCATGCTGAAGGTGATGCACCCGGACGCGGCGTACGACATCCGCTTCGGGACCGTGATCCCCTAGTCGGCAATCCCGGCCATGGGGCATCGGCATGAGTGTGGAGTCGGGTGCCGACGTGGATGCGCACATGGATAGGGGGCGTTGCGGGCCGCTCGTGGAGGCCCGCAACGCCCCCCGGTCTTTCACCTGGGGTGTGCTCAGGAGACCTGTTCGCTGACCTCGTCCGAGAACGTGGTCAGCCGGGTGTAGATGCCCGGGTACCCGGCTTGGGCGCAGCCCTCGCCCCAGGAAGTGATGCCTGCCAGGACGCCCCCGATGAGCAGGGGACCGCCGCTGTCGCCCTGGCAGGTGTCGACGCCGCCGGAGGTGTATCCGGCGCAGACCATGTCGGACGAGATGAAGTCCGCACCGTAGGAGCTCGCGCAGCTGGAGTTGGACACGATCGGCACGGTCGCCGTGCGCAGCTGGTTGGAGGAGCTGCCGCCCGAGGAGGTGGTGCCCCAGCCGATGATGCGGGCGGTGGCGCCGGTCGCGTACACGCCGGTGTCCGAGGAGTCGACGTACGAGGCCGGCGTGTACGGCATCGACGTGGACAGGGTCAGCACGGCGACGTCGTTACCCTCGGTGACGTCCGAGTAGTCCGGGTGGATCCATATGTCGCTGACCTGGCTGACGGTGCCGTTCGTGCCGTTGAGGTAGGTGCGCCCGCCGACGACGCGGACGCTGCCGTTGCTCTCGCCGACCATGCAGTGGGCCGCGGTGACCACCTTGGTCGCGGAGACCAGGGTGCCGCCGCAGAACTGGTTCTGCGAGGCGTCCGTGATCTGCATCATGAAGGGATACGAGGTCGTCGTGGTCGTCGTACCGCCCACGATGCGGGAGGACGCAGCCTCAGCGGTGGGGGCGCTGAGCAGTGCGGCCGCGGCGGCGGCAGCGGTCGCCGCGACGGCGGCGGTCTTTCTGGCACGGGTGAGCCCGAACATGAGACTCCTCATTGGGGGTTGCCGGTGGGGGGTCGCGCGGGTGTGGGGGGTATGCACGAGGGTCGCGGGACCGGCCCCCGTGTGCCCGAGCGAGCGGCACGAACTCAAGGTAGGTCCCGGAAACTTCCCTTCCCAATGAGGGAACCCCCTAAGGGAGTTGGGCAGGGAAAACCCTCGGTCCGCCCCGATAAACCCACGCGGACCGACAAAGACGGGTGAACTCACCTCGTACGGCGCCGAGATCCCACGTCGTACGGCGCCCCGACCTCAGGTCGTGCGGCGCCCCGCCGCCAGTCTGACGATGTCGACCCGCGATCGGATCCCCAGCTTGCGATAGACGCGGGTGAGCGTCGCCTCGACCGTCTTGACGCTGATGAACAGGCGTGCGGCGATCTCCCGGTTGGTCGCGCCCTCCATGACGAGCGCGGCGACCTGACGCTCCATCGAGGCGAGCCCGTCCAGGCCGTCGAGCCCGTCCGGGGCGGAGGCGGCGGGGGTGGGGGCCGCCTCCACGGGCCGCGCGGCCGCGGCGACCTCGACCTGCCGCAGCCAGGGCAGTGCCCGGCAGCGGCGGAACAGCCGGGCCGCCTCGTCGTACGACGTCGGGCCCGCGGTATCGGAGCGCAGCTGGGCCAGGGCGAAGGCGGCCCGCGCCTCTTCCAGGCTGTAGCCCAGCTTGCCGAGCCGGTCCTGGGCCGACGTCAACTGGGCCGCGGCGGCGTCGTGTTCGCCCCGTGCCGCACGGATCAGCGCCTCGGCCCGGTCCAGTACGGCCAGTACGCTCTCGCGGTCCAGCCGCAGCGCCGGCTCACGCGTGCCGTCGATGACGTCCTGCGCCTCCGCGATCTCCCCGCTGCGCACCAGGGCCTCGGCCAGGTCGCCGTGCCACCGGCCGCGCGCCGGGTCGGTGATGCCTAGGCCCTGCTCCACCTCCCGCACCCGGCGCAGCGAACGGACCGCCGCCGCCACGTCCCCGGCCACCAACTGGGCGTGCCCCAGGGCGGCCAGGGCACGCGACACGTACATCTGGTCGCCGTCCTCCTCGGCGTGCGCCACCGCTTCCCGCGCCAGCTCCAGCGCCCGGTCCACGTCCCCGCCCGCGGCCTCCGCGAGCGAGGTCAGCACCGCTGATGCCACCTCGCCGATCCCGGTGTCCCGGGCCAGCCGCAGGCTCTCGCGGGCCAGGTCGAGGGCGCGTGAGCAGTGCCCGGAGTGCAGTTCGGTCTCGGCCACCCCGCGCAGGAAGTGCACCTCGCTCTCGACCGACCCGCGCCGCCGCACCTCCCGCAGCAGGGCGGTGACCGTGGCGCGCGCCTCGGCCAGCTGGTCGCTCATGATCAGCCAGCGGAACCGGGAGTAGCCGGCGCCGTTGTGATGGCACGCCACCCTCGGGTCCTGGGGCTCTTCGAGTGCCCGCCTGATGGTCGCGGGAGCGTCCGGGTGGCCCATCAGGGTCTCGATCTGGGCCTGGAAGGCGAGCGCCATCAGCTCGGTGTACCGGTCGCCGGCCCGCGCGGCCAGCTCTGCCGCGTACGCCGCCTCGCCGCGGGCCTCGTCGAAGTCGCCCTCCACGAGCAGGGCGCGCCAGGTGAGTTGGTAGTGGACCAGGGCGAGCAACCGGGGGTCGTCGCCGGCGTCGGCCAGGGCCTGCGGGAAGATCTCGTCGACCTCCGTCATGGCGTGGCCCGCCGTGTCGATCACGATGATCCAGGCCCGCACCCGGTCCTCGGGCACGGTCGTGCGGCTCAGCACCTCACGGGCGATGTCCCGGGCGAGGTCCAGTTCCCCGGCGGTGATCGCGTCCTCGGCGGCGGCCAGGCGCATCAGTTCCGGGCTCGGGCGGCCGTCCGCCGGAGTGTGCCGGGCGGCGAGCAGCCCCAACTGCGCGGCCACCGACGGCGCTCCACGGTCCCGGGCCAGGGCGGCGGCCTCGGCGAGCCGGGCGGCGACCTCCGGGTCGGTGCCATGGGTCGCCAGGGCAAGGTGCCGGGCGCGCTCGATGGGGTCGGACGCGGCGGTGGACAGGGCGGCGTGCGCGGCCCGGCGGTCCTGCGCGGGCGCCTCCGCGTACAGCGCCGCGGAGATCATCGGGTGCGCGAACCGTACGGCGGGACCCTCGGGTTCGGTGGCGAGCAGTCCGAGTTCGGCGGCCTGGGCGGTCTCGGCCTCGGCGTCGGCACGGCCGGCCTCGTGCAACAGGGCCAGCGTGGGGCGGGCGCCCGCGCTCGCCACGAGGAGGGTGCGGCGGGCTTCCTCCGACAGCATCTCCAGGCGGTTCAGCACCAGGGCGCGCAGCGAGGTGGGCACCGGCAGGGGCTCGCCGGGGCGGGGCGGTGTGGGGTTCTCCGCGAGGGCGCGGCCCAGTTCGAGGGCGAACAGGGCGTTGCCGCCGCTGGTGCGGTGGATGTCGCGGACCGTGGAGCGGGGCAGGCCGGTGTAACCGCGGTGGTCCAGCAGGGCGGACAGCTGGGCGCGGGAGAGCGGGCCCAGCCGGACGGCGAGGGTGTCCGGCGGAGACGCGCGCAGGTGGCGGTCGTACTCCTCGCCCTCGGTCCGCACCGCGCACAGCATCCGCACCGGGGTGTCGCCGAGGCGCCGGGCGGCGAATCCGAGGAGTTCGGCGCTTGCCGGGTCGAGCCATTGAAGGTCGTCGGCGACGACGAGGACGGGTCCGGTGTCGGCGAGGGCGCGCAGGGCGGACAGCACCGCCAGGCGCAGGGCGAGGCCGTCGCGCTGGAGGGTGGACTCGCCGCGGCCGGTGAGGGCGGACTCCAGGGCGGTGCGCTGTGCGGCGGGCAGCCGCTCGGACACCTCGTCCAGGACCAGGCCGAGGAGGTCGGCCAGGGCGAGGAAGGGGAGGTGGGATTCCGACTCCGTGGGCGAGCAGCGCAACACGGTGCGTGCCGCGCCGCCGTATTCCCCGGCCAAAGCCCGCAGGACCGTCGACTTCCCAATTCCGGCAGGGCCGTGAAGCAGCACGCTGCCGCCCCGCCCGAGCTGCTCACGCGCCGCCGTGAACAGCTCCTCCCTGCCGATGACCTGGTCGGGGCGGCAGCCGGCAGGCTCCTTGAAGTCCCGTCGCACGGTCACCGCTCCCCTCCGTGTGTCGTGTTCGGGCCAATATTAGGCAACAGGTCTTTGAATTTCGGACCGACGACATGGTGAGGCAAATAACAGCGACGGGCATAGGGAAATTCAAAGCATGGATGAATGAATGGAGGGTCGTCGGGGTGGGCCGGCCTACGGCAGCAACCCCGCCCGGCGTGCCGCGACCACCGCCTCCCCGCGCGTGTGGGTGCCCAGCTTCCGCATGGCCGACCGCAGATAGCTCCTGACCGTCTCCACCCGCAGCCCCAGCCGCTCGCCGGCGACCGCGTTCGTCGAGCCGGCGGCCACGCACGCCAGCACGTCCAGCTCGCGCGGGGCCAGCCGGACGCCGCTCGGCGCACGCGCCGGGCCCTCCGCCAGCAGGCCGCAGGCGTCCAGCAGTTCCGCGCGCAGGGCGGGGTCGCCGATGCGCGGGGCCAAAGCCCGCAGCGCCGCGTGTGCCTCGCGGACCTGCTCCCAGTCGGCGCCCCGGTCGAGCGGCGTCTGCACCGGCGCCGCCTCCGCCCGTGCCGCCTCCAGCAGCCCCCGGACCTCGTCCCGCACCACCAGTGCCTGTTCGACGTCCCGCGCCGCCTCTACGGCCGCCGTCAGCGTGCGGTCGCCCAGAGGCTGGGCCGTGCGCAGGGCGCCGTACAGGACTCCGCGCACCCGGCGTCGTACGACGACCGGGACCGCCAGCACCGATCGCAGTCCCTCCACGGCGACGGCGGCGTCGTACTCATGGGTGATCTGCCGTGAGGCGGAGTAGTCCGTGACCGCGCACGGGCGGGCGAGGGCCACCGCCTTGCCGCCCAGGCCGTTGCCGGCGGTCACCGCGAGCCTGCTCAGGGACTCGGTGGCCGTGCCGTTCAGTTCGCTGATGCGCACGCGCGGACGCCCGGGCTCCACCAGGCCGCCGAAGGCGACCGGCAGCCCGGTCGAGCGGCGCAGGCGCAGCAGCGCGCCCCTTATCTCCACCGATGCGGCCGCGTCCACTGCCACCTGCTCGCCCTTTCCTGCGGCTTTCCCGAGCGCACACCCCCGTTCGGGGGTAGTGAGACCCACGTCACGGATTACACGATGGCAGAGGGCCGCCCGGCAAGGTTCCGGTAACCAGGAGGAAAGATGACGACGGGGACGGAGGAGTTCCGCAGTGCGCGGGACTTCCTGCTGGAGCACCGCGAGGACTACCCGACCGCCTACGAGGGCTTCACCTGGCCCCGGCCTAAGCGGTTCAACTGGGCGCTCGACTGGTTCGACGTCATCGCGGAAGGAAACGACCGCACCGCGCTGCACATCGTCGAGGAGGACGGCAGCGAGGTCCGTCTGTCCTTCGCCGAGATGTCGGAGCGCTCCGACCGCGTCGCGGGCTGGCTGCGGGCGCGCGGCGTCCGCGCCGAGGACCGCGTCCTCGTCATGCTCGGCAACCAGGCCGAACTGTGGGAGATCGCCCTCGCCGCCATGAAGCTGCGCGCCGTCGTCATCCCGGCCACCCCGCTGCTCGGCCCCGCCGACCTGCGCGACCGGGTGGAGCGCGGACGGGTGCGGCATGTGCTCGTGCGCGCCGAGGACACCGGCAAGTTCGACGAGGTGCCCGGCCGCTACACGCGCGTCAGCGTCGGCGGCGCACACGAGGGCTGGCAGACGTACGAGGACGCGTACGCCGCCCCGGCCGGCTTCACCCCCGACGGGCCGACCGCGTCCGACGACCCGCTGATGCTCTACTTCACCTCCGGCACCACCGCCCGCCCCAAGCTGGTCGAGCACACCCACGCCTCGTATCCGATCGGGCACCTGGCCACCATGTACTGGATCGGCCTCAAGCCCGGCGACGTGCACCTGAACATCTCCTCGCCCGGCTGGGCCAAGCACGCCTGGTCCAACCTCTTCGCGCCGTGGAACGCGGAGGCGACCGTCTTCATCCACAACTACACGCGCTTCGACCCGGCCCGCCTGATGGCCGAGATGGACCGCGCCGGCGTCACCACCTTCTGCGCCCCGCCGACCGTCTGGCGCATGCTCATCCAGGCCGACCTGAGCGCCCTGCGCACCCGCCCGCGCGAGGTGGTCGCCGCCGGTGAGCCGCTCAATCCCGAGGTCATCGAGCGGGTGCGCGAGGCGTGGGGCGTGACCATCCGCGACGGGTTCGGGCAGACCGAGACCGCGGTCCAGGTCTCCAACAGCCCCGGCCAGCCCCTGAAGACCGGTTCCATGGGCCGCCCCAGCCCCGGCTTCCGCGTGGAACTCCTCGACCCGGTCTCCGGCGCACCCGGCGCCGACGAGGGCGAGATCGCCCTCGACCTGTCCGGCCGCCCCGTCGGTGTGATGACCGGCTACCACGGCGACGCCGACCGTACGTCGGAGGCGATGGCCGGCGGCTACTACCGCACCGGCGACATCGGCTCCCGGGACGCCGACGGCTACATCACCTACGTCGGCCGCGCCGACGACGTCTTCAAGGCGTCCGACTACAAGATCTCCCCGTTCGAGCTGGAGAGCGCCCTGCTGGAACACGAGGCGGTGGCCGAGGCGGCCGTCGTGCCCGCGCCGGACGCGCTGCGGCTCGCGGTGCCGAAGGCGTACGTCGTCCTCGCGGAGGGCTGGGAGCCCGGCCCCGACACGGCCAAGGTGCTCTTCGAGCACTCACGGGAGGTGCTGGCGCCGTACAAGCGCATCCGCCGCCTGGAGTTCGCGCCGCTGCCCAAGACCGTCTCCGGCAAGATCCGCCGCATCGAGCTGCGCGAGGCCACGGCAGCCGGTTCGGACGCCGAGTACCGCGAGGAGGACTTCCGGTGAGCCCAGAGCTGTCGTACACGCACGGGACGAGCGACACCGCCCTGCTCGGGGACACGATCGGGGCCAACCTGGACCGGGCGGTCGCCGCGTGGCCCGACCGGGAGGCGCTGGTCGACGTGCCGTCCGGGCGGCGCTGGACGTACGCCCGGTTCGCCGCCGACGTCGACGAGTTGGCGTACGCGCTGCTCGCGAGCGGCGTCACCAAGGGTGACCGGGTGGGTATCTGGGCGATCAACTGTCCGGAATGGGTGCTGGTCCAGTACGCCACGGCCCGCGTCGGCGCGATCATGGTGAACATCAATCCCGCCTACCGCACCCACGAGGTCGAGTACGTCCTCAACCAGGCGGGAATCTCGCTCCTCTTCGCCTCCCTGAGCCACAAGACGAGCGACTACCGGGCGATGGTCGAGCAGGTGCGCGGAAAGTGCCCCCAGCTGCGGGAGACCGTGTACATCGGGGACCCGAGCTGGGAGGCGCTGATCGCGCGGGCCACACCTGCCCCGTTCGAGGAGCTGTCCTGCGACGACCCGATCAACATCCAGTACACGTCGGGCACGACGGGCTTCCCCAAGGGGGCCACCCTCTCCCACCACAACATCCTCAACAACGGTTATTTCGTGGGGGAGTTGATCGCGTACACCGAGCAGGACCGGGTCTGCGTCCCGGTGCCCTTCTACCACTGCTTCGGCATGGTGATGGGCAATCTGGCCGCCACCTCGCACGGCGCCTGCATGGTGATCCCGGCCCCGTCCTTCGACCCGAAGGCCACGCTGGAGGCCGTCCAGCAGGAGCGCTGTACGTCCCTGTACGGCGTCCCGACCATGTTCATCGCGGAGCTGAACCTCCCCGACTTCGCGTCGTACGACCTCTCCTCCCTGCGCACCGGCATCATGGCGGGCTCGCCCTGCCCGGTGGAGGTGATGAAGCGGGTCGTCGCCGAGATGCACATGGAGGAGGTCTCCATCTGCTACGGCATGACCGAGACGTCCCCGGTGTCCCTGCAGACGCGGCGGGACGACGACCTGGAACACCGCACGTCCACGGTCGGCCGCGTCCTGCCGCACATCGAGGTGAAGATCGTCGACCCGGCGACCGGTGTGACCCAGCCGCGCGGCACGGCGGGCGAACTGTGCACCCGGGGCTACAGCGTGATGCTCGGCTACTGGAACGAGCCCGAGAAGACCGCCGAGACCGTCGACGCCGGCCGCTGGATGCACACCGGCGACCTCGCGACGATGCGCGAGAACGGCTACGTCGAGATCGTCGGCCGCATCAAGGACATGATCATCCGGGGCGGCGAGAACATCTACCCGCGCGAGATCGAGGAGTTCCTCTACGCCCACCCCAAGATCGCCGACGTCCAGGTCGTCGGGGTGCCCCACGAACGGTACGGCGAGGAGGTACTGGCCTGCGTCATCCCGCGCGACGCGGCCGCCCCGCTGACGCTGGAGGAGCTGCGGGCCTTCTGCGAGGGGCAACTGGCCCACTACAAGATCCCGAGCCGGTTGCAGATCCTTGAGACCTTCCCGATGACGGTGTCCGGGAAGGTGCGGAAGGTGGAGCTGCGGGAGAAGTACGCGGACAGCAGGGGCTGATCACTCACCGGCCGTCCAGGGCGCGGCGCATGCAGACCCGGGGCCACCGGTCGAGGCCGAGCTCCGCCTCGCCGGCGCGGATCTTCCGCAGCCCCGGGGTGAGCTCGGCCTCGTCCAGTACGCGAAAGCCCAGGCGGGCGTAGTACGGCGCGTTCCACGGGACCTCGGTGAACGTGGTCAGGGTGAGGGCGGTGAGGTCCTGCTCGCGCGCGTGGTCGGCGGCGTACGTGAGGAGGGTGCGGCCCACGCCCCGGCGGGCGGCGACCGGGTGGACCGAGACCTGCTCGATGTGCAGGGCGCCGTCGACGGGCTCGCAGATCAGATAGCCGACCGGCCGGTCGCCCGCGTCGCAGGCGACCCAGGCGCGGCCCGCGCTGCGGTAGTGCTCCAGGACGTCCAGGGCGGGCGGCTCGTCGTCGGCGATCGCCGCCATGCCGAAGTCGCGGAAGACGGCTCCGGCGGCGCGTTCGATGTCCTGGAGGACGGGGAGGTCGTCGGCAGTCGCGGGGCGGATGCGCATGGGCCGAGTGTCCGTCGGCGGCGGCGTCGGGCGCGAGCCGATTACCGGGCGCCCGTGGCGTCCAGCTCGTCGGCGAGGCTGTTGACCGGCTGGGGCGTCCCCGTGAGGTCGAGGACGAAGAGGGGGACGCCCAGCCCGTCGGCGCGGACGCGGGCGTCGGGGGCGTACCCGGCGAGAGAGAAGTAGACGCAGGCCGCGGACTCGGACATGGCGGTCAGCCACAGGCACTCCACGTCCCGCAGGGAAGCCGGGCTGACCGTCGGGTCGATCTGCGCGAGCAGCCCGTGGGCGGCGATGCCGACCCCCGACGTGGGCCGCTGGTCGGCACGGCGGATGTCCCGGTAGCCGAGCCACCGCAGATAGACGGCGGCCGCGGTGACCGCGTCACGGGCGGTGCGGATCGTGACGGGCTGAAAGGCGCGGCGCGCCGCGGGCGGCGCCTCCGGCCGCTCGGCCCCCGCCTCCGCCACCGGCACCCGCACCGTCGTCCCGCAGGGGCATCCCACCTCCGGACGGGGCCAATGGCTCTCCCGGCCGCACGCCCGACAGCGCACACCGATCCACTCGTCGTCCCAGGCCCGATGCGCGACGGCCGTCGCGGTGCCGTGCGGATCGAGTTCCGGTGCGACGGGCGCCCCGCACGCGCACGGATAGGCGGGTGCCTCGTAGAGATGCTCGCGCCGGCAGGCCGGGCAGCGCACCGACACGCTCTCGGACATGGCCCACTCCAGGACGACCTCGCATCGGGACAGCGCTCCCATCGTCCTCCACGCGGTGCCCGGTTGTCCGCCCGTTGCCGGTCTTCGCCTCTTGACGCTCCTCAGCTGCCCCACTTACATTGCTTCCAGATAGTAGAAAACAGTTTCCGCTATGTGGAAGATGCAGGCGGAATCGACATCGTCACGGAATTGCTCACCGCGGGGCGCGACGGGAGTGCGAATCCGACAGCCGAAGCAGGAGTACTCAATGGCTCGTATGACCGCTGCCCGAGCGGCAGTCGAGATCCTCAAGCGCGAGGGCGTCAGCAACGCGTTCGGCGTGCCGGGCGCGGCGATCAACCCCTTCTACGCCGCGCTCAAGGCCTCCGGCGGGATCAACCACACCCTTGCCCGCCATGTGGAGGGCGCCTCGCACATGGCCGAGGGCTACACCCGTACGCACCCGGGCAACATCGGCGTGTGCATCGGCACCTCGGGCCCGGCCGGCACCGACATGATCACCGGCCTGTACTCCGCGATCGGCGACTCCATCCCGATCCTGTGCATCACGGGCCAGGCTCCGACCGCCGTGATCCACAAAGAGGACTTCCAGGCCGTCGACATCGCCTCGATCGCCAAGCCGGTCACGAAAATGGCGGTGACCGTCCTGGAGGCCGCCCAGGTCCCCGGCGTCTTCCAGCAGGCGTTCCACCTGATGCGCTCCGGCCGTCCCGGCCCGGTCCTCATCGACCTGCCGATCGACGTCCAGCTGACGGAGATCGAGTTCGACCCGGAGACGTACGAGCCCCTCCCGGTCTACAAGCCGGCCGCGACCCGCGCCCAGATCGAGAAGGCGATCGGACTGCTGAACGCGTCCGAGCGGCCGCTGATCGTCGCGGGCGGCGGTGTCATCAACGCCGACGCCGCCGACCTCCTCGTCGAGTTCGCCGAGCTGACGGGCACGCCGGTCGTCCCGACCCTGATGGGCTGGGGCCTGCTGCCCGACGACCACGAGCTGAACGCCGGCATGGTGGGCCTGCAGACCTCGCACCGCTACGGCAACGCGACCTTCCTGGAGTCCGACTTCGTCCTCGGCATCGGCAACCGCTGGGCCAACCGCCACACCGGCAAGCTGGACGTCTACACGGCCGGGCGCAAGTTCGTCCACGTCGACGTCGAGCCCACCCAGATCGGCAAGATCTTCGCGCCGGACTACGGCATCGCGTCGGACGCGAAGGCCGCGCTGGAGCTGTTCGTCGAGGTGGCCAAGGAGCTGAAGGCCGCCGGCAAGCTGCCGGACCGCTCCGACTGGGCGGCGTCCGCGCAGGAGAGGAAGGCGACCCTCCAGCGCCGTACGCACTTCGACGACATCCCGATCAAGCCGCAGCGCGTCTACGAGGAGATGAACAAGGCCTTCGGCCCGGAGACCCGGTACGTCTCCACCATCGGCCTCTCGCAGATCGCCGGCGCCCAGATGCTGCACGTCTTCAAGCCGCGGCACTGGATCAACTGCGGTCAGGCGGGCCCGCTGGGCTGGACGATCCCGGCCGCGCTGGGCGTGGCGAAGGCCGACCCCGAGGCGCAGGTCGTCGCCCTGTCCGGCGACTACGACTTCCAGTTCATGATCGAGGAGCTGGCGGTCGGCGCGCAGCACAGGATCCCGTACGTCCATGTCCTGGTGAACAACTCCTACCTGGGCCTGATCCGTCAGGCGCAGCGGGCGTTCGAGATCGACTTCCAGGTCAACCTGGAGTTCGAGAACATCAACTCGCCCGAGCTGGGCGTCTACGGCGTCGACCACGTCAAGGTCGTCGAGGGCCTCGGCTGCAAGGCGATCCGCGTGACCGACCCGAGCGAACTGGGCGCCGCCTTCGAGCAGGCCAAGAAGCTCGCTCAGGAGTACCGGGTCCCGGTGGTCGTCGAGGCGATCCTCGAGCGGGTCACCAACATCTCCATGTCGACCACGAACGACATCAGCAACGTCGTCGAGTTCGAGGAGATCGCGACGGAGCCGGGTCACTCGCCGACGTCGATCAGGACGCTGAAGGTCTGACGCGTCCAGCTAGTCCGCTCGCGGGCGAGGGGCGGTCCAACCGAAAGGTTGGGCCGCCCCTTTTTCGCGTGCCCCCGTGCGGTGCCCGCCGCCCCCGTGCCGGCGGGCACCGTGTGACGGGAATGTGCCCGCGCGAGGGTGCGGTTGAAGCCTCCCGGCGCCTGTTCAGAGGTTGATCTGAGGATTGCGTGGGCGACGTACGTCCGATGGCGTACGCGGCGCCTACGCGTCGTGGTGCTCCGACAGCCCCGGCCAGTCGTCGGGGCCGCCGCCCTGCCAGTCGATGAGGTCGCTCTCCGCCACGTCGGTGACGTACAGGTCGGCCAGGCGGAGGATCTCGCTCACGTCGTCCACGTGCGTGGCGATGCCCAGCGTGTCGTCGCCCTCGGTGACCCGCCGGGAGCCGTCCAGGGCCGGCGGGTGCACCACGACGTGCGGATGCTCGGTCGGATGTGCTGCCATGCCTTCAGCGTCCTGCGGACGGGCCGCTCCCGCACCCCGGAGGACGCCGAAGAGCGCCGGGCACAGGACCGTCCGTGCCCGGCGCTCTTCAGCCGGTGAGATATTCGGTTGTGGCCGTCCGACGGTGCGAGGCTGGGCGCGACAGGACGTTCGCGCCGCCGGACGGGGTCTGGAGGGGGTTCGGGACCGCGGCGGTTGCGACGGAACCGGATGCTCCTTCCCTCAGGTCGAAGAAGGAGACCGGGACCTTCACCACCGCACTGGCTCGCACGCCGCCGCGGTCCTCGTGTTGCCCGCGCCCGAGCCGATCGACCACCCCTCATCCGGGTCGATCGGCGTCGATGCGCGAGCGATGCGTCCGGCTCATGACCTCCCGTCAGGAGACGGACGCAGCCTCGGGGTTCAGTCCTCGCGCAGGGCGCGGACCGCCTCCTCCACGCGCTTGCCGTACTCCGGGTCGGCGGCGTGGAAGTGGGCCAGGTTCTTCTCGATCACGTCGTCGCGGGAGACCTGGGACAGGCCGCCGGCGATGTTCGCGATCAGACGGGACTTCTCCTCGGCGGACATCAGGCGGTACAGCTCGCCGGCCTGGAAGAAGTGGTCGTCCTTGGTGTGGAGCGGGGCCTCGTGGGCGCCCGTGTGGCCGGTCACCGCGAGCGGGGCGGACAGGGGGCGGCCGGTCTCGACCGGGCCGTCGTAGGAGTTCGGCTCGTAGTTCTTCGCCCCGCGGCCCTGGGAGTTGGCCGCCATGAAGCCGTCGCGGCCGTAGTTCTGCGCCGTCGTGGCCCTGGGGGCGTTCACGGCCAGCAGGGTGTGGTTGACGCCCAGACGGTAGCGGTGGGCGTCCGCGTAGGCGAACAGCCGGCCCTGGAGCATCTTGTCGGGGGAGGGGCCGATGCCCGGCACGAAGTTGTTCGGGGAGAACGCGGCCTGTTCGACCTCGGCGAAGACGTTGTCCGGGTTGCGGTCCAGGACCAGCCGGCCCACGCGCTGCAGCGGGTAGTCCTTGTGCGGCCACACCTTGGTGAGGTCGAACGGGTTGAAGCGGTAGTCGGCCGCCTCGGCCGCCGGCATGAGCTGGACGTAGAGCGTCCACGACGGGTGCACGCCCCGCTCGATCGCCTGGAGCAAGTCGGTCTGGTGGGAATTGGCGTCCTTGCCCGCGAGCTCGGCACCCTGCTCGGAGGACAGGCAGCGGATGCCCTGGTTCGTCTTGAAGTGGTACTTGACGAAGAAGGCCTCGCCCTCGGCGTTCGTCCACTGGTAGGTGTGCGAGCCGTAGCCGTTCATGTGGCGGTACGACGCCGGGATGCCGCGGTCGCCCATCAGCCAGGTCACCTGGTGCGTGGCCTCGGGGGCGTGCGCCCAGAAGTCCCAGACGTTGTCCGGCTCCTGCTTGCCGGTGAACGGGTCGCGCTTCTGCGAGTGGATGAAGTCGGGGAACTTGATCGGGTCCTTGATGAAGAACACCGGGGTGTTGTTCCCGACGAGGTCGTAATTGCCCTCGGCCGTATAGAACTTGAGCGCGAAACCGCGCGGGTCGCGCACCGCGTCCGCACCGCCGAGGCTGTCGGCCACGGTCGAGAAACGCAGGAAGACCTCGGTCCGCTTGCCCACCGCGCTCAGGAAGTCGGCGTGGGTGAAGCCGGTGACGTCGTCGGTCACCTCGAAGTGGCCGTACGCGCCGGAGCCACGGGCGTGCACCACGCGCTCCGGAATACGCTCGCGGTTGAAGCGCGCCAGCTTCTCCAGCAGGTGCTGGTCCTGGAGCAGGAGCGGGCCGCCGACGCCGGCGGAGGCTGAGTTCTGGTTGTCGGCGACCGGGGCGCCGGACTCGGTGGTGAGCACGCGCTTCGACATCGTGGACCTTCCGTGCGGGTGTCAGCGGAAAACTGTTTCCGCTTTGTGGAGCCTAGAAGTGGGGCGAGCGGGCGTCAACAGTTTGTTGAATTGAATCAACGTTTTGTTGAAGAGGATTCCGGGCCGCGGCGACGCCTGGGCGCGACAGGACAGGTGTCAGCGCCGCCGCGGCCCGGAAGTGTGGGGCGGGCCCGGATCAGACCTGGGCGCCGGACAGACGCTCCACGGCCCGCAGCAGGGCCGAGTGGTCCAGTCCGCCGTCGCCCTGCGCACGCAGCGACGCGACCAGCTGGGCGACCACGGCGCCGACCGGAAGGGCCGCGCCGACGTTGCGGGCGGCGTCCGTCACGATGCCCATGTCCTTGTGGTGCAGGTCGATACGGAAGCCGGGCTTGAAGTCCCGGTTCAGGAAGTTGTCCTTCTTCCGCGTCAGCACGGTCGAGCCCGCGAGGCCGCCGTTGAGCACGTCCAGCGCCGCCTGGAGGTTCACGCCGGACTTCTCCAGGAAGACCACGGCCTCGGCGCACGCCTGGATGTTCACGGCGACGATCAGCTGGTTGGCCGCCTTCACGGTCTGACCCGAGCCGTGCGGACCGCACAGCACGATGGTCTTGCCGAGGGCGTCGAAGATCGGCTTCGCCTGGTCGAAGTCGGCCTGCTCGCCGCCGACCATGATCGACAGTACGGCCTCGATGGCACCGGCCTCGCCACCGGACACGGGGGCGTCCAGGACGCGGATGCCCTTGTCCTTGGCCGCCTTCGCCAGGTCGACCGAGGTCTGCGGGGTGATCGAGGACATGTCGATCAGCAGCGCGCCGGACTTCGCGTTCTCCAGGATCCCGTCGGGGCCGTAGGAGATGGCCTCGACCTGCGGGGAGGCCGGCACCATCGTGAGGACGACATCGGCGTCCCGCACGGCCTCGGCGATCGAACCGGCGACCGTGCCGCCGGCGGCGGCCAGGCGGTCCAGCTTGTCCTGCTCCAGGGTGAAGCCGGTGACGTCGTAACCCGCCTTGATCAGGTTCTCGGACATGGGGGAGCCCATGATGCCGAGGCCGATCCAGGCGATCTTGGGAAGGTTGCTCATGATGGGGGTACCTCTCTGAACTGCTGTTGTGCGTCTAAGAGTTGGTGCCGGTCAGCGACAAATCAGCCCGTCCGGCGTTCGAGGACGAGGCCCGTTCAGGGCCGAAGCGGGGGTCTGGGGGCGGCGGCCCCCAGGGTGTTCAGCGGGCCGAGCGGTGTTCTGCCGGCAGCCACTCGAAGGACTCCGCGCTCGGCCTGTCGCCCGGCTTGTACTCCAGGCCGACCCAGCCCTCGTAGCCCGCCTTCGCCAGCTGGTCCAACAGGTCCTCCAGCGGCAGCGCCCCCGTGCCCGGCGCGCCACGGCCCGGGTTGTCGGCGATCTGGACGTGGCCGGTCTTCGAGGCGTACTGCTCGATCACCGCAGGCAGGTCCTCGCCGTTCATGGACAGGTGGTACAGGTCCATGAGGAACTTCGCGTTCCCCAGCCCCGTCGCCTCGTTGACCCGGTCCACGACGCCGACCGCGGCCGGTGCGCTGACCAGCGGATACAGCGGCGACTCCGGCTGGTTCAGCGCCTCGACGAGGAGAATCGCGCCGATCCGGTCGGCCGCCCGCGCCGCGAGGGCCAGGTTCTCCAGCGCGAGAGCGTCCTGCTCGGCCGGGTCCACGCCCTCGACGCGGTTGCCGTACAGGGCGTTGAGCGCCGTGCAGCCCAGCGAGGCCGCGAAGTCCGCCGCCACGTCGATGTTGGCGCGGAACCTCTCCGACTCCTCGCCCGGGACCGACAGGGCGCCGCGGTCGGGGCCGGGCAGCTGACCGGCGTAGAAGTTCAGGCCGGTGAGCTGGACGCCCGCGTCCTCGATCGCCTTCTTCAGGGCGTCGAGCTCGGACTGCTCGGGGGTGGGGGAGTCGATCCAGGGCCACCACAGCTCGACCGCGGTGAAGCCGGCCGCGGCGGCGGCCGCGGGGCGCTCCAGCAACGGGAGTTCCGTGAAGAGGATCGACAGGTTGACGTTGAAGCGCTGCTCTGCGAATCCCATGTCGCCGGCGCTCCCTTCCGTTGTCGAGATTCCATATAGCGGAAGTTAGTTTCTGCGTACTGGAAGATTGCCGTCGTGTGTCGTGGCTTGTCAAGGGGGCTCGTACCGTCGAAGAGGGGGCTGCCCGAACGTTCGCGCGCGCGTTAGGTTGAGCGCGTGCGATTGAGAGTGGAGTTCACGACCGAGCCCTTCGACCTCGACGAAGCGCCCGCGCATGCGGTGGTCGCCCGTGAGGTCGTCGAGGCTGCCGAGCTGGACGCGGTGGATGTCGGCCCGTTCGGCAACACGGCGGAGGGCGGCGCCGACGCCGTGCTCACCGCTGTGGACGCCCTGCTGCGCAAGACCCTGGAGGCAGGCGCCACCCGGATCTCGCTCCAGGTCAACGTGGTCGGGGAGGGCGAGGAGTGACCGGCACCGGGGACGAGCCCTTCATCGCGGCCGTGAAGCCGCTGGTCGACGCCATGGGTGGCGAGATACTCCCGCCCGACGAGGCCGGACCCGAGGACGTCGTGCTCTCCTGGGAGGGGGCCGACGTCGTCGCCGTACGCCTGCCCCAGCTGGCGGACTCCCTGGATCACATCCTGGCCGCCATGGAGCGCAGGCAGGGCAAGCCACTGGCCGACCTGGACCGCAAGGACAAGCAGGAGGTCGTGCGGATACTGGAGGCGCGCGGCGCCTTCTCCGTGCGGCACGGTGTGGAAACCGTGGCGAGCGCGCTCGGCGTCAGTCGCTTCACGGTTTACAACTACCTCAACCGTGAAAAGGGTGCCTGACGTGGCCTGACTCGGGAGACGGGGCGACTGCGGCGCCCCGCCCGGTTTCGGTACCGCGAATTTTCAACAAAGTGTTGACGTCTCGTCGTCGTAGGGCGTTAGCTATCGGCACGCCCGTTCAGTACGAAGGCCCTTCGCGGCCACGGAGGCTCCCGTGACGTCGAATTCCACGCCCCCGGGCCTGGCCCGGTTCAACGCCCTGGAGGAGCACGCGGCCCACGCCGCGCTCCATGAGGCGTGCGCCTCCAGCACCTGGGCGAAGCACCTGCTGGTCGCCCGCCCCTACGCCACCGCCGACGACCTCTACGCCGCCAGTGACGCCGCCATGGCCGAGCTGACCGCCGAGGATCTGGCCGAGGCGATGGCCGGGCACCCGCCCATCGGCCGCCCCAAGCCCGGCGACCCGACCTCGTCCCGGGAACAGCGCGGCATGGCCGGCGCCTCCGAGGAGCTCAAGGCGGAGATGCTGGAACTGAACCTCGCCTACCAGGAGAAGTTCGGCCACGTCTTCCTGATCTGCGCCACCGGCCGGACCGGTGAGCAGATGCGCGACGCGGTCAAGGAACGGATCGGCAACGCGCCGGAGCAGGAGCGGGAGATCGTCCGCACCGAGCTGGGCAAGATCAACCGTATCCGGCTCGCCCGGCTCGTCGACGAAGACTGATCTTCGAGGAAGACCGAAGAGGACGCCTGACCATGAGCACCAGCACCACCGCCTCCGTGTCCACCCACATCCTGGACACCAGCATCGGCCGCCCCGCCGAGGCCGTCGCCGTCCAGCTCGCAGCCCGCACCGGCCGCGGCGCGGACTGGCAGACGCTCGGCGGCTCCGCGACCGACGCGGACGGGCGGTGCAAGGACCTGCCGGCGCTGCCGGAGGGCACCACACACGTACGGCTCGACTTCGCCGTGGAGCCGTATTTCGAGAAGAAGCAAGCCGATGCGCAGCAGGACGCCCCCGCGAATCGGGACAGCGGTGCCGTGTTCTTCCCCGAGGTGGCGATCACCTTCGCCGTGAAGCCCGGGGAGCATTACCACGTGCCGCTGCTGCTCAACCCGTTCGGCTACTCCGTTTACCGAGGGAGCTAGCAGACATGCCCACGATCCTGGGACAGAACCAGTACGGCAAGGCCGAGAACCGAGTCGTAAAGATCACGCGGGACGGCGCCACCCACCACATCAAGGACCTGAACGTCTCCGTCGCTCTCTCCGGCGACATGGACGAGGTCCACTACTCCGGCTCCAACGCCAACGTCCTGCCGACCGACACCACCAAGAACACGGTGTACGCGTTCGCCAAGGAGTACGGCATCGAGTCCGCCGAGCAGTTCGGCATCCACCTCGCCCGCCACTTCGTCACCTCGCAGGAGCCGATCCAGCAGGCCCGGATCCGTATCGAGGAGTACGCGTGGGAGCGGATCGAGGCCGCCGACGCCAACTCTCGGTTCATCGGCTCCGACGAGGTCAAGCACTCCTTCGTCCGCAAGGGCCAGGAGACGCGGGTCACGCAGATCACCTACGACGGTGAGAAGTGGGAGGTCGTGTCCGGCCTCAAGGACCTCGTCGTGATGAACTCGACCAACTCCGAGTTCTGGGGCTACGTCAAGGACAAGTACACGACGCTCAAGGAGGCCTACGACCGCATCCTGGCCACCCAGGTCTCCGGTCGCTGGCGGTTCAACTGGACCGACGACGAGCAGCGGATGCCCAACTGGGAGAAGTCCTACGAGCAGACCAGGAAGCACATGCTCCAGGCCTTCGCCGAGACCTACTCGCTCTCGCTGCAGCAGACCCTGTACCAAATGGGCTCGCGCATCATCAACAACCGCAGCGAGATCGACGAGGTCCGCTTCTCCCTCCCGAACAAGCACCACTTCCTGGTGGACCTGGAGCCGTTCGGGCTGAAGAACGACAACGAGGTGTACTTCGCCGCCGACCGCCCCTACGGCCTGATCGAGGCCACCATCCTGCGGGACGGCTGTGAGCCGAAGATCCCCGTGGACCTCACCAACCTGTAAGCCAGCAAATCCATTTCGGCACCCGCGGCCGGAGGAGCGAGCCTGAGGACTCCCCGGCCGCGGTACTCAAATCCCCCAGGGTCCTGCCGTGCCCTCCGCTTCAGCACACCTCGTCGAAAAGGGACGAATCATGGCAGCAGCCCAGCGCATCGTCATCGAGAACTGTTCGATCGCGACGGTGGACGCGAACGACACCGAGTACGCCACGGGCCACCTCGTCATCGCGGACAACCGCATCGAGTCGCTCGGCGCGGGCAAGGCACCCGAGGGCCTGGAGAACGTCGTACGCCGCATCGACGCCACCGGGCATCTGGTCACTCCCGGCCTGGTCAACACCCACCACCACTTCTACCAGTGGATCACGCGGGGCCTGGCCACGGACCACAACCTCTTCAACTGGCTCGTCGCCCTCTACCCGACGTGGGCGCGCATCGACGAGCAGATGGTGCGCTCGGCCGCGCAGGGCTCCCTGGCGATGATGGCCCGCGGTGGCGTGACCACCGCCATGGACCACCACTACGTCTACCCGCAGGGCTCCGGCGACCTCTCCGGCGCCATCATCGGCGCCGCCCGCGACATGGGTGTCCGCTTCACCCTCGCCCGCGGCTCCATGGACCGCAGCGAGAAGGACGGCGGGCTGCCGCCGGACTTCGCCGTCGAGACCCTCGAAGGCGCGCTGGCCGCGACCGAGGAGACCGTCAAGCAGCACCACGACTCCTCCTTCGACGCGATGACCCAGGTCGCCGTCGCCCCCTGCTCCCCGTTCTCCATCTCCACCGAGCTGCTCAAGCAGGGCGGCGAGCTGGCCCGCCGGCTCGGCGTGCGCATGCACACCCACGGCTCGGAGACCGTGGAGGAGGAGAAGTTCTGCCACGAGCTGTTCGGCATGGGCCCGACCGACTACTTCGAGTCCACCGGCTGGCTCGGCGAGGACGTGTGGATGGCGCACTGCGTCCACATGAACGACTCCGACATCGCCGCCTTCGCCCGGACGAAGACCGGTGTCGCCCACTGCCCGTCCTCCAACGCCCGCCTCGCCGCCGGTATCGCCCGCGTCCCCGACATGCTCGCGGCAGGCGTCCCGGTCGGCCTCGGCGTCGACGGCACCGCGTCCAACGAGTCCGGCGAGCTGCACACCGAACTGCGCAACGCCCTGCTCATCAACCGCCTCGGCGCCCACCGCGAGGCCGCCCTGAACGCCCGGCAGGCCCTGCGGCTCGGGACGTACGGCGGTGCCCAGGTCCTCGGCCGCGCCGCCGAGATCGGCTCGCTGGAGCCGGGCAAGCTGGCCGACCTCGTGCTGTGGAAGCTGGACACGCTCGCCCACGCCTCCATCGCCGACCCGGTCACCGCGCTGGTCTTCGGCGCGGCCGCCCCGGTCACCGCGTCCTTCGTGAACGGCCGGCAGATCGTGGAGGACGGACGCCTGGGCACGGCCGACGAGGACGCGATCGCCCGCTCGACCCGCGCAGAGGCACAGCGCCTGGCGAGGATCGCCGCGCAGTAGCTCCGCGGCACCGGCTCCGAGTCACCGCGGAGTGCTCCGTATCGCCGATACGGCACCTGAACACCGGCCGGGAGGGACGGCTCCCGGCCGGCAGCCGTGGACCCGAGCGGGGTCCATGGCGGCCGTCTCCGGGGCGCACGCCCATGCGTGCGCTCCGGAACGGTCACCGTTTCCCCCGGAACGGGCCCGTCCCCGGTCCCGCACGACCGCGCACCACCTCCCTGAAACCCACGTCAGAGCCGCCGTGTAACCGACCGGAGGAGAGCCGCAGTGTCCGCCCAGTCCGTTCATCCAGTCGACGAGAAACTCCCCGCCCTGAAAATGGCGACCACCGGCCTTCAGCATGTGGCCGCCATGTACGCGGGAGTGGTCGCCCCACCCCTGATCGTCGGCGCGGCCATAGGCCTCTCCGCGACCGATCTGACCTTCCTCACCGGCGCCTGCCTGTTCACCGCGGGCCTCGCCACCTTCCTGCAGACCCTCGGGATCTGGAGGATCGGCGCCCGGCTGCCGTTCGTCAACGGCGTCACCTTCGCCGGCGTCGCCCCCATGACCGCGATCGTCGCCTCCACCGAGGACAAGTCCGACGCCCTGCCGATCATCTTCGGCGCGGTGATCGCCGCCGGCCTCCTCGGCTTTGTCGCCGCCCCCTTCTTCAGCAAGGCGGTGCGCTTCTTCCCACCGGTCGTGACGGGCACGGTCATCACCCTGATCGGCATCTCGCTGCTCCCCGTCGCCTTCGGCTGGGCGCAGGGCCCCAACCCGGTCGCGGACGACTTCGGTTCGGCGACGAACCTGGGCCTGGCGGGCGGGACCCTGCTGATCGTCCTGCTCCTGCGCCGGTTCACCACGGGCTTCGTCAAGCAGATCGCCGTACTGCTCGGCCTGGTGTCGGGCACGCTGATCGCGATCCCGTTCGGTGTCACGGACTTCGGGCCCGTCGCGGACGCGGCCGTCATCGGCTTCCCGACCCCGTTCCACTTCGGTGCCCCGCAGTTCCAGCTCGCGGCGATCATCTCGCTGTGCGTGGTGATGGTGGTGTCGATGACCGAATCGACCGCCGACATGCTGGCATTGGGTGAGATCGTCGACCGCCCGGCCGACGAGAAGACCATCGCGGCGGGCCTGCGCGCCGACACCCTCGGCTCGGCGATCAGCCCCCTCTTCAACGGCTTCATGTGCAGCGCCTTCGCGCAGAACATCGGCCTGGTCGCCATGACCAAGATCCGCAGCCGGTACGTCGTCGCCGCGGGCGGCGGCTTTTTGGTCCTGATGGGCCTGTGCCCGATGGCCGCGTCGCTCATCGCGGTCGTACCGCGCCCGGTGCTCGGCGGTGCGGGCGTGGTCCTGTTCGGCTCGGTGGCGGCCAGCGGCATCCAGACCCTGGTCCGGGCCGGCCTGGACCGGGACAACAACGTCCTGATCGTCGCCGTCTCCCTGGCCGTCGGCATCGTCCCGATCACGGCGCCGGAGTTCTACCACGCCTTCCCGGAGACGGCGCGGATCGTCCTCGACTCCGGCATCTCGACGGGCTGTGTGGCGGCGGTGGCGCTCAACCTCGTCTTCAACCACCTCGGCAGGGGCCGCGACGCGCAGGACGTCACCCACCCCATGGAGGCAGGGGAGGAGATCACCGGCGTGACCCGGGCCCCGGCCACGCCATGAGGTCGCCGAACAACTCGGCCTGCTCGACGGCGTCGTCCCACGCATGGTGCGTGTGACGCCGCCTCGACAGCGGCGGACCGCCCTGGCTGGCCACGCTGTACGCGCCCGGGCCCTCCCTGACGGAGGCCGTCGCCCGGCGTGGCCCGCTGCCGGTGCCCGCGGTGCTGTGGCTGATGGCGGGGGGTGGCCGAGGCGCTGCAGGCCATCCACGGCGCGGGAATCGTGGGTTCGTCGTGCACGATCCGGTACAGCACACCGGGCGCGGAACCCTCCCCGTAGAGCGGCCGGCCCAGCGCCGCGAACGCCGCCGTCTGGCCCAGCGCGAAGACATCAGTCGCAGCCGTGACCTCGCCGAGCGAGATCTGCGTCAAGGACTCCTCCGGGACATCGCGCTGCTCGTGGTCCAGACGAAGTCGACGGCGCTGCCGGAGCTCGCCTCGGTGAGTCTGGACATGACGGCCTGGAAGGACGCGGCCTGGTCGCCCCGTGGCGACATGCGATCGCCCCGGCAGAACTGCGGGAGTCCTGCCGGGGCGAGCGGTGTCCCTGCGGGGCCGGATCAGCGGGTGAAGGTCACCCGGTTCTCCTTCAGGGAACCGCAGTTGGAGCCGGTCACCTGCACGTACACGTTCTTGATGTGCCCGCCCCAGTCGACGCAGTGGCCCTTGCCGGTGACGTAGGTCGGTCCGGCGTACGACGTGAAGCTGCCGTTGTCCTCGTGGAACTCCTCGGTGTCGGGGACGTAGATCCACGCGGACATGTCCTGGACGGTGCCCGGGTTCTTGCGGATGGTCACGACACAGTTCTCGCCGTTGGAGGCGTTGTACGTCAGGTAGACGGTGCCCAGCGTGCCGACGGGCGCCGAGTTCACGGTCTTGTAGGCGCTGCCGCAGACCTTCTGCGGGGTGGTGTTGGGCGCCGCGGAGGCGGGCGAGGCCAGAGCGGCCGTGCTCCCCACCATCAGGGCCGCCACTGCGGCGCCGGACAGAACAGAACGGGTGTATCGCATATTTCCCCCTGGTAACCATTGGAGTTGGTTGCTCCTGCATGATGTGACCCACGGGGTATCCGAATGGTTGTGCTCAGTTCTGCCGCGATCGGAGGGCGACCGCCGCCAGTGCCAGCGCGCTGATCGCGATCAACGTCCCTACCTGGAAGGCGAGTTGATAGCCCGCTGCCGTGGCGGCCACCAGTTCCGTGCCGCGCTCGCGCAGGCCGTCGGTGCGGCTCGCGGCCAGGACCGAGAGCACCGCCAGGCCCAGCGAACCGCCCACCACCTGTGTGGTGTTGAAGAGCCCGGACGCCAGCCCCGCGTCCTCCTCGCGGGCACCCGACATCGCGAGCCCGGTCAGCGCGGGCATCGCCGCGGCGAAGCCGGCAGCGAGCAGAAGCAGCGGCGGGAGTACGTCGGTGAGGTACGAGCCGTCCACCGGCGCACGGCTCAGCAGCGCCATGCCCGCGACGATGAGGGCCAGCCCCGCCAGCAGGACCCGGTACGCCCCGTAGCGCTCGACGGTCCGCGCCGACAGGCCCAGCATCAGCACGCCGATGGCGATCGGCGCCGGCAGGAACGCCGTACCGGTCAGCAACTCGCCGTAACCCAGGACGCGTTGGAGGTACAGCGCGCCGATGAACTGGAAGCCGTACATCGTCGCGATCATCAGGATCTGCACGGCGTTCGCGCCGCTCAGCAGCCGGGAGCCGAACAGGCGCAGCCGCAGCAGTGGACGAGCCGCCCGTGCCTGACGGAGCGTGAACGCCACGAACAGGGCCAGGGCCAGGGCGGCCAGCAGCCAGGTGGCGGTCAGTTCACGGTCGCCGGCGCCGACGATGACGTACACCGTGAGCATCAGCGCGCCGGTGACCAGCGCCGCGCCCGGGTAGTCGGCACCCTTGCCGAGCCCGGCGCCGCGGTCCGGCTCCAGCACCCGTAGCGCCGCGAGCAACGCCACGATCCCGATCGGCAGGTTGATCAGGAAGATCCAGTGCCAGTTCAGAGCCTCGGTCAGCGCCCCGCCGAGGAAGGTGCCGAGTGCGCCGCCCGCCGCGCCGACCGCGCTGAACACCGCGATGGCGCGGGCCTGTTCACGCGGCTCGGGGAACAGCGCCACCAGCATGCCCAGCACCACGGCCGAGGTCATCGCCCCGCCCACGCCCTGCAGGGCGCGCGCCGCGATCAGCACGCCCTGCTCGGTCGCCACCCCGCACAGCACGGAAGCCGCGGTGAACACGGCGAGCCCCGCCGTGAACATCCGCTTGCGGCCGGCCAGGTCGCCGAGCCGGCCCGCCAGCAGCAGCAACCCGCCGAA
The DNA here is from genome assembly GCF_055639295.1 of Streptomyces sp. NPDC107528. Lineage (NCBI taxonomy): Bacteria > Bacillati > Actinomycetota > Actinomycetes > Kitasatosporales > Streptomycetaceae > Streptomyces > Streptomyces sp. NPDC107528. The sequence goes on from NZ_JBVKAV010000001.1 coordinate 710,221, forward strand.
CGGGATCAGGTAGGCGTTGACGACCCAGGCGAGGCCCGGCCCCGAGAAGCCGAGGTCGGTCTGGACGGCGGGCATGGCGACCGTGACGATGTTGCCGTCCAGGATCGTCATCAGCGTTCCCGCGCACAGGACGACGAGGGACGCCCAGCGGGAGTACGTTCGGTGTGATGTCGGCGTCGGGGACTCGACGATGGCCGTCATGGCGGTCCTGCCTCCGGCTTCTCCAATGGTGCACGACTTGTAACGGGGTACATCGTGAGTGACCATGGGAGAGCGGCATAAGGAGGCAGTTGGATGTCCCAGAGGAACACCGGTGTAACCGTCCAGGCAGTGAACGCGCACGCGTGCCCGGTCCGCGAAGTTCTTGACAGGGTCTCCGGGAAGTGGAGCGTCCAGATCCTCGTCGCCGCCGCGCACGGACCCATCCGCTTCACCGAACTGGAGCGCAGCATCGAGGGCATCAGCCGCCGGATGCTGACCCTCACCCTGCGCAATCTGGAGCGCGACGGCCTCGTCACCCGCACCGTCCATCCGACGGTGCCGCCGAAGGTGGAATACGAACTGACGCCGGTGGCACGGGAGTTGCACGAGACCCTGCAGCGCCTGACCGACTGGGCCGAGCGGAACAGGGTCTACATCGCCGAGTCGCGTGCCACCTACGACGAGGAGCACGACAAGGAGCAGGTCTGACTACAGCCCGAACAGGCTCGGGTCCGTGGACAGTTCCTTGAAGTAGTCCTGCGGGTTCGCCACCAGCTTGCGCTCCTGAAGGTCCAGCAGCCCGCCGACACCCTTGAGTTCGGCCGCCACCGTGCCGTCGGCCTTGCTGATGGTCTGCAGGACACTGAACGTCCGGCCGCCCGACCACTCGAAGGCGCAGGTGATGTCCACCTCGTCACCGGCGAGGAGCTCACGCTTGTAGCGGATGGTCGTCTCCAGTGCGACGGGACCCACGCCCTTGCCTATCAGCCCCGTCTGGGTGATGCCCGCGGCCTGGAGCAGCGACCAGCGCGCGTGCTCGGCGTAGTTGATGTACACGCTCTGGTTGACGTGCCCCTGGGTGTCGGTCTCGTAGCCGCGGACGGTGACCCGGACGGAAAACTGCTCGCTCACTGCTTCCCCTTCTCGCCTTCGGTGCCCAGTGCACCGATCTTGGCACGCACGTCATGCCCGTCGTGGTGACGCAAGCAGATAGCGTGCCCTGGTGCGCGGCTCGGTGTGCTCGCCGACCTGCCAGCCCGCCTCTTCCAGTGTGGCCGCGCAGGCCCGCAGCCGCGCGCCGTCGCTCTCGTGCACGGCTGCGGCCTCCGGCTGCGGGGTTGCCCGCACCCGGTACCCGTCCGCGGAGTCCGGCCCGGCCGGAGGGTGGCCGGCCGCCTCCAGCGCAAGCGCGGCGGCCTGCACCAGATGCGTACGCTCCCAGCCGCACGGCCGGTCCACGGCCCCGTCCGGGCTGGTCATCCGGCGCAGCTCCAGCAGACCCTGCCAGGCCCCGCGCACCTCGCGCAGCCGGGCCGGGCCCGAGAGCGGGGCGTCCTCCTCACCGCCGATCCGCGCGGCGAACACGCCCCTGGCCGCGGTGTCCTCGGCCGGTGCGGGTGGTGCCGGCTCGGCCTCCCGTATCCGATGCCCCGCCGGCGTCAGAAAGTGGTCGTGCGGCGGCCGCGGGTGCCGGAAAGCGAGGCCCCGCTTCACCAGCGCCGCGAGCTGGGATTCCGTGCCCCTGAGCCGTCCCGTGTCGGGATCGGCGGCGTCGATGACACGCCGCTGGGCGGCGGTCGGCGGTCTGGTCACGGCGTGCTCCTCCCCGGGCGCTCGGGCTGCCCGCCCCGCCTGCCGGCCGGGCAGTCGGCCCCTCTGCTGGGAAGGCTACGACCCGGGTCTGACATTCCACCCGGCGATCACGGGCCGACCGTGCTCGGTACCCAGCCGGCAGAGCGTCCCCGTCGCCAGCTGGAACAGCGCCCCGTCCGCCGCCGGCAGCCCGAGCCGCCGGGCCGTGAGCACCCGCAGGAAGTGCCCGTGCGCCACGAGCACCACGCACCCCTCGGTGTTGGCGAAGGCGGCGTCCACCTTGGCCAGCATCCGGTCGGCGCGCTCCCCGACCTGTTCCGGACTCTCCCCGGGACGGTCGGGCGGCCCCGGCGCGACCCCGTCCGTGAACAGGAACCACCCCGGCCGCTCGCGCTGGATCTCGACGGTCGTGATGCCCTCGTACCCGCCGTAGTCCCACTCCCGCAGGTCGGCGTCGACCCGCATGTCGTGCAGTCCGATCAGCTCCGCGGTCTCCCGCGCCCGTTGCGACGGGCTGACGAACGCCGCCCCGATCCGATGCGAGCGGATCATCGGCACCAGCCGCCGCGCCTCCTCCCGCCCGTGCTCGGTGAGCGGTACGTCCGTCCAGCCCGTGTGCCGCCCGGACCGTGACCAGGCGGTCTCGCCGTGCCGGACGAGAAAGAGATCACTCATGTGTCCAGGCTAAGAGCCCAGCGCTCCAACTCCGCGAAGTCACGCTCGCGCAGCCCCTTGCGCGCGTCGACCGGTACGAGCAGCGCGGCCGCGTCATGGCGGGCCGCGACATGCCGTACGTCGAGGTCGGTGATCATGTCGTCGACCCAGACGAAGGGCCGTCCCGCCGCCCACGCGACCACGTGCCGGGTCTTCCAGTACAGCCCGTCGGGGTCCGTCCCGAACAGCTCGGGCCACTCGATGACCGGCAGCTCACCCGGCAGCCCGATCACCGGCCCGATCAACTCGTTGGCCTGGTGCTGCCAGGTGGTGGCCCAGGCCAGCTCGTACGGCAGGGCCAGCAGCCGCTCCCCGTGCCCCGGATGCAGGCGCACCTTCAGGCCCCGGCGCAACCGCCGGGACCCCGGAGTCTGCCGGGCGGACCAGTTGGCGGGGTGCAGCCGGCACGTCACATAGCCGCGATGGCGGAGGTACGGGGCGCGGAACGGGTTGAGAGGACCGTCCACGTCGAGCAGCAGCAGAGGGCGGGTACTCATGCACGGGTTCTACCCACCCTGGACGCTCAGGTCTGCCGATAGCCGCTGAGGAAACGTCCGATCCGCCCGATCGCCGCCTCCAGGTCGTCCGCGTACGGCAGGGTCAGGATCCGGAAGTGATCGGGGGCCGGCCAGTTGAAGCCCGTGCCCTGCACGACCTGGATCTTCTCCCGCAGCAGCAGGTCCAGGACGAACTTCTCGTCGTCGTGGATCTTGTGCACCTTGGGGTCGATGCGCGGGAAGGCGTAGAGCGCGCCCTTCGGCTTCACGCAGGACACGCCGGGGATCTCGTTGAGCTTCTCCCAGGCCACGTCGCGCTGTTCGTGCAGGCGGCCGCCGGGGGTGGTGAGCTCTCGGATGGACTGGCGGCCCCCGAGGGCGGCCTGGATGGCGTACTGGGCGGGCGCGTTGGCGCACAGCCGCATGGAGGCCAGCATCGTCAGGCCCTCCAGATAGTCCTTCGCGTGCTGCCTCGGGCCGGTGACGACGAGCCAGCCGGAGCGGAAGCCCGCCACCCGGTACGTCTTCGACAGGCCGCAGAAGGTGAGGACCACCAGGTCGGGGGCGAGGGTCGCGACCGAGTGGTGCACGGCGTCGTCGTAGAGGATCTGGTCGTAGATCTCGTCGGCGAAGACCATCAGACCGTGGCGGCGGGCGAGGTCGAGGATGCCCTCCAGGATCTCCTTGGGGTACACCGCGCCGGTCGGGTTGTTCGGGTTGATGATGACCACGGCCCGCGTGCGCTCCGTGATCTTCGACGCCATGTCGTCCAGGTCGGGGTACCAGTCGGCCTGCTCGTCGCACAGGTAGTGCACGGCCTTGCCGCCGGCGAGAGTCGTCACCGCCGTCCAGAGGGGGAAGTCCGGGGCGGGGATGAGGATCTCGTCGCCGTCCTCGAGGAGCGCCTGTACGGCCATGGAGACCAGCTCGGACACGCCGTTGCCGAGGAAGACGTCGTCGACGTCGACCTCCAGGCCGAGCGTCTGGTAGCGCTGGGCCACGGCCCGGCGGGCGGAGAGGATGCCGCGCGAGTCGGTGTAGCCGTGCGCCTGGGGGAGCATCCGGATCATGTCCTGGAGGATCTCCTCCGGCGCCTCGAAGCCGAAGAGCGCGGGGTTGCCGGTGTTCAGGCGCAGCACGCTGTGGCCCGCCTCCTCCAGCGCGTTCGCGTGCTCGATCACCGGACCGCGGATCTCGTAACAGACCTCGCTCAGCTTGCTCGACTGCCGGAACTCCATGCGCGCTCGCCCCTCCGGTTTCGTGTGTTGCTTGGTTTTACCAAGTTCACGCTTGGAAAGTCCAACAACATGTCTAGACTGCGTCGCATGTCACCTCGCCGAAGCTACGACCAGTACTGTTCCGCCGCCCGTGCGCTCGACGTCGTCGGCGACCGCTGGACCCTGCTGATCGTCCGGGAGCTGCTGGCCGGCCCGCGGCGCTACACCGACCTGCACGCCGACCTGCCCGGCGTCAGCACGGACGTACTCGCCTCGCGGCTGAAGGACATGGAACGGGACGGCATCACCACGCGGCGCAAGCTGCCCCCGCCGGGAGCGGCGTACGTGTACGAACTCACCTCGCGGGGGCGGGAGTTGCTGCCCGTTCTCCAGGCGCTGGGGCAATGGGGGCAGCCCGAGCTCGGCGAGCGGCGGGCCACCGACGCCGTGCGCGCGCACTGGTTCGCGCTGCCTCTGCTGAGGTCGCTGGAGGGGGAGGGCCTGGTCGAAGTGCGACTGGAAGAAGGCGACTTCCACCTGTACGTCGGCGCCGAGGCCGGGCCGGTCCACGGCGACGGGCCCGCCCCCGGTGAGCCCGACGCGCGGCTGGTCCTGGACTCCGCGACGTGCGAGGCGGTCGCGCGGGGGGAGTTGAGTGTGGCGGACGCCGTACGGGACGGCCGTATCGCGGTGAGCGGGGACGGGACCCTGGCCAAGGCCCTGCTGGACGTCTGACCACCGACAGGCCCGCCGTACGGTCATGTACGGCGGGCCTCGTCGATCGGCGTGACGAGCCGTCAGGCGCCCGGCGGCACCCGCGACGGCCGCCCCGGCCCGCGCGTCAGCGTGTACCCGCCGACACCCGCGAGCGCGGCCAGCGCGCCGCCGATCGCCGTCCACACCCAGCGGTCGGACCACCAGCCGGACGCCCAGCCGTCCTCGGGCTCGATGCTGGACAGCGCGGCCGAGGCGGACGAACCTGCCTCGTCGTCCTGCGACTTGACGGCGACCCCGGGCACGAGCGGCTGCGCCAACGCCCCGTCGACCGCAGCCGAACCGCCGATGTCCTCGGAGTCGACCCGTACCTCGGCGCCGACCGGCAGACCGAGGTCGGAGGTGGGCACGTCCACGACCGACAGACGGATGTAGTACGTACCCGGCAGCGGGTCGTTGGCCCAGGGCTCCGACCAGCCGCGGACGGTGCGCAGGACGCAGGCCAGCTCGACCGTGCCCGCGTTCGCCGCCGCGGTGCGCGTCTGCGCCCCGTACTGGCAGGCCTGACGGCGGCGCAGGCCGTCGTACACGTCGATCTGCCAGGACTCGGCGGCATGCGTGTCGGGCAGCTTCACGGTCGCCTTGACGGTGGGGCGCAGGCCCGCGTCCGCGGGGAACGACCAGTACAGGTAGTCGCCCGTGGAGGCTCCCCCAGAGGGGGGACCCCCAGCGGTGGCCGTCTGACCCTGCTCGATCTCGGTCGCGGTCCGGAAGGAGGTGCCCGCCTGGGTCGGCGCGCCGCCGTCCTCCGAAGCGCTGGGGGACGGAGAGGTGTCGGCGACCGCCGGGGTGACCGCCGGCCCGAGCATCAGCAGGGCCGTGCTCAACACACGTGTGATCCACATCAGTTGGTCCTCCAGACCGCGACGCGCCAGCGCGACAGCCAGCCCCAGACGAGACCGGCGAGGAAGCCGGTGAGGATCAGCGCGCCGAGCAGCCACCAGCCGCGCCCGAGGCCGAAGGAGGCCACGTCGCTCGACTGCGACGGCCCGTCCACGACGTCGATGGTCAGCTCCAGCGGCAGCCCTGGCGTGCTCTGCACGTCGGAGCCGGCCGAGAAGGAGTGGGTGACCTGGAGACACACGGCCTCGGCCGCGTCGGTCTCGTCCTCGTCGCCGGCCTCCGCCTTCGGGTAGCGCAGGCCGGTGGACACGACATCCGTACGGCCGTTGCCCGCTGCCTCGCCGCGCACGATCTCCCGGCCCGGTGCGGTCACCGCCCGCAGCAGGACGCCGTACGAGGGGTTCACGGCCCGGTCGGCCGCCACGCTCACCGAGGCGCGCAGCTCCTGGCCGGGCTCGACGTCCACCCGGTACCAGCGCTGCTGCCCGAACTCCGCGCGGTCGGTGTACAGGCCGGACTTCAGCGTCGGCGCCTTGGCGCACTCGTCCGCGCCCGTCGTTGCGACCGGCGTCACCACCGGATCGGCCGCCCGGTCCACCAACTGGTTGACCTTGTCGGTGAGTTCCTCGGTGTGCTCGACCGACGTGAACGTCCCGCCGGTCGCCTCCGCGATACAGCTGAGCTGCTGCCGCATCCTGGTGTTCGGGACCAGGCCGAGCGTGTCGATGGTCAGACCGATGCCCTTGGCGGCGATCTCCCGGGCCACCTCGCACGGGTCGAGCGGCGCGCAGGTGTCCTCGCCGTCGCTGATCAGCACGATCCGCTTGGAGCCCTCGCCGCCGTCGAGGTCGTCGGCGGCCTTCAGCAGCGCGGGACCGATCGGCGTCCAGCCGGTCGGCGTGAGGGTCGCCACCGCCGTCTTTGCCTCGGTGCGGTCCAGCGGGCCGACCGGGTAGAGCTGCGCGGTGTCCTTGCAGCCCGTCCTGCGGTCGTCGCCCGGGTAGTTGGCGCCCAGGGTGCGGATACCGAGCTGAACTTCTTCGGGCGTCGCGTCCAGCACCTCGTTGAAGGCCTGCTTCGCCGCGGCCATCCGGGACTTGCCGTCGATGTCCTTGGCCCGCATCGAGCCGCTCACGTCGAGGACGAGATCTACCTTGGGCGCCAACGCGCTGGTCTCATCGGCAACCGCCCCGGCCGGGAACGCCATCCCGGCCGCGAGCGCGGCGAGCAGGGCGCAGGCCCCGGTCGCCAGCCGTGTTCTTGTGATCATCGGCGGATCTTATTGATCAGAGGTGTCCCGCTTCAAAACGAGGTCAGAACACCTCGCCGACCAGCGGATTGGGCAGCTCCGCCCACTGATCCCCGGGCGTCCCGGGCGACAGCCGCATCAGCGTCAGCGCCTTCGTCGGCAGCGGCTCCTCGCACAGCGCGGCGAGATCCCCGGTGTCCGGCAGCTCCCGTACGACCGCCTCCAGTGCCCCGCGCAACGCCGCGCCCGAGCCCGCCGTACCCGCCAGCGCCCCGGCCACCAGCGAGCCGAACAGCTTGCGGCGCAGGGTCGGCACGTCGTCCGTGACGATCCGGCCGGTCAGCTCCGGCAGCGGGATGCCGTGCCGGGCCAGCCGTGCCGGGCTGACGCGGATGTCAGCGAGGTCGCGGTAGACCAGCCTGACCGGGGAGCCGTCCGCCGACAGCACCACGAGCAGGTTCTGGCCATGGGCCTCCAGCGCCACGCCCAGCTCCAGCAGCCGCAGCCCCACGGTCAGGGCGAGACGCGTGAACCCGGCCAGCCACGCGGGCGATTCGGGCAACCCGGTGGTGGCCAGCGCGGCCACCGGTACGACCCGCTCGCCGGACCCCGCGTACACCTGCGGCGACTCGCGCAACACCGCCGCCAGATCGGGGGAGCCGGCCGTGGCGGCACCCAGCGTGCGGGTGACGTGAAGCAGCCCGTCCATCCGTGCCGCCGGCTCCGCCGCGAAGTCCGACAGGGTGGCCGACAGGCCGATGGAGTACACCGAGATGTCCCGCACCGAGGACGTGAGCCGCGCGCTCAACGCGGTCTTCACATGCGGTCCGTCGGGCAGGGCGAGCGTACGCAGGGACATCAGCGGATGGGCGGCGATCCCGTCGCCGTAGGGGGCACAGGGGCGCTTGAGCACATGCTCGGCCTGCCACGGATGCACCGGGATCAGCAGCCGCTCCCCGTCCCGCAACTCCTCCGGCCACCGGCCCGTCACCAGGCACTCCGCCGCCCGCACCGGCACCGGCCCCAGCGTCACCACCGGCCGGTGCTCGGGCCCGTACGCCAGCTGCTCCGCGACCGAGAAGCCCGGCCGGGAACGGCAGTTGGGATGGAACGGATGCCCGTCGACCACCCGCTGCTCCCACCCCCAGTCGGAAACCGGCCACTCCTTCGGGCGACCGCCCTGTCCGGCCCGCGACAGTGCCAACGAGGCGACACCGTGGCCGAGTTCGGCGGCGAAGGACGTGCCGTGCGGCACGGAGAGGTCGGTCAGCAGCCGGGCCGGATCGTCGTACGACGTGTCGTCGAGCCGTACGGCCGTGACATACGCGGCGGTGGCGTACGGGTCCGCACGCGGGCCGTGCAGCCGGCGCCCGTCCGAAAGGCACAGGGTGAGGCCCTCCCTGCCCGGTTCACGGCGGGCGACCCAGGGCAGGGGCTCGTGCGCGAGGGCACGCCACAGCCGGGTCAGCACGGCAGCCCGGGCCCCGGGCAGCTCGGCGGCGTACCGCGACGCGAGTTCGGGACGTACGTCGGCCAGATCGGCGCCGACCTCGGCCTCGGCGCTGGGGAGACGGTGCACGGGCGGGCTCCTCGGGTACGAGTAGGACGTCGGCCCAGGTGCCGACGACAGACATACTGATCGTCTTCCCTCCGGAACGGACCGTAGAGAACGAGTGGAGCGAGTGCACCTCAACCCCTTGTCAGCCGCTGCCGACGCCCACGCGGTCGCGCCCTTGCTGAACTGCCTCCTCCGGGAGGTGGCCGAGCCCGTTCCGGGCCCGGGCGAGCGGCGCGTCCACCGGCTGTACGGCACGGGCCGCCTGCTGCGGGTGCTCGGCGAACGCCGGCCCGCCGAGCCCGAGGTACGCGCGGACGGGACCTGGCAGCGTGTCGGGCACACCGAACTCGTCAAGTTGGTCGCCGAAGAGCTGCGCCGCCACACCGGTCTGTCCAACCACGAACTGCCCGCCGAGATGATCGACAGCCGGGACACGGTGGCCGCGCTGCTCACCGCACGCGCGCGTGCGACGCCGCCGGAGGATCCCTTCCTCCGCTCCGAGCAGTGCCTCCTCACCGGCCACCCCTACCACCCCGCCCCCAAGGCGCGCGGCGGCGGCCCGCCCGCGGCCTGGCTGCCGTACGCCCCCGAGGCGCACGCCCGCTTCCCGCTGACGCTGCTCGGCCTGCGCGAGGACGCGGTCGTCGAGGAGGGCGACACCTCCGCCCTGGACGCCTTCGGCGAGGCGCCGCCCGGTTACCGGCTGCTGCCCGCGCACCCGTGGCAGCTGGACCTGGTCGGCCGGGAACTCGCGGAGGCCTTCGCCGACGGCCGGCTGATCCGTCTCGGCACGACCGGCTTCGACGCGTGGCCCACGGCCGCGATCCGCACGCTGTACGTCCCCGAGGGTGCCCCCGAGCCCGCCTCCGCGGGCGACCTCTTCCTCAAGTTCAGCCTCGACGTCCGCATCACCAACGACATCCGTCGGCTGTGGCGCCACGACCTGCTGAAACTCCGCAGGACCGATGCGGCGGCGTCCCGCGCGGTCGCGACGGGCCCCGCGGCCTGGCTCTCCGACCGCGGCTACCGCACCGCCGACTTCGCGTTCGAGGAACTGGCGGTCCTGGTGCGCGACGGCTTCCACGGCCACCTGATGTCCGGTGCCACTCCGATTCTCGCAGCGGGCCTGGTGGAGGGCTTCGAGGGCAGTCCGCTCGGCGACGCGGCCTGGTGGGAGGCGTACCTGCGCGCCGTCGTACCGCCCGCCCTCGCGGCCTTCGCCGATCACGGCGTCGTCCTGGAGGCCCACCTGCAGAACACGCTGGTCGCCGTCGACACCGACGGCAACCCGGTGCAGGCCCTCTTCCGGGACGCCGAGGGCGTGAAGCTGCTGCCGGAGATGTCCCGTGAGGCCGGCTGGGAGCGGCTCGTGTACACGCTCGTCGTGAACCACCTCCGCGAGGTCGCTGCGGCCCTCGCCGAGCGTCACCCGGGCTTCGACCCCTGGCCCGCCGTACACCGCGAACTGGCCCGCCACGACCTCCCCGAGATCCCGGCCCTGCTGTCGTCCCCCACCCTCCCCGGCAAGACCAACCTGCTGCTGCGCTGGACGGGCGCGGACGGGGCCGACGCCCGGTACCTGCCCCTCCCGAACCCGCTGGCCGGGTGAGCGCTGACTTACCCTGGCGGGTGTGCTGCGTGATGTGACTGCTGTTCGATACGTGACCCCGCTGCGGTCCGGCGGCTCCGTGCCCGGAGTCGTCGAGGCCGACGACCTCGGCACGTACGTCGTGAAGTTCACCGGTTCCGCGCAGGGGCGCAAGGCGCTGGTCGCCGAGGTGATCGTCGGCGAGCTGGCCCGCGCCCTGGGGCTGCGCTTCCCCGAGCTGGTCCTGGTCCACTTCGACCCCGCCGTCGCGGACAGCGAGCCGCACCAGGAGGTGCGGGACCTGCACGCCGCCAGCGCGGGGGTCAACCTCGGCATGGACTTTCTGCCGGGCGCCCGGGACTTCACCCCGGAGGTCGCGAAGACCTTCCCCGTCGACCCGCTGGAGGCGGGCCGGATCGTCTGGCTGGACGCCCTGACCACGAACGTCGACCGCACGGTGCACAGCTCGAACCTGATGATCTGGCCCACCCTCGGCACGGTCCCGCCGCGCCTGTGGCTGATCGACCACGGAGCGGCCCTCGTCTTCCACCACCGCTGGGACGGCGCGGACCCGGCGAAGTCCTACGACTTCCGCCACCACGCCCTCGGTCACTACGCCCCCGACGTGCGCGCCGCGGACGCGGAGCTGGCGCCCAGGGTGAGCGAGGAACTGCTGCGCGGGATCGTGGCCGAGGTGCCGGACGCCTGGCTGGCGGACGAGCCCGGCTTCGAGACGCCCGACGCCCTCCGCGAGGCCTACGTCGGCCACCTCCACGCACGCGTGCACGCGTCCTCCGCCTGGCTCCCCACCGACTTCCCCACCCGGGAGGAACTCGCCGCCGAGCAAGCCCTGCGGGCGGTGAAATCACAGGAAGGCCGGCCGAAGTGGCTGAAGCAGGTGCCCGACCTGCACGGCAAGCCGGCCGCGGAACAGGATTGGTCGGTGCACCTCGGATGAGTGGCCGTGTCGAGATCGAGTACTGCACCCAGTGCAAGTGGCTGCCCCGGGCCGCGTGGCTGGCGCAGGAGTTGCTGACGACCTTCGAGGCGGAACTGGCCGAACTCGCCCTCAAGCCCGGCAAGGGCGGGATCTTCGTCGTCCGCGTCGACGGCGATGTGGTCTGGGACCGCCGCGAGCAGGGCTTCCCCGAGCCGACGGCCGTCAAGCAGGTCGTACGCGACCGAGTGGCCCCGGGAAAGTCCCTGGGCCACTCGGACAAACCGGCTTCCTGAGGGCTCAGCCCCTCAGCTGCTCGTACGCCGGCAGCGTCAGGAAGTCCGCGTAGTTCTCGTCGAGGGAGACCTCCAGGAGCAGGTCGTGGGCCTGCTGCCAGTGGCCGGCCGCGAAGGCCTCCTCGCCGATCTCGGCGCGGATGTTCGCCAGTTCCTCGGCGGCGACCTTGCGGGCCAGCTCCGGGGTGGCGTGCTCGCCGTTCTCGAACTCGACGCCCGCGTTGATCCACTGCCAGATCTGGGAGCGGGAGATCTCGGCGGTGGCCGCGTCCTCCATGAGGTTGAAGATGGCGACCGCGCCGAGGCCGCGCAGCCAGGCCTCGATGTAGCGGATGCCGACCTGCACGGCGTTGACCAGGCCCGGGTACGTCGGCTTGGCGTCCAGGGAGTCGATGGCGATCAGGTCGGCCGCCTGCACGGAGACGTCCTCGCGCAGGCGGTCCTTCTGGTTGGGCTTGTCGCCGAGGACCTTGTCGAAGGACTCCATGGCGATCGGGACCAGGTCGGGGTGGGCGACCCAGGAGCCGTCGAAGCCGTCGCCGGCCTCCCGGTCCTTGTCGGCGCGGACCTTCTCGAAGGCCACCTTGTTGACCTCGGCGTCCCGGCGGGACGGGATGAAGGCCGCCATGCCGCCGATCGCGTGCGCACCGCGCTTGTGGCAGGTGCGGACGAGGAGTTCGGTGTACGCGCGCATGAACGGGGCCGTCATGGTGACCGCGTTGCGGTCCGGGAGGACGAACTTGGTGCCGCCGTCACGGAAGTTCTTGACGATGGAGAACAGGTAGTCCCAGCGGCCGGCGTTCAACCCGGCGGCGTGGTCGCGGAGTTCGTAGAGGATCTCCTCCATCTCGTACGCCGCCGTGATCGTCTCGATCAGGACGGTCGCGCGGACGGTGCCCTGCGGGATGCCGACGTAGTCCTGCGCGAAGACGAAGACCTCGTTCCAGAGGCGGGCCTCCAGGTGCGACTCCGTCTTCGGGAGATAGAAGTACGGGCCCTTGCCGAGGTCGAGCAGCCGCTGGGCGTTGTGGAAGAAATACAGGCCGAAGTCGACGAGGGCGCCGGGGACCTGCTCACCGTCGATCTGGAGGTGACGCTCGTTCAGGTGCCAGCCGCGCGGGCGCATGACGACGGTCGCGAGCTCGTCGTCGGCGCGCAGGGCGTACGACTTGCCGGACTTCGGGTCGGTGAAGTCGATGTTCCGGGTGTACGCGTCGATCAGGTTGATCTGGCCGAGGACGACGTTCTCCCAGGTCGGCGCGGAGGCGTCCTCGAAGTCGGCCAGCCAGACCTTCGCGCCCGAGTTGAGGGCGTTGATGGTCATCTTGCGGTCGGTGGGGCCGGTGATCTCGACCCGGCGATCCTGCAGCGCGGGCGGACACGGGCCCACCGTCCAGGAGTCGTCCGCGCGGACGGCGGCGGTCTCCGGGAGGAAGTCGAGTGTGGAGGTGCGGGCGATCTCGGCGCGGCGCTCCGCACGGCGGGCGAGGAGTTCGTCACGCCGGGGCGTGAACCGGCGGTGCAGCTCGGCCACGAAGGCGAGGGCCGCTTCCGTGAGGACCTCCTCCTGCCGGGGCAGGGGCTCGGCGTCGACGATGGCCAGCGGGGACGGCGCTGGTGCGGACATGAGCTGTCACTTCCTTCAGCGAACTACGGAGACGAGCGGTCGAGCTTTGGCACCGGGTGCCAGTCTTCCCGGATACGGCTGGGAGCGCCCGTGGAGCAGTCGGGCGCTTCTGAACAGTGGATACTAGTTTCCTCATGGTGGAAGTTCAATGGTTTGTTGATGTCGAGATTCTCTGAGTCGAGGCAAGGTGGCTCTGGGTGCCACCGCCTTCACTCAAGGTGGGTGAGATCGGCCTCCGTGTCGATGTCGTACGGCCGGGCCACGTCCCCGCACTCGACGAGCCCGATCGCGTCCTCGTGTGCCTTCAGATAGGCGCGTGCCCCTCGATCGCCGGTCGCAGTCGCCGCGATGCCCGCCCAGTGGGCGGCGCCGAAGAGCACGGGATGCCCGCGTACGCCGTCGTAGGCGGCCGAGACGAGCGACGCCTCGTCCCCGTAGGCGGCGAGCACGCGCGCGACCGCTTCCGGTCCGATGCCGGGCTGGTCTACGAGCGACACCAGCGCCGCCCGCGCGCCCGTGTGCGCGAGCGAGTCGAGCCCGGCGCGCAGGGAGGAGCCCATCCCGTCGGCCCAGTCGGGGTTGTCCACCAGGACGCAGTCACCGAGTTCCGCCTGCTCCCGTACGGTGGCGGCCTGTGCGCCCAGAACCACGTGCACGCGGGCGCAGCCGGCCGCGCGCAGTACCCCGACCGCGTGCTCGACGAGCGGTCGGCCGCGGTGCCGGAGCAGGGCCTTGGGGCGTCCGCCGAGCCGCCGTCCACCCCCGGCGGCGAGCAGCAGGCCCGCGACCAGGGGGGCTTCTTTTTCAGTCATGCGTCCTGCATACCTGACGCCCGCCGCCGCAGCCGGTGTCGTTGGGCTGAATTTCGGTCCGTATGGTGGCGCGCCCGGCAGCGGTGGCGTTTACTGACCCGCGTCCCCGGCGCCCGACCACCGTCAGGGGGGCTCGACGGGGGATGCGTGACTACTGGCGCACAACGGCGTGCGAGGGGGAGCTTTGTTGCGAAGCTTGAGGCAGAGGCCGGTGACGGGCAGCGACGAGGACCTGAGGGTGGCGGGACTGCGGACGGCCGTGTCCCGTCTGCGCCGCGAACTCGCCGCGCATCCCGGCGAGTTCCCCGACCGGGGCATCGCCGAGGACGAACTCGCCGCGCTGGCCGCTATGACGATCGAGGGCGCTCCCGAAATCCCGCGCCTGCGCCGGTCGTTACTGCTGATCGCGGGCGCGATCGGTTCGGTGAGCGCGCTGTCCCGGGGCCTGTCGGCCGTGCGCGACGCGGTGGAGCTGTTCGGGGAACCGCCGCGTCGTTGAGGCCTCGGATCTCGACGCCCCGTCGGTGGCCGCTTGTCCGCATGTCCCTCGCACGAGGCGTGGACGATGCTGAAGCGCCCCGCCGAGTGCGCCGCTCTTCGGCGCGGTAGTGGCTGGAATCCCGCGGACCCCAGCGGGAGCTAGGCGGTCGGCGTCGAGGTGGCCAGGGCCTCCGACAGTTCGACGGCCACCTGCTGGAGCATCGGCACGATCTTGTCCGTCGCCGCCTCGGTCACCCGTCCTGCCGGGCCGGAGATCGAGATGGCCGCCGCGGTGGGGGAGTCGGGGACGGGGACGGCGAGGCAGCGGACGCCGACCTCCTGCTCGTTGTCGTCGATCGCGTAGCCGTTCAGACGTACCTCCTCCAGGGCCGCGAGGAAGCCGTCCGGCGTGGTGATCGTCTTCTCCGTCGCGGCCGGCATGCCGGTGCGGGACAGCAGTGCCCGCACCTCCTCCGGCGGGAAGGAGGCGAGCAGCGCCTTGCCGACACCGGTGGAGTGCGGCAGCACGCGTCGGCCGACCTCGGTGAACATGCGCATCGAGTGCTTGGACGGCACCTGGGCGACGTACACGATCTCGTCGCCGTCGAGCAGGGCCATGTTCGCCGTCTCGCCGGTCTCCTCGACCAGCCGGGCGAGGTACGGGCGGGCCCAGGTGCCCAGCAGCCGGGACGCGGACTCGCCGAGGCGGATCAGGCGGGGGCCGAGGGCGTAGCGGCGGTTGGGCTGCTGGCGTACGTAACCGCACGCCACGAGCGTCCGCATGAGGCGGTGGATCGTGGGCAGCGGCAGCCCGCTGCTCGCGGACAGCTCGCTCAGGCCGACCTCGCCGCCCGCGTCCGCCATCCGTTCCAGCAGGTCGAAGGCGCGCTCGAGGGACTGGACGCCACCATTGGAGCTGGACCTGGCGGAGTCGGTGGTGCTGGCGCTGGACGTCGGCACGGCGTTCCTTTCGGGACCGGTAGGAGCTCAGAAGCCTACCCGTCGGGCGGTTGACTCCCTGCTTGTACGTAGCTACGTTCTGCTTGCCGGAATTGTAATTCCGCTTTGTGGAAACGTCCAGAGTGCGGCGGGTGGGTGCACTGTGGAGAAGTGTGCCCTTGACGGCGCGGGAACGGGAGCGGAGACTCCTTCAACAGAAAGTTGAATTCCGTTACGCGGAAGTAAACGGCGGCAGAGAGGGGTCCGGGTGTCCGACGCTGAACTGGTGCTGCGCTCGACGCGCGTCATCACCCCGGAGGGGACACGGGCCGCCTCGGTCCTGGTCTCCGCCGGCAAGATCACGGCCGTACTCGGGTACGACGCCGAAGTCCCGTCCGACGCCCGCCTGGAGGACCTCGGAGACGACGTCCTGCTGCCCGGCCTGGTCGACACGCACGTGCACGTCAACGACCCGGGCCGCACCGAGTGGGAGGGCTTCTGGACCGCCACGCGCGCCGCGGCGGCCGGCGGCATCACCACCCTCGTCGACATGCCGCTCAACTCCCTCCCGCCGACCACGACGGTCGACAGCCTCCGCGTCAAGCGGGAGGTCGCCGTCGACAAGGCGCACATCGACGTCGGCTTCTGGGGCGGCGCCCTGCCCGACAACGTCAAGGACCTGCGGCCGCTGCACGAGGCCGGCGTCTTCGGCTTCAAGGCCTTCCTGTCGCCGTCCGGCGTGGACGAGTTCCCGCACCTCGAGCGGGACCCGCTGGCCCGCTCCATGGCCGAGATCGCCGCGTTCGACGGCCTGCTCATCGTGCACGCCGAGGACCCGCACCTGCTCGCCTCCGCGCCGCAACAACCGGGACCCAAGTACACCGACTTCCTGGCCTCCCGCCCCCGGGACGCCGAGGACACGGCCATCGCCCAGCTCATCCGCGAGGCGAAGGCCCTGCGCGCCCGCGTGCACGTGCTGCACCTGTCCTCCAGCGACGCCCTGCCGCTGATCGCCGAGGCGAGGGCGGACGGCGTCCGGGTCACCGTCGAGACCTGCCCGCACTACCTGACCCTCACCGCCGAGGAAGTCCCGGACGGCGCCAGCGAGTTCAAGTGCTGCCCCCCGATCCGCGAGTCCGCCAACCAGGACCTGCTCTGGCAGGCGCTGGCCGAGGGCACGATCGACTGCATCGTGACCGACCACTCCCCGTCCACGGCCGACCTGAAGACCGACGACTTCGCGACGGCCTGGGGCGGCATCTCCGGACTCCAGCTGAGCCTGGCGGCCGTATGGACCGAGGCCCGTAAGCGCGGGCACGGCCTGGAGGACGTGGTCCGCTGGATGTCCGCGCGGACGGCGGAGCTCGTCGGACTCGACGACCGCAAGGGCGCCATCGAGGCGGGCCGTGACGCCGACTTCGCCGTCCTCGCGCCCGACGAGACGTTCACCGTCGACCCGGCCGCCCTCCAGCACCGCAACCGCGTGACGGCATACGCGGGCAAGACCCTGTACGGCGTCGTGAAGTCCACCTGGCTGCGCGGCGAACGCATCGTCGCGGAGGGCGAGTTCACCGACCCGAAGGGGCGACTGCTCACCCGGACCAACTGAATCCCACCCATCGAATGCGAAAGGCAGACCTGATCACCGTGACGGCGCAGCATCCATCCGGTTTGGCCAGCTTCACCGGCGACGCGAACCCCTACGGCGGCGGCGACCCCTACGCCGACCACCGCACCGCCGACTTCCCGTTCACCCAGTACGCCAACCTCGCCGACCGGGGGCTGGGCGCCGGTGTCATCGCCGCCAACGACGAGTTCTTCGCCCAGCGCGAGAACCTTCTGCTGCCCGAGCGGGCCGAGTTCGACCCCGAGCACTTCGGCCACAAGGGCAAGATCATGGACGGCTGGGAGACCCGGCGGCGGCGCGGCGCCTCCGCCGAGCACCCGTGGCCGACGGCCGAGGACCACGACTGGGCGCTGGTCCGCCTCGGCGCGCCCGGCGTGATCCGCGGGATCGTCGTCGACACGGCCCACTTCCGCGGCAACTACCCGCAGGCCGTGTCCATCGAGGCCACGTCGGTACCGGGTTCGCCGTCGCCGCAGGAGCTGCTGGCGGACGACGTGAAGTGGACGACGCTGGTGCCGCGCACCCCGGTGGGCGGGCATGCGGAGAATGGTTTCGCCATCGCCGTGGAGCAGCGCTTCACCCACCTGCGCGTCAACCAGCACCCCGACGGCGGCATCGCCCGCCTGCGCGTGTACGGCGAGGTGGCCCCGGATCCGCAGTGGCTGGAGGTGCTCGGCACCTTCGACGTCGTCGCCCTGGAGAACGGCGGCCAAGTGGAGGACGCCTCCAACCTCTTCTACTCGCCCGCCACGAACACCATCCAGCCCGGCCGCTCCCGCAAGATGGACGACGGCTGGGAGACGCGCCGACGCCGCGACCAGGGCAACGACTGGATCCGCTACCGCCTCGTCGCCCAGTCCCGGATCCGGGCGATCGAGATCGACACCGCGTACCTGAAGGGCAACAGTGCGGGCTGGGCGTCGGTCTCGGTGAAGGACGGCGAGGACGGTGAGTGGACGGAGATCCTGCCGCGCACCCGCCTCCAGCCCGACACGAACCACCGCTTCGTCCTGCCGAACCCGGCCGTGGGCACGCACGCACGCGTGGACATCTTCCCCGACGGCGGCATCTCCCGGCTGCGGCTGCACGGTTCGTTGACCGAGCCGGGCACGGCCGGACTGGCGGCGCGGCACCAGGAGCTGGGCGGCTGACACCGGTGTGGCGCACCGGATCTCCAACTCCGGTGCGCCTCGCTATCGTTGACCTGGTTGCCGTAGAAGGGCCAGGGGGACGTGATGGGCGTGTTGCTGTACTACCCGACGGTGAATCCGCCCACCGAAGTCGTCCACCAGGCCCTGCTCTACTGGGACGGCATCGCCTCGGTCGTGCCCCGCGACCCCCGTGTGTACGAGGCGCTCGTCGGCGCCGATCTGCGGCGGCTGGAAGAGCGTGAGCTGTACCGGCCGCTCGCCTTCACGCCCGAGACGCTCGATGTCCTGGACGGCTACGGGCCCTCGCCCCACGCGGGCCAGAACTGGTCCGTCCTGACCCATGAGCTCCAGCGGCTCGCGGCCCGCCCGGATCCGCCCGGGCCCACCTCGCCGCCCGAAGCGGTCCTCTACACGTCGAAGATCAGCCACCGGCTCAAGCAGCAACTCATGGAACTGGGGCTGGCCACCAACCTCGTGCCCTGGGAACTCAGCGCGCAGCTCTCCGTCTCCAAGGAGGTCCAGGCCCTGGTCGTCGGCGTGCTGGCCCGCGAGCTCGCCGCCGCCACGGACATCGCCCTGTTCCCGTACACGGACAGCGAGGACGCGTACCGCAACACCCTGCGCCCGGTGTCCCCGACCCGCAGTCTGGCCTGGGAGGTGGAGCTGGGCCGGCTGTTGCCCGTCCCGGCGCCGGACACCCCCACCGAGGACGTCCTCGCCTTCCGCGAGAAGTACGCCGACGAACGACGCCGCCTGATGCGAGCGCTGCACGGAATGCTGGGCGATCTGCGCCGCGACTACGAGCACCCGGCGGACGTCTTCGCCCAGTTGCGGGTGGAACTCTCCGAGGCGGTCGAGGACTACCGGGCGGCACGCCGCGGCAGCCGTATGGCCTGGGTGCACCGTTCGGTCACGGTGTCGGTCGCGCTGGCCGCCGCGGCCGGCGGCGCCCTGCTGCTGCCGGACCTCGGCTGGTTGCTCGGCACGATCGGCGGCTACGCCCTGAACGTGGCCACCCGGGAGATCCGCCCGCTGGCCAGGGCCCGGGACGACCACGACTTCAGCTATCTGCACCGGGTGCAGAGCGGGCTGGTCTGAGGGAGGACGGACGGTGGCGCTGGCGACGAAACGCCCGGGCAGTGCGCGGCTCGAGGAAGGGCGCCCTTGGAGGGTCGCGATCACCTACGCCAACGGATGGCATGCCCTCCGCCTTTCGTCGGGGGCCGCCGCACCGACGTGGGACGAGATCGACCGCTCCCTCGCCGAGAGCGGCTATGCCCGCACACAGGCGGCGCCTCGTCGGGCTCCCCGAGCCGGTGACGAGTTCGAGGTCGTGGGCTGGAGCTCGTACGTTCCCGGAGGCCGGCTCCCTTGGGACGAGGACCGCGAGTGGGCCGGACCGGCCCAGGACGTCACCGTGGCGCTGCCCTCGGCTCAGGTGGGGGAGATCCGCCGGGCCCTGGACACGTTGCGAGCCCACTTCTCGCGGCCCGACCGGACAGAACGGGTCTCCGCGCTGCTCGCGGGCCTGGACGCCGTCGACACGGTGGCGGTGACGCTCCCCGCCGCCACCGCGAGGGACCTCCACTACGCCCTGTCGGCGATCGGTCCCTGGACCGAGGGGCTCGACGGCGACACCGTGCGCGTGGCGGGGGACCTCGCCCGTCACCTGGCCGGGGCGCAGCCCGCCGGCGGCCCCTGGCCCCACGTCCGGGAGACGGTGCAGGACGCCCTGCGCGAGGCCCTGTCCCGCCCGGGCGCCGAGGGGTTGGCCGCCCGGGACGAACTGCTGGTCCTGCTCGGCAGATTCGCCGGCGCACACCGGACGGCGACGGCGGCGGACGACGCGGAGCAGGGGCGTCTCCAGGCGGAGCGGACCGCAGGGGAGGGGACGCACCCCTAGGCCGTGTCCGCAAAGTCCCGCCTGCCCCGCGGGCGAACGACGGGACTTTGCGGACACGACCTGGGCGACGTCGTCACACCCGGCAGGCGCTAGGCGGCGTGGCCGCCGTCCACCGCGAACTCCGTGCCCGTCACGTAGTCCGCGCCCGCCAGGTACGCGACCATCGACGCCACCTCGTCGGCCGTGCCGAAGCGGCCCAGGGCGGTCATCGCAGCCTGGTCGGGCGCGTAGGGACCGTCGGCCGGGTTCATGTCGGTGTCGATGGGACCCGGGTGGATGACGTTCGCCGTGATGCCGCGCGGGCCCAGCTCGCGCGCCAGGGCCTTCGTCAGGCCGATCAGGGCCGACTTGCTGGTGGCGTAGAGCGTTCCGCCGGGGCCCGGCACCCGCTGGACCATGCAGGAGCCGATCGTGATGATCCTGCCCCCGGCACTCATCCGGGCGGCCGCCGCCTGCGAGGCCAGGAAGACGCCCCGGACGTTCACCGCGAGGACCCGGTCCACGTCCGCGAGCGACAGGCCCTCCAGCGGGCCCAACACGCCGACGCCGGCGTTGTTCACCAGCACGTCAAGGCCGCCGAGTTCCTGCGCCGTGCGCTCCACGGCACCCGCCGCCTCGTCCGCGTCCGCGGAGTCCGCCCGCAGGGCCACGGCCCGCCGCCCCAGCGCCTCGACGGCCCGTACGACCTGCTCGGCGGCGTCCTTGCCGTTCACATAGGTCACGGCGACGTCCGCGCCCTCTCGGGCGAGCCGCAGGGCCGTGGCGGCGCCGATGCCACGGCTCGCGCCGGTGACCAGGGCGACCCTGCCGTGCAGGGTCGCGTCAGTGGTTGTCAGGGATGCATGCGTGGTTGTCATGGGTCCATCCCAGCGCCGCACGGGCCGAAGTGCTGGCGGCGAACGGACACCGACGTGCCGGGCGCCGGCTCTGGGGAGACGGTCCAGCGATGAGTTGCGGGTGCCGACGGGGTCTGAGGTGATGACAGCAGATCCCACCCCAAAACCGGAAAGAGGCACTCCTCATGGGCAAGCTCGTTTCCACCCTCTTCATCACGCTCGACGGCGTCTACCAGGCGCCCGGTGGCCCGGAGGAGGACACCCGCGGCGGCTTCGAGCACGGCGGCTGGAGCTTTCCGTACGCCGACGACGACTTCGGCCAGTTCATGAACGGAGTCTTCGCCCGCCCGGCCGCCTTCCTCCTCGGACGCCGTACGTACGACATCTTCGCCGCGTTCTGGCCGAAGGTGACCGACCCGGCCGACCCGGTCTCCTCCAAGCTGAACGCGCTGCCGAAGTACGTCCCGTCCGCCACGCTGACCGACCCCGCCTGGGCCGGCACCACCGTGCTGAGCGGCGACCTCGCCAAGGAGGTCACCGCCGTCAAGGAGCGCGTCGACGGCGAGCTCCAGGTCCACGGCAGCGGCGCCCTCGTCAGGTCCCTGCTGGCCCTCGGCCTCGTCGACACCCTCCACCTGCTGACCTTCCCGGTGGTGCTCGGCACGGGCCACCGCCTGTTCACGGAGGGTGCCGTGCCCACCGCCTTCAAGCACAGCGGCGGCAGCGTCACGAGTACCGGTGTCGTCATCGGCTCCTACGACCTGGCGGGTCGCCCCGAGTACGGCGCGTTCGGACTTCCCGAGGAGGCCTGATCAGCCGTCTGCGGCGTTCTCGCACGATCTCTCATGGAGATCGGGTGAGGACGCCGGGGCGCACGTTAACTTCCCGAAAACTCATCGGACTTGCCGGGAAAAACTCCGCCATTGACATTGACATGCCACTGTCTACGCGCGTCATCATGAAGCCATGAGATTCCCCCCACGAATCACTCGCATCGGCGCCGCAGCCGCCGTCCTGTCCGCCCTCCTCGTCGGCGGCACCGTCACTGCCACGCCGGCGGCCGCCGCGGTCGGCAGCATCTGCTACAGCAACCTGCCGTCGCAGGCGCACGACACGCTCGACCTGATCGAGCAGGGTGGCCCCTTCCCCTACGACCAGGACGGCACCGTCTTCCAGAACCGGGAAGGCATCCTGCCGAGCCAGTCGTCCGGCTATTACCACGAGTACACGGTCATCACGCCCGGTTCCTCCAACCGTGGAGCTCGCCGGATCGTCACCGGTGAGGAGAACCAGGAGGACTACTACACGGCCGACCACTACGAGTCGTTCGACCTGGTCGACTACGGCTGCTGACCCCCCACGGTCACAGCCTGCGCCGAGGAACGGTGCCACCGGCCGGAGGTCCGGTCCGCGTTCACCCGGACTTCCGGCTCCCGGCGGCTGCGAACAGCGCGACCGCCAGCACGAGCATGGCGACGCTCGCGTAGATCTCGAAGCCGTCGAGGAAGTCGAGCCCCTGTACGAGACCCCAGTCCCACTCGGTGAACTCGTTCAGCAGGCCCATGACGCCCTGCGCCAGGGCGATGACTCCCAGGAACTCCAGCAACTGCTTCATGCCATGACTCTCGCCCCGCGGACCCCCCACTCCAATCGGCCGCGGGGCGAGCCATGGCCGACGGAAGGCCCCGTTCCGGGTGGTCCGCCGCGACCAAGGTCGCCGATGCCGCGACTTTGGTCGTCGCTCCCGCCCGCAGGGACGCGCCGGCACCCGGCACTGCGTAGATTTGTCGACCGTGAGTGGTGACAAGCAGGTGCCCGCACCCCAGGCGTTCGAGGGGCGGCGCTGGCTGCTGCCCTCGGCCCTGATCAAGGAGTTCGACCCCGACCCCGAGCGCCCCGGGCGGCCCCGGCGCACCGCGCGGGACTGGGTGGTCGACTTCTCCTGCTTCCTGCTGGCCGTCATCATCGGTTTGCTGGCCGCCGACACGATGCAGGACGAGGACCTGCCCGCCGGATACGCCGTCTTCGACCAGCTGGTCGGCGCGCTCTCGTGCGCCGCGGTGTGGCTGCGTCGCCGCTGGCCGGTCGCGCTCGCCGCCGTGATGGTCCCGGTCGCCCTCCTGTCCAGCACCGCGGGCGGCGCGAGCCTGGTCGCCCTGTTCACCCTCGCCGTGCACCGGCCCTTCCGGTACGTGGCCTGGGTCGCCGGGACATATGCGGTGCTGAACCCGCTGTACTTCCTGGTGCGGCCCGAGCCCGACATGCCGTACGGCTGGTCGGTCGTCCTGGCTTCGCTGCTGACGGTCGCGGTGGTCGGCTGGGGCATGCTCGCGCGGTCCAAGCGCCAGCTCCTGCTGAGCCTGCGCGACCGGGCCCGGCGTGCCGAGAACGAGGCGCGGCTGCGGGCCGAACAGGCGCAGCGGCTCGCCCGTGAGGCCATCGCCCGGGAGATGCACGACGTCCTCGCGCACCGGCTGACGCTGCTCAGCGTGCACGCCGGCGCCCTGGAGTTCCGGCCCGACGCACCCCGCGAGGAGATCGCGCGGGCGGCCGGCGTCATCCGGGAGAGCGCCCACGAGGCCCTCCAGGACCTACGGGAGATCATCGGCGTGCTGCGGGCCGCCGAGCCCGACGACTCCGGCCGTCCGCAGCCGACCCTCGCGGCGCTGGAGGCGCTGGCCGCCGAGTCCCGCGAGGCCGGCATGAAGGTCACCCTCGACCAGCGCGTCACCGACCCGGCCGCCGTCCCCGCCTCCGTCGGCCGCACCGCCTACCGCATCGCCCAGGAGGGCCTGACCAACGCCCGCAAGCACGCGCCCGGCACGGAGGTCACGGTCATGGTGACCGGCGCACCGGGCGACGGCCTGTGCGTATCGGTGCGCAATCCGGCGCCCGAGGGCGAGGTGCCGCACGTACCCGGCTCCGGACAGGGCCTGATCGGACTGACGGAACGGGCCACGCTGACGGGTGGCCGACTGGAGCACGGGCCCACCGGGGACGGCGGGTTCGAGGTGCGGGCCCGGCTGCCGTGGGGGTGAGCACCGTCGGTACCGGAGCGGGGCAGCTCAACGGCCGCCCCGGTGTGCGCCGTCCGTCCCCGCCACGCCGTACAACCGTGATTACGTAAGGCACATGACTGCGATCAGGCTCCTCCTCGTCGACGACGACCCGTTGGTCAGGGCCGGGCTGTCCATCATGCTGGGCGGCGCCGACGACATCGAGATCGTCGGTGAGGCGGCCGACGGCTCCGAGGTCGAGGCGCTGGTCGACCGCTCCCGGCCGGACGTGGTCCTCATGGACATCCGGATGCCCTCGGTCGACGGACTCACCGCCACGGAGCGGCTGCGCGGCAGGAAGGACGCGCCACAGGTCGTGCTGCTGACCACGTTCCACGCCGACGACCAGGTGCTGCGCGCCCTGCGCGCGGGCGCCGCCGGGTTCGTCCTCAAGGACACGCCGCCCGCCGAGATCGTCGACGCGGTGCGCCGGGTCGCGGCCGGCGATCCGGTGCTGTCGCCCACCGTGACACGCCAGTTGATGGCCCACGCGGCCGGCACCGCCGCCGACACCCGCCGCTCACGCGCGCGTGAGCGGCTCACCGCCCTCAACGACCGCGAGCGCGAGGTCGCCGTCGCGGTGGGCCGGGGGCTGTCCAACGCCGAGATCGCCGCGGAGCTCTTCATGAGCGTCGCCACCGTCAAGACCCATGTCTCCCGCGTCCTGGCCAAGCTGGACCTCAACAACCGTGTGCAGATCGCCCTGTTGGCGTACGACGCGGGACTTCTGGAGGAAGTCGAGGAGGACGGGCACTAGCGCGGGCCCCCATGCGTTGGCGAAGTGTCGAAGGGGGAGTGTCATGACGGAAGTGATCGAACTGGGGGAGTTCGGACCGGGGTTCCGCGACAATCCGCATCCGGTGTACGCCCGTCTGCGCGAGCGGGGTCCCGTCCACCGGGTCCGGCTGCCCGAGTGGCAGTCCGAGGTGTGGCTCGTCGTCGGGCACAAGGAGGCACGCGCGGCGCTCGCCGACGAGCGGCTGTCCAAGGACGGCGCCAAGGTGGGTATGAGGTCGCTCGACGAGGAGATGATCGGGAAGAACCTGCTGGACGCCGATCCGCCTCAGCACACCAGGCTGCGCAGCCTCATCTCGCGAGCCTTCACCATGCGCCGCGTGGAGGAACTGCGGCCGAGGATCCAGCAGATAACCGACGACCTCCTCGACGCCATGCTGGCGCGGGACCGCGCCGACCTCGTGGAATCCCTCGCCTACCCGCTGCCGCTCACCGTCATCTGCGAACTGCTCGGCGTGCCCGAGATGGACCGTGTGGCGTTCCGCGAGATGTCGACGGAGTCGGTCGCGCCCACCAGCCCGGGCAAGGAGGTCGAGGCCTTCGGCCGCCTCGGCGAGTACTTCACCGACCTGATCGAGGACAAGAGGTGCGCCGGACCCGGCGGTGACCTGCTGAGCGACCTGATCCGCACCACGGCCGAGGACGGCGACCGGCTCTCCCCGGACGAACTGCGGGGGATGGCCTTCATCCTGCTGATCGCCGGCCACGAGACGACGGTCAACCTCATCACCAGCGGCGTGCACGCGCTGCTCACCCATCCCGGTCAACTGGCCGCCCTGCGCGCCGACATGACCCTGCTCGACGGTGCGGTCGAGGAGATGCTGCGCTACGAGGGCCCGGTGGAGACGGCGACGTTCCGGTACGCCGCCGAGCCGCTGGAGATCGCCGGCAGCCACATCGAGAAGGGCGAGATGGTGATGGTCGGCCTGACCGCGGCCAACCGGGACGCGGGCCGCTATGCCGCCCCCGACACCTTCGACATCCGCCGCGACGCCCGCGGCCACGTCGCCTTCGGCCACGGCATCCACTACTGCCTGGGCGCCCCCCTGGCCCGCCTCGAAGCCCGCACGGCCATCCGGTCGCTGCTGGAGCGCGCCCCCGGCCTGGCACTCGACGGCCCGCCCGGGGAGTGGCTGCCGGGGATGCTGATGCGGGGGATGCGCAGTCTGCCGGTGCGCTGGTAGGGGGACGGCCGGCGAGGGGCCCCCGAGCCCGCTCCGGTCACATGGCCGTCGCCGGGGCCCCGCCGGGAATCTCCCCGAGCGCGACCGGTCTTCGCTCGCGTCTCGACAGCTCGCACGCCTCGGCGATCCGCAGCGCCTGCAAGGCCTCCCGCCCGTCGCAGGGGTTGGCCCGCTCCCCGCGCACCACCTCCACGAACGCGTTCAGCTCCGCCTCGTACGCGGGCCCGAACCGCTCCAGGAACCCGGACCACGGCTTGTCCGCGGCGGGGGGCCCGGTCGGCTCGGTCGACGCGATCGGCGTACGGTCGTCCAGCCCGACCACGACCTGGTCCAGCTCCCCGGCCAGCTCCATGCGCACGTCGTACCCGGCGCCGTTCAGCCGCGTCGCCGTCGCCGTCGCGAGCGTGCCGTCGTCGAGCGTGAGCACCACCGCGGCCGTGTCGACGTCGCCGGCCTCACGGAACATCACCGGCCCGGCGTCCGAGCCGGCCGCGTACACGTCGACGATCTCGCGCCCGGTCACCCAGCGCAGTACGTCGAAGTCGTGGATCAGCGTGTCCCGGTACAGCCCGCCGGACAGCGGCAGCCAAGCGACCGGCGGCGGCCCCTGGTCGCTGGTCAGGGCCCGCACGGTGTGCAGGCGCCCGAGCCGCCCGGACCGCACCGCCTCACGCGCGCCCGCGTACCCCGCGTCGAAGCGGCGCTGGAAGCCCATGTGCAGAACCGTCCCGGCCGTCTCCACCTCCTCGATCGCGGTCAAGGTGCCCGGCAGATCCAGCGCGATGGGCTTCTCGCAGAAGACCGGGAGCCCCGCCCGTGCTGCCCGACCGAT
The DNA here is from genome assembly GCF_055639295.1 of Streptomyces sp. NPDC107528. Lineage (NCBI taxonomy): Bacteria > Bacillati > Actinomycetota > Actinomycetes > Kitasatosporales > Streptomycetaceae > Streptomyces > Streptomyces sp. NPDC107528. The sequence goes on from NZ_JBVKAV010000001.1 coordinate 736,930, forward strand.
CAGTTCGGCGTGGGCCGAGGTCGCGGTCGTGATCACCACCGCGTCCACGCCCCACCTGAAGATCTCGTCCACGCCCGGCGCCGCCGTCTCGCCGAGCCGGCGCGCCAGATCCAGCGCCCGCGTGCCGTCCGCGTCCGTGAGGATCAGGGAGCCGACGTCGCGGTGACGACTGAGCGTGTTGGCGTGAATGGTGCCGATACGGCCCGTACCGATGACCCCGATGCGCATGGAAACAAAGTGGGGGTTCGGTGCGTAGGCTGTCAATGCGTATGTCCGGACAATCGAACTACACGACTTCCCGTCAACAACGCGTAGAGCTACGCTCGGCCCGTGCCGAAACCAGAAGTGGACCCGACCGTGGAACTCGAGCTCAGTGTGGACCGGAGCAGTCCGGTGCCTTTGTACTTCCAGCTGTCCCAGCAGCTCGAGGCCGCGATCGAGCACGGAGCGCTCACGCCCGGCAGCCTCCTGGGCAACGAGATCGAACTCGCCGCACGCCTCGGCCTGTCCCGGCCGACCGTCCGTCAGGCCATCCAGTCGCTGGTCGACAAGGGTCTGCTGGTACGCCGCCGGGGCGTCGGCACACAGGTCGTGCACAGCCAGGTCAAGCGGCCGCTGGAGCTCAGCAGCCTCTACGACGACCTGGAGTCGGCCGGCCAGCGCCCGGCGACCAAGGTGATCGTCAACACCGTCGTCCCGGCGTCCGCCGAGGTCGCCGCCGCGCTCGGGGTGGCCGAGGACAGCGACGTGCACCGGATCGAGCGGCTGCGGCTGGCGCACGGCGAGCCGATGGCGTACCTGTGCAACTTCCTGCCGCCCGCCCTGATCGATCTGGACACCGCGCAGCTGGAGTCCACCGGCCTGTACCGGCTGATGAGGACCGCCGGCATCACCCTGCACAGCGCCCGCCAGACCATCGGCGCGCGCGCCGCCACCGGCGCCGAAGCCGAACGGCTCGCCGAGGAGGAGGGCGCCCCACTGCTCACCATGCAGCGCGTGACGTTCGACGACACGGGCCGAGCGGTCGAGTACGGCACCCACACCTATCGCCCTAGCCGTTACTCCTTCGAGTTCCAGCTGCTCGTCCGCCCGTGAGATCCGCAGACGTACGGTCCTGAGCGAGGGGCTGCGGGACCGACCTGGTCGCAATGTCCGGACAATTTACTGTGACGCGTGCCCCCCTTTGTCGCCCCGTTCGGCACCCAGCATGAGCGTGCGGCAGAATCGGGCCTGATGAGCACCTACCGCGACTTCACCGCCCCCATCGGCTCCCGGCGAGCGCCCGTGCTGCGCACGGTCGGCCCGCGGGAGCGCCGTTCGCACCTGACCGCACCCCGCGTGCCCACTGTCGGGATCGACATCGGCGGCACCAAGGTGATGGCGGGCGTCGTGGACGCCGACGGGAACATCCTGGAGAAGCTCCGCGCGGAGACCCCGGACAAGTCCAAGAGCCCGAAGGTCGTCGAGGACACCATCGTCGAACTGGTCCTGGACCTGTCCGACCGGCACGACGTGCACGCCGTCGGCATCGGCGCGGCCGGCTGGGTCGACGCCGAGCGCAACCGCGTCCTGTTCGCGCCCCACCTGTCCTGGCGCAACGAGCCCCTCAGAGACCGCCTCGCCGGGCGGCTCGCCGTGCCCGTGCTGGTCGACAACGACGCCAACGCCGCCGCCTGGGCCGAGTGGCGCTTCGGCGCCGGCCGGGGCGAGGACCACCTCGTCATGATCACGCTCGGTACCGGCATCGGCGGCGCGATCCTGGAGGACGGTCAGGTCAAGCGCGGCAAGTACGGCGTCGCCGGCGAGTTCGGCCATATGCAGGTCGTGCCCGGCGGCCACCGCTGCCCGTGCGGCAACCGCGGCTGCTGGGAGCAGTACAGCTCCGGCAACGCGCTGGTCAGGGAGGCGCGCGAGCTGGCCGCCGCCGACTCGCCCGTGGCGTACGGGATCATCGAGCACGTCAAGGGCAGCATCGGCGACATCACCGGCCCGATGATCACCGAGCTGGCCCGCGACGGCGACGCCATGTGCATCGAGCTGCTGCAGGACATCGGCCAGTGGCTCGGCGTCGGCATCGCCAACCTCGCGGCCGCCCTGGACCCCTCCTGCTTCGTGATCGGCGGCGGTGTGTCGGCCGCGGACGACCTGCTGATCGGCCCCGCGCGGGACGCTTTCAAGCGCCACCTCACCGGCCGCGGCTACCGCCCCGAGGCCCGGATCACCCGCGCCCAGCTCGGCCCCGAGGCCGGCATGGTCGGCGCCGCCGACCTGGCCCGCCTGGTCGCCCGCCGCTTCCGGCGCGCCAACCGGCGCCGGGTCGAGCGGTACGAGCGCTATGCGCGGTTCGCCGAGGCCCGCCGAGCGTCGCAGGGGTCGGCGTGACCATGTCCGTACCCCGCCAGGCCGACTCCCCGGACGAGCAGCAGCCGACCGAGGACCGTCGCCACAAGATCCGGCGCAGGGCGCTCACCCTGCTCATCATCGTGCTGCTCATCGGCGTGCCGGCCGGTTACCTCGTGATCTCCGCCAACCAGAGCCGCGACAGCGGCAAGGACAAGGAGGAGAAGTACTCGGCGACCGGCCTCACCGAGGGCTGGCCGTCGAAGGTCCAGCGCCGGCTGTACCAGATCCCGGTCCCGGACCCGTCGGGCAAGGTCGCCTACTACGAGACGAACAACTGGCGGACCAGCCGTCTCTACGTCCAGTTCCAGACGCCCGACTGGACCTTCGACTGGTTCCTGAAGACCATGGGCGTCAGCCGGGCCGAGCTGAAGCCGGACGCCATCACCATCAGCACCCGCGATCAGAAGGTCACCGGCTGGGACTTCAAGCGCCCCGGCCCGTGGTACGGCTTCGTCCACAAGCAGAAGGACCCGGCCCCGACCCAGGACGTCGTCGTGAACATGTCCGACCCGGACAATCCGTTCGTGTACGTCGTCTCGCGAACCACCCCTTGATGATCCCGCCGACGACTCAGTGAAGTCCCGGCCCGGAGCGGTTGCCCGGACGGATCGCCAGGACGGATCGCCAGGACCGGTCGCCAGGACGGATCGCCAGGACCGGTCGGCGGGGCCGATTGTCAGACCCCGCCCGTAGAGTCGAAGACGGTTGATCCGACTCATGGGCGGGAGGTGACAGGACGTATGAGCGACAGGCTCGCGCACGGCGGCGGCACCGCGGTGGCCGAGCGGTCCGGCGACACCGTCCCCGTGCGCCTCGCTGCCGTCTTCCTGCCCGCCTCCCTGCCGCGCGAGGGGCGGATCGCCTTCTGGGACCCGGAGGGTGGCCCGCTGCCCGCCGAGGACACCGAGCTCACCGTCGTACGACGCCATGGCGCCGGAGTCCGCCGGCGGACCACCCCGGCCCTGTCCCTGCCGCTCGGCGAGGCGCTGCCGCTGCTCGTGCGGGCCCGGCGCGACCCGGCCGCCCACCCCGCCACCGCCTGCTGGGGCGCGGCAGCGCTGCATGCGCTGCGGCTCACCGCGCGCGGCCGGTTGCTGCCCGGCCTGACGCCCACCGGCCGCGACGCCTGGCGGGCCGGGCCCCTCGACCCGGACGACATCGCACACCTGCGAGCGGTCGCCGCAGCCCTGCCGTACGAAGGCCACGCGGTCCCGCTGCCCGGCTCGGGGACGCTGCTGCTGCCCGAACCCGAGGCGCTGATGCGCTCCTTCCTGGACGCCGTCGCGGACACCCTGCCGCGCACTCCCGCCGCGCCGCACACCTCCGGCAAGCCCTTCGCCGCGCGCGAGGCCCAGCGCCTCCCCGGCGCCAACGACTGGGCGGCCGAGGTCGCCGCCGGCATGGACGCGGGCGTGCGGGTCTCGCTGCGGCTGGACCTCTCGGCGTACGACCTCTTCGACGACCGGGACGGCGGCGTCCGCAGCGCGGGCGCGGCGATCGTCCAGGTGCACAGCCTCGCCGACCCCACCCTGGTGGCCGACGCGGCCGCCCTGTGGTCGGGGGAGGCGGACGCTGCCTTCGGTCCACGCGCGCGTGTGGACGCGGCGCTGGCGGTGCGGCGGGCGGCCCGGGTGTGGGCCCCGCTCGACCGGCTGTCCGAGCAGGACGTGCCCGACGTGCTGGCCCTGTCCGACGACGAGTTGGGCGACCTGCTCGGCGTGGCGGCGACCCGCCTCGCGGCGGCCGGAGTGGCGGTGCACTGGCCCCGGGACCTGGCCCAGGACCTGAGCGCCGCCGCGGTCGTACGGCCCGCGCCGGGCTCGGCGACCGACGGCACCGGCTTCTTCGAGAGTGAGGAACTCCTCCAGTTCCGCTGGCAGTTGGCGATCGGCGGCGATCCGCTGAGCGAGGCCGAGATGGACGCGCTCGCCGAGGCGCACCGCCCGGTCGTCAGGCTGCGGGACAGCTGGGTGCTGGTCGACCCGGCCCTGGTGCGCAAGGCCCGCAAGCGCGAACTGGGCCTGCTCGACCCGGTCGACGCGCTGTCCGTCGCCCTCACCGGCAGCGCGGACGTCGACGGCGAGCCGGTCGAGGCGGTACCGGTCGGCGCCCTGGCCGCCCTGCGCGACCGGCTGACGTCGGGGGTGCGCCCGGCCGAACCGCCGCCGGGACTGCGGGCGACGCTGCGGGACTACCAACTCCGGGGCCTGGCATGGCTGGACCTCATGACGTCCCTAGGGCTCGGCGGCTGCCTGGCCGACGACATGGGACTCGGCAAGACGATCACGGTCATCGCCCTGCACCTGAAGCGCGCGCGGACGGCCCCGACCCTGGTCGTCTGCCCGGCCTCGCTGCTGGGCAACTGGCAACGGGAGATCACCCGGTTCGCGCCCGGCGTCCCCGTCCGCCGCTTCCACGGCCCGGACCGCACCCTGGAGGACGTGGACGGCGGCTTCGTCCTCACGACGTACGGCACGATGCGGTCGACGGCGCCGACGCTGGCCCAGCACACCTGGGGCATGGTCGTCGCCGACGAGGCGCAACACGTGAAGAACCCCTACTCGGCCACGGCGAAGGCCCTGCGCACCATCCCGACACCCGCGCGCGTGGCGTTGACCGGCACTCCGGTCGAGAACAACCTCTCCGAGCTCTGGGCCCTGCTCGACTGGACGACCCCCGGCTTGCTCGGTCCCCTGAAGTCCTTCCGCGCCCGGCACGCACGCGCGGTGGAGAACGGCGAGGACGAGGAGGCGGTGGACCGGCTGGCCCGCCTGGTCCGGCCCTTCCTGCTGCGCCGCAAGAAGTCCGACCCGGGGATCGTCCCGGAGCTCCCGCCCAAGACGGAGACGGACCACCCGGTCCCGCTCACCCGTGAACAGGCGGCGCTCTACGAGGCGGTGGTGCGTGAGTCGATGTACGTCATCGAGACGGCGGAGGGCATGGCGCGCAAGGGGCTCGTCCTGAAGCTGCTGACGTCCCTGAAGCAGATCTGCGACCACCCGGCCCTCTACCTCAAGGAGGCCGAGGCGGCGGCGTCGGACCGTCTGGCCGCCCGCTCGGGCAAGCTGACCCTGCTGGACGAACTGCTGGACACCGTGCTGGCCGAGGACGGCTCGGCGTTGGTGTTCACCCAGTACGTCGGGATGGCCCGGCTGATCGCCGCCCACCTCGCAGCCCGGGCGGTCCCGGTGGAACTGCTCCACGGCGGCACCCCGGTCCCGGACCGCGAGCGCATGGTGGACCGCTTCCAGAGCGGCGAGACGCCGGTCCTGGTCCTCTCCCTGAAGGCGGCGGGCACCGGCCTGAACCTGACCCGCGCGGGCCACGTCGTCCACTTCGACCGCTGGTGGAACCCGGCCGTGGAGGAACAGGCCACCGACCGCGCCTACCGCATCGGCCAGACCCAGCCCGTCCAGGTCCACCGCCTCATCACCGAGGGCACGGTCGAGGACCGCATCGCCGAGATGCTCGAATCCAAGCGCGCCCTGGCCGACGCAATCCTCGGCACCGGCGAATCGGCCCTCACGGAACTGACGGCCCGCGAGCTGTCCGACCTCGTGTCCTTGCGGAGGGAGTCATGACGGGGGTGCGGAGCGGGGGCGACGAGCCGAGCCGGCAGGACGAGCTGAGCCGGCAGGCGGAGTCGAGTCGGTCGGTTGAGCCGAGTCGTGACGAGGAGGCCGTTCCCCGGCCGGCCGATCTGGCACGCCAGGCGTTGCGGGCTGCGCGGGAACGGCGGGAGGGAGGGGCAGGGGGGAACGCGGGCCAGGTGGGGGCGCCTTCCGATGGCCCGGACATGTCGGACGTCACCGGGGACGGTTCCGAGGCGTCGGACGGTGACGGCCCCAAGTCGCGACCTGCCGCACCCCTCGCCTCCGGCGCGGACGGGGACCGCTCCCGTCCCCCGTCGGAGTCCGCATCGCGCGTCCTCGGCATCGAGACCGGCCCACGAGGGTCGCGTCCCGCGGATGCCGCCCGGGAAGCGCTGCGCGCCGCGCTGGGGGAGAGGCGGCGTGCCCAGGCGGAGGAAGCCGACCGGGCAGCCCAGGGCACGCGTCGATCGCGACGAACCGCACCCACCGGCGCCGAGGGCCGACGGAGCCCGGCCGGCGGGACCGAGAACCAGCGTGCCCGCGAGGTACGGCGCTGGCTCGCAGGTGCCTTCCAGATGCCACCCTCCGACTCGTCCGACGAGGACGACTCGGGCGCCGGTGCGACGCCTGGTCCGACGACACAACGGCGGAACACGCCGACGAACCCCATCTCGGCCTCTCCACCGACCCCGTCACGCCCCGCACACCCGGAGGGGGACTCACCCGAACCACCCGTGGCCCGCCCCGGCAGCGATCCCGCACCGACCGATCTCGCCGACCCCCACCCCGACACCGACACCGCGCCCGGACCCGCAACCGCCGTCACCCCCGTTGCCCCCGCCACCCCTCAAGTCCCCCGCTCCATGGCCGCCCCCGGCCGGGACGGTGAACTCCGACGTACGTTCCCCGCCTTCGCGCCCCGCGCGGCGGACGACGCCCGCTTTGCCGAGACATGGTGGGGCAATGCCTGGGTGACCGCCCTGGAAGAAGGCGCGCTCGATACCAAGCGGCTGGCCCGCGGGCGCGGTTACGCGCAGGAGGGCCACGTCGATGCCATCACCGTGACGCCGGGGCTCGTGCTGGCGTATGTGCGGGGCAGCCGTCCGCGGCCGTACCGCGTGCAGGTGAGGCTGCGGACGCTGGAGGACGCCGACTGGGCACGGTTCCTGGACGCCGTGGCCGAACGGCCGGGGCACATCGCGGCGTTGCTGGACAAGGAGATGCCCCAGTCTCTGGCCGACTGCGGGGTGCCGTTGTTGCCGGGGCCCGGGGACCTCGACCCCCATTGCAGTTGCCCCGACCGCGGCCACCCCTGCAAACATGCCGCTGCGCTCTGCTACCAGACCGCACGCCTGCTGGACGCCGACCCCTTCGTACTTCTCCTGCTGCGCGGCCGAGGCGAACGCGCCCTGCTCGACGCCCTGTCCCGCCGCAACGCGGCCCGCGCGGCCCGCGCCGCACAGGAGAAGGAACCGGCCCCACAGGTGGGCGTACGGGCAACCGATGCCGTGGCCCCCGACCGCCGACTCCCCCCGCTGCCCGCCCCGTTGCCCGTGCCTGCGCACCCCGAGCAGCCGCCCGCCTATCCGGCGGCCCCGGGCGGCCCGGACCCCTTCGCGCTGGATCAGCTGGCGACCGACGCGGCAGCCCGGGCGCACGCCCTCCTCGGCACCGGCCGCGACCCGGTGGCCGACCTGACGCTGTGGCAGGACGCGGTCCGGCTCGCCGCCGCCCGTCCCGGTTCCGGCCTCACCGCCGGCACCCGCGCCCTGTACTCCTCCCTGTCCGCCGCAGCCGACCGCACCCCGGCCGAGCTGGCCCGCGCGGTCGCCGCCTGGCGGCAGGGCGGCCTCGAAGGGCTCGCCGTGCTCGAAGAACCCTGGGATCCGCCGGCCGGCCGTTTCGACCGCGCCCGCCCGCTCCTGCTCGCCGCCGACCTCCCCGCCTTCCGCCCGTGGCGTAACCACCTCACCCACCCCCGCGGCCAAGTCCAGCTCCGCCTCGGCCGGGACGGCCTCTGGTACCCGTACGAATCGGAACCGGGCCACGACGACTGGTGGCCCCGTGGCACCCCCGACCTCGACCCGGTCGGCGCCCTGACAGGCCTCGGTGCCTCGCCGGAAGAGTGACCGATTTGAACCGGCTTCCCGTGAAGGTCGTGTGAGAGTTCCTCGCTGATGTGAGGGAGCCGGGTGTAAGGACCTGGGGCCCAGGGGTCCGGCGCTCGGAAAGGGCGGTTAGCGTGGAGCAGTGAGTGAGACGAAGACCCCAGCCCTCCAGTACCGCTTCGACGGCCCGGAAGACGCCCCGGTCCTCATCCTCGGCCCCTCGCTCGGCACCACCTGGCACAGGTTGTAGAGACCGTCCGGGGGCGTCTACGTCGGTCCAGCGTGGGCACGAAGTACCAGGTCCGGGCATTCTGGTCCGGGAGGGGACGCCCAGTTGGTGATGGCTGTGTGATAGGCGAGTGATACGGCGTGGCCCCGCCCGGGTCCGTCCTACCGGGACTTTGAGCCGAGCCGTGAGACGACGAAGTCATCGGAGCGCTCCGGTGCGGCTTCGTCTGAGATCGGCTGCGCTGGCGTGCACGATGCGGTTGGCGCTTCATGCGGTCCGTGTTCCTGTGACGCTTCCAGGGTGCGCCTACTTTGCGATTGCACTCGTTGGGACAGCAGCCCATGTATTCCTGGCGTGCGTTGTCAGTGCCCCCTTGTACCGTCCGGATGTGCCACGCAACCAGCGCTCCTTGAGCGACCAACAAGCCCAGTGGGTACTCCAGTCCATCGCCGGCGGCCACGTCACGAGGGCGGAGGCTGCAGAAGAACTGGGTGTATCCCGCGCGGTGATCGACGGCATCGTCGGGGGCCGGAGCTACCGTCACCTTTCCCGGCCTACGCCTCTGCCGTTACCACGACCGCGCACCTACCGCGGCAGCGCAGAGGCACCAGAGCGCAGAGCCTTGCGGGAGGCGCAATTCTGGACATCAGTGGACACGTCACCGGGCGAAGCTGAATGCTGGCCCTTCCTCGGCCCGCTCAATATCGACGGCTATGGCCAGTACTACGCCGGACGGACCCTGATCGGTACCGTCAGTGCCCATCGAGTTGCGTATGTGCTGGCTCATGGCCTGGCCTCGAACCTTCCCGCACAGGCTCGTCCGGCATCTATGCGCCAACCCCCGCTGCTGCAATCCGGCACACCTGACGGTTGGCTCGCAGCGCGACAACATGACGGACCGCTTCCGCCTTCATCGGAACCGGCCCGGCCCGCACCCGGTGCGAACCTTGACTCCACCGCCCCCCGGCGGGTGGAGGGTGATGAGCGGCGACCTGAAAGAGCTGGCACGAAAGGCACTCGAGGCGGAGTTCTGGCGGAAGATCGACCGCAGCGGCGGCGACACGGCGTGCTGGCCCTGGATGGTCGCGAGCCGGCATGACTTCGGATACGGCTTCGTGTATTGGGAAGGTCGCCACACACAGGCTGCCCGGGTCGCCTATGTCCTGCACCATGGTCTGACCCTGGCGTGTCTTGGCAGCGATCTTGTTGTCCGGCATCTGTGTCCGGGAGGCAGTAATCCGGGCTGCTGTAACCCGCACCATCTCAAGGTGGGGACACAGAAGCAGAACATGCATGATCGTCTGGCGGAGGGCAAGTACGAACGGGGAGACGACCACTTCGCGACCAAGGTGTCCAACCGGGAGGTCAGGGCGTTACGGGAGGAGTACTGGAACGCTCCTCATGGGAAGCGGCCTAAGCTCGAAGTCCTTGCCCAGCGGCATGGCGTGTACTGGGGGACCATTCATCGTTGGTTGCGCGGAGCCGGCCGCCAAGAAGCAGGTGGCCCCACCGGCGAACTGGAGCCCGAGGCGGAGGCACGAACAAACCATGCACGCGGCGAAGCTCACCGCATGGTGAAGACCTCAGACGCCCGGGTGCGCGAACTGCGCGAGACTTACTGGAACATGCCCACGAAACAGCGGCCGTCCACCGTGTCGCTAGCCGCACGGCTGGGCACAGACTCCAAGACCGTGTGGAACTGGTTGCACGGAAAGTCGCGGCTTTCGGCGGGTGGCCCCACCAGCGACTCTGTGGAGAACAGCGGGCAGCAATCCGGGCAAGAGCCCCTACCTGATCGGCAGTCGTGACGAGCTGTACCAGTGTCAGCGGGATCCCTCGGGTTCGATCACCGCCGTTCGGCTCGGAACAGTCAATGGGCTGGTAATAAATCGTCGGCCAATCACTCACCAGCCGGTCACTGGGCCTGCGAAAGCCCACGCGCGGGCGGGTCGGGGCAGGCATGTCTCCGAGCAGCGGCTGACGGCAGGCGCAATCCGAGCGCGGTGCGGGCAGGTAAGCGAACAACAACCGTCGTACGGCGCCGGAACCCTCTGGCCTACCTCAAATCAGCACGGCCGACCGGTGCGGTCTCACACAGTGGGCCCATGACAACGGTCCGCACCGTGCGCACCTACAAGCAACTCGCTCTGCTTCCCCTCGGGTTCGCGAGCATCATGTACGGCGACCTGCTCTTCCGGGACGGCCAGCGGGGGCTGGGTAAGTTCCTCTTCATCAGCGGATGGGTCGTGGCACTTTCCGGGATGCCAGCCCTGAACCGCTACCTGAAGGCGAACCATCTCCGTGAGGGCATCCTCAAAATCTTCGCGATCCTGTTCATCGTCGGGAGCTTCGCGGTCCCCGGCCCGATCGTCAGTCTGGTCAAGGTCTTCGACGGCACGGCGCAGCCGGTCAACTACCGGCAGGCCGCGCTCTCGCTGGCACTGATCTACATCGCGCTGACGATCCTGTCTCGGATCGCCGAGCCGAAGGACCACGTCCTGGAGCGGCTCGCGAGCCGTATCCAGCGAGCGGCTGTCTTCCGGGCGCTGGCGAACGTGACCGGCATCTTCGCCGTGGTGGCCTTCCTGGGGGCACGGTTCGTCGCCACGCACCCGGTGCCTCTGATTTCCACTGGCCTGACGCTCGTGGTGGCCGCCGCGGTGGTCACCCACAAGACATTCGCCCGGGCGCGGAAGCTGTGCACGCAGATCCACGCCGACACGCAGACCCTGCTGAGAGAGCTCGACGAGCTCGACCAGGCACGCCGTCGCAGCACGACGAGCATGGCGAAGCCCTGGATCCGGCGGCTGCGCGGCGAGCGGCAGGCGGGCGGCGGCCACGCCGACGAGCAGAAAGCGGCGCTGCGGGCTTGGGACGCCGTCAAGCTCGACCTGTCCACGCCCGTGGACACCGGCTACCGCCGCATCGGCCTGCCGTTCCTCACCGACGAGGTGGTGGCTGAGATCGAGGCGAAGGTGCGGACAGCCGTCCACGGCGGAAGAGCCGGCCCTGCGCGGGCGGACCTGCAGGCCATTCAGCGGGCGTGCTCGGGGCGCGTCGACGTCCTGGCCTAGACGAGTAGTTCCGTATGTGGGGGAGGGTGTCCAGCATCGGGTTGTGACGACCGAGCTAGACACCCTCTTGACCGCACTGTACGTGCATGTCGACGACCGCTTGAAGACCCCGCGATGGCGGGGCCGGCCGCCCCGGCTGACCGACGCGGAACTGGTCACTCTGGCCGTGGCCCAGGCGGTGTTGGGCTTCCACGGCGAGGCCCGCTGGCTGCGCTTCGCCCACGCCCATCTGCGGGCCCAGTTTCCGTATCTGCCCAGCGCCCGGCTTACAACAAGCGTCTGCGGGCCGCACTGCCGCTGGTGTCGGCGTACACGTGAACGTGGCTCTGGCAAGATTCTCGTAGTCGGAGATCATCTCGGCGCAGGGGCCGGCCGGTCCGCGTAACGGCGGCGAAGATGGGCGATCAGGACGACCTGGTGGCGGAGGAGGGGGACGCCGACGCGTCCGGCCATCAGGCGTTTTTGGAGTTTGAGGTCGGTATCGTGGCAGCCGATCCCGGCAGACGGCCGCCGAGATCCGCGAGCCTTGAGAGCGATCAGGGCTGAGTTGGTTCGCTGGCCGAGCCTCTAGCCCCTCGCGCACCAGGCTCTACAGCGTGACGTCCTCTGCCGGCGTGGTGTGAGTGCCAGTGAGGTCTTCGACCACGGCGAGGTCGAGTTCGGCGGCACGCTCCCACATATACATCTGCTGCTCAGGGGTCAGGCCCAGCGCCACGTCAGAAGCGATGAGTTGGAGAGCGGCGGCGGCTAGTCCTGCCGCAGCCGCAGCCGCAGCCGCAGCCGCAGCCGCAGCCGCAGCCGCAGCCGCAGCCGCAGCCGCAGCCGCAGCCACGGCCTGGCGCATGGCCTCGTCGGCGGCTTCGACCGCAGGCAGGTCAGCGGCGTAGCGCGCGGCCATCCCGTGGACCTCGACCGCCCGAAGGGGCGCCCGTGTGCCTGTAATTCTCTAGGGTGCCTGACTTGCGATCGCACCCGTTTATCCGCCCGCACCGGGGTGCGTTCTCCACCTAGCGCGACCGGGACGCGTGAGTGCGGGAGCGGTTACGGCCGGATCGACTGGCTGGCCACCGGCAGCTGAACTGGCCATCTCGGCCTGTGGCCAGGCCACGGCTGCATCGCTGTCGCGTGTGACGTCAATATGGGCGTCGATCCGTACTCCCGTAACTACTACGAACGCCGCGTCGGGGCGAGAGAGTCACATGCGTCTCGATTGCTACTTTGCCCGAGGCCAGCCACTTGGTCAGGCTCACGGCCATGATGCCCACTAGAGAGGCGCAGTCGTAGGCTACGAAGCATGAAGATCAGGGTCCGGGACGCTCATCCAGCGGACGTCAAATGGATGAGCAACAACACCGAGGGCTGGACGGTCACCGTCGAGAAGCAGGAGGGGGCCGCCTCCCTGGCGGAGGCGCTGCACTCTCTGATCGCAGAGGATCCCGACCAAGGCGTGCGTATGGGATGGCTTCACTCAAGTCTGCAGCGCGCGGCAGGCGGCGAGCCCGGCTACGTCAGGCTTTATGAGCTCCACGTTTCTCCCGAGTTCCGACAAAGGGGAGTGGCACGAGCCTTGGTAGATGAGTTGTTCGCTCGGGTGCCCGATCAAGAGATCATCTTGTCTGCGTGGGACCGGGAGCTGTACGGAGTGTGGCTTAAGCTCGGATTTACATACGTCCCTGAACCCGACGAAATGTCAGGGGATCACAGTTACCCCGGTGACATGGTGCGCCCACCGGTAGAAGCTTCGTCCTGAAGAATCAGGCATCGTCGTGCAGACTCGCTTCCTGCGGGAACGAATGTCCAGCCTGGGCAATGCCGAGTTTTTCCGCACCTGCGCGACCCTCGGCCCACTCGACGGTGGCGGAGATGAGGACGGAGGGGCCCATGCCGCCCACATGACGTTGCGCATGCTCGCTGAGCGCATCGAGCAGCTCACCGGACAGATCGATGAGCTGAATCGACGCCTGACCCGGCTCGTCGAACGTCACGCCCCACAGCTGCTCGCGCCGGTGGGCATGTGTTCGGACAGCGCCGTCACTCTCCTGATGACCATGGGGGATAATCCCGAGCGACTGAGCAGCGAGGCGTCTTTTGCTGCCCTTTGCGGAGTCAGCCCCATCGAGTGCTCCTCCGGCCGGCGGAGCACACGTCGGCTCAACTACGGCGGCGACCACCGGGCCAACGCCGCCCTGCACCGCATCGTGTTCACTCGCCTACGCGTCGATCCCCGCACCCCAGGCGTACTAAGCCGTCGCTGCCTGGAGGCCGACAACGCAACATCGCGGACGCAAGAGTCGGAGCCTCCCAACCTGCCCCGAAACCCTATCGGCCCAAACGAGTCTGGTGCCGCCGCTCACTCTCGCCCGCCACTACTACGAGATCCGCTGGAAGATCCTGGGCACTGCCGGACCGGTCTACTGCTGGGCGATGGCCGCGCGAATCCGGTGGTCGACGCGGAGGTCGTGCGCCAGGTGACCGAAGTACGTCACGCACTCTGGATGCTGTCGCAGCATCGCCGCCACCGAGCTGGCGGCGTCCGCGCTCAGGGTCGTCCACCAGGAGAAGACCTCGGCCTGGCCGCTTTGGTCGTCCAGGAGAGGGATCCATTCGAACGCGCCACCGCAGCACGCTTCCAGGAGATCGAGCTCCCTCACGCGGGCCGCTTCCTCGGCGATACCGGCCAGCCACCTGACGGTGGCGTCGAGTTCCTCGAAACCGTGGGAGACGTCCGAACCGAAGAGTGTCGCCATCGCGGACACGACCTCGACCGCGCGAGCGGCGTCGGCCAGCAGATCCGTCATTATCGAGGCGACGGGGATTTTGATCAGCACGTCGAAGTAGAGAGCCGTGTCGTCGGGATGCGTAGCGGCCAGCGTCAGGAGTTCGGCCCCCGCTTCCGTTGACCCGGCGAACAGTTCCTCCTGGAGGTGCTCGCCGCGTAGGGCAACGGGCTCCGTCGGCCCGTCCAGCTCATGTGCGACGAAGTCGAGGAAGGCGGACACCGTGGCCGGGCGTCGCTCCGGGTCCCTCTGGGTCGCCTCCCGGACGATCGCACGCCAGGGGCCCGACTTGGGGAGCAACGGGACGTTCACGAGGGGTGTCTCGCCCGTTACGGCCCACCCGATGAGCTGTCCCAGGCTGTAGATGTCGGCGGCGGGGCCCACATGATGGGCGTCGCTGTAGTGCTCAGGGGCCGCGAAACCCTCAGAGCCGAGGAAGACCCCCACGCGGGTCCGCTGCGGATCGGTTGTCTGCCCCAGGGGCCGCCGTACGATCCCCCAGTCCGCCAGAACCCAGCGGCCGTTCAGACGTAGGACGTTGGCTGGCTTGATGTCCCGATGGATCCATCCGATACGGTGCGCCACCGCGAGGACCGAGCATAGGGATTCCAGTAGCTCTCGCAGGGCCGCATCATCAAAGAATTCCTTCAGGCAGCTTTCGGCGGTGGCCTCTGCGTACGGCATGACGAACCAGGTGTGTTTGGGATCGAAGTCCAGGACCGGCATCGCGTGAGGGTTCCCGACCAGACTGCGCCCGCATTCGATCTCCCGTCGCATGCGGGCCACTTGACGTCCGGTCGGGTACTTGCTCTTAAGCTTCTTGAGGATGACGACCTCGCCGCTCGGCTTATGCACGGCCTTGAAGACGTCTGCCTGGCCGCCGTCGGCGAGGGGCAGCCGTTCACACCGGTAATCCTTGCGCTCGCCCCGCCTGGATGGGCCTACCAGCTCTCTCGTTCGTGGCGCGACCAGCGGCTTGCCAGCGAGCTCCTCCAGTTCCCCGGCTTCCGAGAAGAGGGTGATCCGGTCGCTCGTGTGGGCGATGGCGTCCGCGATGCTCGTCGAAGCCTTCGAGTTAGCGTCAGCCGGTTGCCGGGGAGCGACGACGTTCCGGAAGACCTCCGCAGGATCGAACCCCTCCGCGAGGTACTGGAGCACCTCGCTCTGGTCCTCGGGAAGTAGCGGCTGGAAGGCGTCGAACTGTGCTCTATCCGCGATGGTGCGGATGGCTTCCAAGGTCTGGCCGTCGATACCCAGCTTTGTGAGTTCGGTGGCGGAGAACCGAGCGAAGAGAGTCGTCGGAGCGTGGGAAGCGGGGCGTGAAGTGACCAGCCGCTCCATGGCCGCGACGTCCCGCAACTCCAGACTTCCCATCGCGGAGTTCACAGAGGCGAGTCTGGTGGCGGCCCACTGCAGGGCCTCGTCGTGCGGCAACACCTTGAGGAGGAGAAAGGTCTCACTTCCGTCGTCGGGCGCGAGGAGCACGCCCCTCCAGAAAGCCGTGATGCGCATCGTCCTCATCCGCGGATCGCGGGCCGTGCGCGCGACGGACAACCCCAGCCCCTTGTCCGCGTACAGCTCGGCCACCGTCAGCGACTTGAACTTGGCCATCGCCTTGCGAACCGCGGCCCGGACGGGCTTGTCCAACTGCTCGTAGTCGGTCCAGAAGGTGTGCACGAAGGCGAGCTGCGGCAAGGGTAAGTCTCCTACGGGAGTGGCTGGTTGTGGCTCTTCAGCGTATCGCCGGGGCGTCCACGGGAAGTCCCGTCGTGCGCGATATCCGCGTTCGTGGGGAGTAGAGCGCCAATCCGCGCGCGTGCCAGCACCATCCCGTGCCTCAGCTGCCCAAAGCTTCCTCGTCCAGCCCGGGTCCGGCTCTTCCGACATGACGTCAGCGGCAGCCCGGAGTGCCGGCTGGCCAGTTCGATGGCGAGCTCCCCGTACCCCCGTCGTCAGCGAGGAAGATCTCCACGCCCCCGGATGGTCCTGCGTCAGGAGCGAGGGGCTTTGCGGGACACTCGCCCGACGCTTGATTGCGGCGATGGGGTGTGGGGTCGATCTCGTGGGTGGCAAGCTGATCTCCACGGGAGACAAACCCGAGTGGCTGAACACTGAGGCGTCCCTCGCCGCTTGGTGCGGGGTCAGTCCCCTCGAGTACTCCTCGGGCCGTCGTAGTACGCGTCGGCTCAGCCAGGGCGGTGACCGGCTGGCAAACGCCACTCTGCGCCGCATCGTGTTCACCTGGCTGCGCTTCGATGGCCGCAGCCAGGCGTATGACGAAGCGCCGCACCGAGGGCGAGACCCGGCGTGAGATCATCCGTCGGATCGCTCCGGCGGGGGTCCTGCGTAGACGGGGACCTGATACGACGACGCCCCGCTGGCTTGCTGCGGTGGGGCGTCGTCGTGCAAATATTCCGTTGATGTTGCGGGCGTCAGGCACTCAGGCCGGGCGGGTGTCAGTCCGAGAAGTCGAGGCTCTCCTGACCAGGGCCGGGGGTGCGTCGAGACTTCCGCGGCGGTTTCGGTTCCTTGGTTGCGTAGGCAGGTACGGGCAGGATGCCCTCGCCCCGTAGGTCGTCGGTGCTGATGAGCGGGCCGCTGCTCACGGCGTCCAGCAGCCGGGCCTGTCGGGGTTCGAGGGCTACGAGGAGCCCGAGCGCGTTGATGAGGTCAATAAGGTCAACGGTCCACCGAGCAGGCCAGGTCAGGGGCAGGATGTCGTTCAACGGGGTCTGTCGTTCCACGTCTGGCTTGCGCTTGCGGAAGCTGAACCACTTGCGGATCACCTGCACCCCGCCGATCCGATAGTCCCAGACTTCCGGCGCCACCGGACGTATGCAGCCCTTGCCCACGGTGAGGGTTCGTGTGGAGGCGTCGTAGGAGATGTCCTCAGGTAACCCGTCGTGCTCTCCGATCACGACGACGCATTCCGGTTGTTCCTCCGGGGGAAGCCTCGGGGACGAGCCAGGTGAACTGTCGTGGTGGGAGGCGAAGCGCTGGCCGTACGTGTGGATCCACACCGTGCGCCTGCCCACTTCCACGAGCTCCGCCCATAGAGCCGGGTCACGTGTTATAGGGATACGGGCACCGCGCTCGGCGAGGTTCGCGGCGAAGCGGCGGGTGTAGCCGCTGTGGCCGGCTGTTCCCGCGATGTACGCGAAGAGGTCCTCGGCGGTGACCGTCACGCCGTGCGTGTTGGTGAGCAGCCGCAGCAGGCCAGGGGTGACGTTTGGTTCAGCCTGGTGGGGGTGGCGGTAAAGAGGGGCGACGCGGCCGCCTTCGGTGCCTTTGAAGTGATGAATGTCGGGCAGAAGGGCGGTGAAACTCACCGCCGGCCCCGGACGGCCTGATTCCGTGTGGAGTTCGGACAGGTAGATCTGACGCTGGTCGTTGTGGGCGAACCACAAGGCCGGCCGCGGTCGGTCGATCACTCTTCGGTCCGCGATGAGGTACTGCCCGTCGAACGTCATCCGTCCGTACTTGACGATGACCGGAACCCTCTCTTTCTCTGCGGCAAGACTGCCCGTCTCCTGCTGGCCGGGCAGTGGCGGTTCCAGCTTGTCCGGGCGGCGGTCTCCGGTGCTCTTCATCAGCTCCGCTTTGGCGTCTGCCGGAGCCTGGACGAGCCTGTGCCAGCGCCTCTCCAGAACGTCCCGGCTGGGTGAGACGGGCCAGTTGCGGTTGTTCTTGTTGCCGGAGCTCGTCCAGGGCAGCAGGGCGTCCACCGGTGGCATTGCCGACCACTCGGAGTCGGACGTGACGTGAAAGGGCGTGGTCCACTGTGTGGGGCAGAGCTGCCAGGAGGTCCCTCCGCGATGGCCGTCGAGGCCAAGCCCTTCCAGCCAGTCGAACTTCTCCTCGCGTGTGCCCGCGGGGACGTCGAGTCGCCAGACCCGTGCCGGTGTACCCGCGTCCGGGGCGTCATGGCGGACGAAGACGGCGATGCAGATCTCCCGCTTGACATCCTGGAAGACACGGGTGCGCGTGTCGGAGTAGGCGCCCTCGGGGGAGAGACCGATGACCCAGCCCTCGTCGGCGACCTCGCGCAGGTAGTGGCGCATGCCGGCCGAGCCCTCGCTGTCCAGGAATCCGGAGTTGGTGATGAGGGCAACGATCCCGCTGGGGGCCTTCGGCGCTCCCGAGGCGGTCGACTGGTCGAAGACCTTCCAGGTGGACCACGCCCAGAAGTAGACGTAGAGGTTGTCGAGGGCGTATCCGACGCGTCCGTTGTCCTCTGGGTGGAAGCGGGCGAGGATCGGGCCCTGGCCGTTCGGGTTGCCCTCGGTGACCCAGCGTCCGACGCCCGACTGTCTCGCACCCCGCAGGTAGGGCGGATTGCCGATGACCACCATGACCTTCTCGTCCGCCTTGATCTTGTTCGCCATCCGGCGGTGGCGGGCGATCGCCTCGTACATGAAGCCCAGGTGGTGCTCGACGGCGGGATCGTCGAGTGTGTCGGCCACCAGAAGCCTCGGCGGGCGGCGCGTGATGTCGGCGTCGTGGGACCGGAAGGCGTGGTGCACACGGAGTTCGGCGACGGCGTACGGCCCGGTCTGTTTCTCCAGCCCGACCAGTCGGCCCGAGAGCTCCCGGAGAAGCCCGGACTTGAGCGTGCTGCCGTACTTCAAGGACAGGGACTTGGCGACGTGGTCGATGATGTTGATGAGGAAGGTCCCGGTGCCCATGGCCGGATCGACGACGGTGACGTCCTTGCTTCCGTAGCCGTCCTCTTGGCCGAGCCGGTCACGCAGCACCTCGTCAGTGAAGCCGACCATGAAGCGGACGACCTCGCCAGCCGTGTAGTAAGTACCCGTCCGCCGTCGCAGTTCCGGGTCGTAGGCGCCAGAAAGCCCTCGTACAAGTGGAGGTAGGCGTCTCCGGTCTCGTCCTTGAACATCTCGGGGTCGACGGCCGATAAGACGTCGATCAGCGGGTCGATGATGCCCCGCAGATCGTCGAGGGCGTCGTCCGTCAGCACCGCCAGCGCCTTGCCCATCAAGGAATGCCGCTTGCCCAGCCGGATCGCGACCTCGGGAAGCGTGAGCCTGCCCAGATCAATGTGCTCAAGACGAGCCAGCAGCATGGCAAACGTCAGCGTCTGACTGTATTGATCCGCGAACTCCTCCGGGCGAGCATCGGGAAAGAGCAGGTCCTTCCAGTTGTCGGCCAGGATCGAGAACGCAGCGTCAGCCTCCCCGTGCTCCTCGCGGGTGAGACGCTCGGTGACCTCGTCACGCAGCAGGGCGCAGATTCCCGCGATGCGCTTGACCAGTTCGTTGATGCTGTCGTGGACGATGGGCGCCGGCAGGAAGAAGTGCGTGAGGGCACGCTCGAACCCGGTGTCCGCGACGACGAGTTGCCGACTACCGGAATCAAGGTCTCCGACCAGGATCCCGGTCGGGCCGACCTGTACGCCGAAACGGTAGACCGCCCATTGGTATCCGTCGGTGTACAGCACATTGTGGAGTGCCTTGATCTTCTCCCACTGCTTGCGGTCGTGGCTCTTCACCGACCACTTCTCCGGATCGGCCCCCGAGCCCGGCTGCTTCAGCTCGACGTGCCCTATGGTCCTGCCGCCGCAGGCGATGGCGAAGTCGGGCCGGATGCCGAGTTCCTTGATGCGACTCTGACCGTGGACGATGAGCTTGAGGCGTTGCCGCGAGGCCATGCCGCGCAGCAGATGCTCCACCGGCGCGGTCAGGCTGTCCTCCTTACTGCTGACCGCCCCTGCGGGACCTTGAAGCTTGGCCCTGACCTCCTCGCCGAACTGGGCAACGAGGTCCGCTACCGATCCGGTCGTGCCCTTTCCCGCCCAGACGTCCCCTCCTGCCATCGGCCCCCCAAGGTTGCACCCACGCCGACGATCAGACCCATACAGAATGCCCATGACATCTCAAGCAGCAAACACCAGCGGATGTAAGTTGATTGCTGACAAGCCGCCAAAGCTCCGCGTACGGAGGTTGGTTGGAGCGTGAGCCGGGAGTGCGTCCTGGGCGTGCGTCAACGTGCGGAGCGCAATCGGTGGACGGTACGGCGATCTTGCAGGCACGCTGGGGCGATTGCGGGGGCAGCGTGCGTGCGTCAAACGAAGCCATCATGGCTGCGGGGCTCCTGGTATGTCCCCGCTGCTGCTCTCGGAGATCGACCACGTCGCCACCCGCAAGCTGGGCCGTGCAGCGGCGCTCAGCGCGGTCGACGACATCCGACATTGGGTGCGACGAGGCCGTGCCGTTCTGTCTGAGATCACGGATGATCATCTGAGCGCCACCCAGTCGGTGCGCGCCCGCTATCGCGGCTCACGGGCCGTAGGGGCTCCAGTGCCCGAGGAAGGGCCTGAGGTCGTCGGCTCGTGGTTCGGGGATGTCGGGCAGTCGGGGTGGTGTGTGCAATGGGTCGAGGCGCTCGACGGTGGATGCTGCCCAGCTGATCCATGCTTCGGCTTCGGTTCTGGTCTGCCCTGGGGTCATGGCCTCGACTCGTTTGCGTACGGCGCTCAAGTACTCCGTCAGTCCGGTGGCGTGGCGCCATGCCGCTTCTTGCGCTTCAAAGTGTCTGAAGCGGTACGCCTCGGCGTACTGGATGCGGGCGTCTTCCATGGCGGCTTCCCAGCGGATGCGTTTCTGGCGTGCGGCTTCGATCTCGTCGAGACGTCTGCGTTCGGCGGCTTCGCCGCGGAGGGTGACCTCCTGTGCGATCTCGGCGAGCTGCTCTTCGAGGGGGTGGCCGGTCCCGTCGGACCATTCGCTTG
Source organism: Streptomyces sp. NPDC107528 (assembly GCF_055639295.1). Lineage (NCBI taxonomy): Bacteria > Bacillati > Actinomycetota > Actinomycetes > Kitasatosporales > Streptomycetaceae > Streptomyces > Streptomyces sp. NPDC107528. The sequence continues at coordinate 757,862 of NZ_JBVKAV010000001.1, forward strand.
CCCGGTGCGGTTGGCCGCCGCTGAGGACGAAGCGGAGGCGTTCGGATGGGGTGTAGTCGAAGCGGGGGATCCTGATCCAGGAGTTCTTCTTGGCGTCGGCGAGTTCCTTCTCGGTGGCGACGTGCTCGGTCCGGTCCTGTTCCTGGAGGACGAGGAACCCCACGGTCTGGCCCTGTGCGGTGATGGTGAAGTGGGGAGACGCTCTGCGGCGGCGATGAGACGGGGGCGCGAAGCCGGTCGCTCCCGCCGAACAGGAGTGTCCTTCGGCCTCGGCAGCGGTGATCAGCGCCTGGATGAGCCGGAGAGCACGTCCTTGGACGGACCTGGTCAGGCCCAGCGGCTGTTGTTCGCTCTGCATGGCCCGGACCACGGTGTGCGGGCGGGTGAGCCGGGCGGGCACGGGGACGGGTTCGAGGACGGCAAGGCACCAGGCGGGGATGTCGACGAGCTTGATCTCGTACCCGCCACGGCACCAACCCCCGTACAGCTCCTTCGTCTCCGGAATCTTTCCGGATCTGCGCGCCGCGGCGATCCGGGACGGCCACTTCTCGGAGTCTGGACCGCTGCCGGGCTTGACGATCTGGCCGCCTGCCTCTGCGAGCTCTTGCAGCAGTTGCTCCGTGAATGTCACGCGACGCTGTGGAGGAGGGCTTGGCTTTCGCGCGGAGGCCGGAGTTTCCTGCGCTCGGGGGGACGGGGGTTGCGGAGCGGCGGTCTGGGTCTTCCGCGGGCGCGATCCACTGGGAGGGTATGTGCCTTGCGCCAGGTAGTGCCGGCCAGCGCTTGTCAAGGCGACGTTCCACTGCCCACCCTTCCGGGAGACCAGGACCAGGCCCCGGTTCTGCAGCGCCTGACAGGTGGTCTTGTAGGAGCTGGTCTCCCAAACGCCAGCAGGGCACCCGTCTTCCACCCACTTCAGCACCGAGAGTTGCCGCTCATTGACCTGCCGTTCCAATGGCCCGCCTTCGACTCGAGGTTGACGTACGACGGCGGCATGGTGTCAGTTCCGTTTGCCAGCGGCGGGTGCTTCGAAACCATTTCGCTCGAACGAGCGGGGGCTGACGTGGACCGTGTCTACGCGGCGATGGCGCGTATCGCCGACCGGTGCGCGGCCGGGTCTTCGCCGAAGGGAGCGATGAGCTGCCATTGTGCGGGCGAACTGGGTGTCCGTGTAGCGGCGATCTTCGCCGTTGCCGTCAGCTCGGTCTCCGTGCACTGCTGGCGAGTCAGCCCGGTGGCTTTGGTCGGGGCCTTCAGCCACTGAGCTTCGTACGCAAGCGTTTGTTCTCCTTCTCGTCGATCTGGGAGTCCAAGTACTTCGGCGAAGTCTTCGACCGACCGTTCCCCGAACCTCTGCCCCGGTGGGACAACACCGGAGAACGTGGCGCCGACATGTGGGCGACCGAGCAGGAGACGAGTGAGGAGATCATCGACCATTACCGTCGCGTGTGGGAGCACTCAGACGCGATGATCACCGCCCTCGCCATCGACTCCCTCGGCTACGTGCCCTGGTGGCCACGCCCCAACGTGAAGCTGTTCAACATCCTCGTCCACATGCTCACCGAGACCAGCCGGCACACCGGTCACGCCGACATCCTGCGCGAACAGCTCGACAACTCGACAGGGAAAACAGCCGAATACGCGACTCAGCAGCACGACGACGCCTTCTGGGATGCCCACCGAGCGAAGATCGAGCGAGCTGCCAAAGCAGCCGTCGCCAAGCCTGATCACGCTAGTTCTACCAAGAGCTCGTAGCACGGGTGTCCTCGTCGCCTGTCGGCTTTTTGAGGGCTTGTTGCTCGCCTGTCTCAGGGCGCGGCTAGGTGGCGAGGTCCCAAACCGTCGCTGTGAGCCTCATGGTGTGCCCACCCGGTGCGGCCGACACGACACGTACGAACGCAATACGCCCCTCGGTGGTCTGAACACAGAACTGCGCATCCTGAGGCGGGTCCTGCAGCATGGGGTCGCCGTTGCTCCGCAACGCCTCCGCGCACTGCGCCTCGGTTGGATCAGCATCACTTCCCGAAATCGGCGCGATGATCGCCGCGAGCCGGGGGCCGCCATGGAAGTTGGTGGAACCAGCCGTCCCGCTTCCATCAGTGACGGCCGACACGTCGGCGCCCTTGAGGTCATCCGCAACAAGCGGCTTGCGCGTGTCGAAGTCGATGTCAACCCCGTATGCGCTGGTCCGGAACTGAATGTCGTGTGGACCGAACATGGCGCGGGACGCCGTGTTCTCCGGGCTGGCCGGATCCGCTGATGCGGTTGGCTTGGCTTGATCATGCGTGGCAGACGGTGCCCCCGCGACGGCGGGTGGCTTCGAGTCGTCAGCAGAGCTGTGCCGGTTGCTGACGAACACCGTGGCTGCGATGCCAACGACGGGCACGACGATGCCTACGACCCACCAGGCCCAGCGCGGCTGCCCCGGCGCAGACGTGCCCGGACCCGCTGCCGACGGATTGCTACCGCTGCTGTTCGTCACAACTTCCCCACCACTTCACTGGCATCACGGCCGTTCACACTATGACGGACTCCGTAGCTCGGTGATCAGTTCCCAGCTGTGTCACGGAGTCGTCGGTCGCACTCGGGTGGGCTGACCGCGCACAGCGCCGCGAACGACGCCTCGTTGCACAGACGTTCCGCAGAGGTTGGCCGGCGCAACGGTGGGGCGCAAGTGAGATGATCTCTCATGCCGTCAGTGTGCTCGCGACCACTGGCAACGCCCGCGGCGGCCCAGTAACGCCCATCTGGACCTGCCCCGGGCGGGCGGCGACCTCCGGCGGGTGCTGGCGGTGCTGAGAGTCCCGGAAGGAAACAGCTGCCCCCCGGGCGCTCGCCGAAGGCCCGGCCGACGCCGGGGCGGCGAAAAGTTGGTGTGCGGGGCCGAAGGAAGCGGGTAACGTCTTTGTCATGTTCTTCCAGACGCCGATTTACGAGTGAGAGCGTGATGGGCCCCTGCTGACGTCCTTCGACGTCGCCGCCCGTCCCCCACCGATGAATCCGTAGATCACTTCACATCAATACCGGGAGAACCCGTGACCGTGAGCAAGAACATCAACAACCCCGTGGGCATGGGCGGCGGCCAGCGCAAGAAGCTGTCCCGCGCCGAACGGCAGAACAACGGTCCGTACCGCAACCTCGACCGCCAGGGTGCAGCCGACCAGAAGGCGGAGCTGGTGCGCAAGATGCGCGAGAAGGCAGGCGCAGCCGAGGGCGCCGGGCAGACGAGCGACGACACCGCACAGAGCTGACGCACCGCCGCCGCAGGGCGGCACCGCATGGGGCAGTGCCCCGGACCGCGACGCGCGGTCCGGGGCACTGCTGCCGTACCGGGCGCGGCCGGTCCCGCTCAGCTCTCGGCCAAGCACCCGCGTCTCAGCCGACCGCCCGGGGCGGCCGCAGCTTCAGCAGCCCCGTCACCGCCAACACCCGAGCTGCACCAGCAGCATCACCACCAGCGCGGTCCACGTGCTCAGCCCGGGCGACACTGTCAGGAAGAGCGTGCAGGGCGTCCTTCGCCGCTTTGTGCGGGGGCAGTCCCGTCGAGCGTCCCTCGGGACGCCGGCAGTTCCGTCGCCTCAACCGTGGCGGCGACCGGCAGGCCAACGCAGCGCTCCACCGCATCGTGTTCACCCGTCGGCGGGTCGACCCGCGCACTCCGGACTATTACGAGCGCCGGATCAAGGAGGGCAAGACCCGGGCGCGAAATCGTCCGTTGCCTCAAACGCTACGCGGCTCGGGACGTCTTCCACCTGGTCGGACAGCTACAGCCAGGACCCCGCTCATAGGGGCTGTGATACGGCTAGGCCCCGCCGGGGACCATGCTTACGGGACATCCGCGCGGAGCCGTGAGACGACGAAGCCGCACCGGAGCGCTCCGGTGCGGCTTCGTCGTGAGATCGGCTGCGCTGGCGCGCACGATGCGGTCGGCGCCTCATGCGCTGTGTGCCTGTGACGCTTTCGGGGGTGTGCCTGATTTGCGATCGCACCCCGCTCACTCGTCCGTACGAGGGATGCGCGCTCCTCCCGGTGCGGCCGGTCACGGGAGTGCGGGAGCGTATGGCTGGATCGACTTAGCTGGCCACCGGCAGCTGAATCGAACCGTCGGCGCCGGAGCCTCCGGACCTGAGCGGGGTCTTCGCTGTTCTGCCGAGGGCCGGGCGGTCGTGGACGCTGCTGATGCCGTACGGGGATCTCTATGACCGCGAGTACTGAGTGACCGAGGTGCGGTAGGTCAGAACTCCACGCGGGGTCGTTCGCTGATATCCCGACTGAGCAGGGTTCGAACATCGGCTTCCGGAAGACCGGAACGATTGATGAAATCGGCGAAGGAGATACCCGTTGTCTCCGTGAGTTCTAGTGCGCGCTGCAGGAGTACGGGAGCCTCTGGATTTCCCAGGGGACCAGGCTCTACTTTCCTCCACCCTCGGACGGACAACGCTTTCCATCCCTGAGCGTAGGTGTGTTCGCTTATGGCACCGAGCGTTTTGGCCCTGACCAAAAGGGCGGCTAGTGAGACGTGCCATTTCGCCTTCAAGCGGAGAAAAGCGGGCCAGTCGAGCCGCTCCGGAAGTTCGGATCGGATGTCGTCGGCTGGCATGAGGAACGCGGCGGCGAACTCGTGGGCCTGACTCTCGGTGACCTTGTCGCCAATCTTGCCAGCGACGCCATGCAGGACCAGGTGCCCTAGTTCGTGGGCCGCATCGAAGCGTGAGCGGTCGCGTAGACCCTTGTCGGCGCCGAGAGCAACAACGGGCCTGTCGGGGAAATCGACGCAGAATGCATCAACCTTTTCGATGCCGACACGGAAGCGAACGACAACAATTCCATTCATTTCCAGCAGTCGCACAACGTCTTGAACCGGGCCGCGGGGGACGTTCCAATGTTGACGGACCTGGGCTGCCGCTTGTTCGATATCGGCGGACTGAAGAGGCTGCCCTTCGTCGATCGACATGCGCGGCAGATTGAGGTCGGGCAACGCGACGTGTTTTTCGAGCTCAAGCGCGAGTTCCCGTGCGAGGTGCACGTAGGCGAGCGCTTGTTGCCGATCCCGGGGGGAGGTGGATCGAAGGCTGCGGAAGAACCCATTGAGCTGATCTTGAGCCGGGGGGCGGGCGGGAGCGGCGAAGAACGACAGCGGTACCCGCAACGCGACCGCGAGCCGGCGAAGCGTCGATGTGGCGGGCTTGGTGTGTCCGTTCTCGAACTGGCTGATCGAGGCCGCGGTGACGGAGCCGACTTCCCGGGCCAGCTGCACTTGGGCGAGCCCCCGGAGTTCGCGCGCCATTCGCAGTCGGGCGCGATCGAACAGGGCCGCGATGTCGCCGGGGTCCAGTTGCGGGTCGTTCACGTCGCTCGTCTCCGCGCCAGTCGACGTCCACCGATCAGCGGACGATTCTCGATCTTGAATGTTCCGCTCGCATCTTAGGCACACCTTGGTTACCGGTCGGTCAAATCACCCGGCTCCAGCGGAACACGCCGGAGTGAAGTGTGTCGAGTTGTATCTCCGCATTGTCGTGTACTCTACCGAAAACTCGGAAGATGATGTTCGGATCTGAGGTAGCCCACCGCGCGTGGGGGGATGGAGTTGAGGGGATGAGGGTTCAGGAGTGCGTGTTGTCGGACGAGGTGATCACCGCCGACTCGGCGGAGGCCGCGTTGTGGGACGCCATCGTGGTGCCGGAGGAGATCAAGGAGCGGTTGCGCAACCAGACGGTGTTGTCGCTGTTCGTGCGGCCTGACCTGCCGTTCGCGGTGACTGCGTTGCACGGCTTGTGCACGCTCTACGGTCCTCCCGGTACCGGCAAAACCACGCTGGCACGGGGTCTGCCGGCGCAGATCGCCCGCTACGTCGGCGGAGGCAAGGTCCGACGGATCGAGATCAACCCGCACGGGCTAATGAGCGCCGAGCACGGGCAGTCGCAGCAGCGGGTCAGCGAGTTGCTCGGCGAGTACGTGCCGGGTCTCGCGTCGGATGGCGTGCCGACCGTGGTGATCCTCGACGAGGTGGAGTCGATGGCGGTCGCCCGTTCGGCGGCGTCGCTGGCCGCCAACCCGGCCGATGTGCACCGTGCCACCGACGCGGTGCTCACGGCCTTGGATCTCAACGCCGCCGAGCACCCGCACCTGTTCTTCGTTGCGACCAGCAACTTCACCACCGCGCTGGACGAGGCGTTCCTCTCTCGCTCCGACGCCGCCATCTTTGTCCCGCTTCCCGAGCCGGAGGCGCTGCGGGAGATCCTGACCTCGACGCTGCTGATGCTGGCCGACAAGTATCCGGCCTTGGGTGAGCTGGCGCGCTCCTCGGCGGTGGTCCGCATCGCGGAGGCGGCTCAGGGGCTGGACGGCCGTCGTACGCGCAAGGTGGTCTTCGAAGCCTTGGCGCAGCGATTGGATACGGTGCTCGATCCCGGCCGCCTCAGTGAAGACGACCTGGCCGCCGCAGTGCGCAACGCCGTCGGGCAGACGGGCCAGCCGGAGGTGTCCCGTGCGGCGTACTAGGCAGGTGGCGGCCTCTCCCGTGCGCAGCGCCAGCGAAACCTGGAAGGTGATTGCGGACGTTGTGGCCGACACCGTGGAACAGTCCTCCGCGCTGTCCCGCGACGAGGCGGTGCAGGCGATGTCGGCCGCCGAGGCGGTCGGGCGGATGCTGATCGCGGCAGGTCACCTGCAGCAGCACCCGATCACCCTGGTGGCTGGCAAGGTGCACTGCGAGATCACGACGGTGTCCGGCACGGCGGCGCTGACGTTGGAGGAGAACCTCAACCCCGTCCCCGGCGCGGCGGGCGCTGGCGATTTCACGATCCACCTGCCGTCGCCGGCCCCCCTCCAGGAGCAGGTGAAGGCGGCCGCCGAGGGTCACGCCCGGTTGTCCGACGTTGTCCCGCCCGCTCTGGAGACGACGGCTGCCAACTCGGGTCCGCTGATCGACCATGAGGCTCTGCGACGGGCGGTGACTCAGCGATGACCTCTACCTACACCTACAGCTACACCCGGACCCACACCGCCACGCATCTGACGGACGTCATCCTCGGCACCATCACCGATATCCTCGCCGACCTGGGGATCAACATGGACCGGCTGCGTCGCGACTGGGTGCAGAACGAGAACGCGATCAAGGCGTGGATCGAGGAGGGTTCCCTCGACACGGTCGTCGTGGAGTGCCACCAGCCCTCGGGCGCCGTGGCGCCGGTGATCGAGTTCCCGGTGTCCTACACCACCTCTGGCGACGGCAACGCCGAGTTCACTGCCTCCCGTGCCCGGGCCGCCCGGTTCCGCGCCAAGTTCGACCAGGTGCCCACGGGCACCACCCACCGGCTGTTCTGCACCTTCAACGGACCCCGTACCCCGCAACCGGGTTGGGGCCCCGGCCAGCGGGCGAGCACCGACGGCCTGCGCGGCATCACCTTCGGCACCCTCGGCTCCGCCCCGCACGCCTCGACCGGCATGCGGTACTACCACAACTGAGACCACGAGCAGGGACACACCGCTATGGGATACATCGACGACGCCTTCACCAGGCTCAAGCACAACCTGGAGATCACCCAGACCGAGCAGGACCTGGCGAAGGCACGGCACGAGGCCATCCGCGACTTCGTCCGGTCGCACTGGGACCTCGCCGACGACTTCCTCACCGGCAGTTACCGGCGCGACACCAAGACGAAGAAGCTCAAGGACATCGACATCTTCGTGGTCCTCGACGCCAACGGCTCCCAGGCAGGCTTCCGCGATCAAGCTCCCATCCAAGTGATCAACGCCTTGGAGACCCTGCTCCGTCAGAAGTGGAGCTCCGCCGCCCGTGATGGCATGGCCGTCGTCATCCCCTACGGCCCCGACGACGACGTCATGTCGATCGACGTAGTCCCCGCGTTCGAGCGAGCCGACGGCGGCTACTACATCCCCAACCCCTCGGCAGGCGACTGGATGGCGACCAACCCCAAGCGCCACCACGAGCTGAGCATCGCCAAGAACGCCAACTGCGACGGCAAGTACGTACCCTTCGTCAAGATGATCAAGGGCATCAACCGCGAACTCGGCGAGCCCGTGTCGCCCTCATTCCTGCTGGAGGTCATGGCCCAGTCACTGGTGAAACCGCCGATCGGGCGCTACCAGGACGAGATCGTGCTGTTCCTGGCCACCGCCGCCGAACGCATCGGCGACGAGTGGCCCGACCCCGCCGGGCTGGGCGGGGACGTCAACGCCGTCATGAACGCGACCCAAAAACTCACCGCGGCCAACGCGCTCAATCAGGCCCGCGCCATCGCAGAACAGGCGGTCGACCTGGAGGATGAGGGCGAGGAACGCGCTGCCTACGACGAGTGGAAGAAGCTGTTCGGGAACCGGATGACCAGGCCATGACCTTCTCCACCGACTCCGGCGGCGTCCACGGGATACCGCCTCGGGCCATCCACGAGCGGCAGCTCGATGACGACATGCTGCTCCTCCAACGCGCTGCGTCGGCAAGCCACCAACGCGGCCAGTTCCTCGAAGCCGTGCGCGTCACAGCCGCCGTCGTGCTCGCCGCCGCAGGCGTCCTGATCACGCTGATCGGCCACGGCCGGACGGTCGTCTCGATCGTCGGGTTCTTCTGGTTCGTCGCCTCCGCGTTCCTGCTCAAGGGCCTCGCTGGGAACACCGCTCGCCAAGGCGCCTTGCTCCAAGAGATGTTCGACATCGCCCTGTTCCACTTGCCCTGGCGCGCCACCGTTGCAGGCGACCCCATCCCCGACCCCGACGTCCGCCGTCTGGCGCGCAAGCTCACCAGAGGTGGCGCGAAGGACAAGCGCATCACCGACGGCTGGTACGACCCCACCCACGACGTCCATCATCCCTACGACGTGTTCATCGCCCAGGAGCAGAATCTGGCCTGGGACACCCGCCTCCGCCGCCGCTACAGCCACCTCATCGCCGCTACCGCGATGCTGTGGGCCGCAGTCGGCCTCGTCGCGGGTCTGGTGGTCGCGGACGCCACTCTGGGCGACACCCTCCTCAGCTTCTTCGTCCCGTCCCTGGCGGCCTACCAAATTGCCTACGAGATCTGGTCCGGCCAACGCAAGGTGGCCGACGAACGCGACCGACTCACCAAGGTCGTCAACACCGAGCTACACAACGGATGCCCCGGTCCCGTCCCTGACGACGAGTGGCACCGCCTACGGAACGTCGCACGGGACGTACAGGACGGCGTACTCCGCACCCGACTGGACACCACCCGAGTACCCGAGTGGTTCTACAAACGCTTCCGCGACGACGACGAACGCGACTTCGGCGACACTGCAGAAGGCCACCGTCTCCGCCTCGCCCAAAACGCACCCCCACCGACATAGATCGCCGAGCGGGATGCTTCAAGTTCCCCCCGCAAACTGGGCCGCCCTTGGCGGCTTCCCCTGGGTCCCGGACCGGCCGCGGGCCCTCGCGGAGGCGAGCCCGTCATTGGTGTTCGCCTCGATCAGCTCGCGCTGGGTCCGGCGAGCACGGACAACATCCCGAAAATCGCCTGCCCTTCCATAGTGGAGATGACGATGCTGCCCTGCTCGATGACCTGCAGAACTCGCCAGCCCGCTGGCTGGGCTGGACCCGCGATCGGCATTCGACCACGCGCGCGGAAGCTGGTGGACGTATGTGGGCGGCGCTGCCCGGCCGTGGTGGAAGGCCGGACGCAGGGCCAACGAGAGCGAGTCGGTGTCAGAGGCGTCGCCGATACTCGGATGGTTTATCAGGTGAGAGGGTGTCGGTGTGAAGAAGTTGCAGGACGACATAACCCGCCTACTGCCTGACGTGGTCAAGGCGGAGATTGAACCAGAGAGCTGCCCGCCCTGGTTGCGGCGGCCAGGGCGGACCGAGTGCGTCGGCATGTGGGAGACGGTCGCGGCCATCTACGGGGCGCTCACTGGGCTGGTCCTGCCGGAGCAGGCCCCTTCTCGCGAGCGGCGGAGCCTGGACGTCCTGCTGACCTACGAGAACGGGCAGCAGCAGATCCTGGAGGTTGACGAGAAGCAGCACTTCACCGCTGCCCGCGCTCTGACTCTGGAGTACTACCCGGCAGGCGTGAAGCTCGGCTTCGACGCCGCTCGATGGTTGGCCCGCTCGCAGGCTTTGACCGGGCGTGAACCCGGCGGCGGCTTCGGCAAGTCAAAGCCGCCGTTGTTCCCTGGCGAGGGCGGGCGCCATCGGCAACGCGCCTTCCGGGACGCACTGGCGGATCTGCTGCCGCCCGTGCACGACTGGCTCCCGACCATCCGGATCAGTGATACGGAGGTCACCGCCATCACCGCTGCACCGGATCCGGTCTCGTCGCTCAGGACACTGCTTGGTGAACGCGGGGCACCGGCTGGGTGTCTCGCCTCTGAGTGAGACGGCGCGGCGGCCCCCGCCGTTCAATGGCAGAAGCGAAGCGCCCGGCCAGCTCATCTGCCGGCCGGGCGCACTGCTGCCGTCTTTAGGACGACGAAGCCCACCGGAAAACTCGGGCGGGGCGTCTGCGCACGGCGGGCTACGACGGCGTGCAGTGTCCGGCGAGGGCACCGTTGTACTCCGGCTCTCCGCTTTCCAGGACGCGGAGCAAGGATGCGGTGACGACACGTGTTGTACGGCCGATGCGTAGCACGCGGCACGGGAACTCCCCGCGACGCACCAGGTCGTAGCCTTTCGCCCGAGAGAACCCCAACGCTCTGGAGGCGTCTTGCACGCTCCCCGTTCCCTCCCAGGTGGCGCGGATGTGCGTTGGGCTGTAACGGGTGCCTTGCACCTCGTTGGTCTGTCCGTGCAATTCGGATTCTCCGGTTGTTAAGACGGTGCTTGTGGATCACGGTGCCGACCCGACAATTAATTAAAACAACACGTGACGTAAGTGAGGTCACCTGCATTGCGGGCTGCGGCTGATGGCGATGAGCAAGCCCCCCGGTGCAAGGTCGACTTTATGCCCGGGTGTACTCGGGACGCTGCTACGCGCCTTACAGGACCTTGAGTGCTCCACGGCACCTGTTCGCAGGAGCTCTGCGGCAGCGCAGAGCGCTGACAGACGCGCGACGCTTGGAAACGACAGCCGTCTTGGCGGTCCCTTTCGACGTAGGGGCAGGTAGCGGCGGTGGACCATCAATGATCCGCGGGATCGCCGGTTTGGCTAACCGGCGATCCTGGGCTATGTTGCTTCGCTTCGAAGCTGTCTGGGCCCATATGCGTCCACTCGTGTGGACCGGCTGTTGCAGCCCCGGCCCGTTTCGTTGCTGCCCTCTCCCGGGAAACACCTGGAGCTCGGCGCCGTAATGCCCCGGCCCTCCGCTACTCCGTCGGGGCAACGGCACCGACACCCGGCCTCGTCGGCGCACGGTGAGGCTGGTGCCGGCCCGACGGCAGGACGGCGCGATAGCGGAGCTGGCCGAGGTGGTCGACGAGGCATTGCTCGGCCTCGGGGGACCGGGTGAATCCGTAGAAGGGCATGCCGTCGTGGCGCATGGTGCGCCACGAGTAGTCGGGGTACCAGACATCGTCTGTGTGGTCGGCCCGTCCTGATGGGCCAGCAGCTTGTTGGCGACGCAGCTCGGGTGGGTAGGCGACGCATGGTTCTCACAGAGGGGCTCCGGAAGGCCGCTCTGCGAGACGTCAAGACATCCGTTCGTACAGGGCGCCCTCCGCCTCGCGCAGCTCGCGCTCGACGGCTTCGGCGAGGTTCGGGTTGTCGATGAGGACGCCGAACTCGACGTTGTTGTTCTCCGCGCTCCACGAGAAGTTCGCGCTGGTCACCAGGAGAAGATGGTGATCGATGGCAAGGAACTTGGCGTGGTTGCGGACGTATGTGCCGTCGAACTGCTTGGTTCGCCAGACTTCGGCCGGCGCTAGGTGCGCAGCGACTTCTGCAGTCGTCGGGGACCGTTGCTGTCCGACGCCGTCCGCGGCCCGGGCGTCCATATAGACGCGGACGGCGATGTCGTCACGCTGTGCGGCTTCTCGTAATGATTTCCAAAGCGCTGAAGTCCTTTGGAAGTTGAAGGTTGAGCACGTGATTGCATGGCGTGCGCTGTCCACGAGGCGGGTCACCGAGGTGGTGAGCGGTCCGCTCTTGACGAGGTGTCCGGGCATGGTCCAGAGCGGGGACAACGTGGTCGGCAGAGCCCGAGCCCCCTCGATTGCGCGCAGGGCCAGGACCTGTTGGTGCCTTGGCCCGGTGCCGCTGGCAACCGCCTCCAGAAGGCGTCGGACCTCTGCACGCTGGCCGACTGCGACGACCTTGAGGGCCGCGGTGAGGGTGTCACCGTCAGCGAGCCGGTCCGCTATGCCTTTGGCCTCGGTCCCGGTGAGGAGTTGGCCAAGGCGTCGTGGCGCGTCCGCCTCACTCATGGACCTGGAAGAACCCGAGGTTGCTGCCGGGCAGATCGAGGAGGAAGCGGCGGTCGAGGAAACGGTTGGCGCGTTCGCAGGAGGTCTCCGAGGCCATGACACAGCAATGGCAGGCGGCACCGTGGAGGAAGTCCTCGGGGTCCTGCGGGGTGCGCTTCGAGCAGATGGGGTCGGAGGAGCAGCGGGCGGCCTTGCGTAGCGCGCTGTCGACGACCCTTTGGAGGCGGGAAGGCTCGCTGAGCTGGACGAGGCCGCCGAGAGTGCCGTCGCTGTCGGAGGCTGTTGTGCAGATCAGAAGGCCGGCCGACGGATCTCGGCCCTCCGCGGCGGGCCAGGCGTAGAGGCGTTCGCTGAGACTTGCCGCCGAGTAGCCACAGGTGAGGGCGAGTTCGCGGATCAGGATGTGGGCGAATGTGTGGATGAGCCAATAACGCGGGGGCTTCAGGCGGGTGTCGGGGTCGACCTGGTCGGCGGTGTCGGAGAAGCGGCGTCTGAAGTTTCTGACGTGTGCCTCGCGGTGGAACCTCCACATGTCGGTGTCGAGGACGCGTTTTTCCCATGCGGCAACTGCGTTCTCGTCGAGCTGGAGGAAGATGCCTTCGCCCCGGTCCTCGGTTGCTACGGTCCAGGCTGGTCGTGGTGTACGGGTCAGTGGGGCCAGGCGGCGCGGGAGGTCGCCGACGCGGTCCATGTCATCAATGCGGGTGAAGCCGACCAGGGCATTCACCTTGCGGAGACGTTCGACCGCGAGGACGCGGGTGATCTCCGGCTGCAGGGTGTCGCCTCGCTCGCGGGTGGCGAGGGTGAGGCCGCTCTTGGGGTCCTCGACGCGGGTGCCGACGATGTCGCGCAGCAAGTAACGCCATTCAGGGACGAGAAGGTCGACCGGATCCCAGTCGCGGAGCTTCTCTTCCTGCTCCTCCGGAGTGTCGGTGGGTGCGGAGGCGGCCTGAAGGATTTGTTCCAGGTCGTGGTCAGACAGGCCGGTGACGTCTACGCCGCCGTCCATCCCGAGCAGGTCCCTGATCAGGTCTAGGTTGGCGCGGTACTTGGCGAGCTTGTCGCCGAGCGCGGTGCGGACCCGGTCGGCCAGGTCACTGGCTTTTTCTTCCTGGGACTCCGGCATGACGATGATCGACTGGGTTGCCGGGAACCACAGGTTGGAGGCACCGACGAGCATCAGTCGGGTGTCGTTGCCACACCCCCTAGGCTCGAAGGCGTCCAGGTGCGGGTGACGTCCGCGGCACTTCGGCAGTTTCGCCTTGCCGGCCTCGCCCTGTGCCTCGTTCATCGGGCGCCGCAAGTCGCAGGATGCGCACTGGATGACGGCCGAGGCACCCTTCCCGGCCGTCCGGTCGACCATCTTCAGGGCGGGCAGTTCTGCCTTGCTGCATGGCTGCCCGCGGTGCACCCACAGGTCGTACGGGAATTCGTCCAGGTGCCCGTCGACGCAGGCCAGCAGATACCGGGCCGGGATGGCGGTGCGCCGCATCGGCTTGCGGGTGCGGCCACCCGCGCGCCCCGTGCACTTGGCATGCTCGAAGACGGCCAGGTCGGTGCGGAAGGGATGCGTATTGCGGTAGTCGAACTGGGTGAGCAACCCGAGCATGTCGCAGCCAGTGCACCGTAGCCACTGCGGGAAGACCCGGGACGGGACGCCGAGGTCGTTGCCCTCGGCGGACCGGCTGTGCTTCTTCGGCTGCCAGGGATACGGCCGCAGCTGCACGTCGGGGGAGCGCAGCATCATCCGGACCACGTCACGCAGCCGTGGAGCGTGGATCTGGGGAGGAGCGGAGTCACGCCGCTGCCAGATGCGGTCCCACTCGTCCAAGCCAGTGGGCATGATCGTGAACTGTGGCAAGTCCATGATCGCGCCGGGACCGTACGTGTAAAGCAGGGAGGAGGGGCGGGCTGAGCCGACCTTGGCGCGGTTGTGCTTGGTGGCCTTCTCCGCCTCCTGCTCCAGATCGCCCAGAGGGTCGACGGCGTGAGCGACGTCGTAGACGAACCGCGTCTCGTCACTCACGAATTCTCCTCCGGCATCTGCCACTTCGGGGCATAGTCAGGTGCTCGGTACACCAGTCGTTCCTTGATTGGGCTCACCAGCAAGTTAATCTCCGGCTGGACCTCACGCATCGAGTTCGCCACGATGAACGGCGGTGCGTCCCGTGTGTCAAGGCCCGCCTTCGCGTTCTCCGCGCTCATCATCAGCGCATCGTGCCGACTGTCGTCCAGAACCCGCTCGTACACCAGTGACTTACGCAGCTCCACGAGGTGCTTGCGCCGCTTGCCCCACTGGTCGAGCCGGTTCTCCAAGCGCAGGCGGGCGCGGTTGGCCGCGTCCTCGTCACCGGCCCGTGCAATCCGCCGCACGAGGGCGTCGATGAGCTCACCGGCGAAGTGCTGCTCGACCTCGATACGGGCCGCGCCGTCCTCCGGGGACAGCCCTTGGCCCTGGCCGGACTTTGCGGCCTGCAAAACCCTCGCCGCGCTGACCAGCACACCGTCCAGGCCGCGTTCCAGCGAGGTCACCGAGAACGGGGTCACGGACAGTGCCTCAACCTGGGCATAGAACGTCTCGTGGTAGTGGCGGAACTGCTCGAAGTGGGCGAGGTCCCTGGGGCGCGCCCAGTTCCCCAGCGCGAGGACCAGGCCCGGCCGGTCTGCTGCCCGGCCGACGCGGGAAGACGCCTGGATGTACTCGGCGGTGTTTTTCGGCTGGCCGACTACGAGCATCAGACCCAGCCGGGTCACGTCGACCCCCACCTGCAGCATGGAGGTGGCCAGTACCACGTCGTACGGGTTCACCTCGCGCGTGGGCTCAGGCTTCTTCGCCTCCCGCAACGCGCGCCGGTTCCGCTTGCCCGCGGTGGAGTCGAAACCTGGATCGAATGACACCGCCATCTGGTCGAGGGTCGCGGTGATGTCGGCGCTGGCCACACGTGACGTCAGCTCGGCGACGTGCAGCGACCCGTAGTTGGTACCCGTGCGGCGGGGAAGCTTCGACCAGGGGCGGCCCTTGGCGAGCGCGGTCTGGATGTCGTCGCTCATATACCGTGCCATGCCGGCCAATTCACGGGTAGCGCTGAAGTAGCCGACCAGGCTCATGTACGGATCGGCCACGCTGCTGGATCGGTCAAGAAGCAGTTGCCCTCCGGCCATGAGAACCTCGGCAACCCTGATCTCCGCCGTGGTCAAGCGCACCCCGGTCGTACTGATCCCGACGTACCGGCGACCCGGCTTGTCCTCGGAGACCGGGATCTCCTTGGAGAAGAAAGTGTTCCCGGCATCCAGGACCTGCGGTGGGAAGATCGTGACGTCCCGCCCGTACAACGCACGTACCTGGTCGGCCGCGTTGCGTGCGGTGGCGGTGGAGGCGACAAGGAGCGGACGAACCGGGCGCCCGTCCTTCGTACGCCAGTCGGTCATCACGTCGATGGCCACCTCGAACAGGCCCACCGTGGTGCCAAGGGCTCCCGTGATTAGGTGCAGCTCGTCCTGGATGACCAGATCCGGGGGCCGGAGCCTGGTGGCTGGGTGCACGGGAGCGGCCGGATGGCCGTCCTTCTTGGGGTGCTTGCTGCCGTCCTTGATATCGCACTGCTGATAGTCGGGGTGCACGAAGCCGTGCCGCTCGCAACGTCGCGAGACATGCCCGAAGAGCGAGGCCGCCTCGCCCTCCCGCGCCAGACGGGCGAACTTGTCCACCGTGGCGATGACGAACGCCGGCGCGAGCCGGTAGATCTCCTCGTCGACCGTGAGGACCGGCAGCCCGTCGGGGACCTCACCGCCGTCAGAGAACGGGCACTCGGCCAGCTCGTCACCGCAGTACACGTACACCCGACGCAGCGCGGGCTCTGTGCGCACATCCCGCGCCTCAACCCGCGTCCCGCACCACGGGCAGCGCTGGATCTGCAGGACCGTCAGCCGATACCCGCGGCCCCCGTGGGCCTTCTGCAACTGCTCGGCAGCCTCGTCATACCGCTTCGGGCTCACATCGGTACCGACCCACAGCCCGATCCGGAACGGCTCGTCTCCCCAGGTCGCCACATCATCGCGCCGTGCCATCTCCGCTGCGCACACCAGGGCGGTGGCGCGCTGGAACTGCTGGGCGGTGAGCAGACGCAACGTGTACCGCATGAGAACGGCCACCCCGGACCGTCCGTCCAATGGCCCCTCAAAGGCATCGACGACGCCTTGGCGGCGCCGGATCGCGAACGTGTAGGCGGCCAGACCCAGATACGCCTCCGTCTTGCCACCACCGGTCGGGAAGAACAGCAGCTGCGCCTTGGCCAGATCCCCCGACCGCTTCTCGGCCGCCGGGTCGGACAGCAACGGCAACTGCATGAGCACGAAGGCGAGCTGGAAGGTACGCCACGAATGCGCCAGGGCTCCCTTCTCCGCGAGGATCGCCTCGCGAGCCTCGTCGATGCTCTCCTCCGGGCGACTCGCTCGCCGCTCCGCGATTTGGGACTGCACACGCTGATCGGCCATCACCCGGTTCATGAACCGGAAGCAGCGCAACGCCTCCTCGTCCCCGAGGAGATGCTTCAGACCCTCCTCAAGCTGGCGCTGCACCCGACGCGCCTCGGTGACCGCGTCCAAACCCTCGGACCGCAGATGCTCCGGAAGCACCTCGGCCCGCTGCTCCTCGCCGTCCAGCCAGGCCGTGTAACCCGCAACGATCGGCTCAAGACCCGTACGCAGTTCGTCGGTCGACGCCTCCTGGAGCTTGCGCATGTCCAGCAGGGCCGCGCCGATCTCCTCGGCGGCCGTCTGAGGCGTCTCACTCACCGGCAGCCACGTCGTCCAGACCTCGCTGGCCCTGCGCGCTCCCTCGGTTACCTTCCAGTCCACCGAGCAGGTCCGGCCATGGGCGAACTCCAGACGGTTGCGGTACTGAAGCCGCAGCCGCCGCAGTTCGTCGTCCGGCTCCTCACGAGTGTCGAGGAGTACGTCATTGACCGGCAGGAAGACGTCAGCGCCACCGGCCGACACCGATAGCTTGGTCTGGTACAGCCACGCCTCGACCGGGATCTTGCGGGGGGTCTCCCGGTCGTTGCACAGCGCGACCTCGATCAGCCGACAGCCACGCTCGGAGTCGTCGTACCGATCCACCCGAAGAAGGATCTTGTCCTTGAGCACGATCTCGGTCGTACGGGACGGCTTCAGGTCGGCAACCTTGATCGTCTTCGCGATGGCGTGCGGGGTGCGCTGGAAACGACGGAGAGCCGGAGCGGGTGCCGCGCCGTCGTTCCAGCCGTCTTCGGTGCCCTCGCCGCGCTTCTCCTTCACCGGCTCGTACGTGCCCCACGAGGCGGTCACCGTGAACTCGTCGAGATCGTCAGGGATCTGGAAGCGCAACCCCATCGACGCCGGGATCATCAACCCACGCTTCTGCGGCTGGTCCTCGACCTCGTCCTCGTCCGAGCTCGCGCTGCTGTCGTCGACGGCGGTGAGCGGCACGCCTCGGCTCTCGGCAGCGTCCACGGCGTCGCCCACGTCGGTCGCAGCGTCGTCCGATCCAGCCTCGCCGGGGTCGGCCTGGCCGGCGGTGAGCCGCACGGGCGCGATCCGGCCGATCAGGTACGCCGAGTCGGGGACGCCGTCGAGGATCTCGTCCGGGCCGTTGGCCGGGCCGAGGAGCTCACGCTTCAGGATGTCGACCAAGTTCTCGCGGGCCGTCCAGGAACGGTCGTCGGGCTCGAAGGCGAGAAGGTAGGCCGGGGCCTGGGGGCCGCCGGATCCCGCTGCGGGCTGGGTGCCGTCGTGCCGGGGGGTGGTCACTCGTCGCCCTCCTCATCCTCATTGTCGCCGGTGGGTGTGACAACGCCCTGCGAGGCGGCACGACGGTGGTTCTCTTCGAGCAGGCGGTCGAGGATCTCTACCCGTGCAGTGGGGCTCACTGTCCAGCGTTGCATTTGGCGATAGGTGTGGAAGCCGTGGTCCAAAGGGACGTCGTCCCAGCCGTAGGCGGCCATGACGGCGTGGTCGAGATCAACGTGGATCTCGCGGAGGCGTGTTACGTCAGAGTCGGCGGAGTCAATGATGGCCGGGTCGTGCACCATGTTGTAGAGCTTGGTCAGGCTGAGGCCACGACGGAGCATGATCTCGCGACGCTCGGTGTCGAGGACATGCCCAGCCTCAATGACACCCTGTGCTTGCCGGGGTCGAGGAAAGGTGACGAAGACGTCCGATGGCGCGTAGCGCGGATCGTTCCTCATGCCGCCCCCATACTTGATGGCCCACATTTGATGGATTGAAGAAGACAGCAATGCTTGGTCAGCCCATGAGTCTGTTGCGAAGATGATGACCTGCTCGCTCGCCACGAGAGTGTTCTTCACCCTCAATGGCATGACGGTCTTGCTGACGCGAGTGAGAACGAGAATTTCGTCCAGGTCGGCAATAGCTTCCCTCATTGCGGGGCGCTTTTCTCCGAACTGCCACCAGTAGTCTCGATATACCTTGCGGTTATTTTTCGCTCGCTCAGGTTTCACGCGCTCCAATACCCGCGCATACGGCAGTTTGTACTCCTGAGCCTGTTGCTCCGAACGGTCGTTGAAGTCGATAACCCATCGTGAAGGTGAGCTGTCAGGCCGGGAGTTCAGGTCCTCGCCGTTGAGGTAGGGGAACAGCACGTCTTTGTTCCGTGGATCGTCTTCGATCCACGCTGCAGCCTCGTCGGGTCCCAGGACGAACCCCATGCCCAACGCGATGCAGCCCTGAAATGCGGTGCCGCTGTTCTCGGCGAGCCGCACCGGGTCGCCGTTCGCCCGCCCCTCTGGCTCCAACAGTGTAGAGATCCGCTCAACCTCGATGTCACCATCGATCTCGGCAACGATCCGGGGCACTGTCGAGTTGATTTGGGTTCGGCTTCCCCACACCGCCGCATACTCCAGGTTGGCGCTGGCAGCAGGCCAGGATCGGCTCTGGATCGCGCGGGTGATGGTGAAACCGCCAGCGGCAAGCTGGTCAAGACCAACGTTACGGGTGTCGCTCTGAGCAACCGAGTTCGTGGCGATGAGCCCAAGTCCACCACGGCGCGAGAGCACCTGATACGCGCGCAGGAAGAAGTACGCCACTAGGTCCGCGCTGCCCTTCCTCCCGCCCGCCAGCGTGTTGACGAACCAGTCACGGACGTTAGTTCCCATTGAGCCGGTGAGCTTTTGCCCACCCAGGAACGGCGGGTTCCCGATCACTGCGTCGAACCCACCCCGCTCCATCACATCCGGCACGGCAAGAATCCAGTGCAGCGGCTTCCAGCGCGTGTAGTCCGTCGCTACCGTCGGAGTGAGTCCGGCCTCCTTGATGCCGTCAAGCATCCGCCGGTCCGGCCCCCCGCCCCCTGCAGGATAGGCGTTCTCCACCGCAATACGCAGATTCTCGTAGGCCGCCTTCAACTGCTTGCCGGGCTTGCCGCCCCACTTCAGCCCGGCCGCGATCACCCCGTCCGCGACGTCGGCGAGCTGCACCGTCAGCTCCTGGTACCGGCGCCACTGCCGCCGTTTCGTAGCGGCCGAACGCTGTGGGTCGCTGTCGTCAACCTCAGTGGCGAGCTGACGGCGCAGACGGCTGGCTTGAGCCAGGATGTCGTCCACGTCCAGGGCGAAGATGCTGAACTGGTCACCGGCCGCAGCGGGGTCGATGTGGAGGCGGCGCAGCTGGTCGGCGTCGGTCAGGCCGAGCAGGGCGTTGCCGTGGAGCACCTTGTCGTCGACGAAGGAGAACGGGAGCTTCGGGTCCAGCGACACCAGCCACAGCGACAGTTTGCACATCTCCACGGCCATGCCGTTGATGTCGGCTCCGTACAGGCAAGTCGCGACGACGGTCCTTATGGCGTGGACGAGCAGGTCATGCGGCGTCCTTCCGTACGCCACGCCCTCGCGCTGCCATGCCTCAACGAGGCGGTCAGCGAGGTAGCGTGCGGCTGCGACGAGGAAGGCGCCCGAGCCGCAGGCGATGTCGGCGATGCGTAGTTCGAGGATCTGGTCGGAGTCGAGCGGCCGCCACGCGTCCTGGTCGACACTCTGGTGGGGGCCATACGAGTAGACGAGCGGCTCGAGCGCGTAACGGACGACTTCCTCGGCCAGCGAGCGCGGCGTGTAGTGCGCACCTGCCGAGGCCCGCGAGGGGGTCTCCACAAGCAGAACACCGCCGGGTTCGACGACGAGGGGGCGGCCTCGCAGGTCGCGGCGGATGATGCCGATGTACGGACGCAGTCGCTCCCGTAGGTCGGGGTCGTCGGTGACGTCACGCAGGGCGGTCTCGGTGTCGTCGAGTGTTTCGCCGGCCTTCAGCGCCTTGGTGAGAGCGGCCTTGCTGGGCGGCTTTGCCGCTGGCTGGTTCACCTTGATCCAGTTGAGGATCGCATCGGCCAGTGCGGCCTCGGTGTGCTTGGCCTGGCTGAACTCTTCGAGGGTGGCCAGAGGTACTTCCGGTTCGGAGCCCGCGCTGCCGGCCAGGCCGACGACGATCTCTTCGGCGGGTTCGCAGGAGTACCCGAGGAGACCCTCGTAGATGTAACCGATCTGCTCGACGTCGATGTCGCGGAAGGAGATCCGCCTAGCGCCGCCCGGCAACTGAGCAATCTGGACGGCGCGCAGGACTTCAAGCATGACGCGGTCGCTGACCGTGATGGCCAGTGTGTCCTGAGAGTCGCAGGCGGTGAGAAAGGGAAAGCGGGCAGGGTCGAAGAGCGAGCCGCCATACTCGGGCAGACGCAGGTCCTCGAAGGACGCGCCACGGTAGAGGGCCTGGGAGGTGGCAAGGAGTCGGTGCCAGGTCAGGAAGGTGGCGTCGAGAGCCAGTTCGCCTTCCTCCTTCTCCCGTGCGTCAAGGAGGTCGAGCTCATCGCTGATGCCGTAGCCCATGGCGAAGAGGCGGCTTTGAGGAAGGAGTCCGCGTTCTTCGGCGAAAAGGAGGAAGACGACGCGCATCATGACAGTGACGGCGGCCTCGTAGACCTCGCCGCGTCGGGCGGGCAGCGGGTCTGCCTCACCGCGCCGCTGCGCGGCCAGGGCGCCTTCGGACAGGGCTTGGACAATGAGTTCGACGGCGCGGCGTACCTGGGTGCCGAGGGCTTCGGTGATCTTTTCGGCTGCGGTGACGGACTCGCCGAACAGTTCGGTCAGCCGGTCCTGCGGCTTGCCGCCGATCAGGCGGCGGCGCTGCAGGAGTTCGATGAAGGCGTTGCGGGTCTGGGGCTCTTCGATCCAGGTTTGGGCGTCGACGATGCCGGAGGCGACCATCGTCTGGGAGCGGGCGCTGACGATCGCCCACCAGCGGCCGTCGGTGACGACGCCGATGGGGACCTCCGAGGCGCGCAGCAGCTCTTCCATACGGTCGATGGGGCTGGCCAACCAGCCGTCGGTGAGCGGGTCGCGAAGGGAGTCCGCAGGGTCGGTGATGAGGACGAGCGCCCCGGTGGTTTCGCCGTGGACGAATGCGCCATTGGCTCGCACGGAGACGGCGTAGTCGGGCGAGTGGACCTCGGCAGTGGCCGGGCCGGGAACGGTATAGGAGGTGCCCCAGCGCAGGCCCTGGCGCAGCACGAGGTCGACCCAGGTGTCGCGGGCCCCACGGTAGAGGTCGAGGGCGGCTTCGTCGTCGCGGTGCTCGTCCCAGTTCTCCCAAGCCTTCTCGAAGGCGGGCTTGGCGTCCTTGATGGCGTCGAGCGCCCGGGCGTCAGGCTGGGGGATGCCCTGAGGCCAGACGCGTTCCAGGGCGGGGACGGCTAGGAACGGGCCGTCGGCGTCGACGAGTTCGAGCCAGGCGCGATGAAGGTCGGCGGATGTCGGGGCGTACATGCGGCTCATGCCTTAACCATTCCGTTCTTCGCGTCTTCGGGGGTCAGGGCGAACACGACCGCGGCGGCCGACACGTAGGGCCTGATGTCGCTGTAGCGCTCCCGGATGGACGCGATCTCGCGCTCTTCCTCGTCGCCCAGGCTCTCCAGGCGTTCGTTCATGTGGTGCAGGTCGCGGCGGCGCTGCTTCTGCTGGTCGTCGGTGAACAGCAGCTCCTCCTCGGCGCGGATGGCCTGCTCCAGACGGTCACGAGACTCACGCAGGTTGATCCGGAACGCGCCGAAGATCTCACGGGCACGTGCGATGTCGGAGTCCCGTCGCTGGGTGAGCGCCTCCGTGACCTTCTCCTGCCGGCTGGCGCTTTTGCGTTCCATCGCGGTCAGCAGGCGGCTGCGCAACCGCGCGCCGTCGTCGTTCCACTGCTCGGCAAGGTGGGCCCGTACCTCCTCGTCCGCGAGGAGCAGCTTCTCGGAGTCGAGCGTTTCATCGAGTACCTGCTCGACCTTGGACTCCGCGAGTGCCTGGCCGCGTAGACGGACACCGGTGAGGAAGACCTCTTCATGGAGTCGTAGCCCGCCGCGCCCGACCAGGACGAGCCGCGAGACGGCCGCGACACACGACTGGGGGAGGTCGGGGGTGATGACGGCGGTGACGCGGTGGACCGGGGAGTCCGTGCTGAACAGCGCGGAGCGCAGGGTGCGGGTGGCCCGCTGCATGAGGGCGTGCCCGAGGTGAATGTGGACAAGGTCGGTGCGCTGTTGTGCTGCTTGGTCGTCGAAGGTGATAGGACGCAGCACGCCCGGTTCAAGCCGGGTGTCCAGGCCGCGCAGCGCCCACTGCCAGGTACGGCCGAGGTTTGGGATTTCGAAGACCTGCGCCTCGGTGTGGTCGTCGCCGATCTCGATGAGCGGGGGCTGGGAGGTGAGGGCGAGTGCGGTATCTACTACCCGGCGCGCATTGGCGGGTGTGAGGTGCATGGCGGCTTTGGACTCGCCGTACGTGGCTGACAGCTGGGTCAGCTTGCGGTTCAGCTCGATACCGCCGGCCAGCACCCGCGTGATTACCTCGTTGCCGTCGTCCGGCGCCGTCAGCCGTGGCTTACGTGTCGTACGAGTGGGGCTGAAGTGCTCCTGCACCTCTGCGTCGATGACTTGGTTGACCTTGCCGAGGTCCTCGGTGGCTTGTCCGACCTTCGTGGCGATGATCCCCATGAACTTCATGTCCGCTTCGTACGTCGTGGAGCTGGAGACGGGCACGAAGTGGAAGATTTCAGGGTTCTGCGTCTGCCCGTACCGGTCGATTCGGCCGATGCGCTGTTCCAGGCGGGACGGGTTGAAGGGGATGTCGAAGTTCACCAGGCGGTGGCAGTGGGTCTGCAGGTCGATGCCCTCGCCTGCGGAGTCGGTGGCAAGTAGGACGCGTACCGGGTGCTTGTCGGGGCTTTCGGTGAACCGGGCGCGGATCTTCTCCCGCTCCTCGGTAGGGGTTGAGCCCTGGATGACTTCCAGTACGTCGTTGTAGCCGCGCTGCCGCAGGATGCCGGCGATCCAGTCGAGGGTGGCCGCGTACTCGGTGAATACCACGACCCGTTCGTTAGTCCAGTGGCGGCCGTCGGGGCGGCAGACGGCGCTCAGGAAGGAAAGCAGTTTCTCCAGCCGGGAGTCTGGTTTGTGCTCATAGCCGCGCCCCCACTCGATGAGCGAGGCGATCTCGCTGCGTGTGGCCGCGACCAGGGGGTCTGACGCTTTCGAGTGGCGCAGCGCGGTGAACTCGGGGTGCTCGGCTGAGCCTTCCTCCTCGTCCGACTGGCCGCTGCCCAGAACCTCCGTGTAGTACTCGTCCTCGTCGTCCATTTGCAGCTGGCGGTCGCCGCCGTCTGCACCCTCGTACAGCTCAAGCGTGCGGGCGAAGGACCAGGGGCTGGACAGGAAGCGCTTCTTCAGCAGCATCGCGACGATGTCGCCGCCCGATCCCTTCCCGTTTGCCCGGGCGCTTTCTGTCAGCAGTCGTTCCAGACGCTCGAACTGTCGCTGCTCTTCTTCCGACGGCGTGAACGGAAGGGTTCCGAGCTTCCGCGCCTTGAACCCCTTCTCCGGGAGATCGCTCTTCAGCCACCGCACCATCACCTCCCTCAGCGCCTTCTCGTCGATGCTTGCGCCGCGGGTGAACCGTCGCCCGTCGATCATTTCCAGGAGGGCGGTGAACGACTCCGAGTAGCCGTTGTGCGGCGTCGCGCTCAGAAACAGCCGGTGCTCGCACGCCTCCGCCAGCTTCTTTGTGGCCGTCGTCCGATGGCTGTCCACTGCGTATCCGCGCTGGCCCGGCGCCGTCGTTGGGCTGGCCGGTGCCACATGGTGCGCCTCGTCGACTACCAACGCGTCGAATGCGTACCGCCGAGCCGTTCCTGAGCTACGCACGTCGGCCAGCACGTCGCGCAGCAGACGCTGCGCTCTCAGCGACGGCAGCCACGCCATGCTCACGATCACACGTGGGAAGAGTCGGAAGGGGTTGGCGTTCAGGCCATGGCTGCGGCGTACCTTCGCCATCAGCTCGCTGTTGACGATGACGAAGTCGAGGCCGAACTTCTCGCGCATCTCGTCCTGCCACTTCAGCGAGAGGCTCGGAGGGCAGACGATGATCACGGATCGGGCGCGGTGGCGCAGCAGTAGCTCCTGCACGACGAGACCGGCCTCGATGGTCTTGCCCAGGCCGACGTCGTCGGCGAGGAGCAGGTTCGTACGCGATGACTGCAGAGCTCGGCGCAATGGCTCCAGCTGGTACGCCTCTACATTCGCGCCGCTGCGGAAGGGAGCTTGGTAAGAGTCCGCGTCCGCCGACGTGACCGCGCCCCAGCGGACCGCGTCCACGAATGCGGCGAGCGTGTTCGGGTCGTCGAATGCTTCGGCGCGCACGGTCTCGGGAAGGCCCTGGTTCGGGGCGACGGTGTGCCCGATCTCCAGCTCCCAGACCACGGTCAGCTCTTGACCGAGCCGGTCCTCGTCGAGCGACTGCAGGCTGACTACATGGGTTAGACCCGGCACTCCCTCGTCGGCAGGGCTGCGGGGGAGACCTTGCTTACGGACATCAGACACGGCCCAGGTGGAGCCTCGGACCTTGACGACCTGACCCGGCTCTGGGAGTGGCGGAAGGGCCGCTGCGCTCGGGGTAGTGCTCGCTGATCCCTGCGGATGCTCCGTAGCGGTCGCCACCTGGGCAGACTCCTTCACCGATGCCGTCATTGCCGGACTGAGATCCCCTTTGCGCTTCGCGCCGCCACGAGGCGCTGGAGGATCACGAAAGCACCAGTATCTACGACCTTGGGTGCGGCCTGCTTCGAGTCGCGCGAACTCGCTGACATCGCTGGTCAGCCGGGTGCAGGAGTGCCCTCACAGACCGTCCCGGGAGGCGTTGGCAGCCACGGGCTCCTGGACCGGATTCCGCTTGATCTCGGGTCAAGCGCGATGCGATCCTCCAGCTAAAGCTGGTGTCTCCCGGCTGGGGAGCAGTACGGGTTCGACACCTGGGGATCGTCTGCCATTCGCCTTGAGAACTGGGCAGATGGCGGACTACTGTCCACGGGTGTCCAGCATCTCCGATCGCGTGAGAAGCCTGATCGACCAGTCGGGCTTGAGCCTCCACGATTTCGCCGACCAGGCTGACCTCGACGCCGAGCAGTTCCGTGAGTGCCTCAGCGGCACGAGCCCCTTCTCAACTGTTGATCTCGCGGTCATTGCCGATGAATTCCACGTCTCCATGGACTGGCTGCTCACCGGAGCCGAGCCCCCACTGGCCGTGGCAGCGAGAACAACCACTGGAAAGGCGGCCGAGGCACTGGCAGCCGCTCGGGACTACGTTGCCCGGCGCGCCGACCTGGACAAACTCGGCTATACGCAGCCCTGGCGGCCCGTCTCCTCGGCAGCGCCTGCTGGCAGTACCTACGCTGCCCAGGGAGAGGCGCTGGCGAAATCCGCTCGGAGGGCGGTGGAGCTCCAGGGACGATCGGTGGTCCAGGGCGGCCTGCCGGAACTGATCGAGGCGGTCTTCGGTGCCGATGTGGCTGTCGAGCCGCTGGGCGACGGCTTTGACGGCCTCGCTGCCATGGGGCAAGGTGCCAAGCTCATCCTCCTGACTACGACATCTAACCCGGCACGTCAGCGCTTCACTCTCGCGCACGAACTCGGGCACCTTCTCGCCGACGACGACCAGGACGTCCACCTCGATCGCGATATCTTCGAACGGGCCCAGAAGATGGACCCGAGCGAGCAGCGAGCCAACGCCTTCGCTTCCGTCTTCCTCTTGCCCGAGCAAACGCTGCGCGAAGCAGTCAGTGCAGTGAAATTGACCCGGGAAAGCTTTGCCGCGCTCTGCTGCGACTTCATGGTCAGCCCTGCGACCCTGGCCTACAGACTGCTCACGCTTCGTGTGATCGACGCCGGCGCCTGCGACTACTACAAGCGCATGACCGTGCGCGAGGCCGCAGTCGTCGCTGACCGCGTGGAAGAACTCGACCGGCAAGTCGCGGCCTCGCAGGAGAAAAGGCTCCCCGGACTTCTTGTACGCGACACGCGCGCTGCCTACGAGGCCGGCAAAGCGACCTTGCGTCCGTACGCGTCGCTACTCGGCGTTGATGTCGACGAGCTCAGAGACCAGTTAGCGTCCGGACAGGACAACGGCGGTACAGCATGAGCGACTTCCTGTTCCCGGACAACACCGTCCTGTGTAACTTCGCCGCCGTTGAACGCCTCGATCTGCTTCGCGCGGTCCTGGCCGGCCGCGGCAAGTGGACCGCGGCTGTGTCGCGGGAGGCCCGCAAATCGGCCGAACAACTGCCCGCTCTTCACGACCTGAGACAACAGGGCTGGCTCGGCGAAGCAATCCGAGTAACGGCTCCGGATGACGTTGAGAACGTCGGGCACCTTCGCACAGCCGTGTTCGGCGGACAAGCCGACCGGTACCTGCAGCACCTCGGCGAGGCCGAGACCTGCCACATCATCCAACGCTGGCCCCAGTTCTCCGGTGCATGGTGGATATCGGACGATAAATCCGCTCTGGAGTATGCGATTGGGCAGGGCATCATGACGGCGGAGACGCTCGACGTGATGCAGCTTGCCGTGAAAGCGGGATTCGTCGCGGCGGAGGACGGCTTCGCCCTGATGCAGAAGATGCGCCAGCTGAACCGCTATCCGCGGCTTCCCCAGTCTGTCGCCGACCTCACCGTCCTCCCGTGGTCGCTCGCTGAACTCTTACCTGGTCAGAGCGACGACGAAGCTACCGCGCACACCACGTAAAAACTGCCTCCCCAGTCCGTAGGACGGCCCCTGCGCAAGGAGGCAGGGCCATGCGAAGCCCCACCAGCGAGAGTCACGGCGAACAATTGCCGAGGGGGAGGCTCACCATCGCCAGTCTGGATCGACGCTGAGTTCGTTCCGGTTGGTTGCTTCCTGCGCGATGCGTTGCCCTTTGGTCAGCAGGACGTGCGCTGCCTGCCGGAGTTCCTCGGGGAGCCATGCCGTCAGGCTGTGGGCCCGGTCGTTGGCGATGATGTCGCCGGCGTTGGGTTCGCGGGCGAGCAACAGGCGGTACAGCCCCGTCGCCGGTTCGATAGGTGGCAATCCGTGCTGGACACCGTTGATTGAGGCTCTGGCTGGGATGGCGATGCCTTCGGCGTCGAGGTCGCCGTAGTAGACGATGCGGTGGATGCCAGGGAGCTCAGCGATGTTTTCTACGGATGCTTCGAAGGCTCTTCCGGAGCCGAAGGCGATGTATCCGATGGGGCCGGGGGCGGCCTTGAGCAGGTTGTGCAAGGTGGCGTAGGTGTCGCTGTTTCCACTACGAGCATGGTGTCGCCGTCGCCGAGCCTGCGGTGGGCCAGCGGTGGCGGTTCGCGGTAGGTGGAGAGCTGTTCGAGGGTCAGTCTGCCGGGGGCAAAGAGTGCTCCGGTGATCAGGGTGTCGAGGCGCTTTTCGTGGCGGAAGATCTCGTGTGAGCGCTCGCGTAGGGGGAGGGGAGCGCGGCGGGCTGGTTGGTTGTGGGTATCCCGGAACCAGCGGTTGCAGGCGAGGAGGTCTTCGGTTTGGGACGCGGTCAACCGAGTGCCGTAGGCCCAGTTGAGCTCTGGCCGCCATGACACATGCTGTCGTGGGGTGGAGGATTTCGCTGGCGGCGCGGTGGGGATCCGGACCTGTTCCGGAAGGGCCGGGCGGCCGGCGTCCCATTTGGTGCGGGAGGTGGGCAGGGCGATGATGCCGTGTTCGGCGATTTCGTACAGAAGTGTGGCGAGCGTGCTGCGTGCGTTCTCGCCGCTGGCGGCGCCCGGTAGAGCGTCGCGGAATGCCTCGATGAGGGTGGCCCGGCCGACCGTGACGCGGTCGGTGCGGGCCTGGAGCGCGGCGCTGAGTTGTGCTGCTGCGGGGGAGAGCGGCACTTGGAGTTGTCCCGTGGGGGAGATCATTGAGCGTCGCCCCGCTTCCTGTACAGCCGGGCAGAGGTGAGGACACCGACGGGTTCGGGGACGTCTTGGTCTGGAGTGATACGGGGGGCGGGGATGAGAGCGTTGCGTACCTGTTCATCGAGCCGGATGAGGGAGAGGCCGCTTCGGGCCTCGGCGTCGTTGCGGAGCTGGATGCGCATGGGGAACCGCGAGATGACGTCCTCGTCACTCAGTCCGGTGGTGTAGATCAGCTGGATTCCGAGGGCGGCGGCCATCTCCATCTGGATGTCGACGAGGTACCCGGCGTTGGCCCGGCCGATGGGGTTGTCGAGCAGGAGCAGTCCGCCGTTGCGGGTGCGGCTGCGAGGACCGGGTGAAGTACGGAGTGCGGCGAGTGCGCAGTACAGGAGGATGGCCCCGGTCAGTTCCTGGCCACCGGAGAAGACGCGGCTCATTTCCTCGACGGGGACGCGGTCCAGGCGGTGGGAGGCGTTGGGCTTCATGACCTCGGCGGTGAATCCGCGGGGGACGGCTGCTACGAGGCAGCGCATGACGACGTCGATGCCCTTGAGCTTGCGAGTGCGTTGATTGCCGGCCAGTGCATCGACGGATTCGTGCATCTGGGCGGCTAGGGCAGTGAGATCCGGTTTCTTGTAGCGGATGTTGAGGAATTTCTGTCCGGACCAGGGAGCGTCCCCCTCAGGGAAGGCGGAGAAGCGACTGGCCTGATCGAGGCGCTGCAAAAGGTCGGTGACGTGGCCGCTGAGTTGTGAGGCGAGGGCCTCGCGGGCCTTGGCCATGCCTTCGAGATCTGAGTTCAGGGCGGCGATGCGAGAGGTCAGTGCATCGGTCCAGGTGGCAGCCATTGCTGGGATGTGACGGCTGTCCAGGGCGGAGATCTGCGTACGCAGCGGGATGTCGAGTCCTTCGAATCGGACATCGGCGGGTACTTCTTTGAGCCGGCTGACGCTTCCTTCCAGGCTTCGCTCTGTCTGGCGGGCTGCGTCCCGGCACGTGGTGTGTGCGGCTGTCACCTGTCGAGCGGCGAATGCGGCTGCTTCCGCAGTGCCGTGGTAGGGCTCCCGGTCCGGAGGAACGGTTAGGCCGTGGACAGCGGCTTCCAGCACCGGGAGGATACGGTCGAATGCCGCAAGCTCCTTGGTGGAACTGGCCTGATCGCGGCGGGCGGTGTTGAAGGCTGCAGCGGCAAGGCGTTCCTTGTCCTGAGCCGTGTCGAGTTCGCCCGTGGCCCGGGCCTCCAGCTCGCGGGCCTCAGTAACGGTGGCAGGTGTCCAGGCTGCGGCGTCTTCGTCGTTCAGCGAGACTGCCGAGGTGAGATGCTTGGAGCGCTCCGCAAGACGGCTCGACTGATCGCGCAGTCGCTGAAGGGCCACGTCGCAGGAGTCGATCTTGGCGGTGAGGGCGCGCAGAATGGCGTCGCGTTGAACGGGGTCACCGGCCCGTCCATCGCGACTGTGGGCCATGGCCAGATCTCGTACCTGTTCGGGGACTTTGTTCCATTCTTCCTGGCTCGCGAGCAGAGCCTTCTGCGCGGCTGTGGCGCGCACTTGCTGGTCCTCGCCGACCTCAACGCCCCTCAGCTCGTCCTGCGCTTGCAGATAGCGATGTTGGAGAGAGGGGAGGGGCAACAGGGTTGCGTTGGAGGCGTCGTGTGCCTGTTGCGCTTGGGACGTGCTGGTGATCTCTTCGCGCGCCCGGGCGTATCGGTCTGCGGCCTGCTCGGCTGATTCGATGGCGCGCGCGAGATACAGGATCTCCTCACCCGCCTGGTCGATCTGGCCCGCCAGTAACTCGAGTTCGTTGGTGCGGGCGACCCTCTCGCCGGCAAGGGTCTTGATCCGGGCCCGTGCTTGGTCGGCAGCGGTCTCCTCCTCCGCCAGGCGAGCCAGATCCTCGGCGATCCTCTGCGCTGCCTTAAGACCTTCGGTACGGCGTTCGCATTCGTCCTCCGCGACCTCCAGCGCAGTCTCCTGCTCACCTGCTGCGGTGCGGGCTGCGGCCAGTGCGGTCTCGGCCTCTTCAGCAGAGGTCTCCAGCAGTTCCAGATGGCCAAGCAGGTCGGACACAGTCCGCACACCGCAGGCATCACGCCAGTTCGCGATCTGGCGCAGAAGGTCTCGTACAGCGGTGATGCGCTGTCCGAGCAAGTTCAACTCGCGGGTGACCTCGGTAATGCGGTCGTCGACCGCAGCGCGCTCGTGTGCGGCGGCTTCTTCGTCGTGGAGGGCGGGGGTAGGTTCGACCACGAATCGTCCGCTGTCGGACGCTGCCTGGGTGCTCAGCATCCGTTCTCCGGTGCCGACGGTGACGGCCGCGGAGGGCAGGGGGCGAAGGCGCTCCACAATGCTCTGGGCTGTGTCCAAGCCGTCGAGACCGCCCACGATGATCCCGCCGACCAGGTCGGGGTGTGTACTGATGACCTGCTGGCGCTCCGTGGTCGGGACGTTGTCGCGCATCCACTGCCAACCGGGCACCGCGTGGATCCCGTGGTCCGACAGTTGGCCGCACAGGTCGCGTACCTCTTCGGCGGCAGGCAGCAGGCCCTCGCTGGTGTCGAGGAGGGAGAGGAGATCCTGATCGTTCTGCAGGTCGATGTGCTTGCGTGTCAGTGCGGTCTCGAGGCCGCCGGTGCGACGCTCGGCGAGCTGGTGCAGGGCGCCGGCATGGTCACCCAGCCAGCGCAATGCGTCGCCGGCGCCAAGCTCGTCGCTGTTGGCTTCCAATAGCTCGGCACACAGCGGGTTGCTGCGGATGGCTACAGCCTGAGCTCGCAGTTGGCTGCTCTCCTCGTCCGCTGCCGTCGCGGCCGCACGCGCGGACCAGGCCAGGGCTTGTTGCTCCGCCAGTGCGGTGTGGGCGCCATCCCGTTCGGTTCGGACGCTCTTGCGGACCTGGTCGGCTTCACGCAGCAGCTGCTTGCTGTGGTGTGCGTGATCCTGGGTGCGGGCGGCGGCATCGGCGGCGCTTTCTTGCGGGGCAAGGAGATCATGTTCCCGGGCGGCGTTCAGGCGTAATGCGAAGACGTCGGTCTGCTTCTGTAGGGTGCGGGTTTCCTCCTGGGCAGCGCCTACCGCGGTGAGTAGCTTGTTGCTGCGGGTACGCCATTCTTCGATCCGTTTCTGCGTCTCGGCTGTGGTGTCTTCGTGCGTGCGGATCGTGTCGCGGGCCTCTTTCTCGGCCCGGGTATAGCCCGCGCGCAGCGCTGCCGCTGCGGCGTCGAGGGCTTGGACGAAGGGGGCGGCGGTTAGTTCGGCCTGGACGAGGGCCCGCTGGGCACGGTTGTTGTTGTCCAGTGCCTGTGTGTGACGCAGCGCGATCGGGACGCTCGCCCACGCCGTCCTCTCATCTTGCGCCTGTTGCCTGTTCTTCTGGGTTTCCTGCTCTTGGGCGGTGATCTCGTCCAGTTCGAGGGTGTGGGAACACGCCTGTACGTGCTGGACGCGGGAGTGGGCGAGTTCGCTGGTGCGCTTCGCGGCTTCCAGCGCGCGGTGCGTGTCCTTGAGGGTGGTGTTTCTCTCGGCCTCGGTGGCGGTGAGGGCGGTGTGACGTGCCCGGATCGCGGAGGTGAGGTGAACGAGGTCCTTTTCGGCGTTCTTGGCTTCATCGGCGTGCCGGTTGAGCGTGTCGTGGAGGCTGGCGACGTCCTCGCATGCGTGCTGCATCTCCACCGCGAACTGCCGTTCCCTTTCCCACAGGGCGCGTTCGTCGTGTGCAGCGGCATAACCGCGGAAGGCCGTGCCCAGTTCGGTGTACCGGTCATCGTCTGTGGCCTTGCGCAGCAGCCATTCGACGAAGGCGTCGGCGGTGTTGGTGGTGAAGGCTGCGGCGGCGTCGCTCTCCTTGGCGTTCATCCTGCGCTGCACGTCGAAGAGTTCGGGTTGCAGGCCGAGGCCGCGCTGGTGTTTCTCCCACTTCTCCTGGCCTTCGACGATGTGCAGTTCGAGCGCTTCCACTCGTTTTTCCCAGTCGCGCAGTTCGGTGCAGTAGTCCTCGTACGGCGTCCAGTGCCCTTCACGGTGGAAGGGGAGCCGGTCGGCGTCCAGGGCTGCGGAAGGGTGGAAGCTGTAGAAGCAGCGGTGCAGTTTGCCGTCGTGTTCGGGGGCCAGGACCTGTGCGGTGACCAGCAGGCGTCCGGTGCGTGCGTCGGCCCATTCGAGTACCACGTGCGATGGCTGGGCCATTGAGACGGTGAAGTTGCGTAGCGTCTCCAGATCGCTGTGCCGGTAGGGGATGGTGGTGCAGGTGATGCCGGTCAGTAAGACACCTTTGCCGCCGCCGTTCTGCAGCATCACCAGGCTGGCGGGTGCCGGCCGCTGGGCGACGTGTCCGGCGTCGGGGATCAGCGAGGCGGTCTCCACTTCGGCGCCGGCGCCGGAGAAGTCCAGGGGTACGTCTTCGTAGCGGGCATCTCGTGGCCCGAAGTTTCGCAGCAGGATGCGGTTGAGCTCATACATGAAGGAGGTCCTTGCAGGAGGGCGGTCAGCTGAACAGGTCGGTTACCGGCGTGTTCTCGGTCGGCGACGGAGGGTCGCCCGGTGATGGCTGGTCGTGGTCGGGTGCGCCGTCCGTGGGGAGGGCTGCGACTCCCAGTGCTGCGAGTTCCTCCAGCATGTCGCGCGCGGCCTGGTCGCGGATCTGCAGTCGGTACTTGACGTTGGTGACATATGTTCCGGCGTCTTCGTCGCTGACCTTGCGTAGGAAGCCGTGGCTCTCCAAATGCGCGAACGCCTTTTTCACCAGGGCTCTCGTCGAGGCTCGTGGGGCCCTGTCGGTCTGCGTCTTTCCCGTGGCGTTGCGGCGCAGGTAGGCCCGCCACAGTCCTTCCAGCTCCGGCTGATCGGAGGGTGGATCAACATCTCCGTCACTCTGTGCAAGGCGGCGTTCGATGGTCGACGCCAGGACCCGGACCTCTTCATCGACCTGCTTGACTGAGATCCGGCCGACATGCTCGTCATCGTCGAGGTCTTCGGGACGGGGGAAGACCATGGCGGCGATGGTCAGCTGGGCCAGCAGGTACAGGGGGCGATCGGTGGTTTGCGGGACGAGGTCGGAGACGGACACCGCGAAGTCGGTCTCAGGCGTGGTGCCCAGGACCAACCCGGTCATGGGATGAACTTCCAGCACCGTCAGGTCGAATCCCTGGGCGACCTTGCGCACTACCTGCGCGAAGTCCGGCTCAGTGTCGAAGCGTTGGACGAGTCGGGCGTAGTCGCCAGAGCGAGCGGGCGCTTTGCGGCGGGCCATGGCGAAGGCGACCATCCGGGCAGCCTCGGCAGCATCCTCGTGACGGTTCATGCACTCTCCTGATCAAGCTGGTGGGCGTCGGGGCCTTGCGGGCGGCGCGGTGCTGGGAAAGTGGGCAGAGGCGCGTTCGTCTGTGACTCCTGCGAGGGACCGATGCCCCCGGTGCGGACCAGGAGGAAGTCGCTGCCGCCAAAGAGGACGTCATCCAGGACTGTGCCGTCGTCGACGGCCACCACGGCAGTTTCACCATCGACGAGTTGGCGCACCGGAATGAGCCGGAAGAGCTGCTGGGTGCGAAGCGTGAGCAACTCATCGGTGCCTGATTCCGGTCCTGTGCCCGGGCCTGGTTGGCGTGTGGCCGCCAGCAGGGTCGAGAGCCGCACGCCCTGGTCCGTGATGGCAGCCAGCAGCGCGTCCACCGCGTAGTGTTGCTCTTCGCTGAAAGCGGGACGGGCGTCGATCTCCGACCAGTCGTACTCGTTCTGAACCGGCACCAGCTCCCCGTCGGCCTCCTCGGCGACCCTGGTGAGCCCTTCCAGAAAGTCGGGCAGGTACATCACACGAGGACGCACGGGCCCCATGACGGCACGAGTGAACGCCTCCAAGGGGCCCAAGCACGCGTTAAGTGAGAGTTCCAGCACCGGCTGAAGGAGCTGCTCATGTAGATGTACGCGGGTGTGAATCGCCGGAGCCACGAACACCTGACGGTCTTGTTGGCGCCGGAACTCCGGACCGACCGTCATCAGCATGTCAATCAGTACCGCGTGACGTTGCCAGCACTCGTGGATGAGCGCCTCCAGGTCTTGCAGCTGTCTGCGCTTGCGTTCATCGGCGGTGGCTTCCAGTAGTTGGTTGACCCGCTCCTTGTGCTTCGTCTCGGCCGCGGACCGGCTGCGCACGTGCTCCAGAGCCTCATCGACCGTGTCCCTGACTTCCGTGTCCCAGTCCACAGCCCGCACATTGCGCTTCATGGCTTCGATGCGCCCATGGATGTCCTTGGCGTACCGGACGCTCTGGATCCGTGCGTTGTGCGCGGCCTGCCACGCCTCGCTGATCCGTGAACGCTTGAGCAGAGCTTCCAGCTTGGCTTCGGCGGCGATCTGTTCCGAGGCAATATCGACGTCGATCGCATGCACCAGCACGGTGATCGCCGCGTCCGTGGCGATGAGAGCTGCCTGCCCCACGTGATCGGGGACTTCCTTGAGGATCTGGAAAGATGCCTCGCGCGTCTCGAACTTGTTGTCTGTCACGTACCCGACGTCGTGGCGGAAAGCGCGGTCACGTTCTTCGGTGTTGATCAGCCGCTCGGTCACCCAGCGGGCGACTGCCCGGTGCTCCTCCCCAGTCCGGCCTGGCTGCTGCAGTGCGGCGAACTCGGCCACGTGTTCCACGACCGTCTCCTGCCGCACGGCTGTCCGCATGTCGGTGCGCAGCGTTACGAAGTCAATCGCGGCCAAGGCCAGTTCAGCCATGCGGTACGGGTCCCACCCGCGCTCCTTCTTGGCCTTGCTGGCATCCAAGGCCAGCACCGGATAGACCACCGCTAGGGCTCGCATCCGCGACGTGATGCTTTCGTAGATCGCGGACGGCTCTTCAAAGATCACCAGGTCTTCCCCTAATTCCCGGTCTCGCGTTGTGATTTGAAGCTAGGACACGGCACTGACAATCACTCAGAATCCGAACTGGTGCGCTATTTATGGATGCGGTGAGGGGCAGCCTGCGATGGCTAGCGTGCCGCTCTCGGGTGACCGTTCCCAGTTCGTGTGGCCGCCATGGCGGAGGATGGGCGCAGATTTGAGCGGCTGGCGCGAAACCTATGGCTCAAAGGCGTTTCCCTGATCTCCTGCTGAGGTGGATGTCCTTGGCGTCCGGTGGTGTTGCGACAGGGCCGTGCTCATCCCGGAGCCGATCGCTCCGAAGGTTCGGTAGCGACTGGATGGTGAGGAAGTGGGCGCAGGCTCCCGTCCGGTGAGGCGATTCTTGCGGATCGGCCGGGGCGGTCTATGCGTGGGAAGGCTGGGTATCCCAGCGAAAGGGGCAGCATTCGAGTCAAGGGCCCATGACCAGGGCGAGGGCTGGTCATGAAGAGCGACCACCGGGCGTTCGCGCCGCGAAATATTGAGGCGCATCGTTCGGCTTCTGCGGCAGACTGGCCGAGCTTATGAGCTGGGTGTATCGCTCCCACGCAGCCCCATAGCGTTGCCGCGGCCAGCCCTCGCGGTGCCATGCCCCAGAGCTTCCTAATGCTGTCCCCTGGGGTGCGGGGGACGCATGGAGGAGCCGTAGATTCCCCGGTGACCGAGAGAGGCGACCGCTCTCCGGCTGGGCCGCACGCAGGGTCTCGTATTATCTTCACGCCTCCGCAGCCTCTCGCGGAAACAATTCCGCACCTCATCGGCGTTGGTGATCTCCGAGTCGAGGAGGGGAAGGTGTCGGGCCTGAAGCTGTTCCGCACGGACACGACGAATAGCGGCATGACCGAGGTCACGCCGCGTCTTGCTGAGGCCGAGGCAGATGTGCAAGGTCTCGTCGAGGCGCACATGGAGACGTTGCTGGGTGTCCGGTTCCTGGCGAGCGAATACGGCACGGGGCCGGTTCACGGGGGCCGCATCGATTCGCTCGGTCTGGACGAGAACGGATCGCCGGTCATCGTCGAGTACAAGCGCGGCGTCGATGCCGGCGTCATCAACCAGGGCCTGTTCTACCTGGCATGGCTGATGGACCATCGCGCCGAATTCGAGCAGCTGGTCCGCGACCGGCTCGGGGTGACGGCCGCGTCCCAGGTCCTATGGAGCGGACCGCGCCTGATCTGTATCGCCGGCGACTTCACGCGCTACGACGCGCATGCCGTTCGCGAGCACCGGCGGTCGATCGACCTGGTCCGCTACCGACTCTTCGGCAGCGACCTGCTCGGCCTTGAGACCGTGGCGTCCGTGAGCGGCGGCATGCAGGTAGCACGCCGACCGCGCCGCCAGGCGGTTGCCCGGGCGGCGGCCGGCGCCGGGGGCGCGTCGATGGTGGAGCTGGCGAACGCTGTCGACGAGGTACTGCTCGGGCTCGGGGACGGTGTGAACCGCGTCGAGCGCAAGACCTACCGGGCCTATCAGCGGCTGCGGAACTTCGCCTGCCTCTGCCCGCCGCAGCGCAGCAAGCTGCTGGTCTACCTGAAGGTCGACCCGCAGGACGTCGGCCTCGTTCCGGGTTTCACCCGTGACGTGTCCGGCCTCGGTCACCACGGGACGGGTGATCTGGAGGTGCAGCTGCGTACGCCGCGAGACGTGGAGCGGGCGCAGGACTTGTTCCGGGCCAGCTACGCGGCGGCGTGATCGTCTGCCGGCCTATGGCTGCTCTGTGGCCGTGGGGTGGCCCCTTTCGACGTACGAGCAGGGCGTGGCGGTGGACTACCCATAATGTGCGGGATCGCCGGTTTGGGCTAATCGGCGATCCCGCGCTATCTTGTCCCGCTCTTGCGTGCTGACGATCAGCGTGTACGGCTGGCAGCGGGGGCGGCCGCGACCGCGGGCGTGACCGGCGGGCTGGTGACGAGGCTCGTTCTGCGTTCAGGGGTTCCGGTCTGTGGGTGGCGAGTGCCGGGTTTGTGGGCGAGGGCCTCGGAGAGATCGGCCAGCAGCGAACTCGGGGTGTGCGGGGACGCGGTGACGGCCCAGGTGGGCCGGTCAGGGCCGGGACCGGCCCAGACGGTCCAGGTGGCCAGGTTGTGGCTCGGGTGCTGGGCGGTGAAGGCGTCGAACTGGACGCCCGCGTCCCCGGTGGGGGACTTCCAGCGGATCCATCGCCCGTCCACGGTGTGCTTCCATCCGGCGTCGGAGAGGGGCTGCGTGGCCACGGTGACCATCTTCTCGTCCACTGGCACGCTGATGGCCGCGTCCCAGCCGTCGCCTTCGGCGAGGTGATTCAGCAGCTCCTCCAACATCGGGGCGGGGGTGGCGCCGGTCGCGGTGAGGACCCACATGCGGTCGGATACGGGTGTCTCGTAGGCGGCCACGGTCCACGCTGTTTCGTGAGCGGGCGTTTCGTGGATGCGCTCGATGCGCAGGGTCTGGGACTCGTGGATGGCGTGGGTCGTCTCGTCCGACCAAGTCCGCCACTTCTCCCATTCGCAGTGGGAGTCGATGAACGCGTCGAGGAGCGCGTCGTGGTTACCGGCATCGGCCAGGTAGGCCGGGACGGTCTCCGGCTCCGGACGGGCCGGTTCGGCCTTGACTGCGGTGAGGGAGAGCGGGGCGCGGGCCTCGGCAGCGGCGCGTTCGGTGTCGGTCAGGGGTGCCGGGCCGGGACGCATCTCGGCGCCGTGGACCTTCTCGAAGGCGAGCAGGGCCCCAGCGGGTGAGCCGAAGGTGTCGGTGACCTGGCGCAGGTGGTCCTCGCCGTGGAGGTAGACGGACTTGCCGTTGCGGTGGAGGTAGGTGCCGACCGCGACGGTGGTGTGGCCGTCGTGGGCGTGGGCGTGGATGAGGAGCTGGCCGTGGCGGATGTCGTCGTGGATCTTCTGCGCCTGATTGGAGACCTCGCGGATTTCGCTGCGGGTGCACCACGGCATCGGATAGTTCGCCCAGGTCCATTCCTCGTCCATGGCCTCCTGGAGCCGAGGGGTGATCTCCACGGTGATGCCGTCGGCGGACAGGTGCTTGGCTGCGTCCTTGGCCCAGTAGGGCTCCTCGTGGTCGATGCGGACCAGGACCAGGAGGTTGTCGGCGACGACGGTCCAGTCGGTTGCCTCCAGACTCAGGTGGGCAACGTGGGCCTGCGTGCCGGTCAGGACGGCAGTCACGGCGCTTGGATGGGTGGGGTGGGTGTCGAGGCGTACGTGGGCGTCGATGGTGGGAGTCACGTTGGGGTGTCGTCTCTTCTGCCGGTGGCCGGGCCTTCGGGTCCGGCCACCGGCGTGTGCGGGGTGCTATCGGGTTGCTCGCGCGGCGCGGCCGGTGTAGGCGGCCGTCGTTGTTGGCGGGCCGGCACGGGTGGTGGGCGCCGGTCGCGGTTGCGGCGTCGGGACCGTTCCGGTGGCGTGCTGCCAGCGGGTGCGGACGGCGCCGATGTCGGCGAGGGAGCGGCGGGCGCCGACGACGAGCTGGAACGGGGTGTTCGCCGTGTCGCCGGCGTACGCCTCGATGCGCCGACCGGTGCGATCGGCGGTGGCCAGGAGGGAGCGCTGCAGTGCGCGCTCGCTCCAGTGCTCCACGGAACCGGCCGGTTCGGCCAGCAGGTGGAGCACGTCGCCCGGTTCGCTTCCGTCGTCGAGCAGGCCGCGCTGTTGGGCCTCCCACAGGACGGTGACGGGGTCGACGGGCTCGCGGCGGCGCGCCAGGGCGGTCAGGCACTGCCACAGGCCGGCGTGCAAGGGCAGGGTGAGGTCGTCGGGTAGTAGCCACCGGACGGACTCGATGTCGGCGGGGTTGGCGGTGGCGGTCGCGATTAGCATCTGCTCCTCCTCGACCGCCTCCGTGTAGTCGGGCGCGACGGGCGGCGATGGTGCCGCGGTGCGGGGCAGTACGCCTGCGCGGGGCGGGAAGCGGGCTGCGATGTCGTCCACGACCGCGGCGAGCGCGTCGGCCTCGGCGAGCACCGCCTGGACGGGGTGCGGGAGGGAGACGTCGTGGGCCGTCTGGACGAGGCGTTCGGCGGCCGTCTGCAGACGGCGGCGGGCATGTTCGGCCTCGACCATCCGCGCGTAGGCAGGCGCGTGGCGGGACCAGGGACAGACCTGAACGAGGGTGTGCAGGTACGAGGCGGTCAGCCCGCGAGCCTGCTCGCGTCCCGTGGCTAGCACGCGGTCGAGCCACTTGGTGTTCTTTGCGTGCTCGGCAGGGTCGGGCAGTGGCAGGGTGCTGATCGCGGCGTACAGGGCAGCGTGCGCGGCGGTGGAGAACGAGTCGGCGGCGATGCCGCTCACGTCGTACAGGCGGTACGGGTCGAGGAGGAGGGCCCCGAGCAGGGCCTGCTCGACGTGGAACACAGGCTGGGGCGCTGCGATGGAGTTGAGGTTGTCTTCGTCGGGTTCGGGGGCGTGAGGCATCAGGCGGCGAGGGTGAAGTCGTCGGGGTCGAGGGTGACGCCGAGGTGCGGGGCGAGGAGGTGGCCGGCGAGCAGCGGGGGAACGGCGTTGCCGATCTGGGAGAACTGCTGGCCCTTGTTGCCAGCCCAGGGGTAGTCGGCGGGGAAGGTCTGCAGGAGGCCGGCCTCGCGGGCGGTGATCCGGATCGGCTCGGGAACGGTGGGCGCATCGGCTTCTTCGGCCGGCGGTGAGGCGGGCTCGGCGATCCAAGTGCACTCGTTCGCGCGGTGCCCGAAGAACAGCGTGCCAGCCGGCTCGGACAGTG
Organism: Streptomyces sp. NPDC107528; assembly: GCF_055639295.1. Classification (NCBI taxonomy): domain Bacteria; kingdom Bacillati; phylum Actinomycetota; class Actinomycetes; order Kitasatosporales; family Streptomycetaceae; genus Streptomyces; species Streptomyces sp. NPDC107528. The sequence continues at coordinate 798,037 of NZ_JBVKAV010000001.1, forward strand.
GACGGACAGTGGCGTTTGCCTGGTTGTTGCTGCGCAGGGACCAGGACCAGCGGTGCGCCTCGGCGGTGAACGTCGGCGCCGGAGCGTCGGCGGCTCGGTTCTCGCGTGTGCCGTGCGGGGCCGCCCATCCGGCGCCTTCGCGGCGGGACTGCAGGACCACTCCGTCCGGCCGGGACATCCAGGTGCCGCGCTCGCGGGCGTCGGACAGCGTCTTGCGGGAGCCCGACGGGAACGGTTCGGGTCCGCCGCCGGGTCCACCGCCCGCGCAGACGGTGGGGACGGGCCGGTCGGTCGCGCCCCAACCCAGGGCCTCGGCCATGCTGACCCAGCGGGCGCGGCCCGGACCGAACAGCGACTCCGGTTCCGCGAATTGGGAGTGCGTGGGGGTAGGAGGCTGCGCCGTACGGACGCGGGAGGCCAGGAGTATCGCCCGCTTCCTGGTCTGCGGGACGCCGAAGTCGGCCGCGTTGAGGATCCCGTACCAGACGGAGAACCCCCACTCGCGCAGGACGGCCGCGTACTGCTTCCACAAGGGCAGGACGTGCGGCACTTCCTCCATGGCGACCCAGTCGGGCTCGCCGACCGTGTTCAGGGCGTACAGATAGCGCATCGGCTCGGCGGCGAGCAGGGAGCGCTCGTCGCGGCACGCGGCGAGGAGGTGTTCGCGGGTGTCGCGTCCGGCGGCCAGGTCCTCGACCGCCGCGTGCACCAGCGGCTGGTCGAGTAGGCCGAGGCGTTTGCCGGCCATGCTCCACGCCTGACACGGAGGGGAAGCGATCATTCCGCGGGTGCGGCCGATGAAGGGCCAGGTTGGATACATTGCCACGTCGGTGCGGATCGTCAACTGCCCAGCCGCGGCCCGGGTCTTGCACGCCCACTCGTCCCATTCCAGCCCGATGTCGCGCACGCCGAGGACGTGCAGCGCCCTGCTCCAGCCGCCCGGCCCCGCGAAGAGGTCGAGTATCACGTGGCCAGCCCGAGGTCGGACTGTGTCGGCGCGTGCTTCGCAACGGCGCGGGCGGTGATCGCCTGCGACGCGCGGGCGGACGCCGCGGACAGCTGCTCCGCGCCGGGCTCCCTGTACCACGGCCGGAGGTCGAGCATGGCGGCGCGCATGCCGGTGGCGAAGCAGAGCGCGGTTCCCTTGGGCAGGGCTCGGATCGCGTCGGCGGGCAAGATCCGCTCCTGCCGCATCGACACCGATGTGCTCTTTCCGGAGTCTGAGTGCGAGGTGGATGTGGTCTCCACGTCGTGGTCACCGATTAGGCGGCTGAGCTTGTCGGCGAAGTCCGGGTCGTCAATACCGCTGCCGATCACCTTGACAGTCGAGGCGGACCACATGGCGTCCATGCCCGCGTCTCCCCAGACCTTCTGGCCCTGGCGGTAGGACTGCAGGATCGTGATCGGGATGATCCCGCGGCTGCCGAGGTGGGAGTACAGGTCTGGCAAGTCGCTGATCTTGCACACGTTGGCGGCCTCGTCGAGGATCGCCAGCATGGGCGGATCAAGGCGCCCGCCGGCACGTTCGGCCTGCGCGGTCGCGGCCCGCATCACTGAGTCCGCGCACGCGGCGATCAGCGCCGAGGCTCCGCCGCCACCGTCCTTGCTGAGTAGGAACAGCGTGTCGGTGGACGTGACGAACTGCTCCGGCCGGAATTCCGGGATGTCCTTCTGCGGCGTCACCCACGCGGCGATTTCCGCGTTCAGGAGCGCGGAGGCGTACTGCCGGGCTGTCTCGTAGATACCGTCCCTCGTTTCCGGGGGGCCTTCGACGGTGCCCTTGAGCTGAGCGGCGACGGCGGCGAAGTCGTGGTCGCGCAGGATGTCCAGCGGAGTGCGGTCGGCGGGGAAGGCGAGCCACTGCATGATGTCGGTGATGGGCCGCTCGTCGAGCGCCGCGGCCAAGAGCAGCTGGGACAAGATGTTGCTGCCAGCCTTCGACCAGAAGTCGCCCTGCTGGGAGGCGTCCACCGAGGCCGCGAGGAAGTGTCCGGCCAGACGGTTCGCCCCGTCCAAGGTGGTCGCGCTGGCGAGAGGGTTCCACCACATCTCTCGGGCGGCATGCGCGATCTGCTGTGGATCCATGGTCCACACCGCCCCCACCCGGGCCCTTGCCTCGTAGGCGGTGGTGAAGGCGTCGCCGGCGGCCTTGTTCGACGTCAGCAGGACCGGGCCGGGTGCGCCGAGCATGGACGGGATGGCGAGCGAGGTGGTTTTGCCGGATCGGGGCGCCATGATCGCGATGGCGACGTCCTCGAACCCCATCCGTACCTCGTGGCGGCTGCCCTGCAGGTTGCCGAGAAGGATGCCGGTGTCCTTCGCGTCGATGTGCTTGCTGTTCTTCAAGCTGGGGCGCAGGGAGCGGGCTTTGTCGGTGATCGCCTTGGCCATCAGCGGCTCGATGTCCCGAGCCTTGGCCATGTCGGTGATCTTCGTCTTCCGGCCGCCGCTTCGGTTCTTGTGCCGAGCCCACAGGATGCCCGCCCCCGCCCCGAGGGCGAGGAACAGGAGAACGGGGACGATGCGGGCGCCGATCAGCAGGGACGTTTCTCCTGCGGCGGGCCAGACCTGCTCGGGACGGAGCAGGGCCTTGGTCGGTTGGTACGGGGCCCAGCTGGTGCCGGTGAGGTAGGCGGTGATGTTGCCGGACAGCCAGGCCAGGTGGGACAGGGGGACGACGACGGCGAGCACGCCGATGAGGAGGCGCAGGACGAGGTCGTATCCGTCGGTGTTGCTGCTGGAGGAGGAAGGGGGCAAGGGCTATGTGCTTCCGGGCGGGGAGGGGAGGGTCAGCGGCTGCGGCCGTGCCTGGGCGGCGCATGCCGCGAGGGGCTCGGGGCTGTCGGCGTGGTGGTGTGCCGGGCAGCGAGGGAGTGGACGCGGTCTTCCCGCGCGCCGGCGACGTACACGGCGAGCACGTCGGTCGTCCGGCGGATGACGACGTTCGGGTCGAGGGGCGACAGACTGCGCCCGCTGTCGGTGCGGTGCACGGGCTTCGGATCGCCGAGCGCGGCGACAAGGTGTGGCGGAGTGTGCGCACCGAAGCGGGCCTGCCAGACCGTCTGGTGCATGCCGAGGGTGACCGTGACGAACCAGGCTTCCGGATCAGCCGGTGTTCCCAGCCGCTCGACGTACGCCGTCTTGTCGGGGGAAGCAAGGCCGTTGTCACCGTACGGTGACCAGCCGGCCTGCCGGAGCGCTCCGTACGGGTCGCAAGGCGCGTCAGCGGCTGGGGCCGGGTGGGTGAGGGCGTCGGTGAAGGCGGCGATCAGTTCGACGGCCGTGCGGGCGGGCGCCGAAGCTGGCGTACCAGGCGGGCAGGTCCGGCTCGGCGACGTGGTGCAGGATCCACCACTGGTCGTCGGGGTCGGGCTCCAGGCGCAGGTGGGCCTTCTGGTCGGGGCTGGAGAGCAGGACGCGTGGCATCAGGGGGTCGTTGCCGTGGCTCCATCCGCAGGCACGGTGGAGGGGAACGGTAATCCAGGCGGAGTCACCGCCGCCGGCGAGGTGGCGCGGGTTGATGAAGCCGACCTCGACGGTCTCGGGAGTCGGGGCCCTAGTCACTTCCGTGCCGCGGTTCGTCGCACGGGTGCGAGGGCAGGCACGGGAACCAGGGATGAGGGGGCCTTGCGGGCTGCGGTGTTGATCTCCCGGAGCGCTTTGCCGTGGGTGGCCCAGTCGTCGAGGTAGCTCCAGGATTCGGCGTGATGTTCGGCGAGGGCGTCGTCGAATTCAGCGGTGCCGGGCTTGGCGGTGGCGGGGAGGGCGTCGCGGGTGAGCAGCCATTGCTCGTGGAGTTCGTCGAGACGGTCGAGGGCCGTGTGCAGGACGCCCAGTTGGTAGACCCAGCGGCTCTGCACCGTGTTCTCCGGCAGTTGGGTCAGCTGTGTCTCGGCGGTCGCCAGCAGGTGCCTGGCGCCGTAGTGGAGCGGCTCGAACGCCTCGGCGGTGTCGGCGTCGCGCTGGCTCTTGCGCATGCCGTAGGCGTGGTCGTCGTAGGGCCAGCCGTCGAGGTCGGTGTGTTCGTCGGAGTAGGCGTCCCAGGCGTCGAGGATCTTCTGGCTGTCCCGCACGTAGTGGTCGAGGTGGCGCAGGAAGTTGCGGTGTGCGTGGTGGTCTTGGGAGATGGGGAGGGGTCCTGTCGGTTCAGCGGCGAGCGGCCGGCTGCGCGGTACTGGCGTGCGCTGGGATCGTCGCGGGTTTCGTCTGCTGGCGGCGGGTGGAGCTTGCCTGGGCGCGGAGGTGTTTGATGCGCGTGGCGTGGGCGTCGACCACCTGCTGCGGGCGCAGCGGGCTGGGCTCCTGTACGGCGCTGTAGTGCCGGTGCGTTCGAACATGCCGCGCTGGAGCGGGCTGCGGTCGGTCAGCGCGGTGAGGAACGCGCTGACCAGGTGAGCGGGGGTGTGCTCGTCGAGGTAGGCGTGCCAGATGCGCGGGCCGAAAAACTCCCCGTGGCCAGGCTCGCGGGTCTCGATGTGCCAGGTCGGCCGGTTGTGGAATTCGCTCAACGGCCGCAGTTCGATGTGGCACATGGAGTCCGGCGAGCGCGCGCCGTCTGGCTCGTGCTGCCATCCTGCCGAGGTCACCTGTTGCCACGGGGCCGGCTGCTGTGGCGGCGGGGCGGTGAGGGCGTCGGTGAAGGCGGCGAGGACCTCGGCGGGCACGAGTTCGCCGAACTCGGCGTACCAGCCGGGCTCGGTGCCGACGGGCTCCGCCCGTAGCCGCCACCACGCGGAGGTGCGGGACTGCGGGTCAAGAACTGGAGCCGGTGGCGAAGGTCAGGGCTTGCCAGGATGATCTCGGCGCTCAGGGGGTCGGAGACGGCGTTCCATCCGGCGGCGGCCAGACCGTGGGTGACGTGGCGGGCGTCTCCGGGGCCGGCGAGATGGCGAGGGCTGGTGTCGTACGGGATCTGCGTGGAGTGCTTGTCGGCGAAGGCGGCGAGCTGCCGTTCGCTCAGCGGCACCAGCAGCACCCCTGCTCGCTCGTCGGCGAACTGCCGTACAGGTCGCGGAGATCGTCCAGCACGTAGTGGAGGGTGTGCTGGTCGGCCAGTTCCCAGGCGGCCGTGCGCAGCTCGGTGATCAGCAGGTCGCCCTGCGCCGTGCGCGGCGTGTCCGGGTGTTCGTGCACTGCTCGGGCGAGGGCGCGCAGCGTGTCGGCGAACTGGACGGGTAGGCCCGTGTACTCGTCGAGGAGGGGCTCGACGAGGTCGAGGGCTTCTGCGGGGTCGGGGTTCTCGCGCAGGTAGTCGGTGAGGTCCGCGAGCGTTTCGGTCAGGCTGCGGATGGTGTCCGGGGTGAGTGCGGGCATCGGGCTCCTCGGGGCGGGGGTGTTGCGGTCAGCGGCGGGTGCGTGTGCCGCCGGCCGGGGTGTAGGGGCCGGCGCTGGTGCGCGGCCTGGTGCTGCGGGCGCTGTTGCGGGCCCAGGTGGCGGCGCGGGCGGCCGTGGCGGGCCTGCTGCCACGCACTGAGCTGGGAGGGCTTCACGGACACCGACCAGGTACGGATCTGCGTGCTCATCGGCACGCGTCCGCGTGGGCGCATCACGGGGTCTGGGCTGGCGAGTTCCGTGGAGAAGGCTTGCACCAGGTGCATCGGGGTGTTCGGCGTGAAGTTGGCCGTCCAGCCGTTGCCCTGCTTGTCCTGCGCTCCGGTCCACCACATCGCCGCCCCGTCGGGGCTTTGCCGGTACTGCACCCACGCGGTGCAGTCGGGGCTCGTCGCCATGTAGTCCTGGCCCTCGAAGCGCGTGTGCCATCTCTGCTCCTGCAGAGGGGCCCAGACGTTAGGGGCATGGGCGGAACGGGGGCGGGTGAGGGCATCGGTAAGGCCGGCGACGATCTCCACCGGCGTTTGCTGGCCCAGGTGGGCGGACCACTCGCCGTTCGCTCCGTCGGCTCTGCCGTGGATGGTCCACCCGCCGGGGATGACGTAGGGGTCGTAGGCGATGCGGACGGTGCGATCCGGGCTCTCCATGTGCAGGGGGCCGCCCGTCTTGGACTTGTCCCGCCAGCCGGAGGCGCGCAGGAACTCAGAGACGTGCCGGACGTCGCCGCCGCCGGCCAGGGCGCGGGGCTGGATGAGGTAGTGCTGTTCGGCCTGCTCGTCGGGTCCCCAGCCCTGCCACTGCTTCTTCTTCATCGGCGGCGCCGGACGACGAGCGGTGCGGGTGCCGGGGGCTTCGCCGCCGTAGTGGCGGGCTGGGCGCCGACGCGCTGGAGGGTGTCTTTGTGTTCGTCCAGGGCGAGCGTGATGTCGCCGAGTTCGTTCGAGGCACGGCCCAGGGCGAGCCACACCTCTGCGGGGAGCGCGCCTCGCTCTGCCTGGTCCTTGGCGAACACGCTGCCGGTGGCGACGAGGTGGGTGACGCCGCCGAGGACTCCGGTATCCGGGTCGAGCACGCGGGCGATGACCTGAGCGGCCTGGGGCGGGGGAAGCTGAGAGAGGTGGTCGGCGAGCTGGGCGAGCTGGCGGGTGATCTCGTCGGCCAGTCTCACCGGGTAGGGGGTGGGGTGGGACATGCTCCTCCGGGGCAGCGGACGGTCAGTGGTGGTGGCGGTGCCCGACGCGCTGTGTCTCGGCGAGGGCGGCCTCCGGGCGGGCGCCAGCCACCGGGGAGGTGTGGTCGGGGCCGGTCGGAATGCAGGCGCGCAGATAGCGGCGGAAGAGGGCCGTGGCGAGTCGGGGCTTGAGCCGGTTGCTGATCGGTGGGGGTGTGTGGGTTGCTACGGGTTTCTCCGGGTCTCGGGTAGTGAGGTGGACGGTCCCGGCGCTGTGCCGGGACCGCCCAGGCGCCTCACGGGGTGCGGCGGGCCGGGGTTGCAGGCGAGGGGGAGCCGGCCGGTGCCTGCTGCCGTGCGGCAGGGTGGCCCGCTCGGGAGCGCAGGTCGTGTACGGCCTGCCGGTAGGCGGATTCGTCGAAGACGTCGGGCGTGCAGTTGACCTCGTACCCGGCCAGGAGCCGGGCGGGGATGGCGCGGGTTGCCAGCCACTTCTGTTCGTCGGCGTCGAGGTGTTCGGGCACGGTGTGCCTGATGTAGAGCGGCGCGTCCGTGGGGAGGGTGTGGCGCTCCAGGCCGAGGTGTTCCAGCAGGTGGTGGTCGTCAGGGCCTTGATGTAGATCCAGACGTCCGTGCCGTACTCGTCGGCCAGGTTGGCCATGTGGTTCTCCGGGGTCAGCGGCGGCGGGATTCCGCGGGCTGCGCGCGGCTCGGCGGTGGTGAGGTAGTGGCCGGCCGCTGCGCAGGGCGTGCGGCGTGGTTGCGGGCGTGGAGGATGGCGCGCGCGGCCTCGCTCATGGAGGTGGCGGTGCTTCCGAGCCGTGCGATGGGATCGGGTTCCCCGGCGGGCGCGGCCCCTGGGAAGTCGCGGGCGGCGATCCAGGCGCGGACGACGACCTCTCTGGCGAGGGGCAGCAGCCCGTGGACGGGGGCAGCGACTTCGGTCAGGACCTCGGCCACCTCGCTGCTGGTTGTGGCGGCTGCGGCTTGCTCAGCGAGCCCCGCCAGGTAGCGCAGGGCGGCCTCACGTTCACCGTCTGGTGCGACCAGCATGTTCAGCGTGGGGTCGAGGTGGATGCTGTGCCCGGCGCCGAGCAGGGCATGCGAGGCTGCAGTCGCCTTCAGGCGCTGCTGCTCGACGGGCAGGCCGTGCAGAAGCCGGTGATAGTCCCCGCGCGGTCCGGGAGCGGAGAGGAAGCCGCCGGTTCGCTGGAGGATGTCCGCGGCCTTGTCGGTGCCGCCGATGGCTACGACCAAGTCAGTTCGGGGGTCCTTAGTGATGGTGACGTACTCGAGCACCCAGAAGTCGGGCTCCGTCTGTTTCACCGAGACCGGGTGGCCGGCGTGCGAGGACCGGCCGGGACGGGCGGTACGGAAGCGATTGCGGCGGTGGGCGCGGTCCGGCCTGCGGAATGCTGCAGAGCGGTGCCGATGCCGAGAGCGTTGAGGCGCGGGCCGATCTCGCGCAGGGCGCGGGCCTGGGTCTGGGTGTCGTCACAACTCAGGCGGTAGATGCCACTCTGCGGGTCCTGGACGAAGCCGTGGGCCATGAGGACAGCGCTGGCGCGGTCGTTGGCGGGGGCAGTAGCGATGCTGCCGTCCGGCTGCCAGGTCAGGACGACCCGGTCCGGCTGGGAGGGCTGGATGCCGCACAGGGCGTTGCGGCGGACCTGGGCGAGGGCGCTGTCGTATCGGGCGAGCAGGTCGTCGGCGACCTGCTCGGCGCTCAGGAACGGGTCATCGGCCAGGGCGATGCCGTTGGGCTCGGGAACGGCGCGGAACGCCTCGTCGGGCAGGGCGTGCGGGGCGACGGCGGCGATGAGGAAGCCGTCGCGCTCGTCGTGCCGGTCCAGAAGGACGAGCTGCGCACCGTCCTGTCGGCTCAGGACGGCGGCCTGCTGCAGGGGGTGCTCGGCGAGAGAGGCGGCGACCAGGTCCAGGTCCCAGATGCGGTTGGCGAGTTCGGCGAGGTCGTCCTTGGCGTCGGCCGGCAGGTGGGAGCTGGTCCAACTGTCGGGGAGTTCGCCGGCGAGAACGTCGGCGTACGAGGCGAGGCGCTCGGAGGTGTCGTGGTCGTGCATGGTGTCCTTGGGCGAGGTGGGGGTCAGCGGCGCAGTCCGGTGGCCATCGGGGGCGGCGGGGCCGGGAGGGTGCGCGGCGGTGGCGGGTAGGCGCACACGGCAGAGCGCTCTTGCTCGGTTGACGGGACTTCCCCGGTGCAGGTGCTGCGGCCGGGGTGCGGGGCATGCCGGTCGGCGAGCTGGTTGCGGGTCTCGGAGAGGTCGGTACGGATGACGCGAAGGTGCTCGTCGGCGAGGTAGCGCAGCCGCCGCGCGATGTAGGGGTGGGCCGCCTGGCCGAGCCCGTCGTGGAAGTCGGCGGCGGCGGTGAGGACTTCCTCGAGCGCGGAGAGGACGCCGTCGTGGGCGGCGGTCAGCTCAGTCAGTGCATCGGCCGCCTCGTCCGTAGTGGCGGCCTCGCGAAGGCGCTCGGCGACGTGGGCAACGGAGGGCCCCAGCGGCAGGTAGCTGGCCGGACGCGAGTCGGTGTCGAAGTCCGCGTCGCAGTCGACGTGGTATCCGGTCGCCCGCAGGCGGGCCACGGCGTGGGTGGCGAGACGGGACTCGTCGTCCTCCGCTAGGCCGGTCGGGGCGCGGTGGTACGTCTCATGGACTCGGACGACGGCGACGAAGCCCGCGCGCTGGAGGATGCTGTGTGCCTCGGAGTCGCCGCCGCGGGCAAGGAGTTCGTCGGAGTGCGGGTCGCGGCGGATGTCCAGGAAGCGGTCGGTGCGGGGCAAGGAGACGTTTCTCCTACGGCGATCGGTGGGCGTTGTGCCGGACGGCGTCCGGTGCCGGGACGGCGCGGGGCTGGACCAGGCGGTTTGCGGTGGTGTCCAGGTCCTGCTGGATGGCGTAGAGGCGGCGGGCGATCAGCTCCAGGCGGTGTGCCGTATCGGTGCCGGCTGCTCCCGGCTGGCGGGCGATCCGGTGCGAGGTGTGCTCGACGAGTCCGCGTACCGCGGCCAGAGGGCCGGCCTGTTCGTCGGCGAGCTGCCTGAGGATGGTCGCGAGCTGGGCCGACGCCGTGAGCGCCGCGCGGACGGCAGGCCGCGAAGGGGGGTCGGATCGGACAGGGATCAGGTGGAGGTCCTGTTCGATGCGACGCGCCTCCTGTGCCAGGCGCCGCAGTTTGTCCGCGGGGGGAGCGTGCCACGCGCCGTCGAGGTGGATTAGGTTGGCGATCAGATCGAGGCGCCCTGGCTGGGCCTGGACAGCGATCCATCGGCAGCCATGTTCCTTGCCGGGGATCTCGATGCCGGCGGCTCGTGCCAGCCGTTGAGCGACCTCGGCCCACTCCGGTCCGGTCAGTTCCCGGTCGTCCGGGTGAAGGCGGATGTCTAGGTGGAGGATCGCCCGCCGGTCGTCGTCGGGGCTGGCGGCGAACGGATGCTCCAGGTAGGGGTCTTCGAGGTGCTCGGCCCACTGGACGGACGTCCAGATCCTCTGCTCGTCGTCCAGGGTGAAGTAATCCAGGCCGGGCCAGTGGGCGACGATCGTGTGCTCCGTTAGGCCCTCGTTCGGTGAGACCGGCCGCCCCAGCGCCTCTTCGAGCGGGTCGTGGGGCCGGTGGGTCCGCTCGTGCAGGCGGGGGATCACCGGCCGTTCCGGATGTCGGCGATGTGCACGAGCTGGCCCAGGGCGGTGGTGGTGTACCAGCCGCAGTCGATCAGTTCGTCGCGGTCGGCGAACCGTGTGAGGAGGGTGTCCTCCATGGCCCGCAGATAGATCAGGCAGTCAGGGCAGCGGCGTGAGAGGTGCACGAGGTAGCGGGGGTGGGCGGTGACGTAGGACTGGGCGCCGCCGGTCGCATCACGCAGCCGCCACCCGTCCTCGTCGGTCGGGGTGTGCCAGGAAGGGGCCACGACGCGCATCGCGTCGCCCCACAGTTCTCCGCCGGCCACCCCCTTCAGGACGACGACGGTGTCACCGGCCTGGAAGTGGGCGTGGGTGATGTCCCGGTCGGGGGTGAGCGGGTCGGTCGTCGGCGCGAACGCCGAGGTGGGAGGGGGCTGGGACATGAGTTCCTTCCACGCGATTGATGGCGGGGTGGGAGCATCAATAGTCCGGAGGAACGCCGGTTTGGCTAACCGGCGTTTCCCGGCTATGTTGCCCCGCTGTCAGTGGAAGGGGTTCTCCGTCCCGCGGTCCGCCTCACTGGCCGCGTCGAGGAGTTCGAGCAGGTCAGTGCCGTCGGCGTCGCGCTGGTCGATCCACCATCCGGCACGGGTGATGGAGCGGGCCTTCTCTTCCAGCTCCGCCCAGTCCGCCTCGTCCCAAGTGCCCTCGACGACGAGCGCGGTGTGCGCGGCCGTCATCAGTTGGTGGCGGGAGCGCTCGCCCCAGTCCAGGGCCTTCTCCGGGCCCTCCAGCTGCGGCATGTCGAACTGCTTGGCCCACGCGACGGCTGCCTCCTGCTCCTCGGCACGCTTGGTCGCGAGCCACTCGTCCTTGGACTCGGAGTCGGCGTCGCGCGCCGCCTTCCAGCAGTTGGTGCAGTCCTTCGACGCGAGCCAACGGGCAAAGCCTGCCCGCTTGTCGGCAGGGCGATTGGACAGGTCATGATCCACGCTGTGGGAGCAGGCGTGCTCCACGGTCCAGTGCGTACGCACGGCCATAATTCGTTCTCCTCAAAAGGGGTTGGAAGGTGGGGGTGCGCCCAGATCAGGGCGTCTTGTGCCGGCCTCGGAGTGGGCGGCGGTGTCGGCCGCGCGGCCGGTGTCCGGCGGGGCGGAGCTGTCGGCGCGCGGCGAGAAGGACGGCGAGGGCGAAGGCCGCGCCGGCGCCGGGGAGCGCCGCGCTGGCGAGCGTCTGCTCGGCGAGGCGTCCGGCCAGGGCGGTACCGGCGGACTGCCCGACGCCGATCGAGAGGATCAGCCCAAGCGGTGAGGTGCGGCCACAAGGCCGCGTGCTGAGTGCGTTCGGCCTGGGAGCCAGGGGCGGCCGGCCGGCCGAGGGCCCGGTGGATCTCGGCGGCGGAGGCAGCCAGGCCGTCCAGGACGGCCCGCCACCCGGCCAGGTGCCGGGCGGGTGGCAGCTCGTCGAGCACGAGGCGGGCGGCATCGAGGAGAGCCTCGGCGTGCGGGGCGAGGTGAGTGGCGTACGCCTCCACCGCCGCCTTGTCGCGGTGGGCTCGTGCGAGTGCCGCGGCGCCCGCGTGGACGGTACGGCCGTAGCAGTCGCGTGTCATGTCGAGCGTCGCCTCGGTCTCGCTGTCGATGACCGCCATCCGCAAGCGGAAGTCGCGTGCCCCGTTGGCCAGTTCGGAAGCTCTCGGCAAGGGGCCGTCGGGGGCCGGGCTGCTCGCGGGTGTCATCGAGACCGCCCGCCGGTCGCGGCTGTCAAATGGACGGTCGGAGCGTACGAGGGCTTCGGCGGGATCGGCCGGGCCGCCGGCGGGGAGGTGGTGGGCGGTGCGGAGCGCTGCGTCGTCCGGCCGGCGGCGGCCCGGGCGAGACGGCTGCGGCGCTCCTGGAGTCCGTTGGGCCGGAAGGGGCGCGGCGGGCCGGCCGAGAGGGACGGGTCGAGGCGGATGTCGGCCTGCACGGTGTAGCCGTGGCGGCGAAGGTCGTGGACGGCTTGGCGGGTGCGGCGGACTCCGTCGCGCTCGGGCTCGCTGAGCCGGTACAGGCCGGGTTCTCCGGGAACGGGCTCGAACTGCTCGCGCTCCAGGTACCAGTGGGCGAGGTGTGCGGGCAGGTTGGCGGTGAAGGAGGCCACAAAGCCGTGTTCCTCGTGGTCGCCGAAGGCGAAGTGGGTGCCGGGTTGCAAGGTGGCGGGGTTCTCCTCGGGGCGTGGGGCGGAAGGGTCAGGGCCCGCGGTGCGCGGGCCGGGCCGCGGCGAGGGGGCGGGCTGGCGCGGTGACGGGCAGGGCCGGGCGACGGTGGGGTGCCCTGATGCGGGCCTGACGCAAGAACGGTTGGCCGTCGGTGAGCCACGTCTCGATGGCCGGCCAGGCGCGTGCTCGGCGCTCCTGCGCCGGCACGGAACCGCCGTGGACGATCTCGTCGAGCAGGGCTTCGGCATCGATCACGGCGTCGGCCAGACGGGAAAGGGCTGCGGCATCGTCGGGCCACGGGCTGTTCGCGGGTTGGCACCGGTCGAGCAGCGCCGGGGCGTGGTCGACGACGGTCAGGAAACGGCGCCAGGCGTGGTCGAGGAACAACTCTGTCGCGGCGCCCAGGGCGGCGGCGCTCAGCGGGGTGGCGTCGCTGTAGCGGCCGGAGGCGTTCATGGCCTGCCAGGTGTCGTGCTCGGAGCGGATGTCCCCGAGCACGGCGGCGATGGCCGCCGTCTGGCGGGCGTGGACGGCCTGCTCATAGGCGGGGAGGTACCGGTCGGTGAGGGCCTGGGCAGCCCGTCCGGGGAAAGACGGCAGGACGATGCTGTGCGGGGCGTGGGGATCGCCGTAACCCCCTTCGAGCCCATCGGGTGAGAAGGCCCCCACCAGGTAGTCGAGTTGACGGCCGGGACGCTCGATGAACAGCAGCGTGGTGCCCTGCACCATGTCGGTGAGGAGCGCGGCGTAGGGGATCCGCTCGCTCTGGACGGTGCGGCCGAGTTCGCCGCTGTCCCAGATCCAGGGGACCAGGTCTTCCTGCCAGGCGGGGTGCGAGTAGATCTCGATCGAGGCGTGCCACTGGCCTGGCAGGAGGCGCGCGAGGTCGCGGGCGGCGTCGCCGATGAACCGGCGGCTGCTCGTGTGCACGCTGGTGCGGTGCCGCTTCGCGCACGTGACCAGGTCGACCACGGTGGTCTGGGTGCCGTCCGCGGGCAGGTGCCAGACGCCGTCGTCGTCCCGCTGGAAGCCGCTCTCCGCGAGGGCGGTGTGCGCCCACGGATACTGCTCGCCCGAGGCGATGGCGACGATCCCGGACTCCCGGCTGTGCGACAGGATGATCTGCGCTTCAGTCATGGACCAGGTCCTCGCCACCGCGCAGGACGGCGCGCAGACTGCGGCCGTACGCCCAGGCGTGCTCGCGGGCCGCCGCCTCCAGCTGGTCGTATCCGACCTGGGCCGTCATCTGGCCGTTCCACTTGCGGTACCTGTATACGGGGACGGGCAGCAGGATCCCGGGGGCGAGAGCGGTGACGCCGAGGGCCGCGCAGTAGTCCTCGCCCTGGACGAGGCCGCCCATCGGCGCGGCGCGCACGAGGTCGGTGCGGGCGAGGATGGTGGTCGGCCCGATGGGGATGGTGTTCGTCGGCGACTTCCAGTACGTCCACACGTCACCGGCCTCGTGCCGGCCGGGCGGCGTGGGGCAGCGCCACAGAGTGGTCGAACCGTCCGGGTGCTGGTCCTCGCTCCAGCCGGCGCACCAGCCGACTCTCGTCGACTCCAGGGTGTTCAGCCGTACGGCCATCGCATCGTCGGTGAACAGGTCATCGTCGTCGGCCCAGTTGGTGTACGGAGTGCGTACGTGAGCGAGGGCCAGGTTCCTGGCGCAGGCGGCGCCGACTGGACGGGGCACCGCCAGCGTGCGAACGCGCGGGTCCTGCGCGAGCGGGGTCGGCAGACGGTCGGGCGAAGCACCGTCGAGCGCGATCACGGCCTCCCACGGCACGGACTGCCGGGTGAGGCTGGCGTGCATGGCGGTCAGGTAGTCCAGCCGGTCTTCGCGCAGGCGGCTTGCGATGACGACGCTGATCAGGGGCGTGTTGTACGGGGGCAGAGAAGGCTCCGGGAAGACGAGGGGGAACTAGCGTCGGGCGGCGGGGCGCTGGGTGCCGGCCTTCGCCAGGGCTACGGCAGGAGCGCTCTGGGGCTGCCTGCCGCGCGATGCCCGGATGGCGGGCGGGGAGTCGAGGGAGGACCAGGCCGCCGGGTGGTCGTTGAAGGCGGTGCGCGGGTCGATGGACCAGCTCACGATCGGGCCGATGTCCTCGTGCAGGAGGCTGATCACCTCGACGCCCTCCTTGTGCAGGACGTACGACTGGGCAGTGCTGATCGGCTGCGGGCTGGGCGCGCTCGTCCTGGTGCTGAGGAAAGTCCCGATCGTGTTGCGGGAGTGCAGGAAAGTGGCGGCGGCCTACTACGACTTGCTGGACGAGGTTGACCGCAGGCGGCGGGCTCCCATCGCACGCCGGCAGCCAGGCGAAGACTGATTAGGCGGAGGCCTCGGACCAGTTCCGGGGCCTTCTGCGTGCAGAGAGCAGCGAGGCGTTACGGTTCGGCGCATGGAGATTCCAAGGTGGGCCGGTCGCGCGGCGGCCGCAGTGGTTGTGGCCGGGGCGTTGATCATTCGGCGTGCGCTCCAGGATGCTGCGGCGCAGTCAGAGACCGCCTCAGACTCCGGGTACGACTGGTCCCAGAACGAGATGAATTGGCACTGGCGTTGCGAGTGCGGCGCCCAGTCTCGTGGCGGCGACATCAAGGCTGACACGGAGTACAACGCCCAGCGGCACCAGTGGCGCAAGTGGAGCAAAGGTACGGGGCACCCGATGCCTGAGGTCTATCAGAAGCCCTTGTAGGTCGTAGCCGCTAGGAGCGGTCGACTGCGTCGGGGTCTTCAGGCATCCCGAGTGACATCTCCTGGATGTACGCGGATGTGGCAGCGAGGCGCTCTTCCACCGACACGTCATCCCTGTGCCGACCGGACGCTTCGGCGGCTTCGCAGGCTCTGCGCTGTCCGACTTCCATGACGGCCATCATGCTGAGGTTGAGAAGGCCGGCGATGGCGGAGGTGATTTCGGACCGTGCGGGCTCGGGAACGTCGGCGAGCCCGAGGGTGGTACTGATGTGGGCTGCCGCGAATGACCGGTCGCGTTCTGCCCAGAGCGCGAGGAATTCGATGGCGATCTGGGTCGCGCGCTTCGGGCGGGGGCGATCAGTGCTCATGCCTCACGGTAGGGCGATTGGGAGGGTTACGCGCGTCGGTGAGCTGGACAGATGACGGTTCGGTAGTCGACGTGACCGGCGTCCCAGAGCTGCTCGGTACGGGGAAACTGGTCCGCGTACTGCGCGTGGCGCTGATAATCGCTGGCCCAGATGCCCGGCAGGCGGTCAGCGAGGCCGGTGGCGAAGGCGGACAGATCGGTGCGGGGCGAGGTCATGTGTTCCTGGAGGGAGGCGGCGGTGCGCCGTCAGCGCGTGTGCCGCGGCGGAGCTGACGGGAGGGCTCGCGGCGGAAGGGACGGTGCACGAGCCGGGGTGGAGGGCAGCCGCGGTGCGGGCGCGAGCGGGGTGAGGGCCCGCATCCGGTCCTCGGCCACGTGCAGGACCTCTCCGAGGCTGCGGATCTCGGCAGCGGCGTCGGCGAGGTCGTAGGACAGGTCGAAGCCGTCGTCCTCCTTGGCTTCCTTGGCTTTCTCGCCGGCTGCTTCGAAGAACTCGCCGAGCTGTGCCAGCAGGCCGTCGGTGGGTTCCAGGATCTGATGCAAAAGGGCAGCGGCATCCGCGTGCGACTCGGCTCCGTTGAGCCGGTCGGTCAGCTCGCGCAGCGCGTCGCCGTAGACGTAGGCGGGGCGACGGTCTGGTGTGCCGGGGGCGTCCTGGGACGGGGGCGGTGGCGTCAGTTGGGGCGGGTGCACGTGGGGGCTTTCGTGGGGCAGAACGGGGTGCGGTAGCAGTCCGAGCTGGGCGAGGCGGTGGTCGATCGCGTCGATCAGGGGTTGGGCGCTGCCGCCGTGGCGGGCTTCGGGGTGCTGGCGAGCGCCGGGGCTGTCGGAGGGGGCGGAGTCGTAGAGGACTTCGAACAGCGTCTGGTCGTCGGGGTGCTCGCGGGTCGCGATCCAGCCCTCGGGGTCTCCGGGCGGGTGGTCGGAGGACGGTTCCTGCGGCGGACTGATGATCAGGTAGCTGTTGTCAGGGAGCGAGACGCGCACGATGTAGGCGCTGAGGCCGAACTCGATGTCGCAGGGCAGTCCGCGCGCTCGCAGCGGCGTGGTGATGTGCGCGTGGCGACGCCACAGCTCCTGCCACCACGGCATGTTCACGTCGCGGTGGTCGGGAAGTGGCGCGAGCGGAGTCGCGCGGGCGGCCGTAGCGTTCGCCTCGTCAGCGGCCACGGATTTCCCTGCGGGACGCCCGTCGGTGTGACGGAGGCGTTTGGCGAGCGAGGTCGGCTTCTGGCTTCGGGACCGGCCTGGAGTCGAGTTCGTACTCGTCGTAGGCGGCGATCAGGTCGTGTTCCAGCTGGGCTGCACGATCGGCGACTTGCGCCATGAGGTCGTCGTGCTCGGCCTGGTACTGCTGGTATTCGGCCCAGTCGGCGTCGCTGAAATGAGCGGGGCGGTTCAGAGCATTCCTTGGGATGTGGGTGGATCGGGCTTCGGGGCAGGCGCGGTCAGCGGTGGCGACCGCCCGGCCTAGTTGGCGGAGGCGCCGGCGGGCCTTCCTGACGGGTGAGCGTCGCGAGGAAGCGTTGGAAGCCGAGGTGGTCGTCGAGTTCCTTGGCCGCGTCACGAAGGGATTCCGAGGTGCGCCGCAGGAAGGCGCGGGCTGAGGCGTGGTCGATGACCATGCGATTCGCGAGGTAGTGCCGGTCGGTCGGGTTGGCAGACCGGGGCAGGGCAAGGGCACACTCCGCAGACTCGGTGAAGTGCGGGGCTGCGTGGCTCGACATGGTCGCCGCCGGGCCGAGATGCTTCAGAACGGTGCCGCCGGCGCGGGTGGTGTGGTGTGGGCTCCGGGCGAAGTTAGCAGTGAGCCGGAGGACATCGCGGGAGAGGTCCTGTGCGTCGGTGGCGTGCTGGAGCAGCGCGGTGTAGGAAGGCGTGGCCGGTACGTGTCCGTTCTCGTCCAGCAGCTCCCACTGCTGGGCAGCGTTGAGCAGTTCGTCCTTCATCGCATTGAGCGCGCCGATAAGCTGGAACACCTCGTCGCTCGGTATCAAGTCGCGTTGGAAGTCGGGCTTCACGGGCCTCTTGGTCCTCAGTGCATACGGGCGTCGGTGTCGAAGAGCGCCAGTTCATGGCTGTGCAGGAGGTGCTGAACGATGAAGCTCCGACCTGCGACTTTCCACAGGCCACGCCCTCGGTTGAGGTGCGCGATGGCGTCCATCTCGACGGAGGTCAGACCGAGCAGGGATGCCGCGGCGTGGAGCTGGTCGGTCTCCTGGCGGTAGATGATCCGGGTGCTGCAGTCGGCGAGGAGTCCCTCGGCCAGGGCCCGGCCTTGTGATCCGGCGTCGCCAGCGGTGAGCAGGTCGGACAGCCGGTGGATGACCATGAGGTTGGCGATGCCGAGGCCGCGGCTGAGCTTCCACTGGGCCTGCATGCGCTGGAGCAGGCCGACGTGCCGCATCAGGCGCCATGCCTCGTCGTACACGATCCAGCGCCGGCCGCCGCTGGGATCGGAGAGGGCGGATTCCATCCAGGCGCTCGCGCAGGTCATCGCCAGGACGAGGGCGGTGTCGTCCCCGGAGCCGCCCAGGCGGGACAGGTCGATGGTGAGCATCGGCGCGTTCGGATCGAATGCGACGGTGGAGGGGGCGTCGAACATGCCGGCCAGGTCGCCGTGGACCAGGCGCCGCATGGCGTGGGCCAGGTCTCGCGCTGCGTCGCCGAGTTGGCCCGACATCATCCCGGCGGCCTCGTCGAGCTCGCGGGGGTTGTTGAGGGCGGCGGCGACGTCGCCGAGGAGCGGGGTGCGGTGCGTGTCGGCGGCGCGGGTGACGACGGCGTCGAGGGCGACGTCCAGGGCGGTGTGCTCCATGGGCATCAGGTCCCGGCCCAGGATGGTGCGGGCGAGGGAGCTGAGCAGGAGCAGGCGCCGCTTGCGGATCTCGCCGACCCAGTCAGCCTCGGCCACGCTCTCCGGGCGCGGGGCCGCGTCCAGGGGGTTCAGGCGTCCGGGCAGTCCGGGACCGAGGGCGACGGACCGGCCGCCGAGGGCCTCGGCGACCGGCGTCCACTCGCCCTTCGGGTCGCACGGTACGTAGACGCGGTATCCGAAGGCGACTGACCGTAGCGCGAAGGACTTCGCGAGGGCGCTCTTGCCCTGGCCGATCACGCCGGCGAGCAGCAGGTTCGGGTTGGTGAATCCCTCGACTTTGCCGTACAGAGCGAACGGGTCGAAGACGAATGATGCTTCGGCGTGGACGTCGCGGCCGATGTAGATGCCCTCGGCGCCGAGTCCGCCTTCGGCGAGGAAGGGATAGGCGCCGGCCGCGACCGCGGTGGTCATGCGGTGGGCGGGCAGCTTCAGCCGGTTCCCGCGAGAGGAGGCGGGCCCGGGGCGTCCGCTCGGTGGGTAGAGCGGGGCGGGCATCTGGTGCTCGGCGGGCGTGCCTTCGCTCTGGTGGGCGCTGGCTTCGGCGCGGACTTTGGCGGTGGCCTCGGCGAGCTGGCGGCGGGCGGCCTTGCGGCTGGCGCGGTCGGTGCCGTGAGGGGTGAACAACGGGCTGGCGGACGCGCGGCGGGCGCGACGGGCGGGCCGGTGGCTCATCGGGGGCCCTCGATTCTGCGGGTGGTGCTCATCGCACGCAGGCCGTGGTGTGCGGCCGGAGGTCGGTGGGGGTGGTTTTGCGGCGGACTACGTGTCCGGCGGCGAGGTGGCGTTGGCAGATCGTCAGCACGGGCGGGCCCTCGGGGAGCCGCTCTGGATGGCAGGCGCTTGTCTCGGCGTCCGCCTGGGGTGTGCCGGGCAGCAGGTGGAAGGCGGCGTGGACTTCGCTGGTGGCCTGCCAGAGCCTGGTGTGGGCAGTGGCCAGGTGACGTCCGGCGACTGGGTGCGGGGGCCGGGTGTGGTCTGCGAGCCGGTCCAGAAGCTGGAGCAGAGCGGTGAGGTGGGCGTGCAGCACGTCAAGGTGCAGACGATCTCCGGGCTTGGGCGGGTCCGCGTCCGACGGCGCCAAGGTCCGTGCGTGGTGGCGGATGCCGGCGCTCGCGGCGCGGAGGTAGGGGTGCGCGTCGTCGGGGCGCGTAGGAGAGGTCAAAGGTGGTGGTCCTTCCTGCCGGTAGGCAGGGCAGTGAGGGGCGTCCCGTCGCGGGTGATCCGGAGTGCGGTGGGTCAGGGGTGCGCACGGGCGCGGCTGGTTCACAGGGCGGTGCGGGCGAGCGGCAGCGCGGTGAGGGCGAAGGCGTCGGGCTGCTGGTAGTTGAGCCGACGAAGGTCGACGCCGGAGGTGACGGCGTGGGTCTCGATCTGTGCGCAGGCGGCGTCCAGGAGGGCGTCGGTCTCGGCGGTGACGGTGACCAGGCCGGTCAGTGCGACGTCCGCGTGCCCGGCGATGAGCTGGCGTTCGCGGGTTTTGACGTCGGCGTACTCGACGGAGTCCTCTTCGGAATCGACCTGTCCGCGGCGGGCGCGCTCGTTGGCATCGGCGATGATCGCGGCCTTCTTGCGCTGGACGTCCCGCAGTGCGGACTCGAGCCCCTGCGGCACGTAGATGAGGGAGAGGCTGCGGCGCACGCCGGCCGTGAACATCAGCCCGTGCAGGAACCCGGCCCCCATCTCGGTCCTTGGCCAGTTCTCCACCCAGTACGTCGCGTGCCGGGCGCTGTCGGTGGCGAGGCGGTCGTACTCCTCGAACTGGACGACGGGCCCGGCAGCTGCGGGGTCGGCCTCGGCGCGGCCGGTCTCGGACCACTGCTGGAGCGCGGCGAGGGCCTTTGGGTCGTAGGCGGTGCGGATGACGGCGGCGATTTCCCGTGCGCTCAGCCAGCCGGTGACCTGGAGACCTGCGTTGCGGGCGGCCTGCGCGATGGACGCGGTGGTCTGCTGCATGACGGTGAACGCCCCGGGCAGCCCTCCGCCGGCCTGGTTGATCAGGCGCCGGGCGGCCTTGAGGTCGAGGGAGATGGCGAGGTAGGTCTCGTGCGGGGCGGCGGCAGGGCCGGCAGAGGAGACCAGCTCGGAGTAGATCTGTCCGGCGACGGGGGTCTGGGGCTGCCCGTTGTGGGTCCAGTGGCGGCTGAGGGTGTCGCCCGAGTCGGGGACGGTGCGTTCCAGCACCTGCACGGTGGCGATGTGCCCGGTGCGGGCGATGCCCGCGAGCGCGCGTCCCCAGCTGCTCACGTTGTGGTTCTGGGTGGCGGGGTCGAGGAGGGCGAAGGCGCGGCTGGTGACGCGGGCGATGGCGGTCAGGGTCTGCTGGTGCGGGTCGTGGACGGCTGCGGCGCCGTTGGCGGAGTCGCCGGGGGTGACCACCTTGAGGGAAGCGGCGGTGCCGGGCAGATGGAGGACGCCGTCCTGCCGGGGCCGGGTGACGGGCCGAGCAAGCCAGAGGGTCTGGCCGGTGCGGCGACGGTGCGCATACCGGGTGACGATCGGCGCCCAGTCGATCAAGGAGCGGCCGTGCCGGCGGATCGCGACGAGTGCCCCGGATGCCGCCCACAGCGGTGCCAGGGCAACGGCGCCGAGCAGCCCGGTGGAGATCACCGTCATCAGCAGCAGGGCCAGCATGCAGGAGACGAGTACGAGTTGGGGCAGGGAGAGGCCGAGGAGGATGCCGCGGCGGCTCCGGTGCGGGAACTTCACCGTGACCGGGGCGACGGAAAGATCAGTCAAGGGGCGGGTCCTGGAGGCGCGGGTTGAACCCGGGGGCGGGAGGGCGCGTGCACATCCCGCCCCCGGGAGTCGGTCAGGGAATCAGAGGCCGGTCGGAGGCGGCGGGGGGCCGCTCGCCTCGCTGGACGGGGCGTTCTGCGTGCCGGAGGACGGCGGTGCCCCCTGCGGCGGCGGGGTTGTGGTCGGCGGAGTGGACTGCCATCCGCCGCTCTGCCCAGACGCGGCACTCGCGCCGGATCCGCCAGGCCCCGGGCTGCCGCCCACCTGGCCGCTGGTGTCGTCGGACACGCTCGTCGGCGCGGGCTGGACGGCCTTCTCCAAGCCAGACTTGACCGCGTCGCCGCCGGGCGAGGCACCCGTTCCGCCGCTCTGCGATCCCTCCTTGCCCTCGCCGCCTCCGCCGGTCGGGTTAGCAGCGACGTCGCCGGGGAACCCACCGCCGTCGGGGCCCTGCGGTGCGGCACCCGCGCCGGCGGCAGCGCCCCCGGTTCCGGCGGTGGCCGCAGCAGCGGCGGCCTTGCGGGCGGCCTTCTCGGCGTGCGCCTTCGCGATCTGCGCACCGGCGCCGCCGGCACGGTGGATGGACTCCCCGTCGGTCCCGTCGGCCGCCCAGTGCACGAACTTGAAGACCGCGTACGGACACAGCAGCACCAGGATCATGATCACGATGCCGGACATGACGTCGGCCAGAGCGGCGATGCCGTCCTTGGCCTCGGTTTTGCCCATGGCGGCGATGCCGATCACGAAGATCACGGTCATCAGCAGTTTGGAGACCACGAGGGTGGCGGTGGCTTCGATCCAGCCCTTGCGCCAGCGCCGGGCGACCTCCCAGCCGCCGCCGGCGGAGGCGAAGACGGCCAGCGTGACCATGACGAGGATGCCGACCTTGCGAACCATCATTACGCACCAGTAGAGGAAGGCGCCGATGGCTGCGCCGAGGCCGGCGACGACCGGGACGAGCCAGCCTAGCCCGGCCAGCGACGCAATCTGACTGACCTTCACGATGCGGCGCACGGCCGCCTCCATGTTCAGGTTCGCGGTCTTGAACAGGCCGTCGCTGACGGCGTCGACGACTTCGACGGCCACCGTGGTCAGGGCGATGGCGCAGAAGGCGAACAGGACGCCGCTCATGGTGCCGGTGAACGCTTGTGTCAGAGCTTGCCCGTCGCGCCGGATGGCGGCCCGGACCAGCTGTGCGCAGAACGTGGCGACCAGCAGGACCAGGCCCAGTGGCAGCAGCATCTCGTAGTTGTCACGGAACCATCCGGCGTTCAGATCCACCTTCGTGGTGGTGTCGACCGCCTCGGCGGCCAGGTTGGCCGCGGCGGCGGCCAGTTCACCGGCGGACTTCGCCATCCAGTCACCGATGGCCTTGCCGGGGTCCGAGGCGAAATCCACCGCGTCGCCGACCGTGCACAACTTGTCGGCCAGGGGGTAATCACAGAAGCCCACGGGGAGTTGCTCCTCCTTTCGTGTGTCAGGCGCGGGTCACTGCGTGACGCTCGGAGCGATGGCGGCCAGGGTGCAGTCGTGGTTCGGGCGGCACTGGACGGCGAGGGTCACGGCCCGTTCCTCGGCCCCTCCGCCGCCCTTCTTCCAACTGAGCGTCTGCTTGCCGTTGACGGTGACGACGTAGATGTACGCCTCGGTGATCGCGGACGGGTCCTCGGCCAGGGCCTGCTTGAACGCGCCGGGGTAGTGGCCCTCGGTGACGTGGGCGGTGGCGTGCTGGTCCTGGTCGGCCATCCGTGACCACAGCACCGGATCGGGCACCTGGCCGGAGACCGAGGCCCAGTCGGCGTACTTGGTCTCGGCGGTCATCCAGGCGCGCATGCCGGCGAGCTGT
Organism: Streptomyces sp. NPDC107528; assembly: GCF_055639295.1. Lineage (NCBI taxonomy): Bacteria > Bacillati > Actinomycetota > Actinomycetes > Kitasatosporales > Streptomycetaceae > Streptomyces > Streptomyces sp. NPDC107528. The sequence continues at coordinate 820,896 of NZ_JBVKAV010000001.1, forward strand.
TGGTCGCGGCTGGTGTCACGGGTGTCGTAGGCCCACAGCATCTGGGCTGCTGCCTTGGCGTAGGCGACCGGCTCGGAGATCTGCAGCGGCTTGGGCACCGATCCGGATCCGGAGGAAGGCTTCGGGGCGCCCTCGGAGGAGGACAGGCTGCCGGTTGGGGCAGGCGCCGCGGTGCCCGGAGCCTGGTGGCTATTCCCGCCTCCGGTCAGCAGGGCGACGACCCCGGCGATGGCGAGCAGGACGGCGACGGCGGCGGCGACGATCGCGATGCGCCGGTTGGCCGACCACCCCGAGCCGTACGAGGACAGTGAGAGGGACGGGGATCGTGTCCGCATCAGTGGACCTGCGAGCCCAGGCCGGAGAAGAAGGCCACGATGCCGTTCGCGGCGCCCAGACCGAGGGCGGCGCCGGCGGCGACCACGGCGCCCTTCTTCCCGTTGGCCTCGGCCTGGTGGCCACCGGTGTGGTGGCCCCACGCCCAGACGCCGAGCGAGACGGCGAGGGCGCCAACGACGGCGATGATGCCGAACATGTTGATCGAGTTGACGACGTTCTTCAGCACGCTCAGGCCGGGTAGGCCACCGCCCTTGGGTGAAATTCCTGGGTCGTAGGCGAGCTGGATGACGCGGTCTGCGAGGGGGACGGACATAGGGGTGGTGGGGCTCCTTGCATACGCGGGCCCAGCGAGGGCCGGCGGGGAAGGCGAAAGCGGAGGGGGAGGTGCGCGAAGGGCATGGAAGTGGCCGCAAGGCCGGACCGCCCGGGGCGAAGCCGGGCGGGTGCGGCGTCAGAGGACGCGGCGGGTGGCGAGAATCGTCCAGTCCTTGATCGGGGTGATCCGAACCGGCTTGGTGGTGCGCGGCGCCTCGATCACGAGGCCCTCGCCCATGTACATGCCGACGTGCTCGGGCCGTGCGGCGGTGCCGCGGCTGAAGATCAGGTCACCGGGCTTGAGATGAGCGGGCGAGATCGCCTTGCCTTCGTTGACCTGCGTGTACGTGGTGCGGGTGAGCGTGATTCCGGCGTGGGCGTACGCCTGCTGCATCAGGCTGGAGCAGTCGCAGCGGCCCATGGGGTCAGGACCATGCGAGTTCGTGCAGGAGCCGCCCCACTGGTAGAGCGTCCCGAGCTGCTGCATCGCCCAGGTGATGGCCTTGCGCGCCTTCGGATCGGCGTCCTTGGGGATCGAGTAACCCTTCGGGACGCTCCCCTCGGGGATGCGGCCGAACCCGGAACCGTCCTGGCCCGGCGCGCAGCCGGTCGTGGCCGACTGCTTGTCCTGGTCCGTGTCCTTGGCGTCCGTGTCACCGCCGCCGGGGAAGGTCTTGGCGATGGCGCCCTGCAGCGCGGTGGCGAGCTTCTCCCACTGCGCGTAGGCGTCTGGCAGGCCGGACTTCTGCACGGCTTGGGCGGCCTGGGTGACGGTCATCTGCTGCCACCCGCTCACTTTGAGCAAGTGCTTGTAGAACTGCTCGCTCGCGTAGGTGGGGTCGCGGATCTGCTCGGCGCTGCCCCAGCCCTGGGAAGGGCGCTGCTGGAAGAGGCCGAGGGAGTCGCGGTCGCCGTAGGCGAGGTTGCGCAGTCGGCTCTCCTGCATCGCCGTGGCGAGCGCGATGATCTGTCCCTTCTTGGGGACGTCGAGGGAGAGGCCGGCGGCCACGATGGTCTGGGCGTTGGGGACCTGCTCGGCGGGCAGGTCCAGGCCCTCGACGTGCACGTCCTTGCCGGAGGCGCCGTCGAGAATCTTGGTGACCTGTTCGGTGACCTTGTCGCTGTCGATGTCGCTCAGGCAGCTGCTGAAGGAGCCGCTGCTCTGCACGGCGTCGGCCGAGGAGGCCAGCATCATGCCGGTGCCAGCGATCAGGATCGGGGAGAGGAAGACGACGCCGATGCCGGCGGCGAGCCCCTTCAATCCGAGCGGACCGCTCGCCGGTCAGCGGTTTCGGGCATGGGTGGGTAGCGAGACGTCATGAACGTGTCCTTGGGGGTGCGGTGTCCGGCATACCGCGTGCGCGAGGCGTCTCGGAAGGGCGCGGCAGCTGGGGTGGGCGATCGGGACGGGCCGGTGCGGGGCGAGTTGCCGCTCGCTCCGCGGGCCGGGCCGTGAGCTAGGTGTGCCGGGGCAAGGGGTACCTCCGTGAGGTGTGGCAGGGGAGTGGCCAGCGGCGGTGTGCGCCGGGCGGTTCAAAAACAGTAGGCGCGGATCGGCGGTTGACCAAAAATTCGGCGTGAGGTGCCGGAAACCGATACCTCGACAGGGCACTTCTTGGTCGTCGGCGGTTTCGCCTCTACAGTTTTTGGACTCCCCCTCGCCCTCCTCGGTCTGCGGCCCTGGGCTTCTGCATGCCCACTTCCGGCCCGCGAGGGCTCCTGCGCGAGGCGGCTATTTCCCTCCGCGTTTCCGCAACCCGAATCGGGGTTCCTCTTTGCCTTTTTCCCTTCACCAGGGCGACGCTCTGGCCGTTCTCTCCGGCCTTCCGGACGGCTGCGTCGACTCCGTCATCACCGACCCGCCGTACAACAGCGGAGGCCGGACCGCGAAGGAGCGCACCACGCGCTCCGCGAAGCAGAAGTACACCTCCGCCGACGCCAAGAACGACCTCGCCGACTTCACCGGCGAGAACATGGACCAGCGGTCCTACTCGTTCTGGCTGACGCAGATCATGACCGAAGCCCACCGCCTTGCCAAGACCGGCGGGACGGCCCTGCTGTTCACCGACTGGCGCCAGCTCCCGACGACGACGGACGCGATCCAGGCGGCCGGATGGCTGTGGCGCGGTGTCCTGGCCTGGCACAAGCCGCAGGCCAGGCCCCAGAAGGGCCGGTTCACCCAGAACTGCGAGTTCATCGTCTGGGCCAGCAAGGGGCCGATCGACGGCTCCCGCAACCCCGTCTACCTGCCTGGCATGTACTCGGCTTCGCAGCCCTCTGGCGCGAAGCGCCAGCACATCACGCAGAAGCCGGTCGAGGTGATGCGCGAGCTGGTCAAGATCAGCCCCGAGGGCGGCACGGTCCTCGACTTCTGCGCCGGCTCCGGCTCCACGGGCGTGGCCGCCCTGCTGGAAGGCCGGGACTTCATCGGCGTGGAGAAGACCGAGCACTACGCGTCGATCGCGGCGGACCGGCTCACGGAGACGATCCACGCAACCCTCACGCAGGACGACGTGGTTCTCACCGACTGAGCCGCGTCCTTGCCCGTCGCCAAGGCGACCAGCTCCCACCGCAGGCGTAGGCGAAATACACCGCCGGAGGAACGTGCAATCCGCCGGCGGCGCCGCGCGAGGGCGCCCCCGCACTTCCCTCATTCCACGTCTCGTAGGAGGCCGAACTTCTCAATGCCCGAATCCGCAAAACCTGCCGACGATGGAGAGTTGGAGCCGATTCGTATTCCGGATCCACAGCTGGAGGGAATCGAGGCGAGCGTGCGGCGGCTCATGGAGCAGTCGGCGCAACAGGCTCAGCAGCTCGACCACCTCGCGTCCGACCCGTCGCCGAGTGGATCACCGTTCGCCGCGTTCGGCATGCCGGGAATCGGCGGCCCGCCGGCCGCCGCTCCACCGGAGCCCCGCCCGATCCTGGAACTGGACGGAGAGGAACGCGAGGACGAACTCGACGCCCTGTCCGACTGGGTCGACGACTTCTTCCTCCCGGTCTACGGGGCGGAGGTCACCACCGCGGCGCCCTGGTGCCTGCAGTGGCAGGAGCACGACGACGTCGTGGCCTGGCTCCATGCCTTGTGGCTCGCCTACCAGCAGCACAAGGACCCCGAAGCCGGGCTCTCCGGTCTGTTCGTGTGGCACCGGGACTTCCTCACCCACGCCGTCGCGGCGATCCGCGCACCGGGCGGCCCGCTGTCGGCCTGCATGACCTCTCCCGACCGGCCCGCACACCGTCTCCTGCCGGGTCCGCCGCCGTCCGTGCGGACGGAGACGGCGGCCACGGCGGAAGCCGCTGACCAGGACGAGCCGGCGTCATGACCGCGGGACAGGGACAGCCCGCCTTCGGACTGAGCTTCGATCCGCGCGCGCTGACCGATCTTCTCCAGGCCCCCAGCGACGTACGCGACCTCACCCTTGCCTACCTGCAGGAAGTCGTGAACGCGCAGCGCTTCGGGCTGCGCCTCGACGGTGACCTGGAGGGCTGTCGAAAGCTGTTCGTGGACTCCCGCAAGGACTGGCGTGTCGTCTACGCCGTCCGGCCGGCGCCCGCGGAGTCCGCCCACCACAAGGAGATCCACGTCGTCGCTATCCGGCCACGTGCGGGCAACGACGTCTACGACGAGGTCGGCCGCCGTCTGGGCATGACTCGTCGGCCGCTGAGCGCCCGCACCCACGCGGCACGCTCCCGTTCCCCGCAACTGGCCGCCCGCGCGCCCGTGCCCCGGCCCGGTCCGCCGCCCACTGCGCCACCGGGTCTGCCCCGTCCCGCACCGAACCCCGCGCACCATCCCACCCGCTGAACGCACGGAGCGTCGCCTATGCCCCCTGAACCCGCGCCGACACCCTCCCGGCGTGCGGTCTCCCCGCTCGACCTTCGCCTCGAAGCCGCCACCGGGCACGACATCGACACCCTGTGGGCCTACCGCGACCGCGGCGTCCTCGACGAGCAGCACGCCCAACTGGTGGACCGGCACCGGAAGCTGGCCAAGACCCAGACTGGCGTCATCTTCCATCTGCGCCTCCTCAACCGCCTGTCCAGCGGCGAGTTCGACGTCGACGGCGCTCTGTTCACGCGTATCGACCGCACCGTGGACCAGTTGGAAGAGGCTGCCGACGCGCGGGACGCCGCTGCCCGGGATGTGCTCGCCGCCCTGGAGCCCATCGAAGCCGCAGCAGCGCCCGTCGCGCAGCAGCTCTCGACGGACGACCAGGCGGCGCTGCTCGCCATCGCCGACGGCGCCAAGCTCTACGAACACCTGCTGACCGGCCGGATGTCCGTCACAGCCGCCTCCGGCACCCGCATCCCCCACACCAAGCTACGGCGGCTGGAGGCCGCCGGCCTGGTCGCCCGGGACACCGGCCACCCCGTACACGCCGGCCAGCCGGTCGCGCTCACCGACGCCGGAAGAGCCGCGCTGTTCGCCGCCCGCCGGGCCGACTTCTACCGCAAGGTCGGCGTCCACGAGGACATGCTCGTCCCCCTCGCCGAACATCACGACGGTCCGCACAGCTACTACGTCCTGTTCGACCGCACCGCGACCTGGGGACACCCCGGCCTGCCCCAGGTGCTCGCCGTGCATCTGCAACGGGACCACGAGAAGCGGACGTTCAGCTTCGAGAAGGCCCCGCTGCCGCTGCCCGCGATGGCGCAGTCCTGGCTCATCCACCGCGGCTGCCCGCACGATGCCATCGGCCTCGACCCCGAGCTGGGCCCGCCGCCGGCTGACGAGGCCACGCGAGCACTGGAGCGACGCCTCGCCGACGACGGCGACCACTACGCCATGGGCTACTCCTACACCAGCGACGACCCCGACGACATGGTCGTGGTCGTGGCCCTGCGCGCTCTTGACGAGCGCGCCCCGTCGCCGTTCCGCGTCGTGGTCGAAGAGGTCGACACCGAGACGTGGACGCACACCCTGCGCGAGGGCGGCTTCGACACGGTGGGCGAGGCCCTGCAGTGGTGCGACGACCGGCTCACTGGCGAGGCCGGCCCTCTCCCGCCGGTCCGCCCGGCAGCCGCCGCCAGCCGTCCGGCCGGTGTGGCGAAGGCCCCTGCTCCGCGCCCGCCCGGCCGTTCGCGCTGAGCGCTCAGCCCGACGCGGGCGGCGCAACATAGCCGACGATCGCCGGTTAGCCAAACCGGCGATTCTCCGGACTCTTATACAGCCGCCGGGACAACCCCGCGGCGCCCTTCCCTACATTCCCCACGCCTTCACGGAGGTTTCTTCCGCATGCGCTCCACCCGAATTGCCATATCCGCCGCGATGCTCGGCGCACTCGCTCTGCCGGTGCTGTCCGCCACCACCGCCAACGCGGCACCGACCACCGCCTCCGCCTCCGCTCTCCCCGCGAGCAACTGCTCGTCCCTCCCGCCGCTGCCGTACGCAGTGCACGCCAAGGCCGTGACCATCCGGTCCAAGGCCAGCTCGAAGTCCACGGCGCTCGGCGTGCTCTACAAGAGCCACAAGTTCACCGTCTCCAAGAAGAGCGGCAACTGGGTCTACATCACGGACAAGACGACCGGCGTGAAGGGCTGGGTCTCCGGCACGTACGTGTACCGCGACGTCCGTATGTGCCTGGACTGACCGGACTTCAGCACGTCCCGGCAAGCGGCTGATCGCCCAGTACGGGGCCCCTCACATTCCCTACGCATCGGCCTATCCAGAACAGGAGATCCCCCTTGTCCGACGGCATGTCCGAGGATTCTGCGGATGTCGTGGGCGTGCTCACCGAACGGATCGAAGCGCGCTTCGACATGGGCATGGACCAGTTGAAGGCCGCGGTCGCCGCCGCGCCGACCGCGAACCCTGACGCCACCGACGTCGTCAAGTGGCACGGCCTTCTCGTTGAGGCCCAGTCCGTGCTGGAGCGCGCGGAGGACGACCTCCTCGCTGCACTGCATACCCAGCCCAGCGAGGTCGACGACCCGACGATGGGCCTCGCCCACCGGGTGAACGCGGCCGTCACCGCCCGCGACGGCCGGGCCCTGGTCGTGCGATGGCTCCTCGACCCGGACGCCCCAGGGAAGAAGGACCTCGCCGCAGAGCGCCTCGCCCGTCTTCGGCCCCGCACCGGGCCGGCGGTGCAGACCAGCTCCCCCAACCGGCCTGCGAGTACAGCCGCACCGGCGACGGCGTGGCGGTCGACGAGGGCCGCCCGATGAGCCGGGACAAGGCCAGCACCATGGACGGCGACCTGCAGAAGGTCTTCGGGAAGCCGGTACCCGAGCTGTACGAGGCGGCTGCCGGCCACGATGCCTCGCCAGCGTTCGCCCGTGCCCTGGAGCTGCGGTCCTTCCTGGCGCTCACCGAGGAGCAGGTCGCCCGTGTCCGCGACTGCGTATACGCCGACATGGATCTCCCGACCGCGACATGAGCGAACTGTCGGCCGACAGGCTCCGCTTCGACGCGCAGTGGCTGGACGCGGCACTGGAGGCCCGCGACGGCTACCGCGCCGCCCTCGGCGAGCTGCTGCGCACCATGCCCCCGCCTGCGCAGCAGGCCCGGCCCGTCCGCACGGCACCGCTCAGCGCCACCGCAACCCTGCCCCCGTCCGCTGCCCCGGCACCCCCGCGTGCCGGGGCGGCCCGGGCCCGCCGACCGTGAAAGCCCTCGATTGCCCCACCCCACGTCCACCGACATAGCCGGACGGATCGAGGACCTGTACGGCGCACCGCTCGCCGACCTCGAAGCCCACGCCCAGGCCCAGCCGCCCGGCATGCTCTCCGCCCTGCTCGGCATGCACGACGATCTCGCCCTCGCCGAGCGCAGCATCGACTTCCACCGCGACCACCTCGCCCGGCTCATCCACCCCGAGCGGCAGATCGGCCCGCACGAGGTCTCCCACCTCCTCGACGGTGCACGCCGCCTCGCCGAAGCCGTCGCCGTCCGCGAGGTCCAGGCCAAATCGGTCGCCGCCGTCCTGCAAAGCCTGGCCCGCATCCCGGCCCCGACGCTGGCCCCGCCGACTCCCTCGCCGCCTGCTCCAGCTCCGCCTCTTGCGGCGCAGAGCCCGGCGCACAGCCGCTGACCCGCAGACCATCCCCCTTTCGTTCACCCAGGAGTTCCTCCCTTGGCCATCACCGCTCTGCCCCGTGACACCGACGCCGACATCGCCCGGGTCACCGAGGCCCTGGCCATGATCACCCCGCGCTGGAACGTGAGGATCCTCCTGGCCCTCTCCGGCCCGCCGCAGCGCTACAGCGAGCTGGCGGCCAAGGTGTCCTGGCTGCAGAACAGCCAGCTCCACCCCAAGCTCAAGGCGCTGTGCGACGCCGGACTCGTCGAACGCACCGAACACACCTCACGGCACGTGACCGATGGCCACACCAACCGTGGTGTTGCCCTGCTGCCGGTCCTGCCGATGATCGTCACCTGGGCCGAGGAACACTTGGAGAAGGCGGACCGCCCGCTGCCCGCGATCGAGCAGATCGAGGACAGCCTCACCCTGCTTACCCGGCGTCACGCCGCCGCCATCCTGTGGGTGCTCAAGTCCCGCCAGGAGGTCAGCGGGCGAGCCCTGGCCCGGATCGTGATGCCCAGCAGCGACTGGACCAACATCTATCCGCCGCTGCGGCAGCTGGTCGCCGACGGTCTCGTCGACACCAAGGGCACCGGCCGGCCCTACCGGCTCTCCGCAGCAGGCGACGGCCTGAGCCCCGTTCTCGGCACCCTGTCCGCATGGTCCGCCGGGCAGTCCCTCGACCAGGCGTCCCAACACCCGGTCTGGGGGAACCCGCAGGCGAAGCCCGCGCAGAGGCCGTGGGTCAGCAGCCAGTCACGACCGGCCCCCGCGGCGCTCCCACGCGCTCGGACGCCCCAGTCCTCTCCGGCGTGGCACAACCGCGATCTCTTCTCGCACGCCACGATCGCCCGCCCGAAGGCAGCCATCCCGGCGGGAGGCCCGCGCCGATGAGCATCCTCTACAGCTCTGCCGAAGTGCACCGCGCTGTCGAACTGCTCGCCTCACGCCCCCTGGTCCGCCTGGTCACCGAGATCGACGACAACGGCGCCATACCGCCGCGACGGCTGCCCGGCGTCCTGCCCGACCTCTCCACGCACCAATTGCGGAGCGCTTCGGACACGGCCCATGCCCACGGTCTCGTCCGGGTCGCGCCCGGCGCCGGTCTGGAACTGACCGACGCCGGGATGGAGTTGGCAGATCTGTACGACGTGATGGCCCGCTGGGCCCGGCGTCACGCCGCCCCGGCCCCCGCCTGCGAGTTCAGCAGCCGTATCCGGCACGTCCTCGACCTGTTGGCACCATCGCTCACCGCCGAGCGAGCCGATGCTCCCTCCCCGCTGATCGGCGACGGAGCCGAGGCGGGGCTGACTCGTCCCCGCACGCTCCTGATCCAGTGGCTGGCCGACAACCCCCAGGTGGCCAGGGTGTCTGAGCCTGAGCCGGTCGCGTGAACGCAGCGGTCACACCCCGGCACGCACGCAACACGGGCGGGCTGATGCGCAGCATCTACCTGCCGCGCACGGCGGACGCGTTGGCGTTCGCGATGTCCACCTACGGCATCCCGCTGCTCGTCCTGGCCACGACGCGATCCGCCGCGCTGACGGGCGCCGCCTTCGCCCTGGAGTGGATCCCGCGGCTTGCTGCGTTTGGGTGGGCCGGATCGGTCGTTGACCGGCGCGGTGCCGCGGTGGTCTTCCACCTGGCCTCCCTGGGGAGGGCGCTGGCTCTCGCCGCTGGCGCGGTCCTGCTCCATCTCCACCCGTCCGGCACCGTGGCGAGCGCGACCGTGATGGTGCTGGCGGCGACGACCGGCGTGCTCACCGAGTTCAGCTATATCGCGGCCGAGACCGCGGGTGCCGCCGCCGGACGCCGAGCAGGACGGCGGGCCCACCGTGTCCAGGCTGTCCTATTCGGCATCGACCAGACGGCGACCCTGGCCGGTCCGGCGCTCGCCGGAGTGCTCTTGCTTGCCGGGCCGCCGTCGATGCTCGCGGTGATCACCATGCTCTCGCTGCTTGCCGCGCTGCTCGCCCTGCGCACCCCGCCCTCGCCCGTGGCACCGGCCCGTGTGCCGAAGGGGCAGTCCGGCGCCGGACTGCTCACCGGGTGGCGCACCATCCGCTCGCTGCCCGCGCTCGGCTGGCTCGTGACCGGGCTGACCTTGTCCAACCTGGCCACCGGCCTTCTCCAAGCGGCCGGCCCCGTGATCGTCGTCAAGCATTTCGGGCAGTCCACCACCGCTGTCGGCCTGGTCTGGTCCGCCGCTGCCGCAGCGACGCTCCTCAGCGTCACGCTCTGCCGGTTCGCGCTCGACCGCCTCGGCCTGTGGCCGGTTGGCGCCGCCTGCGCCGCCGTCTCCTCGCTCGGCTGTCTCGCCGCTGCCCAGGCCCCCGACTACCGGTCCTACCTCGTCTTGGTCGCGGTCCTCATGGCGGGCGATGGCGGCATGACGGTCGTCCTGCGCACCCTGCGCTCCCGTCTGATCCCTCCGGAGAAGTTCGGCAGCACGCTGTCGGCGACCATCCTCATCCTCCTGCTGCCCTTCCCCGTCGCCGGCGTGCTCACCGCGCTCACTCCGCCCGATGCGCTGGGCCACGTCATCACCGTCTGCGCCGCGCTGCAGGCCCTCGGTCTGTTCTGCGCCTTCGCCCGCCTGCGAACCGATCCCGCCCTGCGCACCTGACCTTGTTGCGTCCCCAGCCTGTGGAGAACTTCATGTCCATTGCCGCCCTTGGATCGCACCGCACGACTGGTCGCACCATCACCGAGCAGTTCCACGCCTTCGACGCCCACAACCCGCACGTCTACCGGGCCCTGGAACGCATGGCCGCTCGCCGCCTGGCCGTCGGCGCAACCCGAGTCAGCTTGAAGGACCTGTTCGAGGACCTGCGCTGCCAGCTCCCTCATGGGGTCGCCGGGCTGAACAACAACTACACCGCCCTCTACGCCCGCCGCCTGATCAGCGAACACCCTCACTGGGCTGCGGCGTTCGAACTGCGCCGCCGCCGTGCCGCCTGAGACGCCCCTCTCTTCCCTCGTGCCGCCGTCCACCGATACGGAGAACCCCTTCTTGTCCGCTCGTCCTCTCGTGCTCGTCGTTTCTCCTGGCGACGAGACCTACCGCGGCTACTGCCTGGAGCAGGTGGCCGCCGCGTACGACGTCGTCCTGCTCACCGGCACCGAGCCGTCGTGGGAGAAGCCGTTCATCGTCGACCACACCGTGGTCGATCTGAGCGACCCTGCAGCGCTGCTCGCCGGCGGCCGGGCGCTGGCCGAGCACCATGACCTTGCCGGCGTGGTCACCTGGGACGAGTGGCACCTCGTCCCCACCGCCCGTCTCGCCCGCGCGCTCGGTCTGTCCTCGACGTCCGTCGAGGTGATGCGGGCCTGTCGCAACAAGGCCACCGCTCGGGCTCTGTTCGCCCGCCATGGCGTGCCCTCGGCCGCCTCGATAAGGGCGCGGACTCTACTGGAGGCCGGCCTGGCGACGATGACCCTCGGCCTGCCGGCGGTCATCAAGCCCGCGGCCTTCGCGGGCAGCATCGGCGTGATCCGCGTCGACCGGCCCGAAGAACTGCCCGCCGCGTTCGCGTTCGCCTCGGCCGGAGCGAGCCGCAGTCGCGAGGACACCGGCGTCCTGGTCGAGGAGTACCTCGACGGGCCGGAATTCTCGGTCGAATGCGTCACCCACCGCGGAGCGACCACGGCGGTCGCCGTGACCCGCAAGCACCTGGGCCCCGCGCCGTACTTCGACGAGGCCGGGCACACCGTCGATGCCGCCGACCCACTCCTGGCCCAGGTCGCCCCGGCCGCCGCTGCCGCGGTCAAGGCCCTGGGGATCACCGACGGTGTGCAGCACGTCGAGCTGCGCCTGGTGGACGGTCGGCCGCGGTTGATCGAGGTCAATGCCAGGATCGGCGGCGACATGATCGGCCACCTTGTCCGTCTGGCCACCGGCATAGACCTGCCCCGGGCCGCCGCCGACCTCGCCTGCGGCCGAGCGCCGGACCTCACCCCGACCCGCAGCGGGGCCGCGGGCATCCGCATGCTCTACCCGGATACCTCCGGCACCCTGACCGCCCGGCACATCAACCAGCCCTTCGCCGCCCACACCCCCTGGCTGCGCCAAGTGCACTGGATCCGCGAGATCGGCGACGAGCTCGTCCTGTCGCCCGACGGCGACCTGTTCACCGCCAGGGCCGGGTTCTACATCGTCACCGGCCGCACCACCGCCGAGGTCACCGAACGCCTCGACACCGCCGCCGACGAGATCACCGTCACCACGAGGGCAGACCGATGAACCCACAGCCCGATTCGCACCACGAGATCGACGGCGACGTCTACGTCTCCCCGCGCCACCTCGCCTCCACCACCGGAACCGGCGACCCCGCCCTCGCCCCGTTGCTCGACCTTGGCTGGGACCTGCGGTACGACGAGGACTCCAACGTGTACGTGAGCGCTCCCGACCGGCGCGTGCGCCTGGGCTACCTGCCCGAAGGCGAGGACGACGGGCTCTGGCGCATCAACGCCTACAAGGACTCCTTCGGACCGCCGGCGTGGGGCGTCTGCTTTAACGACCGCGTTCCCACCGAGTTTGTCCAGGCGTTCACCACCATGCTGGCCACGGCGTACGAGCAGGGGCCGGATGCTTACCTTGCCCGGCCGGTCTCTGGCATCGACGAGCACGATCCCTTCCTCGCGGTCGTGCCGCTTCTGAAGCAGGGCTGGGAGATCGACCGTCCGCGCTGGGGCGTCTTCGCGGTCCAGGCCCCGGACGGGCTCGCCGGCATGGAGTTCACCACCGGCGACCTCGATCCGGAAACCGAACTGACCACGCGCGACGCGCGCTGGCAGCTGTGGGCGGGCAAGTCCATCGACCGGCCCGTCTGGTACGCCACGGCCAGCACCGACACCCCGGTCGCCCTGCTCACCGCCGTCACCGAGTGCGTCGCCGATCCGGCTCCCCTGACCCGGTGGCGCGAGGTGACCTCCAGCTACATCAAGGGGATGGCCCAGCTCACCCCGATCCTCCCGCCGGGCCCGCCGGCTCCCACTCCGCTCGACGTGCAGCGGGCTGTCTCCTCCCGCCGTCCGGCTGCGCTGCCCGCGGCCAGCGTCCCGCGCTGGAGCACCACCAGCCGACCGGCCCTGCCCGGCCCGCGCCTGTAGGACCAGCCAGATCTCGACCGGAGCCTCTCTTGTCCCTGCAAGCCGCCGAGTTCTTCGCCGAGCTGTGCCTTCCCTTCCACGACCACACCGTTGTTGGCAACACCTACTTCGCTGTCCCGATCCCCGATCCCCGATGCACCGCTGCGGATGCGGATCGACTTCACCCGTACCATCCACGCGGACACCTACGGAGGGCTGCGTGTCGCCGTCGTTCACCCGGAACGCGGCGAGATCGACGCGGTGGCGCTCAGCTTCGTGGACCACGGGACCTTCCACCGCCGCGATGAAGCCACCACTACCCGGCCGAACACCAAGCAGTACGGCACATTCGACACCTATCACCGCCCCGGCCGCCCGCCGTGGGACGGGGCCGTCACCACCGGGCTGCGCGACGCCATCGAGCAGTACACCGCCGTCTGGTTCCCCGGCGCCTGGGCCGCGTCCAGGCCCAGGCGCTCGGCTGGCCGTACCCCGCGCAGCACTCCCACCCGGCCGGCTACCCCAGCCGTCGGCCGCACCGGCTGACCTCCCCCGACCGATCAAGGAGTCCTCTTCCCCGTGCACGCATGTCTCGTCCGATCCGCTGCTGCCGTCGTCGTCGCGGCCGGCACCCTGAGCTGGGCGCCGGCCGCGAGTGCCGAGCCCTCCGAACCGACCCCCTCGGCTTCCGCCGCTCCCGCCGCGAAACCGGCTTTGGACGCGGGCAGCGTCGAGATCACTACGAAGGACACGGCCGGAGACGCCTTGCCCGGCGCCGCGTTCCTGCTGCTGGACTCCGCCGGCCAGGAAGCCGCACGCGGACAGAGCGACGCCCAGGGGAGTCTGACCTTCCCCGACCTCGCGCCGGGCGTCTACCGGCTCAAGCAGATGGCTTCCGGCAGCCCGCTCCACGAGGTTGTCAGCGATCAGGACGTCATCGTCACTCCGAGCGCGACCACGCGGCTGACGATCACCGACCCGTTCAAGGCCGCCAAGGTCCTCCTGCAGGCCAAGGACGACAAGACCGGAAGCCTCCTGCCCGGCGCGACCGTGAACATCGGCACCGGCACCTCCACGCTGCTCACCCTGACTACCGGCACCAAGGGCGCCGCCTCCGGAGAACTGCCCGTGTCGAGCCGCAGGACGCAGTTCTGGGTCAAGGAGATCAAGACTCCTGCCGGCTACGACCTCTACAAGCCGACGAAGACGTTTACTGCAGGTCCCGGCGCCCCGGTGACGGTGACCGTCACCAACGCCAAGACGGCCACCGACCCGAAGCCTGACCCCTCCAGCAAGCCGACGCACACGCCCACCGATTCCCCGTCCAGTCCGGGCAAGCCGAACAGCGGTACCGCAGGTGCCACCCCCTCCGCCTCGGGCAGCGACGCACCGGAGCCCGACTCCTCACCCGTCGCCGCGACCTCGGTCAAGGACTCCACGCAGAAAACGCCGACGGGCTCCCTCGCCCACACTGGAGCCGACGCCACACCGTGGCTGGTCGGTGGCGCGGCCGTGCTGATCGCAGCAGGCGGAGGCGCTCTCGTCCTGGCACGCCGCAGCCGCACGGACAGCCTCACCGACGACTCCCCCGAGAGCTGACCCGCACTCCCCGTCCACGACTCAGAGCCCCCGGATTCCACAGCCTGGAATCAGGGGGCTCTGTCGTCCACGAACGCGCGCGGCCTCGTTACGAACTGGTCGGCCCCAGCGGGTACGCGGCCCCGACGGCCCGCCCCGCGCGGTCGAGGGCGTCCCCGTCGGGTCCATGACGTTCTACCGGGTGCACCTCGACCGAGGCCGCAACGCCTCCTGGGCCATGGAGGAGGAGCCCGAAGAACTGTACGAGACCGCCCGGGTCCTTCTCGACCTCGAGACGGGCTCCTTCACCGACGAAGTCAGTGAAGGACTGGAGTACGTCGGCTCAGCGCTGCTCGTCATGGATCGAGTGACGCTGGATCCCCCATGGCGCGGACACGGCCTGGCGGCCGTACTCGCGTGTGAGGCGATCCCCCCCCCGGCCTATGGCCGGCTGCCGCTCCATCGCCTGCTCGCCAGGCATCACCGACCTCAGCAGCCGCCGGCTGACGGACAAGGCCGACTCGCGACGGTCGTCGCGCGCGGAAAGCTAGGCGCGTGCGGGGGGCAGGTCGTAGCGGCTGACGGCCACGTAGGTTTCCGGCGTCGCTGCTTCGAGGAGGCTCTCGTCGCCCTCCAGGTCGAGTTCGGGCTCCTGGGGACGACGGAGAAGGTCGCTCCAGTCGCTCGCTGCACCTCGCTCGTAGGCGTCGCGGAGCAGGGGACGCAGCCGTGGGCGGGCTTCCTCTTGCTGTTCGCGGAAGATGCGCCGCTGGGTGAGTCGCTGTTCTTCCTGGGCTTCGTCGCTGAGTTCCAGGTCGGCGGGCGGCTGGTCCTCGGCCCGCAGTCCTGGGGTACGCCGGGCGATGGCAAGGTCCTCCTCGTGGAGACGCTCGCAGGCGGCGAACAGCTTCCGGGACATGCCGAGGTGGACCTCAGTTCCGGGGATGCGGCAGCTCAGGAAATCGTCAAGGCCCATGGAACGGATTTCGACGCGCAAGGCGTGCTGTTCTGTGCCGGTCGCTGCTCTGCGGGCGTCGGCCCGCAGGGCGAGAGTAAGGCTGTCGTCTTCCAGGGGCGTGGTCAGCCCGGAGCGCCGGCGGCGGGAAGCGCGGTCGGCGGCAACGGGTACGGTGCGCAGTTGCGAGACGGGAGCCGAACGCAGTGCCAGGTAGGCCAGCATCTGGGAGCGGGCGGCACCGATGAGCGCGTCGTCGCTGTCGCCGAGGCGATCCTCTAGGTTGCCTAGGCCCGCTGCCTCCTCGTCGGCATCGGATCCGGCAGGGGCAAGCGGCGCCTGGCCGGGGTGCAGGTCGTGGTCGATCGTGAGGAAGAGGTCATCGTCAGGCCGTACGGACGCCCCGACCAGGATGGTGCGGTGCCCGTACGCGCCGAGGGCCTTGCTGCCGGATGCCAGCTGCGCCCACCCCTCGCGGAGTCTCCTGAGTCCCACGTCGCCGCCCTTGGCCTCGATCAGCCAGTAAAGCTCCTCCGTCTCGTGGAGCCCCCACAGGTCGGGCAGCTTCTTCTTCGGATCCTTGAACGTGTCATACAGAGCAGGGACGGGTCCGCCGAGTTCGAGGTGCTCGGTCTGGCCGAGGCCCAGCAGCGAGCGGCAGGCCCACTCGGTCATCGTCATGCCCAGCCGGTAGCTGGCGGCATTCTTCGCGCTGCGCTCGGTGCCGTGCGCGTACACCGGATTCCAGGTCAGGCGCCGGCCCTTGGCCCCCGGCACGGGATGCCGGGGCGTCACAGGGTGTGCGCCGAGGTAGGCGTACAGCGGGGAGACGCGGGCGACGAGTTCCCCGTGGGCGTAGCGCGGCTGGTTCTGCAGGTGCGGGGTGACGTCGCGGCCGACTTCGGTGGCGGCCTTGATGATCTCCCGCCACGTGGTGGTCGGCGCGTACCAGCCGTCGGCGGCCGGGAATCCGTCCGATCCGGTCCATGCGTTGTGCTTGGCCGTCCGCCACTGCCGCCGTGGCTTCTTCGCGGGCCCGCTACGGAACAGGACCGGTATGTCGAAGCTGTCGGCGTAGGTCAGCGGCGGCTCGTCGGGGACGTGTGCGGGGATCATGCAGATCACCTTGGCACGGCCGCAGACCGCTCCCGGCGCTGGACTCGACATGGGACTTCGGACTGGATGGGCCGACCAAGCGACAACTGGCTGGCCCCCTGCCCACATGAGGCTGGCGCACGCCACAACGCCGAACCATGCAGTTGTCATTTGACAGCTGGGTTGGTCGCGATCAGTGCGTTGACTTGGCCCGACTGGATTGGGTTGCCAAGCATTTATTTCGCTCAGGTCCCCGTCCGGCGCTCCCCCGTCCGCGACAGCTGGAACCTGTAGCGCAGGCCCTCGCCGACCGAGCGGAAGAAGTGGGCCGATCGGGGGTGGAGCGGGTTGGGTAGGAGGTGGATCTTCCGCAGGTCGGCGTCGAGGGCGTGGGAGACGTACAGGATGTGGTACGTCTCTCGCTTCTTCAGGGAGCGCGCCCGGGCAATCTCGGTGGGCGAGAGGACGAACTCCCCCTCGCCTCCGGCCGAGGACTTCACCTCGAAGAGCAGGCTCGACCGTTTCCTCTCGACGATGAGGTCGTATCCGAGCGTGTCGTCGCCCATGCCGTCACCCAGGACCTTGTTGCGGTAGCCCGACACCCACGCGCTCTCGTCCACGGCGTCGTGCCGGTTCATGAGCCAGGCGAGGGCGGCGACCTCCCCCGCGAGTCCGACCGCGAGCGCCTGTGTGTCGGAGAGCTTGCCCCGTCGGCCAGCGGAGAATCCGGGGCGCCCGGCGCCGGGGAGCCGCTGTGCCTGCCGGCCCAGTGCGACGAGCGGGGCGTCGCCCGCGGAGCCGAGGAACTCGGGGGTGAGGCCGCCCCGTACGGCCTCCACGATCGCGTGGTAGTTGTCCTCCTCCGCCGACATCCTCGTGCGGTCCACCACGATATGCCGCCGCTCCTCCTGCCGCAGCCGCCGCTCCCTCTTCTCCTGCCGTTCGGCGTCGTCTAGCTGACGAGTCGTCAGGCCGAGGTCTCCGGGCGTCAGGGTAAGCGGGACGGCGGCGGGCCAGCGGTCTCCGGTTCGGAGCCAGCGCAGCGTCGTGGCGTCGTCGAGCGGGAAAAAGTCGAGCAGCCCGGCGGCGGTGGCCTCGGTCGTGAGGTTCTCCGGGTCCCCCGGGAGGCCGGAGGCGGACTCGCCGTGCGCGGCCTCCCACGCGTGGATCAGGGTCCGTGCGCGCTTCAGCCGTTCCAGGAGGAGGGGCCGGTTGGTCAGCCGGAGTTCGTCCACGGGCGTCAGCCCCGCGTCCGTACCGAGCGGCGGGGCCCCGAGTCCGGTGAGCCAGCGGTCGACGTGCGCCTGCATTAGGGCGGTCTCCAGATGGAGGTGTTCGTCCGCCCAGGCGGTGTCCGGCACGAGTCCGGTCAAATTCCGGTTCTCGGCGTACGGGGTCAGGGGGGCTCCGGACCGGAACGCGTCCAGGAAGCCGACCCGCAGCGCGTCCAGGATGCTTCGTCGCCGGCCGGCGACGAAGTGCCGGAACTCCTGCTCGATGCCCTCGGCGTTGCGCAGCGGCCGGTAGGTCGAACCGAGGGCGGCGATCGCGGCGTTGAGCTCGCGCAGCGACAGCGACATGGCCCTACGGGCGGTGTCCAGGTCGGGGTGGCGGGCCGCCGCCCGCAGCGTCCGGTGGTCCGTCGGCGTCAGTCGGGCGGCGAGCCAGCGGTCCAGTTCGGTCTCTGAGGCGAGGGCCTCGTCGTTGGACAGAAGGGCGTGGGCCGCTTCGAGGTCGAGTGTCGCGAGCAGTGGCACGAGGATGTCCAGGAGGGCGTCCAGGGGCTGTCGCAGGGTTGCGGTGATCTCGCGCACCCGGGCCCGGTCCTCGCCCAGGACGTCGGCGATCGCGTCGGCGTCCGGGCTCTGACCCGGGCCCCAGCCGGCCGTGTTCAGGTCGAGGAGGGCCATGCGGAGGGTGTCGGCGAGTTCGGGGTGGTGGAGGAGTTCCATGATCCCCGCGGCGGACCGCTGGAGCAGGTCCTCCTCGCCCTGGCTGGGCCCCTCAAGCAGGAGAGTCGGGGTGTCCTGGTGTGGGACGGCCAGCCACCGTCTGCCGCCGTGGCCGGGCCGCTCGGCGATCTCGTCCACGACGGAGGTCAGGACGCCGGCGTGGACGATCTGGATGCGCTTGGCGATCGCGCAACCGCGGCGCACGGACTCCGCGGTAGGGCGGCGGAAGCGGCTGGCGCGCAGGTCGATCACGGCCGCGACGAGGGTGAGGAGCCAGTCGCGCTCGGACGTGATCAGCGGGTCGCCCGCGGCCCCGGCGTGGAACGCCTCTCCGTCCACCCGGACTTCGACTCGTGCTCGGGAGATCCTCCGGACGCGCGAGCCGAAGCACCGTTCGACGAGCGCGGCCACCGCGCCCCCGTGCATGTTGCGCATGCGGAGCAACGGGGCACCGCGCTGTTCGAGGAGCTGGACGAGTTGGCGTGCGTCGGTGTCCTCCACGTACAGGTGATCCACGGTGTTCGGGGAGTCCGTGTCGTCGGCGAGTGTGACAGCTTCGAGCCGACCGCCCCGGCTGACGACCACCGCCGCCTCCGAGCCCTGGGGGTAGGGGTCCTGGCGCGTCTGGGCGCACTCCGCCCAGGCGTCCTCGTACGCCCGGCGGAATGCGGCCGTCATCGTCTCGGGGACGGCGCCGTCGCGGAAGAGCTCGGTGAGCTCGCGGACCCGACGCGCGGCGGTCTCCGGGGAGTCCCACCGCTCAAGTCCCCAGCCTCTTGCGCGACGGACCGCACGGTCGTTCGCCTGGAACGCACGGCGCAGCGCCGAGGGCAGCAGGGGGACGAACGACGGGGCGGCCTCGTCCCCGTGCGTCCAGGCGGCCTCAGGCCGTACGAAGCGCCAGTCGGCGCGCTCGCGTGGGGACGCGACGGGCATCCACTCGGCCTCGGCGAGGAAGGCGGTCACCGGCGTGGGAAGGCTGAAGGAGTCCCACCGGTCGTTGTAGCGCCGCACGGTGACGTGGAGGGCATCGGCGGCCCACTCGGAGCAACCGGCGGCCACGAGCCGGGCGTACACCCGCTTCGCGGCGTCGGACAGATGGTGGTGGTCGTCCTGGCCGGGCAGCCGATACAGAGGAGTCTGGCCCACGTACTCGGTGTACGGCCGCCGATCCGTGGGGGGTTCCCTCTCCACATGGCGCAGCCAGACTTCCGCGGTGGCCTGCGGCAGGGACATCGTCGGGGGCCTGCCGTCCGTGAAGTGACGGCCGTCCGCCCGCAGGGTGGAGCGGGGCACAGGCTCGGGGCAGAGCCCCGCGCCGACCCCCAGACGCCCGAGGAAGGCACGCCACTCCGCCCGGTCCGCGCCCCGGAATGCCTGGTGCTCCGGGGGTGCGGTCAAGCGGCCCCGGAGCACCGCGAGTTCCTCCGAGACATCCTGCGCGCGGTCGATGAGCTCTCCGAGCAGCTTCGCTCGTTCTCCGCCCCACTCGGCACAGAGCAGGGCCTTCGAGGCGGGTATCCACACACCGTCGGCGCCGGGGACGAGCAGCCCCATGGCCTGGATGTCCCGCCACGGTGCCGTGTCGCTCCTGGAGAGCCGGAAGGCCCAGGCGAGGACCTCCGCCGCGAGCTCCGGCGTGGGCTTGTCCTGAAGGGAGCGGGCGACCAGTGCCAGCAGTTCGTCGGCGCGGTACTCGTTGACCAGACCGCCGTCTTCGAGCATCCGGCGGCCCCGCTGCTTGATCGTGATGCTGCCGAGCCGGTTCTTCCACGGGATGTTCCGCGACACGAAGAAGACCCGGTGGCGCAGCGACCGTGGAAGGCGGGGGCCTTGCTCCGTGGATCCTGCCTGTTCCTCGCCGTCCGCTCTGGGCGAGAAGAAGGCCGTGGCACGCCTGACCCTGCCGTCGGCCGCGTTGCACAGCCGGAGCTTTCCGTCGTCGTCCATGAGGATGCGGCGGCCCTGGAGTGCGCGGGGCCGCTCGACGCAGCCGGCGAGCTCGTCGTAGAAGCGGGCCCACAACTCCGGCTGAAAGGGCGCGTCGGCGAGGCTGCGCGCCAGGCTCTCGGCCCACCTCGCCAGTAGTTCATCCGACGGCCGGGGTGAGCGGCCGACGAGCGTGGCGACGGCCTTCTCGAGCCGGGCCGCACGCTGCCCGGTGACGGACGGGTGTACGAGTACGGCGTCCGCGTCCCGGCTCAGCCGGTCGGTCGTGAACAGGGTCCGGTCCTTGTCGTCCCAGAGCCGGGCCTCCGTGAGGGAGGCCCACGGCCGCGCGCCCGAGGCCAGGGGGATGATCGGGGCGGTGCCGACCTCGTGTCCGAGGCGCTTGAAGGCCCGGGACAGCCGGTCGGACATAGATGCGTCCCAGCTCAGCAGGTCCGCACAGAGGGTCGGTGGGAGCTCCAGGGCCCCGGCGGAGCAGGCGAGGAGCGTCTCGGCCCCGAGGAGAGCCAGCTCGTCCAGGAGGAAGTCGTTGAGTGGGACCGTCTTCTCGAGGTCCACGCGGGCTAGCTTCGCGAAGAAGGGCGCGTTCACATGGGCCGGAAGGGGGGCAACGGCCTGCTCGCCCATAGGCAGGTGAGTGTAGAGGCGTCCTTTGGCCAACCCTTCCTCGACGGGAATCGCGAGCGTGACCCGGGCGTCTCCCTGCCAGTCGCGCCATCCCTCGCTGATGTGGTCGCCGAGCACGCTGCGTTCGACCGCGTCGCCGAAAGCCTCAGCCGCCACCTGCCGGTCGAGCAGGACGAAGGCCCCGCCGTCGCCGACGGTCACCGTACTGACCGTGAGCCGGTCGAGTTCGGCGTCCGCCCGCTCGGTCCGGGCCAGGGTGCGCCGGTCGACCATGCCGTCCTGCCGCTCCTCGACAGTGAGCGAGCCGATCCGGCGCAGGAAGAGCAGCACCGGCGGGCCGGCGGACAGCATGGTCAGCTGTTCGGCCGCCTCGGCCCGGGCCTCCTCGCTCTTCAGCGGCAGGCGCAGCACGGTCACGTATCCGTCAGCTGCGAAAGCGTTCACGGTGTCGGGAACGCTGTCCAGGGGCACGGGCAGGCAGAGGTGGAAGACGTCGGCGGCCACCTCCGCCGCGAGAGTGGCGTCGCCGTCCAGGAGGTCCTTGAGCGAGGTCTCGTCGGCGAAGCTGAAGCGGTAGCCGTCGAAGACCCGGCCGCCTTCCTCGGAGACGGAGTAGACCTGAGGTGCTCCGGTCAGCTGGAGAACGCTCTTGAAGCCGATCCCCTTGTTACCGATGCCCTCCTCCGGGCGCTTGTCCGACTGGGCGATGTCGGTGATCGCGTCGAAGTTGCTGCGGCTGACGGGCCGCCCGGTGTTCGCCACGTACACCGCGCCGTGCGGCCCCTCGTCGTGGTCGAGCCTGATCAGGACCCGGCCTCCCAAGTCGCCCGTGTCATGAGCGTCGTGGGCGTTCTGCAGGAGCTCCACCAGGGCGCGGTGCTCGTAGTCGCGGATGGCCTGTTCGATGAGGTTCTTGAGGCTGCGGAACAGGTTCCAGCGGTCTTTGGCCCCCTGGTACGAAGTAATGCGGTCGAGTGTCTTCGCACGCACTTCGGCGCGGAGGTCCGGCATGGTGGTGTTTCCCTTCAGACGCGTGCGAGCGCCGTGAGCAGTACGGCGGTGGCGACCGCCGCCACCAAGACGGCGAAGCCACCCGGTGCCGGGGTGCGGAGCCGGGTGTCTGCCGGGTGTCCTCGGTACGGGGCCAGCGCGGGTCCAGGCCAGTTCGGCGGCGGGCGGCTGCTGGGGCAGGTCGACCAGTCAGGGACGGCAGGGGGCGTGGCGGACGAGGGCCGCGCGGTGGATGCGCTCGCGAGGGTCCGTAGGAGGGCCACGAGCAGGATGGCCGGTACGACGAGCACTCGCATCGAGCGGGGACGACGGGGCGGCTACGGGGGGCGCGAGGGCTCGTGTTCCTCTCCGCAGGACTGCGCCGTAAGGCCCGGAGCGCTCCGGCCAGGACGTTCCTTCGTACGCGCGTGTGCTCATGGCCCGACCGTAGCCCGCAGGTCGGACAGCGCGGCCGGGCGGGGGCCGCTGCACCCAAAAGTGCGAGCAAGGTGGTTCGGGGATCTCAGATCCGTGGCCAATGGCCGTGAAATTTGGCCACACCATCTGAGATCCCACTTCACTGTTGTCGGGTCTCGCCGCATGTGGCCGGCGGCGGTGCCGTGACCTGGTAGTTGTCGTCGTGTCTCACGGCTTAGCCAGCCGTTCAGTCTCACGATTCGTGTCCGAATCCTCGGGGAGGCTGGCTTGCTGGCCCGTCAGCTCGCTGGCTAACCACCAGCTGACGGAGTGCAGAACGCAAGCGGGGCGCCGGCCGGAGTGGCTGGCGCCCCGCTGCCGTACCGTCAGGCCGGTTCGGGTGTGGGCGTCTCGGTCCGGCTGCCGCTCAAGACGTCCACGATGCGGAAGTCGTCGCGCTCCAGGGCCTCGACGATCGCCACGGCCATGTTCTCAAGGCCGTCCGTGTCGGCAGGTAGGCCGCCGTGCGCCTTCCGGTAGGCGACCATGGTGTCCACGATCCTGAGCACAACATCGATGTTCTCCGCACTGCTCTGCATCACGCCTCCTGTTCGTCGTCGCTGCCGCCGTTGACCGCGCGGAGCCGCCGGTGAGCCTTGAACGCCTCCCCGGGTCCGGCCAGTCGTCGGCGCAGATTCCGTAGCGGGGCGGCATCAGACCCCGCTCACCCATATGAGTAAAGGGCCTGACCTGCCAATCTCAAACTCGTGTCAGATCTGCCATCGCTTGGCCATCGACCGTGAGATTTGGCCACGAAATCTGAGACCCTACAACTGTCACCGGACAACAGTTCTGTCCGTTGACAGCGAAGTTTGTCTGCTGTCGGTCTGTGACCTGGGCGGACTAACTTGGTTGGCAAGAAACTTCCTTGGTCGACCTAGGGCAGGAGGCTCTTCGAGCCGGAGGGGCCGGGTGCCGGTCGAAGCCCTATGTCACCCCTTATGGAAACCCAAGGCGCACCTGGGGGCCGCGCTGACAGGATCGGCACATGCTTATCACTCCTCGCCCCGGCGCAGAACGGAAGAACATCCGGCAGGTCTCAGCGTCGTCCACACCACCGCGATGAACCTACAGCGGCCGTATCTCACTGCCTTCGAGGGGCTGTGGACGTATCTGGAGTGAACCACGGAGTCCGCGCGAGTGCTGCGCTCCCAGATCAGCGACCGGGACCTCGACGTTCTGAACGTCCGCATCGTCGAAATCGACGGACTAATTGCTCGCTTGCAGGGACCCAGGGAGCTGACAGAGTGGCGCTCCGTTGCTGGCCAGAGCCTTGGAGGGAAGCATGTCGGCGTCCGAAATCGGGTATCGCGTGGTGCGTCATGGAGACAAGGCGCCGAAGGACGGGACGCTATGGCGTACCGAAGCGGAGTCACGCAGCAGGGTAGCGGCGGGCGATCGTCCAGCGCTCCAGGAGGTTCTGTTCTGCCTGCGTGCCGATCTCGTGGATAGCATCCGCGTGTCCAGGTGGGATGACCTGGGCGATCCGATCACCCGGGAGATGGTCCGCGACGAGATCCGGGATCACCGAGCGACACTGACCGTGGCCGGTGATGTCATCGAACCTGATCACCCGCTGCGGAACACCGAGCAAGGTGTTCGCAACCAGGTTCAGGCTACCTGCGCTGCACTTCGGGCTCTTCTTCCTCGCCAACGAGGCAAGCAGGGCCAGTTGGACATCGGCCGCGGCCTGAGCAAGAACGAAGTGGTGCGGCTCGCACACAAGTTGCACGTCGGGTTTCAACTGACGCTGGCGCAGACTGCGGACCTCCTCAACCAAGCGGGCTACATGTGGGATGGCGTGCAGGGTGAGCAGGACTTCAACAAGCAGGTCGTTCACCGGCTCCTCCAAGACGCGTGCTGGGACGACGATGCCCCCCGGACGGTCGATGGCGAGCGGATCCGTACCAGCGGGAGGTCACATCAAGTTCTCCAGGAGCTCGAGGTGATGGCCGTCTACGGACCAGACGACGAACGAGATCACCTCACGCGAGCGAGGGACGTCCAGAACATCGCGACGGCGCACGACCACCTCTTCGCCTTCTCCTTCACCCCGAGCACTCCGGACTTCGGGCTCACAGACCTTCTCCACCTCGTGACCACACCCGCGCCTGTCCGCACCCTCTACGTAGCCGACTCTTCCCTCTTTCCCAGCGAATTGGACCGGCTGGTCGCGTACAGGTGGGTCGAGCACTTCGGCGTCCAGGTTCTGGAGGCGGGCAAGTCGGTGAAGTCGACCGTTGAAGGTTCCGGACAAGGGCGAGTTCTGCGGGAGGTGATCAAGACGTTCGCTGCCCTTCGGATGCACGACAGCCACACCGTGATCGAGACCACCCGGTCCATCGATCACGCGAGGGCCGTCGCGAAGCGCCTGCGGAGCCAGGCGGGGTACTCGTATGAGGAGATCGCTCGTCACCTCAGGCTGGAAGCGATTCCCACGAGGAAGCGCAGCGGCGACTGGGGCAGAAGCGCTGTCATGGATCTAGTGTCCGGTGATGCCGCCTCATGAGCAACGCCCGACGTGATGCTCGTCGAGAGCGCACGCTGACCCGACTTCGCACGCATGCAGGCGTCACGCTGAGCCAGCACGCCCTGTCCCGGGCGAAGGAGCTCGGTTTCGATGAGAGTGAAGTGCTGCGGTGCGTCATATCTCCCGAGCAAACCTACGGAGGCGACCCGAAATACCCAGGTGCCCGGCGCGTCCACCAGCGTCGAGATTGCGCCTGCGTCATCGACACGGCGACCCGAACGGTGGTGACAGTGCTGCTACGTAATACGGGCCTATGGCAACACGGAACCCATACCCGGTGGGACATGCCTCGTGCTTGCTCAAGTTGAGCGCGGGTCATAGGCTCTCCGCCTCTTGCCAATGTGGAAAAGCGCCCCGGGATCTGACTCGCACTCTGCCCGGGGCGCTGTCACGTCGTTTCCCGCCACCCCTGCTGCTCCAGTGCCCGCAGGTTGAACCGCTCCCGCAGGTCGGCCAACCCTGGTGGCACTTCATCCATGCGGGCACCGGGGAGCGCCGCGTGACCCGTGATGAGAGCGATCCGAGGGTCCGACTCCTCGGCGACCACCTCGTCGTCCGTCTCAAGCGCTTCTTCGATGCGGCCAGGCAGAGACGGAGCCGAAGGGAGGACGTCGTTGGTGTGCAGCCACTCCATGCCCATCAGCAGCGTCGAGGCGTACGAGTCCTGAGGATGCCCCGACCACACTGTCGGGCAGTGCACCAGGCACGACAGCGGCTTACTTTCGGCCAGTACGTCGCGGTAGCCGTTCTTACCCTTCACAATCAGCTCGTCGATCTGCTGGGCAGGGGCGATCGTGATGCCGAGCAGGGGCTGCTGCTGACACGGCTCAAGTCTCTTACACGGCCATGGCTCAGCCCGTTTACCCTGCAGGCAGTTGTAGAAGGCGTACAGCGGGACCGGCAGGACGCTACCGTTCCGGCCTTCCCGTCGCGCGGCCTCAACCAGCAACCGACTCTGCCAAATCCTGCCGTCTGATCCTCTCCGGACCTTGCGCTTGAGTTCCTCGTAGCGTTCGCCGGGGTGGTAGAGGCGCTTGGCCTGAATCCAGAGACGCACCCACGACAAGTCGCTCCGCTGGATCCACCACTCCCAGTCGGCGCCGTTCCCTCGCTCCTCGTGCGGCTTGAACCTAACCACCCGCCAGAATCGCGGGTCCACATGCGCAAGCTCCGTTAGAAGCAGGTCGGTGAGGGTCGTCTCGTAAGCCTCGAACCCAACGGCACGTGCTCTCGCCATGCGGCGGTGCGTGGCACGAGCCTGTTTGGCCAGGGCCTTCGCCAGGTGGCACGCCTCCGGCCGCCCAGCCATCAAGTTCTCGATCACGTGGTGGATGTGCTTCACGGAACCTGTGCGGGATCCCGGTGGTGGAGGAATGGGGGGAAGTGGCGGCGACGTCAATGAATCTCCCTGTTGCGGCTCCGCCTTGATCTCTGGACGCTCGCTCGGCGCTGTACTGACCCTGCGCACCTACCGTACGGTCACGACCTGTTCCACATCGACGAGTTGACGAGTCGGAAGGCGGCCAACTCGCGGACACTCGACGCTACGTCACGATATGTCCCAGGAACCACACTGCGAACGCCGACCAGGTGACTACGAAGGCCACGTACCCAGGGCGCGTGTCTCTGTGGTCCGGTGCGATCAGTGGCCGAGCCCGGCCGACCATGCGGCGAGTCCGAGAGCTGCGAGGCTGGTCAGTACTCCGACGGTCGGCAGGGGCCAGCGGGTGCGTTCGAGGGCAGTGACCCTGTCGCCGAGTTCCTCGACGGCCTTGTCGATCTGGTCGGATCGCTGTGCGATCAGGGCGAGTTGGCTGTCGATGCGCGCCGGCCCGACTTCGAGGGCGCGGCGGAGCACAGCCAGTTCAAGGGCGACCTCTCCGTCGGGCATGGCGCGGCTCCTACGGTCAGTTGGTCGTGGACGTGGATGCGGGGTCGGTTCTCGCCGGGAGCCAGGAGGCGGTCCCGGTACGGCCGAGAAGGGTGCCGACGGCACCCTTGGCGACGGCCAGGCCAGCGGGGATCGCGGCGGTGGCGGCGGACTGGAGAGTGGAGAGGCCCGCGTCGCAGGACAGCGTCACGTGATCCAAGATGCTGCTCAGCTTGCCCGTACCGTCCAGCCCAGTTCGTAGGCCCGCGTGGCGAAGATCGCCATGACGGCCGCCTCGGCACGGACAAGCAGCCGGGCAGAACGCAGCGCGTCCTCCGGGGAAGGTGCGGCGGTCCGTGTGCCGTCACTCACGTCGTCCTCCATCTCAACAGGCGCGCCGGCTGCGCGAGGGTGAGGCTGAGGGCCGCATGGTGCACTGACAACGGGCGCAGGTGCTCGCCCGGTTCGGTGGACGCGGCCGACGTACGGACCGCGTAGAGCGTGCTCACTCCTCACGACTGGATTCACTGTCAGAGAAGCCGAAACAACTGAGTTCGCTGTCAAACGCCTTGATTGGATGACAAAAGACAAGTTCGCCGGGGGCAGACAGGAAAGATCGCGGAAAGACTGGCCAACGGGCGCGAGGGCATGTCAACGTAGACGACCCTTGCAAGAAATCCCAGGTCAGAGAGGTGATTGCCCGTGACCGTAACCCCTGCGGGCCCCGGTTTCTCTACCACCGTCGAAGCCCTGCGACCGCGGGAGTGGCAGCTGGGCCCCGGTCAGCCGACCCTGGTTATGGACCAGTTCTCCGCCGAGGACTTTCACCTGATCGTCGATGATCGCGCGGACGTGCACGTCAGCTCCAAGGACGGCCGGTTCTACCTCGGCTGGTTTCCGCTCGGCCGCCCCGGCACGGATGGCGAGGGATGGAAGATCGCTGTCACCGGAACCGCCCAGGTCCGCGGCTACCCCCTGTCGTTCGATACCGAGACGCCGGCCGACATCGTCGCCGCCACCGTAGCGAGTGTGCTGGAGACCTCACGCCGCCTCTGACAGCGCGGACACCGACACGTAGTGCCCGCCCTGTGAGCGCTGGCCGTACCGAAGGCCGGCCCGTCCCGTTCCACTGCCCTGTTTTCCCCGCACCCCAGGAGGCTGTTCGTGACGTCCCCGGAGATGACCGTCGGCGATCTCATTGACCTGTTGTCCGGCTGCGACCGGAGTGCTCCGGTCCGCCAGGCCATGAACCCGTTCTTCCCGATGGCGCACCGCTTGGCGCAGGTCCTGCAGTCGGTCGACGAGACCGGCCGGACCGTCGTCTACCTCGCCGAAGGGCGTGACGAGGACGCACAGCTCGGCCACCTTCCGCCGGAGGTCGCCATCGAGCTGACCTGGCAGGGCCCCGTCCAGGCGCCCCCGCGCCGCCCCCGTCGCCGCGCCGGCGGCAACTAGACCCGCACCGAGCCCTTGGAGGCGCCCCTGTACCCCGACTTCCCGCCCGACTCGTCCACCCCGCACAGCGGCCAGCCCGCGTTCTGGGTAGGTCCCCGGCACCTGGCCGGTGACGATGGATGCCTCTACGACGTCGTCGCCGACGCGCTCGCCGGCCTGGGTTGGACGAGCCTGACGATCGTCCGCGGACGGCACGAGCCGGACGAGGCACCGGAGGACCGCCAGGTCCTGCGCAGCACCGTCCTGCACGTCAGTCCCGACGCCTTGCGCTGGGCCCAGTGGGGCCTGGCGGACGAGCCGTTCCACCTGGGCGAGCTACCGATCGCCTGGCAGATCTCCGCCCGAGCCGAGGCGAGCAGCCCGCTCGCCCAGTGGTCGGCCTACTTCACCCGTGACGTCCCCGGCGAGGCGGTGGTCGACTTCCTCGTCGCGCTCGACGCAAGCGACCAGCCTGCCGTGCCGCTCGCCGGATCCGAGCTGGTCCTTGACGCAGTCGCCACCCACGGATGGTTCCGCGACATCGACCAACCCCAGGCGGCGGCGACGGACCCGACGTTCACCTCGCACATCAGCCTCGGCGACGTCCCGCCCCTCATCCAGGACGCCGACCCGCAGGCCCTGTCCGCCGAGGACGACGAGACGGGACCGGCCGGATGGCAGGCGTGGGCCGAGCCCGCGCTCGGCGCACCGTGTCTGTGGGCGGCATCGTTCGCCGCCAGCGTCCCGCACGATCTCGTCGCCGCCTTCGCCGCCTCCCTCAGCTCGACCGCACCGGTCCTGCGGCGGGTACTGCCCGAGGCCACCCAGGAGCGCCTCCTGCGCGCGCCGGCCATCTAACGTCCCGCGCACAACTCTCGACGATCGCAGTCCGGCACCCTCCCAGTTGGGGGTGCCGGACTTTCTTGCTTCGCGGGTGAAGTGGCCGTTCGGTCTTCGATGCCAGGAAGAATTGCCGCCTGTTGATGGAACGAAGCAGGATGCGGCAATGCACCCCAGCCCCGGCGCCCTAATGGTCATCGCTCTCATCGTCGCCGTGACGATCGCGTTGACGGTCCGTTCACGCTGCAACCGCACGGCTGCCATCGCGGCGCAGTGGTAGGCATTTCAGCAGCACCGAAGCTCCGGGCAGGGGCAACTCCTCCAGGTGACGCGGGTCTACCAGCACGGCCGCCCTGGCTCCAAAGCTGTCGTGACCTGGTGCGACACCGGGCGGCAGCAGGACGCCTGGTTCTGGAACTGGCACGTTCCCGCAGGCGCGTACCTGCTCGTGAACGCCTGCGGCGGCTATGGGCCGCACAGTCATAACCCGAACGTGCTCTACGTCCAGCCCGGCCAGGTCCGAGCCTGGGTACCAGGTCAAGCCGCTCGCGCCGCTCAACGCGTCAGCCAGTAACGCACTGCTGCCCCCGACCTGCGGTGGTCGGAGGCAGCAGCGTGACGAGCACGCAGGTCAGCTCGTTGCCGTGGCCTTGGCGAGAGCCTTGTCGAGGTGGCGGTCGACCAGGGCCGGGGAGCCAGAGACGACCAGCAGCAGGTTGCCGTCGCGGATCGCGGTCTGCTTGACCACAGTGCTCCGTCCCCCGGCGATGAACGTCAGGAGCTGGCTCCACTGCTCGTCACCGCCGACGTGGGGTGCGGGCAACTTCTGCGAGGTCACGTCGACTGGGGTGCCGCCCGCGACGACTTGATAGGTCGGGCAGCCGGTCATGGCGTCGAAGATCCGGTCGATGCCGTCGGAGAGCTTCTTCACGCTGTCGCTGTACAGCTCCTCGGCGATCTCCGAGGAGCTGCCGCCATAGGTGAAGTCCGCCTTCGCCTTGTGCGGGAAGGCGAGCGTGCCGCCAGTCGCCGCGTCGCCCCCCAGCTCGCTCAGGGCCGGGCAGCCGATGACGCTGACGTCGTCGTGCTGGGCCGGACGCTCCGGCTTGGGAAGGTAGCCGTTGCCGAGGTCGCGCGGGTCGAGCAGGCGGGACTCGAGTGCGGCCGAGGAGAGCGCGGTCGGCTTCTGGACGGCGTCGGCCGGCTTTCCCGTACGGAAGGAGGGGGTCTGGTGCTTGGCCCCGGTGGTGTCGGTGGCGCAGGCGGGCAGGGCGAGGAGGGCGGCGGTGATGCCGAGTGCGGTGGTGGCGACGCGAACGCGCATGACGGAACTGACCCCTTGGTGCTAGGCGACGGGTGGTCAGTGCGGGCCCGCAGGCCCGGTGGGGTCGTAGGAGTGGTGGTCAGTGCCCGAGGTGGCGCAGGCAGTCCTCGAACGTGGCGTGCGTCGCGTCCGCCGGTCCGGAGTGCCGGTTGTACCAGGCGGTGTCGATGCGGGTCTCCTGCTGCTGGTGGCCTGCCCGGCAGCGCAGCCAGATCTCGCCACGGGTGGAGAGGATGAGCCAGTCCCGGTATGCGCCGCACTCGGTGCAGGCGGCCATCTCGCCTTCGAGAACGAGGGGCTGCTTCCACGGCATCATCTTGCCGTCGACCTGGTCGTGGCTCGGCACGCGCAGTTCCGGCGGGAGGAAGTCGTCCACGATGGCGGCTGGCTCGGCGGACTCCGGCTCAGGCGCCGGCACTCCGAAGCCGGGCGGGACTTGGCCCTGCAGCTGCACGTACAGCTCGGCGAACTGTCTCTGAGCTTCGCTCGGCTCCTTGGCCCTGCGGCGTATCCGGTGAAACACCTCGGCGTCCTCCTCTACCTCAGCACCTCGTCCTGCGCGTTTCATGATCGTGCCCCACGCCCCCGGCGGTTTCAATTCACAAAGTCCACAGTCACCTCCGGCCAGGTCAGCAGAGGTATTCGGCTTCTCGGCTGCCCAGAGGATGAGTTGGCCACGATGCGTGTCTCCATGCGCCAGGGTGGCCATGCCAGGGTGTGCCCGATCACACGCCATCGTCTCCCTCGACCGCTCAACTTCGCGACGCCTACTGGCTCGACTCGCCCCACCTGCGCCATGCCCTCCGTCCTGCGGGTGCACGGATGCCGACAGCCCCCACATCGGACCTGGTCGCCACCGAGGTTCGATGTGGCGCACGACCATGCTCTGGATTGCGGGCGAAGCGGTGGCGCTGTCCCTCCTCTCGGTGATGCACTGAGTCCGCGTGCAGGCACCCGGCGGGCTCACAGGGTCTTACGTGATGTGTCCTCTCCGCTGCGCTGCCTGCCGGGCGCGGAGGGCCTGGTGGTCGTCCCGCGCGTTGCGGACCGGCGCCCTGCGGTGCTGGTCTCGGGCAGGTGGGAGGCGTCGGCGGGCAGATCGGCGGTCCGCCGCATCCGCCACACGAGCACGTCGCTGACGGAGTCCGCGGTGCCGAGTTCGCGGCGGCCGGCAACGTCGGACAGAAGGACGGCCGCGTCGTGTCCGGCGGCTTCGGCTTCCGCGATGGTCGCCGCCAGGGCGTACCAGCCGGGTACGGCGAGGATCTGCTCGGCCAGCTCCGGCAGTGCCTCGCGCAGCAGCACGGTCTGCCGCTGGAGCATCGGTCGGCTCAGGCGTCGGCCGCGCTGGTAGAGCACGCCTAGGGGCTGGGCGGCGGCGGCCTGGTAGGCGGTGCGCAGGTGCGCGGCGGCCCGGGTAGCGGCCTCGGCCTGCTGGGCGTGCCCCTTCCTGGCGTGCCAGTGCGCGGCGGCGGTGATGAGGAAGAACAGCATGTCGATAGCCATGGCCGTGGTGGCTCCGTCCTCGCCGCGGCCGAGGGCCGGGCCGCTATGGACGAGGTCGCGGGCGGCCTGCCGCAGGGCTCGATCGTGCCCGCGCACGGCGCGGACGTGGGAGCGCGAGGCCCGTTCGAAAGCCGTTGCAGCGTCGCGCAGTTCGCGGCGGGTGTGGGCGGCGGAGGTCTTCGCGAGGGCATCCAGGACCTCGCCGGCCGCTGCGATGTGGGCGGCGGCGACCGCGTCCTCGCCGTGCTCGACGACGAGCACGGCCTGCCACACTGCCGAGGCTGCCCCGCGGCGTGCGGCGGCCGGACTGCCCGGCTCCGTACGGATCGCATCCTCCTGCCGGGCAGCCGGAACGTCCTGCGCGTCACCGGCCCAGCGCTCGCGGATGCGGGGCAGCGACAGGTCGGGGGCCAGGCGCGCGCCGGGGTAGAACACCGGCTCGCCGTCCTTGTTCAGGTCATCGGGCAGGGCGACCTTGTACCCGAGGAGGTCGCCAGAGGGAGCGGCGCGCTTGCGGATCAGGAGGCCGGCGGTGGCGAGCCGGTCGAAGAACTCCTCGTCGCTCCTCGCGCCGGCCACCGCCCGTCGTACGGTTTCGCGCAGTTCCTCGCGGGCGGTGCGCTCGCGACCCTGCCGCTCGGCTTTGTGGCGTTCGGCGCTGGTGGGCCGTTGGGCTGCGGTGCCGTCACCGGGGGCGACCTGGTGGAGGCCGAGTTCCTTCTCGATGAGCCGGGCTTCTGCCTGGGCGCGGGCGCCGGAGCGGAAGTCGTCGGGGCGGTGGCCGTCCTCGGTGACGAGGGTGGCGACGATGTGGATGTGGTCGTCGGCGTGGCGTACGGCGGCCCAACGGCAGCCGGGCTGTCCGTCGCCGGGGTCGATGCCGGTGGCGGCGACGATGCGGCGGGCGATGTCGGCCCACTCCTCGTCGGACAGGATCCGGTCGCCGGGGTCGGCGCGTACGGAGGTGTGCCACACGTGCTTGGCCGGGCGGGCGTGCTTGGCGAGGGCCATCACGGGTTGGTCGAGGAGCTGCTGGAGGTCTGTGAGGGTGGCGCTCGGGTGGCGTCCGGGGTCGGGGGACATGCCGTCGAAGGAGGCGACGAGATGGGGGTCGGTGTGATCCTCGTACTTGCCGGTCTCGTAGAGGTAGTAGAGGAGACCTCTGGTGTCCGACCCGGACGGGTTGACGCTGGGGATCATGAGCCGTGGTGCCCGATCAGCCGTGTGGCGGCTTCGTGGGCGGTGTCGGCGGCACGCCGTACGGCGGCGACGGCCGCTTCGAGTTGAGGAACGTCTGCACCGGAGTTGAGCGCCTTGACTGCCTGGTTGAGATTACTGCCGGCCCAGCCGAGCCGACGTCGGCTGTCGAACAGGGCTGTGATGACTTCGCGTTCGTCGGCGATCTCGGCGCTGGTGCGGTTGAGGTCGCGGGCGGCGGCGAGCGCGGAGCGGGCGAGGAACCCGGCGACGGACAGATTGCACTGGGCGGCGGCGGACTTGATCATGGCGAACTCATCATCATTGAAACGTGTGTTGGGCTGGTGGAGGCGCTTCTTCTCGGGCGACTGGCGCGGACGCTGGCGGGCGCGAGGAGCGCGCTGTCGGCGTACACGCGGTTCAGTCTGCTTCTCCTCCTGCCCTGGCTTCGATCCGCCCCCGGTCGAAGCCTCAAGGACCTGCGCCCCCCGGTGCAGGTCCTCTCCCGCCCCCGAGGGGGCGGGTTCGGCGGAAGCTACGCTTCCGCCCCAACTTGCTCGCCCCGAGACCGAGTTGGAGTCGGGATCAGGTTCCGGGGTGGTGCCGTTCTTGCGTGCGTTCGTCATCAGGATTCGGGCCTCGTAGAGCGGGTGCGCTGCTGGATGGTTGCGGCCAGCGCGAGGACATCGGCTGGGCTGGCAAGGACGCGGACCGGCCCGTCGGGGCGGTCCTGGACGAGCCACTGCCCGGTCGGCGTGAGGACGACGGCGTGTAGGAGTTGCCGGCGGACCAGGACGTCCGCCCAGGCATCGGCCTCGGCGACGGTGGGCTCGGAAGAACGAGGGGGACGCGGAATCACGGCGTACCTCCTAAGCGGGGCGGTGGCCCGGCACGGAGCCGGGCCACCTTTGCGGGCACGGGCTTTGAACTGGGGCTTTGCCGGTTCAGCCGCACTCGGGGCAGCGCCCGACGTGGCTGTTGAGCGCGCGAGCCATCCGCTGTTTCGCCGAGGCAGCTTGCTTCGCGCTGGACTTCGCCGCCGGCCTGCCCGCGTGCCGCTCGGAGTGAGCGAGCATGAACCCGATCTCTCGCTCGTACTCCGCGCGGACGGTGTCGAACTGGTGGCAGGTCTTCATCGGGCGGTGCTCCTCGTCGTCGTGATGTCCTCGTTCCGCAGCTCCTGGAGGACGAGGCCGAGTCGGTCGTTCCCGACACCCGTCAGGCCCTGGCGGCGGATGATTTCGCGCAGCTGCACCCGGGTGATTGCTCCGTTGCCGTCCCGTTCGAGCAGGGCGGGAACATGGGGGCGTACCTCGTGGACAAGCTGGCGCTCGGGCTCGCCCAGCTCGCGTGCCGGGCGCTCCGTCTGCGGAGAGCGGGACCGGGCACGGTTGTCCTTGTTCTTCGTCCGGGACTTCCTGGCCGGCTTCCGACGGAGTGGGACCTTGTGTCCTCGGTCCTGGGTGGTCTCGGTCCCGGACTCGGTGGCGGTCGGTCCTCGGTCCTCGGTGCTCTCGGTCCCCGACTTCGCGAGGCTCGGTCCCCGATGAGAATCTGGGTCCTGAGCTGCTACTTCTCGCGCGTTGCGGTCGGTCCTCGTGGCCGCTGAGACCCGGGCTGCGGCTTCTGGATCGGCGGGACCGGTCCCCGGGACCGCGCCGTCTTCAGGGGGCTTGGTCCCCGCGGTCGTTCCCGTTTCGTCGCCCTTGGTCCCCGCGCCGACCTTGGCTTCAGGGTCCGCCTCCTCCGGGACCGGTCCCCGAGGAGTCCTCAGTCCTCGGTCCGGGACCGGCTCGTCGGAACTGTCGGGGCCGGGGACGGGGACCGGCACATTCGATGTCGGCTGTGCGGGGACCGTGGCCGCCGATGCGCTGCTGTGCGCCGGGGACCAGGGAGAAGGGAGCGGGACCGTGGCGAGCGCGAGCGCGTGTCGCCGGGCGGCGAGCTGGTCGAGCAGCTGTGCTCGCTGGAGGGGGTCAGTGCCGACCGAAGCCCTGCCGACCGCCTTCGACAGGCGTCGGGTCAGCCGCCGGCCTCGACGGTTCCGCTGCTGCTCGGGTGTGCGCTCGGCGAGGCGGGCGGCGAGGGCGACCGCACGGGCGGTGGCCCGGTCCCGGGTGATCTGTGCGGCGTCGCGGTCTCGCGCGGCGATGCCGAGGCGGGACAGGAGACGCTCACGTGCCTCCCGGCCCAGGACGGCGATCAGTCCTTTTGAGGCGGCGCCGGGTGTGCGCAGGCGCAGTTCGATGCCCATGGCCAGGTGCCACAGCATCGCCGCCATGACTGGTCCGACGAAGGCGCGGACCGTGCCGCCGATGGGGCCGCTCTCTGCGTAGGCGGGGATCACCTGCACCGTGGTGATCACCCAGACCAGCATGCCCGGCAGGCCGGGGGCGCCCTGGACGGCGAGGTTCTGCCGTGCCATCAGCGCGGTGGCGAACAGGGCGAGCTCGGCGGCGGCGAACATGCCGGCGCGCTCGGTGGCGCCGGCCATGTCGAGGTAGTCGGCGGCGAACCGCCACGAGGTGTCGGCGCTGTAGGCGGTGCAGCCGAGGGCGGCGACGGCGGCGACCTTGACCGCCGGGCCGCCGAGACGTTTCTGCGAGCGAGATCCCCGGCGCCGGATGGTCCAGGCGGTCAGCACGAGCGCGAGGGTGGCGGGCACGACGGCGGCGAGGAGGAGAGGGAGGTCCGAAGTAGCACCGAAGGCGAGGAGGGGGTGGGTCATGCTGCCTTTCCGAGAGGGGCGTGCGTCGGGGGCGACGCTGCCGGGCGGCCTGCCGGCTGCTGCGTGCCGGGAGCTGCGGGCGCGGGGGTGCCCTTGGTCTTGGAGGTCCTCTTCCGCTTCTTCTTGGGGCGGGGCACGCCGTAGTTACGGTCGCGGTCGAGGACCTTGTTGGCGGCTTGCCGGAGCAGGTCTCGGGCGTGCTTGTGGCTGATCTGCAGGGCGGCGGCGAGCCGGTCGGGCTGCCAGCCCCGGACGTAGGCGTGGTCGATGACGACCTGCCGCTCGGCCTCGGTCAGGTGCACGTCGCGTCCCTGGAAGAAGGCGGTCACGCGCCGGTAGTCCAGGCGCTGGTGCAGTCCGTCGTGCAGCGGGCGCCGCTCGGCTTCGGTGAGGCCGCCCCAGACGCCCTCCTTGAGGACGTTCTCCAGGGCGAAGTCCAGGCACTCGCGGCGTACGGGGCACCAGCCGCACAGCTCCTTCGCCTCCGCGATCTCCTCGTGGTCCCGGGGCCCGGGGAAGAACACGGCGTCGGCGTCTTCGACGTCCATGCCGTGGCACGCTGCGCGGGTGTGCCAGCTGGTGTCTGCGATGCCGCGCAGGCCGGTGGCTGGCGCGTCGTGGGTGGTGATGTGGCGCAAGGCGGGTCTCCGATGTGCTGCCGCGGCGGCCGGCTAGGGCGGTGCTCGGCGGGTGCGGCGTCGGGTGCCGGCTGCGGCGCGGGGCGTGCGTCGCAGCCGGTGCGGGACGTGTCGGGTGGCGGTGCAGCGGACGGGATGCACGCGCCGGGTGCGCCGGTCAGGCCAGGGCGGGCTGCTGGGCCTGCTCGGTGTGCTGGGCCTGCTGGGCGGTGGCGAGGTCGAGGCGGCCGGGGTGCGGGGTGGCGCGCGGGGCGGTTCCGCGGGCTCCGCCGTCGGGGCCGATCCTTCGGCGGCGGCATGGTTCGCCGGGCTGGGCCAGGCACCACTCGCACCGCACGCTCAGGGCATCGGGCATTCCCTGCGCGACAGCGGCCTCACGGGCTGCGCGGGCGGGTCGGTAGGGCGCGAGGGCTGCTCGGGCGGCGGGCGGTATGCAGGAGCCGATCTCCCGCAGCCGCGCCTCCAGCTTCGGGTCGACTCCGTCGCGACCGCTGGTGATTGCTCGGGCCTGCGCGGGCTGGGCCGTGCCGGCGGCGACGGCGCGGCGGGTGCCGGCCAGCTCTGCGGTCCAGGCGGCCTGGTCGTCCGGGTCGACGGACGGCGTGGGATCGGAGTGCCTCGCCAGGCGGTCGCGTCGGTAGCTCTCCCAGGGGCGGGCCACGTCCGCGGGCAGGATCTGGTACGGCGAGGTGCGGATGTGCTGGCGGGCGGCGACGCGGACGTCCCAGCCGTGCGGGGTGGCCATCGGCACGTCGCCGAGCAGCTCGTGCCACTGGGCGAGCTGGTCGCGCGCCTCGCCTTGGTCGGTGCGGATGGTGCGGGGGTCGAGTCGGCCGATGTAGGCCAGCAGGGCTGCGATTTCGCGGCGATCCACGGTCAGCCCTCCGTTCCGGTCGGCTCGTCGAGGGCGGCAAGCAGGGCGGCGGTGTGGGCCTCCGTCCGCGTCATGCCCCCCGGTACGGCGGTGTTCTTGCCGGGCACGGCGTAGAGGTTCGGTCGGCTGGGAGCGTGCTCCCGGGCGACCCAGGCGCGCCAGTCGGCAGCCCAGGCTTCCGCCGCCCTCGGGGCATGGCCCGCCCGGTGTACACGCCACTTCGCGTCGGCGGCCCGCAGGCCCTGCTCGCCGAGGCGATCGAGGTGTCCCTGCTGGCGGGCCCAAGTGTGGGTAGCGGAGTCGACCTGCCACTCGGCAGCCGGGAGGACGGCAGCACCACTACTGCTGTACCTCCGGTTCAAATCAGGTTCACTACGGTTCTGTGTGCCGGTAGCCGGTACATCGCTGTGCCGGTGGCCGGTACGTCGCTGTGCCGGTTTCCGCCTCGACCTGCCGGTTTCCGGTACTGCCGGATTCCGGACCCTCGCGGGGGATTCCGGCACCTCACGCGGGCGGATTCCGTACCGCCGCAGAGCCGAGAGCCGAAGCTTCGCGGGGCCCGCGGGCTCGTCTGCTGCTGTGTCGCTGTCTTCCTGCTCCTGCTGCTCTCGCTGGGCCTGGGCGACCACTTCGGCGGCGAGAGGCATGCGGTAGACCGTGCTGCGCTGCGGACCCACGAGGTCATCGAGCTGTTCCAGCTCGCCGGCCAGGAGCAGGCGCTCGATGGCTTCGCGCACCGTGGAGACCGAGGCGCGGGTGCGCTTGGCCAGGCTGGACAGCGAGGCCCAGGAGATGCACTGCTCGTCGGCCACCCGGTCGGCGATCGACAGCAGGACCAGGCGCGCGGCCCCTCGGCTGGAGCTGTGCTCCCACACCCACTCGCGGGCTTCGCTGCTCATCGGCCGCTCCAGACGAGCGGGCGGGTCCGGCTGGCCGCCGGGGCCAGGGTGGTGCGGTCCGGCTCGGGGCGCTGAGGCGCCGAGGCGGTAGTGGCTGCCGCGCAGGCCAGGCGGAAGGGCCTTTTACGCAGGGCAGGAGGCATGCGATACTCCCCTTTGCAGTGTTGCCACGCTGACGCGCCCCTCGGAAGGACTCAGCGTGGTGATGGTGGGCACTCTCCGCCCTTGCCGGGGCGGGTATGCCGCTTAGCGTTCGGCGTCCGTGAGTTACCGCTCTCGGGCGCCGTCGCTGTTTGCGGACCTTCGCGGTCCGGTCCGTGCTCGCGGTCTCCTCACGTTCGTCGCCGCAGGCGGGCTGCCCGGGGACGACGAACATACGCACGGACCGGTGTCAAGATCCAGACTTGGTCTTAAACTCTGTACTGGTTGCAGAGAGTCACCGAACCTTCGCGTGCCGCAGCCGTCCGCAGAGAGCCTGGCGGGGTCCGCCCTCGCGTCGAAGTGCACCGTTGCCGCGGTTGCCTCGTACGTCAAGAGCCTGCCATTGTGCCCGAGTTGGAGCGGGAGTCTGGTATTCCCGGCAGCGGAAAAGCGATGTGGATGAGGAGTTTCCACGGTCGCCTCCGCGCTTTCCGATCGAAGATCAAATACGGCCTGCCAGACGTGACGTATGTGGCTGGGTGAATGTGGCTTGCACCACGTCGCCCGGCGTACTCCAGCCGGCAGAAACGGACAGGTCGACCTGAAACAGGCGGTACGCGCCACACGGAAACGTGCTGGTGAAGAAGAACTTTCCACACGGGTGATCGGCGCGTCAAACTGGTGTTTATGGCGGGGTAGGGTGGCTGAAGTTACGACGAACCCGTCCTGGAAAGGATCATGAAAGAGTGGCCGAAGGTCAGGTGAGCCCCAAGGGGCTCATGGATCGTCTAAACCGCCTGTTCGACACTGTGCACCCGCCTGATCGCGGCCCTTACAGCAACGCTGAAGTGGCCGAACTGATGGAGAAGCGAGGGCTGGGCAAGCTGTCGGGGCAGTACCTGTGGCTCTTGCGGACCGGGCAGCGCGATAACCCGACGAAGCGTCATCTCGAAGCGCTCGCAGGGTTCTTCGGCGTGGATCCCGCCTATTGGTTCGACGATGCCGTCGCCGAAAAGACCGTGCAGGAACTTGAGTTGCTCGCGCTGCTTCGCGACGCGAAGATCAAGAACGTTCTTCTTCGCCTATCCGACGTCTCCGCAGACGGAAAGGATGCCGTCCTGGGGATCGTTGAGAGCGTGCGAAAATCCGAGGGGTTGCCGCCCTCAACTGGCGCGTAAACGGCCGTAGTTCAGTAAATGATCAAGGAAAGCAATGTGGTCTGCACGTAGGCTGCGCCGGCCTGACCTCTTGGCCGAGCTGAAGCTCCCGCACGTCACCAACATCCGCGACCTCAGCGACGAGGTCTCTCGCCGCACGGGACGGACGGTGGTCCTAGAGCCCCGGGAGCAGGCGCCCTCGGTGTGCGGGGCATGTGCCGTTACAGAGAGTGCCGTCCACGTTTTCTACGACCCGTGGACCAGTGTCCTGCACCAGGATCACATCATCGCCCACGAGTTCAGCCACCTACTGCTCGGCCACCACGAGAACCGACCGGTCTCCGCGCTGGCTCCGGCCTTTATCACCAGCGTGGACCCGGCCACCGTGCAGATGATGTTGGGGCGCACCAAGTACGACGAGGACGAGGAGCGAGACACCGAACTCCTAGCATCGCTGCTCCAGCGCCGCATAATCGACCGGTGGTTGCGCAGCGACGAGCCCTCCGGGGACGAAGTGCAGGATCGGGTGACGCACACGCTGCTGCGCCGACGGGAGGCCCGGCCGTGAAGGACCTGCTCCACCCGATCAGCCTCGTCGTCGCGATGCTCGGCTTCCTCTGCCTCCTGCGGGACGTGCCCACCCGGCGCCGCGACCCCGCCTCCGCCCCTGCTGTCAGGGCTCTCGTTCCTGTTCTCCATCACGCCGATGTGGAACTACCTCGACCGCGTGCTCGGCACCGTCAACATATCCGCGCCCCTCGCGCAGGGCTGCGTGGCCGCGCTCCTGGCCTGCCAACAGGTGGTCCTCACCTACTGGGGATCCCCGCCCGAGGTAGCCCGCCTGCTTAGTCGCCGCTGGCTCTGGGCCGGCTTCGCGGTGATCGCCGGGCTGCTGGTGCTGTTCGCCCTGCTGACGCCCAACGCGCCGCACCCGATCGACTTCACGCTCTACTACGCGCACGACGACTGGTACGCCGCGTACCTCACCCTGTACGTCACGGCCTACACCATCGGCGAAGTCTTCCTCGCCCGCGCCTGCTGGCGCCTGGCCCGCCGCAGCACTCGCGGGTCCGTCCGCGTCGGTCTGCGCATCGTCGCCCTCGGCGCGACCGTCACCCTCGGATACAGCGCCGTCCGCATCGGCAACGTGATCGCCGGCGCCTTCGACACCTCCCTCGCGGAATGGGAAGGCTTTGCCTGGACCTGCGGCGATGTCGGCGCCATGCTCACGCTGATCGGCTGGCTCGTGCCCACGATCAGCGACCAGGCCCAGAGCGTCCGGTACCGGATCAAGCAGTACCGCAGCTACTACGGCCTGCGCCCCCTGTGGCTGGCCTTCTACAGCGAGGCACCTGAGATCGAGCTGCCGATCGACAGGGTCGACCCGGCCCAGCGGCGCCGTTTCCGCCGCATCTCGATCCGGCTCTACCGCCGAGCCGTCGAGATCCGGGACGGTCGGTTCGTGATCCGCCAGTACCTCGATGCCGCCGTCCGCGAGGCCAGCGAAGCCCGTCACCGGGCCCGAGGGCTTCACGGAATGGATCTGTCCGCGGCCGTCACGGCGGACCAGATCCTCGCCGGAATCGCGGCCAGGGCCGCGGGCACCCGCCCGGAGCCCGACCAGCTCACCGAGTTCGCCGACTCCGAACGCCAGACCGCCAGGCCCATGGACGACATCGACGCTCTCCTCGACGTCGCGCGCCACCTGCCCCGCCAGCCCGCACGAGCCCCCCACCTTGAGCGAGTCCCAGCATGACGAACGACCTCACCCACCAGCCCGCTCATGTCCAGCTCCAGGCCCTGGACCGCGGCGAGATCTCCAGCCGCGAACTGCTTGACCTGCACCTCGCCCAGATAGACGCCAGCCAGATCAACGCCGTCGTCACGCGCGACGACAGCGCGGCCCGAGCAGCCGCGCATGCAGCCGACGAACGCCGCGCCCGCAGCGAGAGCACCGGCGTCCTCAACGGCCTTCCCCTCACGATCAAGGACAGCTTCGAGACGGCCGGCCTGCGCACCACCAGCGGCGCCGAAGACCTCGCCGACCACGTCCCCGCACGAGACGCCGACGCGGTCGCCCGGCTCCGCCACCAAGGTGCCGTCATCATGGGCAAGACCAATACCCCTGCGTACTGCCAGGACCTGCACACCGACAACGTCCTGTTCGGCCCCACGCTCAACCCGCACGACCCCAAGCACACCACCGGCGGCTCCTCCGGAGGCCCCGCCGCAGCAGTCGCCGCCCACCTGACCCCCGCCGACCTCGGCAGCGACCTCGCCGGCTCCCTGCGACTCCCTGCCCACTACTGCGGCGTCTACGGCCTGCGCCCCACCCACGGACTCATCCCGGCCCGCGGCCACATCCCCCGCCCGCCGGGATGGATCACCAGCAGCGACATGGTCACCCCCGGCCCCCTGGCCCGCCACCCCCGCGACCTCGACCTGCTCCTCGCCGCACTGACGACACCGTCACCCGACGAAAACAACCCTTGGAGCGTCACGCTGCCCACGGCGCAGCGCCAGATCGGCCAGCTCCGCGTGGCGGTGTGGGCCGACGACGCGAGCTGCCCCGTCGACCGCAACATCGCCGATGCTGTCGCCGCCCTGGAAGGGACACTCGCCTCCGCCGGCGCCAGTGTCCACCGCACTGCGGGGCCGGTCGGCTTCGCCGAATCACTCCGCCTCTTCGAGCAGCTCCTCCACGCCACCACGACGGCCGCCACCGACGATGCCGTCGGCGAGGCCGAACTCGCCGCGGCCCGTGACCTGCACGCGGACGACGCGAGCCCACGGGCCGCCATCCTCCGCCACCGCACGCAGACACACCGCGCCTGGCTCCGCGCCAACGAGGAGCGCCTCCGGCTCCAGCAGACGTGGCACCGGTTCTTCGCCGACGGTCAGTACGACGTCCTCATTACGCCCGCCGCTCCCACCGCGGCGATCCCGGCCGGGAGCCGTTCTCTCACGGTCGGCGGCGTCGAACGGAGCTTCTTCGACCAGACCGGCTGGGCGAACCTCACCAGCCACGTCGGGCTGCCCAGCCTGGTCATGCCGATTGCGCACGGCGCCGACGGCCTCCCGATCGGTGTGCAGCTCGTAGGACCGGCCTATTCGGACCGGACCCTGCTCGTGATGGCCGAGCACCTGGCGCCCCTGCTCGGAGGAACGGCCGAGGGCGTCATCGCACCACGGAGCGGATGACCTCTACGTCACCGTTGTAGGTGACTGCGTCTTCATCGGCGGTAGGCGGTTCGAACCGAGCGAAGAAGTCGTCCAAGGCTTCGGGATATGGACAGGATTTGTTGCTGTCCGTTGTCCACGTCTCGGCCACCGCGATGTGCCCCCGAACGCCTTCATGAGGCGATGGGCCGGGTGGTGCTGCGCTCCAGGCGCGGCACCGAGATACTTCCGGCGTTCCCGGAGATGGGGGCTGGGGCTGTGCAACTGCCGGATGCCACCACTCTGGACGGCGAGCTGCTCGGCTGGTTGGAAGCGTTCGAGGACGGCGACGGCCCGGGCGACCGGGGCGGTAATGATCCAGCTGGCCGGAACTCCATGGGCGTCTTCGCCCTTGAAAGCGAGACTACGCAGCCGGTGGCGGTAGACGCGGCCGTCCGGATCGCGTTGGACGCTCAAGCAGCCGCGTTGCAGGTGCTTGACTACTGGTGCAGGGGTGTTATTCCGACCATGCGCAATCCTCGCCCAAGGCGGATCTGTCAGCGCGCTAGTCGAGACCGTGGGCTCACGCCACCCCGAACGTCCGCTTGTGCCGATGAGCGAGCGTAACCTTATGGTGCCGAAGTACGTGCACGGCCTCGGCTCCCCGGCCCCGCACCATAGCCCTAAGCTGATCAGATGGCGGACAACCTGCTCATCCATGGCGGCAACGAGAACGCACTTCGCACCCTGAAGGACACCGGCCAGTATCGAGGCAGGGTCAAGTCGGCATATCTGCGACCGCCGTGGGACACGCAATGGGGGTTCGAGCACCACGAAGCCCCTGGCCGCGCGTCCTGGCTCGGCATGATGCAGGTGCATCTGCGTCTGGTGCGCGACCTGCTCGCCCCTGACGGCTCTGCGTGGGTGCACGTCGACGACCGGCAGTTCGCTGACTGCCATGTGCTCATGAACAAGGTCTACGGCCGATCGAACTTCGTATCTACAGTCGTCGTTCCAAAGCCTGCACGGAATAACTCCCGTCACTTCACGGTCAGCCACGACTACCTACTTGTCTTCGCGAAAGACGCCTCGACATGGCAGCCGAACCCTCTCCCTCGTACAGCCGAATCAGAGTCGAGTTTCCGCAACCCTGACAACGATCCCCGCGGGCCGTGGCGAGCAGCCGACCTCTCCTCCCCCGTTCTTCGTGAGAATCTGCGCTACGAAGTGGTAGGTCCGTTCGGCACGGCCATACAGCCACCTGCCCGCCGTTCTTGGCGATTCACCCAGCAGCGTTTCGAGGAACTCGATCGCGACGGACGTATCGCATGGTCGCCCAGCGGCCGTCCGACGCTGAAGCTCTATCTATCGGAGGCCCCTGACAAGCCGCCCTCCACGGTATGGAGCCCGTCCGACATGGGGACAAGTTTCCAAGCGCGCCAGCACCTGCGCGGACTGCTCGATGACATGCACCAGCCGGCTCCGCCGCCGGAACAACTGCTGCAACAGATTCTCACGATCGCGACCAACCCCGGTGACCTCGTGTTCGACTACTTCGGCGACTCAGGCACGGCCGCTGCGGTCGCGCACAAAACTGGCCGCCACTGGCTCGCTGTCGACGGCGAGTCGCACGTCGTCCGCGACCGTCTGGACAAAGTGATCAGCGGTAACGACTCAGGCGGCATCACACATGAAGTGAACTGGACAGGCGGCGGTCACTATGACGTAATTGCGGCGGCGAGACCCGACGAAGAATCCGGGCCCCTTGATTCGGGCGCCGACGAACATGTGCGGATTCAGGTCGTCACGTACCGCAAAGACGGCAGCGTCGTTCCCGCATTGGACTCGACCGAGAAGGACCACCGATCGGCCGAGCTAAAGGTCATCAGGCAACGCCGCGAACTCCTGCAGGAGCTGCGGAAGGTCGTCAGCGACAGGAGTGCGCCGGAAGCCGCAGTTCAACGGATAATCGGACGCAATCACTGGATCTTCGGGGGTGAGTACACGGAAGCCTCGGAACGACGTGACCTGT
Source organism: Streptomyces sp. NPDC107528 (assembly GCF_055639295.1). Lineage (NCBI taxonomy): Bacteria > Bacillati > Actinomycetota > Actinomycetes > Kitasatosporales > Streptomycetaceae > Streptomyces > Streptomyces sp. NPDC107528. Next base: position 865,619 of record NZ_JBVKAV010000001.1, read on the forward strand.
TGCCCCTCGACCAGCACGACATTCTTCTCGTGCGCGCTGACCGAAGCGTTCACGTCGTCGAACTCAAGAAGCCCGGCGCCGCACTTGTCAGGTGGCACCGCAACGGCCTGATCATGTCGAACGAGGTGCACGAGGCGGTGAGTCAATGCAGGAACTACGTTCAGAGAATGGATGACGCGGGACCGACACTGGAAACAATCCACCGCAACACACTTGACCTTGACTACGATTACCTTCGTACACGGGGGACCGTTGTGATCGGGAATCCTGATCACGTGGAGGTACCTGGAGTCACTCAGCAGATGGTCGCCCGTACCATCCGTTCCTTCAACACGGACCAGAGCCGAGTTCAGGTACTCACCTACTTGGATCTGATCGAACGCGCGGAAGAAGCACTCCGCTTCGTCGAGGACGACCTCGAAACTCCTGGTATCGAGAGTGCACCCTGATGAGGTACACGCTGGTCTCTCTGCGGACAAGTCGATGCACTCCAGCGTGTGTTACCGGCCTGAACTCTGCTCGTGGTCTTGTGTAAGGCGGGCGGCGAGGTAGTCGGCCCAGTCTCGGCGGCCGTAGGTGACCCAGCGGACGGCCGTGTTGACGTGGAGGCCGAGGAAGTCGGCAAGAATTGCGGCGGGCAGGTCGGCGGCAAGGGCCGGTTCGCGCGGGCCCACGCCTGCCAGGACGGCCGCCGCAGCGGATCGGCTCCGAGGTGATCGGGCAGACGGCTGCGGTAGGCCCACAGAAGCCGCACCGCACGCCGGTAGCGGTAGGTGGAAGTAAGGCACAGACGCAGGCTGACCGGCTCACGGTGGTAGTCGTTCAACTCCGCGCCACTCATCTGGGCGAGCGTGCGTCCGCGGGCGTCGGCCCACAGCAGGAAGTGGCGTACGCAGCTGAAGTAAGTGCGGATGCTGGCGATGGTGATCGGCTGCTCCCCGGGCGGGGTGTCCTGGGTGAGCTGGGCGTAGAACAGGCGCTTGGCGGTGGGGACGAACGCCGTCGGCAATGTCGTGAAGTCCAGCTTGAGCGACTTGCGGTCGGCACGCAGCCACGCCGGCGTCGTCGACGAGCGCGCCGACGGTGACCCGCAGGACACCAGCGACGTGATCGACGAGCGTGCCCAGGAGCCCCACGTCCTTGGCGCGAGCGACCAGACCGCTCTCCTCGGTGGGTTCGCGGTTCACCGCGTCCTCGAAGGATTCCCCGGCCGCCACGTTGCCGCCAGGCAGTTCGAGGGTGCCGCGGCGGTGCAGGCCCAACAAGATGCCCTGTTCACTGAGCAGGATCGCTCCGACGCCGACGCCGGCGTGCGCTTTCGGCGCTCTGGTGCTGCGGGGTCGGCTGGAGACGCGCGCCGGCCGGTCGGGGACGCGCCGGGCGCGGATGAGCTGCTGGATGACCATGGCGCACTTGTCGGGGTGCGGTAGCAGGTCGATGGCCTCGACGCGGAAGCCGTACTCGGTGAGCAGGTCCTCCCATAGCTGCGGTGCCAGGACCCACATCTGTGTCGGCAGGGGTGGGTCGTCGCGCAGCAGGATCATCTGCTCGCGCGGGGCTACTTCCGTGGACGGACCGCGGCCGTGCAGGTCGGTGTGCAGGAGCGAGAGGATCAAGGGGGCGCCCGGACGCAGGCCGTCGCGCAGTGCCGGCAGCGAGCGGTGCGGGTCGATGAAGGCGAGCGTCCCGATCGCGTACGCGGCGTCGAACGGCTTGGCTCCGGCCAGGTATTCGGCCACGTCTGCCTGGACGAACTCCACGCCGTCAACGTCCGCGTGGGCGGAGACGGCGCGTTCATGCTGGGTCGGGGACAGCTCGATGCCGTGACGCGGGCTCCGTGAGCCTGGACGAGGTGGACGGCGTGGTGGCCGGCTCCGGACCCGATGTCCAGGACCCGGCGGCCGGCGACGTCACCGAGGACTTCTGCACCCGGTCCGATCCCTTCCCAAGGCGTCCAGCCGAGCCGGTCGGGGATGGGCGGGGTGTAGGAGCGGGCCAGTTGGCGCTGGCCGTAGATCTGCCAGGCCCGGGTGTTGCTGTCCTCGGCGGGCATGGTTGCCTCCTGGGTGGGGGAGCTGGGGAGATCAGGTGTGCGTGATCAGGTAGGCGGGGCCCTCGCCGCGCCGGGCTCGTTCGATGGCGTCGAGGCGGGCGAAGGCGCGCGGCGCCATCAGCTCCTGCCAAGTCGCGAGGTCGTGGACGGCCCACATGTCGTGCTCGGCGGGATCGAGGCGGATCCGGCCGAACTGGTCGGCGGTCAGCTGGCCTCCGTCGAAGATGAGCCCCACCTTGTTCAGCGGCAGGCGCGGCCCGGCGTGCAGGAAGTGCGTCAGGAGCAGCTTCGGCGTGTCCAGACCGAGTTCGAGGCCCGTCTCCTCGACCGCCTCGCGCCGGGCGGTCTGCAGCGGGTCCTCGCCTGGGGCGTCCAGATTGCCGCCCGGGAACTGCCAGAATCTCGAGCCGCAGACCGAACGGAGCTGGACCGGCCGGTCGTGTTCGTCGCGGATGTAGAGGCAGCCGTACACCGTGTGGTGGGGGACCGTCGCCGCGTACTGCGTGGGCGTCATTGGCAGGGGGGCGGCCGGGCCGGGCAGGGCGGTGGTCGAAGGCTAGGGCGAGAACGCCGAGGGCTTCCTTGGCCGGCGGGTAGATGCTGCGGAGGTTGGCGAGCAGCTCTCCGGGCGGCCCGTCCGGGTCGATGCGCACGGTGTCCTCCGAGCTGAGCAGATCCTCGAAGGAGGCGTATGGGGTGATCCGCTGCACGATGATGTCGAGTTCCCGACCGGTGTCCCGGTCGTGGAAGACGACCCTGTCGCCGACTGCGACGGCGCGCTTCTGCGAGGTGGCCACTCTTACTTCGATCGTCTTGCGGCCTGCTTCCACTTGGCGGTAGTACCGCCCGAGCAAGTGCATGTGGTGCTCTTGTGGTTCACCTCCGGTCGCCGGACTCGGGACAGTTGGGATCGCCTGCTGGGTGTCGTCAGGCACGCGTGCCTCCGTTCGATGTCTTCCGTCCGTCGCGGTCTTGGGATCGCAACCGGGCCAGGGTGCGGTGGCGGCGCTCCTGTCCGTCCGGATCGGCGTGGGTGGCGATGAAGTGGACGAGGATGCCAGCGCGCTAGGGCAGTTCGATCGGTCCGTAGCGCGCGTGCGGCTCCTGCCGCATCAGCGCGTCGTACCGGTCCGCTACCGAGAAGTGCCAGAACTCGGTCGCATAGTTGGTAAAACCTGCGTTCTCCATGGCGTTGAGCAGCAGCGTGCGGTGGTGGCGCGCGCGATCGCTGAGGTTCGGGGCGTGAGTGAAGCAGGCGCCGTCGCTCTCCTCGGGGGAGGCATTGACGCGGGTGCCGAGGTCGAGTTCGTGGCCGTCCTGGTCGATGAGGGTTACGTCCACGGCCGCGCCCGCGGAGTGAGGCGCGATCTCCGGCGGCGACACGTACCGGCTGGCGGCCTGATGCAGCTGCTCAGCTGTCCAGTCGGGGTGAGCGGCGGCTAACTCGCCCCGGTACTCGGTGAAGTAGTGCTGCTGTAGGACCAGCGGCCGGTAGCCCTCGATGAACAGCAGGTCGGTGCCAGCGGGCAGGAGCGAGCGGGCGTGCTCCAGCCGGGCGAGGACGCCCTCGCGGACGTGGGCGAAAGCGCCCAGCGGGTCTTGCTTGCGGGGATGGATGCGGAAGCTGTGATCACGCACGTCGACGAGCGGCTCCCCGCACTCGCGCACCGGGATCGCGGCGACCCGCTGATCGGACATCAACACCAGAAGGTCCATCGAGTCTCCCTGTGACGGCTTGCACTGCGGTGGCGGGACGGGGGAGGCAGAGGCCAGGTCGGTTTCGCGCGATGGTGTCCTGCAGCGTGCTGTCGGCCGGGATCACGGTCTCCAGACTGCCGGGCAGCAGATCCAGTTCGCGGTACCAGGAGGCGAGGTGGTTGTCGGTGACTTGCGCCAGGTACGCGGCATCCGCCTTCGACGCGTGTCGGACAAACGTCGTTTCCAGCGGCACGTCCAGGTAGTAGCAGTTGGAGACGCCGCGGTGGTCGCGTACCAGAGACGTGATCATGTGGCTGTAGCGGTCGGCGTACAGGATCCCTTCGAGCACCACGTGAAAGCCGGCGTTCAGTGCTTCGCGTGCGATCCGGCCGAGCAGGGCGATGTTGGCGCCGCGCGCGGTGTCGTGTTCCCTGAGCACGTTCCGGCGGATCACGTCCTGGCCCACGATCGCGATACCGCGGCCGTAGTGATCTCGCAGGCCCTGGGCCACGCTTGACTTGCCTGACGCCGAGTTGCCGCGGATCACCACCAGACGGGTGTTCTCACGGCCGGCCGCAGTTGCAGTGGACAGACGACGGTGTGCGCCGCTCGGTGTGCGGGTCATGCGGGCCAGCCCGTCTCGCTGTACAGGTCCCCGTTCTGGATCTTCGCGATGGCTTGGCGGGTGTAGGAAACGAGGTTGTCGGGCAGCGCGGCGGGGTCCCAGAACTTCCACTGGGTGCACTTGTCCGGCTCACGCAGTTCCGGTTCGCCGCTCCAGGTGCGAGCGCGGAAGAACAGGCCCATGCGCGGCCGGTCCCCGGCCTTGTCGATGTGGTGGACGACGTGGACGAGTTCGACGTCTTGTCGCTCGATGTGCAGGCCGGCCTCCTCCTGTGCCTCCCTGATCAGGCAGGTGATGGCGCTCTCCTGCTCGCAGTGGCCGGCCAGGACGTGCCAGGTGGACGGCGCGAACGCGGAGTCGGGGTGGCGCAGCCCGAGCAGCACCGTCCCGTCGGGCCGCTCCAGGTAGAGGTGGACGCCGATGACGTTGAGGACCGTGCCGTGCGGGGAGGCAGGCCGGCGCTCCTCGTTCGATGACGGCCCGCCCTGCGGCGCGGTGCTGGCCGGGCGGCTGGCGGCGTGGCGCCGTACCAGGTCGCTGGTGGTGGGCGCGATGCGGAGACGGTGGAGGTCATCGGGGGCGAACCAAGCCAGCATCACCCCTTCCGTCAGGTGGAGTTCGCGGGGATCTCCGTTCCAGCGGCCGGCGTAGATAGCGATGGGCACGGTCGCGCCGGCGTCGTCGGAGGCGTACTCGGTGCCGAACGGGGTCAGGTCGGCGAGGTCGAGGCCGGCTTCCTCGGCCAGTTCGCGCCGCACGGTGTGTTCCAGGGTGGCGTCCTGGGGCTCTCGGCCGCCGCCCAGCAGGGACCACATGCCCGGCTCCCAGATCCGGCCGGGGAAGTAGTCACGTAGGTGGAGCAGGTACTCGCCGCGGTCGTTGTAGATCAGGGCGGAGGCGTTGACGGTCTCCGGTTCAGTTTCGGGCGTGAGCTTGAGCAGCTTCTCGCGTAGGGAGGGGGAGGTCACCCTGTCCACGGGCCGCCACTCGATGCCGCCGACCTCTTCGTCCAGCAGCACCACCGGCACCTCTGTGGCGGTGTGCAGGCGGAAGAGGAACCGGAGGTCGAAGTGCTGGTGGCCGGGTTCGCCTTTGCCTGGGTGGGCGTCGATGTCGTGGGTGTCGATGTCGAATGGCACGGTCTCGTAGCCCGGCAACGGCGCCACAGCCTCGGCCGGGATCCCGGTCTCCTCGTGCAGCTCCCGCAGCGCCGCCCCTGCCAGGGACTCGTCCTCGGGCTCGGTGTGTCCGCCGGGGGCGAGGACCTTCCCGCTCGCCAGGTGCAGCAAGTGCAGGACGCGGCCGAGGGGTCGACGACGATCGCGCCGCAGGTGACGTGTCCGGTGAAGGTGGTCCGGCTGGCGATGTCGGTGGGACGGTCGAGGGCGTCCAGGAGGCCGCCGAGCTGTTCTCGCTCGTGAGGGTGGCGAGCAAGGTAGGTCTCGACGGTGGTGCGGATGTGGTGGTGCGACAGTGGCATGGGGCTACCTCAGAGGTGCGTGGAGCGGGACGAGTCGAGGCGGGGTGGTCGTTCGTGTCAGCTCAGCCGCATCCCCTCCGGCGGGACTTCCTCGATGGCGGCGGCGCGAGCCGTGGGCAGGCGCCACCGCTTCCGGGCTGTCTCCGCGGCGAGCAGGGCTTGCCGCGCTCCGGGCGGGCCCCATCCCAGGAGAGCGGCTGTCTGGGCGGGGGTGGCGAGCAGGCGGGCGAAAGGGCGCCCGGTGGCGGGGTCGACGGTCGCAGGCCCGATGGCGGTGACCCGGGCGGCAAGGCGGAGCCGGGCGTTAGGCCCCACTCCGCCGTAGACCTCGCCGGTCTCGTCCAGCACCCAGCCCAGTCGTACCGGATCGGCCAGGGTGAGTTGGGCTTCCTCGGCGGCTTCGCGGCGCAGGGTGTCCTCGGGCGTCATGTCGGTCGTCTCCACGGTGCCGCCGGGCAGCATCGGCAGCGCGCCACGGGGGCCGGGGTCGGCCACGAGGACGACCCGGCCGTCCGGGACGAAGCACCACGCCCAGGCTTGCTGCACGGGGAGCCGCTCGGGGACGGGGCCGCGGTTGAGAGGGCTGTCCCACAAAGGCCGGTAGCGGACGTGCACGTCGTGGCGGTCCAGCGCCGGGACGTCGAGGATGTGTCGGCCGTCGGCGAGTTGGGCGGTGGCCGTGTTCCCGAGCCGGGCACGGTAGGCGGCGAGCATGATCTGCCCGTCCACAGGGCGCAGCCGCTGTACCGCATCCCGGGTCTCCAGGAAGGCGAACTCGGACAGCTCCTCGCGCGGCAGGCGGATGGCCTCGACCTGGTCGGGGCAGAGGGTTCCCCCGTCGAAGACGAACCGGATCTCCCCGGGGAAGGGAGTGCCGGGCTGAATGTCGGGGTGGTTCGGGGAGAGGGAGTGGACGGCGAGCACGCCCGCCAGGGGCATGTTCGCCAGGCCCAGTTCCTCGGTGATCTCGCGGCGGCAAGTGACGTCCGGATGTTCGCCGGGTTCGACGACGCCTCCGGGCAGCAGCCACGAGCCGTCCTCGCGGTAGGTGGGGTGCACCAGCAGGACCCGGCCGACCTCGTCGGTGATGATCGCGGCGGCGCCGACCCATACTGCGTGCCGGGGTGCGGCGTGCTGTCCCGTGGACAGGGCGGCACGTGGTGTGACGTGATCCGAAGGGGAGACGGGAGAGGTCACGTAGCTCTGCCTTCCGAGACGGTGGACGGGCGAGTGCAGCGCGGGCGGGTGAGCGGTGATCAGGAGGCACCGCCGTTCATCGGGCGCTGCAGCTCCCCGGGTCGGTGAGCAGGGAAGCGCTGCTGGGAACGATCGGCCAGTCCACGGTGATACGGGTGTGCTTCTTGGCGAACACGTGCGGTTCGTGGTCCGTGCCTGCCGGAGCACAGTCGGCTGTCGGGCGGGCGGTGATGAGGGGGCAGCGGGCGCCGCGGTGGTTGCGCTGCCAGTGCTCGACCTGCTCGGCCATCTCCTGCGCGGCGACGTGTCCTTGGGCGCCATGGCCGTGGACGACGAACCTGTACAGGCCCTTGCCATCGTCTCCATCGCCGATGCGCTCAGTGGCCAGCCGGGCGAGGGAGGCCCCGCGGACGATGGCGGCGCCGGGCCAATGCCGGGGCGGCGGGTTCAGGACCCCGTTGTCGCCGTCGGGGTCGACCTCCAGGCGGCAGAAGCCGGGCAAGGCGCCGGCGAGGTAGAGGGTGAGGGCGTCGAAGGGTTCCTGGCCGCCGACGGTGACGTGGGTGCGTGTCACGGTCGGCTTGCGGGTGAGGGCAGAGGCGAGTTGATCAACGGGCAGCGGGGTGCCGTCTTCCCAAGACAGGTGGACTCCGGTGCCGGGGACGGTGCGACGGTCCGTCTGCCAGGCGCCGTCGCCCTGCATGGCGACGAAGCCGCAGACGATGAGCGGCTCGTCGCTGTGCAGCGTCCCCTCATCTTTGGTGAAGCCGATGGCCCAGTGGTAGCCGTGCAGACGCAGCGGTGCGATGAGACGGCCGCCCTCGGCCAGGGCGCCGATCCAGGGCAGATCCCAGGTGTCGACGGTGACCACGATGGCGTCGAATCCGCCGTCCGGAACCACACCGGCGGGCAGGTGCTCGGCGTCCGCAGTGACCACGCGGACGCGGTCGTACCCGGCCTCGGTGAGGAAGCGGGCGGCCCTCTCGGAGACGGCAGGGTCGATGTCGAGGGTGGTGACGTGCCCGGCCGGGCCGACGAGTTCGGCCATGAGGGCGGCGTTGTAGCCCCCGGAGCCAATCTCCAGGACACGGTGGCCAGGCCGAATGCGAGCGGCTTCGAGCATGTCGGCCTGTAGCCACGGTGCGGAAACGGAGCTGATCACCCGGCCGTCGGGCGCGTGGCGGGTGGGGATGATGTCGTTGGCGTACGCCGCTTCCACAGCGACGTCGGGAGCGAAGACGTGCCGGGGCACGGTGCGGAAGGCGCGCTCGACAGCGGCGGTGCGGATGTGGTTGTCGGCGCGGAGCTGCTCGACGAGCTGGTGGCGTAGCTCGCTCACGTCGCTGACTTCCGTAGCCGGTGGAGTCGTCACGGCATTCCTTCCGGGGCTAGTTGGGCGGGTTCGGACGTGGAGCGGAGGGAGCATCGGGAGCGGCCCTGTGCCTCTGCCTGGCAGAACGGTGGCCTCGCACGGGCCGGGTGATCAGGGGGTGTCGCCGCTCATCCGGCGCTGCAGCTCCCACAGGGTCCGGAAGAGACCTGGCTCCTGGGTGAGCTGGGCGTAGGTGCCCTCCTGGACGATCCGCCCTTCGTCCAGGACCACGATCCGGTCGGCGACGGCCACGTTGGTGAGGCGGTGCGTGATCAGCAGAATGGCGCGGTCCTTGGCCAGTTCGCGCAGGCCGGCGAAGATCCGGTGCTCTGCGCGGGCGTCGAGGGCGGCCGTGGGTTCATCCATCACCAGGAGAGCCGCCTGCCGGTGGAACGCGCGAGTGAGGACCAGGCGCTGCCACTGCCCGCCCGAGAGCTGCTGTCCGCCGAACCACTCGCTGGTCAGGAGGGTGTTCAGGCCGGAGCGGAGGCCCGGCAGCATCTCCGCGGCGCCGGACGCCTCGCAGGCGGCTAGCAGGGCCGCGTCGCTGGTGTCGCCCTGCCCGAACGTGATGTTGTCGCGCATCGTCAGCGGCAGGTACGTGAACTTCTGCGGGACCAGAGCGACGTGCTCCCACGACCCCCACGGGTGCAGGTCCGCGGTGGAGGCGTGGTCCCAGGCCACGTCGCCCTCGGTGGGCAGCAGCAGTCCGCACAGCAGGCGCGAGAGGGTTGTCTTGCCGGAGCCGTTCTCCCCGACGAGCGCCACGATCTCCCCGCGCCGCACGTGCAGGGAGACGTTGCTCAGGCTGTCCTTCGGGGCGCCGTCGTAGCGGTAGGCGACGTCGCGGACCTCGAAACGCTCCGGGGCCGTGGTCACGGGCGCGGTGCCGCGGGAGTCGGTCATGGCCTGGCCGTGTGCGTTGTCGAGGAAGTTCTGCCAGTCCTGTACGTACCAGCCGGTGCGCACCAGGCGGGCCCCGCCGTTGATGATGCCGCGCACTGAGCCGGTGGCGGTCTGGAGAGCGAATACGGCGCCGCCGCCGGCCGCCAGGCTCATCCGCCCGGAGGCCAGGAGCCACAGCAGCGCCGCCCACACCGCGGTCGAGGCGATCCCGCCGGCCACTGCTCCGGCCAGTCCCATCCAGGCACCGGTGTTCGCGGCTTGGCGTTCGGCGGCGTTGACCGAGGCGGCCAGCCGCCGGTACCGCCCGATCAGGAAAGGGCCGGCCAGGCAGGCGCGCATCTCCTCACTGGACTCCTGATAGGCCATGTGCCAGCGCAGCTTGCCCAGCATCCGGCGCCGCCCGGAGGTCTCCAGCCCGGCGAGGTAGATCACGCGGGCGGAGCGGACGTAGGCGGCGGCCTGCGGCAGGCAGGCGAGGAAGAGCAGGGGAAGGAGCAGGGGGTGCAGGACGGTCAGGACGGTGGCGCCTGCCGCGAGCGTGGCGGTGGCCGCGAGGACGTCCTGCGCTTCTTCGACGAGGTCGGGGGTGACCTGGGCGCCGCGGTCGGCGATGTCGTAGGCGTCGTTGTAGCCGGGCTTGTTGTTGGCGGCCAATTCCGCGCCGAGCGCGGCCTCGATCATCGTCAGCTCTGCTGCCCGGCCGAGCACCGGGCGCAGACGGCCGGTCAGCCAAACGACGGTGATGCCCAGCAGGGTGCGCAGGCCGGTGGCGGCGGCGATCACGGCCAGCTGTGGGGCGGCGTCCCACAGCCGCTCGGTGATGTCACCCGAGGAGATCAGCGCGGTGATCGTGCCCGTGACGGCCAGGAGGCTGAGGGCAGCGAGGAGGCCGGTCCCGATCTGGCACACCAGCAGGCCGATGGTCGCGCCGCGGTCCACGCGCCAGGCCATCTGCACCGAGCGCCGCACGAGCGAGGGAAGGCGCCGCGCCATGGTGCGGGAGGTCAGCAGGGAGCCGGCCTGGAGCCTCGACTCGTCGCGGTAGAGGTATTCCTCCTCTCGAACACCGGCCTCCTGCGGTTCGTCGTCCGGCGCGGTCTTCTTGGGCGGTTGCGGCGGCTGGTCTTGCGTAATGGCCGAGGTCATCGTTCCCCCTAGGACGGTCGCTGCGGCAGAGTCGTGAGGTCTAACGACACGGCTGCGATATCGAACACACGTCATTCGGTCGTGCTGGGAAGCCCGCTATTTCCTGCGTCAGGGAACCCCGCGGGCGCGGGATCCCTGGTGGCTTGGAGCGGCTGCGGGCAGGAAATGGCCGAAACGCCGACACCGCCAAACAGCATGGGCAGCACGGGGGCATCCCGGGTCGTCCCCTCTTAGCTGGGATCTGGTTCGGCCTGCAGCAGCCTTTCCAGTTCTGTCTCGGCGTGGCCGACCGCGCCCGTCAGAGCCTCATGGTGGTGGGCGGACAGGACGCCGGATCCCAGTCCGGCCGCGGCGATCACCGCGTTGAGCGCGTCTGTCGCCCCGTCGTCCAGGGCGGACGCGGCGACGGGGTGGTGCAGTGCGTCTCGTGCGGCGTAGGCGTCGAGTCGGGCGACGCTGACGAGGGAGTCGAGTATGGGGGCGGCATGTCGTCCGGTGCGGTCCAGTTCCAGGGCTGACAGGCCCGTCCGGGTCTGGAAGGCGGCAGTCGGCGGATCGGGGTGGGCAAGGAGCTGGACGGCCTCATCAAGGGTGCGGTCGAGGTCGAGTTCAGGGACGGGGGTGTCTACGGGCCGGCAGTGGGCGTGCAGGAGGAGGGCGATGGCTCCCTCCCAAGGCTCCGTGGGCTGGGTGGTGTCGATCAGGTCGCGGGCCTGTTGGTCCAGGCCCTGTTCCATCAGAGCCATGATCTTGATCTGGCGGCCGTCGAGGAGCCGGTTGCCGATGCCGCGGTGCTGGCTCATGGCGTCGGCGGCCTCGGCCCACCGGCCGATGCAGGCGAGGGCGCGGGAGCCGTCCACGAGGAGGGTGACGTAAAGCTCCTGGCACACCGCGCGGTGATCCTCGTCCGTGCCGGTCAGGGTCGAGAGGTCGACGGTGTGGCCATCGATCTCGGTCTTCTCCCGCTGCCGCGCGGCGCGGTTGAGGCGGACCAGCAGGTCGTAGGCGGCCTCGCCCTGGCCGTCCCGGGTCAGCAGCCGGGAGAGGTTGACCAGCGGCATCAGCGACATGACTGCGATCGGTCCGCTCAGGCGTCCGGCGTCGGCGAAGACCTGGTGCTGGCGCCGGCACAGGTCGGCGGCCAGGTTGGGCAGGCCGACGTCGGAGGCGATGAGCGCGGCGTAGTTGAGGACCCCGCAGGCGCGGGCCACCAGGTCGTGGTGGCTCACACCTGCGGGCGCGACGGTCAGCCCGGTGAGGTGGTTGATGCGCTCCTCCAAGGGGAGCGCGGGCGCCTTGGTGCGGCGGACCAGGGGGATGCGGCTGGCTATCGCGGGGATCATCGGCTCAGCCCTTGCGCGCCCAGTCGATGACGAGTCGGCTGTAGGGCTTGTCGACGAGGAAGCGGGCGTCGTCCGCCGTCAGCCGGTCACGCGAGTCCGCGACGGCCATCCGGAAGCCCGGCTCGGGGGCGTCGTTGCCGCCGGTCGCGTCCCAGGCGCGGATCTCGCTCACGACGCGCTCGGTGAGGTCGGCGCTTCCCTCGCCGTGGCCGATCACGCCGACTTCCCAGTACCGGCCCTGCTCGTCCTCGCCCTCCCGGATGGTCAGGTATGCCAGCGACCCGCCGTCGAGGGCGGCCATGGAGCCCCACCCGAAGTGCGGGGTGAACCCGGGGCGCTGGCCCGGCAGCCGGGACAGGCCGTTGGGCAGCACGCAGGCCAGGTACAGGTACAGCCACTCCCAGGCTGAGCCCTGCCGGAACTTCACCCCGGTGTAGAGCTTGGTCTGCTGCTGGTCGAGGACGGAGCGCAGCGCGTCGCGGTCGACGTCCTGCTCGCTGAACGTCTCCAGGCGCACGTTGCCCTCGCCTGCCATCGGTACGAGGGTGTACACGTCGTCGCAGACGCCCTTGCGCAGCGGGATGAAGGTGGCCATCTCGCAGGAGACGGTCTTCCACGTGTCGCCGTCGCGTTCGAAGGCGAAGGATCGGGAGATGCTGCCGCGGATGCGCATCGGCAGGACGAGGCGCCCGCCGGGGGCGAGCTGGTCGAGGATCTTCACGGGTACGTCGCCGGCGCCGACAGTGAAGATGATCCGGTCGTAGGGGGCGTGCTCGGGCAGCCCGGCCGCGCCGTCGGCCATCACCGCGGTGGCGTTGTCGACGCCGGCCTCGGCGAGGTGCTTGCTCGCGCCGGAGACGAGGTCCTGGTCGACGTCGAGGGTCCACACCTGCCCGCCGGGGGAGACGATCTTGCCGAGGAGGGCGGCGTTGTAGCCGGTGGCGGCTCCAGCCTCCAGGACCTTGTGACCGGGCTGGGCGCCGAGCTGTTCGAGCTGCGTGGCGACGATGGACGGCGCGGAGATGCAGGAGATCATCTCCCCGTGCTCGTCGTGCTTGATCGGGACGGCGTCCTCCTTGTACGCGCTCCCCAGGTCGACGCCCGGCAGGAAGGCGTGCCGGTCGGTGGTGCGGAAGGCGTCGATGGCCGCCTTGCTGCGCAGGTGGCCGCTGTCGACGAGCCGCTGGGCGAGGGCTTCGCGCAGCTGGTTGGGGTCGGTTACGGGTGTCACGGTGGTCTCCATTCGAGGGAGGCTAGGGTCCGCTGAGGCGGACTTGGGGGTAGACACGTCAGCTCCTTCTCCGGTGGAGAAAGCGACGTGACGGCCGAGCCACGCGGTGGCGGCCTGCGTCTCGACAGGCACGCCCGCACGGTTAAACGCGAAGATCGCGTGATGGGCGATGACGGCCCGGATTCCGCGTATCAGTCGGCCGTCTGCGGCGAGCCGGCGCAGGCGGCGGCCAGCGTCCTCGAACTCGGCGACGCGCTCGACCCAGCCCGCTTCCGCGTCCGGGCGCAGGGCCGCGTCCGCGTTCATCAGCCGCCGCATCGCGGAGACGGCTCTGTCCAGTGCGGGCCCCTGGGGCGGGGTGACGGGGGGCCGCAGGGCGGCCCACCGGGCCCATACGTCTCCGGCTTCGAAGGGGTCCAGTCCCGCCGCGCGGATCATGGCGGACAGCAGCATCACGCTGCGCTCGCGGGCGCCGGGGGTGCCGGTCTCGGCGAGCGCGGCCGGGCTGTCGGCGCAGAACACGTCGTGCGCGACCTCCATGCCCTCGGGGCCGCCGAAGGCGTGCGTCTCCGGCTCGTAGATCCCGCCCACCCAGCCGCTGATCACGCGGTCGGCGACGAGCTGGTCCAGCAAGTCGGCGACGGGCTGTTCGGTACGCAGGCGCACGCCGGCGTCCTTGCGCAGGAAGTGGAAGCGGCGTTCGCCCAGCGCGGTCGCCAGGGCCTGGGCGGCGTCCGCGTGCGGGTCGGGAAAGGCCACGGAGGCGTGCCACCAGGACGTGTCCGGGGGGACGGGCAGGTTCTCTTCGTCGAGGGTCATGAGGAGGGAACTCCTTGCGAGACGGCGGGGTGGGGTCAGGTGAGCAGGAGGACGCGGGTCCAACCGGTGTCGTCGGTGGCCTTCAGGGCAAGTTGGGCCCCGGCGCGGCCTTCCATGAATCCGGGTTTGGGCAGGTGCTCCCAGTCGGCGGCCAGCCGTCGGTGCAGGTCTTGGATGATCGGGGCGAAGCGTTCGGGGCTGGTGCTGTCGGCGGCGACTGCGCGAGTGAGAGTCAGCAGCCCGGCCCAGCCGTGGCAGAGCGACGAGTCGGTGATCCGGGCGAGCCGCAGCGGGTCGGTCAGGATCGCCTCGACGGTGTCCTCGGCCGCTTGGCGCCGTACGGGGTCGCCGAGGGCAAGCGCGGCGAGCTGCTGGGCGCGGGCGATGCCGGGCTGGCCGTAGCACCAGGACTGGCGGGCCGGCTCCGCTGCGGGCGGCTGGTCGGCGTCCAGGTGGGCTGTGGTGGACCAGTAGTGGTCGCCGTGCCGGTCGAGCCAGGTCGCGAACGTGTCGACGGCCTCCTCCTGGCCGGGGACGCTGACTCCGGCGCGCAGGGCGAGGGAGAGCACGGCCAGGGGCCCCGCGATGCCGTGGGCCATGCCGTTGTTGCCGTGCCCGCCTGCCATGTCCTTCCCGTCGGGGCCGACCGGCGACCACCACCCGGGCAGGATTCTGCCGTCACAGCGGGCGGGGTGTGCGAGCGCGACGAGGCAAGCGAGCACGTCGGGCAGCCGGGGCGCGATCGGGCGGCGGGACAGCAGCAGTGCGGCGAGCCCGGTCATGCCGCGGATGAGGTCCCATTCGGCGAGGTGGGGCAGCGCGCCGGCCTCCTGCCGGCGGTGGGCGGCGGCGAGCCGGGCGTCCACGACGCGGTCGACGGCCGCGCGGACGTCGTTTGCGGCCCCGTGGGCGCGGTCCAGGACGAACTCCAGGGCGGGTGCGCCGTGGAAGAGGCTGGCGTTGCTGCCGGTGCTGACGCCCCGGACGGTGGCCTGGGCGAGGTGGCGGCGGGCGGTGGACAGGTCACGGCGCTCGATATCGAGCAGGGCCATCCCCAGGGCGCCCTCGGACAGGTCCTGCGTACGGGGCACGGTCGTCGTAGTCATGAGCGCCTGGCCAGGGGGACGACGATGCTGTGGGCCCGGCCGCCGATCCACCCGTTGGCGTCCGGCGGGGGCGCGTCGTGCAGGGTGGCGATGCCGAGGGGGCTGGCGTCCAGGTGCGCGCGCAGGAGGTCCAGGTCGACGTCGCGGGTGAGGTTGAGGGGCAGCTGCTGGTCGTCCTCGGCGAGCAGGACCCGATCCGGCACGCGGAACCGGGAACGCCAGGCATGGAGTTGGTCCGCCCACTGCTGGAGTGGGGCGGTGCGGGCAGGCAGCGTACGGCTGCGGATCTTCCACCGCGCGGTGGTGAGGAGGGTGCGACGGTAGGTGAGGGTCGGGGTGAAGGGCAGGGTCCAGGCGGCGCCCCAGTCGAACCAGGTCACCTGCGGGGACGCGGCCCGGCTGATCTCGCCGAGGAAGCGGGCCATCGGCGGGGTGTAGTTGTTCCATAGGAAGTTGATGGCGGTGGGGGCCAGCAGCTCCAGCGGCTTGCCCGTCGCGGACTCCACCAGCTGGGGGCGGCCGTCCGCGACGGTGACCGCCAGGTCGCGTGGGAAGAGCACGTGCGGTTCGGGACGGCGGAATTCGCCGACGCTGACGATCCGGGGCAGGGCCTGTGGTGCGCGGGTGAGCAGGTCGGCAGGCACCCGCCCGGCGTGGAAGGAGAGCTGCGCGAGTTCCGCCTCCGGATCGACGGTGGGCAGCTTCGCGTACGCCGTCTCGGTGCCGGGCAGGAGGTGCCAGAACCGACCGGTCATCGATCCGGCTGAGCGGGAGACGGTCAGAACGTGCAGCCGGAAGTCGCCTCGGTCCAGGGCCGGAAGAGAGGAGGCGTGGACCTGCGCGGCCAGTTCGAGGTGGGGTGCCAGGGCCTGGGGCTTGTCGCCGGCCGCTGCTTCCAGTTCCTCGATCATCGCCCCGGTCAGCGCGACGGTGCGGCTGCCTTCGGTGGCTGCGGTGCCGGCCAGCTCCAGCAGCAGGCGGTCGCGCCGGGACATCGGCCGGGGCGGTTCGCTCGCCGTGACGAACCCTGCCGGGAAGCCCACGCCCCGGTCGGGGTCAGTCACCGCTTCCACTGGCACTGCGGTGTTCTCGCCGTAGCGCTCGGAGAACTGCTCGATCCACCGGCGCCAGGTCGGTGTCCCGTTCGGATGGGTAACCAGGCGGGCCAGGACGGTGGCCGCGGTCTCCGATTCGGTCAGCACCTGCTTGGGCAGCCGCACGTCGGCGTCCAGCCGCAGGTCGCACGCTGTCCGCAGGCTGGCTGCCTGGGTGTGCGTTGCAGGCGGTAAGACGTCGGTGGGGTCGGCGATGGTGGCGGGGGCGCGCAGGGAGGAGCGCAGCAGCCGCACCCGCAGCAGTTCACCTAGCAGCCGGTCGCGCGCCGTGTCGCTCACGGTGGGGAACTCCGCGGCCAGTTTGTCGGACAACTGGCGGTACGTGATCGGTGATCGCGCGAGGTCGAGTACGAGGCGCAGCGCGGGGCTGAGGGCCAGGCGGAACTCGGCATCGCCCTCGGACGGTACGTGGATGTGCTGGTCGCGCTGTCGGATCAGGGTGTTGACGCAGACCTCGGCGTCGGCCATGCGCGCAGCGTCGCTCTCCCAGGCACTGAGCATCTCTTCGAGCCCCACCGGGTCGGGGCGGGTGACCGCCTGGTGCTTCTCACCGAAGCGCACGGACGTGGCCTGGGCGAAGCCGAGCGGGGCAACGCCGGCGAACAGGCCGTAGGGGGTGGAGCGGCGGGCGTAGCGGATCGCGTAGCGGGCGGTGGCCAGCGCCGCCCGGCGCATCCGGCGCACCTTCGGTGTGCGGCCGTCGATGATGGCCTGCACCTGGTCCGCCAGGTGAGGGCTCGTCTGCGACACGGTCCGGCGGAAGTCGGTGTCGGACCACACCGTGCTCAGCCACGCGCGCCACTCGTCCACGGGCGCTTTGGCCACCGGCCAGGGCGGCATGGGGGGCTCGGTCGTGTGCACCGCGGCGCGCAGCATGGCCTGCCCCGCGCCCTCGTACAGGCTGGACCGGTGCCGTGTCATCAGCGCTCTCCTCATCTTCTGCGTGGCGGGCGGGGCGGGCCGGACGGGGAGAGCCCCGTCCGGCCCGCGTTGCTGGGGTGTCCCGGCTTACGAGGTGGTGCAGGCGCTGGGGCAGGAGCTGCCGCAGGTGTCGCCCGTGCTGCACATCAGGACCGTCTCGGTCGCCGGCGTGCCCTCGATGAAGGTGATGTCGAGTCCGAACGGGTCGGTCTCGTCGGTGGTTGCCAGGTCCGACTGCACGGGGGCGGTCGGCCTCTCCGTCTGAACGGCGGTCATGCTTGCCTCCTAGTGGCGATGGGTGGTGCGGGATCCCGGGACCCGGTCGGGGCCCGGAGCTTGGTGCCAGACGGTGGCGGGCGAAGGCGTCGCCTGGTCCAGGACGTCTGGGATTCGATGGGCCCCGTGCCGTCAGGCTGCTACGGGCTGCGCTTCCTGGTGGGCCTTTGCGGCCTGGTTCAGGACCTTGGTGAAGTGCTCGGCGCGTTCGTCGCCCTCGGCCTCCTGGGCGCGGAGGTCTCCGAAACGGGCCCAGTAGCGCCGGCAGACGTCGCTGTTCATGAGCATCGAGGCGTAGAAGGGCAGTTGTCCGTCGCGGACGAAGCCCAGGCGGTCGCGCAGGCTGAGGGTGCAGATCTGCTGGTTGGCATGGAGTAGCTGCATGTACTCCTCGACGTCCACGTCCTCGGGCGCCCAGAGCTTGGCGAGGTCGGCGTTGGTGGACATCTGCGCCAGCCAGTCGAGCTGATTGCGGGCGACGACCGCCTCGTTGCGCTCGGCCTGGTGCCGCGCGTCCTGCCTGAGCCGGGCGGCTCCGACCACGGCGGTGGTGACGGAGACGGCAGCACCGGCAGCGAGGACGGCGGTGGTGAGCTTCATCTGTCAACGACCCTTTCGCAGAGTGAGTTGCGGCCGGGAGGCCGACTGGTGGAGAACCTGGGGTTCCGCTGCTTCACGCGGCCCCCGCGAGGACGACGGTCGGGGCTTCATCGGCCGAGTCATGCGCGGTGTACCGGCGGCGCACCGCCTTCAGAGCGACAGCGATCGGCGGCAGACCCACGGTGGCTCTGCGTGCGTCGACTGACTCCGGCGCGCGCAGCGGGCACAGCTCGATGCCGTCGGCGCACAGCAGGAGCTGGGTGCCGTACTCCTGGTCGCGCCCGCAGGTGATGAGGGCGCGGTCGTGCAGGTGCGCCCAGTGCTGGACCAGCGCGTCGCCGGCCTGGACCGCACGTCCCAGCAGGGTGGTGGCGGCGCGCTGGAAGTCGGGTTCGTCGTCGCTGTGCAGGGCGATGCTCCACGCGGCGCGGGCCGCGTCGGTGCCGACGAGGCGGTGGCCGGGCCAGTCGTGCTCGGCCAGGATGCGGCGCAGCACCTTGGTGTTGGCGTGGTCGGTGTCCCGGCCCTGTCCGAGTTGGACGGCGTCGAGCTGGTCGCGCACTCGTTTGGCCCGATGCGCGGCCGATTCCGTGGCGCGGGCGATCAGCTCGCGGGCGAGGTCGGGCCGATGCGGTTCGTCAGTTGTCACGCGTTGCTCCGATCATCCGGGGCCGGCTGAGGCGCGTGGACCTGGCAGCTGATCAGCGCGCAGAGCCCGAGGCGGTGCTCGGCGGGGAGTTCGAGGCGGGCGACTCGATCGCCGTCGCGTCCCGGGCCGGATCCGCAAATGTCCCAGCCGTTGTCGGTGAGCCGACGCAGGAGGGCAGCGAGGGGTTCGGCTTCGAGAGTGTGGCGGGCCAGCGTCTCGGCCCGTACGTCTTGGAGGTCGAGTCGGGCGGCGAAGTCGGACGCCCACAGGGTGATCAGGCGGGTGATGTCATCGGACTGGCCGGGCAGGGTGTGGACGCTTTGGAGGAAGAGGCACGCACCCTGGCCCCATCCGAGGTCGGGGTCACGCTCGGGGATCATGCAGGCCAGCAGCTTTCCGTCCTCGTACAGTCCGGCGGATATGGTCTGCGCCTCGCGGAAGAATGCCGGGATGTCGGCGCGGGCGGGTACGGGCAGGCCGTGCATTGTGAGCCAGCGCTGGCGGTCCTGGACGAGGGCCGCAGCTTCCTCGCGCTCGGCCGCCGTGCGCAGCATGCGCATCTCGTAGATGGCGGTCGGAGGCGTCTGCGTGAAGGGGACGGAGGCGGAGCGGTACTCGCTGGCCGCTGAGGTCGTAGGCCGGGTCACTGGCTTGCCCCGTTTAGCGTCGCGTGGGCGGCCTGCTCGGTCGGCAGCAGCTGCCAGCTGTGCGCCAGGACCACCAGTTCGGTGGTGTCCTGTGCGCCCGTGTCGGCGCGGAGCTGGTCGAGCGCGGCGCGCTGGTCGGCCGGGGCGAGCTTGGCGGCGACGGCGATGTCGCGCGTATCGCTGTGCTCAGCGACGGCTCGCAACAGCAGCAGCTGCTCGGGGCTGAGCTTCGGAGCTGGCCTGTCCGCCGTGGGAGAGGCCACCTGCTGGGTGGTGAACAGGCGGTGCACGATGACGGGGGGCTTGCAGCGGGGCGGGCAGTGGAGGCTCGCGCGGATGTCGCGGATGTACTGGCGGACGGTGACCGCCGAGAGCCCTGTCTTCGCGGCGATCTCTTGGGGTGCACAGCCGTTCGCGAGGTGTTGGGCGACGCGCTGCAGCGTCGGCGTCAGAGGGGTGATCGGTGCGCTGGTCGTCATGGGCGGGGTCACGGTGTCTCTTTCTCGGCTGGAACGGACGGTCACCGGGGTGGGTGCCGCCGGTCCCCGCGGGGGACGGGGCCCGGCGGCACCGGCCCGTGCGCGGCGGTCGGGATTCACGGGGTGCCGCGTACGGGGGCTCATGCGGCGGTCGGGTCGGGGCGTGCCCAGGCGGCTTCGGCGGTGAGGCGTTCGGACCACTGGATGTGGTCCTCGTCGAAGGCGGCGTCGGCCAGGTGTATGCGCTGGACCTCGAAGGTTCCGGCGGGCGGGTAGGTGTGCTGGATGTCGCGCCACAAGCGCTGGAGGACGTAGTCGCGGTCGAAGGCGTGGGCGCCGTGCAGTTCCATGGCGTCCTGGGCCGACTGCGCGGCCCACTGGTGGCCGAGGTACTTGGCGTTGATCAGGTCGGCGTCGCAGGGCAGGCCCTGGTCGAGAAGGTGCACGGACTGGTAGGCGAGTATCCGGCCGGCGCGCAGACGGGCCTCCATGCCACCGATCCGGTCCCGCAGTACGGGCAGGTCGGACAGGCTGCCCCGATAGCGAGGACGGGTCTTGAGACGAGCAGTGGTGGCGGTCACGACCGCTTCGTGAATGCCGAGGCTCACGGCGGCCAGGTTGGGACGGCCATACAGAATGCTGCTGCTCTGGGCCACGCTCAGCCCTCGACCGATCTCTCCGACCACGTTGTCCTCGGGAACACGGACGTGATCGAGGTCGAGTCGGCCGACGGAGAAGCCGTGCAGACCGAGGCCGGGGCGGTGCTCGGGGACCGAGAGCCCGCGGCGGCTTGATTCGACCATGAACGCGGTCAGCGCCTGGGAGGTGCTCACGCCCGCTTCGGCGGTGCGGGCGACGACGAGGTGGGCACCGGCGAGGTGACTATTGCCGATATGGACCTTGCGGCCGGTGATCACCCACTCGCTGCCGGCGCGTTCGGCTGTGGTTTCGATGCCACCGATGTGTCCGCCAGCATGTGGTTCGGTCACGGCGATCGATAGCAGCAGGGAACCGTCCGCGACACGGGGCAGCCAGCGGCCCTTCTGCTCGTAGGTGGCGAAGTGCAGCAGGGCGCCGACGGGGATCAGGGTGGCCTGCAGGATGGCTGCGGCAGCCGCCGAGATCCGCGCGATGCGGTGGACAAGGATGGTCTTGGCCACATGTCCGGCACCCAGCCCGCCGAAGGAGGCCGGGATGGTGACGGCGAACCAGCCCCGTGCGGCCATCAGGTCGGCGACCTTGCGCTCCACCCTGCCCGGAGCGGCCTCCATACGCGCGGCGCGCGACGCGATGTGCTCGGCCGCGAAGGCGTCCGCCTCGTCCCACAGCACTTCGTGGCGGGCGGTGAGGTAGGGGCGCAGCGCCGGTGGCGGTGTAGTGGGTGTGGCGGACATGGTCTCCCTCTCCCTGGGCGAAGGTCGCAACGTGGAGCGGCCGGGGATCGACTACGGCTCCCGGGTGGGGGTGGTGGAACGGCCTAGCGGACGGGGGCGCGGACCATGTGGTCCATCACCTGGGCACCGGCGTTGATGACGATGTCTCTGAGCCGTCGGGCCTCGCTCAGGGGGCGCTTCTCGGGGTCGATGACGCACACCGTGCCCAGCACGGTGCCGCTGTCATGGACGAGCGGGGCGCCGAAGTAGGAGCGGATCCCGACGGCGTCGACCACGTGGTTGCCGCTGAAGCGCGGACTGGCGTGCACGTCGTGCAGCGGGAGAGCCTTCTTGCGGGCCATGACGTCCGGGCACCAGCCGTGGTCGCGGCTCATGGTGCGGCCGACGATGAAGTACCCGCTGTCCGCCGGCGGCTGGTGCAGCCCGACGAAGGTCTGCTCCTCCAGGAAGAGATTGACGAACCCGTACAGGAACCCGGCCTTGGCGGCCATGTCGCGGGCCAGGTCGTCGAAGTCCTCGCTCGCCACGGTAGGCACGCCCAGGCGGTTGAGCAGCTCGTACCGTTGCGCCAGCTCCGGTGCCTGCTGGGTCTGTGGCCCGGTGACGGCGGTGGCGGGCGGGGTGATCAGCCCGCGGGCGGCGTCCCGCGTGCCGCGTCGCGGCAGGGACAGTGCGGGTGGGTCGGTCGGCGATGCGAGGTAGGGGTTGGGGTGATGTGACATCAGGCGTCCTGGAGGGTGGTAGTGGGCGTGTGGTGCACGCGGCTCGCGGAGGCGTTCTTCACGGCGTGGCCGACGAGGGTCAGCAGGACGCCGGCGACGTGGTTCGGGTCGCGGGCGTCACAGGTGATCACCGGTACGGAGGCAGGGAGTTCGAGGGCAGTTCGGACCTGCTCGGGCTGGTAACGGTGCGCTCCGTCGAACTGGTTGATGGCGACGACGAAGGGCAGGCCGATGTCTTCGAAGAAGCTGATGGGGGTGAAGCTGCTCTCCAGACGGCGGGTGTCGACCAGGACGACCGCCCCGACGGCGCCGAGGGAGAGGTCGTACCAGAGGTCGACGAACCGGTCCTGGCCGGGCGTGCCGAACAGGAACAGTTCCAGGGGTACGGGCGCGTCGGGCAGGCTGAGGCGGCCGAAGTCGAAGGCGACCGTGGTGGTCTGCTTCGCCTCGATGCCCGCCAGGCTGTCCACGTCTGCGCTCGCCTCGGTCAGGTACTCCTCCGTGCTCAGCGGCGCGATCTCGCTGACGGCGCCTACGGCGGTGGTCTTGCCCGCGCCGAAGCCCCCAGCGATCACGACCTTCAGCACGGTCGGCGCGGCGTCGGCGCGCGGCTGCGGCGAAGTACGCAGCACCGCGCCCGGGTCATCCGGCCTGGGGGTAGGCGATGGCATCAGGCCACTTCCTCTTCAAGCCCGCTGAAAGGGCTGCCAGCAGTTGGGTAGACGGACCGGATTCCGCGCCTGTATCGGCATAGGGGTGGGTGAGGGGGACGACCAAGGCGTCGGCGTCCAGGAGGTCCGAGACGAGGATCTTGACGGCGGTGACGGGCCGGCCAAGTCGTCCCGCCAGTTCGACCACCGATCGTCGGCGCTCCCGGCACAGGGCGAGGATCTCCTCGCATTCCTCGGCCTGGGCCGGGCCGGGCCTTCCCCGTCCTGCTTCCAGCACGGTTTCCAGACCGAGCAGGTGCCGCGGCCTGGTCCGCCCGCGCGTCAGGGTGTAGGTCCGCACGAACATCGACTCCTCGGTCGCGCGGCCGTGTGTGCTCACCGGACCTCTCCGCCCGTGCCGACGCGGACCGGGATCAGCATGTAGGGGGCGAACTTCTGGACGAGGCGCCCCATCTCGAATCCGACGGTGCCCGCATCGGCGTCCGTGGTTGCGATGACGGCGAGGATCGTGTCCATCTCACCGCGTTCGTTGCCGGGGTGGTTGTCGAAGGCCGCGCTGCGCCCGGCGCTTTGAACGAAGAAGAGGCAGTCGTCGCGCTCGATGATGACCTGCCGGGCCGGCCTCTTCTTGTGGCTGGGGCCGGTGATGTTCGCCGCGAGGGAGGCAACTCCGCTGAGGGCTGCCGACAGTTCGTCCGCCCAGTCCTTGTCGACGTCGCTGTCCAGCAGCCGCAGTCCGTCGCGGGACAGCAGGACGGCGTGCGTGACGCCCGGGACGTCGGAGGCGAACTGACGCAGCAGCCAGGCCATGTTGTCCCGCTGTCCGCTTGCAGTTGTCTCGGTTACGGGCGCGTCGCCGGTCACGTTGTCCATCGCGGGGTGGGTGCTCATAGGGATCGCTCCAGAAGGGGGAAGGTCGCCCGTGGATGTAGCGGGCCACCGGGAACGTCGAGGGACGGGGGTTCAGGGAGCGGGCTGCTCTGTCGAAGCGGTGGAAGAACCGGCTCTCCCGCCGGCCTGGATGCCGTTCCGGAAGGCGGCTGCGAGCCCTGGCGTCGCCCCGGTCACGGGGGCTTGCTCCCGCTCGCGCGATGGACGTAACGAGCCGGCCTAACGTCTACGCGTGGGAAGAGCGGGCGCATCAGCAGAGTGACCTGCCTCTACGGCTCCTGGTGCCCCCACATTGCCGGGGTGCGTGACCTGGCCTGCCGTCGGGACGGCTGGAGCCGCGGCGACCTGCTGCGGCGGAGCGGAGCGGGCTTCCTGGGGTCGCGCGGTCGCATCGTCAACAGAGGGAATCGCTACCAGGAGGCGTGTCGGGATGACGACGAGGGCGGTGGTCCCTCCTGTTACGTTCTCCTGCAGGAGAACGGACAGCCCGTGCGACTGGGCGATCTTCGCGGCGACCAGCAATCCGAGTTGGCCGGCCCGGACTTGGCCGCTGACGTCGACTTCGTCGGGGGCTTTGAGCAGGTGGTTCATCTGCGCCCGCGTCTGCGGATGCATGGGGACAGCCCGGTCCTCGACTTCGACCGCCAGCCCGTTCGCCACGCGCTGCGCACGCACCATCACCTTCGTCGCGGGATCGGAGCACTCGCAGGCGTTCTCGATCAGCTCGGCCAGCAGGTGCGTCAGGTCCGGGCCCACATGGCCGGGAAGACCTAGCTCGGCGCCCACGGACCCGGCGGCGACGGACACACGTGGATACTGCACGACCTCGGAGACGGCGCCGCGCAGTGCCGTCGCGACGGGAACGGGCCGGCGCACGCTGCGCAGGGACTGGCCGCCCAGCACCGCAGTGCTCTCGACCTGGCGACGCATCCGCGTCACGAGGTGGTCGATCTCGAAGATCTTGGCCAGTAGCTCCGGGTCGTCGGTCAGCATCTCCAGCTCGCTCAGTGCCTGAAGCGCTTTGCCGACCAGGGCGTGCTCGCGCATGGCCAGACGGCGCAGCACTTCCAGGAGGACGACGGACTGGGACTCGTCGTGCACCCGTATCAGCGACGCGATGGCCTGCACCTGGAGGGCACTCAACGCCGTGTTGATCTCGGCGTTCGGACCGGCCGACGTTGGCGCCTGCAGGTCCGGCAGCGGCGGGCGTCCCCCGCGGCACAGCTCATCCGCCGACCACTGCACCGACTTCTCGACAGCCGCCGCTGCCCCCGCAACCGCTGCCAGTGCCACTGCCCAGTCCTCCTCCGCGGTCGCCTGCACGGCCCCTGCCGCCGTACGCGCTCCGCGAGCCGCCGCCGTGGCGACTCCGGCCAGTCCGCAGACCAGGCAGGCCAGGAGCCACCCGGGGCCTACGGCGGACACCGACCAGAGGGGGAAGGCGGCACCCAGCAGCGCGGCTAGCAGCACCAGGGGCAATGCCACGGCGCGGCGGACACGGTGCAGCGTGAACGCGTCGATCGGAGGCCGCCGTCTGCGGTGGCCGGTAGCGGCCGGCCGTGCCGGGAAGGCGCTGTCAGGCATGGGAATCCTCGTCAGGTGGGGGTGGCTAAGCGTGTTGCGGCGTCAGGTCTGCGCAGGTCTGGCGAGTGCTGCGTGGAGCCGAGCGGGGCGTCGGAACCGCGACCGCGCTGCGGTGGCGGGAGGAAGGCGTCGACAGGAGCTGAAGGAGCCGGGCGCTCTGGATCAGGCCCATGTGGCTGAACGCCTGCGGGAAGTTGCCGAGCTGGCGCTGTTGGACGGGGTCGTACTCCTCGGCAAGGAGCCCGAGGTCGTTGCGCAGCGCGAGGAGGCGTTCGAACAGGGCGTGGGCCTCGTCGAGGCGGCCGATCAGGGCCAGGGCATCGACGAGCCAGAAGGAGCAGAGGACGAAGGTGCCCTCATCGCCCTTCAGGCCGTCCACCCCGGTACGGTCACCGATGGTCGGGTAACGGCGCACGAGCCCGTCAGACGAGGAGAGTTCACGACGCACTGCGTCCACGGTGCCGATGACGCGAGGGTCGTCGGGCGGGAGGAAGCCGACGCGGGGGATCAGCAGCGTGGCGGCGTCCAGCTCTTGGGAACCGTAGGACTGGGTGAAGGTGTTGCGCACCGGATCGAAGCCCTTGGTGCAGACCTCGTGGTGGATGGTTGCCCGCAGCTCGATCAGCCGGGCTACGTCGATGTGGAGGGCACCGGCCTCGGCCAGGCGGAGGGTGCGGTCGACCGCCACCCAGGCCATCACCTTGGAGTGGACGAAGTGCCGGCGTTCTCCGCGGATCTCCCAGATGCCCTCGTCGGGCTCCTGCCAGCGCTGTTCCAGGTGCTCGATGAGTCGCCGTTGCAGCACGGCGGTGTCGGCGCAGTGGGCGACACCGCACTCGTGTGCGAGGTACAGGGTCTCGATGACCTCGCCGTACACGTCGAGCTGCAGTTGGTCCGCCGCCCCATTGCCGACCCGTACCGGGGTCGAGCCCTCGTAGCCGGGCAGCCAGGACAGCTCCCGTTCCCGCAGGTCACGCTCTCCGGTGATCCCGTACATGATCTGCAGGTTCTCCGGATCACCGGCCACGGCGCGCAACAGCCAGCGCCGCCATGCCTGCGCCTCCTGCCGGTACCCGGTCCCCAGGAGCGCGGCCAGCGTCGTGGAGGCGTCCCGCAACCAAGTGAAGCGATAGTCCCAGTTCCGGTTTCCGCCGATCTCCTCTGGCAGCGACGTGGTCGGCGCCGCGACGATCCCACCGCTCGGCTCGTACGTCATCGCCTTCAGCGCGATCAAGGATCGAACCACGGCCTCGCGATATGGCCCCTCGTAGGTGCAGTCCCGTGTCCAGTCCTCCCAGAAAGTGAGCGTCTCGGTCAGCGCGGCCTCGGGGACGGGAACGTCGGGCGCCGCTGCGTGGGACGGGCACCAGCTGAGGACGAACGCCACGCTCTGCCCGGCGGCGACGGAGAAAGCACTGACCATGACGCCGTCCTTCTCCACCTGCGGGACGCAGGTGTCGAGCCACAGAGCGTCCGCGCCGGCCTCCGCGACCATGCGCCCACCGACTTCGTGAATCCACGGGCTGACGCTGCCGTACCCCGGCCGTGGACGCATGGCCGAGATCATGGAGACCTCACCGGTCAGGCCCTCGACGATCCGGATCACCTGCGGTGCCCCGTCGCGCGGTGGCATGAAGTCCCGGACACGGACCGAACCGGCCTCGGTGCGCCATACCGATTCGAGGACGAGCGAGTCACCGCGGTACCAGCGCTCGGCGACTGCTTCGGAGCTGGAACGGTCGGCAGGAGCGGCCGGAGCGATCCGCCAGGTGCCGTGTTTCTGCGTGCCGAGCAAGCCGGTGAAGACGGCCGGCGAGTCGAACCGGGGCAGGCACAGCCAGTCGATCGAACCGTCATCGCAGACGTGGGCACTGGTCTGCATGTCGCCGATCAATCCGTACTGCTCGATGCGCGGAATCCGTTTCATTGTGTGGATCTCCGTGAGCCCCGCAGGTCCGGGGCGGTATCGGGGCCGCCGCAGCGGCCGGGAATGGTGGGAAGAGGAGAGGCCGGTGGTTACCGGAGCGAGGCAGGGGCGTTCCAGGGCGGCGGCAAGTCCTCGTCGGCCCCTGCAGGGCTGGCCGCGCGCTCACCGCGAACCAGCCAGGCCATCGGCCCGAGGACCAGCCCGATAACGACGGCCCCGGTCACCGTCATGTCCGCGGTACCGAAGCGGCGAAGACGAGACAGGCCAGGGCGACGGCGAAGACCGCCCCGCGCAGCACGTTGATCTGCGGCTTCCGCCAACGCCGCCCGTGCTTCGATCGGATCGGCTC
Organism: Streptomyces sp. NPDC107528; assembly: GCF_055639295.1. Lineage (NCBI taxonomy): Bacteria > Bacillati > Actinomycetota > Actinomycetes > Kitasatosporales > Streptomycetaceae > Streptomyces > Streptomyces sp. NPDC107528. The sequence continues at coordinate 892,820 of NZ_JBVKAV010000001.1, forward strand.
GGGACCGCCCCGTTTCACGTGTGCCAGCAGCTCCCGGGTGGCTTCGGCGAGCTTGACCAAGTACACCCGGCTCGGCATGTAGCCCTCGGGAATGCTTTCGGAGCAGAGCCGTTGTGCTCGCACCAGGACGGGGCTGCCCACAGCGGTCCGTGCTCCCAACTGGGCGACATGACCGCGCAGAAGCCGAACAAGGTCCTCCACATCGGCAGCGTTCTCGGGCAGCGGTGAATCCTCGCCCAGCACGAGCGTCACCGTCTCCGACGCGGCAACCACGTGATCGCGCTCTGGCGCCAGCACCACGGTGGCGGACTCTCGCCGCCCGCGCCCGCCTCCGAGCTGGCTGTCGCCTCGGCGAGGGTCCAGCGAAAGGCGCATGACACAACTCCTGTTCGGATCAAGCCAAAGTGAGCCCAAGTCACCAAGTGGCACCGACGACTGACGTGCGAAGTGAGTGATTTGGTCGCTACGTTGAGCGAACCGTGAATCACGGCCGAGCGGTATGCCCACACCGCCCGCAGGGCCGTCAAAGGCGTCAAAGATCATTCCGGAACCGAGGGGCAGTCCATGGCCCGTGAACGCAACGTCGCCCTCGCCGCACTTCTGCGCGAAGCAGGCTGGTCCCAGCCACAAGCAGCCGCCGCGGTGGCCCGCGTGGCCGCTGAGAGCGGAGTGCGCGAACTCGACGTGATCTCCCGCTCGCACATCGCCATGTGGGTCCAGGGCACAAAGCCCAGCGGCAGAGCACCGCATATCCTGCGCGAGACGCTGTCCCGCAGACTCGGCCGCCGCCTCTCCCTGGCCGATCTCGGGCTGGAAGAAGAGCCGACAGGCACGACCGACAGCGGTTCCGACTGGAGCGTCGACCCTCTGACCGCGCTGGCCGAGCTGGGAAGCGACGATCTCGACATGCACCGACGCAAGCTGCTGGCCACCGCCGCCTACTCCGCGGCCGGCCTTGCCCTGCCCACTACCTCGTGGTGGGCAGCCGCCCCCGCTGCAGCGGCGAACCGCCGACCGGCCTCCTCGCGCTCGGTGACCCAGGCGGACATCGACGACGTCCGCGATCTCACGGTCTACTACTCCGCGCGCGACCAGCAGCGAGGCGGCGCATCCGGCCGCAAGGCCCTCGCCAGCCACCTGCTCGACGGTGCGGTACCGCTGCTCGGCGGCCGATTCCGCACAGATCAGCTCCGCCGCGACACGTACTCCGCCGTGGCGGAGATGACCTACCTCGCTGGTTGGATGGCCTTCGACGCCAGCGAACACCGCACTGCCCAGCGCTACCTCACCATTGCCGCCCGCATCGCGGCGGAAGCTGGAGACGGACCGCTCGGTGGTCACGTCCTGCGCGCCCTCGCCCACCAGGCCGTGGACCTCGGGCATCCACGCCGGGCACTGGCCCTGGCCGACGCCTCGATGTCCCGCGACCGCTACGGCCAGGCCAGCCATCGTGAAAAGGCGCTGCTGGCGATCGTCCATGCACGCGCCCTCGCATCTGATGGCGACCGGGCCGGCACCCTCGCGGCCATTAGCCGCGCGGAGCGGGACCTCGCCCGCGCCGACGCCACCGAGGCACCGGCCCGCGTCGGCTTTTTCCAGGAAGCCTCCCTCGCCCACGAGACGGCCTGCGCTCTGCGTGACACGGGCCAGCCTCGGGATGCGGAGATCCACTTCAAGCGCAGCGTGGCCACGCGCCGACGCCAGCAGTTCGCCCGTACCCACAGCGTGACGCTCGGCTACCTCGGCGCTGTCCAAGTCCAGCAGGGACGCCTCGACGAGGCATGCGCAACCTGGAACGAAGCACTCGACGCCATGGCCGGTATCCAGTCCGGGCGAGCCCGCGACGTCATCGTCCGCATGCAGAGCGACATCTCGCCCGTCCGGCAGCGCGGTGGTCGCCACGTCGCCGAACTGGACCGTCGCGCGCGAGGCATGTTGCGCGCCATAGGCTGACCACTGAACGGTTTCGCGGCGCTGACCGGAGGCCGCCGCGCACGCTACGCCCAGGGAGAGGAACGAGCGCTGATGCCGACCTACGAGGTCAAGTCGATCGCAACGGTCGTCGGCGGCCACACCCGCGTACAGGACGACTACCAAGGCGGGGTCGAATCGATCATCCGGCTCGACGACGCGTATCCCCTGGAAACGCTGCAAGGAATCGAGGAGTTCTCCCACCTGACCGTGACCTGGCGCTTCCATCTGGCCCGACCCGAAGACGTCCAGCTCCATGCACGCAGTCCAAGGGGAAACCAGAACTGGCCGGCGACCGGTACGTTCGTCCATCGCAACCACCGGCGCCCCAACCAACTGGCGGTCAGTTACCCGCGGTTGCTCAAGGTCGAGGGCAGGGACCTCCTGGTCACCGATCTCGACGCCGTCGACGGGACGCCCGTGATCGACCTGGCACCGTACTTCGAACAGATGGGGCCTCAGGGCCCCATCCGTCAGCCTGCATGGCCTGGCGAGATGCTTGAACCGAACTACTGGGCGAAGGCAAGCGAACGGCCCTCCGAGCGTCCCCTGTAGAGGAAGTGACTGAGCTGCCCGACTCGTCAACCGCATGGCCGGGAACCATTGGGAAGTCTGGCTCAACCCGCAGCCCTCGCATACCGGAACTCACACCACGTCTCCTCGCCGCTGCTCTCCCACGCGTCTGAGATCGCATCGACAAGCCGGATCCCTCGTCCGGATTCACCGTCGGGTCCGGCTTCCTTGAGTACAGCTGGGGCCGGATGGTGATCGGTGACCGAGACGCGCACCACGTCGACGGCCACCGTGATCCGGAGCACGACTTCTCCCTCACCGTGAAGCACGGCGTTGGTGACCAGCTCCGAGACGGCCAGTACGACGACCCCCGCCACCGGCTCCGAAACACGGCACCGCCGCAGGAACGCCCCGGCTGTCCGCCGCATCTCCCCAACTTTCGCGAGATCAGGGAGAAAGGCCGCCTGACAGCCATGGGATGCCGCCGGTATGCCTGCTCTCGCCGATTTGATGTGCCGGTCTTCGTGAACCGACCTCGCGCATGACATGCCTGCCACGTCGGCAAAGCTAGGGATGCCCCCGCCGGGCGGGGTCTCCTCTTGGAGCCTGGTCATGGGGGCTATCGCACCGCGTGGCGATGCCGTCGACCAGGGGAATCCCGAGGGGGAAATATGGCAAGGGGGAAAGTTGGAGGGGGAATTGAGGCCATGATTGGATTCCGCCCACCAACAGAGGTCACACTCATGCCAGATCCGTTCGCCGACCTGCTCCTCCGGCTCCGGCAGGAGGCGGGCAGGACGCAGGAGGAGCAGGCAGACGCGATCAACGCTGTCTCCGGCCGGGACACCATGACCCGCCGAGAGATCAGCCGCTATGAGAACTTCGAGAACGTCCCTACCAATCACACAATCGCCCACATCGCGGCGGCCTGCGGTGTGCCCTTCGAGGAGCTACAGCGGGAGGCCAAGGCTGCCCGCGCTCGGAAGAGAAAGGGGCATGCCAATGCAGAGGAGGACCAGGACGCCGTGAAGCGTCGCACGCTGCTGGGTGGCGCCGCTGTCGGCGTGAGTGCGGCTGCCGAGCCCTGGGGGCGCCTCGCCTTCGCCCTCAGCAAGGGGTCCAAGATCGATTCGCCCTCCGCCGTCGCACTCATCGACCGGGCCGCTGAACTACACGTCCAGGAACTCAATCTCAGCGCCCGGCGGCTACAAAGCACGGTCGAGTCGCATCTTGACGCGATCACCGCGGCTCTGCCGCGTGCCGGCGAGCACGAGCGGGCTCTCACTATCGCCGCCGGAGAAACCGCCGCCCTGGCCGGTTGGGTTGCCTGGGACCTGGGTGAGCACGACAAAGCCGACGCCTATTACACGGTCACGTCGCAGTGTGCGACGACCGCCGGGCACCCTCCGCTCCGAGCCCTGGCCCTGACCTACAGCAGCTACGGCGCCTCGACGCCGAAGGCGAAGTTGGAGTTCCTTTCCCAGGCGGCCAGCGATGTGCGAGGCCACGGCAACGCTACTGCTGCCGCTTGGGTCCTCGGCAGGCACGCCGAGGAGGCTGCGGCGACCGGCGACGAGATGGGGGCGCTCCGGGCGTTGGAGCGAGCGCGCTTCGCCTACGACTTCGCGGATCACACCAACGAGCAGGCGTGGGTCCGGTTCGTGACCCCGTACCGCATAAACTCGCTGGCCCTCTCTGTGTACGGGCAGTTGGGGCGTCCCGAACTCACCGCTGCAGCAGACACCGCAGTCGACCGCCTCGGAGACGAACTCCCGGACGGAGGCGTCGTAGTCCTCGGTGATCTCGCTTCGGCCCTGCTGCGTGGAGGTGACGTCGACCAAGGGGTCTACGTGTCACTCCAGTTCGCCGCAGCGGCACAGGTTAAACCCAACACGATGGGCAAGGAGCGCGCATCGACTATCGCAGCGTCGCTCCCAGACAGTGAGCAGGAGCTCGGCCGCTATCTACGGCAGTTCGCTTCCTGAGTCCCCACACGCGGTAGGCGGGTAAGCCCAGGACGCGAACGCCGTCGTACGGCCGGCCCGGCGCTCCGCAGAACCTATGCCGTCTCCTCGACAACCCAAGACAGGTATGCCTCCGACCCTCCGGTCACGGGCAGCGTGATCCACTGGGGGACGTCGTACGGGTGCTTCTCGTGCAGCCACGCCTCCAGTGCCGGGAGACGGTCCGTCGTAGTCATGTACGAGATCCGCCACTCCTGCGCCGTCTCAACCTTCCCCTTCCACCAGTAGAAGGCGGTGATCGGCGCATCGATGTGGACGCCCGCTGCCAGCTTGCTCTCGACAGCACCCCAGGCCAGCGCCTTCGCCTGGTCCTCGTTGTCGCTGGTCGTCTGCGCGATCACAATATCGTTGGCCATGCAACTACCTCTCCAGCTCGGGTTCCGCGACCCTACCCAGCCGTCCAGCGCGCATCGAAGTCGGTAGCTACCGGTGAAGGCGGGCGGGACTCAACCAGCGACCTGGACCACTGAGACAGGCAGCAGGCCATTCAAACGCTTGGCGACCTGAACGCGTGGACCGCATAGGTGCGTGACCTCACCGGGGTGTCGTGTCGTCCGTTGGGCTTCGTACTGACCGCAAGGCAGGTCGGCGAGCCCTTGACTTCCGGGGGCGACAGCGCGTCGGCGTGTTCCTAGCGGAGAGCGAGCGGCGGCCCGGACGAGGTCGGCCGATAGGGCGAATACTTTCTGTGTCCTCAGGCCGACTCGGTATTTCGCCCATGGCAGACGAGGAAGAGGCTCGAAAGACTGGAACCCTCTCCGGGTGTATGTCAACGTACAACACCTCGGAAGTGCGAGGTCGGTAAGCGACCCGCCTGGAGATCCGATGAGGAGTATTTCCGCCGATGCGCGTCCTTCGGTCAGTCCGGCCGACCGTCCCTGTCCGCTTACTCTTTGTGCGATACACGGTGCACCGTTCATGCCGGATCCACATACGGGGGCGGATCGATTGGCGTCGAGGCTGGCAGTCGGGGCGAGCCTCTTTTCGGAGCGCGAGCGCAACATAGACCAAGATTGCCGGTTAGCCAAACCGGCGATCGTCGCGACCATTGAGCAGGTCCGCGTTTGGCTGTACTTGGCGGTGGAGCCGTAGCGGACACAGAAGAAGGCAGAGCCCCCCAAACCCACCGGGGAGGAAGAGGAGGGGCATCGGCTGCCGCAGTGGTGATACCCGCGGCACCCTTCGCTGAAGCGCAGTGGCCCCTCTGCCCGCGTGTATTTTCCACACCCTCAAGGAGAGTGAGCATTCTGTCCGGTCCCATCAAGAAACTTCCGCCGAACTCGAAGGGGAAGGTTCGATACCGGTTTGTTGTCGACGCAGGAATTGACCCCGAAACTGGTAAGCGTAAGCAGTTGAGGCGCACCTTCGACTCGTTGAAGGAAGCTAGGGCTGAGTACGCGAACATAACTAACCGGCGGCATGACGGGTCGCTTGTGCCGCCCAACAAGATCACCGTGAATGAGTGGCTCGACCGATGGCTGGCCATGAAAGCGGAGGACCTCGAAGAAACCACCATATACAACTACGGGATTACCCTGGACCGAGTTCGGGGGAGGCTCGGCAATATCCGTCTCCAGGACCTTACTGAAGAGCACGTGGAAGAGTGGAGGGACTGGGCGCTGGCGCATGGCCGTGTGCGTGGCAAAAGGGCCGGGACGCCACTCAGTGTCACGAGTGTGGATATGAGCCTCGCTCGGCTGAAGGAAGCGCTGGAGAGAGCCGTTACCCGGCGGTTGGTGTACGTCAATGTCGCTGCGCACGTGACCATTCCCCGGAGAGCGCGCAAGGAAGAGCGGAAGACTAAAGAGGAGGTGCCGCCCTGGAACGTCCAGGAGGTTCAGAAATTCATCCATGGAATTAGGGGTGAGCGTCTCTATGCTGCGCTTCTTCTTTCGCTGATGGGGCTTCGTCCAGCTGAAGTCTGCGGCCTCCGGTGGGAAGATGTTGACTTGGAGAACGCCACGATCGTCATTGCCAACACGCGCACGATGATGGGCAACCGGTACGTGGTGGAGAAGGACACCAAGTCTCTTGCGGGTGAGCGGGATCTGCCGCTGCCGGCGCTGGTGCTGGGAGCCCTCAAGGCATTCCGGGCTCTCCAAGCCGAGGAGAGGCTCGCTCTGGGGGAGGCGTACACGGTGTCGGGCTACGTGCTGGCGCATGAGGCGGGCGACGCATTCACGATCAAGCAACTTCGCCGACGCGCGTACCGGCTTATGGAGCTTCTCGGGCTCCGTCGCGTCAGGCTCTACGACGCACGCTCGTCGTGCTTCACCTTCCTGGCCAACAACGGCGTCCCGGACCACATCCTCGCGCGATGGGCCGGACATACGAACGTAAAGACGACCAAGCGGTGGTACGTCAAGCCGGATGTAGAAGATCTTCGCGGAGCCGCCACCACTTGGGATGGCCTGCACGGGGGTGCGGCAGAGGGGCAAGAGTGAGCCACGCGGAATATGAGCCGAGCAACTTGCGCGCCGTATGGCCTGCAGGATTGGGGCGAGGGGGCTTCGGAGTCCGCTTGCTGGTTTTGGACCGGTGGCTGTAACTGAGAGCATCCGGCTACGGCCAAGCCTTCTACCAAGCGTTCACCGTGTGGCGTTTAAGTTGCTGTTGGGCGGGGTTTCGGAAGGTTTCCAGGTGGATCGCGCCGAGCCTCGTTCGTGCCACCACACTCGATGCTGCTTCCTGAACCGCCTGGAGGCCGTGATCAAAGAGGAAAGCGTTGCTCGTAGCGGCTGAAGGAGGGCACGCGCCCGGAGGGCCCACTGCCGACACGGCCACGAGTACATGCCGGAGAATGTATACCTGGGTTCTCGTTGGCAGGACCGGAGCGGGGCAAGGCCCGCTAGGTCCACCCCGGCGATGTGACATCTCGTGACAGATGAGAGGCTCAGGCGGGTGAGTGAGACACCACCGAACACCCTGCAATACCGCTTTGACGGGCCAGAAGACGCTCCCGTCCTGATCCTGGGTCCCTCACTGGGTACCACATGGCACATGTGGGACCGACAGGTCCCCGAGCTGACCCAGCAGTGGCGGGTGTTCCGATTCGACCTGCCGGGGCACGGTGGCGCGCCCGCATACCCGGCGGGCTCCGTGGCCGAGCTCACCGACCGGCTGCTCGCCACCCTCGACGGCCTCGGCGTGCAGCGGTTCGGCTACGCGGGCTGCGCGCTCGGTGGGGCACTCGGCATCGAACTCGCCCTGCGCCACCCGGAGCGCATCGCCTCGCTCGCGCTCATCGCCGCGTCTCCCCGGTTCGGCACGCCGGACGAGTTCCGCCAGCGGGGCGTGATCGTGCGCACGAACGGCCTCGACCCCATCGCCCGCACCTCGCCCGACCGCTGGTTCACCTCCGGCTTCGCCGCAGCCCAGCCCGCCATCACCGAGTGGGCCGTGCAGATGGTGCGCACCACCGACCCCGGCTGCTACATCGCCGCCTGCGAGGCGCTCGCCTCCTTCGACGTACGGCCGCAGCTCGGCGGCGTCGCGGTGCCCACGCTCGTCCTCGTCGGCTCGGACGACCAGGTCACCGGCCCCGCCGAGGCCCGCACGCTGGTCGCCGGGATACCGGACGCCCGTCTCGCCGTCGTGCCCGGCGCCTCCCACCTCGTACCGGTCGAGCAGCCCGCCGCCGTCACCGATCTGCTGGTCCGGCACTTCTCCACCGCCTGGCAGCCCGCGTACGACTCCTCGACCGGCCAGATGGCCATCGTCGCCGCCCCCGTCAAGCCGGTCCTGGTCGCCCCGCCCGCGCAGCCCGCGCCCGTCGCCGAGATCGCCCCGGCCGTCGTGGCACCGCAGACGACGGGACGCCCGGACCCGTACGACGCGGGGATCAAGGTCCGGCGCGAGGTGCTCGGGGACGCGCATGTCGACCGGGCGCTGGCGCAGGCGGACGAGTTCTCGGGGGACTTCCAGGAGTTCATCACGCGGTATGCCTGGGGTGAGATCTGGGACAGACCCGGGCTCGACCGGCGCTCCCGCAGCTGTGTCACCCTCACCGCCCTGGTCGCGGGCGGTCACATGGACGAACTCGCCTTCCACACCCGCGCCGCCCTGCGCAACGGCCTCACGCCGGACGAGATCAAGGAAGTGCTGCTGCAGGCGGCCGTCTACTGCGGCGTGCCGGCGGCGAACAGCGCCTTCAAGGTCGCCCAGCAGGTCATCAGGGAGGAGACCACTCCGCAGGAGTGAGGACCCGAGGCGGTCGGCATCCGCGGGAGCGGGCATCCGCAACCGGCGCGCGTCAGGATGGAGCCATGAAGCTCACGAAGAAGTCGCACGCCTGCGTCCGGCTCGAGAAGAACGGGCAGACGCTCGTTCTCGACCCCGGCGGATTCAGCGAGCAGGACGCCGCGCTCGGCGCGGATGCGATCCTCGTCACGCACGAGCACCCCGACCACTTCGACGAGGGACGGCTGCGGGCGGCCATGGAGGCCAACCCGGCCGCCGAGATCTGGACACTCGGCTCCGTCGCGGAACTGATCGCGGCGGCGTTCCCGGGCCGGGTGCACACGGTCGGCCACGGCGACACCTTCACCGCCGCCGGCTTCGACGTCCAGGTCCACGGCGAACTGCACGCCGTCATCCACCCGGACATCCCGCGCATCACGAACGTCGGCTACCTCGTCGACGGCGGCAAGGTCTTCCATCCCGGCGACGCCCTCACCGTTCCCGACCGCCCGGTGGAGACGCTGATGCTGCCGGTCATGGCCCCCTGGAACAAGATCGCGGAGGTCATCGACTACGTCCGCGAGGTCAAGCCGCAGCGCGCCTACGACATTCACGACGCCCTGCTCACCGACCTGGCCCGGCCGATCTACGACCGCCAGATCGGCGGCCTCGGCGGCGCGGAGCACCTGCGCCTGACGCCGGGGGACTCGGCGGAGGTGTGAGCGGTCCCACCTCGGGCGGGACCGGGTTGTCAGTCCCGCCCGGTAGGTTGTCAGGCATGCGCATCGCGACCTGGAACGTGAACTCGATCACCGCCCGCCTGCCGAGGCTCCTGGCCTGGCTGGAGAGCAGCGGCACCGATGTGCTGTGCCTCCAGGAGGCCAAGGTCGCCGAGGACCAGTTCCCGTTCGACCCGCTGCGCGACCTCGGCTACGAGGCGGCGGTCAACGCGACCGGCCGGTGGAACGGCGTGGCGGTGCTCTCCCGCGTCGGCCTCAAGGACGTCGTCAAGGGCCTGCCGGGCGACCCCGGCTTCGACGATGTCGTCGAGCCCCGCGCCATCTCCGCGACCTGCGGCCCGATCCGCGTCTGGTCGGTGTACGTGCCGAACGGCCGTGAGGTGGACCACCCCCACTACGCGTACAAGCTCCAGTGGTTCGAGGCCCTCAAGGCGGCCGTGGCCGGCGACGCGGGCGGCAGCCGCCCGTTCGCGGTGATGGGCGACTACAACGTGGCTCCGACGGACGACGACGTCTACGACGTGGCCGCCTTCGAGGGCCTCACCCACGTCACCCCCGCCGAGCGCGCCGCCCTCGCCTCCCTGCGCGAGTCCGGCCTGTCCGACGTGGTCCCGCGCCCCCTCAAGTACGACCACCCGTACACGTACTGGGACTACCGCCAGCTCTGCTTCCCCAAGAACCGCGGCATGCGCATCGACCTGGTGTACGGCAACGAGCCGTTCGCCAAGGCGGTCACCGACTCGTACGTGGACCGCGAGGAGCGCAAGGGCAAGGGCGCCTCGGACCACGCGCCGGTCGTGGTGGATCTCGACGTGTAGGGCGACGCCCCTTCAGCCTGTCCGGCGTTTGCGGACGAGGCCGTTCAGGCCGATGCGGGCGTTCGGGGGCAGAGCCCCCGAACGGCCACCGTGACGCCGCACAGCCTCACCGCACCAGCGCCCGCAGATCCACCGACCGAGCCAGGGCAGCGAGCCCCGCGTCCCCGGGATGCAGATGGTCCCCGCTGTCGTACGCGGGCAGCAGCCGGGACGGCCGCGCAGGGTCCCGTGCCACCGCGTCGAGGTCGAGCACACCGTCGAACGCGGTGCCGGAGCGGATCCACTGGTTCACCGCGACCCGTTCGGCGTCGACGGCGGCCGTGCACCGCGCCTCCCCCTCGCACGGCAGGATCGTCGCCGCCAGCATCCGCAGCCCTCGCGCATGCCCCCGGTCCGCGATCGCGCGCAGCCCGGCGATGAGCTGCTCCGCGGTCGTGCCCCAGCGCACATCGTTGATGCCCTCGAACACCACCACCGTACGCGCCGACGTCTGGGCCAGGACATCCCGGTCGAACCGGTACAAGGCGCTCACTCCGGCCGTGTCCGTGGAGACCCCGTCACCGGGATAGCGGTCGGACACCACACGGTTGCCGGAGATCCCCTGGTTGAGCACTCCATAGCGCGGGACCACACTCTGGTTCAACAGCCGTGTGGCCAGCACATTGGGCCACCGCCGGTTGGCGTCCGTCGTGGACTTCTCGCCGTCGGTGATCGAGTCCCCGAGCAGCACCACGGACCCCGGCCCCCCGCTCACGTCGACACCGGTCAGCAGCGGCCAACTGGTCAGGACGGTGGGGTAGGCCGACGCGGAGACGTCCGCCGTGTGGTCGCCCGGCGCGCTCACGTACGACCGCTGCTGCGCGAGCCGGTGCACCGGCGCGGCCGGCACGGTCCCGGGCAGATGGAAGCTCACGAGCAGATTGCTGTCCGCGGGCACCTGGAACCCGAGCGGATCGCTGTACGCCTGTGCCCCGGCCGGGATCTCGACGCCCGCCGCACCGCGGAAGAGCACCCGGACCGGCGTCGTCTTCGCCGCCGCGCCCGCCGCCTGCACCGCCACCGTGGCCCTGCCGATCCGCACCGGCGCCGCCGCGAAGGTGTTGTCGAACCGCAGCCGTACCCGCGGCCCGCCCGCCGAGGTGTGCACGACCAGGCGCAGCGTCCGGTCGGTCCACGGCCCGACGGTCGGATAGCCGCCCGTCGCGGCCGCCCAAGTCCCCGTCCAGCCGGTGGCCGGGGCCCGTACCGCCAGCGCGAACACATGCAGCCCGGTCGCCCGCGGCAGCCGTACGGACGCGACCTCGCGCCCCGCCATGATCGGCACGGTGATGACGTACAGCCGCGCCCGCTCGGCGAGTTGGCCGTTCGGGGTGTTGATGTGCGACAGGGCCACCGCCTTGGTGGCGAGCGGGCCGGTGCGCCAGTCGGGGGCGGTCAGGCTGTAGGTCGAGCGGGCGCCGCCGGTGTACGACACCGTCCCCGCGCCGCCGACATCGAAGCCGTCCGTGCCCGCCACGAGGAACGCGAGGGCGTCACCCCGCCCCTGCACCTTCACGTCCTGTCCCGCGGCCAGGACGTTGTCGGCCTGGCCCGGCTGCCGCTTCGGCCAGGTCAGCCGGGCTCCCTGCACGGTCAGCGCCCGGCCGGGCGTCCAGCCGGCTGCCGCCAGGGCCTGCGCGGACAGCGAGCCGCCCGCCCCGTCGAAGTCCGCCTGCGCGGGCCGGGCGTCGTCGCTGACGGCCGTGTTGTCGAAGAGCCGCTCCAGCGGGAGCGGCCCGGCTCTGCGTTCGGCGGCCGCCTGTGCGGAGACCCCCGGCACCAGGACCGCGAAGACAGCGAGGACGACCGCGGAACTCCACACACGTCGGCGCAACTCCGACTCCTCCCGTTCACGACCGCTCAGGACTGCGTATGACTGCGCATGACAACTTCAAGCGAGACGTTCAGGCGCGACACTCGGACGACAGGTTCGCCTGAGACGTTCGGACGAGACGCAAGGCGCACCGAGAAGTTAGAGAGGCACCCGTGACCCGTCAACGCGCCATGCCCGAACTCGGCGTGAACTCGACCGGAATCGGCGGCCAGCGCGCCTGTGGTGCGTTCGGCAGGGCGAATGACACGCTGGGCGTATGAAGATCCCTTTTCTGGGCCACCGGCGCGAGAAGCGCGGGGCCCCCGACCCCGAGGGCATCGCCGAACTCCTTGCCGAATGTGAACTCCTGCGTTCCCATGCGTCCCGGGCGGGGGTCGAACTCGACGACACCACTGCCTCGTTGGAGGCGGTCGACCAGTTGGTACCGCGCTGGCGGGAGGACGCGGAGATCCTGCCCTGGCTGGGCAATGACGCCGGTCTGTATCTCGGCACCGTCATCGTGCGCACCGTGCCCGGAGCCGCGTGGAAGATCCGGCCGGACGGTCAGCCGGTCGTACGTCTCGCGTCCGGCCGTGAGTTCGACGTCGTGGCCTCGGGGCAGGAGTGGGCCGCGAGCGGGGTGCCCGAGCTGTCGCAGCTGTATGCGGAAGTCGCGGAAGCGTAAGGCTCTGGCCTGGAGTTCGACATAAGTTCGGCGTAAATACGGCTTATGCCCGAAAAGTGCGTGTCGTGTATTAAGTACTCTCTTGCCCGGATAGTTTGCGGAAACCGCTACACAGCTGAGAGTGACTGGGGCTGGGCATGGCTGGCGATCCACTGATCGAGCTGCGTGACGTCAACAAGTACTTCGGGGAATTGCATGTCCTGCACGACATCACCCTCACCGTCGGCAAGGGGGAGGTGGTCGTGGTCATCGGCCCCTCGGGATCGGGGAAGTCGACGCTGTGCCGGGCCATCAACCGACTGGAGACCGTCCAGTCGGGCACGATCAAGCTCGACGGACAGCCGCTGCCCGCCGAGGGGAAGGGTCTCGCCCGGCTGCGCGCCGAAGTCGGCATGGTCTTCCAGTCCTTCAACCTCTTCGCCCACAAGACGGTCCTGCAGAACGTCTCGCTGGGCCAGGTCAAGGTCCGCGGGCGCAAGAAGGACGAGGCCGACAAGCGCTCCCACGAACTCCTGGAGCGCGTCGGCGTGGCCGATCAGGCGGACAAGTACCCCGCGCAGCTCTCCGGCGGCCAGCAGCAGCGCGTGGCCATCGCCCGGGCCCTCGCGATGGAGCCCAAGGCGATGCTGTTCGACGAGCCGACCTCCGCACTCGACCCCGAGATGATCAACGAGGTCCTCGAGGTCATGCGCCAACTCGCCCAGGACGGCATGACGATGATCGTCGTCACCCATGAGATGGGCTTCGCCCGCTCGGCCGCCAACCGCGTGGTGTTCATGGCCGACGGCCGCATCGTCGAGGACCGCAGCCCCGAGGAGTTCTTCACCAACCCCAGCAGCGAGCGCGCCCGGGACTTCCTCTCGAAGATCCTCCATCACTGAGCGGGGAGTACGACCCATGCCGAGAAGAACGGCGTTTGTGGACACCGCAATCCCCTCCGCGTCCGACCTCGACTACGATGTTCCGTCCGTCCCCAAAGCCGTGGTGGTGACCTCGGCCGCGACCAGGGACGCTGCTGCCGGGTGGGGATCCCCCCACGGCCCCTAGCAACAGGGGCAGCAGGGGGCAGCAGTTACAGAGCCATACCCGCCCGGCGCCGGCCGGAGATCACTGCTCGCGCAGTGGAATCGACACGTACGACGGGTCGTTCGCCGGCGAGGAGAAGGTCAGCCGCGCGCCGGACGGGTTGTGCTCGATGTAGAGCGGGTCGACCGTGTCGACGACCAGGGCCAGCCGGTGTCCTGCCGGGACGTCGTAGGCCGTGGAGTACAGCTCCAGGTCGACGCCGAACGGCTTCCCGGGCGTACGTCCGTGGAAGGTGTACGGCGCGTTGCTGACCAGCTTGCCGAGGCCGAGCGGGCCCACGTCGTACAGATAGGCGACGAGGGTGCCGCTCTCCTTGGTCGGAGTGACGGTGGTGTGCAACTTCGCCGTGCCGCGCACGTGCTGGGCCGTGGCGTACTTCTCGGACTGCCACACGCCCGCCCAGAGCCGGGGGAGCAGCGGGATCGAGGCCATCGGGGGCAGCTGGGCCACCTGGTCGAGGATGCTGGACAGGAAGACGACTCCGCCGTCCGCGCCCGAGTTGACGTTCGTGCGGATCGTGGTGCTGCCGCCGAGGGCGATCTTCCTGTTCGTCGCGCCGACCGACTTCCAGTCCGGGTAGCCCTCGTAGCCCCCCGCGGAACGGGACTTGAGCTGGACCGGCAGCTCGCGGTTGATGCCGTTGTCCTCGCCCTTGAGGTAGTGGTCGAACCAGCGCTCGGTGTCCGTCCACACGTCGTTGGGCAGTCCGAACAGGCCGGTCAGCTCGGGGGTCGCGTGATCGCCCGGACGGAACTCCAGACGCTTGGGGCCGGTCAGTTTCTCGTAGAAGTCCGCGTACTGGTTGGGCGGGAAGACCGTGTCGCCCCAGGCGTTGGCCATCATGACCGCGGCGCCGCTCTTGTTGAGTTGATCCACGTATGTTGCGGCCGAACGTTTCTTCCCCCAGTTGATGATGTCCTGTTCCCTGGACAGGTCGGAGGCGTAGAAGTCGTCGAAGATCTGCCGGAGTTCGGCGCTCTGGCGGCCGGTGACCAGGCTCGCGCCGTCCAGCAGCCCGGCGGCCTGGAGGTGCTGGGTGCGGCCGGCGTAGATCGAGCCGATGAGGTCGGCCCAGCCGCTGAGGGCGGCGACCGCCCTGACCCGTTTGTCGTGCGCGGCGGCGAGGAGGCTGATGCCGGCGCCGTACGAGACGCCCGCCATGCCGATGTGCTGCGCGTCGGACGGGGTGTTTGCGAGGGCCCAGTCGATCACCTTGGACGCGTCGGCTATGTCGGGCGGGCCCGCCACTTCTATCTCGCCGCCCGACTGCCAGAAGCCGCGCACGTTGTAACTGACCACGATGTAGCCCGAGTTCGCGAGCTTCTGGGCCTGTGCGAAGTACTCGACCTGGGGCAGGCCCCAACTCGTGGGCATGACGAGCAGCGGGTAGCGGCGCGAGCCGTCGGCGCCGGTCGGCGTGACGACGTTCGCCTTGAGGGTGGTGCCGCCGTCGCCGGTGATGTCGACGAAGCGGACGCCGTTCGGGGCGGCTTGGGCGGCGGGGGCGAGCCCGAGGGCGCTACCGGCGACCAGGGTCGCGGAGACGACGCCCACCGCGGTCGTGCGCAGGGCCTTGCTTTGGTGTCCCACGGGTCACTCCTCACTCGTGTCAGTGCAAAGTGACCCGACGGTAACCGCGGCCCCTTACCGCAAGTAACCCGTCGGTAAGTTACGTGCCAGTAACGATTACCGGAATGTGTTGGACCTCAGGAGGACCGATGGCTATTCCGCGCGGGCGCGGGTGTCGGCAATGGCGCCTGCGCCGCCCGTGTGACGTCCGCGATCAGCTCCACGACATCCGGGCCGTACGCCTGCGAGTTGACCACCTTCAGCAGCAGGACGAAGGAGCCCGTGCCGTGTTTGCGGGTCAGCCGCTCGTGGTTGCGGGCGAGGTAGCGGGTGGCGGCCTGGTTGGTGATCGCGGTCTGCCCGCAGAACAGGAAGACGGGGCGGGGTCCCTGGCTCTCGCCGACGGTGAGCCGGGCGAGCAGCGCGTACTCCTCCTTGCCGACCTCCACCCGGTAGCGCTCGGAGCCGATCTGGAGGGCGCCGCGATCCGGGCCGGGTTCGGCGTCGACGTTCACCCGCACCCCGGGCAGCAGGGAGGCCAGGTGTGCCGTCATGCGGCGGTTCGACGCCGGGCCGCCGACGCAGAACTCGGTGCGCTCCCCGAAACCCTGGCGTGCCGCGTCGTGCGGGATGATCTGGGCGTGGGCGTTGCAGTCCTTGATCAGCGCCGCGAGTTCGAGCAGCGCGAAGACGTCGTATCGCATCACCGTGAGCTCGGGTCCGCCGGCCCCGCGGTTCACCACCAGCAGGGACTCGGCATTGTCGGGCAGCCCGAAAAACGCCTGCTTGCGGCGTAGTTTCCGCTTCCACAGGTATGTACGGGCAAGCCAGCCGAGGGCGGCACTGATGGCCGCCGCGACCACGCCCAGAACGATGTTGCGCACGTCGTCATTCATGGGCGCGCATGGTAGCGGGCCAACGCAAACCGTTGTTCGACACACGGGGCCACGCGCTCCTGACGGGGGCATGGCGATCGATTAGGCTGCGCCAACAGCCCCTGCCTGGAGGTGCGGATGCGTCGCCCTGTCGCGCGGAAACTGTCGGTCCTGGCGGTCTCGGCCGCCGTGCTGTCGGTGGGTGCGGCAGCGCCCCCTGCCGCGCACAGCAGCCCCGAGAAGGTCCCCGTGGCGGTCGGCTACGGCGGCGCCGTGTCGAGCGTCGACGCGGACGCCTCCGCGGCCGGCGTCGAGGTGCTGCGCAAGGGCGGCAACGCCGTCGACGCCGCCGTGGCCACCGCCGCCGCGCTCGGCGTCACCGAGCCCTACTCCGCCGGCGTCGGCGGGGGCGGCTACTTCGTCTACTACGACGCCAAGTCCCGTACGGTCCGGACCATCGACGGCCGCGAGACCGCGCCGCTGAGCGCGGACTCCGACCTGTTCGTGGAGAACGGCAAGGCGATCCCCTTCGCCGAGGCCGTCACCAGCGGCCTGAGCGTCGGCACCCCGGGCACGCCCGCCACCTGGCAGAAGGCGCTCGACAAGTGGGGCAGCAAACGGCTCGCCACCGTGCTGAAGCCCGCCGAGCGGCTGGCCCGGGACGGCTTCACCGTCGACGACACCTTCCGCTCGCAGACCGCCGCGAACGAGACCCGGTTCCGATACTTCCCGGACACCGCCGAGCTGTTCCTGCCGAACGGCGCCCTCCCGGTCGTCGGCTCCACCTTCAGGAACCCCGATCTCGCCCGCACCTACGCGGAGTTGGCGAAGAGGGGCGTCGGCGCGCTCTACCGGGGCGACATCGCCGAGGACATCGTCGACACGGTCAACCACCCGCCCGTGGACCCGGGCTCCGGCTGGAACGCCCGCCCCGGCGACCTCACCGCCAAGGACCTGACCACCTACCGCACCAAGTCGCAGGCGCCCACCAGGACCTCGTACCGCGGACTCGGCGTCTACTCCATGGCGCCCTCCTCCTCCGGCGGCACGACGGTCGGCGAGGCGCTGAACATCCTGGAGAACACGGACCTGTCGAAAGCCAGTAAGGCGCAGTACCTGCACCGCTACATCGAGGCCAGCCGCATCGCCTTCGCCGATCGCGGGCGCTGGGTCGGTGACCCGGCCTTCGAGGACGTACCGACGAAGGACCTGCTGTCGCAGCGGTACGCCGACTCGCGGGAGTGCCTGATCAAGGACGACGCGGTGCTGACCAGCCCGGTCGCGCCGGGCGACCCGCGCAACCCGGCGGCCTGCGGCGCCGGCGGCACGGCGGCCCCGACCACGTACGAGGGCGACAGCACCACCCACCTCACGGTGGCCGACAAGTGGGGCAACGTCGTCTCCTACACGCTCACCATCGAGCAGACCGGCGGCAGCGGAATCACCGTCCCGGGCCGTGGATTCATCCTCAACAACGAGCTGACGGACTTCTCCTTCACGCCCGCCAACCCGGCCGTGCACGACCCGAACCTGCCGGGTCCGGGCAAGCGTCCGCGCTCCTCGATGTCCCCGACCATCGTCCTCGACCGGCACGACAAGCCCGTCGTGGCGCTGGGTTCGCCCGGCGGCGCGACCATCATCACGACCGTGCTGCAGACCCTGACCGGCTTCCTCGACCGCGGACTGCCCCTGGTCGACGCGATCGCCGCGCCCCGCGCCAGCCAGCGCAACGCGGCCCAGACCGAGCTGGAACCCGGGCTCGACAGCGAGTCGAAGGCCCGGCTGGAGGCCATCGGCCACTCCTTCAAGGCCAACCCCGAGATCGGCGCCGCCACCGCTGTGCAGCGGCTGCCGAACGGGAAGTGGCTGGCCGCCGCCGAGACGGTACGGCGCGGCGGCGGCTCGGCGATGGTGGTGCGGCCGGGGTCGTAGCGCCCGCGCCGGGCGTCACAACTCGGGGGCGGGCGGCAGCTCTTCCGCACGGAAGGTGAGCTCTCCGTCCGCCACGTCCACCGTCACCCGGCCGCCCTCGCCGATCCGGCCGTCCAGGAGCAGCCGGGAGAGCTGGTTGTCGACCTCCCGCTGGATCGTGCGGCGCAGCGGCCGGGCGCCGTACTCGGGCTGGTAGCCGCGCTCGGAGAGCCAGTCGACGGCCGCCCCGGTGAAGTCGACCGAGACGCCCTGGGCGTGCAGCAGGCGACGGGTCTTGTCCAGCAGCAGGTTGGTGATCCGCTCCAACTGCTCCGGGGTCAGACGGCGGAAGACGACGACCTCGTCGATGCGGTTGAGGAACTCGGGCCGGAAGTGCTCGCGCAGCGGCCGCAGGACCCGCTCGCTGCGCGCCTGCTCGTCGGCCTCCTCGTCCCCCGCGCCGAATCCGATCCCGGTGCCGCCGCGGCCGATGGCCTCCGAACCCAGGTTGCTGGTCATCACGATGACCGTGTTGGTGAAGTCGACCGTGCGGCCCTGGGAGTCGGTCAGCCGGCCGTCGTCCAGGACCTGCAGCAGGATGTTGAAGACGTCGGGGTGGGCCTTCTCGACCTCGTCGAGCAGGAGCAGCGAGTACGGGTGCCGGCGCACCACCTCGGTGAGCTGCCCGGCCTCCTCGTGGCCGACGTACCCGGGCGGGGCGCCGACCAGGCGGCTGACGGTGTGCCGTTCCTGGTACTCGCTCATGTCCAGGCGGACCATCCGCTCCTCGCTGCCGAACAGCGCCTCGGCGAGGGCGCGGGCCAACTCCGTCTTGCCGACGCCGGTCGGGCCGAGGAAGAGGAAGCTGCCGATCGGCCGGTCGGGGCTCGCGAGTCCGGCCCGGGAGCGCAGCACCGCGTCGGAGACCACGCGCACCGCGTCGTTCTGGCCGACGACCCGCTCGTGCAGGTGCTCCTCCAGACCGAGCAGCCGGTCCTTCTCCTCCTCGGTGAGGCTGCTCACCGGGATTCCGGTCTGCCGGGACACGACCTGGGCGATGGCCTCGGCGGTGACCTCCAGATGCTGCCCCTCGTCGGCCTCCTCGTTGTCGGAGGCCTCCGCGATGCGTTGCTTCAACTCGACGATGCGGTCGCGCAGTTGCGTGGCCTGCTCGTACTGCTCGTCGCTGACCGCCTGGTCCTTGTCCCGGTACAGCTGCTCGACCTCGCGCTCCAGGGTCCGTACGTCCGTCCCCTTGCTCCGTGCACCGAGCCGGACCCGGGCGCCCGCCTGGTCGATCAGGTCGATCGCCTTGTCCGGCAGGCGGCGGTCGGTGAGATAGCGGTCGGAGAGCTCCACGGCGGCGACGAGCGCCTCGTCGCTGTAACGGACCTGGTGGTGGGCCTCGTAGCGGTCGCGCAGGCCGCGCAGGATCTCGATCGCGTCGGCGGTGGTCGGCTCGGGGACGAGGATCGGCTGGAAGCGGCGGGAGAGGGCCGCGTCCTTCTCGATCCTGCGGTACTCCTCCAGCGTGGTCGCGCCCACGATGTGCAACTCGCCGCGGGCCAACGCCGGCTTGAGGATGTTCCCGGCGTCCATGGAGCCGCCCTCGCCGCCGCCTCCGGCGCCCACGACGGTGTGCAACTCGTCGATGAAGACGATCAGTTGGTCGGAGTGCGAGCGGATCTCGCCCACGATGTTGTTGAGCCGCTCCTCGAAGTCGCCCCGGTAGCGGGTGCCGGCGACCACACCCGTCAGGTCGAGCGCGACCACCCGGCGGCCGCCGAGGATGTCGGGCACGTCGCCGTCCGCGATCCGCTGCGCCAGGCCCTCCACGATCGCGGTCTTGCCCACGCCCGCGTCGCCGATCAGCACCGGGTTGTTCTTGCCGCGCCGGGAGAGCACCTCGACGGTCTGCTCGATCTCCTCGTCCCGGCCGATCACCGGGTCGATACGGCCCCGGCGCGCCAGGTCGGTGAGGTCGCGGCCGTACTTGTCGAGGGTGGGCGTACCGCTCTCGACGCGCGGTCGCTGGTCGACGCGGGGCCGGTTCTGGGAGCTGTCCGAGGCGTCGGGCGGCATGCCGGGGCCGGACGGGGCGAAGCGGGCCGCGTTCAGGATGTGGCCGGCGGCGGAGTCGGGGTTCGCGGCGAGGGCGCTGAGCACATGCTCCGGGCCGATGTAGCCGGTGCCCCGCGCCCGGGCCAGGTCGTGCGCGTCGAGCAGGGCCCGCTTGGCGGCCGGGGTGAGGGACAGCGACGTCGGCGGCGGGACCTCGCCCGGCGGGTGCTGGACCGGGCCCGACCGCTCGTCGATCTCCGTCGCGAGCGAGTCGGGGTCCGCGCCCGCCCGGGTGAGCAGACTCCGGGTCGGCTCGGCGGACAGCGCGGCGCGCAGCAGGTGCTGGGTGTCCAGGTCGCGGCTGCCGTGCTCGGCGGCGTACTGGGCGGCGCCCTGCACCAGCTCGCGGGCCGGCTGACTGAGCAGGCGGCCGATGTCGATCTGACGGGGGCCGGGGCGCGGGCCGCCGAAGAAGCGGGCGAGGAATTCCCCGAAGGGGTCGTAGTCTTCCGGACCACCAGTGAAGCCGCTGGTCATGGCGTTCCCATCCGGCGTCCCTGCGCGGGCAGGGTCGCCCTCGCTCATCGACGTGCCGGAGTCGGGTAACCCGGGCGCAAGCCGGTTACACCTGGCCGCGTTCGTAGAACACCTTCGCACGATCGGTGGCCGGGGGCACCTTCAGGGAACGGCGCCCGAGGGTCCCCGCCGAGCCGTACCGGCGGGGGCGCCGCCTCAGCGTGCCGTCAGGATCCGGGGCCCCGACTCCGTGATCGCCACCGTGTGCTCCGCGTGGGCGGCACGGGAGCCGTCGTTCGTGCACAGGGTCCAGCCGTCCGGTGCCGCGTGGTAGCCGTCCTCGCCGCCCGCGATGAGCATCGGCTCGATGGCGAGGACCAGGCCGGCCCGCAGCCGCATGCCCCGGCCTGGAGGGCCCTCGTTCGGCACCGACGGGTCCTCGTGCATCTTGCGGCCGATGCCGTGCCCGCCGAAGCCGTCCGGGATGCCGTATCCGGCCGTCCGGCACACCGAACCGATCGCGTGGGCGATGTCGCCGAGACGGTTGCCGACGACGGCCGCCTCGATGCCCGCCGTCAAGGCCCGTTCCGCGGTCTCGATCAGGCGTACGTCGGCCGGGCGCGCGCTGCCGACCGTGAAGCTGATCGCCGAGTCGCCGGTCCAGCCGCCCAGTTCGGCGCCGCAGTCGATGGAGACCAGGTCGCCGTCGCGCAGGCGGTAGCCGGTCGGGATGCCGTGCACGATCGCGTCGTTCACCGAGGCGCAGATGACCGCGGGGAAGGGCACCGGGGCGAAGGAGGGGCGGTAGCCGAGGAAGGGGGAGGTCGCCCCCGCGTCGCGCAGCACCTCGCGCGCCACCTCGTCCAGCTCCAGCAGGGAAACCCCCACGTCGGCGGCCTTGCGTACGGCGGTGAGGGCCTGGCCCACGACCTGACCCGCCTCGTACATCGCATCGATCGACCGGTTCGTCTTCAGCTCCACCATGCCAATTACTATACCGGTATTAGAATGGTCGCATGGTGCGCACCCCTCTCACCCCTGAAGAGCGTGAACGCGGCGAGCGGCTCGGCCGGCTGCTGCGTGAAGCCCGCGGCGGCCGCAGCATGACGGACGTCGCGGCGAGCGCCGGCATCTCCGCGGAGACGCTCCGCAAGATCGAGACCGGCCGGGCGCCGACGCCGGCCTTCTTCACGGTGGCGGCGGTGGCGCATGCCCTCGGCCTGTCGATGGACGAACTGGTCGGGCGCTGCGCGCCGGTTGCCGAAGCGGCCGCCTGAGGTCGCTGCTGACGCTGCGGCCCGAACGGGTGTGCACGTCACGCTCCGGCAGCCTCGGCGTACTCTGCGTCCAGCCGGAAAACTCCCCGTAGCACGCTCGTAACATCACTGGTGTTGCCTAACGGACCGGAGTGCTCCGGTCTGGCGGGAGTTGGGCGATGTCAGTGGATCAACTCCCGGCTCGGATGCGGGAGTTCGTGAACTACCTGGACGGCCTCGTGGCGCGCCTGGACCAGGGCGGCGGCTGGTGCGGGGTGTTCTGGCAGCGTGACCCGGAGGGCATGCAGGCCTGCCTCGACGGACGCGAAGTGCCGCCCTGGGACGTGGTGGAGTCACTCCTGCACGACCTCGCCGGCCAGTACGGCCCCGGCGGCGCCGGCCCCGAGACGGAGCGCGCCCGCGCCCTGCACGCCGGTGCCCTCACCACGTACGACGCCCGGCCCGGCGGCCGTGACGCCCTCGGGGATCGCCTCGACGTCATGCTCCGCGAACAGCGCTACGCCGCCGAACGGCAGGCAGAACTGGGCCGGTTGCTCGCCTCGGCCCCCGACCCCCGCGGTGCCGACACCATCCGCCTGGACCTCGCCTGGGCCCGCGACGACCACGAACGTGCCACCGCTCGATGCGCCGAACTCCGCGCACGGATGGCCGACTCGGACCGCAGGGCGGCGAGGGCGCGGGGGCAGGCGATACGACGGGGCCGGCCGGGGGAGGAGGGCTTCTTCCGGGGCGACGTCGGGTTTGAGGGCGAGGGCTCCGGGGGCGACCGGTTCGGGGCTGAGGGCTCCGGAGGCGGCGGCTCCGAGGGCGAGGGGGCCGGGGGCGGCGGATTCGGTGCCCGCGCCGGGCGCGCGCGGTTCGGAGGCGAAGGGTTCGGGGGCGCCGGCGTCGAGGGAGGCCGGTCCGGAGGTGACGTGTTCGGCGGGGGTGGACCCGGCGGCGGCGCATCCGGACGTGAGGGCGTCGGGGGCGGCGGCCTCCAGGAAGGCGGGCCCGGACGCGATCGGTACGAGGGTGCCGGCGTCTTTGGACCGACCGCGCCCGGAGACGACGGGTTCGGGGACGGCGGGCCCGGAGACAACAGGTTCGGGCGTGACGGCTCCGGACGCGGCCCGTCCGGGGACGGCGGCCCCCGAAGTGACCGGTCCGCCCCTGCAGGCGCGGTCAGCGACGGCCTCGGCGGCGAAGGGCCCGCGGCCGTCGATCATGCGCAGCCGAGCGAGGCCTATTCCTCAGGCGGCGGCCGTCACACCGTGCCGCGTCAGCGCGCCGCGCAGCCGGGAGCCGGGGCGGTGGAGCGTGGGAGGGCGTCCGCGGCGCCGGAGACCTGGGGCGGAGGGCGCGGAGATGCCTCTGCCCGGTCGGCGGCCGAGCCGATGGCTGACGAGGCGCTCCCGGTCGAGGAGCAGGCAGACTCCTCCGTCCGCGAAACCGCCCGGACCGACGAGCGGTCGGCGCCGCGCAAACGCCGTCGAGGCAGCGCCCGCTTCGCCGGGATCGTCGAGGAGGAGGCCGCCCCCGCGGCCGTACCGCCGACCGACCTGACCAGCCTCCCGGCGCCGCCCGTCACCGCCCGCCGCACGCCACGCGGAGCCCGATTCGCCGGTGCCGCCGAGGAAGCGCCCGCGTCCGCGGACCTCCAGCCGCAGGCCGGGCCCGCCGATGCCGGGGAGCGGCGTGCGGTCGCCGGCGTCGTGGAGACGCTGGTGCGGCTGCGCGCTGCGGGGCGTAGTGGTGAGGCGCACGCGCTGCTCGTCGAGGCCGCGTACTGGCCCGCCCGCCGCTTCCCGCTGCTCGCCGCCGAAATGCAGCGCGCCGGTCTCGGAGCCGACTGGGCGACCTTGCTGTGGGAGGCCGCCTCGCTGCCCGCCGAGCGGCTCGTCGCCGCGGCCGACGCACTGACCGCGGCGGGGCGAGCCGACGACGGGGAGCAGATCCTGCGCCAGGGCGTGGGGCGGCCAGCGAACGAGATCGGGCGGGCCGTCGTGGGGCTGGCCGGTGCGGGACGGCACCGCGAGGTCCGTGCCCTGCTCGACGCATACGTCCGCGTCCGCACCCCGGAGGAGGCCGCCCGCAGCGCCGCACCCGACCCGAAGACGCTCGTCCCGCTGCTTCTCGCAGCCGCCCAGGGCGTCTCGGACGAGTGCCAGTGGGATCTCGTCCACGCCCTGCGGGTGGCCGGCTTCACGGCGTGACGCCCTCGGCCCCCGGCGACAGGCGCCCCTGAGCGCCGTCCCCCCTCGCGCACTCCCGTCACACCCACCCCACCGGCCCCATCCATCACCCGCAGGAGTGTGAAACGTGATCGACTCAGCGGGTTAACGACGATGGTCTTGGCAAGGCTGTTCCAGGGGCTTACTTTCGAGCCTCTACGGCCCCCCTCTACGGGCGTAGAGGCTCTGACGTCCCGTCGAAGGAGCAGCTCATGGCCAACGTCGTACGCGCCGCTCTGGTCCAGGCCACCTGGACCGGCGACACCGAGTCCATGGTGGCGAAACACGAGGAGCACGCCCGCGAGGCGGCCCGGCAGGGTGCCAAGATCATCGGCTTCCAGGAAGTCTTCAACGCCCCGTACTTCTGCCAGGTCCAGGAACCCGAGCACTACAGCTGGGCCGAGCCCGTCCCCGACGGGCCGACCGTGCGCCGTATGCAGGAGCTGGCCCGCGAGACCGGGATGGTCGTCGTCGTGCCGGTCTTCGAAGTCGAGGGGGCCGGCTTCTACTACAACACCGCCGCAGTGATCGACGCCGACGGATCCTTCCTCGGCAAGTACCGCAAGCACCACATTCCGCAGGTCAAGGGCTTCTGGGAGAAGTACTACTTCAAGCCCGGCAACATCGGCTGGCCCGTCTTCGACACGGCGGTGGGCAAGGTGGGTGTCTACATCTGCTACGACCGCCACTTCCCGGAGGGCTGGCGGCAACTCGGGCTCAACGGTGCCCAGTTGGTCTACAACCCGTCGGCCACCCACCGCGGGCTCTCCTCCTACCTCTGGCGCCTCGAACAGCCCGCCGCGGCCGTCGCCAACGAGTACTTCGTCGCCGCGATCAACCGGGTCGGTGTGGAGGAGTACGGCGACAACGACTTCTACGGGACGTCGTACTTCGTGGACCCGCGCGGCCAGTTCGTCGGGGAGACCGCGAGCGACAAGGACGAGGAACTCGTCGTCCGTGACCTCGACTTCGACGTGATCGAAGAAGTGCGGCGGCAGTGGGCCTTCTACCGTGACCGACGCCCCGACGCCTACGAAGGGCTGGTGCAGCCGTGACCAAGGACCTGCTGGGACGTCACCGGGCCGTCATGCCGGACTGGCTCGCCCTGTACTACGAGGAGCCGCTGGAGATCACCCACGGCGAGGGCCGCCACGTGTGGGACGCCGCGGGCAACCGGTACCTCGACTTCTTCGGCGGCATCCTGACGACGATGACCGCGCACGCGCTGCCCGAGGTGACGAAGGCGGTCAGCGAACAGGCCGGGCGGATCGTCCACTCCTCGACCCTGTACCTCAACCGGCCGATGGTCGAACTCGCCGAGCGCATCGCCCAGTTGAGCGGCATCCCGGACGCCCGCGTCTTCTTCACCACCTCCGGCACCGAGGCCAACGACACCGCCCTGCTGCTCGCGACGGCCTACCGGCGCAGCAACACGATCCTCGCGATGCGCAACAGCTACCACGGCCGCTCCTTCAGTGCCGTCGGCATCACCGGCAACCGCGGCTGGTCCCCGACCTCGCTGTCCCCGCTCCAGACGCTGTACGTCCACGGCGGGGTGCGCACCCGTGGCCCGTACGCCTCACTCAGTGACGAGGACTTCATCGCCGCCTGCGTCGACGACCTGAAGGACGTCCTCGGCCACACCCGCCCGCCCGCGGCTCTGATCGCCGAGCCCATCCAGGGCGTCGGCGGTTTCACATCCGGGCCCGACGGGCTGTACGCCGCCTTCCGCGAGGTGCTCGCCGAGCGCGAGATCCTGTGGATCGCCGACGAGGTGCAGACCGGCTGGGGCCGCACCGGCGACCACTTCTGGGGCTGGCAGGCGCACGGCCGGTCCGGTCCGCCGGACATGCTGACCTTCGCCAAGGGCATCGGCAACGGCATGTCCATCGGCGGTGTCGTCGCCCGTGGTGAGATCATGAACTGCCTGGACGCCAACAGCATCTCGACCTTCGGCGGCACCCAGATCACCATGGCGGCCGGCCTCGCCAACCTGTCGTACCTGCTGGAACACGACCTCCAGGGCAACGCCCGGCGCGTCGGCGGACTGCTCCTCGAACGGCTGCGGGCCGTCGCGGCGCAGGTGCCGCACGTACGGGAGGTACGCGGCCGGGGCCTGATGCTCGGCATCGAACTCACCCGGCCCGGCACCGACGAGGCCGACCCGGTCGCAGCGTCGGCGGTGCTGGAAGCGGCCCGCGAGGGCGGCCTCCTCATCGGCAAGGGCGGCGGACACAACACCACGTCCCTGCGCGTCGCCCCGCCCCTGTCCCTCACCGTGGCGGAGGCCGAGGAAGGCGCCGCGATTCTCGAGAACGCTCTGAGGAGCATCTAGCAGGAGTCATCTGAGTACCTGTGAGTACCTGAGCAAGGGAAACGCCGCCATGACCATCGCCTCGGAGCCTTGGGAGCCCTTGGAGCCTTCGGAACCCCTGGAACCCGCTCTGTCGGTTCGTCAGGTCCTCACCCTGGAGCGGGTGCTCGCCGGGGAGCCCGAGGTGGTGGCCGGCGCCGGTCAGCTCGACCGGCCGGTGCGCTGGGTGCATGTCGCCGAGGCGCCGGACGTCGGGGTGATGCTCAGCGGCGGCGAGATGGTGCTCACCACCGGGGTGCTGCTCGCCGGGGACGAGGACAAGCAGGCCGAGTACATCCGCTCCCTGCACCGGGCCGAGGCGGCGGCCGTCGTGCTGGGCCTGGGCCGGGCGTTCCCCGCACCGCCGGACGTGATGCGGCGGGCCGCCGAGCGGTGCGGGCTGCCCATGGTCGTCCTGCACCGGCCCTTCCCCTTCGCCGAGCTCACCGAGGAGGTCCAGTCGCGGCTCGTGCGGCGGAAGTTCGCCGCGGTCAGTCTCTCGGAGGCCGTACGGACCGCACTCACCGGACTCATCACCGCGGGCGCCCCGCTGCAACGGCTCCTCGACGAGGTCGCCTCGCACAGCGCCTGCCCCGTCGTCGTCACCAACCTCGCGCACCGCGTCCTCGCCACGGCGGGGGAGCGGTCGGCCGTGGACGACGTGCTGCGCGACTGGGAGCGGATCGCCCGTCAGGCCGGCGGCAGTGAGGGCGACGGCTGGATCCGGGCCGAGCTCGGCGGGCGCGGGGAGCGGTGGGGCCAGATCATGCTGTGTGGCCATCGCGGTGACACCGCCACCGGGCGGCTGCTCGCCGAGCGCGCCGCAGAGGCCCTCGTCCTGCACCGGATGCTCGGCGGCAACTCCGCGCACAGCTGGGAGGAGCAGTCCGCGCAGAGCCTGCTGACCGACCTCGTCAGCGGGGTCGTACCGGCGAGGCAGCTGCTGCCACGTGCGCGAGCCGCCGGTCTGCCGGTCAACCGGCGTACCTTCGTACCGCTGGTCGTGCGGGACTGTGAGCCGGCCCAACTGGAGCGCGTGCTGCGGATGCTGGGCCTGCCCGGGATCGCCGCCGAACTCGCCGACGGGGCGACCGCCGTGCTGCTCAGCCTCGCCCGGGACCAGGACGCCGCCGTGCTCGCCGCGAACTTCGCCGCCCGGGTGCGCTCCGAATCCGGGGCCGAACAGACCGTCGTGGCCGCCGCCGACGCCCGCTGCGGTTGGGACGACGTGCCCGCCGGACTGCGCGAGGCCCAGCATGTCGCCGAAGCCGTCGCCGACTCCTCCGCCGCCCTCGACCTCCCGGCCGTCGTCCGCCTCAAGGACGTCCATCTGCGGGGCCTGATCCGGCTGTTGCGGGACGATCCGCAGGTCCAGTCGTTCGCGGAGCGGGAGTTGGACGGGCTGCTGTGCGCGGCCGACGACGACATGCTGGCCGTACTGCGCACGTATCTCGCGACCGGCCGCAACAAGTCCCGCACCGCACAGCTCCACCATGTCTCGCGGCCCGCGCTCTATCGCCGCCTGGAGGCGATACAGACACGGCTCGGCGTCGACCTCGACGACTTCGAGCAGGCCGCATCCGTGCACATCGCACTCCTCGCCCACGACGCGCAACAAGCTTGAAACCTGCCACGACCTGGGAAAACGGCGGTGAAACATGGGATCACGACAGGGTGACACCGTGGCACGCCGCATGCCCGTAGACGTGACACCGTGCAACTCAAACCGGCGCCCGGGACTTCCTAGCCTTCTCGCACACCGAGCGACCGGAGGTCCCGATGAGCCGAGTGATCCGTGCCGCCCTCTTCCAGACCGCGTGGACGGGCGACAAGGAATCGATGATCCAGGTACACGAGCAGGCGGCCCGCGACGCGGCCGCGCAAGGTGCTCAAGTGCTGTGCTTCCAGGAGCTGTTCTACGGGCCCTACTTCTGCCAGGTCCAGGACAAGGCGTTCTACGAGTACGCCGAGCAGATCCCCGAGGGCTCGACCGTCCGCCGCTTCCAGGCGCTGGCCAAGGAACTGGGCATCGTCCTCGTGCTGCCGATGTACGAGGAGGAGCAGCCCGGAGTCCTCTACAACACCGCCGCAGTGATCGACGCGGACGGCTCCTACCTCGGCAAGTACCGCAAGACCCACATCCCCCAAGTGCAGGGATTCTGGGAGAAGTTCTACTTCCGCCCGGGGAACAGCGGCTGGCCGGTCTTCGAGACGGCCGTAGGGAAGATCGGCGTGTACATCTGCTACGACCGCCACTTCCCGGAAGGCTGGCGGGCGCTCGGCCTGGGCGGCGCCGAGATCGTGTTCAACCCCTCGGCCACCTCCCGCGGGCTCTCCCGCTATCTGTGGCAGCTGGAGCAGCCGGCGGCGGCCGTCGCCAACGAGTACTTCGTGGGCGCGATCAACCGGGTCGGCGTGGAGGATCTCGGCGACAACGACTTCTACGGCACCACGTACTTCGTGGACCCGGAGGCCCAGTTCGTCGGGGAGGTGGCGAGCGACAAGGAGACCGAGCTCGTCGTACGCGACCTGGACCTGGCCAAGCTCCGCGAGGTCCGCGACCGCTGGCAGTTCTACAGGGACCGCGCGCCGGGGGCGTACGGCCCGCTGACAGCACCCTGAAAACGCCGGTAGCGGCAACGCCGCCAAGGGGCGCGGGGCTGCATCGACATGCGGCTCCGCCGCGTGGGCGCGACCAGCCACACACAACCGCCACTTCGACACCGCGAGGAGCGACCACGACATGACCGGCCGAACAGTAATCCGCGGCGGCCTCGTCATCACCGCGTCCGACGAGCTGCACGCCGACGTCCTGATCGAGGACGGCCGTATCGCCGCCCTCGCCGCCGCCGGAACGTCCGCCGCCGAGGCCTGGACGGCCGAGCGGACCATCGACGCCACCGGGAAGTACGTCATCCCGGGCGGCGTCGACGTCCACACCCATATGGAGCTGCCGTTCGGCGGCACCTTCGCCTCCGACACCTTCGAGACCGGCACCCGGGCCGCCGCCTGGGGCGGTACGACCACGATCGTCGACTTCGCCGTGCAGAGCCAGGGCCACTCGCTGCGCGAGGGCCTGGACGCCTGGCACGCCAAGGCGGAGGGCAACTGCGCGATCGACTACGGCTTCCACATGATCGTCTCCGACGTGAACCAGGAGACCCTGAAGGAGATGGACCTGCTGGTGGAGGAGGGCGTGACCTCCTTCAAGCAGTTCATGGCCTACCCCGGCGTCTTCTACTCCGACGACGGCCAGATCCTGCGCGCCATGCAGCGCTCCGCCGAGAACGGCGGCCTGATCATGATGCACGCCGAGAACGGCATCGCGATCGACGTGCTGGTCGAGCAGGCGCTGGCGCGGGGCGAGAGCGATCCCCGCTACCACGGCGAGGTCCGCAAGGCGCTCCTCGAAGCCGAGGCCACCCACCGGGCCATCAGGCTCGCCCAGGTCGCCGGCGCTCCCCTGTACGTCGTGCACGTCTCGGCCACGGAGGCGGTGGCCGAGCTGACGCGGGCGCGCGACGAGGGGCTGAACGTCTTCGGGGAGACCTGCCCGCAGTACCTGTTCCTGTCCACCGACAACCTCGCCGAGCCCAACTTCGAAGGCTCGAAGTACGTGTGCTCGACGCCCCTTCGGCCCAAGGAGCACCAGGCACAGCTGTGGAAGGGGCTCAGGACGAACGACCTCCAGGTCGTCTCCACCGACCACTGCCCCTTCTGCTTCGTCGGCCAGAAGGAACTGGGCCGGGGCGACTTCTCGAAGATCCCCAACGGTCTGCCGGGCGTCGAGAACCGGATGGACCTGCTGCACCAGGCCGTCGTCGACGGTCACATCTCGCGCCGCCGCTGGATCGAGATCGCCTGCGCGACCCCGGCCCGGATGTTCGGCATGTACCCGAAGAAGGGCACCATCGCGCCGGGTGCCGACGCCGACGTCGTGATCTACGACCCGCAGGCCGAGCAGGTCATGTCCGCCGTCACCCACCACATGAACGTCGACTACTCGGCGTACGAGGGCAAGCAGACCACCGGCCGGGTGGAGACGGTCCTCTCGCGCGGCGAACTCGTCATCACCGAGCGGGAGTACACCGGGCGCGCCGGGCACGGCGTCTACACCCCCCGCTCCAACTGTCAGTACCTCAACTAGGAGCGGAGCACATGGACTTCGGACTCGTCCTGCAGACCGACCCCCCGGCCTCGCGGGTCGTCAGCCTGATGAAACGCGCCGAGCGCAGCGGCTTCAGCTACGGCTGGACCTTCGACTCGGCCGTGCTGTGGCAGGAACCGTTCGTCATCTACAGCCAGATCCTCGCCAACACCGAGAATCTGACGGTCGGCCCGATGGTGACCAACCCGGGCACCCGTACCTGGGAGGTCACCGCCTCCACGTTCGCCACCCTCAACGACATGTTCGGCAACCGCACGGTCTGCGGCATCGGCCGCGGCGACTCGGCCATGC
This sequence comes from Streptomyces sp. NPDC107528, assembly GCF_055639295.1. Classification (NCBI taxonomy): domain Bacteria; kingdom Bacillati; phylum Actinomycetota; class Actinomycetes; order Kitasatosporales; family Streptomycetaceae; genus Streptomyces; species Streptomyces sp. NPDC107528. The sequence continues at coordinate 923,922 of NZ_JBVKAV010000001.1, forward strand.
GCGTCGCCGGCCGCAAACCCAACACCCTGGCCCGCATCAGCGAGGCCATGAAGGTCATCCGCGCGCTCGGCAGCGGCCAGGAGGCCGACCTCGGCGGTGGCACGGTCGTCAGGTTCCCGTGGATCAAGCCGGACGCCCAACTCCCCGTCTGGATGGCGGCGTACGGCCCGAAGGCCCTGAAGATGACCGGTGAGGAGGCCGACGGGTTCATCTTGCAGCTCTCCGACCTCTATCTGACCGAGTACATGGTCAAGGCGGTGAAGCAGGCCGCGATCGAGGCCGGTCGTGACCCGTCCGAGGTGAAGATCTGCGTCGCCGCGCCGGCGTATGTCACCGAGGACGACTCTCCCGAAAAGCTCGCCCATGCGCGCGAGCAGTGCCGCTGGTTCGGCGGGATGGTCGGCAACCACGTGGCCGACCTGGTGTCGAAATACGGTGAGCACTCCGCCGCCGTGCCCGACGAACTCACCGAGTACATCAAGGCCCGCGAGGGGTACGACTACTCCCACCACGGACGCGCCGACAACCCCGACACCGCGTTCGTTCCCGACGAGATCGTCGACCGGTTCTGCCTGATCGGCCCGGTCGAGAAGCACATCGAGAAACTGAACGCACTGCGTGAGCTGGGCGTCGACCAGTTCGCCGTCTACGACATGCACGACGCGCAGGAAGCCGTGATCGACGCCTACGGTGCGTCGGTCATCCCGGCCATCAACTCCTGATCCCGGCCCGCAACCCGGCGCCACCCGACCCCCCACCCCTTGTCTCCCTCCCCGCGGTCATGGCCTCCCCGCCGCCGTCCTCGGGGAGGGCCCAAGGCCCCCGCGCGGCCTTTCCCGTCCCGTTCTGATCGATTGGCCTGCCCATGACCGAGACAGTCCCCACGGGGGCGCCGATATCCCAGTCCGCCGACGCCGGCGGACGGATCGAGCTCGCCCCCGAGGCATTCCCCGCCGACAGCCCCTTCGCCAACGAGGACCTGCGTCCCGTCCCGGTCGCCGAGCGCAAGTGGACGACGTACAACTTCGCAGCCCTGTGGATCTCCATGGCCCACTGCATCCCCAGCTGGACCCTCGCCTCCGGCCTGGTCGCCCTCGGCATGGACTGGAAGCAGGCCGTCTTCACCATCGCCCTGGCCAACGTCATCGTGCTGCTGCCGATGCTGGCCACCGGGCACGCCGGGCCCAAGTACGGCATCCCGTTCCCGGTGCTGGCGCGGGCCTCCTTCGGGCTGCGGGGCGCCAACATCCCGGCGCTGATCCGGGCGGCCGTGGCCTGCGGCTGGTTCGGCATCCAGACCTGGATCGGCGGCAGCGGCATCTTCGCGCTGGGGTCCAAGCTCACCGGCGGCGGATGGGAGAACGCCGGGAAGATCGCGGGCAATCCATGGCCCCTGTGGCTGTGCTTCCTCCTTTTCTGGGCGCTGCAGATCGCGATCATCTACCGCGGCATGGACTTCCTGCGGCACTTCGAGAACTGGGCCGCGCCCTTCGTGATCGTCGGCGCGCTCGTGCTGCTGGTCTGGATCGCGGTCAAGGCGGACGGGTTCGGCGCGCTGCTCGACCAGCCGTCGAAGCTGGGCTGGGGCCCCGACTTCTGGCCGGTCTTCTTCCCGTCCTTGATGGGGATGATCGGTTTCTGGGCGACCTTGTCCCTCAACATCCCCGACTTCACCCGCTTCGGTGCGAGTCAGAAGGCGCAGACCTGGGGTCAGTCGCTGGGCCTGCCCACCACCATGACCCTGTTCGCGGTCCTCGCCGTCCTCGTCACCTCAGGGTCCGAGGTCGTCTACGGCGAGGCGATCTGGGACCCGGTCACCCTCGCCGCCAAGACCGACAGCACCTTCGGTCTGCTCTTCGCCCTGATCGTCGTCCTCGTCGCGACCGTCTCCGTGAACATCGCGGCGAACGTCGTCTCCCCGGCGTACGACCTGGCGAACCTGGCGCCGAAGCTCATCAACTTCCGTACCGGCGCGCTGATCACCGGTGTCGTCGGCATCCTGATCTTCCCGTGGAAGCTGATCTCCACCCCGGAGTTCTACATCTTCACCTGGCTCGGCGTGGTCGGCGGCCTGCTCGGCACGGTCGCGGGCATCCTGATCGCCGACTACTGGATCGTCCGCCGTACGGTTCTGCATCTCGCGGACCTGTACACGCCCGGCGGGCGCTACTGGTACTCGTCCGGCTGGAACTGGCGCGCGATCCTGGCGTTCCTGGTCGGCGGTGTCCTGGCGGTCGGCGGTTCGTACTCGGGCGTCGGCGCCGACGGTTCGAAGACCGGACCGTTCCCGGCCGACGGACTGATCCCGTTTCTCAAGCCGCTGGCCGACTACGGCTGGGCGGTGGGCCTGGGCGCCTCGCTGGTGCTGTACGTGGTGCTGACGGCCGGCCACAAGGAACGCGTGGAAGCCTGAGCCCCGGAGGACGGTCAGTCCTTCTGACCGTCCTCCAAGGCGGCCACCGCCTCCTTGGCCGCCTTGATCGCGCCCTTGTTGATCTCGGCCGTGGCTGGCGCCTTGTTCGACTCGAAGTCACTGCCGCTGTAGGTGATGGAGACGAGCGCGTTGGCCGCGCGGACCAGCACCACGCCCTCGCGGGTCTGCTGTTCGTCCTCGGTGGTGAGGTTCACGACGGAGTACCCCGCGTCGCCGACACCGGGGACCTCGCCGCCGCCGCTCCTGTCCGCGACACGCTCCTTGTAGGACTTCTCCGCCGCCTCGTCGGACTCCGTGACCTCGTAGGACACGTCCAGCCACCGGTAGTCGAAGCCCTGGAGCGCGTTCCACGAGCAGGTGCGGCGCACCTTCGCGTCCGTGGACGGGATCTCCTTGCCGGCCGTCTTGGCGCCCGGGACGAGCTCCTTGACCGACTTCGAGCTCAGGCTGTCGCAGGGTGCGGGCGCGGCGGCGTACGTCTTCGACACGGCGGCTGTCGCGGGGGCCGAGGGCGACTCGTCCCCGCTCTTCTGCGTCGCCGTGTCCTCGGCGGCCGGTGTCGCGGGTCCGGACGACAGTGCCCAGCCCGCCGCGGCGAGCACGACGACGGGCGACAGGCGCGCGGTGAGGGCGAGCGGCAAGGGAAGAGAACGCACGGCGCACTTTTCGTGGGGGACGGTGCGGAGGGAGTCCGCACTGCGGACGGGACGCCAGTGTCACATGACTCCCTGTGGGGCGGAAGTGCCAACTCGCTCCGTGCTGACGCGGTTACCGCCGGGTCGCCGGTCGGCCGCAATTACGTGGTGGCCTGGGCCACTTGCTCGGCATCCCGGACGATTTGCGAGGAAAGCGAGCTTTCGATGCGGTCCACGGCCGTGAAGGCGCCGTACGCGACGAGATGCACCAGACAGTGGTCGGTGTGCTCCGGCCGGCGCCACGCCCGCACGTCCTCGTCCGTGATGCGGTACGGCGCGAGGGCGGCCAGCAGCGCCAGCCGCGCCCCCGGACGCTCCCTGCGGTCCGGGAACCCGTCGAGAGTGAGCGGCGGATGGGAGCCGTCCCAGTCCTGCAGCGTCGCCTCCACAAGGTCGTGGTCGTCGGCGTCGAGGAGGCCCGCGCCCGACATGGCCGCCCTGAGCAGCGCCGCGTACGCGAGGCCGACGGGCGTCCCGGCCGCCCACGCGGGGGCCTCGCCGGGGTCGATCGGGTCGAGCAGGGGCAGGGACACGCCGGGACGGGCGGGACGGCGTACGGGCCGGGCGAGGGTACGGCCCGCGAGGCTGCGTACCGCCCGGAACCGCTGGACGCCGGCCGGGAGCAGGTTCTCGGTCAGCAGAGCCGACGCGATGCGGTTGATGAAGTGGAAGGTGAGCGCGGTGCCGAGATAGGCGGGGGCGTGCTCGCGCGGGAACGGGTACGGCGTGAGGTCCGCGCCTGGCACGCGCGTGTGCCGTCCCCAGGCCAGCACGCGTGCGTGCTCCTCGTTCTCCGGTTGCTCCCCGCGGGCCAGCCGCTCGGCGAGCGCGTGGTCTCCGGTGGCGTGCAGGAGCACGGTGTGCGCGTCCACGCAGAACGGGCACTTGTTGGCGAGCGACACCCCGAGGGCCGCCAGTTCCTTGCCTCTCCGGCTGCCGGCCCCCGCGATCAGCGACTCGCGCAGCAACGCCCAGGCGGGGGCGAGCAGTCCGGGCGCGGAGGACAGCACCACGAAGGTGACGGGTTCGGCGATGCCGAAGTCGCGGGCGATCTGCCCGTACACCTCGGCGACGGTGCCGGTGGCCGACTTGGGAGGGAGGGGCTCGGTGTAACGGAAGGGTGTGGACATGGGCAGTAGCGTGCGCCGCCGGGGTGGGCCGGGTCGTCGTACCGGTGATGGCAGTCGGCGCTGCGACGGAGGGGCGGGCCGGTGCCGGGCACTACTGCGTGGGGAGTAGTCGCAGAGCCGTCCACAGGGGTGACGTCGCTGTCGGTGGGGCCGTCTAGTGTGCGGGCATGAGTGAGCACCGGGTCACACGCGAGCGGCTCGTCGACGGGGCCGCCGGGGTCGTGGTCGGCGTGATCGTGCTGCTCGCCGCCGTGGCGGACGACCGTGCCGGACTCCTCGACTGCGCGCTGATCGCGCTCGGTTCGCTGGCCCTGGCCGCGCATCGCACCGCCCCGCGCGTGGTCCTCGCCGTCACCACCGGCGCTCTGCTCGCCGAAGTGCTCCACGCCGGGCCCGCCGCGACCCTGGCCATCCCCGTCGTGGGCGCGGTGCACACGGCGTCGCGAACCGGACACCGGGGCACCGCGGCGGCGACCGCCGCACTGTTCCTGGGCGGCTATGCAGCGGCGGGTTCGGCGACCTCGGCCATCGCTCAGGAAACGCTGCTGCTGGCCGGCTGGTTCCTGTGTGCGGTGGTGACGGGCCTCGCCGACCGCAACTGGCAGGCGTATCTGCGCCAGACGGAACAGCGCGCCCTGGAGGCCGAACGCACCCGGGAGGAGGCAGCGTTGCGCAGGGCGGGCGAGGAACGACTGCGGATAGCGAGGGAGTTGCACGACTCCCTCACGCACAGCATCTCGATCGTCAAGCTCCAGGCGGGCGTCGCCGTGCACCTCGCCCGCAAGCGCCGCGAGGAGGTGCCGCCCGCTCTCCTCGCCATCCAGGAGGCGAGCGGCGAGGCCATGCGCGAGCTGCGGGCCACGCTGGAGGTGCTGCGCACCGACGAGTCGACGGGCACACCGGCGCTGCTCGTGGAGCGGGCGCGGGCTGCGGGGCTCGCGGTCGACCTGAGGGTGACGGGGGAGGAGCGGCCACTGCCCGCGACGGTCGACCGGGCCATGTACCGCATCGTCCAGGAGGCGCTGACGAACGCGGCCCGGCACGCGGGACCGGCGAAGGTGAGCGTTCAACTCGCTTACGACAGCGGTGACTTGACGATACGCGTCGAGGACGACGGGGCCGCCGACCCGTCCCGTCCGCCCACCCCCGGCATCGGCCTGACCGGCATGCGCGAACGCGTCACGGCCCTCGGCGGCACTCTGGACGCCGCCCCGCGCGAGGAGGGCGGCTTCGCGGTGCGGGCACGGCTGCCCGTGGGGGAGGCGGGATGACGGACGGTGTGATCAGGGTGGTCCTGGTCGACGACCAGGCGCTGATGCGGGCCGGCTTCCGGGCCCTGCTGGACGCCGAGGACGGCATCGACGTGGTCGGCGAGGCGGCGGACGGTGAGCGGGGCCTGGCGCTGATCCGCGCGCAGGTGCCCGACATCGCGCTGATCGACGTACAGATGCCGGTGATGACGGGCATCGAGACGACCCGCCACATCGCCGCCGACCCGGCCCTGTCCGGAGTCCGCGTCGTGATCCTCACCAACTACGGCCACGACGAGTACGTCTTCGAGGCACTGCGGGCCGGTGCGAGCGGATTCCTGCTGAAGGACACCGAACCGGCCGACCTGCTCCAGGCGATCGAGGTGGTGGCGGGCGGCGAGGCGTTGCTGTCGCCGTCGGTGACGCGCACCCTGATCGGTGAGTTCGTCTCGCGGCCGCCCGACCGGGCCACGGCGCCCGGCCTGGAGTGCCTGACCCGCCGCGAGCGTGAGGTGACGGCGCTGGCGGCGCGCGGGCTCACCAACGAGGAGATCGCCGCGCACATGGTGATCAGCCCGTTCACGGCGAAGACCCACATCAGCAGGGCGATGACGAAGCTCGGCGCCCGCGACCGGGCCCAACTCGTCGTGTTCGCCTACGAGTCGGGGCTGGTGGCTCCGCGGGGTTCCGACGCGTCGGCGTGCTGAGCCGCCGGGCCCGACGGCCGTCCCGACGGTGCCACCTCGAACGCCGCGAGGATCCGCTCGGCGGCCAGCGTCGCCGTCAACTCGCCGTTCCTGACCTGCTGTTCCAGTGTCGGCGCGAGCGCCCGGACCGCCGGGTCGGCGTGCAGGCGGCCGAGGAGTTCGTCGCGGACCATGGTCCACGTCCAGTCGACCTGCTGGTCACGGCGCTTGGCGGCGAGCCGGCCGGTGGTGTCGAGCAGGGCCCGGTGCTGTTCGAGCCGGTCCCACACGCCGTCCAGGCCGATCGACTCGCGTCCGCTGCAGTGCAGGACGGGCGGCGTCCAGGCGGCGTCCTTGCCGTGCATCAGCCTGAGCGCGCCCGCCAGTTCGCGCGCGGCGGCCCGCGCGTCGCGCTCATGGGGGCCGTCCGCCTTGTTGACGGCGAGCACGTCGGCCAGCTCCAGGACACCCTTTTTGATGCCTTGGAGCTGGTCGCCGGTGCGGGCAAGGGTGAGCAGCAGGAAGGAGTCGACCATGTTCGCGACCGCGGTCTCCGACTGGCCCACCCCGACCGTCTCCACCAGCACCACGTCGTAGCCCGCGGCCTCCATCACCACGATCGACTCGCGGGTGGCCTTGGCAACCCCGCCCAGCGTGCCGGCGGTGGGGGAGGGGCGGATGAACGCGGCCGCGTCGACCGACAGCCGCTCCATCCTCGTCTTGTCGCCCAGGATCGAACCGCCCGTACGACTGGACGACGGGTCCACGGCCAGCACCGCGACCCGGTGGCCGAGCGCGGTGAGCATCGTGCCGAACGCGTCGATGAACGTCGACTTCCCGACCCCCGGCACCCCGCTGACGCCGATCCGCCGGGCCCGCCCGCTGTGCGGCAGCAGCTCGGTCAGCAACTGCTGGGCCAGCACCCGGTGCTGAGGGCGGGTGGACTCGACGAGCGTGATGGCGCGTGCGACGACCGCCCGCTTCCCGTCGAGAACACCCTTCACATACGCGTCGAGATCGATCACAGCTCGTGCCCGAGGTCGGCACCCAGCCGCTGCACCAGGTCGAAGGCCGCGTCCGGGATCACCGTCCCGGGCGGAAACACCGCAGCCGCGCCCATCTCCAGCAGCGTCGTGACGTCCTGCGGCGGGATCACTCCGCCGACCACGATCATGATGTCCTCGCGGCCCTCCTCGGCCAGCGCCTCCTTGAGCGCCGGGACGAGGGTGAGGTGGCCTGCGGCCAGCGACGACACCCCGACGATGTGCACGTCGGCCTCGACGGCCTGGCGGGCCACCTCGGCCGGGGTCTGGAACAGCGGGCCGACGTCGACGTCGAAGCCGAGGTCGGCGAAGGCGGTGGCGATCACCTTCTGGCCGCGGTCGTGGCCGTCCTGGCCCATCTTGGCGACCAGGATGCGCGGGCGGCGGCCCTCGGCCTCCTCGAAGTCGGACACGAGGGTGCGGGTGCGGTCCACGGACGGCGACTCCCCGGCTTCGTTGCGGTACACGCCGGTGATGGTACGGATCTGGCTCGCGTGCCGGCCGTACACCTTCTCCAGGGCGTCCGAGATCTCCCCGACGGTGGCCTTCGCGCGGGCCGCGTTCACCGCGAGCTCCAGCAGGTTGCCCTCGCCGCCGGCGGCCCGGGTGAGCGCGTCCAGCGCGTCCTGGCACGCCGTCTCGTCCCGCTCCGCCCGCAGCCGCCGCAGCTTCTCGATCTGCTGGGCGCGCACGGAGGAGTTGTCGACCTTGAGCACGTCGATCTGCTCGTCGCTGTCGACGCGGTACTTGTTGACGCCGATGACCGGCTGCCGTCCGGAGTCGATCCGGGCCTGGGTGCGGGCCGCGGCCTCCTCGATGCGCAGCTTGGGGATGCCGGCGTCGATCGCCTTGGCCATGCCGCCCGCCTGCTCGACCTCCTGGATGTGCTGCCAGGCACGGCGGGCGAGGTCGTACGTCAGCTTCTCCACATAGGCGCTGCCGCCCCACGGGTCGATGACCCGGGTCGTGCCCGACTCCTGCTGGATCATCAGCTGGGTGTTGCGCGCGATGCGGGCCGAGAAGTCGGTCGGCAGCGCGAGCGCCTCGTCGAGGGCGTTGGTGTGCAGCGACTGCGTGTGGCCCTGCGTCGCGGCCATCGCCTCGACACATGTGCGCGTGACGTTGTTGAACACGTCCTGCGCGGTCAGCGACCAGCCCGAGGTCTGCGAATGGGTGCGCAGGGACAGCGACTTGGAGTTCTGCGGGTCGAACTGCTTCACCAGCTTCGCCCACAGCAGCCGCGCCGCCCGCAGCTTGGCGACCTCCATGAAGAAGTTCATGCCGATCGCCCAGAAGAACGACAGCCGGGGCGCGAACGCGTCCACGTCCAGGCCCGCCTCACGGCCCGCGCGGATGTACTCCACCCCGTCCGCGAGCGTGTACGCCAGCTCCAGGTCGGCCGTGGCACCGGCCTCCTGGATGTGGTACCCGGAGATGGAGATCGAGTTGTAGCGCGGCATCCGCTGCGAGGTGAAGGCGAAGATGTCGGAGATGATCCGCATCGACGGCTTCGGCGGATAGATGTAGGTGTTGCGGACCATGAACTCCTTGAGGATGTCGTTCTGAATGGTCCCGGCCAGCTTCTCGGGCGGTACGCCCTGTTCCTCCGCCGCCACGATGTACAGCGCCAGCACCGGCAGCACGGCGCCGTTCATCGTCATCGACACGGTCATCTTGTCCAGCGGGATGCCGTCGAAGAGCTGGCGCATGTCGTAGATCGAGTCGATCGCCACGCCCGCCATGCCGACGTCGCCCGTCACACGCGGGTGGTCGCTGTCGTAGCCCCGGTGGGTCGGCAGGTCGAAGGCGACCGACAGGCCCTTCTGGCCGGCGGCCAGGTTGCGCCGGTAGAACGCGTTGGACTCCTCGGCGGTCGAGAAGCCCGCGTACTGGCGGATCGTCCAGGGCTGGTTGACGTACATCGTCGGGTACGGGCCGCGCAGATACGGCGCCATGCCCGGGTAGGTGCCCAGGAAGTCCAGGCCCTCCAGGTCACGGCCGGTGTACAGCGGCTTGACCGCGATGCCTTCCGGGGTCTCCCACAGGGGCTCGTCCCCGCCAGTGGCCTGCTTGACGGCCGTGCGCCACTCGTCGGCGCCGCCCGCGGCGGCCGGGGTCCCCAGCTCGATCCCGGAGAAGTCGGGGATTCCCATCAGGACACTCCCATGCGGTCGAGGGCGGCGGACAGCACGGCGACCGCGTCGCAGCCCGCGAAGACGTAACTGTCGACATCGGTGTACTGCCCGGGGCGGCCCGCGAGGAACACGTGTGTGGCGCCCGCCGACCTGAACTCGGCGGCCTCGGCCTCGGCCTGCTCCTCGTAGAGGGCGTCACTGGAGCACAGGCACACCTCCGTGGCGCCGCTCTCCTCGAAGGTGCCCTCGGTGACCGGCTCGACGCCGCCCGCCTGGAAGAGGTTCGAGGCGAAGGTGAGGCGTGCGGTGTGCGCGGCGGCCGGGCCGAGCGCGGCCAGGAAGATCCGCGGCCGGGAGCCCGTGGCGGCCAGGTGGGCGTCGGAGCGGGCGCGCAGTGCCTCGTACGCCTCGTCGCGGCGGACCCGCGGGAGGCCGCCGGACCGGGGCTCCGGCGCGGGCGCACGCTCCACGGGCGGCTCGGTGAGGTTCGGGAACTCGCTGACGCCGGTGATCGGTTCGCGCCGCTTGGCGAGCTTGCCGGTGCGCGCCTGCCACGTCTCGGCGAGGTCCTGGCCCAGCTGGCCGGAGCGCAACGCGGCCGCCTGGCCGCCGGCCTGCTCGATCCGCTGGAAGAACGCCCAGCCCGCCCGGGCCAGTTCGTCGGTGAGGGACTCCACGTACCAGGAGCCGCCCGCCGGGTCGATCACCCGGGCGAGGTGCGACTCCTCGATGAGGATGGTCGAGGTGTTGCGGGCGATACGCCGCGCGAACGCGTCCGGCAGGCCGAGCGCGTGGTCGAAGGGCAGCACGGTCACGGCGTCGGCGCCGCCGACCCCGGCGGCCAGCGTGGCGACCGTCGTGCGCAGCATGTTCACCCAGGGGTCCCGGCGCGTCATCATCACCGGCGAGGTGACGGCGTGCTGCACCTGAGCGCTGGGCGCCCCGCAGACCTCGGTCACCCGCGCCCACAGCCGGCGCGCGGCCCGCAGCTTGGCGATCGTCAGGAACTGGTCGGCGGTGGCCGCATAGCGGAACTCCAGCTGGGCGCAGGCCTGTTCGGCCGTCAGCCCCGCCTCGGTGAGCTCGCGCAGATACGCGACACCGGTCGCCAGCGAGGAGCCCAGCTCCTGGGCGGCCGAGCCACCGGCCTCGTGGTACGGCAGCGCGTCCACGGTCAGCGCCCGCAGCCCCGGGTACTCCTCGGCGCACTGCCGGGCCAGCGCGGCGACCGGCGCGAACTGTGAGGACGTGCCCGTACGGGCCTCATGGCCGAGCGGGTCGGCGCCGAGGTTGCCGCGTGCCGCCTCCTTGGCGACGCCCCGCTCCGCGTACTGGCGCAGCAGCTCCCGTGCGGCGGGCTCCACGTCGGCGCCGGCGTCGAGGACGACGGGGGCCAGGTCGAGATAGACACCCTCCAGGGCCCGGCCGAGCGACGACACCGGGATGCCGGCCTCGCCGAGGACCAGCCAGAGCGAGGTGACGCCGTTCTCCAGGTCCGCGAGCACCAGGCCGTCCGTGAGCGCCGTGTGCCGCTGCCGCAGGTCCCAGCCGCCGGCCGTGCTGCCCTCGGCGCGACCGCCGCGGACGAACGGGGCGAATCCGGGCAGGCCGGGATCGGGCGCGGCTTCGCGCGAGGTGTAGAGGGGGCGGGTGCGCAGCCCGTCCTCCAACGCAGTGGACAGGGCGTCTTCCGCAGCCGGGCCCGAGACGTCCTTGCCCGACTTGCGCAGCACGCCTTCCACCAGGCGTTGCCATTGCTCATGGGTTGCGTCAGGGAACTCGGCGGCCAGCGAGAGCCCGTCGTCAGGCAGGACCGTCATGCTCGGATGCTAGGTCAGATCATCAAAGGAGCAGCAGAGGGCACGGCTGTGACCTTGCCCTCTTCCAGGTTGTGACCTGAGTCTCCGCACCCTGTCGAGCCTCCGGAAACCCGGACGAACGACCCGGCCACGAGCTGGGCTTGATAGCCTCCGGGAGCCAGTCGAGCCACACCCGAGGCCAGGGAATCCGGTGCGAATCCGGAACTGACGCGCAGCGGTGAGGGGGACCGGCGGGGCACAGACGCACGCCACTGGGAGACCGGGAAGGCGCCCCGTCGGGACGAACCCGAGTCCGAAGACCTGCTGGCACCTCCACGCCCCCGCGCGGAGGACGTCCGTAGGCCAGGCTCCGCGTACGAGCCCCGACAACCGAGGCACGCCTGTGTACCGTTTTGCCCTCCGTCCCGCCGCCCTGCTGCTCGCGCCCGCCCTCCTGCTCACCGCGTGCGGCGGCTCGGGAAGCGGCAGCGCCGAGGACACCGGGAAGTCCGCCGCCGCGGGCTACCCCGTCACCCTCGACAACTGCGGCCACAAGGTCACCCTGAAGGCGCCCCCGAAGCGGGCCGTGTCCCTCAACCAGGGCACCACGGAGATCCTGCTCTCCCTCGGCCTCGCCGACCGGGTGGTCGGCACGTCGACCTGGACCGACCCGGTCATGAAGGGCCTGGAGAAGGCGAACGCCTCCGTGCCGCGGCTCGCGGACAACGCGCCCTCCTTCGAGAAGGTCCTGGACGCCGACCCCGACTTCGTGGCCTCCTCCTTCGTCTCCACCCTCGGCAAGGGCGGCGTCGCCACCCGCGAGCAGTTCGAGGAGCTGGACGTGCCCACCTACGTCTCGCCCTCCGACTGCTCGGCGGGCAAGGACAACGACAGCGGCGGCGACGGCTCGCGCTCCACCCCGCTCACCCTCGACACCGTGTACGGCGAGATACGCGACCTGGCCCGCGCGTTCGGCGTCGCCGACCGCGGCGAGAAGCTCGTCGCCGAGCTGAAGGAGCGGGTGCGCAAGTCCATCGCCCAGCTGGACGCCTCCGATGTCACCCTCATGTACTGGTTCGCCAACTCCCAGTCGCCCTACCTCGCGGGCTGCTGCGGCGCGCCGGGTGCCATCACCCGCGCCGTCGGCGCGCGCAACGCCTTCTCCGACACCCACGACGAGTGGCCCCAGATCGGCTGGGAGACCGTCGCCGACCGCGACCCCGACGTCCTCGTGATCGGCGACCTCACGCGCAAGCAGCAGACCGCGGAGACCGCCGGGGCCAAGATCCGCTTCCTGGAAACAGACCCCGCCACCCGCAATCTGACCGCCGTGAAGAAGAAGCGGTACGTCCTGCTCAGCGGGCAGGCGATGAACCCGTCCATCCGCACGGTCGAAGGGATCGAGAAGGTCGCCGCGGCCCTGCGCGACTTCGGGCTCGCCGGGCCCGCCGGGCCCGCAGGACCCTCAGGACCCGCCAAGTGAGCGTCCGTACGCCGCTGCTGACCCTCGGCGGCCTGGCGGCGCTGCTCGCGTCGGTCGCCGTCGCCGTGACGATCGGGCCGGCCGACATCTCCACGGCGGACGTGTGGGCGTCCGTGGCCGCCCATCTCGGCCTCGGCGAGGGCAGGTTGGCGCCGCTGCGGGACGGCATCGTGTGGAACCTGCGCATGCCGCGCACGCTGCTCGCCGCCGTGTGCGGGGCCGGGCTCGCCGTGTGCGGGGCGGTCATGCAGTCGCTGCTGCGCAATCCGCTGGCCGATCCGTTCGTCCTCGGCGTGTCCTCCGGCGCGTCCACGGGAGCGGTCGCCGTGGTCGTGCTGGGGGCCGGCGGGGGAGTGCTCTCGCTGTCGTCGGGTGCCTTCCTCGGCGCGCTGCTCTCCTTCGCCATGGTGCTGCTGCTCAGCCACGTCCTCGGCGGCAGCACGGACCGGGTCGTGCTGTCCGGGGTCGCGGCCATGCAGCTGTTCTCCGCGCTGACCTCGTTCATCGTGCTGACCTCCGCCGACGCCGAGACCACCCGGGGCGTGCTGTTCTGGCTGCTGGGCTCGCTCACCGGCGCCGACTGGGGACAGGTCCTGCTGTGCGCCGCCGTACTGGCCGTGGTCCTCGCCCTCTGCCTCGGGTACGCCCGCACCCTGGACGCCTTCGCCTTCGGGGACGACGCCGCCGCCGGACTCGGCGTCCGCGTCGCCCGCACCCGGCTGGTCCTGCTCTGCGCGACCGCACTGCTCACCGCCGCCCTGGTCAGCTGCGCCGGCGCGATCGGCTTCGTCGGCCTGGTCCTGCCGCACGCCACCCGGGCCCTCACCGGCTCCGGCCACGCCCGTCTGCTGCCGGTCACGGCACTGACCGGAGCCGTCTTCCTGGTGTGGGTGGACACCGTCGCCCGCACCATCCTCGACCCCCAGGAGGTCCCCGTGGGCGTCGTCACGTCCCTCATCGGCGTACCGGCCTTCATCGCCGTGCTCTACCGAGGACGGAGGACGGCGGCATGACCAGCCTGCGCGCGGACCGTGTCGTACGGCGCCTCGGCGACAAGGTCGTCGACGGCGTCACCCTCACCCTGACTCCCGGCGAGACCGTCGGCCTGCTCGGCCCCAACGGGTCCGGCAAGTCGACCCTGTTGAGACTCCTCGCCGGGGTGCTCGCCCCCACGGCCGGGGTCGTCTCCCTGGACGGACGCCCGCTGCCCGAGGCCGGCCGCCGCGCCACCGCCCGGCGGGTCGCCACCGTCGAACAGCACGCCCACACCCAGACCGAACTGACCGTCCGCGACGTCGTCGCCCTCGGCCGCATCCCGCACCGCCGTGCCTGGACGCCACCGACGGCCGCCGACGCCGAGGCCGTCACCGCGGCCCTCGCCCGCACCGGCCTCACCGACCGGGCCGCCCAGTCCTGGCACAGCCTCTCCGGCGGCGAACGCCAACGCACCCAGATCGCCCGCGCGCTCGCCCAGGAACCCCGCGAGCTCCTGCTCGACGAACCCACCAACCACCTCGACATCCAGCACCAACTCGACCTGCTGGCCCTCGTCGCGAACCTCCCGGTCACCACCGTGATCGCCCTGCACGACCTCAACCTCGCCGCGATGTACTGCGACCGCCTGCTCGTGCTGCGCGAAGGACGCGCGGTCGCCGAGGGCACCCCGGCAGACGTGCTGACACCGGCGCTCATCGAGCAGGTCTACGGCGTCCGTGCCGAGGTCACCGACGACCCCGGCCACCCGGTGATCCGCTTCCTGCGCCCGGCCGGCCCCGTGGGGCGGTGCTGACGTGCGGACACCCTCGGAACAGCCGGTGCCCAGCCGGATCGTGGTGTGCCGGGACTGCTGCTGCGGCACCCCGAAGGTGCCCGGAGTCGATCACGCGCAGCAGACCGCGCGACTCGCCGAGAACGCGCCGGTGCGCATCTCCGACTGCCTCGGCGTGTGCGAACACGCCAATGTGATCGTCGTCCAGCCCTCCGCCGCGGGCCGCGCCGCAGGCGGCCGTCCCGTCTGGCTCGGCCTCGTCAACGATCCCGACGCCACCGAGGACATCATCACCTGGGTCAGGGCCGGCGGCCCCGGCGTCGCACCCTGCCCCGACGTGCTCGACCTCTACACCTTCACTCCGCCCAGGCGCGCACGATGAATCGGACGATCACTCACGGGCCACTCACCACTCACACCGAACCAGCCCCGGCGGAAGGTTGAACCTCGAACGGGTAGTCCCTGAAGATCGGATGGACCGATCCGCGCGACAGCGAGGTGTCAGACCCGATGTTCACCACCCGCCCCACCCTCCAAGGCACGTTCGGCATGGTGTCCTCCACCCACTGGCTCGCCTCGCAGTCGGCGATGGCCGTACTGGAGGGCGGCGGCAACGCGTTTGACGCCGCCGTGGCGGGCGCGTTCGTGCTGCACGTCGTCGAGCCGCATCTCAACGGCCCGGCCGGCGAGGTGCCGATCCTGATCGCCCCGGCGGACGGCGAGGTGCGGGTGGTGTGCGGGCAGGGCGTGGCGCCCGCCGGGGCGACCGTCGCGCACTACCGGGGGCTAGGACTGGACCTCGTACCCGGGACCGGACCGCTCGCCGCCGCCGTGCCCGGCGCCTTCGACGCCTGGATGCTGCTGCTGCGGGACCACGGCACCAGGCCGCTCGCCGACGTGCTCAAGTACGCCATCGGGTACGCCGAACACGGGCACGCGCCCGTGGAGCGGGTCGGCGAGACCGTCGAGACCGTGCGGGAACTGTTCGAGACGGAGTGGCCGTCGTCGGCCGACGTGTACCTGCGGGACGGCAAGGCGCCCCGGCCCGGGGAGCTGTTTCGCAATCCCGCCCTCGCCGCCACCTGGAAGCGGCTGCTCGACGAGGTCGCCGGGGCCGGGGACCGGGTCGCGCAGATCGAGGCCGCGCGGGAGGTGTGGCGCTCCGGTTTCATCGCCGAGGCCCTCGCACGGCAGGCCCGGCGCCCCACGATGGACACCAGCGGCGAGCGGCACTCCGGCACACTCACGGCCGCCGACCTCGCCGCCTGGTCCGCGACCTACGAGGCACCGGCGACGTATGAGTGGAACGGCTGGACCGTGTGCAAGGCCGGCCCCTGGAGCCAGGGCCCGGTCCTCCTCCAGCAGCTCGCGCTCCTCCCGCCCGAACTGCCCCGGTACGGGTCCGCCGAGTACGTCCATCTGCTGATCGAGGGCTGCAAGCTGGCCATGGCCGACCGGGAGGCCTGGTACGGCGACGCGGCCGACGTACCGCTCGCCGCGCTGCTGTCCGACCGGTACAACGCGGACCGGCGGGAGCTGGTCGGCGAGAAGGCCTCCCACGAGCTGCGGCCCGGCAGCCCGGGCGGCCTCGCCCCGCGGCTGTGCGCGCACGCGCGCGTGGCGGCGGCCGAAGGGCCCGGCCTCGACGCGCTGGGCGGCGGGGAACCGACGGTCGCCAAGCGGCCGACCTCCCCGGTGCCGGGCGAGCCCGAGGTCTTTGCCGACGGGGGCACCCGCGGTGACACCTGCCACCTCGACATCGTCGACCGGTGGGGCAACATGATCGCGGCCACGCCCAGCGGCGGCTGGCTCCAGTCCAACCCCGTCGTGCCCGAACTGGGCTTCCCGCTCGGCACCCGGCTGCAGATGACCTGGCTGGAGGAGGGCCTGCCGAACTCGCTCACCCCGGGCCGGCGGCCCCGCACCACCCTCACGCCCTCCGTCGCCCTGCGCGACGGCGTGCCCGTCATGGCCTTCGGCACGCCCGGCGGGGACCAGCAGGACCAGTGGCAGCTGCACTTCCTCCTCGCGGTCGCCCTGCGCTCCCCGGTCCGCGGCGGCCTTGACCTCCAGGGCGCGATCGACGCCCCGAACTGGCACAACGACAGCTTCCCCGGCTCCTTCTTCCCGCGCGGCATGCGACCGGGGAGCGTCACGGTGGAGTCCCGGATGGACGCCGGGGTGGTGGCGGAGCTACGGCGGCGTGGTCACGCGGTGACCATCGGTGACGACTGGTCGGAGGGCCGGCTGTGCGCCGTCGCGAGGGACCCGGAGACCGGTGTCCTGTCGGCGGCGGCGAATCCGCGGGGGATGCAGGGGTACGCGGTAGGTCGCTGACCTGCCGATATCGGCACCACGAGTTCACGGCGATGCCATCCGCCGTCCACCCGGCGGGCGGGGGTTGTCAGTGGGACGTGCTCTTATGGAGGGGTGATCGAAAACAACGAAACCATCGACGAGTTTCTCGCACAGCACGCGGCAGACGTGGAAGAAGCGGTCCGCAAGGCGGCCGCGGCCGAGATCATGCCCCGCTTCCGGCAGCTCGCCGCCCACGAGGTCGACCAGAAGAGCGGACCGCACGACCTGGTGACCGACGCCGACCGGCTGGCCGAGCAGTACCTCACCGAGGCGCTCGGCGCACTCCTGCCCGGCTCGGTCGTGGTCGGCGAGGAGGCGGTGCACGCGAACCCCGCGTCGTACGACGCGATATGCGGCGACGCCCCGGTCTGGATCGTCGACCCCGTCGACGGCACCCGCCAGTTCGTGCACGGGGACGACGGCTTCTGCACCCTGGTCGCGCTCGCCCGGCACGGCGTCCTGCTCGCCTCCTGGACCTACGCCCCGGCCCGCGACCAACTGGCCACGGCGGTAAGGGGCAAGGGCGCCTTCCTGGACGGCGGGCGACTGCAGTCCGGCGCGCCGGATCCCGGCCGTGACCTGCGGGTGGCCACGTCCCACCCGGACTACACGACCGACGAGCAGAAGCAGGCGTTGCTCGGCCTGTGGACCGAGGGCGTACAGCCCCGCGCCTGCGGTTCGGCGGGGCTGGAGTATCTCGCCGTCGCCCGGGGCGAGTTGGACGCGACCGCGTTCAGCTGGGAGGCCGCCTGGGACCACGCGGCGGGCATCCTCCTCGTCGAGGAGGCGGGCGGCGCCCACCGGACCCGCACGGGCGAGCCGTTCCGCATCACGGGCGGCAACGATCTGCCGTTCACGACGGCCCGGGACGCGGCCACGGCTCGGCGGGTGGTGGAACTGCTGTCGGGCGGAGCCTGATCTGCGGGTGGGAGCGGCCGCCGACACGCAGGTCGACCACCTCGAACTCCGCGCGTGTGCCGTCCCCGGGCCACTGGCACCCCGTTTCCAGCAGCGCCGCGGCGTCCACGAAGCCCAGGGCGGGCAGACCCACGTCGACGAACACGCCCGTCACCCCGGGCCCCCAGGGTGACCTGGTGAAGGTGCCGGTCAGACGCGTGCCGACGGGCAGGGGACCGCTGTCGTGCCGCACCTCGCACCGGCGGTGGGACCGGGCGCGGCCCCACGCGAGGTCGAACTCCCGACGGTCCACCGGCCGTGCGTCCGGCGGCTCCACGACCGGTTCTCGCGCCGGCACCCCGTACACGACCTCGTACAGCCGAACGCCCCAGTCCCCGCACGTCTGCCGGGCCATGGCGAGCTCTGCGGCCTCGACGGCGACCACCGGCAGCGAGGCGTGCCCCCGGAACGACATCTGCCGCACCACCCGGCCCGTGGCCCCTACCTCGAACCAGTGCCGGACATCGTCCTCGGGCACGTGGATGAGAAAGCGGCGCGTCACCCGGCGGACCTTACCCGTGCCCCGAGGCTGTCAGCGGCCCGGCATATCCTGACCCTCAATGGCCATCGGCTGACGAAGGAGTCCGAAGGTGCCGTCGATGCTCGATGCGGTCGTGGTGGGTGCGGGGCCGAACGGACTGACGGCTGCCGTGGAGCTGGCCCGTCGCGGCTTTTCCGTGGCCGTGTTCGAGGCGCGTGACACGGTCGGCGGAGGAGCCCGCACCGAGGAGCTGACCCTCCCCGGCTTCCGGCACGACCCGTGCTCCGCCGCGCACCCCCTCGGTATCAACTCGCCCGTGTTCCGGACCATGCCGCTCGACCGCTACGGCCTCGAGTGGCTGCACGCCGAGCTGCCCATGGCCCACCCCTTCGCCGACGGCACCGCGGCCGTGCTGGCCCGGTCGGTCGCCGAGACCGCCGCCTCCTTCGGCCCGCGCGACGCGGGCACGTACCGCAGGCTGGTGGATCCGTTCCTGAGCAAGTGGGACACGCTGGCCCGCGACTTCATGTCCCTGCCCCTCACCGCGCTCCCCCGGGACCCGGTGACGCTCGCCAGGTTCGGCCTGGTCGGGCTGCCGCCGTCGACGTGGCTGATGCGGCGCTTCCGCGACGAGCGGGCCAGGACCCTGTTCGCCGGCCTCGTCGCGCACGTCATGGCGCCGCTGGGCGGCTTCGCCACCGGCGCCATCGGCCTGGTCTTCGCCCTCGCCGCGCACGCCCGCGGCTGGCCCGTGGCCCGCGGCGGCTCCCAGTCCATCTCCGACGCCCTCACCGCCTATCTCAAGGACCTCGGCGGCACCGTCCACACCGACTACGAGGTCAAGCGGCTCGACGATCTGCCGCCCGCGCGGGCGTACGTCTTCGACACCTCGCCCACCGCGCTGGCCCGCATCGCCGGCTTCGGCCGCTACTACGAGGGCTTCCGCTACGGCCCCGGCGTCTTCAAGATCGACTACGCGCTGGACGGCCCGGTGCCGTGGACGTCGCCGGACGCCCGCCGCGCGGGCACCGTGCAGATCGGCGGGAGCAGCGCGGAGATCGCCACCGCGCTGCGCGCCGCGTCCCGGGAGGGCCGGGCACCCGGCAAGCCGTTCATGATCACGGTGCAGCCCGGTGTCGTCGACCCGACCCGGGCCCCCGCGGGCAAGCAGGTCTTCTGGGCGTACGGGCACGTGCCGAACGGCTGGACCGGAGACCTCACCGACGCCCTCGAACGTCAACTGGAGCGTTACGCCCCGGGGTTCCGCGACCGCGTCCTTGCCCGCGCGACGGCGGGCCCGGCCGAACTCGTCGCCCGCAACGCCAACTACATCGGCGGCGACATCGGCTCCGGCGCGGCCTCCGGACTCCAACTTCTGCTTCGGCCCAAGCTGTCGCTCTTCCCCTACCGCACCCCGCACCCGGCGGTCTTCATCTGCTCGTCGGCCACCCCGCCCGGTCCCGGCGTGCACGGCATGTCCGGGCACAACGCGGCCAAGGCGGTGTGGCGGCGGCTGCGGCAGGAGCCCTGAGGCCGAGCCTGCTCAAACGACCCACCTTTACCGGTAGTTGGGGCCGTGCCGTAAGAGAAATCCGTGTTCTCTTTGTCACTTCTCTTACCGGGGGGTAGGTACCTGAACGGTCAGTAGCCCCCGAGTAGGGTGCGGCCATGAAAGATCGGAAAGCGGTTGTCCGCTTCGGATCCCGGTCTGCCGTGCGCCTCGCCGACCTCGCGCAGCTGGTCAGGGCGCCGGCCGCGCTGAGTGTCCCCGGTGACGTGATCGCGGGTGCAACCGCAGCCGGACGCCCGCTGGGCGCCCGTACGTTCGGCGTGATCGGTTCCTCCGTCTGCCTCTACTGGGCCGGCATGGCCCTCAACGACTACGCCGACGCCACGGTCGACTCCGTCGAGAGACCCGAACGACCGGTGCCGTCGGGCCGGATTCCCCGGCGTACCGCTCTCGCGGTGGCCGGCGGGCTCACCGCGGCGGGACTCGGGCTTGCGGTGGCCGCGGGGGGTCGTCGCAGTGTGGGCGCCGCGCTGCCCTTGGCCGGGCTGGTGTGGGCGTATGACCTGAAGCTCAAGTCGACCCCGGCGGGGGGCTTCGCCATGGCGGGGGCTCGGGTTCTGGACGTGTTGGCGGGAGCGGTTGCGCCTGGGCCGGGTGCGGAGTCGGTCGGCGTCGCGCTTCGTCGTGCCGCCGTGCCTGCCGGGCTGGTCGGCGTCCATACCGGCACGTTGATGGCGCTCAGTCGGCACGAGATCGGTGGGGCGCCGGGGTGGGTTCCGGTCGGGACGCTTGCCGTGTCGGCGGCGACGGCGGTCGTCACGGCTGTTCCGGTCGCCCGAGGCGACGCCGGAAGTGCCGCGAAGGATCGTCGTTCGTCTGCGGGTGTGTGGGGGCTGGTCGCGCAGTTCCCCACGCCCCTGAGGGGCGTTGCGCGTGCCGCCCGCTCCAAGAAGCTCCGTACTGCTGTCACCGCCGCCGGGTCCCTCGCCTACCTGGGCACCTATGGCACCGCCCAGGCCCGTGCCGTGCAAAAGCCCTCGGCCGAGAACGTACGGCGGGCCGTCGGGGCCGGGATCATGGGGCTGATGCCCCTTCAGGCGGCGCTGACCGCACGTGGCGGGGCGCCTGCCGTTGCCGCCGCACTCGGCGTAGTCCACCCCCTCGCACGACGGCTCGCCCGACGGATATCCCCCACCTGAGACCCACCACCTCCGTGTCAGGAACCCGCACCGTGAGACCTCCCCCCACCCCACTCAAGTTCGGCTACGGCACCAACGGCTTCACCCACCACCGGCTGACCGACGTCCTCGTCGTCCTCGCCGACCTCGGCTACGACGGCGTCGCGCTCACCCTCGACCACGGTCACCTCGACCCGTACGCCGACGATCTGCCCCGGCGGGTCACCGCCCTCGCGCGGCAACTCGCGCGGCACGGCCTGGACGTGACGGTGGAGACCGGAGCGCCGTACTTCCTCGACCCCTGGGGCAAGCACCTGCCCACGCTGATGTCGGACGGCCCCGAGCCGAGGATCGACCTGCTGCGCCGCGCCCTGCGGATCGCCGCCGACCTCGGCTCGCCCACCGTCCATCTGTGCAGCGGCCCTGCGCCCGTCGGGCTGTCCGAGCGGGACGCGTGGAAGCGGCTCGCGGCCGGTGTCGGGACCGTGCTGGAGTCGGCGGAGAAGTACGGGGTGGCGCTGGCCTTCGAGCCGGAGCCGTACATGTTCGTCGACACCGTCGAACGCTGTCTGCGACTCGCCCGACTGGCCGGCGGGCACGAGCTGTTCGGTATCACCCTGGACGTCGGCCACGCGCACTGCGTGGAGGAGCGTTCCGTGCTCGACTGCGTGCAGCGGGCGGCACCGATCCTGCGCAACGTGCAGATCGAGGACATGCGGCGCGGCATCCACCAGCACCTCGAATTCGGCGCCGGCGAGATCGACTTCCCGCCCGTGCTGGATGCCCTGCGCGATCTGAACCACCGAGGTCTGGTCTCCGTGGAGATCCAGGGCGGCTCGCTCGACGCGCCCGACGTCGCCCGCCGCTCGATCGAGTTCCTGCGCGCGGCCGAACGTGCAGGTGCGCGCGTCTAGCCCCCTCCCTTGCATTCGGCTCGACTCGTCCCACCCTCCCGGAAGTTGTCCCCCCATGGTTGTCACCACCGGCTCCTCCACGGCCCCGCCGGACCACCCCCACCCCGCCCTGACCGACGTACTGGACCCCACCTCCCGCACCTGGCTGGACGACGGCGTCGCCAAGGTCGCCGCCGAACCCGGCGCCGTACGGCGTCTCTTCCCCGCCGCGCGAAGGCGCTGCGGACACTGGCGCCTCACCGCGTACTGGACCGTCGACGAGGCCGCCCGGGCCGTCCTGCTCACGGCCCTGCCCCTGCGCGGCCAGGCCCTCGCCGACGAGGTCACCGGCCTCCACCGGCACGGCGACCCGGCGGAGCAGCGCGCCGTCCTGCGCACCCTGCCGCTGCTCGACCTGGGCGACCTCGCGCTGCCCCTCGTACGGGAAACCCTGCGCGGCAACGACACCACCCTGATCGAGGCAGCCCTCGGCCCGTACGCCGCCGCGCACCTTCCGGACGCCGAGTACCGCCAGGCCGTACTGAAGTGCGTCTTCTGCGAGATTCCGCTCGACCGCGTCAGCGGCCTCGGCGTCCGCGCGGACCGCGAACTGGCCCGGATGCTCGCCGATTTCGCTCATGAGCGGATCGTCGCGGGGCGGGACGTACCCGAGGACATCCTGCCCGTCGTCCGTGCCTTCCCGGACGTCATCGGCGCTGAACTCAACCAGGCACTCAAGGAAGAGGGCTGACCGTGCGGATCTTCGACCCCCATATCCACATGACCTCCCGGACGACCGACGACTACGAGGCGATGTACGCCGCCGGGGTGCGCGCGGTCGTCGAGCCCGCCTTCTGGCTGGGACAGCCCCGCACCTCGCCCGAGAGCTTCTACGACTACTTCGACGGACTGCTGGGCTGGGAGCCGCACCGCGCCGCCCAGTTCGGCATCCAGCACTTCTGCACCATCGCGCTCAACCCGAAGGAGGCGAACGACCCCCGCTGCCTCCCGGTCCTCGACGAACTGGACCGTTACCTCGCCAAGGACCGGGTCGTGGCCGTCGGCGAGATCGGCTACGACTCGATGACCCCGCAGGAGGACGATGCGCTCGCCCGACAGCTCCAGCTCGCCATCGAGCACGACCTGCCCGCCCTCGTGCACACCCCGCACCGCGACAAGGCCGCCGGTACCCGGCGCACCCTGGACGTCGTACGGGAGTCGGGCATCGCCCCCGAACTCGTCGTCCTCGACCACCTCAACGAGCTCACCGTCGGCATGGTCCTCGACAGCGGCTGCTGGGCCGGGTTCTCGATCTACCCGAAGACCAAGATGAGCGAGGACCGGATGGTCGGGATCCTCAAGGAGCACGGGACACAGCGGATGCTGGTCAACTCCGCTGCCGACTGGGGGCGTTCAGACCCGCTGAAGACGCGGAGGACCGCCGACGCCATGCTCGCCGCCGGGTTCGACGACGACGCCGTGGACGAGGTGCTGTGGCGCAACCCCGTCGCCTTCTACGGCCGGAGCGGGCGGCTGGAGCTGGAGGAGCCCAAGCCGGACGAGGCGGCCACCTTCCAGGGCAACTCCATACGTCGCGGGGGAGCGTGAGCATCCGATGCGCTTCCTGCATCCGGACGGTACGACCGTCCACCTCGGCTACTGCAGCAACGTCCACCAGGCGGAGGACCTCAAGGGCGTGATCGCCCAGCTCGCGCAGTACGCCGAGCCCGTACGCGAGCGCCTCGGCGCCGACCGCCTCGGGATCGGCCTGTGGCTGGCGCGCCCCGTGGTCACCGAACTCGCCGACGATGAAGCGGCGTTGGAGCGACTGAAGGCGGAGCTGCGGGCACGCGGCCTGGAGACCGTCACCCTCAACGCCTTTCCGTACGCCGGATTCCACCGCGAGGTCGTCAAGAAGGACGTCTACCTGCCCGACTGGGCCGACGAGGCCCGGCTGAAGTACACCCTGGACTGCGCCCGCGTCCTCGCCGCGCTCCTCCCGGACGACGTCGGCCACGGCAGCGTCTCCACGCTGCCGCTCGCGTGGCGCACCCCGTGGACGCCCGCCTGTGCCGACGAGGCCCGGCACGCCCTGGACCGGCTGACCACCGGGCTCGCCGCGCTGGAAGCGTGGACGGGCCGCCGTATCCGCGTCGGCTTCGAACCGGAACCCGGGTGCGTCGTCGAGACCACCACCCAGGCGGTACGCGAACTGCGCGGACTGGACCCCGACCGGCTCGGCGTCTGCCTCGACGCCTGCCATCTCGCCGTGCAGTTCGAGGAGCCGGCCGAGGCGTTGCGGCGGCTCGCGGAGGCAGGGCTGCCCGTGGTCAAACTCCAGGCGTCCTGCGCGGTGGAGGCCGAGCACCCGGCCGACCCGGCCGCCCGCGCGGCCCTGCACCGGCTCGCCGAACCCCGGTTCCTGCACCAGACCCGCACGCCGGCCGACGGTGTCGTCCTCGCCGTCGACGACCTCCCGGACGCCCTCGACGGTGACCTGCCCGCCGACGGCGGCCCCTGGCGGGTCCACTTCCACGCCCCGCTGCACACCGAGCCCGAACCCCCGCTGCGCACCACCGCCGGCCAGCTCGACCAGGTCCTCGCCGGGCTGCTGGGCGGAGCCTCGGCCGGCTGCGACCACATCGAGGTCGAGACCTACACCTGGTCCGTCCTCCCCGAACCGCCCACCGACCTGCCCGGCGGCATCGCCGCCGAACTCGCCTGGGTCCGGGACCGGTTGACCGGCCTCGGCCTCAAGGAGGACCCCTCATGACCGCATCGGCGAACCGCGTGGTCGTACTCGACATCGTCGGCCTGACCCCGAACCTCCTCCGGCACATGCCCGCCGTGGCCGCTCTCGGCGAGCGCGGCTTCCAGTCCCGCCTCGACACCGTGCTGCCCGCCGTGACCTGCACCGTCCAGTCCACCCTGCTCACCGGCGAACCCCCGGCCACGCACGGCGCCGTGGCCAACGGCTGGTACTTCCGCGACCTCGGCGAAGTCATGCTGTGGCGCCAGCACAACGCGCTCGTCGGCGGCGAGAAGATCTGGGAAACGGCCCGTAAGGCGAACCCCGACTACAAGGTCGCCAACATCTGCTGGTGGTACGCGATGGGCGCCGACGTCGACTGGACCGTCACCCCGCGCCCCGTCTACTACTCCGACGGCCGCAAGGAACCGGACTGCTACACCTGGCCGCCGTCCCTGCACGACGAACTCACCGACCGGCTCGGCCCGTTCCCCCTGTTCACCTACTGGGGTCCGAACGCGGGCATGCCCTCCACCCAGTGGATCCTGGCCGCCGCCCGCCAGGTCTTCGACGAACACCGCCCCGACCTCACGCTCGTCTACATCCCGCAGATGGACTATGAGCCCCAGCGCTCAGGCCCCGACTCGCCCGCCACCATCGCCGCGGCCCGCCAGCTCGACGACGCGCTGGCCCCGTTGATCGGCCACTTGCTGCGGGAGGGCGCCACCGTCGTCGCGCTCAGCGAGTACGGCATCACGCCCGTCTCCCGCCCGGTCGACATCAACCGCGCCCTGCGCCGGGCAGGCCTGCTGGAGGTGTACACGCAGGACGGCATGGAGTACCTCGACCCCTGGACCTCGCGCGCCTTCGCGGTCGCCGACCACCAGGTCGCCCACGTCTACGTCCGCGACCCGGCCGACATCGACGCGGTCGCGAAACTGGTCGGTGAACTCGACGGCGTGGACCAGGTGCTGGACGCCGACGGCAAGGCGGCCCACGGCCTGGACCACGAGCGCTCGGGCGAGCTCGTCGCACTCGCCGACCCCGACGCCTGGTTCACGTACTACTACTGGCTGGACGACGATCGGGCCCCCGACTTCGCCCGCCAGGTCGAGATCCACCGCAAGCCCGGCTACGACCCCGCCGAGCTGCTCTACGACGAGACCGTCCCCGCGGTGAAGCTGCGCGCCGTCGGTCAGGTCGCCCGCAAGAAACTCGGCTTCCGCTACCGCCTCAAGACCGTCCCGCTGAACCCATCCGGCGTCCGCGGCAGTCACGGCCGGCTGCCCGCCGACCCCGACCACGGCCCCGTACTGCTGTGCTCGGAGCCGGACGGAGCGAGGGAGGCGTACGCGGCGACGGAGGTCAAGTCGCTGCTCCTGGACCTCGCGGGCCTGCCCACGGAAGGAACGGAGAAATGACGATCCACCCGCCGCTCCCCACCGTCCGGCCCCTGCTCGCCCCGGCGCCCGAATACGCCAAATGGCAGTCCGAGGAGCCGATCCGCCGGGTCACGGTCTGGGGCGACAACAGCCCCTGGCTGATCACCCGGTACGAGGACGCCCGTACGGTCCTGGCCGACGAGCGTTTCAGCGCCGACGCCAACCACCCCGACTTCCCCCACACCCGCCCGGGCGCCCCGCCGCAGGCCCCCGGCCTCTTCCACCAGATGGAGCCGCCGGACCACACCCGGCTGCGCCGCATGCTGATCCCCGACTTCACCTTCCGGCGCGTCGAGCAGCTGGACGGCGCCATCCAGCGGATCTGCGACGACCTCCTGAACGCGATGACCGGCGGCGACGCGACGGAGGCCGACCTGGTCGCCTCGTACGCCCTGCCCCTGCCCACCCTGGCCATCTGCGAACTGCTCGGCGTCCCCTACGAGGACCACGGCTTCTTCCGGGAGAAGTCCAACGCCCTCACCAGCGTCGCCGGCGACCCTGCCGAGGCGATGGCCGCCCGTGTGGCGCTCTACGGCTATCTGCGCGGCCTCATCGAGCGGCGCACGCACGACCCCGCCGACGACCTGATCTCCCGCCTGGCCACGGAACGCGTCGCGACCGGCGAGGCCACGCTCGACGAGGCGACCGGCATGGTCTCCCTGCTCCTCCTGGCCGGGCACGAGACGACGGCGAACATGTTCCCGCTGGCCGTGATCGCCCTGTTGCACTACCCCGCCGGGCTGGACGCGCTGCGCGCCGACGACTCGCTGTGGCCGGGCGCGGTGGAGGAACTCCTGCGCCATCTGACCGTCATCCACTCCGGGATACGGCGGGTCGCCACCGAGGACGTCGACCTGTCCGGCGTCCGTATCCGCGCGGGGGAAGGCGTGGTGGTGGCGTTGCAGTCCGCCAACCGCGACCCGTCCGTGTACGCCGACCCCGACGCCCTCGACGTCCGCCGGGACGCGAGCGGCCACGTCGCCTTCGGGCACGGCCTGCACCAGTGCCTCGGCCAGTCGCTGGCCCGCGCCGAACTCCGCCTGGGCCTGTCCACCCTGTTCCGCAGGCTTCCGAACCTGCGCATGACGGCCCCGCCCGAGTCGCTCGCCCTGTCGGCGAGCACGGTCCACGGGGTGCGCTCGCTGCCGGTCGCCTGGTCATGACCGGCCGAGGGTGCCCGTGGCTGCTATAGAGGCAGTCATGACCACCATCAGGCTCGTCCAGGGCGACATCACGCGAGAGTCCGTCGACGCGATCGTCAACGCCGCGAACTCCTCCCTCCTCGGCGGGGGAGGAGTCGACGGCGCCATCCACCGCCGCGGCGGTCCGGCGATCCTCGACGAGTGCCGCAAGCTGCGCGCCTCCCGGTACGGCAAGGGTCTGCCGACCGGGCAGGCGGTCGCCACGACGGCGGGGGAGCTGGACGCACGCTGGGTGATCCACACGGTGGGCCCGGTCTGGGCGGCCACCGAGGACCGCTCCGAGCTGCTGGCCTCCTGCTACCGGGAGTCGCTGCGGGTGGCCGACGAGCTGGGTGCCCGGACGGTCGCCTTCCCCGCCGTCTCCACCGGCATCTACGGCTGGCCGATGGACGACGGCGCCCGGATCGCGCTTGCGACCGTGCGGGCGGCAGACACGCTGGTCGAGGAGGTGAGATTCGTCCTCTTCGACGAGGCGGCGTACGAGGAGTTCGCCCGGCAGGTCGGCTGAGCGCGGTCCGCCGTCAGAGGTCCAGCAGATCCCGCGTCCGTACCGGCAGGCCCGTCTCGAAGGAGCGGTTCGCGGCGAGGCCGGTGACCAGGGAACGGGCGCCGTCGGCCGCGTCCGCCGCGCGGTGCAGGGGGTCCGGAGCCCGGGTGCCGAAGAGGTCCTCCAGCATGCGTACGTCACCGCCGCCGTGCCCGCCCTCGCCGGTCGCCACCTTGATCTCGCGCGGCCTCTCCCAGAAGCGGCGCAGCAGCAGCTCGGTGCGTCCGGCGGTCTCCTCCACCTCCGCGCCGTGCAGGACGGGGCCGGAGGTGTCCGTGCGCGGCCGGGGGCGGGTCCAGGCCGACTCCTCCACCAGCAGCTCCAGGCGCCCTTCGCTGCCGTTGAAGGCGATCCGGTAGCCCTCCCAGGGGGAGTACGCGGCCAGGTGGTAGGTGAGGGTGGCGCCGGTGGCGCAGCGGCATCCACTACCGCCGCAGCCCCGCCTCGACGACGGGCACCCGATCGCCCCGCCGCGGACTGCGCGCCGGGGACCGCCTGCCCGACCGGCCGCACGGGCTCCAGGCCCGGATCGCCGCCCCCGGCTGGCCTCTGCTCCTGGCCGGACCCCCGCACCTCTGGCCGGACCAGCGGCTCGCCCCGCTCCTGGCCGGCCGGACCGACCTGATCACCGTGCACCGCCTCGCCGACCGGAGCCCCTGGCCGGGCGTCGCCCAGGCACTCGTACGCCCCGACGGCCACCTCGGCTACGTCGCGCGCGGTGCCGACCTGGACGGGCTGCGCGCCTACGCCGCCCGCTGGCTGCCTGTCGCCACCGCGGGACACCACGGGTGAACGGCTCGCGGCGCTGATCCGTACCACTCTGCGCGCCGTCACACCGAGGAAGCACCGGGGAAGAATCGTGCAGTCACACCGAGGAAGCATCGGCCGTATCGCGACGGTCGGCAGTCTGGCCCTCCTGCTCCTGACCACCGCGTGCGGCGGAGGTGAGGACGACAAGGCCGCCGCGAAGAGCACTCCGGCGAAGGTCTCCGCGACCGTCGCCGGCGTCGTGGCCCCGGCGAAGGTCGAGGTGATCGCCGACCTGACGGGCTGCAAGGTCAAGATCCGGACCGAGGCCGACGAACTGCGCGAGGGCGTCTGTCACACGAAGAAGGGCGACTACCTCATCACCACGTTCCCGCAGGAGAAGTTCAAGCTCACCTGGCTGGACGCGGCTGCCGTCTACGGCGGCAAGTACCTCGTGGGCACCCGCTGGGTGGTCAGCGCCAAGCCGGAGGTGCTGGACCGGCTCCGACCCCAACTGGGCGGAAAAATCCAGCAGTTGCGGGGTGTGGGCCCGAAGCCCGCGCCGAGCGCGTCGTAGCGCCGGCGTCGGCGAAGGGCGCCCCGGGTCGTCCGGCGCGGCTCACTCCGCCGCGTCGCTGATGCCCAGGCGCAGATGCTCCACGTGGTAGACGGCCTGGTCGAGCAGCTCGGCGACATGGTGGTCGTGCAGCGCGTAGACGACCGAACGACCGCGCCGCTCACCCACCACCAGCCCCAGGTTGCGCAGCAGCCGCAGCTGGTGCGAGCAGGCGGACTGCTCCATGCCCACCTCCGCCGCCAGCTCCGTGGCGGGCAGCGGCCCCTCGCGCAGTCGCGCCAGGATCAGCAGGCGGGAGGGGGTGGAGAGGGCCTGGAGGGTGGTGGCCACCTTGGCGACGTTGGCCGCGTCCAGGCGTACGCGCTCGGCGGCGTCCTGCGCGGCGGTGACGGCTCCATGACCCATGCCGGGTATCTTACTCATCGTACATGAACACATGAATGCTTCTTCATGCGTCTCGGATCGGGCTCGGGCGGGGCTCAGGTGATCCGGCGGCTCCCAGCCCAGCCGAGGTTGATGTCGGATTCTCGCCAGCCCGCCTCGCCTCGCGTCGACGATGCTGGACCCATGCAGAAGGGGATGCACACCGACACCGAGCGCTGCGTGCGCGCCGTCCAGTCCAAGGACGCCCGCTTCGACGGCTGGTTCTTCACCGCGGTCGTCACGACCGGGATCTACTGCCGGCCCAGTTGCCCGGTGGTCCCGCCCAAGCCGGAGAACATGCGGTTCCACCCGAGCGCCGCCGCCTGCCAGCAGGCCGGATTCCGGGCGTGCAAGCGCTGCCGGCCGGACACCAGTCCCGGCTCACCGGAGTGGAACCAGCGCGCCGATCTCGTCGCCCGCGCGATGAGGCTCATCGCCGACGGAGTCGTGGACCGCGAGGGCGTACCGGGCCTCGCCGCCCGGCTCGGCTACAGCACCCGGCAGATCGAACGCCAACTCCTCGCCGAACTGGGCGCAGGCCCCCTCGCCCTGGCCCGCGCCCAGCGCGCCCAGGCGGCCCGCCTCCTCATCGAGACGACGCCCCTGCCCATGGCCGACATCGCCTTCGCGGCCGGGTTCGCGTCCATCCGCACCTTCAACGACACCGTGCGCGACGTCTACGCCCTTGCCCCGACCGAGCTGCGCACCCGCGCGGCACCGCGCAACAGCCCGGTGACTTCAGGACCTTCGGGGATCCCCGGGGTCTCGGCGAACACCGCCGGCGGCGCCCTGACGCTGCGCCTGCCGTTCCGGGCCCCCCTCAACCCCGACAACCTCTTCGGCCACCTCGCGGCGACCGCGGTCCCCGGCGTCGAGGAGTGGCGGGACGGCGCGTACCGGCGCACGCTCAGGCTGCCGTACGGCCACGGCATCGTGTCCCTGATCCCCCAGCCCGACCACATCGCCTGCCGCCTCACCCTCAGCGACCTGCGCGATCTGACCGTCGCGATCAGCCGGTGCCGGCGGATGCTGGACCTGGACGCCGATCCGGTGGCGATCGACGACCAGTTGCGCACGGATCCGCTGCTGGCGCCCCTGGTCGACAAGGCACCCGGCCGGAGGGTGCCGCGCACGGTCGACGAGGCGGAGTTCGCCGTACGGGCCGTGCTCGGCCAACAGGTCTCCACGGCGGCCGCCCGCACCCACGCGGCCCGTCTGGTCACCGCCCACGGCGAGCAGGTCGACGACCCCGAGGGCGGCCTCACCCATCTCTTCCCGGCCCCCGAGGCGCTGGCCTCGGTGGACCCGGTGTCACTGGCGATGCCCCGCTCCCGCCGTACGACCTTCACCACCCTGGTCCGCCAACTCGCCGACGGCGACGTCCGCCTGGGCCCGGACAGCGACTGGCCGCAGACCCGGGCCAGGCTCCTGGACCTGCCCGGCTTCGGCCCCTGGACGGTCGACGTCATCGCGATGCGCGCCCTCGGCGACCCCGACGCCTTCCTCCCCACCGACCTCGGAATCCGGCGCGCCGCCCAGGAGTTGGGCCTGCCGTCCACTCCCGCGGCCCTCACGGCCCGGGCGACCGCGTGGCGCCCGTGGCGGGCGTACGCCGTCCAGTACCTCTGGGCGACGGACAGCCACCCGATCAACTTCCTCCCCGTCTGAGCACGTCAAGGACCTCCTGATGAAGCAGCACACCCTGATCGACAGCCCGTACGGCCCCCTCACGCTCGTCGCCGATGACGGCGTCCTGTGCGGCCTCTACATGACCGACCAACGGCACCGACCACCCGAGGAGACCTTCGGCACCCGCGACGAGTCACTCTTCCGGGAGGCCGAGGACCAGCTGGAGGCCTATTTCGCGGGTGAGTTGAAGGAGTTCACCCTCGAACTCCGTCTGGACGGAACACCGTTCCAGCGCAGCGTCTGGGAGCAACTGCGGAAGATCCCGTACGGCGAGACCCGCTCCTACGGCGAACTCGCCGACACCCTCGGCAATTCCGGCGCCTCCCGCGCGGTCGGCCTCGCCAACGGCAAGAACCCGATCGGCATCATCGTCCCCTGCCACCGCGTCGTCGGTGCGAAGGGCAGCCTCACGGGCTACGGCGGCGGCCTGGACCGCAAGCAGCGTTTGCTGGACTTCGAGAACGCAGGCGCGCTGTTCTGAGCCCCGGCTAGCCGACCCGCTCCGCAGCCCCGCGCTCCACGCAGAACTCGTTGCCCTCCGGGTCGGCCAGGACCGCCCAGCCCCGGCCGTCCGAAGCGCGGCGGTCGTCGACCAGGGTGGCGCCGAGGGCGAGGAGCCGTTCGACCTCCTCGTCACGGGTGCGGTCCTGCGGCTGAAGGTCCACATGGATCCGGTTCTTGAGGGTCTTGCGCTCCGGGACGGTGACGAACAGCAGGCCCGCGCCCTCGATCAGCACCTCCTCGTCCCCGGGCTCGTCGTCCTTGTGCACCGGCAGGCCGAGCACCTGGGACCAGAAGCCGGCCAGGGCGTAGGCGTCGGCGGAGTCGATCGTCACATGGCGTATCCGAGAAGTCATGATCGCATTCTGAGCTACTCGCCCAGCCCGCGCAGCAGCTTTGGCAGCGCGGTGCCGATCGGCTCGCGGATCACCTCGTCGGCGCGGTCGTCGTACGGCGTCGGCTCGGCGTTGACGATGACGAGCCGGGCGCCGTGGTCGGCGGCGACGCCCGCGAGGCCGGCGGCGGGCTGCACCTGGAGGGTGGTGCCCACGGCGATGAACACCTGGCACGCCTTGGTGATCGCGACCGCCTCACCGAGGACCACCGGATCGAGCCGCTCGCCGAACATGACGGTCGCCGACTTGAGGACACCGCCGCACTCCAGGCACGGCGGGTCGTCCTCCCCCGCCTCGACCCGAGCGATCGCGTCCTGCATCGGCCCGCGGGCGTGGCACTTCGTGCAGACCACACTCCGCGCGCTGCCGTGCAGTTCGAGCACCTTGCGGGTGGGCATCCCGGCGAGCTGGTGCAGCCCGTCCACGTTCTGCGTGATCACCCGCACCGGCACCCCGGACCGCTCCAACTCGGCCACCGCCAGGTGCGCCGCGTTGGGCTCGGCCTTGAGCGTGCGGTTCTTGCGCCGCATCTGCCACGAGCGCCGCCGGATCTCCGGGTCGCCCATGTAGTACTCGTATGTCACGAGCTTCTCGGCCTCGGGGTCCCGCCGCCACAGCCCGTTCGGCCCGCGGTAATCGGGGATGCCGGAGTCGGTCGAGATACCGGCGCCGCTGAGGAGGGCGACGAGGGGCTTGGTCATGCTGCCGAGGGTAGGACGGGCGTCGTACGGGCCGCGAATGGATATTCGAGGCGGCCCGAGCCCGCCGCCGTCGGCCGATCCGGTGTGCCCGCCGCAGGTCAGCCCACCCGGTGACCGTTCTCCAGCTCCACCGTTCCCCCGCCGTCCGCGAGCACGTCCAGCGCGGCCAGGACGCGGCGGCCGAGTGAGCCCGGCAGATGAGCCGTGATCTCCTCGCGCGGAACGAGCCGCCAGGACAGCAGCTCCTCCTCCTGCAACCTGATCGCCTTGAAGTCGTCCTCGCCGAGGACCCCACCGTCGTACAGGTACGCCACCAGCGGCGGCCGCCCCGTGCCGTGCGACCAGTCCACCGCGAGCAGCCGGCCCAGGTCACGGTCCAGGCCGATCTCCTCGGCCGTCTCACGGCGCGCTCCCTGGCGGGGCGTCTCGCCGTCGTCGGACTCGATGGTGCCGCCCGGAAGCGCCCAGCCCTCGCGGTAGTTCGGCTCCACGAGCAGCACCCGGCCCTCGGCGTCCCGGAACAGGGCGGCGGCACCGGCGAGGATGCGGGGGAGAGTTGCGATGTACGCGGCGAAGTCAGGCGTGGTGGTCATTGGGGAAGCGTAACCAGCCCGGGCAACCGGCCCCGCCCGTCGCCCGGACCGCCCTATACCGCCGCCTCGGCCTGCGCCTCCGCCAGCCGCACCGTCCGTTCCGCCAGCTCGCTGATCCGCATCCCGTCGAACCCGAACACCGCACTGCGGACGGTGTCCTCCAGCGGCCCGGTCCACTGGTCCGGGATCGCCTCCGCCCCGGTCAGCACCCCCGCCACCGAGCCGGCCGTGGCCCCGTTGGAGTCGGTGTCCAGGCCGCCGCGCACGGTGAGGGTGATGCTGCGGGTGAAGTCGCCGTCGCCGTACAGCAGACCCGCGGTGAGCACGGCCGCGTTCGGGATGGTGTGGATCCAGCCGAGCCCGGCGGTCTCCTCGGCGACCGTGGCGAGCGTGTCCTCCCAGGTCATCCGGGTGTCATGGAGCGAGACGACGCGGCGTACGGTGCGCGAGAGCCGGCTGCTCGCCGGGATGACGGCGAGCGCCCTGTCGACCGCCTGGCGGACCGTGGACGCCGTGAACGCCGCCGAGACCAGCGCCGCCGCCCACATCGCGCCGTACACCCCGTTGCCGGTGTGGGACAGGACCGCGTCCCGGCGGGCGAGGGCGGCGGCGCGACGCGGGTCGCCGGGGCACGTCCAGCCGTAGATGTCGGCGCGGATGAGGGCGCCGATCCACTCCTGGTAGGGGTTGTCGTACGTCGCGGTCAGCGGCGGTTTCAGGCCGTTCGCGAGGTTTCGGTACGCGGCCCGCTCCGCCGTGAAGGTCTGCAGGTACGGCAGCCGCAGCAGCCACAGGTCGCCGACCTGCTCGGTACTGAAGCCGAAGCCGTGGGTCTCCAGCAGGTCGAGGCCGAGGATGGCGTAGTCGACGTCGTCGTCGCGGCAGCTGCCGTGGATGCGGCCGCGCACGCACTGGCGCCACTCGGGGCGAAGCTCGAAGCCGTCGTCCTCGCTGATGGGCTCGGGGAGATAGTCGGTGAGGGGCAGGGCTGCGGCCTGCCGCAGATAGCGGTCGATACGGTCCCGCGTCCACAGGTCGCCCTGCTCGACCGGCTTACCGAGCATGTTGCCCGCGATCCGGCCGAGCCAGCCTCCGAGTACGCGGTCGGCGAGCTCCGGCTCAGTGCCCACAGGGGTCATAGGACCGGTTTACCCAATTCCGGGGGCGTCCGCTCCGGGTTCGGCCGGTCCGCACAGCGGGCCCGCAGGGCGTTCTCAGGCTCCGGGCAGGGCATGACGTCACCGGCCTCCTCCGGTTAAGGTCGCAGCGGCGCGACTGGCCTTGACATGCGCGAGGCCCGGAGAGCAAGGGGAAAACAGGTGACACAGCGCGTGCTCATCGCCGCGGACAAGTTCAAGGGGTCGCTGACGGCCGTGCAGGTCGCCGAGCGGGTGACGGCCGGCCTGCGCCGGGTCGTGCCGGACGTCCGGGTCGAGGCCATGCCCGTGGCCGACGGCGGCGACGGAACCGTGGACGCGGCGGTCGCGGCCGGTTTCGAGCGCCGGGAGGTACGGGTCGCCGGGCCCCTCGGGCACGAGGTGACGGCGGCGTTCGCGCTGCGCGGCGACACGGCGGTCGTGGAGATGGCCGAGGCGAGCGGCCTGCAGCGGCTGCCCGCCGGCGTCTTCGCGCCACTCACGGCGTCCACATACGGCTCGGGCGAGTTGCTGCGGGCCGCGCTGGACGCGGGCGCCCGCACGATCGTGTTCGGCGTCGGCGGCAGCGCCACCACCGACGGCGGCGCCGGAATGCTGAGCGCGCTGGGCGCCCGGTTCCTGGACGCGGACGGGGAGCCGGTGACGCCGGGCGGCGGAGGCCTGGGCGACCTGGCCACCGCGGACCTCTCCGGCCTGGACCCGAGGCTCGCCTCGGTCGAACTGGTGCTCGCCAGCGACGTCGACAACCCGCTGACCGGCCCGAAGGGCGCACCGGCGGTGTACGGCCCGCAGAAGGGCGCCTCGCCGGACGACGTGGCGACGCTGGACGCGGCGCTCGCGCACTTCGCGAAGGTGCTGGAGGAGTCGGTCGGCGCCAAGGCCGCCGAGCACGCCGCCGCACCGGGTGCCGGCGCGGCCGGTGGCATCGGCTACGGCGCCCTCCTCATCGGCGCCCGCTTCCGCGCCGGCATCGAGGTCATGCTCGATGTCCTGGGCTTCGCGCCCGCGCTGGAGCGGGCCGATCTCGTCATCACCGGCGAGGGCTCCCTGGACGAGCAGACCCTGCACGGCAAGGCCCCGGCGGGCGTCGCCGCCGCGGCCCGCGCGGCCGGCAAGGAGGTCGTCGCGGTCTGCGGCCGCCTGGCACTGGCGCCGGAGGCGCTGGGGCGTGCCGGGATCCGGCGGGCGTACCCGCTGACGGACGTCGAGCCGGACGTGGCGAAGTGCATCGCGGACGCGGGGCCGATTCTGGAGCGGGTGGCGGAGCGGATCGCCGGGGACTTCCTGGCCTGAGGCCGGCTCTTCTTCGCCTCTGGGGGCGGCAGCCCTCAGAGGCCTCGGCTCCCACCCCGGGCGCGGACAAAGCGAAGGGGCCCCGAACCAAACCGGTCCGGGGCCCCACTCAGCGGAGCATTACGGCTGTGCCGCCCGCGCCTCACGTCGGTTGTCGCGGAAGTTGTTCACCCGGCGGGCCGTGGCGAACAGCGGGATGACCGCGCCCATGACCAGCTGCAGCGCGCAGCCCGTCTGGAGCAGGAGCTGGCCGCTGGGGGCTTCGAAGGCCCAGGCGGCGAGCAGACCCATGCTGACCACGATCCAGCCGAGCATCGCCACCGCGAGGCGGCCGCGCGGCTTCGGGTACTCGACGCGGCTCACCATCAGCCAGGCCGTGCCCAGGATCGCGAGCAGGGTCGCCACGAAGGGCAGCTCCAGCAGGACGATCGAGACCACCGTCAGCGCGCCGAACGGCGACGGCATGCCCTGGAACATGCCGTTCGGTGGCGTCACGCAGGAGAAGCGCGCGAGTCTCAGCACCACCGCGAGCAGTACGACGATCGCGCCGACCGCCGCCACCCGCTGGTGCGCGTCGTCGGCGACCATGCCGTAGACCAGGACGAAGTACGCCGGGGCCAGACCGAAGCTGATCAGGTCGGAGAGGTTGTCCAGCTCCGCGCCCATCGGGGAGGAGCGGAGCTTCCTCGCGACCAGGCCGTCGAACAGGTCGAAGACCGCCGCGCAGAGCATCAGGATGACCGCCGTGGCCGCGCTGTGGCGGGCCATGCCGGTCTCCTGGCTGCCGGTGAGGTGCGGGATCAGGATGCCGGTGGTGGTGAAGTACACCGCCATGAAGCCGCACGTGGCGTTGCCGAGGGTGAGGGTGTCCGCTATCGACAGGCGGAGAGAAAGAGGCATCTCCTCCTCTTCGTCGACCTCGTCGGCCTCGGGCACCCAGCCCGGCTGTGTCTCAGGATCAATCACGGTCAATGCGAGTCACCCCAGCCACGGTCTTCTGCCCGACCTCGACCGCGACCTCCACGCCCTCGGGCAGGTAGATGTCGACACGGGAGCCGAAGCGGATCAGACCGATACGGTCGCCCTGCTCGACCTTCGTACCCTGCGGGATGTAAGGAACGATGCGACGGGCCACCGCGCCGGCGATCTGGGTCATCTCGATGTCGCCGAGTTCGGTGTCGAAATGCCAGACTACGCGCTCGTTGTTCTCGCTCTCCTTGTTGAACGCCGGAACGAACCCGCCAGGGATGTGCTCCACGGACGTGACCGTGCCGGAGAGCGGCGCACGGTTGACGTGGACGTTGAGCGGGCTCATGAAGATCGCGACGCGGGTGCGGCCGTCCTTCCACGGCATGATGCTCTGCACCACACCGTCGGCGGGCGAGATGACCCGGCCCTGGGCGATCTCGCGCTCGGGGTCACGGAAGAACCACAGCATGCCCGCCGCGAGCGCGGTGGCGGGCACGGCCACGGCCTTGGCGACGCCGGAGCGGCGTGCGCGGGCCAGGCTGAGGGCTGCGGTGGCGACGGTCGGGAGAAGCCACGGCGATGCTCCGCGCGCGAGGCGTACGCCGGCCCGGCTGTCGCGAGGTGCAGAGGTTTGGCTGTGGGGCATGGATGACCTTCGTAGCGGATGATGCCGCGCTTCGACGGGGGACGGCGGCTTTCCGGGGATCGTACCGGGCGCGGGCCACAACTGGGCAAGCCAGGAAGCCGAGTCGGCGGCTGAAGAGTGTTGACGGGGTGTGATCTTCTTCTCGGAGAAAACACCCCGAACCCGTACATCTATCCCTGGAACCGATACTCTTCGAGCAGCCTGCGACCGATGATCATTTTCTGGATCTCGGCGGTACCTTCACCGATAAGCAGCATCGGAGCCTCTCGGTAGAGGCGCTCGATCTCGTACTCCTTGGAGAAGCCGTAGCCGCCGTGGATCCGGAAGGCATCTTCGACGACCTCCTTGCAGTACTCGGAGGCGAGGTACTTCGCCATCCCAGCCTCAAGGTCGTTTCGCTCCCCGGAGTCCTTTTTGCGTGCCGCGTTCACCATCATGGCATGCGCCGCCTCGACCTTGGTAGCCATCTCGGCCAGCTTGAACTGGATGGCCTGGTGCTGGGCGATCGGCTTGCCGAACGTGTGACGCTGCTGGGCGTACTGGACGCCGAGTTCGAAGGCACGCTGAGCGACGCCGCAGCCACGCGCCGCCACATTGACGCGGCCGACCTCGACGCCGTCCATCATTTGGTAAAAACCTCGGCCGGTGACGCCGCCGAGCACCCGATTGGCCGGAATGCGCAGGCCGTCCATGATGAGCTCGGTCGTGTCGACGCCCTTGTAGCCCATCTTGTCGATCTTGCCGGGGATGGTGAGGCCGGGGCGGACCTCTCCGAAGCCGGGCTCCTTCTCGACGAGGAAGGTCGTCATCGACTTGTGGGGCGCGGTGCCCTCGGGGTGTCCTTCGTCACTTCGGACGAGAACGGCGACCAGAGAGGACGTGCCGCCGTTCGTCAGCCACATCTTCTGGCCGTTGAGGACGTACTCCTCGCCGTCCTTCACCGCCTTCGACGTGATGGCCGACACGTCGGACCCCAGGCCCGGCTCCGACATCGAGAAGGCGCCGCGGATGTCGCCGGCCGCCATGCGCGGCAGGAAGTGGTCCTTCTGCTCCTGCGTGCCGTGCTGCTTGAGCATGTACGCCACGATGAAGTGCGTGTTGATGATGCCGGACACCGACATCCAGCCGCGGGCGATCTCCTCGACGCACAGCGCGTACGTCAGGAGCGACTCGCCCAGACCGCCGTACTCCTCGGGAATCATCAGGCCGAACAGGCCCAACTCCTTCAGACCGTCGACGATCTGCTGCGGGTACTCGTCGCGGTGTTCCAGCTCGGTGGCGACCGGGATGATCTCCTTGTCCACGAAGTCGCGGACGGTGGAGAGGATCTCCTGCTGGATGTCGGTCAGACCGGCGGTCTGGGCGAGTCGCGCCATGGCTACTTCTCCTGCTCCTTGAGCTCGGGGCGGCCCGGCTGCTCGCCGCCGCGCTCCTTGATGTACGTCTCGGTCGGCACCATCACCTTGCGGCGGAACACGCACACGAGCGTGCCGTCCTGCTTGTAGCCCTTGGTCTCGACATAGACGATGCCGCGGTCGTTCTTCGACTTCGACGGCCACTTGTCGAGCACGGTCGTCTGGCCGTAGATCGTGTCGCCGTGGAAGGTCGGCGCCACGTGCTTGAGCGACTCGATCTCCAGGTTGGCGATGGCCTTGCCGGAGATGTCCGGGACCGACATGCCGAGCAGGAGGGAGTAGATGTAGTTGCCCACGACGACGTTCTTGCCGAAGTCCGTCGTCTTCTCCGCATAGTTGGTGTCCATGTGGAGCGGGTGGTGGTTCATCGTGAGGAGACAGAACAGGTGGTCGTCGTACTCCGTGACCGTCTTTCCCGGCCAGTGCTTGTACGTCGCCCCGACCTCGAACTCCTCGTAGGTGCGTCCGAACTGCATCGCGCTCAGGCCTCCGGGATCTCGAACTTGCTCGTGCGCTGCATGCCGGCCGCGCGGCCCTTGCCGGAGATGACCAGCGCCATCTTGCGGCTGGCCTCGTCGATCATCTCGTCGCCGATCATCGCCGAGCCCTTCTTGCCGCCCGCCTCGGACGTGAAGTACTCGTACGCGTCCAGGATCAGCTCCGCGTGGTCGTAGTCCTCCTGCGAGGGCGAGAAGATCTCGTTGGACGCCTCGACCTGGCCCGGGTGCAGCACCCACTTGCCGTCGAAACCGAGCGCGGCGGCGCGCTGGGCGACCTCGCGGTAGCCGTCGACGTTGCGGATCTGGAGGTAGGGGCCGTCGATCGCCTGGAGGTTGTTGGCGCGGGCGGCCATCAGGATCTTCATCAGGATGTAGTGGTAGGCGTCCGCCGGGTAGCCGGGCGGCTGCTCGCCCACGACCAGCGACTTCATGTTGATGGACGCCATGAAGTCGGCCGGGCCGAAGATGATCGTCTCGACGCGCTGGGACGCCGTCGCGATCTCGTTGACGTTGTTCAGGCCCTGCGCGTTCTCGATCTGCGCCTCGATGCCGATCTTGCCGACCTCGAAGCCCATCGTCTTCTCGATCTGGGTCAGCAGGAGGTCGAGGGCGACGACCTGCTGGGCGGTCTGCACCTTCGGCAGCATGATGCAGTCGAGGTTCTGGCCGGCACCCTCGACGACGGTCACGACGTCACGGTACGTCCACTCGGTCGTCCAGTCGTTGACGCGCACGACCCGCGTCTTGCCCGTCCAGTCGCCCTCGTTGAGGAACTTGACGATGGTGTGCCGCGCCTCGGGCTTGGCGAGCGGGGCGCACGCGTCCTCCAGGTCGAGGAAGACCTGGTCCGCCGGCAGGCCCTGCGCCTTCTCGAGGAAGCGGGGGTTGCTTCCCGGGACCGCGAGACACGAGCGGCGGGGACGCAGACGGTTGACGGTCATGCGGGGACCTCCAGGGGGTCGAGCTTGTTCGCTTTCCGGATCTCGTCGACGATGCGGCCGATGATTCCGGTGATGTCGAAGTCCTTCGGGGTGAAGACGGCGGCCACACCCGCGGCCCTGAGCTGCTCGGCGTCGCCATTGGGGATGATCCCACCGGCGATGACGGGTATCTCTGTGGCACCGGCCACACGAAGGCGCTCCAGCACGTCCGGCACGAGCTGGGCGTGCGAGCCGGACAGGATGGACAGGCCGACCGCGTGCACGTCCTCCGCGAGGGCCGCGTCCACGATTTGTTCGGGTGTCAGGCGGATGCCCTGGTAGACCACCTCGAAGCCGGCGTCACGCGCCCGCACGGCGATCTGCTCGGCGCCGTTGGAGTGTCCGTCCAGGCCCGGCTTGCCGACCAGGAAACGCAGCTTGCCGACGCCCATGTCCTTCGCCGTCAGGTCGACCCTGCGGCGCACGTCGGCCATGGCCGAGCCCTCCTCCGCGGGGACGGCGACCGGCGCCGACGACACGCCCGTCGGCGCCCGGAACTCCCCGAACACCTCGCGCAGCGCCCCGGCCCACTCGCCGGTCGTGACACCGGCGCGGGCGCACTCCAGGGTGGCCTCCATGAGGTTGGCGGTGCCCTTGGCGGCCTCCTTCAGCCGGTCCAGCGCCTTGCACGGGCGCGGGTGGTTGAAGGGCGGCTGGTAGCGGGTGTCGCGCCAGTGCTCCAGGGAGCCGATGACACGGGCCTCGACGGCCGGGTCGACCGTCTGGATCGCCGTGTCGAGGTCGGCCGTGAGGGGATTCGGCTCGGTCGTCTCGAAGATGTTGACGCCGATGATCTTCTCTTGGCCGGACTCGATGCGACCGCGGCGCTCCGCGTGCGAGGAGACGAGCTGCGACTTGAGGTAGCCCGACTCGACGGCGGCCATCGCACCGCCCATCTCCTGGATCCGGTCGATCTCGGCGAGAGACTCCTCGACGAGCTTCGCGACCTTCGCCTCGATGACGTGCGAGCCCTCGAAGATGTCCTCGTACTCCAGCAGATCGCTCTCGTGCGCCAGCACCTGCTGGATGCGCAGCGACCACTGCTGGTCCCAGGGCCGGGGCAGACCCAGCGCCTCGTTCCAGGCGGGCAGCTGCACGGCACGCGCGCGTGCGTCCTTCGAGAGGGTCACGGCCAGCATCTCGAGGACGATCCGCTGGACGTTGTTCTCCGGCTGCGCCTCGGTCAGACCGAGGGAGTTGACCTGGACGCCGTACCGGAAGCGGCGCTGCTTGGGGTTCTCGATGCCGTAGCGCTCGCGCGTGACCTGGTCCCAGATCCGCCCGAACGCCCGCATCTTGCACATCTCCTCGATGAAGCGGACGCCCGCGTTCACAAAGAAGGAGATACGGGCCACGACGTCCCCGAACTTCTCGGCGGGGACCTGCCCTGAGTCGCGTACGGCATCGAGAACCGCGATCGCGGTGGACATCGCGTACGCGATCTCCTGGACCGGCGTGGCGCCCGCTTCCTGCAGGTGGTAGCTGCAGATGTTGATCGGGTTCCACTTCGGGATGTGGGAGACCGTGTACGTGATCATGTCCGTCGTCAGCCGGAGTGAGGGCCCCGGCGGGAAGACATGGGTCCCCCGCGACAGGTACTCCTTGACGATGTCGTTCTGGGTCGTGCCCTGGAGCTTGGTGATGTCCGCGCCCTGCTCCTCGGCGACGACCTGGTAGAGCGCCAGCAGCCACATGGCGGTGGCGTTGATCGTCATCGAGGTGTTCATCTGCTCCAGGGGGATGTCCTGGAACAGCCGGCGCATGTCACCGAGATGGGCCACCGGTACGCCGACCCGGCCGACCTCGCCGCGGGCGAGGATGTGGTCGGAGTCGTAGCCGGTCTGTGTCGGCAGGTCGAACGCGACCGACAGACCGGTCTGGCCCTTGGCGAGGTTGCGCCGGTACAACTCGTTGGACGCCTCGGCCGTGGAGTGACCGGCGTACGTGCGCATGAGCCACGGCCGGTCCTTCTCCCGCTTGCCTTCGGCGGGCTGACGCTCAGTCATCTATGACCTCGGGTGTCTCAGATGTTGCGGAAGCGGTTGATGGCGTCGATGTGCTTGGCGCGCATCTCCTCGTCGCGCACGCCGAGGCCCTCCTCGGGGGCGAGGCACAGGACGCCGACCTTGCCCTGGTGGAGGTTGCGGTGCACGTCGTAGGCCGCCTGGCCGGTCTCCTCCAGGGAGTAGACCTTCGACAGCGTCGGGTGGATCTTGCCCTTCGCGATGAGCCGGTTGGCCTCCCAGGCCTCGCGGTAGTTGGCGAAGTGCGAGCCGATGATCCGCTTCAGCGACATCCACAGGTAGCGGTTGTCGTACTCGTGCATGTAGCCCGAGGTGGAGGCGCAGGTGGTGATGGTGCCGCCCTTGCGCGTGACGAAGACCGAGGCGCCGAAGGTCTCGCGGCCGGGGTGCTCGAAGACGATGTCGATGTCCTCGCCGCCGGTGAACTCGCGGATGCGCTTGCCGAAGCGCTTCCACTCCTTCGGGTCCTGAGTCTGCTCGTCCTTCCAGAACTTGTAGCCCTCGGCGCTGCGGTCGATGATCGCCTCGGCGCCCATCGAGCGGCAGATGTCCGCCTTCTGCTCACTGGAGACGACACAGATCGGGTTGGCTCCACCGGCCAGCGCGAACTGCGTGGCGTACGACCCGAGTCCGCCGCTCGCGCCCCAGATCAGGACGTTGTCGCCCTGCTTCATGCCGGCGCCGTTGCGGGACACCAGCTGGCGGTACGCGGTGGAATTGACCAGACCCGGAGCGGCGGCCTCCTCCCAGCTCAGGTGGCCCGGCTTGGGCATGAGCTGGTTGGACTTGACGAGCGCGATCTCGGCGAGGCCGCCGAAGTTCGTCTCGAAGCCCCAGATGCGCTGCTCGGGGTCGAGCATCGTGTCGTTGTGGCCGTCGCTGGACTCCAGCTCGACGGACAGACAGTGCGCGACGACCTCGTCACCGGGCTTCCAGGAGTTGACGCCCGGGCCGGTGCGCAGGACGACGCCCGCGAGGTCGGAACCGATGATGTGGTACGGCAGGTCGTGGCGCTTGGTCAGCTCGGAGAGCCGGCCGTAGCGCTCCAGGAACCCGAAGGTCGACAGCGGCTCGAAGATCGACGTCCACACCGAGTTGTAGTTGACCGAGGAGGCCATGACGGCCACCAGGGCCTCACCCGGGCCGAGCTCGGGCAGCGCCACGTCGTCGAGGTGGATCGACTTGCGCGGGTCCTTGTCGCGGGTCTCCAGGCCCGCGAACATCTCCGTCTCGTCCTTGTGCACGGTGATCGCGCGGTACGACTCGGGGAGCGGCATGGCGGCGAAGTCGGCGGGCGTGGAGTCCGGCGACTGGATCGCGTCGAGGATGTCCTTCACGGTCACGGTGTTGCCTCCGGCGATACGCACCCTGAGGGAGGGGTGCTGAGGGTTACGTCGGTGCTGCTGAGGGTTTTGGTGGTTGCCGTCGGTTCGGCTGTTGTGATGTTCGGCAGCGCTTTGTGGCGCGGGAGGTTGCCTGTGACGCAGGCGTCCGGGCGCGCAGGCCCCGGGAGGGGTTTGCGGGGACAGCCGACGTACGAAAGGTCTCTGCACGCCGGCCGC
Source organism: Streptomyces sp. NPDC107528 (assembly GCF_055639295.1). Classification (NCBI taxonomy): domain Bacteria; kingdom Bacillati; phylum Actinomycetota; class Actinomycetes; order Kitasatosporales; family Streptomycetaceae; genus Streptomyces; species Streptomyces sp. NPDC107528. Next base: position 967,834 of record NZ_JBVKAV010000001.1, read on the forward strand.
CCGGACACTTTCAACGTATGGCACGGCGTGTCATCCGGCAAGGCACTGGGTGCCAGAACTTGCTCTCAGATGAAATCTTTACGTAACAAATGAGCGATGATCGATCAAAGCTACCGACGAGTAGGCGGTAATCGGGCGCTATCGGTCACCCATCGTCGTCAGTGGCTGGAACAGGGTGTCGCGGTGGACGACGAGGCGCTCGGCGGTCCGCACGAACGGGAAGCCCACTCCGCCCAGGTGATCAACGCCTCCCGCCGTACGACCGGGGCGGCCAGCTGTGGCACCCGCAGGTCGGTCACCAACGAACACGGGGCCCTCCGGCTCCAGCCGTGAACCGGCACGCAGTGCCGGCGCGGCGTCCCGGTGCGAGTCGTGCATGCCGGCGACGCCCCGGCCTCGCTCCTCGCCCGTCGTGCCAGGGTGCGGCGCACGGGCTGACGGGCTTCCGTCGGCTCGGCGCGGCGGTCGCGCTGGATCGGGCGCTGGGGGGCGCGGCGCCGGTCGGGACGGAGCCCGCCCTCGGGCCAGCCGCCCCTGCCAAGTTCCTGCGAGCCTCAGCTAGTAGTGACTGGTGGGTAGTTCGTGGCTGCGACGCGATGGAGCCGAGCTGGTCGAGGGCACGCGGGTGACGCCGGTGCGGGAGGACGCGGATCGCGTCGAGGCCCGTACGGTCGCGGGGCCCTACCAAGCGCGTGCCGTCGTGATCGCCGCGGGCGTCCGGTCCCGGGCGGTGTGTGCCTTGCTCGGCGTACGCATCGAGTCGGCCGCCGGGTAGATGGGGTTCGACCGGGGCCCGGACCTCTTCCGACAGGGCCGCGTTCAGGCGCTGGTGGCGACTGCCCGGCCGTATCTGCCGGGCGCCGGCTGGGAGCGGCGGGAGCAGGAGTGGATGGGGCCGCCCCTCGATGCCCCCGACGGCCTGCCCCTCATCGGCCCGGTACCGGGCCGACCCGCGATCCTGCTCGACGGCCACAACATGCCGGCCCCGGCGACGGGACGGCTGGTGGCGGGGCTGCTCACCGGGGGAGGCGGACCCGGGCTCGGCGGCGAGATTCGTCCCCGGGCCGGTCGGTCCGGCTGCGCCGGGGACAGGGCCTGGTCCGGCGGGTCATGTCTCCGGCGCGAGGCCTGGCGCGAGGCTGTCGCTCGGGACCGGCCCGATCCGCCGGACAGGCGCTGGGCGTTAGATCGTGTCCGCAAAGTCCCGCCTGCCCCGCGACGCCCGGCACGCCGAGAGCACGCACCAGACCCCCGCGGGGCCCGCCCTCCGGTCGAACGACGGGACTATGCGGACACGACCTAGGCCCCCAGCCCGAGCAGGGCCACCTGCAGGGGGAGCGCCGGCTCCTCGGGGAGGGCGGGCGGCTCCTCGCCGCGGCCCGTGTGCGTGGGCGCGACGGCACGCAGGCCCCCGATGCCGTCGGCGGCCCACTTCGCGTCCGTCGCGGGGAGGGACAGCGTCATGCGCCGCCCGTCGGCCAGCGTGGCCTGGAGCTCGGTCGAGTCGTTCGTCTGCATGGCAACCCACTTCCGTCGCACACCATGAAGATCATGCTTCGACATGGAGGACGGACGGGTCGGGCCATTGGTTCCCGCGGAGGGCCTCGCCGCCAGAAGGCCCCGCAGCCGCAGGAGGAGCCCTCCCGCAGCCCCGGTGGCGCTCTAAGCCCGCTCCTTCAGCGCCTGCTCGATGGTCCGCATCACCTCGTCGAGCGGCGCGTCGGTCCGCGCCACGGTCACGAGTACCTCGCCCTGGCCTGCCACGGAGGCCGGCACCGTACGCGGCGCGGTCTCCCGCCCCGCGCCGATCCCCGTCCCGAACGTCCGCCGCACGATCGCGAAGGCGTGGTCGAGCTGCGCCTCCACATCGCCCTGTCCGCCGGCCCGCAGCCAGCGCCGCAGGACGTGGTTGTGCGCGGTGACCACGGCCGACGCGGCGACCTCCGCCAGCAGCGGGTCGTCGTTGGCGTCGTCGTCGTGGGCGTGCTCGTCGAAGTGGCCGAGGAGGTAGCGGGTGAACAGGCGCTCGTAGCGGGCCACCGACGCGATCTCCGCCTCCCGCAGGGTGGGCACCTCGCGCGTGAGCTTGTAGCGGGCCACCGAGATCTCCGGCCGGGCCGCGTACATCTTCATGACTTCCTTGATGCCCCGGCACACGGTGTCGAGCGGGTGCTCGTGCGCGGGCGCCGCGTTGAGCACCGCCTCCGCGCGGATCAGCGTGTCGTCGTGGTCGGGGAAGATCGCCTCTTCCTTGGAGCGGAAGTGGCGGAAGAACGTGCGGCGGGCGACCCCGGCCTGCGCCGCGATCTCGTCGACGGTGGTTGCCTCGTACCCCTTGGTCGCGAACAGCTCCATGGCCGCGGCCGCCAGTTCGCGGCGCATCTTGAGCCGCTGGGCGGCCGCGCGACTGCCTGCGGCACTTTCCGGTGCGTCGGGCGTGGCTGGTGTACGTGAGGACTTGGCGGGCTGGGGCATGACCCGAACGTACTGCATGTGCGCAGCTTGATGCGCATGTACGGGGTTTCCCCCGCCCTCGGCGGGCGGGGGAACTCCGGGTTCGGCGGGCGGGGCCGAGCCGCACCGGGCGGCCGGGGGAGAGCTGCCGGGATCCAGCAGCCCGCCCCACTCCTGACCCGCTCCGAACCAGTCCCCGGGCCGCTCAGCGCCGGGCATATTCGCGGAAGCCACGGCCCGTCTTGCGGCCGAGGCAGCCCGCGGCCACCAGGTGCTCCAGCAGCGGCGCCGGAGCCAGGCCCGGGTCGCGGAACTCGCGGTGCAGGACCTTCTCGATCGCAAGGGACACATCGAGCCCGACGACGTCCAGCAGTTCGAACGGGCCCATCGGGTAGCCGCCGCCCAGCTTCATCGCCGCGTCGATGTCGTCCAGCGTCGCGTAGTGCTCCTGCACCATCTTGATCGCGTTGTTCAGGTACGGGAACAGCAGCGCGTTGACGATGAATCCGGCCCGGTCGCCGCAGTCCACGGCGTGCTTCCTGATCCTGCCGCAGACCTCGCGGACCGTCGCGTGGACGTCGTCGGCCGTCAGCACCGTGCGGACGACCTCGACCAGCTTCATCGCCGGCGCCGGGTTGAAGAAGTGCATGCCGATCACGTCCTGCGGACGCGAGGTGGCGCGGGCACAGGCGACGACGGGCAGCGAGGAGGTGGTGGTGGCCAGCACCGCGCCCGGCTTGCAGACCTTGTCCAGCGTCGCGAACAGCTGCCGCTTGATCTCCAGGTCCTCGGCGACGGCCTCGACGGCCAGATCGACGTCGGCGAACGCGTCGTACGAACCCGCCGCGGTGATCCGGTCCAGGGTCTGCGCGGCGACCTCGGCGGTCATCCGGCCCTTGTCGACAGAGCGAGAAAGGGACTTGCCGATACGGGCCTTCGCGGTCTGCGCCTTCTCCTCGCTGCGGGCGGCGAGCACGACCTCGTACCCGGCCTTGGCGAAGACCTCCGCGATCCCGGACGCCATCGTGCCGGAGCCCGCGACACCGACCGAGCGGACCTCACGGCCCGGCGTGAGGGCGGCGCCGTCCAGCGGCGTCAGCGCGTCCCGCACGACGGCGGCGCTGCCCGGCGCCTCGTACGTGTAGAAGCCGCGGCCCGACTTACGGCCCGTCAGGCCCGCCTCGCTGAGCTGCTTGAGGATCGGCGCGGGGGCGTGCAGGCGGTCGCGGGACTCGGCGTACATGGCCTCCAGGACCTTGCGCGCGGTGTCGATGCCGATCAGGTCGAGCAGCGCCAGCGGGCCCATCGGCAGTCCGCAGCCCAGCCGCATCGCGGCGTCGATGTCCTCGCGGGAGGCGTACTTCGCCTCGTACATCGCGGCCGCCTGGTTGAGGTAGCCGAACAGCAGCCCGTCGGCGACGAATCCGGGCCGGTCGCCCACCGCGACGGGCTCCTTGCCGAGGTCCAGGGCGAGGTTGGTGACCGCGGAGACGGCGGTCGGCGCGGTCAGCACGGAGGAGACGACCTCGACCAGCCGCATCGCCGGCGCCGGGTTGAAGAAGTGCAGACCGAGCACCCGCTCCGGGCGGGAGGAGTCGGCGGCCAGCCGCGTGACCGAGAGGGCGTTGGTGCCGGTCGCCAGGATCGTCTCCGGGCGCACGATGCCGTCCAGCTCGCGGAAGATCTGCTGCTTGATCTCGTACGACTCCGGCGCCACCTCGATGACCAGGTCGGCGTCGGCCGCGGTCCGCAGGTCGGTGGAGGTGCGGACGCGGGAGAGGAGGTCCGCGCGCTCGTCCTCGGTCAGCTTGCCGCGCTCCACGGCGCGGGCGGTCGAGGATTCCAGGGCGGCGACGGCCTTGGCGGTCGCGGCCTCGGTGATGTCGATGCCGATGACGTCGCGGCCCGCCTTGGCGAGGACCTCGGCGATGCCGGTGCCCATGGTGCCGAGGCCGACGACGGCAACGGTCTTCAGCGGGGACAGAGGGGTGTCGGACAGGGGAGTGGCCATCGCGGGACTCCAGGAATGAGGGTGACGACTGGGAGCGCGCCCGGGTGCGCCGAGGCCGGCCCCACTGGGGCCGAACTGGGAGCGCACCGGGTGCGGAGAGGAGTGAGTGCGGGTGTTGCCGGGCTACTGGCGCACACGCCCGGTGCCGTCGCCGAGGGGCGTGCACACGCCCCGGGGAACGGAGGATCCGACCGGCCCTGTCCCGGAGCCGGGTCGTACTGCGGTACGCGATGTACCGAACCGACCAGCACTCGCGGCGGCTGCGTCACCAGGCCGCTGCAAGCAAATGTGCGAGTGGGTGACTCGCTCGTATGAGCTTAACCGGTGGGTAACGAGCACGCCAGCCCCCGTCTTTGTGATGTAGGTCCCGAGAAGCGGGCCGCTTGCATACGCTCGCCTTCATGGACGAAGAGTTGCGATCACTCACGGAGCGCTTACGGCAGGAGTCCGGGGCGTCCGCCGCGTACGACCGCCTCGTGACGACCGAGGACCTGGGTGAACTGGCCGACGTGCTCACCGCGCCGGGGCAGCCGCTGTGGGCCAGGGAGCTGGCCGCGTTCCGGTTGGGCCTCGCCGGGGACCGGCGGGCCTTCGAGTCCCTCGTCCTGCTCCTCAACCATCGCGACCCGCAACGCTGCGCCTCCGCCGCCCACGCCCTCGCCCGCCTCGGCGACCCGCGCACCGCCCGCGCGGCCGCCGCCCTCGCCACCAACGAACTCCGCGTCGCCTACGCCCTGCACCCGGTCCGGCTCCTGGTCGAACTGCGCGCCCCCGAGGCCGTGCCCGCCCTCATCACCACCCTGGAGCGACGCCTGCGCCCGCACGACCCCTACCGCCGCGTGGCCCTCGCCTGCGTGGACGGCCTCGGCACCCTCGGCGACACCCGGGCCAGACGCATTCTGAACGAAGCCCTGGCCCACCCGACCCTCGCGGAGGCGGCGGTACGGGCGCTGGCACGCATCCCGCACCAGCGGTGAGGCCCCGGCCGACAGGCGGCAACGCGCAAGAACGGACGGCAACACGCACGAGCGACGCCCCTGTCAGCCGGCCCTCAGCGCACGCGCGTACCGCACCTCGGGCACCTCGACGCCGTCCACCTCGAAGGGCTCCTCGGCCCCGTCCGGTCGGAAGCCCGCACGTTCGTAGAAGCGCCGGGCGCGGTCGTTGTCCTTGAGGACCCACAGGAGCATGCGGGCGTGTCCGGCGGTGGTGCACCGGCGTACCGCCTGCTGGAGGAGGGCCTGCCCGATGCCGGCCCCGTATCGCACCGGGTCCACGTAGATGGCGTACAACTCGGCGTCCCCGGTCCGCACTTCACCGTCGCGGTACGGACCGTGGCAGGCCCAGCCGACGATCCGGCCGTCCTGCTCGGCGACCAGGTCGACCACACTGCCGTCGGCCTGCGAGAAGTAGCCGCGGCGGCGTTCGGCATCCCGGGCCACGTCCAGGGCGTCCAGGTACGACTGCGGGATCAGCCCCTTGTAGGCGGTCCGCCAGCCGCCGATGCGGATCTCGGCGACGCGGTCGCAGTCGGCCAGGGCCATGGGGCGGATCCGAATCCCGTCGTCATCCATCGCATCCATGACAGCACCGTAGCCACCCGTCACCCCGGCCTGCCCCCGGATTGACCCGGCAGCACCGCGAACGCCTCGACCTCCATCAGGAACTCCGAGCGCACCAGGCCGGCGACCTGGGCGCGAAGTAGGTGAGCTTGATGACGTCGTCGAAGGCCGCTCCCCCACTGCCTCAAGGGCGTGGGAGTACCCCCAGCCGCGGTCAGGCACCGCCTCAGGTGCTCAGAGACCTGGCGGGCCTGGGCCGCGGGGGCGCCCTCACCGACCAGCTTGCCGTCCTCGTCGAGGGCGAGCCGGCCGGAGACGGGCGACGAAGCGGCCGGTGCCGAGCACGACATGGGTGTACTGAGCGGCGGGGGCGACCCGTCGGGGGCGGGAATCCTGGTCAGCTCACTCATGCGTCCATGGTGGACCTTGGGTCTGACAACGCCCCCGACGGACCGTCAGGCGATCGGTGACCGGTGACCGGGCGCTCAAGCGCTCAGTGGCGGAAGCCGACCAGCCGGTGCAGCTCCGCGCCGCGCGCCGCCGCCGACACCACCTTGGAGCTCAGCGGCTTCGGGTCGGGCCGCGCCTCGCACACCGCGTCGACCTCACCCGCGCCGCGCGGCACCGTGCCGTCGGCGAGGTAGGCCGCGAGGTGTTTGTCCAGGCAGGAGTTCCCGCCCAGCGTGACGGCGTGGTTGCCGCCGCCCCGCTCGACCACCAGGCTGGAGCGGGCCAGCTGCCGGTGCACCGTGACGGCGCCCTGGTACGGGGTGGCCGCGTCGTCGGTCGACTGGAAGAGCAGCACCGGTGGCACCTTGCTGTTGGCGATGCTCACCGAGGGGAGCGGGTCCTTCGGCCAGAACGCGCACGGCGCGTTGTACCAGGCGTTGTTCCAGGTCATGAACGGCGCCTTCGCGTGCACGGACCAGTTGTCCGTCCGCCACTGCTGCCAGTCGCGCGACCAGGCGGCGTCCCGGCACTGCACGGAGGCGTAGATGCTGTAGCTGTTCTCGTCGGACGCGTCGGCGGCGCCGAACCTCTCGTACGCCTCGACCAACGGGTCGGCGTTCCCGTCGTTCACGTACGAGGCGAACGCCTCGGCGAGGTAGGGCCAGTAGCCGTTGTAGTAACCGCCGGGCAGGAAGGTGTCCTCCAGCTCGGCGGCGCCCACCTTCTCGCCGGCCGGCGTCCTGGCCAGGGCCGCCCGCATCCGGTACCACGCGGCCTCGACCCTCGACGGATCGGTGCCGAGCCCGTACGTCCGGTCGTACTTGGCGACCCACGCCAGGAACGCGCGGTGCCGGTCGTTGAAGGCGACGTCCTGCGCGAGGTTGGCCTCGTACCAGACGCCGGTGGGGTCGACGACGGAGTCGAGGGCCGCGCGCCGCACCCGCTGCGGGAAGAGCTTGGCGTAGACCGCGCCGAGGTAGGTGCCGTACGAGTAACCGAAGTAGTTGATCTGCCGCGCCCCGAGTGCCGCGCGGATGCGGTCCATGTCGCGCACGGCGCTGACGGTGTTGAGGTGCGGCAGCACGTCCGCGTACTTCTTGCCGCAGGCCCGCGCGAAGGACTTGGCGCGCAGCAGGTTGGCCCGCTCGATCCACGGTGTGCTCGGCAGGGAGTCCGGGCGCACCGGGGCGAAGTGGCCGGGCTTGCAGTTGACGGCAGGCTTGCTCCTGCCGACGCCGCGCGGGTCGAAGCCGATGACGTCGTACTGGGCCGCCACTGCCTTGGGCAGTGCGGAGGCGACGAATCCGGCGAGCAGGAGACCGCTGCCGCCGGGGCCGCCCGGGTTGACCAGCAGCGGGCCCTGGTACTTCTTCGCGGTGTGCGGGACGCGGGACAGCGCGAGGGTGATCTGCCGTCCGCGCGGTTCGGTGTGGTCGAGCGGCACGTCGAGGGACGCGCACTGCAGCGTCGGGTATTTCGTGGTGCCGCACTTCTTCCAGGCCAGAGGTGCGGTCTTGAAGGTGTCCGCGGTGTCGGTGGCGCTCGCTCCGGCGGGGACAGCCGTCACGGTTGCGGCCATGACGACGGCGGCGCCGCACAGCACGGCTGCGCGTCTTCCCATGGGGTCCTCCCAGGACGGAGGGTGCGGGACCGCGAAGGCCACGATCCCGGCCGCATTCATCCCGGAACGGGCGCCTGGAAGAACTGCTTCGGGCAAGACTTGACCCTATTGGGCCGAGAGATGCGCTCCAATGCCTGCCAACGCTCTCAGATCAGCGAGAGCTGGGTCGGTTCGGACGGCGCGTGCTCCGCGGGGGCCGGCTCCGGCTCCCGGATCCGCCGGGGCATCTCCTTGCGCGTGGGGCCGATCCCGTACTCCTCCGCCAGGTCGTGCACCTGACGGGTGACCCGGCGCTGGTACCACTTCGGCGCGTAGGCGCCCTCCGCGTACAGCCGCTCGTACCGGCGCACCAGATACGGATGCTCCCGGCCGAGCCAGGCCATGAACCACTCGCGTGCCCCGGGCCGCAGATGCAGCACCAGGGGCGTGACCGAGGTGGCCCCGGAGGCGGCGATCGCGCGGACGGTGGCCCGCAGTTGGGCCGGGCTGTCGCTCAGGAACGGGATCACCGGCGCCATCAGCACACCGCATGAGAGCCCGTGCTCGGTCAGCGTCCGTACGACGTCCAGGCGGCGCTCGGGGGCGGGTGTGCCCGGCTCCACGGTGCGCCACAGCTCGGGGTCGGTGAAGCCGACCGAGACGGAGACGCCGACGTCCGTCACCTGCGCGGACTGCTTCAGCAGCTCCAGGTCGCGCAGGATCAGCGTGCCCTTGGTCAGGATCGAGTACGGGTTGGCGTGGTCGCGCAGGGCGGCGAGGATCCCCGGCATCAGGCGGTAGCGGCCCTCCGCCCGCTGGTAGCAGTCGACGTTCGTGCCCATCGCTATGTGATCGCCCTGCCAGCGGCGCGAGCCGAGCTGGCGGCGCAGCAGCTCCGGCGCGTTCACCTTGACCACGATCTGGGAGTCGAAGCCGAGGCCCGTGTCCAGGTCCAGATAGCTGTGGGTCTTGCGGGCGAAGCAGTACACGCACGCGTGCGAGCAGCCCCGATAGGGGTTGACCGTCCACTCGAAGGGCATGCGCGAGGCGCCCGGCACCCGGTTGAGGATCGAGCGGGCCCGGATCTCGTGGAACGTGATCCCGGCGAACTCGGGCGTGTCGAAGGTACGGGTGACCACCGCGTCCGCGCCGAACAGCGCGGAGTCGGCACGGCTGTGGTCGGACTCCAGGGTGAGGTTCTCCCAGCGCATGAGGCCTCCTCGGTAGCACTGCCCTCAGAATAGAACACATGTTCCCTTGATCGTGCGACCTATCTCCGGGCTTCGTTTTCGATCACTGTGCGATCGCTTCGGAGAGCTGATCGGGACCCCGATTTGGGCGGTCCGGCAGCGGGGTGGTTGGCTTGCTCCAACCCCCGAGCATTCAGGTCCTGGAGGAAGTCAATGGCGCAGGTCGAGGCCACTACGGAGCGGGTCGTCGCGGCGGACGCGGAGAAGGTGTTCGACGCCCTCGCCGACTACAGCGGCACGCGGCGGAAGCTGCTGCCCGGGCACTTCAGCGAATACGAGGTGCGTGAGGGCGGCGACGGCGAGGGCACCCTCGTCCACTGGAAGCTCCAGGCCACCAGCAAGCGCGTGCGCGACTGCCTCCTGGAGGTCAGCGAGCCCACCGACGGCGAGCTCGTCGAGAAGGACCGCAACTCCTCCATGGTCACCACCTGGCGGGTCACCCCGGCCGGCGAGGGCAAGTCCCTCGTCGTCGTCACCAGCACCTGGCAGGGTGCCGGCGGTATCGGAGGCTTCTTCGAGAAGACCTTCGCCCCCAAGGGCCTCGGCCGGATCTATGACGAGCTGCTCGCCAAGCTCGCCACCGAGGTCGAGAAGTAAGTCCCAGGTGCCCGGGGGCCCTTGGCCCCCTCACCGGATCGAGTGGATCTCCGCCGTGTCCGGGACTGCGCCGTAACTCGCCGTGCTTGCTCGTAGTTGTCGCCTAATGCGGGAAATGTGAGCAGGTACGGCGAGGGGAGCGGTACGTGGGCGGCACGACTCTGGTGCAGGACGAAACCGTCACCGCACCACCTCAACAGGCTCCGCCCCGAGACGTCGATTCCCAACTGAGCCCGCGTCGCGTGCGGTTGGTCTTCTTCGCGCTGATGCTCGCGCTGCTGCTGGCCGCGCTGGAGCAGATGATCGTCGCCACCGCCCTGCCGAAGATCGTCGGCGAGCTGCACGGCCTGGACAAGATGTCCTGGGCGATCACCGCCTACCTGCTCACCGCGACCGTCGGACTGCCGATCTACGGTAAGCTCGGCGACCTCCTCGGCCGCAAGGGCGTCTTCCAGTTCGCGATCGTCGTCTTCGTCGTCGGCTCCGCGCTCGCCGGGCGGGCCGAGAGCATGGACCAGCTCATCGCCTTTCGCGCGGTGCAGGGCGTCGGTGCCGGCGGGCTCATGATCGGCGTCCAGGCGATCATCGCGGACATCGTGCCCGCCAGGGAGCGCGGCCGCTTCATGGGCCTGATCGGCGCCGCGTTCGGCCTCGCGTCGGTCGCCGGCCCGCTGCTGGGAGGCTACTTCACGGACCACGTCTCCTGGCGCTGGTGCTTCTACATCAACGTCCCCTTCGGCCTCGTCACCCTGGCCGTCGTGGCCGTCGTACTGAAACTGCCGAAGCCGAGGACCAGGGCCCGGCTCGACGTCCTCGGCTCCCTGCTGCTGGCCGCCGCCTCCACCTGCCTGGTCCTGCTGACCAGTTGGGGCGGCATCGAGTACGCCTGGGACTCCCGCGTCATCCTCGGCCTCGCCGGGGGAGCGGCCGTCGCCTCGGTCCTCTTCGTGGTCGCCGAGCACTTCGCCGCCGAACCCCTCATCCCGCTGCGGCTGTTCAGGGACTCAGTCTTCAACGTCACTGGCCTGGTCGGTCTGGTGACCGGCGTCGCGCTGTTCGGCGCCGCCAGCTATCTGCCGACCTATCTGCAGATGGTCGACGGGGCCTCGGCCACCGAGTCGGGCCTGTTGATGCTGCCGATGATGGGCGGGATCGTCGGCGCCTCGATCGTCTGCGGCCAACTCATCAGCCTCACCGGCCGCTACAAGATCTACACCGTGCTCGGCGGCGCGCTCTCGGCCGTCGGCATGTGGCTGCTGTCCCGCCTCGAAGTCGACACGCCCCGGCTGCACTACAGCCTCTGGATGGCCGTGCTCGGCGCCGGCATCGGCATGGTGATGCCGGTCCTGATCCTCGCCGTGCAGAACTCCGTACGCCCCGCCGACCTCGGCACCGCCACCAGCGCCAACAACTACTTCCGGCAGATCGGCGGCAGCGTCGGTGCCGCCATCTTCGGCACCCTCTTCGCCGACCGGCTCGCCGACGCCCTGGCCGACCGGCTCCCCACGCGCACGGGCGCCGGGCTGCCCGACCCCGAGTCGATCACCCCGCAGCTCGTCCACACCCTGCCCCCGGCCCTGCGCGACGACTACATCCAGGCCTACGCCGACGCCATGCCGAGGATCTTCCTCTACCTCGTGCCGGTGCTCGTGCTGGGCCTGCTCATCGCCTTCTTCCTCAAGGAGAAACCGCTGGTGTCCCACAACGCCCAGGCCCCGGAGACGGAAGCGGCGCCGGTGAACGCCCCGATCCCGCCCGCCCGTTCGCAGTACGCCACCGGAGTGCCCGTCTGCGGCCTGGTGCAGCATCCCGACGGGACCGTCGTACCGCGCGCGGCACTCACGCTCATCGACATCGGCGGGCAGCAGGTCGGGCGCGGCGCGAGCGGCGACGACGGCCGGTACGCGCTGGCGACGCCGGGCCCCGGGTCGTACGTCATGATCGCCGCGGCGGGCGGCCACCAGCCGCAGGCCGTCACCGTGACCGTCGGCGAAGGCCCGGTCGATCTGGACATCGTCCTCGGCGGCGCCGGACGTCTCGCCGGGCGGGTGCTCACCCCCGACGGCACGCCCGTGGACGCCACGGTCACGCTCACCAACGTGCAGGGCGAGGTCGTCGCCACCACCCGCAGCGGGCGCGAGGGCGGCTACGTCATCACCGAACTCGTCGCCGGCGAGTACACCCTCGCCGCGAGCGCCTCCGCCTTCCGCCCGGCCGCCGTCCCCGTCACCGTCAAGGCGGCCCGCGAGACCCGCCAGGACATCGAACTCGCCGGCGGCGCCCTGCTGCGGGGCACCGTGCGGGCAGGCGGGGGGCGCCCCGTCGAGGACGCACGCGTGACGCTGCTCGACGCGGCCGGCAACGTCATGGACACGCTCACGACCGGGCCCGACGGGACCTTCCGGTTCGTCGACCTGTCCACCGGCGAGTACACCGTCATCGCCACCGGTTACCCGCCGGTCGCCACCGTGCTCCAGGTCGCCGGCGGAGGCCGTACGGAACGCGATCTTCAGCTCGGACACGAGGACTGAGCCGGCGCACCCGCACCTGGGCTGTCCTGCGGGGACGTGGCGCGGACGGGTCTTTCGGTCCCTGTGCGGGCCGTCTTGATCTCGTCATATCAATTCCCGTATTGCCGCACATCACGTCGGCTCGGAGCCGTACGGTGGTGTGGGCGCGCAGATCTTGTGGAGCCGTGGGGAGAGAGGGCCTGGGCCATGGACCGTGGCACCGAGAGGGACGGCGCGGTGACGGAACACGCCGCGTCCGGACGGATCCCACTGGCCGTGGTCGTGGTGGACCGTGAGGGCCTCGTGTCGCACTGGAGCTCCGGCGCACGCCGTCTGTTCGGCGCCGCCAAGGAGGAGGCGATCGGACGCGCGGCCGTCGATCTGCTGCCCGTCTCCGGCGCGCTGCCCGAGGACGACGACGTCTCGCTGTACGGCGCCTACTCGGCGTACGACGGTCTCGGCCACGATCTTGAGACGTCCCTCGACGGGCGGCTGTACTACCCGGCCGCGGGCCGCGCCCGCCTCACCGTGCCCGAGCGAAGCGAGACGGGGAGCGACCGGGTCGACGTCCTGTGGTGGGCCTACCCGCTGGTGGGCCCCGGCCCGGAGCGGCTGCTGGTGCTGGGCGCCGACGTGGGCCGGCTCCAGCAGGAGGCCCAGGAGGACACCGGCTACGAGCGCGTCGCCCCCGGATTCGCCCTGCACACCGACTTTCCCGGCGCCGAGGAACTCGCCCGCAGGCTCCCCGAGATCCTGCCCAGCATGAGCGTCGAGGAGAGCGCCCGCATCGTCGGCCAGATCCTCGAACTGGGCTATCCGGTACTGGAGTTCAGCCAGAACGACCGCGTCCCCGTCACCCCCGACTGGGGCGTGCCCCGGCGTGCCGAGCGCAGGGCGCGCCGCGAGCGGGCCGCCCGGGCAGCCGCTCAGGGCCTGCCGTTACCGCGGGAGTACACCGACGAGGCCGAGGACCTCGAGTACGTCGCCGTACGCGAGCGCCTGGAGTTCCTCAACGAGGTCAGCGGCCGCATCGGCACCTCCCTCGATCTGTCCCGGACCATCGTCGAGGTCAGCAAGGCCGTCGTGCCCCGCTTCACCGACGTTGCCGGAACCTATCTGCGCGAACAGGTCGTCGCCGGCGAGGGATTCCCGGAAGGCGTGCCGGACACGACCACCATGTGGCATCGGGTCGCCCTCGAACACACCGACGAACCCGGCCGCTGGGAGGATGTCGTGCCGGTCGGCGAGGCCATGCCCTTCCCGGCGCACACGCCCTTCTTCCAGTGCATGACCACCGGCGACCCCGTGCTCGTGCCGCGCATCAGCGAGCAGATGGGGCACGCCATCGCCTCGCAGTTCGAGAAGCGGGACATCCGGCCGCTCATCACGGGCCGCTCCATGCTGGTCGTGCCGCTCAAGGCCCGCGACGTGGTGCTCGGCTTCATGATCCTGCTGCGCCACCCCGAGCGCGTCGAGTTCAACGACATGGATCGGGTCACCGGCGCCGAACTCGCCGCCCGCGCGGGCCTGGTGCTCGACAACGCGCGCATGTACACGTACCAGGAGAGCGTCGCCGAGACCCTCCAGGACAGCATGCTGCCGCACATCCCGCCGCGCATGGCGGGCTGCGACATCGCCACCCGCTATCTGCCGGGCACCCTGCTCGGCCGGGTCGGCGGCGACTGGTTCGACTCCGTCAAACTGCCCGGCGCCCGCACCGCCCTGGTCGTCGGTGACGTGATGGGGCACGGCCTCAACTCGGCCGCCATGATGGGCCAGTTGCGTACGGCCGTGCAGACGATGGCCGCCCTCGACCTGCCGCCCGCCCAGTTGCTGCGCAACCTCGACGACCTCGCCCAGCGCCTCGGCGACACCTACCTCGCGACCTGCCTGTACGCCGTCTACGACCCGATCGCCGGCGAACTCCACATCGCCAACGCCGGCCACATCCCGCCCGTCCTGGTCCGCGCCGGCAACGGGCGCAGCGAGCTGCTCGACCTGCCCACGGGCGCGCCGATCGGCGTCGGCGGGGTGCCCTTCGAGGCGGTACGCGTGCACGTGCGGCCCGGCGACCGGATCGTGATGTGCACCGACGGCCTGGTCGAGGTGCGCGGCGAAGACATCGGTGTCGGGCTCGCGACGCTGTGCGAGTCCGCCGCCCATCCGGCCGCGTCCATGGACGACGCCTGCGACACGATCATCCGCGCGCTCGCTGTGACATTTTCGGAAGCGGGCTGCGGCGGTCGCAAGGACGACGTCGCCCTGCTGATGGCCCGCCTCAACGGCATCGAGCCGGACGACGTCGCCGAATGGCGGCTCGCCCTCGACCCGGCGGAGGTCTGCCGGGCCCGGGCCGTCGTCCGTGAACAGTTGCACGGCTGGGGCCTGTCGCGGCTCGCCGACAGCGCCGAGCTGCTGGTCAGCGAGCTCGTCACCAACGCCGTACGCCACTCCCACAGCCGTCCCGTAGAGCTGCGCCTCGTCCGTGGGGAGACGTTGCTGTGCGAGGTGGACGACGACGACCACGAGCTTCCGACCCTGCTCCACGCCGGGCCGGACGACGAGACCGGACGCGGGCTGCGGGTGGTGAGCGTGCTCGCCCGCGCGTGGGGCACCAGCCGCACCAGCGCCGGAAAGGCCGTCTGGTTCGAACTCACCCTCCCGCGACGCTGACGCTTCGCGCCCCCAGGGGCGTACGACTTGTGCCCCGAACGGCGTACGACGGCGCACGAGTCTCGAATGCGGAGTGAAGGAATGCGCCACGCGCTTGTAGCCGTCACCGGGCCGCGATAGACCGTACTCGCCCGTCACTTGACGACGGGTCGGCGTCGCATCCTGGGGAGTTGGGCACATGAGCGTGACGAGTCGGTACCGTCAGGCCTGGGAGGGCTTCTGGCGTGAAGCGAGCGGTGAACAGGGCGCGGTGTTCTGGGACGCCGAGCCTGCTTTGACCGCCGGCCGCCACCTGGCCCTCTTCGAGGCGCACCTGACCGATCCGGGCCTGCCGATGGTCGACCTGGGCTGTGGGAACGGCACTCAGACGCGTTTCCTCGCTGAGCGCTTCCCGCGCGTGGTCGGCGGCGAGCTGTCCGCCGCGGCCCTCGACCACGCCCGGCATTCCGACCCCGCCGGGCAGGCCACGTACCGGCTGTTCGACGCGGTGGAGAAGACCGAGGCCGAGACGCTGCACGCCGAACTCGGCGACGCCAACATCTACATGCGGGGCGTGCTGCACCAGGCCGAGCCCGACGACCGGCAGCTGATGGTGAACGGGATCGCCACGCTGGTCGGCGAGCGCGGCCGGGCCTTCCTCGTCGAACTCTCCGAGTCCGCGAAGCCGCTCCTCATGGGCCTCGCGCAGAGCCCGTCGGGACCGCCGCCCAAGCTCGCGCCGATCTTCCGGCACGGCATCGCACCCGGCGAGGTCGCCGACGCCGCCGTGCCCGAGTATCTGCGCGCGGCCGGGCTCAGCGTCCTGGCGAGCGGTGAACTGCCGCTGATCACCACGGAGTACGGGCCTGACGGCGCTCGGATCGAGCTGCCCTCGAAGTGGGTGGTGGCGGGCCGGACGGTATGACGGCTGCGGCGGCGGGCGGGGCACGCTGACCCCGTCCGCCGCACCGTCAGCCGGCGTTGCGGCCCTTGCGGTACGCCGCCCATTCGGCGGCGAGCAGCGCGGCCGCGAGCACGGCGACGGAGCACGGTCACGCCGGTGGAGGCGAGGCTGCCACCCGCGGCCGAGGTGCCGCCTCCGCCGGAGCCACCCGTGGTGGATGTCGTTTGACTGCCGGATGCGGCAAGGGGTTTGGGCGTGCAGATGGGGCGTGAAAACATGAGAAAAGTTCACGACTGCAGCATCTGGCGACCCTGGCACCCCCTGGGCTACCGTCGGTAACACCCGCTTTCGCAGCGGCCTCTCGTGTGTCTCCCGCCCCTTGCGCATCTCCCCGGAAGGCAGCCCATGGAGAACTCGTCAACCCCTGCCGCGATCACGCGCCGTCGTGCCCTGACCGTCGCCGGCGGAGTGCTCGCCGGTGCCGCCCTCGCGCAGGCCACGTTCCCGGCCTTCGCGGCCTCGGCCGGCTCGTCGGACGCGGACGCCATCGTGGTCGGCCACGGCCTCGCCGGGCTGGTCGCGACGGCCGAACTGGCCGCGGCGGGACGCAAGGTGCTGCTCCTGGACCAGGAGCCGGAGGCCAGTCTCGGCGGGCAGGCGTTCTGGTCCTTCGGCGGACTGTTCCTCGTCGACTCCGCCGAGCAGCGGCTGATGGGCATCAAGGACTCCCACGAGCTGGCCTGGCAGGACTGGCTGGGCACGGCCGGCTTCGACCGCGGGATCTCCGACCCGTCGGGCCAGGACCACTGGGCCTACAAGTGGGCCGAGGCGTATGTGGACTTCGCCTCCGAGGAGAAGCGGTCCTGGCTCGCCGGGCTCGGCATGCAGTGGTTCCCGATCGTCGGCTGGGCCGAGCGCGGCGGCGGCCTCGCGGACGGGCACGGCAACTCGGTGCCGCGCTTCCACGTCACGTGGGGGACCGGACCGGCCGTGGTCGAACCCTTCGAGAAGAAGGTTCGCGCGGCCGTGGAGAGGGGCCTCGTGACCTTCAGGTTCCGCCACAGGGTCGACGAGTTGATCGTCACGGGCGGTGCCGTCACCGGCGTACGCGGCGCCGTCCTGGAGCCGAGCAACGCCGGGCGCGGCAAGCCCAGCTCCCGTACCGTCGTCGGCGACTTCGAGCTGAACGCCCCCGTCGTGATCGTCACCTCGGGCGGCATCGGCGCCAACCACGAGCTGGTGCGCAAGAACTGGCCCGCCCGGCTGGGCACCCCGCCCAAGTCCATGATCACCGGCGTGCCCGCGCACGTGGACGGCCGGATGCTGGCGATCACCGAGAAGGCGGGCGGACGGATCGTCAACCCCGACCGGATGTGGCACTACACCGAGGGCCTCAAGAACTACGACCCGATCTGGCCCGGCCACGGCATCCGCATCCTGCCCGGCCCGTCCTCCATGTGGTTTGACGCCGAGGGCAAGCGTTTCTCCAGCCCCGACATCCCGGGCTACGACACCCTGCACACCCTCAAGTCGATCAGCGACAGCGGCTACGACTACTCCTGGTTCGTCACGACCCAGAAGATCATCGCGAAGGAGTTCGCGCTCTCCGGCTCCGAGCAGAATCCGGACCTCACGGAGAAGAACATCTGGATGCTGCTGTCCCGCATCTGGCAGACGCCGGAGCCGATCGAGCGGTTCAAGGAGAAGGGTGAGGACTTCGTCGTCGCCAAGACCCTCCCCGAACTCGTCGCGGGCATGAACAAGCTGACCGGCGACAACCTCATCGAACTCGCGGACCTCAAGCGGCAGATCGAGGCCCGTGACCGCGAGATCGACAACCCGTACACCAAGGACGTCCAGGTCATGGGCATCCGCAATGCGCTCGCCTACCCGGGTGACACGCTCAGCCGGACCGCGTCCGCCCACAAGATCCTGGACACGAGCGCCGGCCCTCTCATAGCCGTGCGCCTCAACATCCTCACCCGCAAGACCCTCGGAGGCCTCCAGACCGACCTCTCGGGCCGTGTCCTGGACGCCTTCGGCACCCCGATCTCCGGTCTGTACGCGGCCGGAGAGGTCGCCGGCTTCGGCGGCGGCGGGGTGCACGGCTACCGCTCCCTGGAGGGCACCTTCCTCGGCGGCTGCCTGTTCTCGGGCCGCGTGGCGGGCAAGGCCGCGGCACAGGCCACCGCGAGCTGAACCCAGCGGGTCACGGCTCGGTCGGCACACACAGGACGGGCGTACGGGACAGATGCAGCAGTTTGTGGGGTGTGGAGCCCAGCAGGGCCCCGCGCAACGGGCTCTCACCCCAGCTGCCGACCACGATGAACCTCGCCGCATGGCGCGTCGCTGCCTCGATCAGCGCCTCCGCAGGCTTCTGGTCGATGACCTCGACGGTGGTCCGCACACCGGCCTCGTCGGCCACCGCGACGGCGTGACCGAGTGCGGTGCGGCCGACCTCCTGGACGGCATCGCGGTGCGCGGTGTACTCCTCGCCGAGTGCGCCGGGCGCCGCCGCGCCGTAGACCAGCACGAGCGGCTCGCGAAACGCCGCCGACACCTCGATGGCGACGTGCAGTGCGCGGACCGCGCCCGGGGACTCGTCGTATCCGAGAACGATCGACATCTTCAGTGCTCCTTGTCGCCGTGCACGAGATCGGGGTCGGCAACCTCGGGGCGTTCCTCCCAGAAGGTGGGGGCCATCAGCCGCCACACGATCATGAGGATCACCCCCGCGAGAGTGATGCCGATGCCGATGACCAGCGGCGGGCCGAGCCCGAACCACGAGACGCCGCTGTAGGAGTTCTCGGGATCGGCCATGTCGCCGATCGACTCGACGAGCAGCCAGACCAGCAGTCCGGCACCGATCAGCGGGCCGAGGCCGATGAGCAGGAAGTTGTGCAGGCTCTCGGTGAGATGGCGGCGGTAGTAGACGGCGCAGGCGATGCCCGTGAGCGCGTAGTAGAACGCGATCAGCAGGGACAGCGCGGTGAGCGAGTCGAAGAGGGCGTTCTCGCTGATCTGACGGACGATCAAGTACCAGGCGATGGCGATGCCGGCCACCCACCACGTGCTCACGTCGGGGGTGCGGAAACGCGGGCTGATGTGACCGTAGTGGGACGGCAGCGCGTGCCGGCGGGCCATGGACAGCGCCGTGCGCGAGGCGGGGATGATCGTCGTCTGCGTGGAGGCGAGCCCGGAGGTGGAGACCGCCAGCAGCACCACCCAGTCCCAGCCGCCCATCGCCTCGTCCGCGAGGATGGCGAAGATGAACTCCTCCTCCGCGGCGTTCTCGGACAGGAACGCCGGCCCCGCGTAGGCGACGACCGCGTAGGCGACCGCCACATACGTCACCAGCAGGATGACCGTCGACCAGACGGCCGCCTTGCCCGGAGCGGTGGCGGAGTTCTCGACCTCCTCGGTGAGATTGACCGCCGACTCCCAGCCCCAGTAGATGAACACGCCCAGCAGCAGGCCGGCCGTCAGCCCGGCACCGCCCGCCCCGAAGGGGTCCAGCCAGCTGAACGCCGGGTCGACGGCGTCGAGGGTGCCGGTGTCGGCGTAGACCCTGTAGAGCGCCACCACGGCGAACGCGATCAGGCACGCGACCTGCGCGAGGATGAGGACGTTCTGCACCCGCGCCGACACCTCGGTGCCGATGACGCACACGGCCGTCATCACGATGATGAGCAGCACCGTGAGCAGCTGGCGCACGAACTCGTTCTCGGCCCAGCTGTCGAGACCGAAGGCCAGCAGGGCGAACGTCACCGCCACGTCCGCCAGCGAGCCGATCACCAGGACTCCGGTCATCGTGATGGCCCAGCCGCCGAGCCAGCCGGCCCACGGGCCCATCGCCCGGGTGACCCACGAGAAGGTCGTCCCGCAGTCCTGGTCGACCTTGTTGAGGTAGTAGAACGCCGAGGCGATCAGCAGCATCGGGACGAACGACGCGAGCATGACGCCGGGGGCGTAGACACCCACCAGCGCCACGACCGGGCCGATGGCCGCGGCCAGCGAGTACGCGGGCGAGGTGGCGTTGAGCCCGATGACGAGCGCGTCGACGAACCCGATCGCATCGGGCTTCAAGCCCGCGGCCTGCGGCGGGCCCGCGTCCGCGATGTCTTCGGCCATGTTCCCTCACTCCCTTTGGACGTGAATCCATACAACAGGGAGCTGCGAAACATTCAAGACATTGATGCCCTTGGCGGGCATATATGTCGTGTCGGGACGGCCGCTACTCCGGTGCCGGGACGAGCGCCGCCAGGTCGTCCGGGGTGCGGGGGCCCGCCGACGCGTCACCCAACAGCCCCTGCGCCCGCAGGAGTTGGGCCGCCGCGACCCCCCATGGGAGCCGCAGGCCGGCCTGCTGGAGGAGGTCGGTGCGGGCCAGCATCTTTGGTGCCGCCCCGATGCGTGCGCCGGACGGGGTGAGGAGCGCCGCGTCGTCGGCCCAGCGCAGGGCCAGATCGACGTCATGGGTGGCCATGACCACCGTGGTCCCGCTCGAGCGCAGTCCGTCGAGCGTGGCGAGCAGGCGTTCTTGCCCGTCCGGGTCGAGCCCGGCAGTCGGCTCGTCCAGGATCAGCACCCGGGGCCGCATCGCCACCGCGCCGGCGATGGCCGTGCGCTTGCGCTGCCCGTACGACAGCAGATGCGTGGGCCGGTCGGCCAGCGCACTGATGTCCAGCGCGGCGAGCGCCTCGGCGACCCGCACCCGCACCTCGGGGTCGGAGAGGCCGAGGTTCAGCGGGCCGAAGGACACGTCCTGGGCGACGGACGCGGCGAAGAGCTGGTCGTCCGGGTCCTGCACCACCAGCTGGACGGTCGTCCGCAGCCGGGTCAGCCCCTTGCGGTCGTACGTGACGGGCGTGCCCTGCACCGTCAACCGGCCGTCGTGCGGCCTGAGTCCGCCGCTGAGCAGCCGCATCAGCGTGGTCTTGCCGCTGCCGTTGCGACCGAGCAGCGCCAGTGCGCGCCCCTCGCGCACGTCGAAGTCGAGGCCGCTGAGCACGACGGGGCCGTCCTCGTAGGCGTAGGACGCGCCCCGCAGGGCGACCAGGGCGATGGGCTCGCTCATGGCAGGGCCTTCTCCAGTACGAGGGTGAGGGCGGCCAGCGCCGCGAGGAGGGCGCAACTTGCGGCCGTGAAGCGGGCGGAGACCCGGGCCTCGGGCACCAGGACACGCAGGGTGCCGTCGTAGCCGCGCCCGGCGAGCCCGGCCTGGAGCCGGGTGGCCCGGTCGAAGGCCCGTACGAAGGCGGTCGCGCCGAGCCCGGCCAGGGAACGCCACTCCGCGGCCCGGCTCGTGTGCCCCAGCCGGGCGGCCTGGGCGTCCCTGATGCGGCGCACGGAGTCCAGCAGCAGGAAGCTCATGCGGTACGTCACCAGGGCGACGTCCACGACGGGCGCGGGCACCCCCGCCTTCACGAGGCGGGGCAGCAGGTCGGACATGGGGGTGGTGAAGGCGAACAGCAGCACCCCGAGCGAGGCCGCCGAGGTGCGCAGGAGCAGTTCCCCGGCGCGCAGCGGGCCGTCGTCCGCGAGGGACACGAAGCCTTCCGGCCCGCCGACCTGGACGAGCAGGGTGACCGCGCCGGTCACGCAGAAGCCCAGCGGCACGCGGTAGGCACGCCACAGCCGCCGGCCCGGCACGCCCGCCGGGCCCAGCAGCACCACGAGGGACGTCAGGAGCACCAGGGCCGCGCCCGGCCAGGGCGGCAGCGAGATCGCGAGCAGGGTGAGACCGAGCCCGAGCACGGCCTTGTCCACGGGGTGACGGCGGCGCCAGCGACTGCTGTGCGCCGCCGCGTCGATCGGCAGCACGAGGGGTCAGGCCCTTTCGGCCGTGGACTCCTCGGCGGGCGCGGCGCCACCGGCCCCGCTCTCGGCGTCCCGCGACCGCTCCAGCGCCCGCTGCTCGCCCTGCCGCCTGCCCCGGTGCACGCCGAAGTAGTAGGCGAGGACACCGGCGCCGAGGGCCGCCTGGAGGGCGAACAGGGCCGACTCGATCTCACCGGACGGCGGCTCGTACAGCGGCGAGAACCAGGGCTCGTAGTCCGGCTTGATCTCGGTGATCGCGGTCTCGGCCTCGGCGTCGGCGCCCGTGAAGGGCTCCTCCTTGTGATCGCCGAGGCCCAGGGCCAGCGGCAGGACCGCGAGCGCGGCCACGACGATCAGCAGCAGGACGTTGATCTTCGTGTTCCTGCTCATCGGGCTCTTGCTCATCGGGCCACCGCCTCGGTCTCGGTCCGGGACTGCTTCTTGGCGAGGAGCACGCCCAGCCGGGTCAGCTCGCCCTTGCTGGACTGCACCAGCAGCCGCATCACGAGCACCGTGAGCAGTCCCTCGCTCACCGCGAGGGGGATCTGGGTGACGGCGAAGATGGAGCCGAACTTGCCGAGCGCGCCCAGGAATCCGCTGCTCGGATCGGGGAACGCGAGCGCCAGCTGGACGCTCGTGACGCAGTAGGTGGACAGGTCGGCGACGAACGCCCCGAAGAACACCGCCACCATCAGCGGCACGTCGTAGCGGCGCAGCAGTCTGTAGATCGCGTATCCGGCCCAGGGGCCGACGATCGCCATCGAGAAGACGTTGGCGCCGAGCGTGGTCAGGCCACCGTGCGCGAGCAGCAGCGCCTGGAAGAGCAGGGTGATGGTGCCCAGTACCGCCATGATCGGTGGCCGGAACAGGATGGCGCCCAGCCCGGTGCCGGTCGGATGCGAGCAGCTGCCGGTCACCGAGGGCAGCTTCAGCGCGGACAGGACGAACGTGAAGGCTCCGGAGGCGCCGAGGAGCAGCGTGCTCTCGGGGTGCTCCCTGACCTCACGGGTGAGCGAACGGACTCCGTGGACTACGAACGGCGCGGACGCGACGCCCCAGGCGACCGCGTGCGCCGGCGGGAGGAAACCCTCGGCTATGTGCATGGCTCAGCAGACCCTCTCCAGCACCTCGTGGATGGTTGACGCGCCTTGGCCGGTCTCCTGGCTGACGGGTACCACCGCCCGTGCTCCGCCTTCCCGGGTCCCGAAGGACCCAGTGGCTGCCCGTGAGGGCCAGAGCCGGACTTCCCGATTCACAGTGGCGAGGGCCGCACCGGCATCACACCGGATTTCCCGTTCACCAAGGCGTGGTGACAGTAGTGCCCGCACAGGGTGGCTGACAAGCGCGCCTCGGGGGCGTGAAAAGGGGCGTTCGCGCGCCGCAGGGCCGGGGCGGGCGGTCCGCCAACTCCGCAACCGTGCGTGAACCCTGGGTAACCGTATGCGGATCACTTACCAGAAGTTTGTGAATGCGGTGATCTGTCCGCGCTCCGGTGCCGAATCAAGTGCATGGAGGAATCCACGGCCCTGCTGGACGGATGCGGTGAACCGGCCGGCATCGAGAGAACCCTGGCCGCGGTGCTGGCCGAGGTCGTGCGGAGCGAGCAGGTTCCGGTCGACGATCACTTCTTCGACGACCTGGGCGCCGACTCACTGGTGATGGCGCACTTCTGCGCACGAGTCAGGAAGCGCGCGGATCTGCCGTCGGTGTCGATGAGGGACGTCTATCGCCACCCGACGATCAGGAGCCTGGCGACGGCGCTCGCGGATGCCGAGCCCGTGCCCCGGTCCGAACCGGCGGCTGTGCTCACGGCACCGGAGTCCCCGGCCCCGGCCCCGGCCCCGGCCGCGGCGGGCAAGCGGCAGTACGTCCTGTGCGGCGTCCTGCAGTTCCTGGCCTTCCTGGCGTACGTCTACCTCCTCGCCTTCGGCACCGCCCTGGGCTACGGGTGGATCTCCGCCGGATCGGGCGCACTCGACGTGTACCTGCGCTCGGTCCTGTTCGGAGGTGCGGTGTTTTTGGTCCTGTGCGTCCTCCCCGTCCTCGTGAAGTGGACCCTCGTAGGCCGGTGGACGCCTCAGCGCATACCCGTCTGGAGCGTGGCGTACGTCCGCTTCTGGATCGTCAAGACGCTGGTGCGGGCGGATCCCATGGTGCTGTTCAGCGGCTCCCCGCTCTATCTGCTCTACCTCAGGGCACTGGGCGCGAAGGTCGGGCGGGGCGCCGTGGTCCTCTCCCGGAACGTGCCCGTGTGCACCGACCTGTTCACCATCGGTGACGGCACGGTCATCCGCAAGGACTCGTTCTTCTCCTGCTACCGGGCGCACGCCGGACAGATCCAGACGGGCCCCGTCACCATCGGCAGGAACGTGCTGGTCAGCGAGGCCACCGTCCTCGACATCGACACATCGCTCGGCGACGGCGCCCAGCTCGGGCACGCCTCCTCACTGCACCGCGGGCAGACGGTGCCCGACGGCGAGCACTGGCACGGGTCCCCGGCACAGCGGACCGACGTGGACTACCAGGTGGTGGGCCGGGCCCGCTGCGGCGCGGTGCGCCGAGCGACCCACAGCGTTGTGCAACTGCTGCTCGCGCTGGCCGTGTACGTACCCCTGGCGGTCGGCGGGGTGGCCGCGCTGCTCGTCGAGGTCCCGCAGCTCAGCACGGCTCTGGAGCCGGGACCCGCGGTCTTCGCCGACGGATCGTTCTACCTCGAAGCCCTGGCGATGTCCTTCGTGCTCGTCTTCGGCGCCGTACCCGCCGGTCTCCTCGTCCTGACCGCCCTTCCGCGCCTGCTCAGCCTGACCATCACGCCGGGCAGGACCTACCGTCTGTACGGCTTCCACTTCGAGGTGCACCGGACGATCACGCTCCTGACCAACTGGCGCTTCCTGAAGCGTCTGTTCGGTGACAGCTCCGCCATCGTCCACTACCTGCGGGGCCTCGGATACGACCTCTCCCGCGTCGAGCAGACCGGGTCGAACTTCGGCACGGAGATGAAGCACGAGACGCCGTACCTGAGCTTCGTCGGGCGCGGCACGATGGTCGCCGACGGCCTGTCGATCATGAACGCCGATTTCTCCAGCACCGCGTTCCGGGTGTCCCGGGTGTCGATCGGGCCGCGCAACTTCCTCGGGAACCGGATCGCGTATCCCACGCGGGGCAGGACCGGCGACAACTGCCTGCTCGCGACGAAGGTGATGGTGCCGGTCGACGGGGAGGTCCGCGAAGGCGTCGGCCTGCTGGGCTCGCCGAGCTTCGAGATTCCGCGTTCGGTGCTGCGGGACAGCACGTTCGACCGGCTCAAGGGCCGTGAGGAGCTGCGGCGCGGCCTTGCCGCCAAGAACAGGCACAACGTCGCCACCATGGCCTGGTACCTGCTGTCGCGTTGGATCTTTGCCTTCGTTCTCATCCTTCTCGTCACGGCGGCCGCGGAGTTGTACGGGCCGCTCGGCGTGTCCGGGCTCATGCTGGCCGACCTCCTGGTCGTGCTGTGCACCATCGCGTACTTCGTGCTGGTCGAACGCGTCGTCACAGCGGTCCGTCCCCTGAAACCCCTCTTCTGCTCGATCTACACGCCGGACTTCTGGCAGCACGAGCGCTACTGGAAGGTGCCGTCGGAGACGTACCTGAGGATGCTCAACGGCACCCCGTTCAAGAACGTCGCCTGGCGGTTGCTGGGGGTGCGGCTCGGCCGCATGGTCTTCGACGACGGCTGCCATCTGACCGAACGGGCCATGGCCGCCATCGGGGACGGCTGCACGCTCAACCTGGGAAGCGTGGTCCAGTGCCACTCGCAGGAGGACGGCGCCTTCAAGTCCGACCGGAGCACGATCGGCTCCGGATGCACCCTCGGGGTAGGCGCTTTCGTCCACTACGGCGTGACGGTGGGCGACGGTGCGGTGCTCGCCCCGGACTCCTTCCTGATGAAGGGGGAGGCGGTCCCGCAGCAGGCCTGGTGGGGCGGGAATCCGGCACGGCCGATCCGCTCGTACGGCGAGGACGAGGTGAGGTCGGCCCCATGACATCCACGGCATCGACGGCATCGACGACCGCGGCTGCGGACGCCGCCCGGGCGTACTGGCGGGATGTGCTCGCCGCCGGCGGGGTCACCACCGTCCCTCGGTGGACCCTCGACCCGGTGTCCGGTGTCGCCACGCACGAGGCGCCGCTTCCCCAGGATCTGACGGACGCGCTGAGCCGCCTGACGGACGATCTGGCGGTACCCCTGCGCACGGTGCTGCTCGCCGCGCACGCCAAGGTTCTCGCCGCTCTGTCCGGC
This sequence comes from Streptomyces sp. NPDC107528, assembly GCF_055639295.1. Lineage (NCBI taxonomy): Bacteria > Bacillati > Actinomycetota > Actinomycetes > Kitasatosporales > Streptomycetaceae > Streptomyces > Streptomyces sp. NPDC107528. The sequence goes on from NZ_JBVKAV010000001.1 coordinate 993,926, forward strand.
GAACACGAGGTCACGACCGGTTACGTCGCCGTACCGGCCGCGTCGCCGCTGCCCTGCCGGCTGACCGTCGACCCCGGCTCGTGGCGGACGCTGGTGCTCCACACCCACCGGACCGAGTCGGAACTGCTGCTGCACAAGGACTTCCCCGTCGACGGACTTCGGCGTGCGGCGGGTCTGCCCGGACCGGCCGGCGAGGCCGAGTTCGATCCGATCGGCGACGGCGGCGAACTCGCCGGGAACGCCGTGCTGCGGCTGGGCACACCGCGGCCGGGCGAGCCGCCCACGCTGCGGCTGCGGTACCGGACCGACGCGCTCGACGCGGACTGCGCCGCGAGGATCGTCGGCTACCACCTCACCGCGCTCACGCTCATCGCGGCCGATCCGGACGCCGCGCACGACCGGCAGAGCCTGCTCTCGGCCGAGGAGCACCGCTTCCAGCTCGAAGGACTCGCCGGACCCCGCCGCGAACTGCCCGACCACCGCTTCCACGAGCTGTTCGAGCAACGCGTCAGGACGCACCCCGACGCCGTCGCGGCCGTACACGGCGACCAGCGGTGGACCTACCGGGAACTCAACGCGCGGGCCAACCGGCTGGGGTGTGCCCTCCTGGCGCGGGGGCTGGGCCGTGAAGGGGTCGTCGCGGTGGTGACCGAGCGGAACCTGGACTGGACGGCCGCCGTCCTTGCGGTCCTCAAGGCCGGCGGGGTGTACCTGCCCGTCGAGCCGCACTTCCCGGCCGACCGCATCGCGACCATGCTCACGCGGGCCGGGTGCCGGCTCGTGCTGACGGAGCCGGGCAGCACCGCCATGCTCGACCGGGCCCTCGACGCGCTGCCCGCGGTCCGGGCGCTGTCCGTCGACGCCGCCTACGCGGAGGGCCACGCGGACTCCGACCTCGGCGTCGGCGTCGCACCGGACCAACTCGCCTACATCTACTTCACGTCCGGCTCCACCGGCGAGCCCAAGGGAGCCATGTGCGAGCACGCGGGCATGCTCAACCACCTCTACGCCAAGATCGACGACCTGGGGATCGGCGAGGGGCAGGTGGTCGCCCAGACCGCGCCCCAGTGCTTCGACATCTCGCTGTGGCAACTGGTCTCCGCGCTGCTGGCCGGCGGGCGGACCCTGCTCGTGGAACAGGACGCGATCCTGGACGTCCCGCGGTTCGTCGACACGATCGCCCGCGGCGGGGTCGGCGTCCTCCAGGTCGTGCCGTCGTACCTCGACGCGGTCGTGGCCTACCTGGAGCGGCACCCGCGTGCGCTGCCGGACCTGCGATGCGTGTCGGTCACCGGCGAGGCACTGAAATGGGAGCTCGTGCAGCGCTGGTTCGCGGCCGAGCCCGGCATCAGGCTGGTCAACGCGTACGGGCTCACCGAGACGTCGGACGACACCAACCACGAGGTGCTGGACCGGGCGCCGGACAACGGACGGATCTCGCTCGGCTCGCCGATCAGCAATGTGCACGTCCGCGTCGTGGACGAGCACCTGTCACCGGTGCCGCTCGGCGCCCCCGGTGCGATCGTCTTCTCCGGGGTGTGCGTCGGCCGCGGCTACGTCAACGACCCCGAGCGCACCCGGCAGGCCTTCGTACCGGATCCGCACCGCGCGGGCCGGCGGCTCTACCGGGGCGGCGACTACGGCCGCTGGGTGCCCGGGGGCAAGCTGGAGTTCCTCGGCCGCCAGGACACCCAGGTCAAGATCCGCGGCTTCCGGATCGAGATCGGCGAGGTCGAGAGCGCCATGCTGCGGGCACCCGGCGTCCGCGACGGCGCGGTGGTGGCCGTCGAGGGGGCCGGCCAGGGCGGACGCCTGGTGGCCTTCTACTCCGGTGACGGCCCGCTGGAGGACGCCGACCTCAGGGACCGGCTGGGACGGTCGCTGCCCGAGTACATGGTCCCCTCCGAGTTCCACTGGCAGGAGAACCTGCCGGTGACCGCCAACGGCAAGGTCGACAAGAAGGGGCTCACCGCGCTCGCCGCGCAGGTCAGCGCCGTGGTGCCGGATCCCGGAGCCGCCGGCACCGGGCTCGACATGGCCGAGGAGGGCCGCGACACGCCCCGCACGCCGACCGAACGGCGGCTGGCCGTCCTGTGGGCTCAGGTCCTCGGCATACCGGAGCACACGATCCGCCGGCACGACCACTTCTTCGACCGTGGCGGCACCTCCCTCGCGGCCGTACGGCTCGCGATCGCCCTGGACCGTGCCGTGGACATCAAGGACCTCACGCGCCACCCGGTGCTGGCCGACCTGGCCCGCGTCGTCAACGGCAGGTCCCCGGCCGCCGCGCCCCCGGCCTCCGCGGCCGGCGTCGGCCCCGCACCACCGGCTTCCTCCTGAACCCGCGACCGAAAGGAGACCGAGATGCCGACCTCGCCCCCGGTGCCGACGCTCGACGTCGACCTTCAGCCCGGCAAACCCCCCATCGTGCGCGCCGGCTCCACCGGCGACGCGGCGAGTTGGGCCGCCGAGCACCGGGACGCGGTGCGCGCCGTCGTCGCCGAGCACGGTTCGGCCCTGGTCCGTGGCCTCGGGCTCGGCGACCAGGCCGGGACCGCCGCCGTCTTCCGGCGGCTGGCCGCCGGTCTGATGACCGAGAGGGAGGCCTTCGCATCCCGGCGGACCTACGCCGACGGCGTGTACTCCTCGTCGAAGTGGCCACCGCACCAGCCGATGTGCATGCACCATGAACTCAGTTACACCCTGGAGTTCCCCGGTCTGATGCTGTTCGCCTGCCTCAGTGCCCCCGACGCCGGCGGCGCGACCGCGCTGGCCGACGCACCGACCGTGCTGGGCGCGCTGCCCACCGATCTCGTCGAGCGGTTCCTGAGAGAGGGCTGGCTGCTCACCCGCAACTACAACGAGGAGATCGGGGCGTCCCTGACCGACGCCTTCGGCAGTGAGGACCGCGGTGCGGTCGAGAGCTACTGCCGGGCGGCCGCGATCGAGTTCGAGTGGCAACCCGACGGCGGACTGCGGACCTGGCAGCGCCGTAGCGCCGTGGTGCGGCACCCGGTCACCGGCCGGCGCTGCTGGTTCAACCAGATCGCGTTCCTCAACGAGTGGACCCTTGCCCCCGAGATACGCGAGTACCTCGTCGACATCTACGGCGCCGACGGGCTGCCGTTCAACACCCGCTACGGGAACGGCGCACCGATCGGCGAGGACACCGTGCAGCTGCTGAACGACGTCTACCAGTCCCACACCGTGCGCGAGCCGTGGCAGGCCGGCGACCTGATGCTCGTCGACAACATCCGCACCGCCCACAGCAGGGAGCCGTACGAGGGGCCGCGCGAGGTGCTCGTCGCGATGGCGGACGCGGTCCGCCTGGCCGACTGCTCGCCGACCGTGGAGGTGATCACCCGATGACCACCATCCGTTCCGGCACCTGGGAGTCCGCACCGTCCGGGCCGGCCGCCGTGCCGCCCTTCGCGATCGTGCCGGGCGGCCAGGTCCAGCAAGCGCTGCGAGGGCGCGAGAAGCAGATCGTGGAGGTGGTCGAGGAAACCTACCGGCTGCACGACGACGGTGATTCGGTGAACCCGCCGTCCCACTTCCTGCGCTTCCCCGACCGCCCGTCGTCCCGGATCATCGCCCTGCCCGCCTCGATCGGCGGGGAGGCAGGGGTGGACGGCCTGAAGTGGATCTCCAGCTTTCCGCAGAACGTGGCCGCCGGCATCCCGAGGGCCTCGGCGGTGCTCGTCCTCAACGACCGCCACACCGGCTACCCGTTCGTCTGCATGGAAGCCTCGATCATCAGCGCCACGAGGACGGCCGCGTCGGCGGCACTGGCGGCGGACCGACTCAGCCGTGGCCGGGAGCGCCCGACCCGTGTCGGCTTCATCGGGACGGGCCTGATCGCCCGCTACATCCACACCTTCCTGACCGGGACCGGCTGGTCGTTCGACACCATCGGCGTGCACGACGTGTCCGCCGACAGCGCCGCCGGGTTCCGCTGCTACCTGGAGCAGTCCGGCGCCACCGGCTGGATCGTCCTGCACGACAGTGCCGAGCAGCTGATACGCCAGAGCGACCTGGTCGTGTTCGCCACCGTCGCCGCCCGGCCGCACATCCACGAGCCGTCGTGGTTCGCACACCGTCCGCTCGTGCTGCACGTGTCGCTGCGCGATCTGGCTCCCGAGGCCGTGCTCGCCTCGGACAACATCGTCGACGACGTCGAGCACTGTCTGAGGGCGGACACCTCCGTCCACCTGGCCGAACAGCTCACCGGCAACCGCGACTTCGTGACGGGGACGCTGGCGGACGTGATGTCCGGGCGCGTGTCGCCGTCGGCGGACCGGACGGTGGTGTTCTCGCCCTTCGGCCTCGGCGTTCTCGACCTGGCAGTCGGCAAGTACGTCTACGACGAGGTGGCCGGCTCCGGCGAGCTGCACGTCGTCGACGGCTTCTTCCATGAGCTGAGCCGGTACGGGTGAACACCGTCCGGGCCCGGTTGCTCTTCAATCCGCGGAGGCCATCGTGTCAGTCATATCCGCCCCCTACACCTTCAACGAGGAGGATCTCTACGTCGACCTCCAGCCGATACTGGGGCACACGCTCTTCCTGAAGTGCGAAGGCTTCAACTTCGCCGGCTCGATCAAGCTGAAGCCCGCCACCGAGATGGTGGAGGCTGCCGAACGGGCGGGGGTTCTGACCCCGCGGTCGGTCCTGCTGGAGTCCTCGTCGGGCAACATGGGCGTGGCACTCAGCATGATCGCCGCCAGCAAGGGCTACCGGTTCCTGTGCGTGACGGACTCCCGCTGCAACCTGTCGACCAGGCTGGTGATGGAGGCCCTGGGCGCCCAGGTGCACGTGGTCACCGAGCCGAGCGCCGACGGCGGCTTCCTCCAGGCACGCCTCGACTACGTACGCGCACTGTCCGCCCTCGACGACCGGTACGTATGGCTCAGCCAGTACACCAACCCGGGCAACTGGCGAGCGCACTACCGCAGGACCGCACCGGCCATCGCCCGCTCGTTCCCGGGACTGGACGTCCTGTTCGTAGGGGCCGGCACCACCGGAACCCTGATGGGCTGCGCCCGCTTCTTCCGGCAGTGGCACCGGCCCGTCCGCATCGTCGCGGTGGACAGCGCCGGCTCGGTGACCTTCGGCGGGACCCCGGGCCGTCGCATGCTTCCCGGCCTGGGCATGAGCGTGAGCCCGCCCCTGCTCGACGAGTCCTACGTCGACGAGGCGGTGCACGTCGAGGAGGCGGACACCATCCGCGCCTGCCACCGCCTGGCCAGACGCGGATTCCTCTTCGGCGGCTCCACCGGCACCGTCGTCAGCGGTGCGACGCGCTGGCTGGCCGCGCACGACCCGGCCGATCTGACCGCGGTGGCCATCGCCCCTGACCTGGGCGAGCGCTACCTGGAGACCGTCTACCAGGCCAACTGGGTCCAGGCCCTGTACGGCGACGACGTGCTCGGGGGCGGCGGCCGGGTCACCGCCGGTTCCCTGGCCGCCCGCCTCGCGTCACTGCGGGATGCGGACGACGGCCGGGACTCGGACACTTAAAGAAGGGTGGGTGAACCGAACATGCTGGATCGGGGCATTTGCACAGGTGGGAGAGGGTGTGGCGAAGCGGGAGGCTTCCGGGGCCCGGCACATCGGTACGTCCGAGACGGATCGCCTGTTGGTGTCCGTCGCTGCGGGCAGTCAGGACGCCTTCTCCCGGTTGTACGACGCGGCCGCCGGACCGATCTACGGAATCGCGTGCCGGGTCCTTCAGGACCCCGCGCGCGCCGAGGAGGTCACCCAGGAGGTCATGCTGGAGGTCTGGCAGAGCGCCCCCCGCTACCGGCCCGAGAGCGGGCACGCCATGACCTGGATGCTGACAATCGCTCACCACCGAGCCGTGGACAGCGTCCGCACGCTGCAGAGGTCCGCCGAGCGCGAGCGCGCCGTCTCCCAGCACGAGTCGACGCCGGCCTTCGACGACGTCGTGGACGCGGTGGAGGCGCTCGGTGAATGCGAACAGGTCCGCTCGTGCCTGAAGGAGCTCAAGCCCGAGCTGCGGCAGCCGGTGGTGCTCGCCTATTACGAGGGTCTGACCCATACCGAGATCGCTTCGAGGCTGTCCCTGCCCCTCGGCACCGTCAAGAGCCGTCTGCGCAGGGCTCTGACCCGTCTGCGGAACTGCCTGGGAGCTCCGCCGTGATGACAGCCGACTCGCACGATGCACACGACCTCGCGGGTGCCTATGCGGTGAACGCGCTCACCCGGGAGGAACGGGAGGCCTTCCGCCGCCATGTCGCCGACTGTCCCGACTGCGCCCACGAGACGCTCCGTCAGCAGGAGGCCGCGGGCTGGCTCGCGCTCGCGGCAGCCCGCACCCCGCCGCCGCGTCTGAAGGAACGCGTCCTCGCCGAGGTGGCCCGGACCCCCCAGCTCCCTCCGAAGCTTCCCGGTCCGGCGGACGGCCGCCGCATCCGACGATCCACACCGCCTCTGCTGCATCTCGCACTGGCCGCCAGCCTGGCCGCGGCGGCCGCGCTCGGCGGTCTGGCGGCCTGGCAGCACCAGGAGGCGCGGGAGGCGAGGGAGGCGCGCCAGGAGGCCCGGAGCCAGGCCGCCGACCTCGGCCGGCTCTTCGCGGCTCCCGACACCACTTTCGTCAAGAAAGACCTGGCCTACGGCGGATCCGGCACCGTGGCGGTTTCACGGGAGCTGAACGAGGCCGTCTACTTCTGCCAGGACCTGGCCCCGCTGCCCGCGGACAAGACCTACCAGATGTGGTACGTCGACCCCGGCGACGCCGTCCGCCCCGCCGGGCTCCTCGCCGCCAAGGCCGGCCTCCAGTCGGCGTTCCTTCCCCCGCCCGGCGCCGCCGCCGCACTCGCCGTCACCGTCGAACCGAGCGCGGGCTCTTCCCACCCCACCAGCGATCCGGTCGCCACCTGGCCCTTGCCGACTTCCTGATCGGGTGGGCCGGCCTCCTGCTGTCTCGTAGGAAGTTGCCTCGCCGACGCGTAACGTGAAGCAGCATGAGAATCCTCATCAGCGCCGACATGGAGGGCGCCACCGGCGTGACCTGGCCGGCCGACGTGCTGCCGGGGACGCCTCAGTGGGAGCGGTGCCGGGGGATGTTCACCTCGGACGTCAACGCCGCCGTGCTGGGATTCTTCGACGGCGGTGCCGACACGGTGCTCATCAACGAGGCCCACTGGACCATGCGCAATCTGCTGCTCGAACGGCTCGACGAGCGGGCGGAGATGCTCACCGGGCGGCACAAGACGCTGTCCATGGTCGAGGGCGTGCAGCACGGCGACGTGGACGGCATCGCCTTCGTCGGCTACCACGCGGGCGCCGGCACGGAGGGCGTCCTCGCGCACACCTACCTGGCGAACTCTATCACCGGGGTGTGGCTGAACGACGTACGGGCGAGCGAGGGGCTGCTGAACGCGCACGTCGTCGCCGAGTACGGCGTGCCCGTCGTGCTCGTCACCGGCGACGACGTGGCCTGCGAGGACGCGCTCGGGTACGCGCCCGAGGCACTGAAGGTCGCCGTCAAGGACCATGTCTCGCGGTACGCGGCCGTGTGCCGTACGCCGGCCAGGACCGCGGCCGACATCCGCGCCGCGGCCAAGGAGGCGGCCGGGCTGGCGGTCCGTCAGGAGCCGGTGAGCGAGGGCCCGTTCACCATCGCGGTCGAGTTCGACGCCGAGCACCTCGCGATGGCCGCCACCGTCGTCCCCGGTGTCGCACGGATCGGTGAGCGCAAGGTGGCGTACACCAGCGAACGCATGTACGAGGGAATCCGTACCTTCAAGGCGGTCACCACGATCGTCTCGGCCGCGGTGGAGGAGCAGTATGGCTGACGGGCAGGCACTGGACGAGGTCGTGACGTTCACGTCCGACCTCATCCGCATCGACACGACCAACCGCGGCGGCGGCGACTGCCAGGAGCGCCCCGCCGCCGAGTACGCCGCCGCGCTGCTGGCCGACGCGGGCCTGGCCCCCACCCTGCTGGAGCGCACCGGCGGACGCACGAACGTCGTCGCCCGGTTCGAGGGCACCGACCCGTCGGCGGACGCGCTGCTCGTCCACGGTCATCTGGACGTGGTCCCCGCGCAGGCGTCCGAGTGGAGCGTGCACCCCTTCTCCGGGGAGATCCGCGACGGGGTCGTGTGGGGCCGGGGCGCGGTCGACATGAAGAACATGGACGCGATGATCCTGGCCGTCGTCCGGGCCTGGGCCCGCGAGGGCGTACGCCCCCGGCGGGACATCGTGATCGCGTTCACCGCCGACGAGGAGGCGAGCGCCGAGGACGGCTCCGGATTTCTCGCGGACCGGCATGCGGAGCTGTTCGAGGGCTGCACCGAGGGCATCGGCGAGTCCGGCGCGTTCACCTTCCACGACGGCAGCGGCCGGCAGATCTACCCGCTCGCGGCAGGGGAGCGCGGCACCGGCTGGATCAAGCTGACGGCACGCGGGCGGGCCGCGCACGGCTCCCGGCCCAACCGGGAGAACGCGGTGAGCCGCCTCGCCGCCGCCGTCACCCGGATCGGCGCCCACGAGTGGCCGCTGCGGCTGACCCCGACCGTGCGCGCCGCCCTCACCGAACTCGCCGCGCTGTACGGTCTCGACGCCGACCTGGACGACGTGGACGGCCTGCTGGAGAAGCTCGGCCCGGCGGCCCGGCTCGTCGAGGCGACCGTCCGCAACAGCGCCAACCCGACCATGCTGGAGGCGGGTTACAAGGTCAACGTGATTCCGGGGGAGGCCGTGGCCTATGTCGACGGGCGCTACCTTCCCGGCTTCGAGGACGAGTTCCGCGCGACCGTCGACGAGCTGACCGGGCCCGACGTGGAATGGGAGTTCCACCATCGCGAGGTGGCCCTCCAGTCACCGGTGGACTCACCCACGTACGCCAAAATGCGCGCCGCCGTCGAGGAGTTCGCGCCCGAGGGCCACACGGTGCCGTACTGCATGCCCGGCGGCACCGACGCCAAGCAGTTCTCACGGCTCGGCATCACCGGCTACGGCTTCTCACCGCTGAGGCTGCCGGACGGGTACGACTACGGGGCCATGTTCCACGGCGTCGACGAGCGCGTGCCGGTCGAGGCGCTGCACTTCGGCGTCCGCGTTCTCGACCGCTTCCTGCGGTCGGCCTAGGCGAGAAAAGGGGAGACAGTGCAGACGCTGGCGTACGGTTCCTGGCCCTCGCCCATCGACGCGGCCCTCGCCGCCAGTCACGACGGGCACCCCGAGTACGTGGGCTTCGTCGGCGACGAGGCGTGGTGGACCGAGCCGCGTCCCGTCGAGGGCGGGCGGCGCACGCTGGTGCGGCGGCGGGCCGACGGCACGGAGGAGTCGGTGCTGCCGGCACCGTGGAACGTGCGCAGCCGGGTCGTGGAGTACGGCGGACAGCCCTGGGCCGGAGAGGTCGTCGACGGCCGGCCGCTCGTCGTCTTCGTCAACTTCGCCGACCAGCGCCTCTACCGGTACGAGGAGGGCGCCGAGCCACGTCCGATCACCCCCGTGTCCTCGGTGGGCGGCGGACTGCGCTGGGCGGAGCCGCAGCTGCGGCTCGACCTCGGTGAAGTGTGGTGCGTCCTGGAGGAGTTCACCGGCGAGGGGCCCACCGACGTGCGGCGCGTCCTGGCCGCGGTCCCGCTGGACGGCTCGGCTGCCGGGGACCGGGACGCCGTACGCGAACTCACCGACGGCCGGCACCGGTTCATCACCGGAGCGCGGCTCTCGCCCGACGGGCGGCGCGCGGCGTGGCTCGTCTGGGACCATCCTCGGATGCCGTGGGACGGCACGGAGCTGCTGGTCGCCGACGTCGGCGCCGACGGCACGCTCGACGCCCCGCGGACCGTCGCCGGTGGCCCGGACGAGGCGATCGCCCAGGCCGACTGGTCGGCCGACGGCCGGCTGCTGTACGCGAGCGACCGCAGCGGCTGGTGGAACCTCTACCGCGACGGCGAACCGCTCTGTCCGCGTGAGGAGGAGTTCAGCGGACCGCTGTGGAAACCGGGCCTGCGCTGGTTCGCCCCCCTGGCGAGCGGCCCCGTCGCCGTCGTGCACGGGCGCGGCTCGACCGCCCTCGGCATACTGGACCCCGAGACCGGCGAGGTCGTCGACGCGGCCGGACCCTGGACCGAGTTCGCGCCCACCCTCGCGGTGTACGGCGAGCGGGTCGTCGCCGTCGGAGCCAGCCCCCGCAGCGCCTACGAGGTGGTCGAACTCGACACCTGCACGGGCCGGGCCCGGGTCATCGGAGCCGAGCACGACGACGCCGTCGACCCCGCCCACTACCCCGAGCCGCAGATCCGCACCTTCACCGGCCCCGCCGGCGACGACGTTCACGCCCACATCTACCCGCCGCACAACCCCGGCTGCGTGGCCCCCGGCGACACACCGCCGCCGTACGTCGTCTGGGCGCACGGCGGCCCCACCGGCCGTGCGCCGCTCGTCCTCGACCTGTCGATCGCCTACTTCACCTCGCGCGGCATCGGGGTCGCCGAGGTCAACTACGGCGGCTCCACCGGGTACGGCAGGGCGTACCGCGACCGGCTGCGCGAGCAGTGGGGCGTGGTCGACGTCGAGGACTGCGCGGCCGTGGCGCTGGCCCTGGCCGACGAGGGCACCGCCGACCGCGACCGGCTCGCCATCCGGGGCGGCAGCGCGGGCGGCTGGACCACGGCCGCGTCCCTCACCAGCACCGACGTCTACGCCTGCGGCACGATCCTCTACCCGATCCTCGACCTGGCCGGCTGGGGCGACGGGGAGACCCACGACCTGGAGTCGCAGTATCTGGAATCCCTGATCGGACCGCTCGCCGAGGTGCCGGGCCGGTACGCGGAACGATCGCCCGCGGCGCACGCCGACCGTCTCACCGTGCCCTTCCTGCTGCTGCAGGGCCTCGACGACGTGATCTGCCCGCCGACCCAGTGCGAGCGGTTCCTCGCCCGCATGGAGGGGCGCCGGGTCCCGCACGCCTACATCGCCTTCGAGGGGGAGGGCCACGGATTCCGGCGGGCGGAGACGATGATCCGCGTCCTGGAGTCCGAACTCTCCCTGTACGCCCAGGTGTTCGGGCTCAACCCGCCCGGCGTCCCCAGACTGGAACTCGCCAAGTGAAGCCACTCGTCCGCCCTTCCAGGCTCGCCCCCGGCGCCCGCGTGGCCGTCGTCGCGCCCAGCGGACCCGTGCCCGAGGAACGGCTGCGGACCGGCCTCGACGTGCTGCGCGGCTGGGACCTCGACCCGGTGGTGGCGCCCCATGTGCTCGACCGGCACGGCGAGTTGGCGTACCTGGCGGGCACGGACGCCGACCGGGCCGCCGATCTGCAGAGCGCCTGGTGCGATCCGGCCGTCGACGCCGTGCTGTGCGCTCGGGGCGGCTACGGGGCGCAGCGCCTGGTCGACCTCCTCGACTGGGAGGCGATGCGGGCGGCCGGACCCAAGGTGTTCGTCGGCTTCAGCGACGTCACCGTGCTGCACGAGGCGTTCGCCAACCGGCTCGGCCTGGTCACCCTGCACGGTCCGATGGCCGCGGGCGTCGACTTCATCAAGAACGCGCGGGCGCAGGAGCATCTGAGGGCCACGTTGTTCGAGCCGGAGTCGGTGCTCACGATCGCCTCCACCGGCTCGGCGCTGATCCCCGGGCGGGCGCGGGGAGTCACGCTCGGCGGCTGTCTCTGCCTGCTCGCCGCCGAGGTCGGGACCCCGTACGCCCGGACCTCCGCACGCGGCGGTCTGCTGTGCCTGGAGGACGTGGGGGAGGAGACCTACCGGCTCGACCGCTACCTCACCCAACTTCTGCGTTCCGGTCTGTTCGAGGGCGTGCGCGGCGTGCTGCTCGGGTCGTGGCAGGAGTGCGAGCCGTACGAGCGGGTGCGTGCGCTGCTCCTGGACCGGCTGGGTGGCCTCGGTGTGCCCGTTGTGGAGGAGTTCGGGTTCGGGCACGGTGAAGGAGCGCTGACGATTCCCCTCGGCGCGAGCGCCGAACTCGACGCCGACGCGGGGACGTTGATCCTCGGCGAGCCCGCTCTGCGCTGAGCGCACAGTTCACTGAATCTCCGTCAAGAAACCCCCGTCACGGCGATTGACCTCGCTTGACACGTGTCACACCATGACAACTGGCCGGTACTTACTGGCCGGTAAGCCGGGCTGTCCTCAGCGTGCATCAGTGTGGAGGTCTCCGTGTCCCGTCGCGTGCCCAGATTTCGATCCCCACTTGCCCTCGTCCTCGGCGCCACGCTCACCGCACCCCTCGCGCTCACCGCTCCGGCCGCCGCGAGCGGCCAGTTCACCGTCACGGCCCTGAAGTTCACGGTTCAGGCGGGCGGCCGCACCTGCACCGTCGACGCCGATCTGTACCGGCCCGCGAGCGTGGACCGCGCCCACCCCGCGCCCGCCGTCCTCGCCACCAACGGCTTCGGCGGCAGCAAGTCCGACGGCTCGACCGACGCCATGGGAAAGGCCTTCGCCCAGCGCGGTTACGTCTCCCTGATCTATTCCGGCCTGGGCTTCGGCAGGTCCGGCTGCCTGATCTCGCTCGACGACCCCACCATCGACGGCGTCGCCGCCTCGCGGCTGATCGACTTCCTGGGTGGCGGGCGCGCCGCCGACGACGGCACCAAGGCGGACTTCGTCACCCTCGACGCCCCCGGCGACCCGCGCGTCGGCATGGCCGGCGGCTCCTACGGCGGGGCCGTGCAGCTGGCCACGGCGGCCGTCGACCAGCGTCTCGACGCGCTGGCGCCGATGATCACCTGGAACGACCTCGCGTACTCCCTCGACCCCAACAACGCCGTCGGAAGCGGCAGCGTGCCCGGCGCATTCAAATGGCAGTGGGCCAACGGCTTCTACCTCATGGGCGAGGGCCAGCCGCTGCTGGAGGCAGGACTCGACCCCTCCCGCATCAACTCCCTGGCCTGTCTGCACTTCGTGACCAAGGCCTGCGACACGATCCGCACGCTCAACTCCGGCCGCTACCCGGCGAAACAGACCGCGGAGCTACTGGCCTATGCACGCAGCGTCTCCCCGGTGTCGTACCTGAACCGCGTCAAGGCACCCACCCTCCTCGTCCAGGGCCAGGCCGACAGCCTGTTCAACCTCAACGAGGCGACGGCGACGTACAACACCCTCAAGGAACAGGGGACCCGACGAAGATGATCTGGCAGTCCTGGGGCCACAGCGGCGGCCTCACCGACCCGGCCGCCGGTGAACTCAACCTCGGCCAGGGCAACCTGGAGACCAGCTACGTCGGCCGGCGCATCCTCGCCTGGTTCGACCGCTACCTGGGGAAGAAGAACGTCGACACCGGGCCGGCCTTCGCCTACTACCGCGACTGGATCGACGACCCCGACAACACGTACGCCACCGCCGACCGGGTCCCCGCGCTCAGCCGGACGCTCTACCTCTCCGGCGACGGCAAACTCGTCGACGACCGCCGCAAGGTGGCAGGAGGCAGCCGTACGTACACCAACTGGCTGACCCCCACCAGCCACTCGGAGAGCTCACTCGCCGCACTCCTCGGCATCCCGGACCCGGCGCCGTACGACACCGAGGGCACCTACCTCGGCTGGACCAGCGAGCCGCTCACGCGCACCACCGACGTGGTGGGTGCGCCCCGGGCCACGCTCAAGGTCGTCTCCCCGATGGCCGAGCGGACGCAGGCCTCGGCGGACGCCGCCGACAAGCTCGTGCTGTTCGCCAAGCTGTACGACGTGGCGCCCGACGGCACCCGGACGCTGGTACACCGGCTGGTGGCACCGGTGCGGGTGCCCGACGTGACGAAGAGCTTCACGGTGACCCTGCCGGGGATCGTGCACCGGTACGAGAAGGGGCACCGGCTGCGGTTCGTGATTGCGGCGAGTGACGGTGCGTACTTCGGGCACCGGGGGATCAAGCCGGTGACCGTGGTCAGTGCGCCCCAGGACACGGGGGTTCTCCAGCTGCCGGTGCTCGGCTGAGCGCATGTGGTGGCCGCTCACCGTGCGTGATCGCCGATCCGGGAGCATCCTGGACGTATGACCGCGAAGACGTCGGAGAGCGGCAGGAAGGTCGACGGGCGCCGGGGTGGCGTGCGCGGGGCGATGACTCCCACCCGGGTCGCCGTGCTGGTGCTCGTCGTCCTCGCCCTGATCTTCATCTTCGAGAACACCGGCGAGACCGAGATCCGGCTGCTGATCCCCCTGGTGACGATGCCGCTGTGGGCGGCGCTGCTCGCAGTGGGCATCATCGGCGCGCTGTTCGGGGCGTACTTCATGCGACGGCGCCGCTGACCGGTCGTACGCTGTCGGAATGCCGCACCCTGCGTCCCGCTACCTCGCCGAAGGCCCCCGCGTGGGCATACGTCACTTCACCTACGAGGACGCCGGCGAGTTCACCACACGCGCCCGCGAGAGCAAGGAACTGCACCAGCCGTGGCTCTTTCCGCCGGACAGCGGCGCCGCGTACGCCGCCTACGCCGGGCGGCTGATCGAGGATCCGACCAAGGCCGGGTTCCTGGTCTGCGCGAAGGACGACGGCGGGGGCATCGCGGGGTTCGTCAACATCAACAACATCGTCGAGGGCGCCTTCCAGAGCGGCGCCCTCGGCTACGGCGCCTTCGCGCACGCGGCCGGGCGCGGCCTGATGCGGGAAGGCCTCGACCTCGTGGTCGGGCACGCCTTCGGCCGGATGCGCCTGCACCGGCTGGAGATCAACGTCCAGCCGGCCAACGCCGCCTCCGTGGCCCTCGCCCGTGCCTGCGGCTTCCGGCTGGAGGGCTTCTCGCCGAGCATGCTCTTCGTCGACGGGGCCTGGCGGGATCATCAGCGGTGGGCGATCACCGCCGAGATGCGGGCTTGAAGTTGATCTTCATCGTGTCCAGGTCCGTGACGGTCGACCTCAGATCGCGGAAGCCGTAGCCCAGCTCCCGCAGCGCCCTCTCGGCCCGGTCCTCGGCGATCGCGCCGGCCATCTCCTCGCCGTCCGCCGCGTCGGAGACCACCACGTACCGCATCGAGAAGTGCTTGAGCGGCGACGGCTCGTAGGAGAGCGACCCCTCCTCGCTGAACCGCATGCTGGTCAGACCGTGCTCCGCGGCCTCGGTGAGCAGCCGCGTGCGGGCCGCGTCGGTGAGGGCGTCCCAAGTGCCGCGGACGATCACCCGGTACGTGTGCTGCTCGCTCATGCTTCCTCTGCCTGCTCCCATGTCGATGGCATTGAGCGTCGACTGTACGTCGGCGAGGATGAAGCGCATGCGGAATATCGTCGTGCTCGACGCCCCCTCCAACCTGGGCCTGCGCCCGCCCGCCCCCGGCACCGTGCCCGGCTGCCACAAGCTCGCCGGGGCGTTGCGTGAGCAGCGGATCGTGCAGCGGCTGCGGGGCCTGGAGGGCGGGGTGGTGGTGCCGCCGAGGTACGACCGGGGGGACTGGCAGGAGGGGGACGGCGTGTTCAACGCCGCCGCCATCGCCGGGTACACCCGCAGGCTCGCCGACCGGATCGAGCACCATGTGCGCGCCGGGGACTTCCCCGTGGTCCTGGGCGGCGACTGTTCCATCAACCTGGGCGCCGCCCTCGCGCTGCGCCGGATCGGGCGCTACGGCCTGGCCGTCGTGGACGCCTCCCCTGACTTCCGGCACCCGGGCAACTCCGACCGGGTCGGCGCGGCGGGCGGCGAGGAGGTCGCCCTGGCCACCGGGCGGGGGCAGGAGGACCTGACGAACCTCGAAGGGCTCAGGCCCTATCTCCGGGACGAGGACGTGCGGTACTTCGGCATCCGCGACTGCTTCGAGGAGGATCGCGCCGAGCTCGCCGGCCTGAAGATTCCCGTGGTGACCGTCGGCGACCTGCGCGAATGGGGCGCGGAGGCGCTGGGGTCCGTCACCCGCCAGGCCTTCGAGATCCCGCAGCTGGACGGCTTCTGGGTGCACCTGGACGCCGACGTCCTCGACCCGTCGGTCATGCCCGCCGTCGACAGCCCCGACCCGGAGGGCCTCACGCCCGACGAACTCGTCGCTCTGCTCCGGCCGTTGCTCGCCTCCGCACACTGCGTCGGCCTCAACGTCACCATCTACGACCCCGATCTGGACCCGGAGGGCACGGCCGGGGCGCTGCTCACCGACACCATCGTGGCGGCTCTCGATCAGGACTGACGGTCCGCGTACTCGTAGATCGTCCCGTCCGGGTGCAGCGCCAGCAGATTGCGTCCCACGGGCGTCGGCACCGGGCCCGCGATGATGTGCGCGCCCAGCTCGCTGAGCACTTGGTGCGCCTCGTCGACGTCCTTGACGGCGATCGTCGCCGCGACCTTGCGCAGCACCTCCAACTCGGCCTCCGGACCGCTCATCAGCAAGAAGCAGCCGATCGCGGCCACCTCGACGCCGCCGCGTTCGAAGCGGAGGGCGGTGGCGCCCGCGAGCCGTTCGTAGAAGGGGACCGCGGTCTCCAGGTCGTCGACGCAGACACGCAGCGTGGTTCCCAGGATGTCCATACGGACGAGCCTAGTTGGGGGTGGCGGGGGAGTGTGATCGTTTCACGCGATCCCCTCACGCGGCGCGTGACGGAGCGCGTTATGCGTACTCCTGTACGGGTACTCGGCGCCCATGGACCGCTTGGATCATCTTGAGCACCTGGACAAGCAACTGGTCGACGAGCTGGCACAGGTGGCGCGTGAGACCGTCCGCGACGAGCTGCGCGAGCAGACGCGCAAGCAACGCCGCCGGGCCACGCTGTACGCCGCGTCCGGCGCCGTCGCCCTGTACGCGGGCGCGGCTCTCGCGCTCGCGCTGGGACTGGGCCTCGCCGCCGGGCTTCCGGACTGGGCCGCCGCACTGATCACCGCGGTGATCCTCGGCGCGGCGGCGTACGCGCTGCGCAGCGCGGCACGTCCGAACGCGTCCCGGCCGACGGCGGACGAGGCGGAACTGACGGCCGCTCACGGACACACCGGCGGCGGCACCCCGCCGAACGGGCCAGGCCTGCCGTATCCGCCGATGCCGCCCGCCCCGCCGGAGACCGCAGTGCCCGGCGCGGGAACGCCGAACGCGGCCGGCGCGCGCAAGCCGCACCCTGACGACATCGCCCCCGAGCAGCCGCACCACCGGGCGTGACGCCGGTACGCATGCCGAGGGAGAGGGCCCCTGCTGCACGGTGGCAGGGGCCCTCGTCGTGACCGGGCCGGCGGCGGACGAGGTGCAGTGGGCCGGCGGAGAGGCCCTGACCGTCACCGTGGACATGGCCGACGCCAAGGCCGTCGGCAACGCCGCCCAGCAGGTCGCCGACACCTTCGGGCACATCGACGTCCGGGTCAACAACGCCGTTGGAGTACTGGGTGGGCGGGTCGACGGTGGCCCCCCGGCAGCCGACCCGCATGTCCCGTCGTCAGGCCGTGGCCCGGTCGGTCGCGCAGGCCTTGCCTAGACGACCCGGTACTCCCGCGCCTCCTCCGCCCGCAGCGTCAGCCCAAGGCCGATGCCCTGGGCCGGCGCCACCGCGCCGCCTGTCGGGTCCAGGGCGCCGGTGAAGAGCATGTCCTCCAGGCGGACGTGGTCGTGGAACCACTCGATGTGGCGGAGGTTGGGGACGGCGGCCGCCGCGGCGGCGTGGGCGTGCGGGGCGCCGTGGGCCGAGACGTCCAGGCCGTGGGCCTGGGCCAGGGCCGCGGCGCGCAGGAACTCGGTGAGGCCGCCGCAGCGGGTGGCGTCGATCTGGAGACAGTCGACCGCGCCCGCGGTGATCATGCGGGCGAAGTACGGGAGGTCGTAGCCGTACTCGCCGGCCGTGACGTCGCACGGCAGGGTGTCGCGCAGCAGGCGCAGACCCGTCAGATCGTCCGAGGACACCGGCTCCTCGAACCAGCCGACGCCGTGCTCGGCGAGGGCGTGGCCGACGCGGACCGCCTGCTTACGGGTGTAGGCGCCGCCTGCGTCCACGTACAACTCCGCCTCGGGACCGATCACTTGACGCGCCGCCTCGACCCGGGCCACGTCGCGCAGCACCGCCCGGCCCCAGTCCTCACCGACCTTGATCTTCACGCGCGGGATGTGCTGGCCGTGCACCCAGCCGTTCAACTGCGCGGCCAGATGCTTGTCGTGGTACGTCGTGAAGCCGCCGCTGCCGTAGACGGGGACGCGTTCGCGGCACATGCCGAGCAGCCGGGCCAGGGGCAGTTCGAGGAGGCGGGCCTTCAGGTCCCACAGGGCGATGTCCAGCGCCGAGATCGCGCACGCGGCGACGCCGGGGCGGCCCGCGTCGCGGATCGCGCGGGACATCGCGTCGTGCGCGGCCGGGATGTCCAGGGCGTTGCGTCCTTCGACGAGGGGTGCGAGGTGGTCGCGCAGGAAGTCGCCGATCGCCGCCGGGCCGTAGGTCCAGCCGGTGCCGGTCGCGTCGCCCGCCGCCACCTCGGCGATCACCACGGTCGTGGCGTCCCAGGCGAGCGTGCCGTCCGCCTCGGGGGCGTCGGTGGGAACCGTGTAGACGGAGACGACGGGGAGATGGAGTTTCATGGGGTCCTGTGCCGTCCCTCTCAGCGCGGGAGCTGCGGCAGCACCTTGGTGCGGTAGAAGTCGAAGAAACCGCGTTGGTCCGGTCCGATCTGGTTGACGTAGATCCGGTCGAAGCCCGCCTCGGCGAAGGCGTTCAGCGCGGACACATGCTCGTCGGCGTCGTCCCCGCACACCGTGTTGTCGCGCACCATCTGCTCGGTGATCAGCGGCTCCAATTGCTCGAAGTGGCTCGGCGAGGGCAGGATCTGGCCCATCTCGCCGGGCAGCAGCTGGTTGGACCACAACCGGCGCACGGTGCGTACGGCCTCGTCGCGGTCGGTGCCGTAGCAGACCTTCGTGCCGCCCATGACCGGCTTGGCGTTCCCGCCGCCCTTGCGGAACTGCGTGACCAGTTCCTCGTCCGGCATCATCGTGATGAACCCGTCGCCGACCCGTGCCGCGAGGGACGTCGCCGCCGGGCCGAAGCCGGAGATGTCGATCTGGACGGGCTCGTCGGGGACGGTGTAGAGGCGGGCGTTCTCCACCCGGTAGTGGTTGCCGTAGTGGCTGATCTCCTCGCCGGAGAACAGCCTGCGCATGATCAGGATGGCCTCCTCCAGCATGTCCATGCGCACGCTCGCGGGCGGCCACACATGGCCGAGGATGTGCTCGTTCAAGGCCTCGCCGGTACCGACGCCGAGCCGGAAGCGGCCGTTCGTCATCACCGCGCAGGTCGCGGCCGCCTGGGCCACCACCGCCGGGTGGATCCGCACGGTCGGGCAGGTCACGGCCGTCTCGACGGGCAGCGACACGGCCTCCGAGAGTGCGCCGATCACCGACCACACGAAGGGGCTCTGGCCCTGTGCGTCGTTCCACGGGTGGTAGTGGTCCGAGATCCACAGCGAATGGAATCCGGCCTGCTCAGCCATCCGCGCCTGCTCGACGAGATCGGCGGGGCGGAACTCCTCGGTCGCCAGGAAGTAGCCGTACTCGGGCATGAGGGACACCTCCGGGAGTGCCGCGTCGGCGGCGGGAACGGTCGCCGTCCCGGGTACCCGGAGGTCCGGCCGGAAACCGGGGCCGGCCCCGGGGCGGACGTTTGGTGGTCCTGACCAGGGGGACGCGGAAGGCTCCCGAGGTACGCGACAGGCCCGGAGGCCAACCGTGAGTCGACCCCGCATCGTGATCGTCGGCGCCGGATTCGCCGGGTACCGGGCAGCACGCACCCTGTCCCGGATCACCCGGCGGAACGCCGACATCACCCTGCTGAACCCGACCGACTACTTTCTGTATCTGCCCCTGCTGCCCCAGGTCGCCGCCGGCATCCTGGAACCACGCCGGGTGACCGTCTCGCTCTCCGGCACCCTGCGCCATGTGCGGCTCGTGCTGGGCGAGGCCGACGGCATCGACCTCGACGGGCACACCGTCCACTACACCGGCCCCGAGGGCGACGTGGGAACGCTGCCCTACGACCGGCTGATCCTCGCCGCGGGCAGCGTGAACAAGCTGCTGCCCATCCCCGGCGTCGCCGAGCACGCGCACGGCTTCCGCGGCCTTCCCGAGGCGCTGTATCTGCGCGACCACGTGACCCGGCAGGTGGAGCTGGCGGCCACCGCCGACGACCCCAAGAGCCGTGCCGCCCGATGCACCTTCGTGGTGGTGGGCGCCGGGTACACCGGCACCGAGGTCGCCGCGCAGGGCCAGCTGTTCACCGACTCCCAGGTGCGCAAGCACCCGTTGCGCACGGGCATGCGGCCACGCTGGCTGCTGCTCGACATCGCCGATCGCGTGCTGCCCGAGATGGACGAGAGGCTGTCGCGGACCGCCGACCGGGTGCTGCGGCAGCGGGGCGTGGACGTGCGGATGGGCACCTCCGTGAAGGAGGCCACGCACAACGGGGTGGTGCTGAGCGACGGCTCGATCGTGGACACCCGCACGCTCGTGTGGTGCGTCGGCGTACGGCCCGATCCGCTCGCCGAGTCCCTCGAACTGCCGATGGAGAAGGGCCGCCTGCTCGTCGACCCGCACCTCCAGGTGCCGGGCCGGCCCGAGCTGTTCGCCGCCGGGGACGCGGCCGCCGTGCCCGATCTGGAGAAGCCGGGCGAGTACACGCCGATGACCGCCCAGCACGCATGGCGGCAGGGCAGGACGGTGGGCCAGAACGTGGCCGCGTCCCTCGGCATGGGCGAGCGGCGCGCCTACCGCCACCGCGACCTCGGCTTCGTGGTCGACCTCGGCGGCGTCAAGGCCGCCGCCAACCCGCTCGGCGTCCCGCTGTCCGGCGTGGCGGCGGGCGCGGTGACCCGCGGCTACCACCTCGCGGCGATGCCCGGCAACCGCGTCCGCGTCGCCGCCGACTGGCTCCTGGATGCCGTACTGCCGCGCCAGGCGGTGCAGTTGGGTCTGGTGCGGTCGTGGTCGGTACCGCTGGACACGGGGTCGCCGGAGCTGGCCCGGGTGCCGGGGCGGTCGGATGCAGGGGCGGAGGACAAGAAGTCGACCACAGGGGCGCAGGACAAGAAAGGGGAGGAGCGCGGCGATCCCGCCGAGGAACGGGCCGACGGTCCCGAGGCCACCGAACCGCCCGACCCCGTCCAGGACCCCGACGCCGGCAAGCACCCAGAACCACCCGGCCCCGTGAAGCGGCCCAACTCCCGAGCGGGCGGCAGCGAGCCGAGCCCCGGCGCCGGCACCGCGACCGGAACGGCCGGCCAGCCGCCCCCCGGGACACCGGCCGTCCACAAACCGCACCCGGACGCGCCCATCGCCTCCGAGCCTCGCTCCCAGCACCCTCCGAAAGGAGACTCATGAACACCGCTGAACTCGTCGAACTGGCTCAGCAGCTGCGCGTGGACAGCGTGCGTGCCTCCGACGCCGCGGGATCGGGGCATCCGACCTCGTCGATGTCCGCCGCGGATCTGATGGCCGTACTCCTCGCGGAGCACCTCCGCTACGACATCGACCGGCCCGCCCACCCCGGCAACGACCGCTTCGTCCTCTCCAAGGGACACGCGTCGCCGCTGCTGTACGCCGCGTACAAGGCCGCCGGCGCCATCGAGGACGGCGAACTGGTCACCTTCCGCAAGCTCGGCAGCCGGCTCGAAGGGCACCCGACGCCGCGGCGGCTGCCGTGGGTGGAGACCGCGACCGGGTCGCTCGGGCAGGGACTGCCGGTCGGCGTCGGTATCGCGCTGGCCGGGCAGCGGCTGGACCGGACCGGGTACCGGGTGTGGGTGCTGTGCGGAGACAGCGAGCTCGCCGAGGGGTCCGTGTGGGAGGCCGCCGAGCACGCGTCGTACGAGCATCTGGACAACCTCACCGCCATCGTCGACGTGAACCGGCTCGGCCAGCGCGGCCCGACCCGGCACGGTCATGACCTCGATGCCTACGCCCGCCGCTTCCAGGCCTTCGGCTGGCACACCATCGAGGTCGACGGGCACGACGTGGACGCCATCGACCGTGCGTACGGCGAGGCCGAGTCCACCGTCGGGCAGCCCACCGTGATCCTCGCCCGGACCCTCAAGGGCAAGGGCGTCGAGGCCGTCCAGGACCGCGAGGGACTGCACGGCAAGCCGCTACCGGATGCCGACGGGGCCATCGCCGAACTCGGCGGACGGCGCGACCTGCGCATCCACGTCCACGAGCCGTCCGCCACCCGCATGCTGCACGCCGTACCCGGCGGACGCCTCGACCTGCCCCGCTGGGACAAGGGGGAGGAGGTCGCCACCCGCAACGCCTACGGCGAGGCGCTCGCCGCGCTCGGCACCGGTCGCGGCGACGTCGTCGCCCTCGACGGCGAGGTGAGCGACTCCACCCGCGCCGAGTTCTTCGCCAAGGAACACCCCGACCGGTTCTTCGAGTGCTACATCGCCGAGCAGCAGCTGGTCGCCGCGGCGGTGGGGCTCGCGACCCGCGGCTATGTGCCGTACGCCTCCACCTTCGCCGCCTTCCTCACCCGCGCCTACGACTTCGTGCGCATGGCGTCCGTCAGCGGCGCCGGCATCAACCTCGTCGGCTCGCACGCGGGCGTCGCGATCGGGCAGGACGGGCCGAGCCAGATGGGCCTGGAGGACCTGGCGATGATGCGGGCCGTGCACGGCTCGACCGTGCTGTACCCGTGCGACGCCAACCAGACCGCCCGGCTCGTCGCCGCCATGGCCGGCCTGGAGGGCGTCCGCTATCTGCGCACCTCCCGCGGCGCCGGCCCGGTCATCTACGGCCCGGACGAGGAGTTCCCGGTCGGCGGCAGCAAGGTGCTGCGCTCCAGCGACCGCGACCGGCTGACCGTCGTCGCGGCCGGCGTCACCGTGCACGAGGCGCTCGCCGCCGCCGACGCGCTGGACCGCGAGGGCATCCAGGTCAGGGTCGTCGACCTCTACTCCGTCAAGCCCGTCGACCGGGACACGCTGCGCCGGGCCGCCGAGGAGACCGGCTGCCTGCTCACCGTGGAGGACCACCACGAGGAGGGCGGCATCGGCGACGCGGTCCTCGACGCGTTCCTCGACGGGCGCCCCGTGCCGCGCCTGGTGCGCCTCGCCGTCCGCATGATGCCGGGCTCGGCCTCGCCGGACGAGCAGCTGCACGCCGCGGGCATCGACGCCGCGTCCATCGCCGCCGCGGGCAAGCTGCTGGTGGAGGAGGCGGTCGTACGGTGACCGGCGACGGCGGTACGACGAAGGTGCGGGCGGGCCGCCGTACCGTCGAGGTCAAACGTGTCGACAAGGTGCTCTTCCCCGGCGACGGGGGTGCGAAGGAGTACACCAAGGGCGACCTCGTGGACTACTACCGGGCCGTCGCCGCGTTCATGCTGCCGCACCTGCGCGGCCGCCCGCTGATGCTGGAGCGGCACCCCGACGGTGTCGACGGCCCGCAGTTCATGCAGAAGAACACCCCCGAGCACTACCCGGACTGGATCACCCGCGTCGAGGTCGCCAAGGAGGACGGCACCGTCCGCCACACGGTCTGCGACGACGTCGCGACCCTCGTCTTCCTCGCCGACCAGGCCTGTCTCACCCTGCACCGCTGGCTGTCGCGCACCGATGACATCGACCGGCCCGACCGCATGGTCTTCGACCTCGACCCGGCCGGGGACGACTTCGGGCAGGTGCGGGAGGCGGCCGGACTGCTGGGCGAACTGCTCGACGAGCTGAAGCTGCCGTCGGCGCCGATGACCACCGGTTCGCGCGGCTTGCACATCGTGGTGCCGCTGAAGGGCGAGGAGAACTTCGACCAGGTGCGCGAGTTCGCCCGGGACGTCGCCGACATCCTCGCCGACGCCCACCCGGACCGGTTCACCACCGCCGCCCGCAAGAAGGACCGCGGCGACCGTCTCTACCTCGACATACAGCGCAACGCCTACGCCCAGACAGCAGTCGCGCCCTACACCGTGCGCCCCCGTCCCGGCGCACCCGTGGCCACCCCGCTGACCTGGTCCCACCTGGACGACCCGGACCTCGACGCCCGCCGCTGGACCATCGCGGACGCCGTGGAACAGGCCCGCACCAACCCATGGGAAGGGGTGATGAGCCGGCCCCGCGCCCTGGGACCCGCGCGGCGCAGGCTCGACGCACTCCGTGGCTGACACAAGGAGACTGATGGGTTTGGCCAACGCCTTTCGGGCCACTCGCGGTTGGAGGAGCCCATGACTGATTCACAGAACTCACCCAAATCATCCAGACAACGACAGGGACGACAGGGCGGGGCGGACGACAAGCCGTCGCCGATGGAGGTGCTGCGCCAGGCACGAGCCCAGCTCGCCGAACTCACCGGCAAGGACGCCGAGACGGTGTCCTCGTTCGAACAGACCGAGGACGGGTGGGCACTGGAGATCGAGGTCCTGGAGCTGTCCCGCGTCCCGGACACGATGAGCCTGATGGCGAGCTACCAGGTGGAACTCGACCACCAGGGACAGCTCACCGGCTATCGCCGTGTCCGCCGCTACGAACGCGGACGGTCCGACGGACGCAGGTCCGGCGGCCGCTAGGCCGCACACGCCCGTCACATCATTCCCAGTCACATTCCCAGACGAATTTTCAGACGAATTCTTAGACGAATTCTCAGACAAGGAGGAACGGCGGCATGACCGTTGTCCCGGCACAGCAGTCCGGAGGCGGAGGCGGCAGCAGCGGCCTCTACGACGTCCTTGAGCTCATCCTCGACAGGGGGCTCGTCATCGACGCATTCATACGGGTCTCCCTCGTCGGCATCGAGATCCTGAAGATCGACGTCCGGGTCGTCGTCGCCAGCGTCGACACCTACCTCCGCTTCGCCGAGGCGTGCAACCGGCTCGACCTGGAGGCCGGCCCGCGCAAGAGCCCGGGCCTGCCCGACCTCGTCGGAGAGATCACCGAGTCCGGCGCACGCGGCAAGTCCAAGGGGGCGCTGTCCGGCGCCGCCGAGACCATCTCGGACGCCTTCAAGCAGGCGCGGGACGACAACGGCGAGCGCGAGTCCAGGCCGCGCGCCCGCAAGTCCACCGCGTCCCGCAGGAAGGAGGAGCAGGAGTGAGCACGTACGTGTACGCCATCACCGCGAGCTCCCACCCCACACTCCCGAGCGCCGTGGGCGGCGTGGGCGACCCGCCCCGCCAGCTGCGCATGCTCAAGCAGGGCGATCTGGCCGCCCTCGTCAGCGACGCCCCGGAAGGGCTGCGCCCCAAGCGCAAGGAGCTGCTGGCCCACTCGAACGTGCTCGCCGAGGCGGGCGCGGTCGGCTGCGTGCTGCCCCTGCGGTTCGGCAGCGTCGCCCCCGACGACGAGACGGTCACCGGCGTCCTCGCCGAACGCGCCGAGCACTACAAGGAGCGGCTCGCGGCCCTGGACGGCAAGGTCGAGTACAACATCAAGGCCAGCCACGCCGAAGAGGCGGTGCTGCACCGGGTGCTCTCCGAGAACCCGGAGATCCGGTCCATGACAGAGGCCAACCGTCAGGCGGGCGGCGGCACCTACGAGGAGCGGCTGCGGCTCGGCGAGATGGTGGTCGCCGCGATCAAGGCCCAGGAGGCCGAGGACGCGACCGACGTGCAGCACACCCTGGAACCGGCCGCGGACGCGGTCAGCGTGGGCCCCGAATCCTCCGGCTGGCTCGCCAATGTGTCGTTCCTGGTGGACCGCGGCGGGGCCGAGACGTTCCTGACGGCCGTGGAGCAGCTCCGCAAGGGCCATCCGCACCTCGACCTGCGTCTCAACGGCCCGCTGCCGCCGTACAGCTTCGTCGAGCCCGGCCCCGCCGAGCCCGCGGGGACCACGATCGGCGCGGAGAGCGCGGAGGAGTGAGGCCGTGGGACTGGTCGGGGAGGTACTGCTGCTGCCGTTCGCCCCGGTGCGCGGCAGCGCATGGGTAATCGGACAGGTCTTGAACGAGGCGGAGCGCCTCTACTACGACCCGGCGACGGTGCGCGCCGAACTCGCCGCCCTGGAGGAGCAGTTGACCTCGGGCGAGATCGACGAGGAGGAGTTCGACCGCCGGGAGGACGAACTCCTCGACCGGCTGGAGATCGGGCTCGCGCGACCGGCACCGGAAAACTGATGGGACGGCAGGATGAACCGATTGGCACTCGGCCTCGCGGTAGGGGCCGGGTACGTCCTCGGACGTACGAAGAAGATGAAACTGGCATTCGCCGTCGGCACCATGGTGGCCGGTAAGCGGATGCATCTGAGCCCGCGGGCGCTCGCGGATCTGGTGTCCCAGCAACTGCAGAACAACCCGCAGTTCAAGGAGATCGGGGACCAGCTGCGCGAGGACCTGCGCGGCGTCGGCCAGGCCGCGTCGGGCGCCCTCGTCGAGCGGCAGCTCGACGCCTTCGCCGACCGGCTGCACGGGCGTACCGCACAGGTGCGTGACCAGCTGGAGGGTGTGGTTCCCGAGACGCCGGATCTCGGCCTGGAGGACGAGGAGGACGAGGAGCCCGAGTCCGAGGAGCCCGAGTCCGAAGAGCCCGAGTCCGAGGAGCCCGAGTCCGAAGAGCCCGAGGCCGAGAACGAGGAGCCCGAGGAGGCGCCGCGTCGGAAGGCCGCCAAGAAGGCTCCGGCGAAGAAGGGCGCCGCGAGGACCGCCGAGTCGGCGGCCAAGAAGGCGCCCGCCAAGAAGACCGCGGCCAAGAAGGCCCCCGCGAAGAAGACCGCGGCGAAGAAGACGGCAGCGAAGAAGACGGCGGCCAAGAAGACGACCGCCGCGAGCGGGGCCGCCCGTAGCGCGCGGGCCCGTGTGCCGAAGGGTGGTGGCGAGCGATGACCGAGACGCTCGGATCTGCGAGTTCGACCGCCCGCGGGGCGAAGGAGTCGCTCAGCGGCGTCGCCCAGAGCGAGGCAGCCGACCGGCTCAAGGCCGAACTGCGGGACTACGTGGCCGCACAGGCCACGCGACTGCTGACCGGCGCCGGCCGCAAGCTCGGCGAGACCACGCTCAAGCTGAACGACATAGCCGACGGCAAGAGCCCGGGCTTCGCCAAGCTCGCCCTGGACGGCGGCCGCAAGCTCGCCGAGGGCAAGGGACCTCTCCGCTCCGCCCTGGAGCTGGGCGCCTCCCGGGCCAAGGACAGCGTGACCGGGGCGCTGAAGAACCTCGTCGGCGGCAAGGGCAAGCGCAAGGGCGGGGCCGGCAAGAAGCCCACCGTCATCCTTGAGTACGTCGATGTGGGCGTCCCGCTGCGCACCGCGTACGACCAGTGGACCCAGTACCAGGACTTCAGCACCTTCGCGAAGGGCGTGAAGAACGCGAACCGTGCCGACGACACGAGTTCCGACTGGCAGCTGAAGGTCTTCTGGTCCAACCGCAGCTGGAAGGCGCACACCACCGAGCAGGTGCCCGACGACCGCATCGCGTGGACGTCGGAGGGCGCCAAGGGCACCACGAAGGGTGTCGTCTCCTTCCACCGGCTCGCCGAGAACCTCACCCGGGTCCTGCTGGTCATCGAGTACTACCCCAAGGGCCTCTTCGAGAAGACCGGCAACATCTGGCGCGCCCAGGGCCGCCGTGCCCGCCTCGACCTCAAGAACTACGTCCGCTTCATCACCCTCAAGGGAGAGGCGGAGGACGGCTGGCGCGGGGAGATCCGCGACGGCGAGGTCGTCCGCAGCCACGAGGACGCGGTCGCGGAGGAGGACGAGGAGGCGTACGAAGGAGAAGAGGAGGAGAACGAGGAAGAGCCTCGCGCCGAGGAGGAGGACGAGGACGCGGAGACCGGGGAGTACGCGGACGAGGACGCGGAGGAACCGGAGGGCGAGTACGAGTCCGACGGCGAGGACGGGGCTGAGTACGAGGCCGAGGAGGAGCCCGAGGCCGAGTACGAGGCCGAGGAAGAGCCCGAGGCCGAGTACGAGGACGAGCCTGAGCCCGAGGACGCGCACGCCGGTGGCGGGAGCCGCCGATGACGACTCCCGGGCGGATGCCTCAGCCCTACGGCCACGACAGCGGCGCCAACCTGGCCGACATCCTTGAGCGCGTGCTCGACAAGGGCGTGGTCATCGCCGGCGACATCCGGATCAACCTGCTGGACATCGAACTCCTCACCATCAAACTGAGGCTCATCGTCGCCTCTGTGGACAAGGCGAAGGAGATGGGCATCGACTGGTGGGAGGACGACCCGGCACTTTCCACCCGGGCCCGTCGTGACGAACTCACCCGGGAGAACGCCGAGTTGCGTGAACGTCTGGCTCAGCTGGAGCCCGCCCGGGCACAGAAGGAGGCCCCATGACCGCACTGCGCTACGTCTACGCCGTCTGCCGCCCCTTTCGCTCGGCCCTCCAGGTCCAGCTGACGGGGGTGGCCGGGGCGCCCCCGAAGCAGCTGACCCACCACGGCCTGATCGCCGTCGTCAGTACGGTGCCCGAGGCGGACTTCGCCGAGGAGCCGCTCAGGGCCCATCTGGAGGACATGGACTGGCTCACGGCGACGGCCCGCGCCCACCAGCAGGTCATCGACGCGCTCACCGTCGTCACCACCCCCCTGCCGCTGCGGCTCGCCACCGTCTTCCGGGACGACAGCGGCGTACGCACGATGATGGAAGCCCGCGAGGAGGACTTCCGGCGCATCCTCGACCGGCTCGAAGGGCGGGTCGAGTGGGGCGTGAAGGTGTACTCCGAAACGGAACCCACGGAGGGCGTGCAGCCCACGCCGCCCGCCGAGCCCGCGAGCACGTCGGGCCGTGACTATCTGCGCCGGCGTCGCACGCAGACGCGGGCCCGTGAGGACGTATGGCAAAAGGCCGCCGAATTCTCCGGACGGCTGCACGAAAAACTTTCCCTCTTCGCCGAGGACGCCCGGCTGCACGCCCCGCAGAGCGCCGCGCTTTCCGGGGCGTCCGGGCAGAATGTGCTCAATGCCGCCTATCTGGTACCGCGCGCGGAATCCGAGGAATTCGTGGAACTGGTGGACCGGGAGAAGGACGACGCCCCCGGAATCCGGGTCGAACTCACCGGGCCCTGGGCGGCCTATTCGTTCACCGAGGAGTTCGCGGAGGAAGGGGAGGAGCGGCAGTGACCGTAGTGGAACGCCGTGAGGTCGCCCTCGTGGACCTGCTCGACCGGCTGCTCGCCGGGGGCGTCGTCGTCACGGGGGACATCACCCTGCGCATCGCGGACGTCGACCTCGTCCGTATCGACCTGAACGCACTGATCAGCTCCGTCAACGAGCAGGTTCCGTCGCCCTGGGGGGAGTTGGCGTGACATCGCAACGCAACCGCCTGGACCTCGAACCCGACACCGTGGAACGCGACCTCGTGAAACTCGTCCTGACGGTCGTGGAGTTGCTGCGCCAGCTCATGGAGCGCCAGGCGGTGCGCCGCTTCGACACGGGTGAGCTGAGCGAGGAGCAGGAGGAGCGCATCGGGCTCACGCTGATGCTGCTCGACGATCGCATGACCGAGCTGCGCGAGCGCTACGGACTGCGGCCCGAGGACCTCAATCTGGACCTCGGGCCGCTGGGACCGCTGCTTCCCCGGGAGTGAAATCGACTCAGCGAATTCAGTTCAGCGAATTCAAGTTCACTCCCGGCGTATCCTTTTTCTCACCACCGATACCAGCGGCCCCTGCCTCCTGCCGCGGTCGTACCGCGCATCACGAATCCCAGGAGCCACAGAACGAGGACCACGATTGCGATCCACCACAGTGCCTTCAGTGCAAATCCGGCACCGAAGAGAATCAGAGCCAGTAGCAGTACGAGCAGAATAGGAACCATAGTTTGACCTCCTGCTCGCCGAGTTACCAGAAAGGCGCGATTCAGGCGTCCTTTCGGCACAGAATTTCCCCGTGCAGCACGCTGAACCAGCCGTCGTCGTGGCGCCCCCACTCCCGCCAGGCCTCCGACACGGCCCGCAACTGCTCCGCACTCGCGTGCCCGTCCTCGGTGGCCCGCTCGGCATACGCAGAGGCCAGCGTGCGATCCGCCCACAGCCCGCTCCACCAGGCCCGCTCGTCCGGTGTCGCGAAGGTCCAGGTGCTCGACGTGGCCGTGACGTCCGTGAGCCCCGCCCGCAGCGCCCAGGACCGCAGCCGGCGTCCGGCGTCCGGCTCGCCGCCGTTGGCGCGGGCGACCCGGCGGTACAGGTCCAGCCAGGCGTCCATCTCCCGGGAGGCCGGATGCCAGGCCATGGCCGCGTAGTCCGAGTCCCGGACCGCGACGAAGCCGCCCGGCCTGGTCACCCGCGTCATCTCGCGCAGCGCCCCGACCGGATCGCCGACGTGCTGGAGCACCTGGTGGGCGTGGACCACGCAGAACGTGTCGTCCGGGAAGTCCAGGGCGTGCACGTCGGCGACCGTGAAGCCGACATTCGCAAGACCGCGTCCGGCGGCCGTGGCCCGGGCCTGCTCCAGGATCTCCGGTGACCGGTCGACGCCGGTGACGTGACCGTCGGGGACCAGGGCCGCCAGGTCGGCGGTGATCGTGCCCGGGCCGCAGCCGACGTCCAGGACCGACATGTGCGGCTTCAGCGCACCGAGCAGGTAGGCCGCCGAGTTGGCGGCGGTGCGCCAGGTGTGCGAACGCAGCACGGACTCGTGGTGCCCGTGCGTGTAGACGGCGGTCTCCTGCGGCTTCGCAGGTGGCTTCGACATGCCGGTTCCCCTCGTCTCGTCGTCACGGCTCAGGGGGCGTGCGGCCCCGGGGGCGGTACCCGACACCGTACGCGCGCATGCCGAATGCTGAGACCTGCGTTTTACTATTTGGACAAGTCCGGAAGGCTCCCCTGGCTGATCAGACGCCGCGCAGCGGCCGGTAGACCGTCAGCGCCTCCGGCAGCTTCTCCAGCGTCACCTCGCCGCCCACCTCGGTGACTTCGCCGTCGTAGGCGAGCAGCGCGCCCGGTGTGACGCCGGACAGGTGCAGCCGGCCGACCTGGACCGCGGCGTGGGCGGGGGAGCGGGTCAGCGGGCCCGCCACGGCGGCCGCGAGCAGGCGCAGTGCGGGCCGGCGGCCGCCGTGCACGACCCGTACGTCGAGCACGCCGTCCGCGAGATTCAGCCGCCGAGCGGGGGCTAGGCCCATCCGGTGGTACGTGCCGTTGCCGGCGAACAGCATCCACAACGGGTGGGCCCGGCCCGCGACTTCGGTGTGCAACGGGTGGCGGTCGCTGCGCAGGACGCGCAGGGCCGCGAGCACTCCGGCCGGCCACGCGCCGACCCGGTGCTCGAAGCGTTCCCTCTCGCGCACCAGCTCCGGATACACGCCGAGGCTGCACGTGTTGAGGAACAGACCCTGCTGTCCGTCACAGGTGAACCGGCCCACGTCCACGCGCACGGCCTCGCCGCGCTGGACGGCCCGGCTCAGATCACGTTCGTCCTCCACGCCCAGGTCGAGGGCGAAGTGGTTCAACGTGCCGCCGGGCAGCACCGCGAGCGGCAGCCCGTGCAGCAGCGCGACCTCCGCGGCCGCGTTCACCGTGCCGTCGCCGCCGCACACGCCGAGTACCCGGGCCCGTTCCGCCGCCTTGTGCAACTCGGCCCGGGTGTCGTCCGGTTCGCACTCGACGAGCTCGGCGCGCGGCAGCAGGTCCAGCAGCGCGTGCACCCGGTCGGAGCTGCCCGACCCCTTGTTCGCCACGACGACCAGGCCGTCCCCCTCCGTCAGCGCCGGGACGTCCGTACAGGGCCGGGCCGGCGGGACCGCCCGGTCACGCGTCGGCACCATCCCCCGTACGGCGAACGCGGCACCCGCGCCGAGGGCCGCGCCCGCCAGCACGTCGCTCGGGAAGTGGACGCCGGTGTACACCCGCGACAGCGCGACCGACCAGGCGACCGGGGCCACCGCCAGGCCCCACGCGGGCGACTCCAGCGCGACACCCGTCGCGAACGCGGCCGCCGACGCGGCGTGACCGGACGGGAACGACGTGGTGATCGGCTGCCGCTTCAGCTGCCGGACCGCCGGTACCGGGTCCAGTACGGGGCGGGGCCGGCGCACCGACCGCTTGCCGAGGGTGTTGATGGTCAGCGAGGCCAGGCTCAGGGAGGCGATGCCGCGGACCGCTGCCCGGCGGCCCCGGGGTGTCCGGCTTGCGGCCATGGCGGCGGCCGTCGCGAACCACAGCACCCCGTGGTTGGCGCTCCGGCTCAGCTTCGGCAGGACCCGCTCGGCATACGGCCAGTTCCGCTCGGCGGCGAACTCGAACAGCCGGGAGTCGAGAGCGAGGAGCCGGTTGCGCAGGGCATGGCGGCCGCGCTTGGACAGGGTGAGGTCGACGTCTGGGCTCATACAGGGGTGGGTACCCTGAAGTCGCCGATTGCTGTCCGGCCAGTGGTGACCGACACACGGAGGAACCCGTACATGCGCCTGCTCCTCGTCCGCCACGGTCAGACCACCGCCAACCTGGACTATCTGCTGGACACGGCCGTCCCGGGCGCGGGCCTGACCGCGCTCGGCGAGCAGCAGGCCGCCGCCCTGCCCGCGGCGCTGGCCGACGAGGACATCGACGCGATCTACGCATCCACCCTGGTCCGCACCCAGCGCACCGCCGCCCCGCTGGCCGCCGCACGCGGTCTTGAGGTGCTCGTCCGGGACGGGATCCGTGAGGTGTTCGCCGGCGATCTGGAGATGCTGCGCGGCGACACGGAGGCCGGGCACACCTACATGAAGACCGTGTTCGCCTGGGCGGCCGGCGACACCGAACTGCGCGTGCCCGGCGGCGAGAGCGGCACCGAGGTGCTGGCGCGCTACGACTCGGTGATCGCCGAGGCCGCCGACAGCGGGGCCGGGGCCGTCGCCATGGTCAGCCACGGCGCTGTGATCCGGATGTGGACGGCGGCCCGGGCCACCAACGTCGACGTCCCCTTCGCCGCGGCGCACCCGCTCGACAACACCGGGGTCGTGGTCCTGGAAGGGGCGCCCGAAAGCGGCTGGAAGGCGCTCTCGTGGGCGGGAGCGGTCGTCACTCCCGCGAGCGACAGCGGGCCGGCAGGACAGGCCGTCGACGAGGACGCGCCGTAGGGCTGCGGCCCGAAACCGCCCGGCCTTCGGAATATGCGTTTGCCCGGGCTCCTCGGCGGCCCCCACAATTCGACCCCATGGGACATCTGGAAGCCGCGCACCTCGAGTACTACCTCCCTGACGGGAGGGCGTTGCTCGGCGACGTGTCCTTCCGGGTGGGGGAAGGGGCCGTAGTGGCGCTGGTCGGCCCCAACGGCGCCGGCAAGACGACCCTGCTGCGGCTGATCTCCGGGGAGCTGAAGCCGCACGGCGGCACCGTCACCGTCAGTGGCGGGCTCGGCGTGATGCGGCAGTTCGTGGGGTCCGTACGGGACGAGACGACCGTCCGCGACCTGCTCGTGTCGGTCGCGCCGCCCCGGATCCGCGAGGCCGCGAAGGCGGTCGACGCCGCCGAGCACGGGATCATGACCGTCGACGACGAGGCCGCCCAGCTGAAGTACGCGCAGGCCCTCGCCGACTGGGCCGAGGCGCGCGGCTACGAGGCCGAGACGCTGTGGGACATGTGCACCACGGCCGCGCTCGGCGTGCCGTACGAGAAGGCGCAGTGGCGGCAGGTGAGCACGCTGTCCGGCGGTGAGCAGAAGCGGCTCGTGCTGGAGGCGCTGCTGCGGGGCACGGATGAGGTGCTGCTGCTCGACGAGCCCGACAACTACCTCGACGTACCCGGTAAGCGGTGGCTGGAGGAGCGGCTGAAGGAGACCCGTAAGACGGTCCTCTTCGTCTCCCACGACCGTGAACTCCTCGCCCGCGCCGCCGAGAAGATCGTCTCCGTCGAGCCCTCACCGGCTGGTGCGGACGCCTGGGTGCACGGCGGCGGCTTCGCCACCTATCACGAGGCCCGGCGCGCCCGCTTCGCCCGCTTCGAGGAGCTGCGCAAACGCTGGGACGAGAAGCACGCCCAGCTGAAGAAGCTGGTGCTGGCACTGCGTCAAGCCGCCGAGAACAGCCCCGACATGGCCTCTCGCTACCGCGCCGCCCAGACCAGGCTGCGCAAGTTCGAGGAGGCCGGCCCGCCGCCGGAGCCGCCGCGCGAGCAGGACATCAGGATGCGGCTGAAGGGCGGGCGTACCGGGGTGCGGGCCGTCACCTGCGAGGCGCTTGAGCTCACGGGGCTGATGAAGCCGTTCTCCCTGGAGGTCTTCTACGGCGAACGAGTCGCCGTTCTCGGCTCCAACGGGTCCGGCAAGTCGCACTTCCTGCGACTGCTGGCCGGGGAGAACGTGGCGCACACGGGGGAGTGGAAGCTCGGGGCGCGTGTCGTGCCGGGGCACTTCGCGCAGACGCATGCGCACCCCGAGCTGATGGGGCGGACCTTGCTCGACATTCTGTGGAAGGAGCATGCTCAGGACCGCGGGGCCGCGATGTCCCGGCTGCGCCGCTATGAGCTGACCCAGCAGGCCGAGCAGGCCTTCGACCGGCTCTCCGGCGGGCAGCAGGCCCGGTTCCAGATCCTTCTGCTGGAGCTGGAGGGTGTGACTGCCCTGCTCCTCGACGAGCCGACGGACAACCTCGACCTGGAGTCCGCCGAGGCGCTCCAGGAGGGGCTGGAGGCCTTCGAGGGGACGGTGCTGGCCGTCACGCACGATCGATGGTTCGCTCGGTCGTTCGACCGATATCTGGTGTTCGGCAGCGACGGGCGTGTCCGTGAGACTCCGGAGCCGGTGTGGGACGAGCGGAGGGTGGAGCGGGCGCGATAGTTCTCCTCGCCCCGCCGCCCCCACCCGTCCGCGGGCTGGTTGCTCACGTCCAGCGCAGCAGTGCCCCCAACCCGCCCGCCGGGTCCTTCTCCGGCCCGGTCGGGGTCACCGACAAGGCGCCGGCGCCCGTCGCGACCGCGCAGCGGAGCAGGGCGTCGTCGGCCCGGGCCGACCAGGAGTTCTGTTCGCCGAGGATCTTCAGGTCGGTACGGCGTACCGCCAGCTGGTCCGCGTCCTCGCCGACCCAGACCTCACGGTGGGCGTCGGGGCTGTCAGGGCGGATCAGGAGTTCGTCGATGCGGTGCTCGCGTGCGGCCTCGACCAGGGCGGGTACGCCCTCCACGGCCCCGGCGCGGCCCTCGGGCCCGGGATCGCGGGCCGCCAGGAACCGTTCCAGTTCCCGGGCCGCCCGCTGCCGTACGTGCTCCGCGCGGGCCTGTTCGACGTCCTCGTCGAGCAGCCTGCTGCCGGTGCCGTGCGGGGCCTCGACCACGAGGTCGTGCAGCCGCTGCGGCAGCCGTTCGTGCACGGTCCGCCGCTCGCGGTCGTCCCCCACGAGGATCAGCAGATCGGCGCGGGTCTCCTCCTGGCAGACGGTGAGCGCGTCGGCGATCTCGGCCGCGTTGTGCTCCCAGGTGTTCTCCACCTTGAGCTGGAAGTGCCGCTCCGACCAGTCGGCCGTGCTCGTACGGTGCACCGGACGCTGCCGCCCGGTGACCGCGCCGGCGTCCTGCCGGCCCAGCGCGGTGCGCAGCTCGAAGGCGGCGCCCCTGCGGTCGACGTACGCCACCACGCACACCGGATCCTCGCCCGCCAGCTCCAGCAGGGGCGCGGTGTGCGGCAGCGGGGCCCAGCGGGAGCCGTCGCGCTGCGGGGCGCGGGCCAGCGGCGGATCCAGGGCCACCTCACCCGCCCGGGCGAAGATCGCGCGACCGTGCGGTTCCGACGAGTGCTCCAGCCCTTCCAGTGCTTCCTGTACGGCCCGGCAGGTCGCGTCGTCGGCGCCCTGCCCGGCCAGCTCGCGGATCAGGGCCCTGGCCGTCAGGTGCCGCTCATGAGGGGTGTCCTCCGTATGCCGGGACGTGCCCACGTACACGGAGGCCCAGGGCCCGGGGTGTTCGTACAGTGGATGCAGGAAGGCGAGATCCATGGCTGTCTCCCGTACTCCGCTCGGGTGCTGTGTGCTCGGCGGGCGGGTACCCGGACCGCATGATTGAACACGACGAGCGGGGTACCACCATGACCGGAGTCGACCCCGGCCGGCTGGACGACCAGCAGCTCATGAAGGAGCTGGAGACCATCCACCGGACGCGCCACGACACGCTGCTGTACGGCTCGAACGACGCGCTGCGGGCCCACAACGACCGCATGGCGCAGCTGGAGGGCGAATACCTGCGCCGCAACCCCCGCCGCACCGTGGCCGCGGGCCGCACCCGCGAGGGCGCCCGCGACCGCGGCGCGGGGTAAGAGGAGACGGGAGGAGGCGGGAGGTGGGCCGCGTCAGACGGCCTCCCTCTTGGACTCCCTGGCGAACACCTCCAGGAACGTCTCGCAGAACGCCTTCAGATCGTCCGGCTTGCGGCTGGTGACCAGCTTGTTGGTGCCGTGGTCGCAGATCCGCACCTGCTCGTCGACCCAGGTGCCGCCCGCGTTGCGGATGTCCGTCTGCAGGCTCGGCCAGGAGGTCAGCACCCGGCCGCGTACGACGTCCGCCTCCACCAGCGTCCACGCGGCATGGCAGATCGCGGCGACCGGCCGGCCCTGCTCGAAGAAGTCCCGCACGAACGCGACGGCCTTGCTGTTCGTCCGCAGATAGTCCGGGTTGGCGACCCCTCCCGGCAGGACCAGCCCGCCGAAGGAGTCGGCCGACGTCTCGCCCACGACCTCCTGCACGGGGAACTTGTCCGCCTTGTCGAGATGGTGGAATGCCTGGATCGTGCCCGGCTTCGTCGACACCAGCACCGGTTCATGGCCCGCGTTCACCGCCGCCTGCCACGGATCGGTGAGCTCGACCTCCTCGACGCCCTCGGGTGCGGTCAGAAATGCGATACGCATGGTGCCTCAACTCTCTTTCGTGGCGCGTCCCACAGCGCGGTGGCGCCGTGGGCGCTGATCCGCGGGCCCGGTCGCCGCTCCTGCGGGCTCACTCGCCCGGCGCTGCACGGCTGATGTCGGCCAGCGCCGAGTCGGGGTCCTCGGTCTCCGCGAGATCGCCGAGGCTGACGACGCCGACCGGCAGCCCGTCCTCGACGACCGGCAGCCGCCGTACGGAGTGCTTCCGCATCAGGGCGACCGCGACGGACACCCGCTCGCCCGGGCGGATCACCACCGGGTTGCGGGTGCACACCGACCGGGCGCTCACCGTCAGCGGATCGGCGCCGTCCGCGACCGCCCGCACCGTGATGTCACGGTCGGTGAGGACGCCCACGACGTCCTGGCCGTCGGCCACCACGACATCACCGATGTCCTGTGCCCGCATCAGCTGTGCCGCCTCGACGAGCGAGGCGTCCGGGCGGACGGCGACCACGCCCGGCGTCATGACGTCCTTCACGAATTCAGCCATCGCTGGCCCTCCTGCGTTCCCGGCCGGTGACGGGTGCCGCGGCCGTGGCGGCGTGACCCCGCCCGCAGTACCCACCGACCGGGCCGCTATGCCTTCGTCCGGCGCGTGGACCGCCCGCCCCCGGTCAGGCGGTCAAGGCCTCGGCCAGCTCCTGGACATTGGCGTAGCGCTTCGAGCGCGGCAGGCGCTCCATCGGATCGACCAGGGCGTCGGGGGCGTACCCGCGGCGCAGCACACTGATCAGCTCCCGTGGGGTCGCCGGGAACGAGCTGCGGCCCAGGAACCGGGCCAGCTCCAGCCGGACCACCGCCAAGGAGGCCGTGGACGTCCCAGGCGCCACCGGGCCGCCCGCGACCTCCAGGTCGTCGTCGGCGGTCGGTTCCGGATCGTGCCACTCCTCCGTCCGGGTGGGATGCCCGGATCGCAGCAGCCCTTGCAGTTCGTGCTTCATCTCGTCGTCGCGATGGACGCTCAGCCGAGCACTGCCTCGCTGCATGAGTCCCTCCAGATCTTCGCGTTCGCACCGCGTACCCGCACATCGGTGGCCGACACAGGGTTTGGCGAGGCCGGGGAGGGTGACCCGGATCTCATCCCCCACATACGTTCGGTTCTGGGGAAGGACCAGGTCATGGCACTGCTCGCTGTGCTCCTCCCGCTTCTGATGCTCGGCGTGATGCTGGCACTGGGCCGCTACGAGGAACTGCTGCTGCCGAGGGAGCAGGACGAGGACCGCCGCCCGGAAGGGGCGGCGCTGGGTCACTGAGGCGCCGGGGCCGGGTACTGGCTCTTCGTTCACCAGCCGACTGTGTTGCAGCCGGTGTGATCAGCGGGTTCGACTTGCAAAGTCGCGTGTGCGACGCCATGCCGTTCCCGGAGTACATCGCGGGCCTGGTCCAGCACGTCGTGGCCGTCTGCGAAGTTGTCGGTGACCAGGTGTGCGGTAGCCACGTTCATGCCGGAGGTCAGTGTCCACAGGTGCAGGTCGTGCACGTCCTTGACGCCGACGACGGTTGCCAGGTCGTCGGCCACCACACCCGGGTCCATCCCGGCAGGGGCGTGCTGTCCCAGGACGGCGAAGACTTCCCGTCCCAGTCCGACCGCGCGCACGGCCACGAAGATTCCGATGGCCAGAGCCACCACGGTGTCCCAGACGGGCTGGCCGGTCGCAGCCACCAGCCAGCCGGCCAGGATCACTCCGACAGAGCCCGCGGTGTCGGCCGCGACCTCCAGGTAGGCGCCCTTCACGTTCAGGCTCTCGGCTGCCCCGGACCGCAGAAGGAGCAGTGCCACCAAGTTGACGATCAGGCCGATCGCGCCGACGACAAGCATGGGACCCGAGGACACCTCGGCCGTGTTGCCGATCCGGCTGGCCGCCTCGAACACGACGTAGACGGCGACGCCGAACATGAGAAGCACCGACAGCAGTGAGGCGAACACCTCTGCGCGGTACGAGCCGTACGTGCGGCGGCCCGTAGGGTCGGTGCGTGTGGCCACCCGGGTCGCTACGAGAGCGGCTCCCAAGGCCACCACGTCCGCTGCCATGTGTCCGGCGTCCGACAGCAGCGCGAGCGAACCCGACAGCAGGCCGTAAAGCAATTCGACTAAGAAGTATGAGCTGATCAGCCCGAACGATACTGCGAGGCG
This sequence comes from Streptomyces sp. NPDC107528, assembly GCF_055639295.1. Lineage (NCBI taxonomy): Bacteria > Bacillati > Actinomycetota > Actinomycetes > Kitasatosporales > Streptomycetaceae > Streptomyces > Streptomyces sp. NPDC107528. The sequence goes on from NZ_JBVKAV010000001.1 coordinate 1,032,678, forward strand.
CCATCGGTGCCGTCCTCCGGCGTGGCTGCCAACTCCATGGTTGTGGCCGTGGTTATGGGTGCCCATGACTAGTTCCCCTCCCCTTGTTCTGCCGCTCGGCCCTGGAAGAAAAGCACGGACCGGGAAATTGGGCAAAGGTTGCATCGGTGACCGTTGTCATCACCGAAAAGGGGAATCCAGTACCGGAGTTCACGGAACGGGGCGCCGGCCCGCCGAGCAACTCGCGCGCGGGCGAAGCGCCTACGGTTCGTGGAGCGCTGTGGCCTTTTCGGTCACTCGGCGCGCGGTTGTGTCGCCGTCATACCCCGGAGCAGGACCTGTGTGGCCTCCCACAACGCGCTCTCCAGGTTGAATGGAGACCTCGCCAGAGTCCAGCGCAGCACCATGCCGTCGATCATGGACGCGAAAGCCAGCGCGGCGGTGTGCGTATCGGGCCTGCCTGCACCGGAACTGCCCATCTGGGACAGCAGAGTCGCGATTTGCTCGACGAACTGTTCGTGATGAGAGTCGAAGCAGGTGCGGATGTCAGGGATAGTGCGCGCCAGGGCCAGCAATTCCAGGGCCAAGGGTGCCCGGTCGGGATTCTTCATCAGTTCGCCGGCGAATGCCCGCACGAGGTGCTGCAGGCGGTCGGCAGCAGGCGTTTGACTGTCCATGACGGCCTGCATGGCGTCCGCTTCGTGGGCGAGCATCTGATGGACGAGGCCGGTCGCCAGCTCCTCCTTGCTCTTGAAGTACCAGTACAGCCCCCCTTTGCTCACTCCCGCAGCCTTCACGACATCGTCCATGCGGGCGTTGTGGTAGCCCTGCCGCGCAAAGACCACGGCGGCGGCCTCGAAGATCTGATTCTTCCGGGTCGCGACACGATCCTCGTCGACTGTCATGACCATCCGTTCTGCGCGAACTGCTGCGCCTTCTACGAGAAGGCATGGAAGCGGGGATCGTTTCCATTACCACCAAAAGTATCACTAGACCGGCTGGTCGGTCTAGTGCCATACTCGACTCGACCGACCAGTCAGTCGAGTGAGGAGTGGCGTATGTCTCCCCGTAGGCAGCCGGGAAAGGGTGGCTACGGCCCGCCCCTTCTGAACCGGCTCGGAACCTGGTGTGCCACTCACGTATGGAAGGTCCTGGCCGCTTGGCTGATCGTCCTGGTGGCGGGCGGATTACTGGTCCCGAAGTTCACCGACAGCCTCACCGGCTCCTCCCTGAAGGTGACCGGCTCGGAGTCGGCCCGGGCCGAGAAGGTGATGAAGGAGGACTTCGACAGCGCCGTCACCGAGGACGTCGTCGTGGTCTTCGACTCGACCACCCGCTCGGTGAAGGACGCCGCGTTCAGGGACGTCGTCGAGCAAGGCATCGCGGAACTGCGCAAGCAGCCCGGCGTGGCCGCCATCGAGGACCCGTACGCACCCGGCGGCGAGGCACAAATCGCCCCTGACGGCCGCACCGTGCTCGTCCTCGCGGGGCTGACCGGCGACGAGCGTGACCGGCAGGGCGCCGCTCCGGACATCCAGAAGGCGTTGGACCGTATCGACGGCGACGGCGTCGACGTCATGCTGACCGGCTCCAGCGCGCTGAACGCCGCCGTGGTCGAGCAGGAGGACAAGGACCTCGCACGGGCCGAGTCCATCGGCGTGCCCATCGCGCTGCTCGTGCTGCTGATCGCGTTCGGCACCCTGGTGGCGGCCGGCCTGCCGATCCTGCTGGGCGTGGCCGCGCTGATGACGTCGTTCGGAGTGCTGGGCGCGCTCAGTTATCTGACGAGTTTCGACACCTTCGTCCAAGCCGTCGTCACCATGCTCGGCCTGGCGCTGGGCATCGACTACTGCCTGTTCATCGTCACCCGTCAGCGCGAGGAGCTCCAGGCGCAGCCCGACCGCCCGATCGCTCAGACGGTCGGCGCCACCATGGCCAGCGCCGGCAAGGCCGTGCTCTTCTCCGGCTTCACCGTGCTGATCTCGGTCGCGGGCCTGCTCCTCGTACGTGCCCCCGTGTTCCGTTCCATGGCCTTCGGCGTCATGGTTGCCGTCGCCGTGATGCTGACCGTGGCGATGACCCTGCTCCCGGCCGTGCTCGCGCTGTGCGGCAAGAAGATCAACAGGCTGGCTGTTCCTGGACTGCGACGAGCCGTCAGCCACCCGGACCCGGAGCACTCGATCTGGGCCCGCTGGACCAAACTGGTGCTACGGCGCCCGTTGTTGATCGGCGGTGCCGCAGTACTGGCGCTGGGCGCGGCTGCCATCCCGGTCACCGGCCTGAAGCTGGGCTTCGATGTCGGGGCCAGTGCCGTCGCTGACGCGCCGGCCGGCGCGGGATACAACCTCGTCTCTGAGAAGTTCGCCCCCGGCGCCGCCACCCCCATCCAGATCGTCGTCACCAGCGAACAAGGTGCCTTCGACGACGAAGATCTCACCGCCATGGACCGGTTGGCGACTCAGGTCGGGGGCCATGACCAGGTCGACAGCGTCTTGTCGGTCACCGGACTGCTCAAGGAACAGACCGGACGCAGTGACAGTGCAACCCTGAAGGCGGCCCTGGCCAAGGACAGTGCCTCGCTCGACCGGATCGTCAACTCCCGCGCGGACGCCGCCATCCTCACCGTCTTCTCGAAAGCGGCGCCGGACGCGGACGAGGCCATCGATCTGGTGCACTGGATCCGCGACACCGCCGCCCCGCGCACGGAGAGTTCCGCCGACGGACTGACCGTCGCCACCGGCGGACTGACCGCGCAGACCGTCGACGTCGCCAACGAGATCGACCGCTCGACCCCCTGGGTGCTGGGCGCCATCCTCGGTCTGTCCTTCGTGCTGCTCCTGCTCGCCTTCCGGAGCCTGTTGCTGGCGTTCAGCGCGATCGTGATGAACCTGCTGTCCGTCGGCGCCGCGTTCGGCCTGCTCACCTGGGTTTTCCAGGAAGGTGCGGGAGAGTCGCTGCTGGACTTCACCAGCCGCGGCTTCATCCAGGCCTATCTGCCGCTGCTGACCTTCGTGGTGCTGTTCGGACTGTCCATGGACTACGAGGTGTTCATCATTTCCCGAATGAAGGAGGAGTGGGACCGCACCCGGGACAACACCCGCGCCGTGACCGTCGGCACGGTACACACGGCCAAGGTCATCACCGCGGCCGCCGCCATCATGGTGGTCGTCTTCGCCGCCTTCATGATCACGAAGGTGGTCGAGGTGAAACAGATGGGCTTCGCCCTGGCTGTGGCGGTTCTGGTCGACGCAACTCTGATCCGGGTGGTCGTCGTCCCCGCCGCCATGCGCCTGGCGGGCGACGCCAACTGGTGGTTGCCCAGCCGGCTGGACAAGGCGCTCCCGCGCGTCGACCTCACCGAAGGAGCAAGTCCCGTCGCGGCCGACAACCGCACCGACCCGGCAGTACCCGCTCCCGCGCAAGCAACGAGGACATCGAGCACGTCTGCGACATCCTCTGACTGACCGCGTTGCTTGCGCACACCGGGAGCAGACATCACTGACTTACTGCCGACGCCGACGCGGCGGTGGCTGGGCCTGGTCTGCCTGACCGCGGCGCTGCTGATCATCGGACTGGATGTCACTGTCCTGACGATCGCGCTGCCGACCCTGGCCACCGCCGTCGGAGCCTCTACCTCCGAATTGCAGTGGATCACCAACGCCTTCACCTTGCCGTTCGCCGCGCTGCTGCTGCCCTCCATGGCACTGGGCACCCGCGGCCGTAAGCAACTTCTGATGGCCGGCCTGGCGCTCTTCGCGGCAGGATCCGCCGTCGCCCTGCCGGCGGACAGCGCGGCCGGCCTGATGGCCTCGCGGGCCCTCATGGGGGCGGGTGCGGCGGCGACGGTACCTCACGCGCTGTCGCTCGCACCCACCCTGGCGTCACCAGAGGGCCGGGACGGGGCCGCGGCCGTGGCCTCGGCGGGCTTCGCCCTCGGCCTGCCTCTCGGTCCCGTCGTCGGGGGCTGGCTGCTGGCCACCTACGGGTGGCATGCGATCTTCGTGGTCAACATCGTGGTGGTTCTTGCCGCGTTGGCCGGAGTCGCACTGGCCGTCCCTGAGCAACGGCGGCGGCGCGTCGAACCCGTCGACGCCGTCTGCACCGTACTCGTCCTCGCCGGAACATGGGCTGTCGCGTATGCGGTCACCGAGGCGACCACCCGGGGCTGGGCCCATCCGGTGACTGCGCCTGTGTTCCTCGCGGGTGCCGCGCTGTTGTGCGCCATGGTGATCCGGCTGATCCGGACACGATCCCCGCTGGCTGACGCCGCCCTATGGCATCACCCGCGCTTCACCTGGGCGATCTGCACCCTGTCGTTCATCACGCTGATCCTGCTCGCGCTGCTGTTCATGATTCCCCAATACCTGCAACAGGTGCAGGGATACGACGCCTGGGCCACCGGCGTCCGTCTGATGCCCATGATGGTCGGGTTCGCTCTGGGAACAGTTGCCGGCAACCGGCTCGTGACCGTCGCCGATGCCAAATGGACCCTCGTCCTCGGCATGTTGCTGTGGTCCTTGGGGCTGTTGTGGATCGGGCAACTGAGCCACGGCAGTTCCTATCCGGTCGCCGCCGGTGCGCTGGTCACCACGGGCCTCGCCCTCGGTTTCACCCTCCCCACCGCTCTCAGCGCGCTCACCGGCTCGCTGCCGCCCGAGAAGGCTGTGACCGCACACGCGCTCGCCAACACCTGCCGGCAGATCGCGGCAGCCTTCGGGATCGCCGTGATGGGTGCCGTCCTCAACACCACCTACCGACGGGAGTTACGCGAGGAGGCGCCCGCCGACCTGGCTGACGGGGTTGTGGATGAGGCGCGTCAGAGCATGGCAGGCGCAGCCGAGGCCGCCGCCGCGCTACCCACGAGAGAGGGTGAGGACCTCGTGATGCTTGCTCAGCATGCCTTCGTCACCGGGATGACCACCACGGCGCGGATCGGCGCGTCCGTCACCGCCCTCCTGGCCCTGCTCCTCATGGTGCGCATGCCCACACTTCGGCGTGCCCCGCGCCGAGCCCCTTGAGAAGCAGACACACGGCAAGGCGGCGGCCCCGCACTCCCCGCTCACGCGGTGGGGCCGCCGCCGACAACTCCGATGGGCTCACCTCGCGCTGACGCGCGCCCGCACCCCCGGATTCGGTCGAAGGTTCACCAACAGCTCGGGTGTCACCTCCGCGCCCTGCGGGAGCAGTTCGAACGCCAGCCGCTGATTGAGCACCACAGTGAGCAGATGCCCCTCCATATTGGCCAGATGGCTGCCCGGGCAGACGTTCCCACCGGTCCCGAAGGGGAGGTAGGCGCCCTTGGGCAGCGCCTTCTCCCGTTCCCGGGTGAAGCGATCGGGGTCGAAGCGCTCCGGGTCGGTGAACACGTCGGGATTCCGGTGGAGGCTGAAGGCATTGAGGAAGATCATGGTCCCGGCCGGAACCGCGTACCCACCGACCACCGTGTCCCTGATCGCCTGCCGGGGGATCACAGCTGCCGGCGGGTACAGGCGCATCGCCTCCTTGAACACCTGCAGAGAGTACGGAAGTTGAGACAGGTCCTCGAAGCGCACCGACCTCTCGCCCAGGACCGTGTCGATCTCGTGGTGCACCCGCTTGAGGACGTCGGGATGGCGGGCGAGTAGGTACAGCGTCCACGCCTGCGCGTCGGCCGACGTCTCCTGAGCCGCGCCCCATGCGGTCAGCACCTCGTCGAGCAGCAGCTCCTGGCTCATCGCAGTGCCGTCCTCGTAGCGGGAGGCCATCAGATCGCCCAAGATGTCTTCAGGAAGTTCAGCGCCGCCCTCCGCCGCCTCCTGCCGTTCCCGGATGAACTGGGCAATCCACGCACGGATGCCGGTCATTGCCCGCTGCGCACGCCGGTTCCGGGGCACGGGCACCCACAGGGGGAGCGCCGCCGGACTGGTGATGGCGTGCATCTCCCACTCGAAGGCCTCGGTTATGGCCTCTGCCAGGGCCCCGTTGTCCCGGCTGGAGGCTGTGAAGAGGAGCCGGCTGACGATGTCCATCGTCAGCGTGTTCATCTCCGCGACCAGGTCGACGTCGACCCCGTTGCGCCAGCGCTCGGCCAGGCTCTCTGCCGTCGAGACGACGGCCTCCGCGTGACGGGGTATGCGGCGGGGTGAGAAGTGAGGCAGCATTAACCGCCGCTGCTTCTTGTGGAGTTCGCCCTCACTGGTGAGCAGCCCGTTGCCCATCAGCGGGGTGAGCGCGCGCGTCTGCCGCTTGCCCCGGCCGAAATCCTCCGCGTTCTCGATCAGTACGTCTCGGGCCGCGGCCGGCGTCGAGACCGTGGCAGCGAGACTGCCGCCGATCCGGAAGGCCATCACGCCGTCCGACGCTGAGGCGAGCCGGTGCAGGGTCGCGATGGTGTCGGCCCGGAGAGCCGTGGCGTGTCCGAGCAGCCCACCACCGGGCGCCATGGGCAGCCGCCGAGTAAGGGGCGATGACGGGCCCTGCGACGGGGCTACGGTGGTCATACCGAGGCCTCCTTCAACGGGGAGCGCTCCAGCAGCGTCCCCGCCTTCTTGTGCGCGCGGGACTCCCGCCACAGACGGCGCAGGGAGAACGCCAGGCCGGAGCTCTCGGTCAGCCGGTAGGCGGAATCCTGCGGAAGGCCGGCCACCAGGCGTGCGTGTGCGCGGGGAAAGCTGTGGTAGGGCAACCCCGGCATCAAGTGGTGCAGGGCGTGCAGCCTCAGCCCCACCGGCGCCCACAGCTCACCCAGTAGCCGGGCCCGCGGGTGGTTCACGGTGTCCATCATCTGCTCCACGATGCTCATCTCGTCCTCGTCACCGAGATAGCGGTGTGCGGCCAGCAACCGCAGAGAGTTGATGAACGCGATGGCGACGAACAGTGCGTACCACTGCGCCAGTCGCTCCAGTGGCACCACACCCAGCGTCAGCAGGGTCGCGGCCGTTGCGATCCACGCCAGGCAGAGCAGTTCCTGGCCGCGCCACAGCCACTTCTCCTCGGCGGTGGGCTGCCGACCCCGGTACTCGAAGTCGATCTTCAGAGCCGAGACATTGCGGTACAGGTACTCCCGGATGCTGGGCACGAACCACGACAGTGGCGTGAGCACGGCGAACCGGTAGGGGCCGAAGAACGGCAGGAAGAGCGGCGTGATCAGCAACCCCACGATGTTCGAGGGCGCCATCCGCGCGAGCGGCAGGTACTCGGCGTCCTGCGCGGTGCCGTACAACTTGCGGTTGTGGTGCTCGCCATGGCACTCGTACATGAAGACCGGCACCATCATGGGGATGCCGAACACGGCGTTCCACCAGATGCGGAACGGCCCGAAACTCTTCTTGGCCCGGAAGTGCGCAATCTCGTGAATGAAGGCGAAGCAGCGGTACGTCGCCAGGACCGAGACCAGGAACGCCGCCACACCTAGGATGGTGAAGCCACCCAGCGGCTCCACCGCCCAGAATGCCGTCCCCGCGAGCAGGACGCTGAGGGTGAAGTCACTCCAGTAGACCGCCATCCGCGGGCGGAACAGTCCGCGCAGCAGGTCGTGCGCCTCCTTCACGGAGAACCGCTCCATCGCGGTGACCAGGTGAGGCTCCCATGGAATCGCCGTCTTCCGTGTCTGCTCCCCGGTCGTCATCAGGCGCCTCCCCGGCGGCGTCGCCGCAGCGCCCGACGCACCTTGCGCACCCTCGTGTCGGCGATGTCCAGCAGCGTTCCCAGCGACGTCATGGCGACGAGCATCGGGCCGGAGCCGGCCGGGATGACCGGCCGGTACTCGGTACCGGTCACCTGCATGAACTCGGGCTCCTTGATGGCCGGCAGGGTCAGGTCGGCCCGTTCCAACCGATGCACGTAGGGCAGCCGCCAGATTCCCGGAAGGGCCGCGTGCGCGCGCATTCCCGCCTTGGTCGGAGGCAGCTTCTCGCCGTTGTCCAGCCGCCACAGCGCCCGGCGCTCCAGGCCCTGGTGCCACTTCTCCACCAGCCCGGCGACCCGGTGCGGGTCCAGCCTGTGCCAGGGAGCGGACTGGGACAGGAACAGCCGTCGTTCCAGTCCCGCCCGAAGACGCGCGTGCTCCACACTCTCCTCGTCGGTGCGGCCGCCCGTCTCGGTCAGCCAGCGTGAGACGCGGTACCGGCCCAGCAGCGCCGCCCCGAAGACCATGTAGTCCAGGAGGTGGTCCAGGATGAAGAAGCGGCTGTCGGCGATGGCGGGCCCGTACTTCGAGCGCACCATCGAGCGGATGATGCGCCAGTCCGCGGTGGCGGCCCGGTTGACGTGGTCGAGGTAGTCCATGTCGAGCCGGCCCTGCTGCACATCGCGCTGCGCGATGTTCGCCAGATGCCAGGCGGTGACCATGGACAGGCTGATGCCCTGGCTGTAGAAAGCGTCGATCATGCTGGAGGCGTCGCCGACCATGGCGTAACGCTTGGGAGAGATAAAGGTGTTGGTCATGCGCTGGACGTCGCGGTAGGCGCTGAACTCCAGAACGTTCTCCTCCTTGAGCCAGTCCAGCAGCGGATACCGGCGCAGGACCTTCCAGAACACCTCGCGGGCGTTGCCTTCCTCCGGCGGGCGCTGCTGGCTGTAGGTGATGCCGACGCTGATGCGGTCGTCCTTCAGCCGGATCAGCCAGATCCAGTACCCGTCGCCCCACAGGTGCACGGTGGTGCGTTCCCGGTCGGTCGTCTCGCCGTCGGGGAACGCGAACTTCCAGCGCTCGTCGAACAGATCCTGGGTGCAGTTGGAGAACTGGGCCCAGGCCGCCGTTGTGGAGAACCCGTCGTCGAGGGGGATGTCGTGGCCGAAGCGACGGGACAGCAGACGGGTGCGGCCGGTGCAGTCGGCGATCCAGCGGGCGGAGATCTTCCCGCTGCGGTCCTTGTCGCGGGAACTCCAGTGCAGCGTATGGTCGTTGTCCTCGTCGCCAAGGACGACGTCCCGGATCAGACCGCAGTCCAGGAAGGTCAGCCCCGGTGTGGCGCGGGCGCGGTCGCGCAGCACGGCCTCGACCTCGGGACGGACGATCTGGGCGTCGTTGAACATGGTGCGGTGGAACAGGGGGTTCTCGATTTTCTCGATCCAGTGCGGCGGCAGCGTGCTCTGGAAGCCCCATTCCGAGACGGACTCGTCGAAGTCGGTACGGCCCTCAAGCCCGTGAACCATCCAGAAACCCTTCTTGCCGAAGGACTCCTCCAGCGTCTCGTCGAGCTCGCCGAGGCCGCGCAGGAAGGCGTTGGAGAACACCAGGAGGGACTCGCCGACCTTGTAGCTGGCCTGCTGCTTCTCCGTCGGCTGGTCGATGCAGACCACCGACATGCCGCGCTTGGCCAGTGCGATGGCGGTGATCAGACCTACGATCCCGTGGCCGACCACACAGACATCGGCGCGCACATCGTCGTTCACGACCTTTTCGTCCTGCTCGCCGGCCGGTGCTACGGCGCGGACGCGGGACCTGGCGCCGTGCGTGGTCCGGGCGGTCGTCTTGTCAGAGTTGGGCACCGAATCTCCTCAGTCCGCGGTTCGGGGGGCCAGGCGGGCGAAGCGTCGCGCCACACGACGATGGCGATGGGCGAAGAGCTGCCGGACGGTCTGGCGGTAGACCGGGGTCAGCGGCCGGAGGTGTGGCTTGAGCACGTAGGTCAGGCGGTCGCTGAGGATCGTCCCGCCGTGCTCGCCCTCGATGATCCGCTCATGGATCCAGGCATGGGCCGACGACATCCGCGACACCTCCAGGAAGCGCCGCCCCTCCTCCCGCTCGGCGATGACGACGTCGTCGTAGTCGTACGGCAGCAGCCGGCCCAGCAGGATCCAGGAGCGGCCCAGCGGCTGCCCGAGCGGCACCCGCGCCAGCGACGGGGTGCCGATTCCCCGCATCTCCCTGGGCAGCGTCATGCGCATCACGGGGGAGAGTTCCTCGTTGATGCCCACGACCTCGGTGGCGCCGTTCCACACCTGGGCCGGATCGGCGCCGGGGAGAAACGTGGAGCGGTGGACCTGCTGCCAGCGGGCGTCGGGGACGCTTTCGAGGTCGGGGTAGTAGGCGAGCACCGAAGGGTCGGGACGGAAGGACGACCGTGGCGCGGTCGCGGTCGCGGTCGCGGTCGCCGTCGGCGTCCGGCCGGCGTCGTCGAGTGCGTCATTCATGAGGTAAGGCCTCCCTGCCGCTCCTGATCGGTCTCCGTCGGCAGGTACAGCCGGTAGCCCAGCTTCCGGGCCTCGTCGCGGAGCATGCGCACCAGATCGACGGAGAGCTTGTCGCCGTGACTGACGACGGGGTCGTGAAGACGGTGGGCGATGATCATCGTCTCTGCGGTGCAGGCGTAGGTGACCCCGCTGGGGACGCCGAAGTCGATCCCGAGATCCCGGCCGCCCGGCATCCGGACGAGACCGCCCGCGACCACACGCAGATCGGGCCGGGCTGCCTTGAGCTGCGGGCCGACGTTCGGCGGCTGCGACACGTCGCACACCGCGGCGTCGCGCTTCACCAGCTCCGGCTGGATCAGCTGGTCCGGTGTCGACGTGGCGGCCAGGACCAGATCGCCGGCCGGCAGGACCGCCTCGGCGTCCACCGAGGTGGTCAGCAGCCCCTGCTCGACGAGTTCGGCCGTGATGTCCTGCGCGCTCGCGCCGGACGCGGTCCGCCTGAGCACCGCCCGGGCCAGCGAGCCCGCCTGCGGTACGTCGTCGGCCTGCATCAGATGCCCGACCACGGACTCCAGGGCGGCGGCCAGCCGGCGCTCACTGCGTGCCCGGTTGGCGGGGTTTCCCACCAGGACCAGCCGGCCGACCTTCTCCGCCAGCAGCAGGCTGGACGCCAGACCGATCGCGCCTGCACCGCCCAGCACCACACAGCACGCCTCGCCCAGCTCGATGTCCTGTCGCCGTGCCGCCTCCTCCAGTCCGTCCACCGCGGCCGCCACGGTGTAGGCGTTGCCCGTGGTCACCGGAACCGGCACGTCCCGCAAGGCCGTCGCGTTCGCGGTGATCACCGACGTGTAGGCGCCGAGCCCCACCAGCTGGGCACCTCGCGCGACCGCGTCGTCGACGGCCTCCTGCACCAGCGCCGCGGACTTCGCGCTCGGCATGTCCAGCAGCCGCTGCGCCCCGTAGGGCAGCGCGAATATCTCCCCGTAGGAGCTCTCGCCGGTGTCCGTCTCCACCCGGCACCGGCCGACCAGCATGGCGGCCGCTGTGTCGACGTTGCGGCACTGGTTCATCCGGTCGAACAGCACCCGTACCTGCTCGCCGGGCAGCTGGAGGCGGCTGTCGTAACTCTCGTAGCTCGCCAGGTCCGTGGGGTGGGCGATGAACGCCCAACGCGGCTCGCCGCCGCGAGGGCGCAGCCGCTCGGCCCGCGTCACACCGGACACCTGGCCGTCATCCTCGCGAGGGGCGGGCCGCTCCGAGGCCGGCAGAAGGTGGGCGAAGAAGCGTGCGCTGTCGCCCCGTTCGATCACCTCCAGACCCCGGTCCAGCGCGCCCAGCAGGGTGTCGCAGTCCGCCTCGGTGACGTTCAGCGGCGGTTCGACCCGCAGCACACTGTTGGCGAAGTACGCGGGCGCCAGACGGATGCCCTCGTTGCGCAGGAGATAGCCGCACAGGAACCCGGCCAGCCCCTCCTGGTCGGCCAGTGAGCGGAACAGACCTTGCCGCGCATGGAGGTCCGGGTCGTCGGAGAGCTGCACACCGAGCAGCAGTCCCTGGCCGCGCACGTCCGCGACCAGCTCCGGATGCCGGGCGGCGATCTCACGGAGTCCGGCCAGCAGATACTCGCCCCGCTGGGCCACCTGCCGTACGAGGGCATGGTCGTCGGCGGTGAGCAGATCGACCGCGCCCACGCCCACCCGGGAGCAGAAGGCGTTGCCGCCGAAGGTCGAGGTGTGCCGCAGCCCGAAGTCCTCGGTGAGGCTGTCCTGTCCGAACACCACGGCCCCGATCGGCACCATGCCCCCGCCCAGCGCCTTGGCCAGCGGCATGATGTCGGGGACCACGCCGTGGTGCTCGCACGCGAACATGCGCCCGGTGCGGCCGAGTCCGGTCTGGACCTCGTCGACGATCAGCTTGGCGCCGTAGCGGGTGCACAGCTCACGCGCGGTCGCGAGGTAGCCCGGCGGGGCCGGCACGATGCCCCCTTCGCCCTGCACGGGCTCGACGATGAACGCGGCGATGTCGTCGGGGTGTTCGTCGAAGATCTGCTCAAGAGCCCGCGGGTCCCCGAAGGGGATGTGGTGGAAGCCTGCCGAGGGCGCGCCGAAGGGTGTCTGGTAGCGGGGCCGTCCCGTGGCGGACAGGGCGCCGAGGGTCTTGCCGTGGAAGGAGTCGCGCGTCGAGACCACCAGCCGGCGGCCGGTGGCGGCCCGGGCCAGCTTCAGGGCCGCCTCCACCGCCTCGGCACCGCTGTTGCACTGCCACACCTGGTCGAGGTGGCCGGGCGCGACAGTGGCCAGCCGCTCCGCGAGCAGGGCGGACGCTCCGAGGACGGATGGGAGGGTGATGCTGGGTTCGCCCGACTCCTGTACGGCGGATATCGCCTTCCACATCTGCGGCGGGTTGTGCCCGAAGGGCAGGGCTCCGTAGGCGCCCGCGAAGTCGAGGTACTCGTTGCCCGCGCCGTCGTAGAGCCTGGTGCCCTCGCCCCGTACGTAGTGCACGTCGATACCGAGACCGTCGAGCATGCGGGCGATGTAGGGGTTGGCGTGACGGCGGTAGCGCTCGGCGGTCTCGTCCCGGGCGGCGACACCGCTCAGCCGGGCCCGCAGCGCGGCACGTTTTTCTTCGGCGGTGCTGGTGGGTGGGGTGGAAGCCACAGTTATCGTCCCTCTTCGGAGTCGAGCGCCGTCATCAGACGGTCGAGTTCTTCCTCGGACAGTTCGTCGAGGTGGTCCAGGGCGTGCCGGGCCTCGGCCGAGGTGGGGCCACGTGTCGCGCCGGCCGTCGCGAGGGTGTGGGCGACCTCCCGCAGCGTCGCGCCCTCGGTGAGCACCGTGATCGGGATCGCCGCCCCCAGGTCGCTCTCCAGGCGGTTCTTCAGCTCCACGAAGGACACCGAGTCGACGTCCAGGTCCCGTGCGGACCGGTCGGGGAGCAGCACGGCGGGGTCGGCGCGCATGATGTCGGCGAGGTGAGTTATGAGCCGCTCCAGGACCGAGTCCACGTCCAGAGCGGGCGCCGCCGCATTCATCGGATCGTCCTTCCCGGTGCCCGACGTGCTGTCAGGTGCGGAGCCGGAGACCCAGTGCGAGCGGTGCTGCCAGGGATAGGTGGGCAGCGGCACCATCGGGCACGGGCCGGGGAAGACGGCGGACCAGTCCACTTCGCTGCCCGCGGACCACAGCTGTCCCACCGCCGCGTGCAGTCCGGGCAGTTCGTCCTGGCGGCGGCGCAGGGTGGCCACCGTGTGGATGCGTCCGTCCCCGGACCTGGCCTCGGCCAGGTGCTGTATGTGGGGGAGGAGCGCGGGGTGGGGGCCGATCTCCACGAAGCAGGTGACGCCGTCGTCGATCATCGCCTCCACGGCGTCGCTGAAGCGGACCGGGAGAGCGGCGTTGGCGGCCCAGTGAGACGCTGTCAGATCGCCGCCCGCGTGCGCTGCACCCGTCACCGTCGAGTACAGCGGCACCTGGCCGGCGGTGGGCCGCAGGGTCCGCAGCTCCTTGTGCAGACGTTCCGAGACGGGGCCGAGCGCCGGACTGTGGAAGGCGTAGTCCGTGTCCAGGCGGGTCAGGCGCCAGTCGGACAGATGCGGCAACAGCGCCTCCAACTGCGGTGTCGGCCCCGCGATCACGGTGCCCTCCGGGCCGTTCAGCGCCGCGACGCCCACCTCGCTGCCCGGCCCGTCGGGGTGCCGGCGGGCACGGGCCAGCGCATCGGCGACCTGGTCGGCCGACGCCCGCACCGCGTACATCGCTCCGCCGGAGGCGTGCACATGCAGCGCCTCGCTGCGGGCCATGATCACTTCCACGGCCTGTTCGCGGGTCAGCGCGCCGCACGCGAGCGCGGCCGACACCTCTCCCACGCTGTGTCCGCAGACCGCGTCCGCCGTCAGGCCCCAGGCGTTGAGCCTTGCCGTGAGCGCCGCCTGGAGGGCGGCGATCGCGAGTTGCGCGAACCGGGTGTCCCGCAGCGCCTCCTCGCACGCGGGACTCGAGAGCGTTTTCAGCAGCGGAGGCCCGCCCGCCTCGCCGATCCTCCGGTCCCAGGCGAGCAGTTCGTCCCGGACGAGCGCGTCCCGCTCGGCCAGGGCCACACCCATTCCGGCCCACTGGCCGGCCTGGCCCGAGTAGACGAAGCCGAGCCGCTGCGGTGTCGAGGGCGTCCCGGAAGCCAGGCCGCCGTGACTGTCCGCCGCGCGCTGCAGGGCCCCGGCCAGGGCGTCGGGGCTCGCCGCGGTCACGGCGGCACGCCAGGGATGCGGCTGGCGTCTGCGCGCCGCGGCGGCCATCACGGCGCGCACCTGCGAGCCGTCCAGGTCCCGCACATGGGAGGCGAACCGGCGCAGCGCGTCCGCCAGTGCCGGGCCGGATCGTGCCGAGACCGGCAGCAGCACGGGCTCGTCCCCGGTGTGGGCACGGAGGGGTCCCGCCGTGTCCCGCTGGTGGTTGCGGACGGCCGGGACGGCGTCGGGATGGGCGACGATGAGATGCGCGTTGGTGCCGCCGAAGCCGAAGGAGCTGACGGCGGCATACCGCTGCTCGGACGGCTGCCATGTCTCCAGGCGGCGGGGGATGTCGAAGCGCTCGCCCTCCAGCTCGATGAAGGGGTTGACCTCCTTGAGATTGATCTGTTCCGGCAGCCGGCCGTGGCGCAGCACGCCGAGGGCCTTGATCAGCGAGGCGACTCCGGCGGCGGACTCCAGATGACCCAGGTTCGCCTTGACCGAGCCGAGCCAGCAGGTGGGGTCCTGTGCGCCCCGGCCGCCGTAGACCGCGCGCACGGCCTCGTACTCGATGGGGTCGCCGAGCGGTGTCCCGGTGCCGTGCATCTCGACCATCGTGATGTCGCCCGCGTCGAGCCCCGAGGCGTCCAGCACCTGGCGCATCAGGTGCTCCTGTGCGATCGGCGAGGGCGCGGTGAGGCCGTTGGTGCGGCCGTCCTGGTTGGTCGCGTCGGCGAGGATCACGCCCTCGACCGGGTCGCCGTCCGCCAGCGCGTCCGACAGCCGCCGCAGGACCACCAGGCCGGCGCCCTCGCCGCGCACCATGCCGTCGGCGTCCGCGGCCAGGGCCTTGGTGCGTCCGTCCGGGGCCAGCGGCAGCGCGCGGCCCGTCATCGTGGTGGACAGCGGGGACAGGATGAGGTTGACGCCACCGGCCAGCGCCCGGTCGCACGCGCCGTTCCGCAGGGCCTGACAGGCGAGATGGACGGCGACGAGTGAGGAGGAACAGGCCGTGTCCACCGCCATGCTGGGGCCGCGGAATCCGAACTCGTAGCTGAGCCGGTTGGCGATCAGACTGCGTGCCCCGCTGCCGGTGGACAGCCTGCTGCCGATGTCGTCCCGTGCGGCCAGGGAGGCCAGCATGTAGTCCTGGTGGCCGACACCGACGAACACCCCGGTGACGGACCCGCTCAGTTCCCGGGCCGGCCAGCCGGCCCGCTCGACGGCCTCCCACGCGATCTCCAGGAGGACGCGCTGCTGCGGGTCCAGCAACTCCGCCTCGACGTCACCGATCCCGAAGAAGGCGGCGTCGAATCCGTCGACGTCGTCGATCTGTCCGGCGTACTGAGTGAGCCGGGCGTAACCCGGGTCGTCCAGCCCGGTGAAGTCGATGCCGGCCCAGCGCTCACCGCGCAACGGCCGTACCGCGTCGCGGCCCTCTGCCAGCAACTGCCAGTACTCTTCGGGCGTTTCGACCCCGCCGGGCAGGCGGCAGCCCGAGGAGACGACGGCGATCGGCTCTGTGCGTGACCGTGCTTCCAGCTCCGAGACACGTGAGCGAAGCGACCGGATGGTCTCAGCAGCGCGCAGCAGTGCCTGGTCGGTCGTGGTGTCGGTGTTCATGCCTTCCCCCGTGGCCGGCCGTCGAGTTCTGCCAGCAACTGGCTCAGGGCGTCGGAACCGGCGGTCCCCGGGCGCGTCATCGCGTCCTGGGCGGCGCCGGGCGCCACCTGCTGTGCCTGCTCCGTCTCCTGGACGATCCGCCCGAGCAGGGCGTCGGCGAGCTGGCGGATGGTGGGGTGCGCCCAGACCAAGGTGGCCGAGAGCCGGATGTCCAGCTCCTTCTCCAGCCGGTTGCGCAGCTCCACGCCCATCAGCGACTCGAGCCCCATCTCGGCGAAGGACAGGTCGTCCGTGGCACCCTCGCGCAGTCCGTTCGGCAGGACGCTGTCGAGCGTCGTGTGCAGCCAACTGCCCAGTGCCTGCCGCCGCTCGGTGTCGGAGGGCAGCGACAGCAGCGTCTGCCGCAGCTCACCGCCGGAGCGGGCACGACCTCCGGAGCCGATGTCGGCCGTCTCCTCCGGATCGTCGGTGCCGCCGCGCTGCGACAGCTGTGCCAACGCCATGTGCTGCACCTGCGCGAGCAGGTTGCCCGCCGTGGAGACGAACGCCAGATCCATGAGCACCTCCCCGTCGCACTCCCGCAGCTGTCCTTCCGCGACGGCGCCGTCCGCCGTCCACAATGCCGCCGAAGCGTGCACCGCCCCGACGCGGGAGACCGCGACCAACTCCGGGTCGATATCCGTTCGTTCGGCCAGCAGCGCCCGCGCCACGGCGGGCAACGCCCGGTCCAGCACACTGGCCAGGGACGCGGGCGACGCGGTCGGCGGCGGAGCGGGCACGTTCACCTCGCACCTGACGGTCGCGGTGACGTCCGGCAGGGGTGCCGGCGGCCGGGCGCCGACCGTGCACGACGCCGCCGTCGTCCAACGGCCGGCGCGCCGGAAGAGGAACCGCACCGCGGCGGAGCGGGCGGGCCGCCGCGAACCGTTCCCTCCCAGGTGCACCACCAACTGCCGCGGCACGCTCGGTTCGGCGGGCAGCGGCCGGTGCATCTCCAGGTCCTGGACGAACGCGGCGTCCTCGACGCCGGCTTCCCGCGCCGACCAGAGTGCCGCCGCCACGAACTCCGCGACGGACACCGCGGGCTCGCCCGCCATCAGGTGGTTCTCGCGCGTCTCGGGCAGGCTGAGGCCCGCCAGGTACGTCCCGGGCTGGAAGGACGCCTCCGTGAGGATGCCGGGACCGGCGCCCTTCGTGCCGTCGGCCTGCCCGGCCGCCGGCGCCCGGTAGACGTGGGTGCGCCGGAAGGGGTGGACCGGTAGACGCGGGGCCCAGGCGTGGGTCACCGCGTCGGCGGCCACCCTCGGATGCAGGCCCCGCTCGAACAGGGCCGCCTCCACCTCGCGCAGCCCGAGGTCACCGCGCTGGTCGCGATGACCCGTGGCGAGCGCCACGGCACCCTCGCCCTGGGCCTCTAGGGACTCCCGCAGCGCGACGAGCAAGACCGGGTGCGGACTGATCTCCAGGACGTGGGTGACACCGTCGTCCGCCATGGCCGTGACCGCTCCACGGGCACGGACCGGGTGGGTGAGGTTGTCCTGCCAGTACCGCGCGTCCAGGGGTTCCTCGTACGACCGGCCGTGCACCGAGGAGTAGAACGCCGGGCCCGAGCCGGGCTCAGGTGCGTCCACGCTGCCCAGCACCCGGCCGAGCTGTTCGGCCGGCCCCTCCATGAGAGGGCCGTGGGAGGGGTAGTCGACCTTGACCCGGCGGGTGTCGCGGCCCCGGCGCTCGAACTCCGCGAGGGCCGCCGTCAGCGCGCCGTCGTGCCCGGAGAGCACACAGGAGCGGGGACTGTTGTCGGCGGCGACGGTGACGGGACTGCCCAACTGAGCCAGAATCTCGGCCGCTTCGTGCGCGCCGGCCTCCACCACGGCCATACCGCCGGTGCCGCGAGCCGCATCGACGGCGTCGTTGCGGGCACGCAGTACCCGGCAGGCGGTGGCCAGTTCGAGCCTGCCCGCGACGACGGCCGCACTCAGCTCACCCATGCTGTGACCGGTCACGGCATCGGGCTGGATCCCCAGGCCGGCCAGTTGTGCGGTGAGAGCGAGCTGCACCGTGAAGATCAGCGGCTGTGCCACGCGGATGTCGTCGAGGTCCGCCGACTCGGTCCCCTCCAGCGCCGCGAGCGGGCTCCAGCCCAGCATCGGCGCCAGTACGGCGTCGACCTCTCGCACCCGCTCGGCGAAGGGCGGGCAGGCGCCCAGCAGTTCGCGGCCCATGCCGTCCCACTGCGAACCGTGCCCCGAGTACACGAATCCCAAGGACGGGGACGCGCCCGTCCGGGTGTGCGGGGCGTCGCGGGTGCCGTCCCCGATCGACGCCAGCTGGTCCAGCAGCTCCTGCCGGCCGGCCGCGACCACCCCGGCACGCCACTCGAAGGCAGTGCGGTGTGCGGACGCCGCCCGCGCCGCCTGCCGTACGTCCTCCCAGTCCTCGATGGAGCCCAACCAGTCCGCCCAGTCGCTGGCTGTCGCTGCCAGCGACTGGGCGCTCCGGGCCGACAGTGGGAGAACGACGGGCCCGGAGTTCGCCCGCGCGCCGACCTGCACGGGGGATTGCTGGTGCGGCGCGCGGGCGAGTACGACGGAGGCGTTGGTGCCTCCGAAACCGAAGGAGCTCACGGCGACCGCGGAGGCGTCGGCCGGCAGGGGGATGTGGCCGTCCGACATCGCGAGGCCGAAGCCGTCCAGATCGATGCGCGGGTTGACCTCGCGCAGATGGGGATTGCCGGGCACAACGCCGTGCCGGAGCACCAGTGCGGCCTTGATCAGGCCAAGTACGCCTGCCGCTGCCTCCAGGTGGCCGATGTTCGCCTTGATCGATCCCACGGGCAGCGGCGGCCTGTCCTTGCCCACCGCCCGGTCCAGGGCGGCGCCCAGCGCCCGGCCCTCGATGGGGTCGCCGAGCGGGGTGCCGGTGCCGTGCAGTTCGACGTACCCGAGGCTCTTGGCGGACCTCACTCCCGCCTGCCGCAGCGACTGCACGATCAGCTCGGTCTGCGCACGGCCGCTGGGGGCGGTGAGCCCGTTGGTCCGTCCGTCCTGGTTGACGCCGGACCCCTTGATCACGACGTGGATGTGCTCGCCCGAGGCCAGCGCGTCCTCCAGACGGCGCAGCACGACCGCGCCACCGCCCTCGGAACGGACGTAACCCTGACCTGAGGCGTCGAAGGTTCGGCAGCGGCCGTCGGCGGCCAGCGCGGTCAGGCCGGCCGCGCCCAGCTGCGGGACGGGAGACAGCAGCGCGTTCACGCCACCCGCGATCGCGAGGTCGCACTCACCCGACCGAAGGCTCTGGACGGCGAGGTGCACGGCGACGAGGGAGGACGAGCAAGCGGTGTCGACGGTCATCGAGGGACCGCGCAGGTCCCAGAGATAGGAGAGGCGGTTGGCGGTGATGGCGTGGGAGAGGCCCGGGTTGGTGTACGGGCCCTGCATCTCGTGCGTGGACTGCCCGCTCAGGAGCATCGCGTGATCGTGCGTGGCCTGTCCGAAGAAGACGCCGGTACGGCTGCCGAGCAGATCTTCCTGTACGACTCCCGCGGATTCCAGGGCTCGCCAGGCGACCTCCAGGGCCAGCGCCTGCTGGGGATCGATCCGGGCCGCCTCGCTGGGCGATATGCCGAAGAACCCTGGATCCCAGCTCTCCAACTCCGCCAGGAATCCACCCCATTGGGCGCCCGTGGCCCGTGAGCCGGCTGTGGTCACCTCGGTGTACATGGGCTCCCGGTGGCCGGGCACCGGGGTGATCTCGTCCCGCCGCTCGTCCAGCAGCCGCCACAGTGCGTCGACGGTGTCGGCGCCGGGGACCCGGCAGCCGAGTCCCACGACGGCGACCGCGCCGTCCTTGCCGTCCTCAACCACGGGCGGGCTCCGGCGTCGCGAGGGTGTCGGCCAGGAACGCCGCCAGGCTGTTGACGGTGGGATGGTCGAAGAGCCACTCGGTGGGCACCTCGATTCCCAGCTCCTCGGTGACCGTGCCCGCGAGTCCGATCAGGGCGGCGGAGTCCAGACCGAGATCCACGAACGTGGTCTGGCGGTCCACTCGTTCCTCCGCGGCGAGGCCCAGTTCGCCGGCGATCGACGCCTGCACCACGGCCGAGATGTCGCGCTGAGTCATGTTGGCCTCGGCGGTCACCGCGGTCCCCCCTTGCTCGTCTCTCCCCGGTGCCAGAGGGCCACCGGCTTGAACTGATCTGCGCTCCAGCGTTGTGCGGCCTCGGCACGCCGGAGCTTCCCGCTGGTCGTGCGCGGCACCGCCCCGGACCGGACCACCGCGACCGCGGCGGGCGCGATTCCGTGCTCTTCGAGGACGGCCCCGCGAACCGCCGCCAGGACTTCGGCGTGGTCCGCCCGGGGGCCGTAGGTGAGCAGTTCGCAGGCGAGCACGACCTGCTCGTCCTGGTCCTCCCTCTCGCGGGTCGCGAAGGCCACGGCCCGCGCCACCAGTTCGTGGCAGCCCTCGGCCGTGGCCTCGAGGTCCTGCGGATGGTGGTTGGTGCCGCGGTGGATGATCACGTCCTTGATGCGGCCGGCGATGCAGAGCTGGCCCTCGTGCCAGACCCCGAGGTCCCCGGTGCGCAGGAAGCTGCGTCCCTGGAGCGCGGGCTCGTCCACCGTCGCCCGGAAGGTCTCCCGGGTGGCCTTCTCGTGTCCCCAGTAGCCGCCGGCGACACTGGGCCCACTGATCCAGATCTCGCCGACCTCGCCGTCCGGGCGACGACGGGAGGTCTCCGGGTCGACCACGGCCACCTCGATGTCCGGGGCGATGCTGGATCCGCATCCGACGAGCTCCGTGCGCAGGGTCTCGGGCCGTGCGTCCTGAGCCTCCCGGTAGGCCCGGCCCAGGGTCGTCCTGTCCACCTCGCCGAGTGCCGGCGCGGCCTGCCGGTCCAGACAGGTGACGACCAACGTTGCCTCGGCCAGACCGTAGACCGGCATCAACGCGTGCGGATCGAAGCCGTACGGCCCGTAGGCCTCGGCGAACGCCGTGACCGTCCTGCGGCGCACCGGCTCCGCGCCGTTGAGCGCATGCCGGAGCCCGGACAGGTCGAGGCCCTCACGGTGCTCCTCGGGGACCTTCTGCACGGCGGTCGCATAGCCGAAGTCGGGGGCGATGGTGAAGCTGGACCGGGTCTCACTCAGCGTCCTCAGCCAACCCAGCGGGTTGCGCAGGAAGCCGGTGGGCGTCGACATGTGCAGGCTCATGCCGGCCGTCAGCGGATGGCAGACCATGCCGATCAGACCCATGTCGTGGAACAGCGGCAGCCAGCCCGCCGCCGACTGACCGGGCCCGGTCCCCAGGTTGCGCCGGATGTGGGCGATGTTGTGGGCGAGGTTGGCGTTGGACACCATCGCGCCCTTGGGGCTCGACGTGGAGCCCGAGGTGTACTGGAGCAGCGCCAGTTGCCGCGGCCGGGTCCGCACCGGGCCCGCCTCGCCGTCGGCGTCCCAGGGGATCTCATCCGGTGCGATCACCAAGGGGGCCGACCGAGCGGCGTCGGCGACGGCTCGGACGCGGGAGTGCAGTTCCGGTGCGGTGATGACGGCCGAGGGCTCGCAGTCGCGCAGGATCTGTTCCAGCCGGTGGTCCCACGCCCTGCCGGCCCGCATGGTCGACATCAGCGGCGGGTGGAAGGTGACCGCCACGGTGTCGGCCAGCAGGCATCCGAAGAAGGACGCCACGTAGTCCACGCCGTTGGGCAGCGCGATCAGCACGAACGGGCGGTCGTGTGTGCGGGACGGCAGCTCGTGCAGGACCGCGCCGACAGCCGCGGCCTGCGCGTACAACTCGGCGTAGGTGCGCCGGTCCTGTGTCCCGTCGGGGCGGTCGTACACGAGTGCCGTGGTGGAGGACAGCTGCTCCGCGTGCGAGGCCAGGGCGTGGCCGAGGGTGAGGTGCTCAGTCGTGGTCTGCGACGCTGCGGAGGGCACTGCCCCGCCTCCCTTCGGACCCCAGGGCGCTTATCAGTCCGTCGACCTCCAGCTCGGTCAGCCAGTTGTCGACCGAGGCGACGGAGTCGTGCAGCGAGGTGGGGCGGAACCCCAGCTCCCGCTGGGCCCGGCAGGTGTTGTAGAAGAGCCTGTTGACCGACAGCGCCGCGTTCTCGGGAACGAGGAACGGCGATCGCAGCGGGTCCTTGCGCATCGCGGCCACGACCGCGCCGACCCGGCCGGCTGCCCGCACCAAGGTGTCGGGCACCGCCCGCTTCGGCGGCGCGCAGCCCACGACCTCCGCGATCTGGTGGAACAGCTCCCGGTAGGTGAGGTTCACCGACGAGACGATGTAGCGGGATCCCGGCGTGCCGCGCTCCATCGCGGCCCGCATGCCGAAGTTCATGTCGTCGATCGAGGTGAAGGCGGCGCCGCCCAGCGGATAGGCGACGAGCTTGTTCTGCCGGGCGCTCTCGATGAGCATCGCCCAGCCGTAACGGCGGTCGCTGTACGGGGCGATGCAGGCGCTGAGGTTGACGATCACCACTTCCGGGCCGCCGGTGCGCCAGCCGCGCAGCAACTCCCGCTCACCGGCGCGCTTGGTGATCATGTAACTGTTGACGCAGCTGGAGCGGGAGATGTCGAAGTTCTCGTCGGCGATCTCACCCGGTGGCGGATAGCCGATGGCGGAGATCGAGGAGGCGTGCACGATACGGCGTACCCCGGCCGTCGTCGCGGCCTTGACCAGGTTCGCGCAGCCCTCGACGTTGACCTGCTCCATGAGGGAGTGCAGCTTGTTCAGCGTGATGGCGATGCCGGCGAAGTGGTAGACCTCGTCGATGCCCTGGAGTGCCGTTTCCAGCGAGGCGAGGTCGGTGACGTCGCCGCGGCGGATCTCGCACCGGTGCAGGTGGTGCTCCAGTCCGCCCGGCCCTTCGCCCGGGCGGAGCATGCAGACGACGTCCGCGCCGGATTCGATGAGGTGACGGGCAAAGGCGGAGCCGAGACTGCCGGACGCTCCGGTGATCAGCACGCGGGTCACAGCGAGAGGTCCTTCCCGTAGACGGCGTAGGTGCGCGCCGCGCCGGTCTTGGTGTGCGCGAGATAGGCCCGGCTCTGCCAGTTGTGCTCGTGGACCCAGGTGGTGTGCATGTCCCGGTAGGAACCGACGCGGCCGAGGACGACCTTCGCGATCTCGCCGACCAGGACCCGGCCGACGCCCTTGCCCTCGTACTCGGGGCGGGCGCCCATCATCAGCACCACGGTGCCCCGGATGCCGGCCTTGAGTTCCTCGTAGCGGGCGGCGAACTCGTCGGTGACGGTGCCGCCGGCCACCTTCAGCAGCTCGTTGCCGTCGGCCGCGAGCATGCTGAAGGCGACGGCGCGGCCCTCGTGCTCCACGATGCGGGTCAGGCGCGGATCGATGAGCTCGCGCAGCTCGTCCAACTGGAACCGCAGGACGGGCTTGCTGATCGGGACCATGTCGTGGTTCTCGGCGAAGGCGGCCGCCAGCAGCTCCTGGACGAGGTCGACCTCGTTGTCCCAACGCTCCGGGTCCAGGTCGCGCACGGTCAGGCCGAGCTTGTCGCGCAGCTCCTCGCCCCTCCGGACGAGCGGCTCCACCAGGGATGAGTCACGCTCGCCGTGCCAGCTGAAGGTGTTGGTGCGGAAGTCGGGTCCGTACCCCGCGTCCTCCAAAAGCTGCCGGTAGTAGGGCGGGTTGTGCGGCTGGAACACGGCCGGCCGGTTGTCGTAGCCCTCCACCAGTAGCCCGAACTCCTGCGTCGCACAGTACGAGTAGGGGCCGGCGACCCGTTCCATGCCGCGCTCGGCGACCCAGGTCTCGGCGGTGCGCAGCAGGGCCGAGGCGACGTCCGGGTCGTC
Organism: Streptomyces sp. NPDC107528; assembly: GCF_055639295.1. Taxonomy (NCBI): domain Bacteria; kingdom Bacillati; phylum Actinomycetota; class Actinomycetes; order Kitasatosporales; family Streptomycetaceae; genus Streptomyces; species Streptomyces sp. NPDC107528. The sequence goes on from NZ_JBVKAV010000001.1 coordinate 1,056,450, forward strand.
CACGCACTCGAACCAGCCGAAGAAACCGGTCTTGCCGAAGCGCTCCACGTAGGCGGGGTCGATCGTGGTGGAGATCCGGCCGACGGTCCTGCCGTCCGAGTCGAGCGCGAGGAAGTGCTCGATCTCCGCCTCCGCGAAGTAGGGGTTGACCGTTGCGTCCATGAAACGGCGCACGTCCGAGGACAGTGGAGGAATCCATTGGTCATCGCCGAGCTCACGGTAAAGGCGTGGCGCGAAGCTGATGAATTCCTCTGTCATCTCGTCGCCGCGAACAGGAACCACTGACGGCACGGCTATTCCTCCCTGTCGGAAGTACTGAGGACGGATCCGTCCGATCGCCACGTATTAAGTGGGTTCTTGGAATGAGGCGCAGTGAAGCACGACGGGGCGGGGACCGGCAATGAATTTCTGGCTGACCGGGCCGCATTTCGTCCACCTTACGTCTCTGAGCTGCGAGAATGCGACTCGACATGACAGTCATTGCCACTTTCTCGGCGTTAATGGTAGTCGTTTTCAAGGCTTCGAAATGAATTCAGAGGGCCTGTGGAAATACTCTTGAGACCGTGTTACTTTCGTCCGCCGAAGGAGGTGATGAGTCATGCAGAAGAGTGCTGTGCTCTGCGGTCTCGGCGCCTATCTGCCGGAAAAGGTGGTGACCAACGATGACCTCGCGAAAATCATGGACACCACGGACGAGTGGATAGGTAGCCGAACCGGAATCCGCGAGCGCCGCGTCGTCGAACCCGGTATCTCCACCGGAGATCTCGCCGTTCAGGCGGGGGCCCGGGCGCTGAAATCCGCCGGAGGTGAACCTGTCGATCTGGTGATCCTCGCGACGAGCACGCCGGACCACCCGTGTCCCGCCACCGCGCCCTCCGTGGCGCACCGGCTGGGCCTCGTGGACACCCCGGCGTGGGACCTGTCCGCGGTGTGCAGCGGCTTCCTGTACGGGCTGACCGCCGCGAGCAGCTTCATCGCGGCCGGCAACGCGCGACGTGTCCTGCTCATCGGGGCGGACGCGTTCTCCACGATCCTGGCACCCGCCGACCGCGGCACCCGGCCCATCTTCGGGGACGGGGCGGGCGCCGTCGTCCTGCGCCGCGGCGACCCGGACGAACCCGGCGCCCTGGGGCCCTCGGTCCTCGGGAGTGATGGCTCCCTGAGGGAGCTGATCACCGTTCAGGCGGGCGGCTCCAAGGAGCCCCTCGATCCGGCCGATCCGGAACAGGAAGGCCGGTACTTCACGATGCAGGGGAGGTCCGTCTTCCGGCACGCCGTCGGCCGTATGACCGCCGTTGCCGCGGAGGTGCGAGAGCGGGCCGGCTGGCGTCCCGAGGATGTCGACTGTCTCGTCGCGCACCAGGCGAACCGCCGGATCCTCCAGGCGGTTGCCGAGCGTCTGGCGCTGCCCATGGAGCGCTGCGCCCTCCACCTCGACCGCGTCGGGAACACGGCCGCGGCATCCATCCCGCTGGCCATGGCCGACGCCGTGGCCGGCGGACAGCTCAAGCCGGGCCACCGGGTCCTGCTGACCGCCTACGGCGGCGGAGCCACCTGGGGCGCGGCCGCGCTCACCTGGCCGAGCGTCACACCGCAGCCCGACTGACGCGATCGCGTCGCGAACGGCACAACCACCACCCCTAGTCACACCTACCGAAGGGAACACCGTGACTGCCTCCGTGCACCCCTCCGCCGAGCAGCTCCAGGACCAGCTGCGCTCCGAGCTCGTCACGCGATTCGGTGTCGAGGACGCCGAAGTCACTCCGGAGATGACCTTTGGAGAGCTCGGACTCGACTCCCTGGCGCTGGTGGAACTCTCCGACGTGCTCCAGAGCGTGCTGGAGATCCCCATCGCCGACGACGACTTCAACGGCGAGCAGAAGATCGCCGAGGTCGTCACCCTGCTCCAGGACAAGCTCGTCGAACACGCCGGCGCGCAGGGCCAGGTATGAGCGACGGGCCGCACACCCGAGCTGTCGAAGGGGCAGCTGTGACTGCCGGGCCATCACGTAGCGGCCCGGGCCGGCGGCGCCGAACGGAGCCCTTCCACGCCGCCATCACCGGTATCGGCATGATCACCGCGGCGGGCCCGGACACGGCGCGGACCTGGGAGGCTGTCGTCCATGGCCGTCCCACGACTGCGGTGATACCGGAACTGGCCGGAATGCCGGTCCAACTGGCCTGCCAGGCATCGGCGTTCGACGGGGACGCGGTCCTCGGCCGGCGTGCCGCCTGGCGGCTGGACCGCTGCACCCAGATGGCGCTGGTCGCGGGCCGCGAGGCGGTAGCCGACGCCGGCCTCGACCCGGCGCGGTGGGACGGTGCCCGCGTCGGTACCGTGCTGGGCTCCGCACTGGGCGGCATCGGCACCTGGCAGCGAGAGTACGACCGGCTGCGCGAACTCGGTCCCGAGCGGATCTCGCCGCTGACGATCCCCATGTCGCTGCCCAATCTGATCGCCGGCCAGCTGGCCACCGACCTCCAGGCCTGCGGACCGAGCCTGGTCACCAGCACTGCCTGCGCCTCCGGGACCACGGCCCTCGGAGTCGCCCGCGATCTCCTGCGCCACGACAGCTGCGACATCGTCATCACCGGGGGCGCCGAGTCCAGTCTCGTGCACTCCGTCGTCGCCGCCTTCGCCCGCGCGGGAGCGCTGTCCCGCAACACAGAGGACCCCGGCAGGGCATCCCGGCCCTTCGACGTGGACCGGGACGGATTCGTCATCGCCGAGGCCGCCGCCATCCTGGTGCTCGAACGCCCCGACCACGCGCGGGCCCGGGGCGCCCAGGTCCATGCGTACGTCAGCGGGTACGGTGCCTCGGCCGACGCCGGACACGAGACACGGCCGGACCCGGAGGGGGCGGGTGCCCAGCGGGCGGTGGAAGCCGCCCTGCGGGACGCGGAGTTGTTCCCGATCGAGATCGACCACGTCAACGCACACGGCACGTCGACGCCGCTCAACGACCTCGCCGAGGGGCGGATGGTGCGGCGCGTCATCGGCGGACACCCCCTGGTCACCGCGGCGAAGGGCGTCACCGGTCACTCCCTCGGCGCGGCCGGCGCCGTGGAGGCCGCGCTCACCGCCCTCACCCTCAAGCACCAGGTCGTGCCCCCCACGGCCGGTCTTCGAGAGATGGACCCGGCTGTCGATCTCGACGTCGTCCAGGGCACCGCACGCGAGCAGACGGTGGAGGCGGCCCTGAGCAACTCGTTCGGATTCGGCGGACAGAACGCCGCTCTCGTACTCACCCGGGCTTAGGGGCTGACATGCAGAACGTACAGCTGGCCACCGCGGACGCCAATGCGCAGCTGGTCCTCGATGTGCTGCCTGCCGTCCTGGTCATCCTGGTGATCTCCGCCCTGGTCGGAAAGCTCTTCGTCATCATGGGCCAGCCCCGGGTTCTCGGCGAGATGATCGCCGGCATCCTGCTTGGCCCCACCTTGCTGGGGCGCGTGGCACCAGACGTCAAGGAGTCGCTGTTCAGCGCGGACGTGAAGCCGGTCCTCTATGTGCTCAGCACGATCGGGCTGACCCTGTTCATGTTCCTCGTGGGCGTCGGCCTGGATCATCACAAGGCCCCCAAGGGCTATCAGGGCACGGCCGTGTATCTGGCCGTGTCGAGCATCCTGCCCGCGATCGCCGCCGGCTTCGGGGTTGGCCTGGTCTTCTACGACAACCTGTCGTTCGAAGGGGTCAGCCCGACGATGTTCGCGCTGTTCGTCGGCGGGGCGCTCTCGGTGACCGCCTTCCCCATGCTCGCCCGCATGCTGTTCGACAACGGTCTGGAGCGGACGTCCCTCGGCGTTCTGGCGCTTCTGGCCGCCGCGGTCGATGACGCGGTCGCCTGGTGTCTGCTGGCCTTCCTCCTCGCCTTCCACAACGGCGGAGCTCTCGACCAGAGCATGCGCACCGTGCTGCTCACCGCGGCCTTCGCGGTCTTTGTCCTGACCGTGGGCCGGCGACTGCTGGGCAGGCTGGGCGAGCAGGTCGAACGCAGCGGCATGCTGACCGGCGGTCAGTTCTGCATCCTGCTGGTGGCGGTGCTCGGCGCGGGCCTGACCACCGAGAAGATCGGCGTCCACGCCGTGTTCGGCGGGTTCCTGGTCGGCCTGGCCATGCCCCGCGGCGCAGTGATCCGACGTGCCCTGAGAGAACGCCTCCTGGACACCGTACAGATCCTGCTCGTGCCCATCTTCTTCGCCTTCTCCGGTCTCAACACCCAGATCGACGGGTTCACCGATCCCGCCACGTTCCTCCCGCTCGTCGCCCTGATACTGGCCGCTTTCGTCGGCAAGTACGCGGGCTGCATCGCGGTGATGAAGGCGCGCGGGTTCAGCTGGCGCGAAGGATCCGCCATGGGTTCCCTGATGAACGCCCGCGGGCTCATGATTCTTGTTTTCATCAACGTGGGATTTGCACAAGGGGTCATCAGCCAGAAGGCGTTCTCCCTATTGGTGCTGGTCGGCCTGGTTACCACTGCCAGTGCGCTCCCGCTGTGCAAACTCTCGTTGGGCGGAAGGTTTCCCTCCGCGGACAACGATGACCAGAACCGAGCGGTATCGGTTAGCGTGGACAGCCGCTCCAGCATGGGAGGCGCGCGAGCACCCAAGTGACTGATTAGCGATTCAACTACGTGAAGCCAACGGGGGAAGGCTGTAGATGGCGCACGCCGGTTTATTGAAAACTCTGGTCAGGTGGCTGCTGCCGCTGCTCATGTGCGGGCACGCCCTGCTCGGCCACGCCGCGCCACTGCCGGAGATGCAACCACCGCCTTCGGCCGGAGCGCCGGCCCAGCACAACGAGGGCACGGAGAGGCATGACGACCGCCCCTCGGCGCCCACCACGGTCTGCGAAATTGAGGGTGAAGCGACCCTCCAGACACAGCGGATGTCACACCAATGTGCCGCTGGGCCACCGCTCTTGGTGTCGCTCAGCCCATTGAGGGACAAGGCGCCACGTGGGCCACCCTGGAAGCCTACTGCGGCACGTCAATCGATTGTTCTGCATGACGGAACCATCAGGTCGAAGCTCCAGATGTGGTTGCTCTGAAGCGGTCACGTTCAGACGCGTTCTGTTCGTAAACCACCGCGACAGAGGGACGACATCATGCGCACCCCACGTTCATCCCGGTCGGCTCTGCCACGCCAGCGCTCACGAGCTCGCGACCAGATGAGCCAGGAACTGCCCAAAGTCCTGTTCATCTCCTGTACGGAATCCCGCCTGGCACCGCAGAGGTTCGTCCCCGATCCGGAGCAGATCTATGAAGTGCGGAACATCGGAAACATAGTCCTCCCGTACAACCCACGTATCGTCTCAGGAGACATAGCCACGATCGAATACGCGCTCACCCTCCCGGACCTCAAAGACGTCGTCATCTCAGGGCATTCCGACTGCGCCGTGGTCGCCGCACTCCTCTCCCAGAAAAGTGTCTCGTCCTCCATGCGGAGGTGGCTCTTCGTGGGGAACTCCCGAGCGGCCAGCCGAGAAGCAGTCGGCGCGCGGGCGGGCGCGGACCTCGACGCCGAGGCCTGTGACCGTGCGGCCCGTGCCCACCTTCTGACGCAGCTGGCCAACCTGGCCGGCTATCCCGGTCTGGAGTCCGGCCGGCGCGGCGGGGACCTCCGCCTTCGGGCGCTGTTCCATTCCTCCGAGACGAGGGCCACCGAAATTTACTCCCCGCGGGACAACTCCTTCGTCCCCCTCACCCGTCAGGTGCCCAGCGCGGCGCGGTGAAGCCGGCTCAGCAATGAATCGAGCGTGAGGAATCATCCCGCGCTCTCACCGGCCCCTGCCCAAAACAGGGAGCCTCCCGACGAAAGGAATCGACTTGAGCGGCGCCGGCAGTCTCGCGCTGACCAACCTCACCAAGTACGAAATGCTTGCGCTCGATGGCGAGTTGAACGTGAGCGACGGTCATCCGCGACAGAGTCTCTCGTCCACCCAGCACCGCATTCTCCAGCGAATGCCGGAGATCTTCGCGCGGGCCGCGGAGGAACAGTTCGTCGACATGGAACGACGAGCTCAACGCACCTTCCTCGACTCCCTCGGGCAGTTGAGGGCCCCCGTCGAGGCAGGTCGGGTCCACTCCAGCTACGCATCGTCCGTGGCGATGGACGTGGTCGCACGTTCCCTGCGCCCAAGAGTGCGGACCATCGGGCTGATCCACCCCACCTTCGACAACATCCCCGACCTGCTTCTGGGCTGGGGCCATCAGCTGGTCCCCCTGGAGGAGAAGGCGCTCACCGAGGGCGAGATACCAGAGCTGCAACGGCTCGACGCCGTCTTCCTCACCGTGCCCAACAACCCCACCGGCACCACCATCGGAACCGAGGCCCTGCGCCAGATCGCCGTCACCTGCGCCGGCCGTGGCATACCTCTGATCCTCGACACCTGCTTCCGCGGATTCACCCCCCAGGACCGTCCCGACATGTACGCGCTGCTCGACGAGACCGGCGTCGAGTGGATCATGATCGAGGACACCGGCAAGCTCTGGCCGCTCCTTGAACTCAAGCTCGGCTTCATCTCCCACTCCCGGCAGTGCTCCTTCGACATCGTCGAGAACCTCTCCGACGTCCTGCTGAGCGTCAGCCCCTTCGTGCTGTCCCTCGTCACCGAGTTCGCGGCGGACGCACGCGACGGCGGCTACGAGCAGATCCACTCGCTCATCCGCCGCAACCACACGGTGCTGGACGAAGCCCTTGCGGACACCGACGCGTCGCTCGCCTCCCGCTCGTGCGACGTCAGCGTCACCCTGGTGGAACTGCCGGACCACCTGTCCTCCCGCTCCGTCTGGCGGGAACTGCGCCATGCCGGACTGCACACCCTGCCCTGCGACCCCTTCTTCTGGGCCGACAAGCGCCAGGGCGAGCGATACCTCCGCGTGGCCCTGAGCCGGGACACCCCAGTGATCGAGAAGGCCGCCGCGCTGTTGCGGGACTACTTCCTCTCCCAGCGACTCGGCTCCGCTTCCCGGACGGCCTGAGCGCCGCACGCATCCGCCCCCATCCGTTCCACTGAGCAAGGGAGAAGCATGTCCGTCGAGCCCGCCGAGACCTACCCGCTGTCGGCCGCGCAATCCGAAATCTGGATCGCGCACCAGATCGCGGCCGACTCCTCGGCCTACAATCTCGCGGACTTCGCGGAGATTCACGGCGAGCTCGACGACATCGCCCTCCGCGCCGCCCTGTCGCAGGCCGCCGAAGAAGCCCGAGCCTTCCACACCCGGTTCACCCTGCGCGACGGCAAGCCCGTACAGACCCTGCCGGCCAACCCCCGCTGGTCCGTCCCCCTCACCGACCTCACCGGCGAACAGGACCCCAGGGGCACGGCGCTGGAGTGGATGCGCCAGGACGCCCGGACCCAGGTCGACCTGCTGCGCGACCCCGTCTACACCGACCGGCTGTTCAAAGTGGCAGCCGACCACCACCTGTACTACCGGCGGGCCCACCACATCGTGGTGGACGGCTACAGCGCCGCGCTGATCATTCGGCGCGCCGCGGACCTCTACACCCGCTTCTCCCAGCACCTTCCCGCGGGCGAGCCTCTGCCGGACATGAGCACACTGCTCAGCGACGACATCACCTACCGCGCGTCGAGCAGCTACGCGGACGACCGGACGTTCTGGACTCAGCGACTCGCGAACTGCCCCGAGCCACTGTCGCTGTCCAGCGGCCGGTCGACCGACCAGCAAGAGCGTCTGCGGCACACAGGGGCCCTCGGTGACGAGGACTTCGACGCGCTGCGTGCGGCGGCCCGCCGGCACCGCACCAGCTGGCCCGTGCTGATGATGACCGCTCTCGGCCTCCTCGTGCACCGGCTCACGGGCAGCACCGACCTCGTCATCGGCCTGCCCTCCAGCGCCCGGACAGGGGCGCAGCGAGACACCCCCGGCATGGTCTCCAACATGGTCCCCTTGCGCCTGGCCTTCGACGGGGGCACGACACTGGGCCAACTCGTCGAGCGGACCGCCCGCGAGGCACGTGCCGCGATCAAGCACCGTCTCTACCGCTACGAGCAGACACGACGCGACCTGGCGGTCCCCACCAACCGCCGCCTGTGCGGCCCACACCTCAACATCATGCCGTTCGCCAACGAGTTCAATTTCGCGGGGCATCCGGCGACCCTGCACAACCTCACGATCGGTGCCGTGGAAGATCTGGTGCTCGGCGTCTACCCCGACGGCGAAGGACTCCGCATCGACCTCGACGCCAACCCCCGGCTCTACGGCCCCGACGAGCCGCTCGCCCTCCACAACGCCTACCTCGCACTGCTGCGCAACCTTGCACCAGTGGGAGCCGAGACCCCCGTCGCGACGATCGGCATGGTGCACCCAGCGCATGCCCGGGCCACGGACACCGGCAACGAGCTCGCTGCCGATCACACCACCCTCCCCAACCTCTTCGAACGCTCCGCCGCCCGCACCCCGCACCACCCGGCGATCAGCCACGACGGCCGGACGTTCAGTTACGCGGAGGTGGACACACGCGCCAACCAGCTCGCCCGGCTGCTCGCCTCCTCCGGTGCGGGGCCGGGCGAGCATGTCGGTCTGGTACTGCCCAGGGGCCCCGAACTCGTCATAGCCGTCCTCGCCGTCCTCAAGACCGGTGCCGCGTATGTGCCGGTCGACCCCGACTACCCGGAAGCGCGCATCGTCTTCACCCTCACCGACGCGGCCCCCCTCGTAGTCATTGGCACGGCGGCGACCGAGCCGGTCCTGGCACGCGCAGAGGACGTCACGGCGCCCGTACTGCTGCTGGACGCCCCCGCCGTACAGCAGGCCCTCGAGCAGCAGTCCGGTACCCCGCTGGGGCAAGGCGACCGCAGCACACCCCTGCACCCGTCCCACCCGGCCTACGTCATCTACACCTCAGGTTCCACCGGCACACCCAAGGGTGTGACCGTCACCCACCACAACGTCATGTCACTCCTGACCGCCGCCGAGTCGCACTTTTCCTTCGGCGCGGACGACCGGTGGACGCTCTTCCACTCCTACGCCTTCGACTTTTCCGTATGGGAGATGTGGGGAGCCTTCCGCGACGGTGGCGCCGTGGTGATCGTGCCCAAGGACATCGCCCAGGACCCGGGACGCTTCCTCCACCTGCTCGTCGACGAACAGGTGACGGTGCTCAATCAGACACCCTCGGCGTTCTACGAACTCGTCCGAGCCGACCAGGACAACCCACTGCTCGGCGACGCCCTGAGCCTGCGCACGGTCGTGTTCGGTGGGGAAGCCCTCGACCCGGCACGCCTCGCCCCCTGGTTCGACCGGCACCCGGACGACACCCCTGCACTGGTCAACATGTACGGCATCACCGAGACGACCGTGCATGTGACCCACCGCCGGCTGCGCGCCACCGACGCCCTTGACGGACGCTCCAGCGTGATCGGCTCCGGCCTGCCCGGCTTCCGGCTGCACCTTCTGGACGTCGGCCTCCAGCCCGTCCCGGACGGTGTCGTGGGCGAGCTCTACATCGCCGGACCCCAGACCGCGGCCGGCTACCGGACGCGCAAAGCGCTGACCGCCGGCCGGTTCGTCGCCGATCCCTTCGCCGGTGACGGCACCCGCATGTACCGCAGCGGTGACCTCGCGCGGCGTACGAGGGACGGCGGCTTCGAGTACGTCGGACGCGCCGACGGCCAGATCAAGATCCGGGGCTTCCGCATCGAGCCCGGTGAGATCCAGGCCACCCTGCACCGCCACCCCGCGGTCGCCGAGGCAGCCGTCGTCGCCCGCCAGGACGAGGGCCGGGACCCGCGACTGGTCGCCTACGTAGTGCCCGCCGCCGACGACACAGCACCGTCCCAGCACGACGAGATCGTCAGCGGGTGGGCCTCCGTCTACGACCGCCTCTACGACGGCGGACAGGACGCGGCCCCCTTCGGTGAGGACTTCTCAGGCTGGGACAGCAGCTACGACGACGGCACCTCGATCCCGCTGGCCCAGATGCAGGAATGGCGCGCGGCCACGGTGGAGCGCATCGCGGAGCTGGGCGCCCGGCGCGTGCTGGAGATCGGGGTGGGCTCCGGCCTGCTGCTGTCCCAACTGGCCGCCGACTGCGCCGAGTACTGGGCGACCGACCTCTCCCCGGTGGTCGTGGAACGCCTGGCCCGCCAAGTGGCCGGCGAGTCCGCGCTGCGCGGCAAGGTCCGACTGCGTGCCCAGCGCGCCGACGACCCGAGCGGACTGCCCGAGGGCCACTTCGACGCCATCGTGCTCAACTCGGTCGTGCAGTACTTCCCCTCGGGGGAGTACCTGCTGAGCGTCCTGCGCGGAGCCGCCAGGCTCCTGGCACCAGGCGGCGTCCTGTTCATCGGAGACGTACGCCATCGCTCGTTGCTGCCCACCCTGCGCACCGCCGTCCAGCTGGCCCGCGGCGGCTCTGACGCGGATCCCGCCCAGGTCCGGCACGCCATCGCCGAGGACCTGCTCAGGGAGACCGAACTCTGCCTCGACCCCGGCTTCTTCGCCGCGGCCGCACAGCACATTCCCGGCCTTGCCGAAGCCGAGACGTACCTCAAGCACGGAACCCATCACAACGAGCTGACCAGGCACCGCTACGACGTGGTGCTGCGCTCGGCACCCGCCGCCGCACATGCCCACCCCACGCGGCTGACATGGGGTTCGGACGTCGCGGACCGCAGCGAGCTGCACCGACGCGTGCGGCAGAACAACGGCCACCTACGGATCGACGGCATCCCCAACGCACGGCTCGCGGCCGAACACGCCGCAGTTGCGGCACTCGAACAGAACCCGCACGACATCCGCGAGGCCCACGCGGCACTGCACGACACCGCCCACGCCGTCGACCCCGCGGAACTGGAGGACATGGCGCGCGAGTTGGGCCTCCACGTCCGCTTCACCTCGTCGCACGGCAGTGGCCCGCACCACTTCGACGCAGCATTCAGCACCGTCGGCACGCCCCGACTGACCCTTCCCGAACCACGCCCCGACGAGGCCGACCCGGGCCGGTACACCAACGACCCGGACGGCGCCCACCGCCACACCGCGGTGATCCCTGCCCTCCGGAACTGGTGCGAGGAGCAACTGCCCGCCCACATGCGCCCCACCGCGTTCGTACTCCTCGACCGGCTGCCGCTGACCGCCAACGGCAAGATCGACCGGGCAGCGCTGCCCGCACCGGACTTCCTGCGCACCGCCGGCATCACGCGCGCCCCCGCCAACGAGCGTGAACGCGTGCTGTGCGATCTCTACGCCGAAGTGCTGGGCCTCGAACGCATCGGAGTCGACGACAGCTTCTTCGACCTGGGCGGCCACTCCCTGCTGGCAACCAGGCTCATCAGCCGTATCCGCACAGTTCTGGGTGCCGGTGCGGAGATCCGCACGTTGTTCGAGAACCCCACCGTCGCGGCGCTCGCCCGGGCATTGGAAGCCACGTCCACCCGCCCGGCACTCGTCCCGCAGGACAGGCCCGAGCGTATTCCCGTCTCCTCCGCCCAACGCCGTATGTGGTTCCTGCAACGCATGGACGAGGACACCCTCGCCTACAACATGCCTGGCGTCCTGCGCCTACGCGGACCTCTCGACCACGGTGCCCTGGAGCAGGCCTTGGCCGACCTGGTGACCCGGCACGAGACTCTGCGCACCATCTACCCGGAGCACGCGGGAGAGCCCGTGCAGTGTCCGCTGGCCCCGGAACGGGCGTTTCCCCGTGTGGAGGCCGTGGACGTGGAGGCGTTCCCGGACGCCGACGCGCTCCTACTCGAAGCACTGGCCGGCTTCGACCTCGCCACCCAGACACCCTTGCGAATCCGGCTCTACCGCAAGTCACCCGACGACCACCTGCTCCTGCTCGTCGTCCATCACATCGCCGCGGACGGCTGGTCGCTCACCCCGCTCCTCAAGGACCTGGCGACTGCCTATGACGCACGCCGCGCGGGCACCGCTCCCGAATGGGAACCGCCGGCCGTGCATTACGCGGACTACACCCTCTGGCAGCGGCATCTGCTGGGCGACGAGGAGGACGCCACGAGCCTGGCCGGCCGGCAACTCGCCTACTGGCGTACGCAGCTGGCCGGGCTGCCCGACCAACTCGCGCTCCCCTTCGACCACCCACGCCCAGCCGTCGCCGACCCGCGAGGGAAGACGACCGGCATCAGCCTGGATGCCTCGGTGCACCGGGGTGTGGTGGCGTTGGCCCGGGAGTGCGGGGTCAGTGTCTTCATGGTGCTTCAGGGCGCCGTGGCCGCGCTGCTGACGCGGCTCGGTGCGGGGGAGGACATTCCGCTGGGGTCGCCGGTCGCCGGGCGGATGGACGAGGCGATGGACGATCTCGTGGGGTTCTTCGTGAACACCCTGGTCCTGCGCACCGACACCTCGGGCAACCCCACCTTCCGTGAACTGCTCGAACGCGTCCGGGAGACCAATCTCTCCGCCCACCAGCATCAGGACGTCCCCTTCGACCGGCTGGTGGAGGTGCTCAACCCGCACCGGTCACCCTCCCGGCACCCGCTGTTCCAGGTGATGCTCGCGCTCCAGAACAACCCTGAGCCCGCACTGGAACTACGCGACCTGGACATCGACTTGGAGCCCCTCGACCCCGGCGTCGCCCGCTTCGACCTCACCTTCGACCTCACCGAGCGCCACACCCCGGAGGGCGAGCCCGCCGGAATCGACGGCCGACTCACCCATGCGGCGAGCCTCTTCGAGACCACCACGGCCCACGCCCTCACCGACCGGCTGGGTCGGCTGCTGAACGCCGTCCTGACCGACCCGGACCGACCCCTCGGCGACCTGGACATACTCACCGCCGAGGAGACCCGGCGCCTCGCCGAGCAGACGCGACCGCTCCAACTTCACCTGGCCGGCGCGGACATACCCACGCTCTTCGCTCGGCAGGTCACCCTTCGGCCCGACGCGATCGCGCTGACCACCGAGGCGGAGAGCCTGACGTACGCCGAACTCGACGCGCGCGCCGAGCGACGCAGCGTACAACTGACTCGCTACGGCGCCGCTCCTGAACGGGTGATCGGCATCGCCCTGCCTCGCGGCGTCGAGCAGATCGTCACGATCCTCGCGGTGCTCAGGACCGGCGCCGCCTTCCTGGCCCTCGACCCCGATCACGCCGGTGACCGCACCACCTTCATGCTGCGGGACACCGCCCCGGTGTGTGTGGTGGCCGGCCCCGCCACCGAACACATGGCGCGGGACGCCGACCCCACCACGACGCTCCTCGTTCTGGACGAGACGCGACACCCACTACCGCTGGAGGACACCCCGGCACTGATGCCGCCGCACCACTCGGCGGGCACCGCACGGGCGGCGGCAGTGCTGTACACCTCGGGATCAACGGGCGTCCCCAAGGGCATCGTGCTCACCCACGACAACGTGTCGAGCCTCGTGGCGGCACTCCAGCAGGAGCACCCACTGAGCCCGCAGGACACGGTGCTGCACAAATCGCCGCTCCACTTCGACGCGGCCGTCGAGGAGATCTTCTGGACGCTGCTGACGGGAGCCCGACTCGTCATGGCTCCGCCCGGCGCCGACCGTGACCCCGCCAAGCTTGCGGAACTCGTCCGACGGCACCACGTGACGACCCTCGACATCGTGCCGGCCGTTCTCGACCTGCTCGCCGAGGAACTGTCGCACACACCCGCGCCCACGCTCCGGCGCGTCATCAGCGGCGGCGACACCCTGTCCGCGGCAACCGTGCGCAAGCTGCGCGCGGTGTCCGAGGCCGAGCTGATCAACGCCTACGGCCCCGCCGAATGCACCGTCAACGCCACCACCTGGAAGGCACCCGCCGAGCTGGGCTCCCAGGCCCCGCCCATCGGAACGGCGGCCCCGAACACCCTTGTGTACGTCCTGGACACCGGCCTCCGGCCCGTGCCCGACGGTGTGTTCGGTGAGCTGTACATCGCCGGCGAGGGAGTGGCCAGAGGCTACGGCAACCGTGCCGGCCTCACCTCCGAGCGCTTCGTGGCCAACCCCTTCCTGTCCGGGTGCCGCATGTACCGGACCGGCGACATGGCCCGTCGCAACGGCGACGGACACCTGGAGTTCGCCGGCCGCGCCGACCGCCAGGTCAAACGGCGCGGTGTGCGCATTGAGCCGGCCGAGATAGAGACAGCCCTCGCCGCCCACGAGGCAGTCGACTCCGCCGTCGTACTGACGCGGCAGGGAACCCAGGGCCAGGACCTGCTCGTGGCCTACGCCGTCACCCCTGCCTCTCCGGCGCCGACGTCGCCCCAGCTGCGTACGTATCTGGGGTCGAAGCTCCCTGAGTTCATGCTCCCCGACGTCATCACGACCATGACCGAAATGCCCCTCACCGGCCACGGCAAGGTGGACGTCGAGGCACTGCCCGAACCCGACTTCACGCCCCGAACGACCTCCCGGGAGCCGGCCACCGCACAGGAACACGTGCTGCTCGCTCTCTTCTCCGAGGTCCTGCGCACCCCGCACCTCGGGGTCCACGACAACTTCTTCGACATGGGGGGCCATTCGTTGTTGGCCACCCGTCTGATCAGCCGCATCAGGACAGAACTCGGGGTCGAGCTCCCCATCGCCACCCTCTTCGAGGCACCGGACGTGGCCGCCCTCGCGCGCCGCATCGACGAAGCCGGCAGCAGCTCACGTCTCCCCTTGATCGCGTTGCCGCAGCGCCCGGATCCGCTGCCGCTGTCCTACGCACAACAGCGCATGTGGTTCCTCCAGGACCTCAGCGCCGGCGACCTCCGCTACCACCTGCCTGGTGTGCTTCGGCTGGTTGGTGGGGTTGATGTGTCGGCGTTGGCTGGGGCGTTGGTGGATGTGGTGGGTCGGCATGAGGTGTTGCGGACG
>NZ_JBVKAV010000002.1:0-41266 GCF_055639295.1 Streptomyces sp. NPDC107528
GGATCTCGGGGGTCTCCGCCGCCAGCCGCTCCGCCATCCGGGCGCGGTGCTCCCCGGCCACCGAACACAGCGACTGCACGGCCTCGTTGAAGCGCGCCTGTGCCGGCGGCTCGTCCGGCCCCAGCAGGTGCCGCTTCAACTCCGCCCGCGCCTCGACCAGTCGGTCCTTCTCGGGGTGCCGCACCGCGTCCAGCAGCTCCGGCACCCCGGCCGCGTCCGGCGTCAGCACCGTCCCCGCGCGCACGGTCGGGAAGGCCTTGCGGAACACGTCCTCCGCGAGGCCGCTGGTGTTCGCCACGGCGTACGGCTTCCCGCTCGCCAGGAAGTCGCTGATCACGCTGGACACATCGCTGATGAGCAGGTCCGCCTCGTTGAAGCAGGCGTACAGCGTCGGCCGGGCGGCCGTGACCACCTGGTGCTCCCACTCCGGCAGCGAGGCCCAGTACGCCTCCTCCCAGGCCGTCGTCGCCCGCGCCACCGCCTCCGCCCGCCCGGGCTCCGGCGCCGACTGCAGCAGCATTCGCTCAAGCTGATCGGCGGACGCCCGCACGTCGGTCGTGGTGAGCCGGTCCAACTCCTCGGTACGCAGAACGAGTTCACCGGTGTCACGCGGGCGCTCGCCGGCCCGCTCCCGGTTCGCCGCCGTGATCAGCTCGCGGATGCGCAGATCGGCGGCCCCCGCGCGCGGATCCACCGACCCCGTCAGCGGATGCGGCTTGTACAGCAGCCGTACGCCCGCATCCGCGAGCAGCGCGCGTACGAGGTTCTCGCCGGCCTCGATCACCGAGGTGTTGCCGGGGTTGCCGTCCCAGCCCTCCCAGGTCGGTGCGTACAGCACCGTCGTGCACGCCCCGCTCGGCGGGCCCGCGTACGCCCTGACGTCGTCAAGCTGCGGGCGGCCGATCTCCACGACGTCCTTGTCCTCGACGCCGACCTCGGCGTACGCGTACCGCTCGCGCGCCGCCGGTCCGGCCACCCACACCTCGTCGTAGGCCTTCGCGTACGGGTTGCAGGACGACAGCTTGTCGCTCTCCCCGTGGTTGACGAAGGTGTGCTTGAGCGTGGGGATGCGCAGGACCTGGGAGGTCTTGCCGGAGTTCGAGGGGTGGATGAGGACCTGGAGCGAGGACTCCTCCAGGCGCATCAGCGTGGAGACCTTCGGCAGACACAGGACCGGCACGTCGGTCGGCGCGATCTTCTGCACCATGAACCGCTCGCGCAGCACGATCAGCGGCCTGCCGTCCAGCTTCGCGAGCGGCTCCAGCCACATGTTCGCCTGGTATGCCGAGGCCGCGCCGCCGGAGAAGTAGAGCCCGACGGTCGGCCGGTACTCCGCCAGCCAGGCGTCGAGCCACTCCAGAGTCTCCCGCTCACCCGCCGGGCGACGGCTCGGCAGCAGCCGTACGAGAAGGTCGCACAGGCCCAGCAGGGCGAGGCCCAGGGAGAGTGCGATGCCCAGGGCCGCGCAGCGGGGGTCGTCGGTGGCCGCCGTGGCCAGCAGGCCGGCCGTGGCAGGGAGGCCGAAGATCAGCAGGCGGGGTCCCGGGCGGCGCAGCAGGATGGGCGGGGCGGGGGACAGGCGCAGGGCGGCGGCGTCGATGTTGCGGGTGACCACCGGCAGCGTGCGGGTGCGGCGGACCAGCACCGACACCGCCTGGATCGCGCAGTGCAGGACGTAGAAGGCGAGCAGACCCGCGATCAGCGGGGTGTACACCGGCTCCCGATGCTGCTCGCCCAGCCGCAGCAGGCACACGACCAGCAGCAGGTCCCGCAGTACGTGCCGCACGGTGAGGTCCGCATGCGACTTGGCGAACACCGACAGGACGCCGCGCTGCCAGCGCAGCAGCACGCCCTCGACGGCCAGGGACAGGGCCGTCGCGCCGAGCAGCAGCGGGACGTGCGGGCGCAGCGCCGCCACGGCCTGGGCGCAGAAGGCGGCGGCCAGGAGAGCCGTGACGAGCGCTCTCGCCGGGATGCGGGACAGGGGTGCGGGCAACTGCGGTCACTCCAAGATCGGCGCGGGACGCGGGCGTCGGGTTAACTGACGTCGTGCGCCCGGGTTAACGCGCGGCGGCCTGCGGACGACACGCATGTGTCCTGGGGGCCTGGAGTGACCGGGGCCGGCGGGTACCCCGGCCCTCGACGTGGCGGCCGGAGACCTCGGCCCTCTACCGTCCCGACTGCAGCGCCCTGCGGATCGGGCCGCCCACCACGCGGCGGGCCCGGCGGTAGACGGACGCCGCCGGCACCGCGGCGCCGCCCTTGGCGGTACGGGCCAGGTCGCGCCGCAACCGGTCGTTGTCCGTGGCGAGTTCGGTGATACGGCTCTGCAGCCAGCCGAACCGGGTGGTGAGCGAGGTCAGGTCGGCGTCGTTCCAGGGGCGGATGCCCGCCGGGAAGGACAGCGACTTCATGCGTTCGTCGAAGGCGGCGCCGCCGTCGCCGTGCGTGAAGGTGTTCTCCAGGCCGTTCCTGTCCAGGAACGCCGTGAACCGCTCGAACCGCTCCTGGTGGCCGCTCATCAGGGCGCCGAAGTCGGCCTCCTCGTACAGCGCCGCGGGGTCCAGGCCCTCGGTCAGCTTGTCGATCCGGCGGTGCGGGATGTCGAAGTAGCGGCACAGTTCGAGCGTGCGCGAGTCACCGCACAGCACGGTCGCCGGCGTGCCCGCCAGCAGCGCGGCGATGTTGCCGTGGATGCGGGAGCCGAAGGAGAAGTCGAACGTGCGCAGGTCGTCGATCCAGGTGACCGGGTCGACGTAGACGCGGACCTTGTCCTCCCGGAACATCGGGTGCTCGGGGTGCGTCGGCATCGCGGTCACCATGCCGTTCGGGTCGGACAGGTCCCGCCAGTGCAACTGCCGTGCGTCGCTGAGGTTCTGGCCGATGAAGCGCAGGTAGGGGTAGCGGGCGTGGGCGCGGGCGATGACCCGGTCCAGGCCCTGCGACTTCACCGCGCTGTGCGAGCCGTTGACCGCGATCCGGGAGCCGGCGCCGAGGACCGGCTCCCGCTTGGTGACGGTGAGCTCCTTGCCGTACAGGAACAGCGAGGGGCAGCCGATGACCTCGACGTCCCGGAACCCCAGGTCCTTGAGGTACTTCTCGGTGAACTCGCCGCGCACCCCGATAGAGGCGCTGCGGTCGAGCACGGCGGAGACGAACTCGCGCACCGCGGGTTCGATGGCCTTCAGCCGTGCCGCGTTGTAGCCGAGCCCGGCCTGCGCGCCGACCCCCACCACGACCACGGGAATCCGGAGCTTGGTGATCAGCCGCGTCAGCCGCTTCAGCTGCCCCTCGAACGAAGGACGGAACGCGTTCGCGAGCGGGACCACGAAGGCGTCGTACTCCTCGTTGATCCGGCCCGCCGCCGAGACATCGGTGCGGATGCCGTTCGAGACGACCTCGGTGCGCGGAGTCTCAAGGATCTTGTGGGTGGCGTCGCTGAAGATCAGGTTGCCGGAATTGGTGGCGATGACGTCTCGATGGAGGGCCTCCTCGATGGGGACGACGTCGTAGGGGCTCTTGCCCGAGCGGAGAAGAAGCCGCTTCGCGCGGTGAACGTGATGAGCATCGTGTGGCACAGCGTTCAACTTAAGTTTGCGTCGTCTTTGACTTCTATAGGCAACCAACGCAACCTTTTCGCCGTACGCGAGGCGTGAGCAGGCAGTTACCCCGAGGTTGTCCGGGGGCTGGAATCGCCGCGCGCCGCACGATCCTCTTCGCGTAGATTGCCGGGCAGGGAACCGGACGTACGCGAGGGGAAAGAACACAGGTGGCAGGGGCAAGGCAGGGTGTGCGCGAGGCCCGCAGGATCGTCGTCAAGGTGGGGTCGTCGTCGCTGACCACCGCGTCCGGCGGTCTGGACGCCGACCGCGTCGACGCGCTCGTCGACGTCCTCGCGAAGAGCCGCAGCGGCGGGGAGAGGGAGGTCGTCCTCGTCTCCTCCGGCGCCATCGCCGCCGGTCTCGCCCCGCTGGGCCTGCGTCGCCGCCCCAAGGACCTGGCCCGCCAGCAGGCCGCCGCCAGCGTCGGCCAGGGCCTCCTCGTCGCCCGCTACACCGCCTCCTTCGCCCGCCACGGCGTCCGCGTCGGCCAGGTCCTGCTGACCAGCGACGACATGAGCCGCCGCGCGCACCACCGCAACGCTTCCCGCACCCTCGACAAGCTCCTCGCGATGGGCGCGTTCCCGATCGTCAACGAGAACGACACCGTTGCCACGGACGAGATCCGCTTCGGTGACAACGACCGGCTCGCGGCGCTAGTGGCGCATCTGGTGCGGGCCGACCTGCTGGTGCTGCTGTCCGACGTGGACGGCGTGTACGACGGCGACCCCAGCAAGCCCGGGACCTCGCGGATAGCTCAGGTGCACGGTCCGGAGGACCTGGCGCAGGTGGAGATCGGCAGCGCGGGCCGGGCCGGGGTCGGCACCGGCGGCATGGTCACCAAGGTCGAGGCCGCCCGGATCGCGGCCGCCGCGGGCATCCCCGTCGTCCTCACCAGCGCGATCCACGCCGCCGAGGCGCTGCACGGCGGCGACACCGGCACCTACTTCCACGCCACCGGCAAGCGCTCCGCCGACCGGCTGCTGTGGCTGCAGCACGCCTCCACCCCGCAGGGCTCGCTGACCCTGGACGACGGCGCGGTACGGGCGGTCGTCGAACGCCGGATGTCCCTGCTGCCGGCCGGGATCGCCGCCGTCGAAGGCGAGTTCAGCGCGGGCGACCCGGTCGAGCTGCGCAACAGCGCGGGGCGCGCGGTCGCACGCGGGCTCGTCAACTTCGACGCCAAGGAGATGCCGCAACTGCTCGGGCGGTCGACGCGGGAGCTGGCGCGGGAACTGGGGGCGGAGTACGAGCGGGAGGTCGTGCACCGGGACGATCTGGTGATCCTGGAGCCGTAGGGCGGCGGTCGGCCCGGTTTCAGCCGGCCGCGGGTGATCCCGGAGTTCTGCACGCCCTCCGGTGCTCCGGGGTGCCGAGAACAGGGGGAACGCCGAGAACAGGGGAGAACGCCCCGTTGCGTAAGTCCCCCGGACCCCCGGCCGAAAACAGGGGGAACGCTCCGTTGCGTAAGTCGCCCTGAGGTGGACGTTCCGCAAAATCGCCCCGCGAGCCCTTGCGGCCTGCTCAACTTTGTCTACGGGACACATTCCGCACGACCACCGAGTCGGTCACTGCGTAAAGGAGGCCGTCGTGAGACGAGTGCGCCCTGGGACGGCGTCCCGCAGTGCCGACGGGGCCTCGTCCCGTGCGGCCGGTGAGGAGCGCGCCTTGACGAGCGTCGCGGCCGGCGACCGCTACGAGGAGCCCAAGGACCTGCCCCGCCTGTGGCACGTCACCCTCAGTGTCTCCGGTCAGGAGGCCCCGGTGAAGGAAGTGCGGCGCGCCCTCGAACAGCTCGCCCACGACCACCCGTTTCTGCTGACCAGCCGGTACGCGGGCGACCACGCCGAGATCCGGTACTGGGAAGAGGCCCGCGACCTGCACGACGCCGCCGCGGTCGCGCTGCGCCTGTGGGGCGAGCACCGGCAGAGCGCGGGGCTGCCGCCGTGGGAGATCGTCGGGCTCGAGGTCATCGACCGCGAGACCTACCACCTGCGGCTCTCGGAAGGCTTCGGACCACCGCCGGCGACTCCGGTGGGTGTCCACCCGTTCTAGCGCTCAGGAGCGGGGGTGGGGCCGGGCGGTGCGGTACAGGGCGGCGGTGCGGTGCGCGCAAAAGAGGGCGCTGGCCGCGTTTCGGTTCCGTCTCGCGGTTCGGAACATACGATGGACCGCCCTCGCGGGCGCACTACCCTTCTTTCATGACCACGCTTTCGCCGTACGACTCCATGTCCCCGGTCAACAGGGCCGCCTACCGCGCCAAGGCCGCCGCCGCCGACCTCGCCCCGCTGCCGCGGGCCGAGAAGGACGACGCGCTGCTCGCCATCGCGGACGCCCTGGAGGTCCGGACGAGCGAAATCGTCGAGGCCAACGCCAAGGACATCGCCAAGGCCCGTGAGGCCGGCACCAGCGAGGCGATCATCGACCGGCTGACGCTGACGCCGGAGCGCGTGCGGGCCATCGCCTCCGACGTGCGGGAAGTCGTCGCGCTGCCCGACCCGGTCGGTGAGGTCGTCCGCGGCTCGACCCTCCCCAACGGCATCGACCTGCGCCAGGTCCGCGTCCCGCTGGGCGTCGTCGGGATCATCTACGAGGCCCGCCCGAACGTCACCGTCGACGCCGCCGCCCTCTGCCTGAAGTCCGGCAACGCCGTACTGCTGCGCGGCTCGGCCTCGGCGTACGAGTCGAACAGCGCACTCGTGCGGGTGATCCGCGACGCCGTGGGCGGGGCCGGGCTGCCCGCCGACGCCGTGCAGCTGGTGCCCGGCGAGAGCCGCGAGAGCGTACGGGAGCTGATGCGGGCCCGCGGGCTCGTCGACGTGCTGATCCCGCGCGGCGGCGCCTCGCTGATCCAGACGGTGGTCACCGAGTCCATCGTCCCGGTGATCGAGACCGGCACGGGCAACTGCCACGTCTACGTCGACGCCCACGCCGACCTCGACATGGCGGTCGAGATCCTGATCAACTCCAAGGCCCAGCGCGTCAGCGTCTGCAACTCCGCCGAGACCCTCCTCGTCCACCAGGACATCGCCCCCGATTTCCTGCCGCGTGCCCTGGACGCCCTCGCGGAGGCCGGGGTGACCGTGCACGCCGACGAGAGGGTGATGGCGTACGGCAAGGACTCCAAGGCGACCCTCGTCGAGGCGACCGCGGAGGACTGGGAGACCGAGTACCTGTCGTACGACATCGCCGCCGCCGTCGTGGACTCGCTGGACAAGGCCGTCGAGCACATCCGTCTGTGGACCTCCGGCCACACCGAGGCCATCGTCACCACCTCGCAGCAGGCCGCCCGCCGCTTCACCCAGCTGGTCGATTCCACGACGGTCGCGGTGAACGCGTCCACCCGCTTCACGGACGGCGGCCAGTTCGGCTTCGGCGCGGAGATCGGCATCTCCACGCAGAAGCTGCACGCCCGCGGGCCGATGGGGCTGCCCGAGCTGACCAGCACGAAGTACATCGTCACCGGCGACGGGCACGTACGGCGCTGACCCGTACGGCGTAGGGGCGCGCAGCCAGGGCATATGCGTCGAACACGCGCCCCCGGGCCGCCTCCGTGCCGCACGACAGGTGCCTCACCAGGCAGATGAATTTCCATACCGTCTGCCCAAATTGACCCCCCAGGTCTACTCTGGAGCCGTGCCGGAGGACGTGGGGGGCACGCCGTTCCCTGACGGCTGGGAGCCCGACGACGACCACGACCGCGGGGTGTCGGACGAAGAGTTCGCCTCCGTGGTCTTCGACGAGGCCTTCGTACGGGCGGCCGTGGTGCACGAGCCGACCGCCGTCGAGCGCCTCCTGGCCGCCGCCCAGGCGAGAGCGGAGGCCTCCGAGGCGGAGGCCCGCCGGGCACACGGCCGGGGCGAGCGGTACGACGACGGGTACGGCACCGACGACCGCGCTTCTTTCGGCCATGATCCCGAGCTGGACGATCTGGACGACACGGACATCCTGGAAGGCCGCTACGGCGCTCCCGGGACGTACGGCAAGCAGGTCCGCTGGCACCGCCCCGTTGCCTGGATGCTCGCCCTCGTGATGGGCATCGGCATGGTCGCGCTGGCCTTCACGGCGGTCTACCGCGGCGCCTCGTCCAGCGGCCGGGAGCAGGTCCCGGCGCCCGCGTCGACCGGGTTGGAACAGGGCAGCGCAGCGGCTCCCTCCGCCTCCGCCGACCATTCCCGACCGGCCATTTCGGCGACCCCGCGCACGCCCTGACCGGGCCCGGTCGAATGACCCGATCGATGGCCTGAACACCACGGAGAGCTGTCTGACGATCCTGGTGAGAACCTGTCAGAACTTGTCGTGCGGCAGGGCGTTTACCTGAGCTCCTGGCGACCTACCCTGAAGATATGGGAGGGCCAGGAGACCCACCTGAGGGGACACCCGAGGGCGGCCCCGGAGGTGGCGAGGACGAGTACCGATCCGTCGTCTTCGACGAGTCGTTCGTCCGTGCTGCCCGCCTCCAGGAGTTCTCCGCACAGGAGCGGATCGCCGACCACGCCCCCGCCGTGCGCCGGCGTGCACCACTGCGGCGCGGCCTGTCCCGGCAGGCACTGATCCTGGTCCTGTTGATCGCCGTGGCCTTCGGGACCGCGATCTACATGGGTGTACGGCACCCCTACCAGACCCCGGCGAACTCCGGACCGCCCGCCGAGCCGCTGCGCATGACCGTCATCCCGCTCGCCCCGGAGGGCAAGGTGCCCGGGGGGAGCGACGCGGAGAACCTGTACGCGCACAGCCCCGCCGCTCAGTTCCGGCTCGGTGCGGAGGGCATACCGCTGCCGGCCGCCCGCCGTACCGCGCACTTCTCGGACAGCCAGGTGACGAATGCGCTGAGCATCGCCAAGGACTACATCGTGCGGTCCTCGCTGTATCCCGAGGTGCTCACCGGTGAGCAGGTCCGTCCGGTCCGGGTGCTGCTCGATCCCGATCAGCTGGACCAGTTCGACCAGAGCTTCAGGCAGCCTGCCGCGGACGGGCGGCATGCGCCGACCGGGTGGCTGGTGCGCTTCGACCCCTCCCAGGCCGAGCTGGCGGACCGCAAGATCCGAGTGCAGGGGACGCTGCAGGCGGCGGAGACGGACTCGTCCACGCTTGAGGTCACGGCCGATCACACGTTCGTGTACGCGCTGCGGGCGGTGCAGGCGGGGGCCGGGGAGAAGGCGGCCGAGGCCTCGCTGTTCACCGTGCGGCGGGAGTTGCACTTCCGGTTCGACCGGGAGGACCTGCGGCTGCATCAGGCCCAGCTGGTCGTGTCCTACGTGCAGGCGGGGCCGCTGTCGTGCGCCGAGGACTCCACGAACCGGCTGCATCCACTGCTGGCCGGGCAGACGGCGAAGGCGGGCGGCCCTGCGGGGACCGACCCCTATGCCACGGGTGGGGCGACGGCGCTGTGCGGGTCGCTGGCTACGGGGTCCCAGCCGAAGGTTTGAGCGCCGGGGGGTCCCGCCCCCGCCGCCCCCACCCGTCCCGAACGCCGGACAGGCTGAATGTGCCCGGACCGGTGCCGAGAGGCGAACCCGTCAGCTGTTGGCTGTGCCGTCCTCGCCCGTGCCTCCCTCGCCCGGGTTGTCGCGCCTCGGCTCGTCCTTCGGGGGTGCGCTGGTGAAGCCGCCGAAGCCTCGGCGTACGCGGCCGCCCAGGTCGCCGGCGCCGCCCGCTATGTCCGTGACCAGCTTCATCAGGGGGTCCTTGGAGGACTTCACGTGGGTGGCGTAGTGGGAGGCGGACTCGCGGAAGGAGTCGGTGACCGAGGCGTCCTTGTCCTCGTCGCGGCGCGGGTAGTGGCCGTCCATGATCCGCTGGTAGTCGCGGGACTCGGCCCACTTCTTCAGCTCGGCCGCGCGGACCGTGGTGAAGGGGTGGGAGCGGGGCAGGACGTTCAGGATCTTCAGGACCGAGTCGCGCAGGTCGCCGCCCGCCTCGTACTCCTCGGCCTGCTTCAGGAACGCGTCCACGTTCATCTCGTGCAGATGGTGGCCGCCCGCGAGCTTCATCAGGCCGCGCATCGAGGACTGGAGGTCCTGGCCGACGAGCAGGCCGGCACGGTCGGCGGAGAGCTCCGACTTGCGGAACCACTCGCGCAGCGCCGTCACGATCGCCATGATCGCGATGTTGCCCAGCGGAATCCAGGCGACTCGGACGGCCAGGGTGGTGAGGAAGAGGAGGATCGTGCGGTAGACCGAGTGGCCGGAGAGGGCATGGCCCACCTCGTGGCCGACGACCGCCCGCATCTCCTCCTCGTCGAGCAGCTCGACGAGGCCCGTCGTGACCACGATGATCGGCTCGTCCAGGCCGATGCACATCGCGTTCGGCACCGGGTCCTGATTGACGTACATCGGCGGGACCTTCTCCAGGTCCAGGATGTAACAGGCGTCCCGCAGCATGACGTTGAGGTTCGCGAACTGCTGGTCCGAGACCCGCACCGAGTCGGACAGGAAGAGCAGCCGCAGACTGCGCTCGGGGAGCAGGCCGCTCAGGGCCTTGAAGACCGTGTCGAAGCCGCTGAGCTTGCGCAGGGCCACCAGGGCCGAACGGTCCGCCGGGTGTTCGTACGCACGCGAGGAGATCCCCGGGAAACGCCTGCGCTGCCTGCTCGGTACGTTCTCGTGCCCGGTGTGCTCGTGGCCTTCGGACATGTCTTCCCCCAGGTGCGTATGGATGGCTCTGTGCGGCTCTTTGCGGAGCCTTGTTCCGCCCTTTGCGCCCCCGAAGCAGAGCCCAGCCTAGGCGGAGTTACCGTGGACGGGCACTACAGCGAAGGAGTTCCGCGTCATGGAGCACAACCCCCCGGCCACCTGGCTCACCGAGGCCGCGCTCGCGGCCGAGCAGCAGGGGGCGGGAAATCTGCTCCGGGTCGTACTGATCGTGATGGTCGTGGGCTGTGTGCTGACCGCGTGGTTCCTGTTGCGGGGCTACAGGCGGAATGACGACTGAGCCGCCGGGAAGGTTCCCCGCGGACCGTCGAAGGCGCCCCAACGGTGGAGTCGGCGTGATGGCCGTCATGGCGCCCGCTTACGATGGGCCGACATCTTTATCCCGCCCACACCGGATAGGTCACGCCGAAGATGAGCTTCCACAGCGCCGCTGCCCAGTTGGTCACCCTCGCCGCCGAGGGCGAGGAGCACGGTGGCAACCACAACAGCATCAGCCCGTGGCTCACCGGGGGTGGCGCCTTCGTCATCCTGCTGCTCCTGCTGTGGATCACCACCCGCTTCAACCGCGACCGCTGAGTCCCGGCCAGGCCCCTCCCGGTCCGGTCGGCAGCTGCCCGGCCGGAGCCCTCAGGCGGGGCCGGTAGGGTCTGCACGCATGGGAGAGCAGGACATGCCTACCGGCCCCGGAAACGGCCCGTCGAACCGCGCCAAACGCCGCCTCGGCGTCATGGGTGGAACGTTTGACCCGATCCACCACGGCCACCTCGTCGCGGCCAGTGAGGTCGCCGCGCAGTTCCACCTCGACGAGGTCGTGTTCGTGCCCACCGGCCAGCCGTGGCAGAAGAGCGACCGGCACGTCTCCCCGGCCGAGGACCGTTATCTGATGACGGTCATCGCCACGGCCGAGAACCCGCAGTTCTCCGTCAGCCGCATCGACATCGACCGCGGCGGCCCGACGTACACCGTGGACACCCTGCGGGACCTGCGCGCGCTCAACCCCGACACGGACCTGTTCTTCATCACCGGCGCCGACGCCCTCGACCGGATCCTGACGTGGCGGGACTCGGAGGAGCTGTTCTCCCTCTCGCACTTCATCGGGGTCACCCGGCCCGGCCATCACCTCAACGACCCGGGGCTCCCGGAAGGCGGTGTCTCGTTGGTCGAGGTTCCCGCGCTGGCCATCTCGTCCACCGATTGCCGCGCGAGAGTCGCAAAGGGAGACCCCATCTGGTATCTGGTGCCGGACGGAGTCGTGCGCTACATCGACAAGCGCGAGCTGTACCGCGGCGAGTGAGGCAGTGAGCCGAGAGGGGCTACCGGTGAACGACCGATACGACGCGGGGAGCGCGGGATACGAGGCCGACCAGTACGAACTGGTCGGCTACGACGAGTACGGGCAGCCGGTGTACCGACAGGTCCCGCCACAGCAACAGCAGCCCCAGCAGCAATACGACCCTTACGCGCAGCAGGGCTACGGCTACGACCCGTACGCGACCGGCCGGCAGCAGCCGGTACCGCCGTACGACCCCTACGGGTCCGGCGACACCGGTCAGCAGCCGACCACGCCCGCCTACGACCCGTACGGCACCGGCACGCACCAGCAGCACCACGGCGGTGGGCACTCGGCGCCGTATGACCCGTACGGCCGTACCGCCACCAGCGGTCAGCAGCAGCGGGTCGCCGAGCAGACCGCCTACATCCCGCAGCAGGCCGGGCCGGTCGAGGAACCGGTGGCCCAGGGCCGCGGTGACGCGGATTACCACACCGAACAGTTCGCCTTCGTCGAGGAGCCCGACCAGGACTCCGAGGACGTCATCGACTGGCTGAAGTTCACCGAGAACCGCACCGAGCGCCGCGAGGAGGCCCGGCGGCGGGCACGCGCGCGTGTCATCGCCCTGGTGGTCGTCCTCGCGATCGCCGCGGCCGGCGGTGTCGGCTACCTCTGGTACGCCGGGAAGCTGCCCGGCCTCTCGGCGTCGGACGACAAGACCGACACGGCGACGCCCGTGGGCGCCCAGAAGCGTGACGTGATCGTCGTCCATCTGCACAACACCAAGAGCGGCGGCACCTCCACGGCGCTGCTCGTCGACAATGCCACCACCCACCAGGGCACCACCGTCCTGATGCCCAACTCCCTCGCCCTGAGCGGCGACGACGGCAGTACGACGACCCTGGCCAAGTCGGTCGACGACGACGGCTCCTCCGGGACGCGCGACGCCATCGACACCGTCCTCGGCACCGAGATCCAGGGCACCTGGCGGCTGGACACCCCGTATCTGCAGAACCTCGTCGACCTGGTCGGCAACATCGAGGTCGACACCAACGCCGACGTGCCCGACCCGGACGCCAAGTCCAAGGGCGCGGCGCCCCTCGTCCGCAAGGGCAAGGCGCAGACCCTCAGCGGCAAGACGGCCGTCGCCTACGCCACCTACCAGGGCTCCGGCGAGGCGCAGAACGCCCAGCTGGAGCGGTTCGGGCAGGTCATGCAGGCCGTGCTGCGCAAGCTGACCTCGGACACGCAGGGCGCGACCACCACCGTGCAGACGCTCGGGATGATCATCGAGCCGCCGCTGACCGACAAGGACCTCGGCGCCTTCCTCGCCAAGCTCGCCGACCTCGCCAAGGGCGGCGACTACAAGACGGCCATGCTGCCCGTCCAGACCGACGGGACGCTGAGCGCACAGGCGAGCGCGAGCGTCGTCAAGGACGTCCTCGGCGGCACCGCCAAGAGCCCCAGCAAGGACGCCGCGGTCCGCGTGTCCGTCCGCAACGCCAGCGGGGTCAAGGACAACACCAACGCGGCCCGCGTGGTGCTGCTCAACGGCGGCTTCACCTTCCTGGAGGGCGGCACCGGGTCCACCGCGGCCACGTCCGAGGTCGTCTATGCCGACGCCGCCGACAAGGACGACGCCACCGAGGTCGCCAAGACCCTGGGGCTGTCCTCCGGAGCGGTCAGTAAGGGCGAGGTGTCCGGGAACGCGGACGTCTCCGTGGTCCTCGGCCAGGACTACGAGCCGTCGTCCTCCTAGCGGGCACGACACCCGGGGCACCCCACGTGAGCCGATAATCACGTGGGGTGCTGTCGGCGGTCCGTGAGACCCTTGACGTCAAGTGTCCGCCGACCGAAAGCCTTGTAGTGACCGCTACCGACCGTTCCCTCGAGCTCGTCAACACCGCCGCCCAGGCAGCCGCCGACAAGCTCGCGCACGACATCATCGCCTACGACGTCAGCGACGTGCTGTCGATCACGGACGCCTTCCTGCTGGCCTCCGCGCCCAACGACCGCCAGGTCAAGTCGATCGTCGACGAGATCGAGGAGCGGCTCCAGAAGGAGCTCGGCGTCAAGCCGGTGCGCCGCGAGGGCGACCGCGAAGCCCGCTGGGTGCTGCTCGACTACGTCGACATCGTCGTCCACGTCCAGCACAGCGAGGAGCGCGTCTTCTACGCCCTGGAGCGGCTGTGGAAGGACTGCCCCGAGCTGGAGCTGCCCGAGGACGCCAAGGCCACTCGCGGCAAGGCCGCCGAGCACGCGAAGCACCAGGCCGCCGAGGAGGCGGCCGAGCTGGGCGGTGAGTGGCGATGAGTGCCACCGGTGAGGTGGCCGCGGGCAGGCCCGGCCGGGGCCGCCGCGTCATCCTCTGGCGGCACGGCCAGACATCCTGGAACGTGGAGCGCCGCTTCCAGGGCTCCACGGACGTCCCTCTCACCGAGGCCGGCATCTCCCAGGCCCGCCGCGCCGCCCGGCTGCTCGCGGGCCTCAAGCCCGACGCGATCATCGCCTCCGACCTTCAGCGCGCCGCACACACGGCCGCCGAGCTGGCCACGCTCACCGGCCTGGAGGTCATGCACGACGAGGCCCTGCGGGAGACCTACGCGGGCGTCTGGCAGGGCCTGACGCACGAGGAGATCATCACCCGGTACGGCGAGGAGTACGCGGCGTGGAAGCGCGGTGAGCCGGTGCGCCGCGGCGGCGGCGAGCTGGAGACCGAGGTCGCCGACCGCGCCGCGCCCGTGGTGCTCCGGCACGCCGAGAAGCTCCCGGAGGACGGCACGCTGGTCGTGGTCAGCCACGGCGGCACGATCCGTACGACCATCGGGCGCCTCCTCGGCCTGGAGCCCAAGCACTGGGAGAGCCTCGGCGGCCTGACCAACTGCTGCTGGTCCGTCCTGGGGGAGGGCGCCCGCGGCTGGCGTCTGCTGGAGCACAACGCCGGCACCC
Source organism: Streptomyces sp. NPDC107528 (assembly GCF_055639295.1). Classification (NCBI taxonomy): domain Bacteria; kingdom Bacillati; phylum Actinomycetota; class Actinomycetes; order Kitasatosporales; family Streptomycetaceae; genus Streptomyces; species Streptomyces sp. NPDC107528. The sequence goes on from NZ_JBVKAV010000002.1 coordinate 14,472, forward strand.
TGCCGGAGCCCGTGCTCGGCGACGACGACTGAGAGCCGGATTTCACTTTCCGGCAGGTCGCAGGCTAAAGTTCTTCTTGTTCGCCCCGCCGAGCGGGGCGAAAGACCACTGCGGTTCGCCCGCGTGGCACAAGGGGCTATAGCTCAGTTGGTAGAGCGCCTGCATGGCATGCAGGAGGTCAGGAGTTCAATTCTCCTTAGCTCCACAGCGAGACAACAAGATCCCGCCGATCGCTTCGATCGGCGGGATCTTCTGGTATCCGAACTGTTCGGGTCCGTCTTGAGTCACTTGGGCCTCGCAGGCGTATACCTCTCAAGAGGCGCTTTGGGGTGCGTGTTCGCGCGCTTCGTTCGGCCGCGGAGGCTGCCGTGTCCGGACTGGTACTGAGGCGTCGCTGACCGTATTGGTCCGGCCGTGGCAGAATCAAACGGCCGGAAGGGGGCGCGGCCCGACGGGAGGGAGTTGCGATGCCTGCGAGCATCTTCGGAGAGGCCGGTGGCCTCTTCGAAGCAGCGTTGGCACGGGATACGATCACCCGCCTCAGCTGCCCTTCCTGCGGCTCCGCCCACGTCGCCCAGCTTTTGGGGGACAACGGCGGAATTTCCTACGTGTGCACGGCCTGCGGCCACAGCTGGAGCTGATCGATGGGTGCACACAGGCGAAAGTGCGACTGGTGCGGCAGCGGAACGCCGATCGTCCGTGACATGGAACCGGTGAACCCCGACTACCAGTACTGGTGCGAGGAATGCGCGCGGGCGCTGATCATAAAAGGCGACCCGATCGAGACCTACCGTGAACTCGAGGGCGAACCGATCTACGGCCGTCTCCTCGAAGAGCACTGCACGCTCAAGCGCTTCTATTCCTTCGTCACGGCTTGACCGGCCGTCACGGCATGACCGCGGCCGGGGCTCCTGAGTGTCCCGACGCCGACCCCGGCGATCATGAGGAAGAGGCACCCGGCTGTCCCGTAAAGGGCTGACATCATTAACTCGATGCTGCTTTGGTGCAGTTCATGCCGCCCCGGACCATGTGGCACCCACCACAGCGTGTACGACGAGAAGACGAGCACCGTGCCGAGGGCGGCGCGCCGGTACGCGTGCGTGCCGAGGAGCAGGGCCACCGGCACGCACCACACCCAGTGGTGCGACCAGGACACCGGGCTGACGAGCAGCGCCGTCACCGCGCAGACGGTCACCGCCCAGGCCCGCCCTCCGCGCAACTCCGCCGCTACCGCCACGCCGAGTCCTGTAGCGCCCACCACGGCCGCCGTGAGCACCCAGGCGGCGCCGGGCTCCGGAGTCTGCAGCAGCCGCGCGAGAACGCCGCGCAGGGCCTGATTCGCGGTGTCCTCGGTACGCCCCACGCGCCCGGCCGCGAACACGACGCGGGTCCAGAAACGCCAGGAGTCGTACGGCAGTACAGCCGCGGCCAACAGGGTCGCCCCGGCGAACGAGACGGCCGCCACACGCGCGTGCCGCAGCCAGGGGCCGCCGCAGCCGTGCCGGCGTCGGGTCACGACACCGGCCAGGAGCAGAACCACCGCGAACAGAGCGGGCGTCAGCTTCACGGCCGCCGCGAGCCCGATCCCGATGCCGGCCCAGCGGTTCTCCGGACGGCGTGACAGATCCCACAGCACCAGGACGGCGAGCAGCAGGTTGATCTGCCCGTACCGCAGCGTCGTCCACACCGGCTCGCACCAGACAGCCACCGCCGCGACCGTCCAGACGCTCTCCACGCGCGTGTGCCCGACCAGGCGCAGGGATTGCCGTACGAAGACCACGAGCAGTGCGAGGTTCCCGACCGTCGCCAGGGTGCGCGTCGTCGCCGCGTCGAGGAGTGTGAGCGGAGTGAACAGCAGGGCCGCGAACGGCGGGTAGGTGGCGGGCAGTCGCGCGGCCGTCGCCTCCAGCGCGTACAGGTCGCCTCCCGCGCGTACGGTCGCGCCCTCGGCCCGGTACACCATCAGGTCGACCATCGAGACGTGCGCGGCTCGCTGGGCCATCCAGAACGCGGCGAAGGAGGCCAGGCAGGCACCCACGGCGACCGGCGCTCGGCCGCGGACGACGGAGGGTGCGATCGCGGTCACGAAGTACGACATTAGTGGTCGTACTGGTCTGAGTCGGAAACGATTTGGTGCTGCACGAGGTCGACCGGTAATGTTGGCGTCGCCGCCGGGGAAACCGGGCGCCGCAGTCAAGATCGCGGCTCCGCCGGATGGTCGCAAGGGGCTATAGCTCAGTTGGTAGAGCGCCTGCATGGCATGCAGGAGGTCAGGAGTTCAATTCTCCTTAGCTCCACAGCAGATCCCGCCGGGTCGATTCGATTCGGCGGGATCTTTTTTGTGTGCTCCGGGACTGCGCGAACGAGGGGCCGTCCGGTGCGGACGGCCCCTCTACGCGTGCGTGCCCTGCTTCAGCGGCCCAGCGCCCGCCTGCCGCGGCCTTGGGAGAGGACCGGCAGATTGCGGGACGACTCCTGCGCGCGCGTGTCCTCCTCCAGACGCAGGGCGAGGGCCGGGCAACGGCGCACCGCGCGCAGCGCCTTGGCCTCGGCGTAGCGAGGCACCTTCGCCTGGGCGACGGTGGGGAAGCCGTCGGCGCCCAGTTGGAAGACCTCCGGGAGGATGTCCGCGCACAGGCCGTGGCCGCGGCACAGCGTCCAGTCGACGTAGATCTTCTGGCGGCTGGGGCCGTTCTCCTCCGACTCGGCGCCGCCCGGGATGCCCGTCGGGCCCATGCCGCCCTCGAAGAGCGGCAGAACGCCCTCCACGGGCCGTCCGCAGCCGTTGCCGAGGACATGCGCCGCGAGGTCGTCCGTGAACGCCTTGATGGTCGACTCCAGGAACATCGCGGAGCCGTCGGGGTGCGAGCACGCGCCGCGCCGCTTCACGTTCTTGGCGACCTGCTTGAGCGCCTCCAGGGCGGCCGGGCCGCCGCCGTTGAGGATGTCCTCCAAGCCGCGCGCGGCGGCCGGCAGACCGAGGTAGCAGGGGCCGCACTGGCCCGCGCTCTCCTCGGCCAGCCACTGCGCCACGCGCAGCGACTCGCCCAGCGGGCAGGTCTCCTGAGTGATCGGCAGGATCGCGCCGGCGCCGAGCGCGCCGCCCACGGCGTCCAGGGAGTTGCGCGAGACGATCGCCTCGTTGACCGTCGCCGCGTCGATCCACTTGCCGTGGTAGCCGCCGGTCAGCACGCCCTGCGGGACGGGCGGAGCGCCCGCGAGCTGCAGGACGTAGCGCAGCGGCACGCCCGTGGGGACCTCGATGACCATCGGGCGGGCCACCGCGCCGGAGACGGTGAGCATGACGGTGCCCGGCTCGTCGTACAGGCCGGTGTTGCCGTAGCGCTCCGGACCGATGCGGGCGGCGATCGCGAGCTGCGCGAAGGTCTCGGCGTTGGACAGCAGGGTGGGGGCGCCGCCGACGCCGTTCTGCGAGGCGCTGACCTTGCGGCCGGACGGGATCGCCGGGCCGCCGTCGATGGAGCGGACCACGGACGCCGCGGCGCCGGTGACCATGCGCACCGGGTTGCGCTGGACGAACGCGCGCAACGCGGAGCGACGGCTGTTGCTGAGGCCGCGTTCGGCGAGGGCGGCCTCCATGGAGCGCTGGGTGGACTCCCGGGTGACCGCCACCACGAGCGTGCGGGCACCCATGGCCTCGGCGCACAGCAGTGCGCCGTCCAGGATGAGATGCGGGGCACGGTTGATCATCACCGTGTCCTTGCGGCAGGCCGGTTCGTCCTCACTGCCGTTGACGACGACGACCGGCCGCACCCCGCGCTTGATCGCGGCCTCGGCGACCGTGCGCAGCTTCCTGTGGAAGGGGAAGCCCGCGCCGCCGCGGCCCTTCAGGTTGATGTTCTCGGCGAGCTTCGCGAGTTGCTCGCCGCCCATCGGTTCGAGCGGCCCGTGCACCTTGAGATGCATGGGCAGATCGAGTCTCTCGACAAGGTCGAAGCCCGACGTGAGCTGGGGAAGTCCGACTACGCGGACTTCTGGTACGTCGGGCAGGGCCTCGTTCACTTAAAGCCTCCGGAAGGCGTGTTCCAAGGTTCGCCCGAACCCGGTGCGTCGAAGTCGTAGGAGGCACCGGGGAAAGTTTCAGTGGCGGGACCGCTGTTGTTGTACGTGTCGTTCTGGTTGTACGTACCGAAGACGGCGTTTGTCTCAGCGGTGTCGTACACGTCACTCGAGCCGTAGCCCGAAGCCCCGGCGTCATAGCCCGGGGTGCCTGAATTGCCGTAGACGGGGATGTTGTATCCGGTGTCGTTGAGCGGGTCGTACGCGGACGGGGGTGCCTCGCCGACCGGCGGTGGGGACGGGATCGGCCAACTGCCCGATGTGCTGCCGCCGCCGTCCACGCGCGGGATCGCCTCTGTCTGCTGCATGTCCAGGGGCAGGCCCATGCTCGCGGTCTGGTCGGGCGCATAGGGCTGCTCCTGCCCCCCTCGGGAGCGGGGGGAGACGGCGCGATAGGCGGCCGCGAAGCCCGTACCGGGTGCCTGCGCCGGGGGTGCCTGGTACAGGGGGTCGGAAGAGGGCGTCGCCCGGGGCTGGGATCCCGTCGGGTCGGCCCGCCTCGACCGCCTCCCCCTTCCGTCGTAGCCGGGCAGCGCGGACTCCGACGACCGGGCCCTGCTCGCGTCCAGTTCCTCGCGGCCCGCGGGCTCGCCGTTGCCGATGAGCTGGGCGATCCGGTCGGCGACCTTGCGCTTGTACGGGCGCGGTGCCGCACGCAGGGCGAGTGCGGCGGCGACCGCGACGACGCACAGCTCGTAGCACACCATGAAAAACGTCTTCGCCGGGCGGCCCGCGAACAGGCCGTGGATCAGTGCCGCGCACCAGGCCGGGTAGGCCAGCATGTGCATCGCCCGCCAGCGCGCCGCGACGGGCGCGGGCGACGCGAAGCGGTTGCGCAGCGCGCCGGTGACGCCGACGAAGATCATGAGCATGGCGGCCAAGGTGCCCAGGCCGATGAGGAAGGCGCTGCCCGGGATCTCGCTGCCGCCGGCGAACAGCAGGCCGAAGGGGATGAACACGGCGATCGGGCTGGCGTGCTCCAACGCCAGCTTGACACCGATGTGCACCAGGAGGAACGCGATCGACGCCACAGCGGTCACTCGGTGGATGGCCTGTGCGATGAGCCGCTGCCGGGTGTTGAGGATCATCCGGTCCTGGGCGACGAGCCCCCAGATCACCGAGCAGGTGAGGCAGACCAGGGACAGCACGCCGGCGCCGAAGTTGAGGAACTCCAAGAAGGCGTCGTCCGCCACGCTGTCGTTCGGATCCGTCGTCACGGCATTCCTCCCGAAAGCGCGATGAGGGGTATGGGCGACCGAGTGTCAGCGACCGACGCCCCCCGGCCCGGGAGGTCCGGCCTGGGGGGCGGGCTGCTGTGGGGACGAGGGTTCATGGGGGCAACTCCGAACGGTTCGGGAAGGCGGTCCCGTTGCCGCACTCTAAGTGGCTCCATACCGAGGGGTACGGCGTTTGAGTTATTGCGTTGTTATCTACGGGCTGCAAGGGGCTTGTGTTGTCCCTTAGCGACTGTTACGCCAGGTAACAGTTGAGTGTTGTTCAACTTTTCGAGGTCTTCACAACTCTCAGGTACGGAACTCGGGGCGCTGATGTTCACGCGCGCCCCCTATAAGAAGCCCCTCGCGCCCCCCACCGGAAGTGCGTCGCGACCCGCTCGGGCGCTGCGGTACCCTGACGCCATGCGTGCCGTACGCCTTCTGCTTAGCGGGCCGCGCTGATCAGTCCCGACCACCGGGTGAATCGGATGGTCGGAATCGGCGCGGCGTCCCCTCCTGTGCGAGGGGATTTTTCGTTTCCGGAGAACCGCAGCCGCTTGCAGAGACGATCGATGGAGCTTTGAGGATCATGAGCGAGACGAACCCCGCTGCCACCGCCGAGGTGGCCGCGCCGCACCGCTACACGGCCGCCATGGCGGCCGAGATCGAGGCACGCTGGCAGGACTTCTGGGACGCCGAGGGCACGTACGCGGCGCCGAACCCCAAGGGTGACCTGGCGGGCGACCCCGATCTGGTCGCCAAGCCCAAGAAGTTCATCATGGACATGTTCCCGTACCCCTCCGGAGCGGGCCTGCACGTCGGTCATCCGCTGGGCTACATCGCCACCGACGTCTTCGCGCGCTTCCAGCGCATGACCGGCCACAACGTCCTGCACACCCTGGGCTTCGACGCCTTCGGCCTGCCCGCCGAGCAGTACGCCGTGCAGACCGGCACGCACCCGCGTGTGTCCACCGAGGCCAACATCAAGAACATGCAGATCCAGCTGCGCCGGCTGGGCCTGGGCCACGACAAGCGGCGGTCGTTCGCCACGATCGACCCGGACTACTACAAGTGGACCCAGTGGATCTTCCTGCAGATCTTCAACTCCTGGTACGACGACGAGGCGAAGAAGGCCCGTCCGATCTCCGAGCTGATCGCCCTGTTCGAGTCCGGCGAGCGTGCCGTACCGAGCGCTGACGGCGGCACGCGTGCGTGGAGCGAGCTGAGCGTCGACGAGCGCGCCGACGTCCTGGGCGAGTACCGGCTGGCGTACGCCTCCGACGCGCCGGTCAACTGGTGCCCCGGCCTGGGCACCGTGCTGGCGAACGAGGAGGTCACCGCCGACGGCCGCTCCGAGCGCGGCAACTTCCCCGTCTTCAAGGCCAAGCTGCGCCAGTGGAACATGCGGATCACCGCCTACGCCGACCGGCTGCTGGACGACCTGGACGAGTTGGACTGGCCCGAGGCCATCAAACTGCAGCAGCGCAACTGGATCGGGCGCTCCGAGGGCGCCCGCGTCGACTTCCCCGTGGACGGCGAGCGCATCACGGTCTTCACCACGCGCCCCGACACCCTGTTCGGCGCGAGCTACATGGTGCTGGCACCCGAGCACCCGCTGGTCGAGAAGTTCACGCCGGACGCCTGGCCCGAGGGCACGCACGACGTGTGGACCGGCGGTCACGCGACCCCGGCCGAGGCCGTCGCCGCCTACCGCGCGCAGGCCGCCTCCAAGTCCGACGTCGAGCGCCAGGCCGAGGCCAAGGACAAGACGGGCGTCTTCATCGGCTCGTACGCGACCAACCCGGTCAACGGCGAGCAGGTCCCGGTCTTCATCGCCGACTACGTCCTGATGGGCTACGGCACCGGCGCGATCATGGCCGTTCCCGCGGGTGACCAGCGCGACTTCGAGTTCGCGCGCGCCTTCGAGCTGCCGATCGTCTGCATCGTCGAGCCGACGGACGGGCGTGGCACGGACACCTCGACGTGGGAGGACGCCTTCGGGTCGTACGACGCGAAGATCATCAACTCCTCCAACGACGACATCTCCCTGGACGGACTGGGCGTCGCCGAGGCCAAGGTACGCATCACCGAGTGGCTGGAGCGGACCGGTGTCGGCGAGGGCACTGTCAACTTCCGGCTGCGTGACTGGCTGTTCAGCCGCCAGCGCTACTGGGGCGAGCCCTTCCCGATCGTCTACGACGAGGACGGCATCGCCCACGCGCTGCCCGAGTCGATGCTGCCGCTGGAGCTGCCCGAGGTCGAGGACTACTCGCCGCGCACCTTCGACCCGGACGACGCCGACACCCAGCCCGAGACGCCGCTGTCGCGCAACGAGGACTGGGTCAACGTCACGCTGGACCTGGGCGACGGCCGCGGTCCTCGCCCGTACCGGCGCGAGACCAACACCATGCCCAACTGGGCCGGTTCCTGCTGGTACGAGCTGCGCTACCTGGACCCGCACAACAGCGAGAAGCTGGTCGACCCCGAGATCGAGCAGTACTGGATGGGTCCGCGCGAGGGCCAGCCGCACGGCGGCGTCGACCTGTACGTCGGCGGCGCCGAGCACGCCGTGCTGCACCTGCTGTACGCCCGCTTCTGGTCCAAGGTCCTGTTCGACCTGGGGCACGTCTCCTCCGCGGAGCCGTTCCACAAGCTGTTCAACCAGGGCATGATCCAGGCCTACGTGTACCGCGACAGCCGCGGCATCGCGGTCCCGGCCGCCGAGGTGGAGGAGCGCGACGGCGCCTACTACTACCAGGGCGAGAAGGTCTCCCGGCTGCTGGGCAAGATGGGCAAGTCCCTGAAGAACGCGGTCACTCCGGACGAGATCTGCGCCGAGTACGGCGCCGACACGCTGCGTCTGTACGAGATGGCGATGGGCCCGCTGGACGTCTCCCGGCCGTGGGACACGCGCGCGGTGGTGGGCCAGTTCCGGCTGCTGCAGCGGCTGTGGCGCAACGTCGTCGACGAGACGACCGGCGACGTGACGGTGGTGGACGCCGAGCCCGACGAGGACACGCTGCGTGCGCTGCACAAGGCGATCGACGGGGTGCGCGGTGACCTGGAAGGCATGCGGTTCAACACCGCCATTGCCAAGGTCACGGAGCTGAACAACCACCTGACGAAGGCGGGCGGCGCGGTACCGCGCTCGGTCGCCGAGTCCCTGGTGCTGATGGCCGCGCCGCTGGCCCCGCACATCGCCGAGGAGCTGTGGCGCAAGCTGGGCCACACCGACTCGGTGGTGCACCGCGACTTCCCGGTCGCCGACCCGGCGTACGTCGTCGACGAGACCGTGACCTGTGTCGTGCAGATCAAGGGCAAGGTCAAGGCCCGCCTGGAGGTCTCGCCGGCGATCTCCGACGAGGAGCTGGAGAAGGTCGCGCTGTCCGACGAGAAGGTCGTGGCGGCGCTGGACGGCGCCGGGATCCGCAAGGTGATCGTGCGGGCGCCGAAGCTGGTGAACATCGTTCCGGCGTAGGCGTCCGCTAGGGCGTAGGCGTAGGCGTAGGCGTAGGCGTATGCGCCCCGGTATTGGCGCGGCGACTCGGTGGTTCGGCCGGGTCTGGTGCGGGCTCGGGGTGATCCCCTACGGGCAGGTTCGGGGTTCTTCTGGAACTCCGGGCCTGCCTGCTGCGTTTACCGTTGAAGAGTGACGCGGTGTGTGCCGCGACCGGTCGAGGAGGAGCTCGTGGAAGCAGTGATCGCAGTCGTCGCCGCCCTGCTTTTCGTGCTCTTTGTCGTGCTCGGCGCGTACGCCACGGTGAAGGTGGTCGGGGCTGCCAAGCGCCGCGTGGACGAGACGATCACCCACGCCCGGCGCACGGTCGAGGACGGCACCCTGCGGGCCAAGTCCTTCGCCCAGCCGGGCGCCGCCGGCGAGCTCGCCCAACTGCGGCTGAAGCTGCGCACCTCCATGCGGGCCACCCAGGACGCGCTGCACGCGGGCGCGACCGAGGACGAGTCTCTCAAGGAGTCCCTCGGCCTCTTCCAACGCCTCAGCGCGCACGGGCACGAACTGGACGCCGAGATGCGGCGCCTGGAGTCCGAACCGGACCGCGCGACCCTCGCACAGCGGCTGCCCGACCTGCGCGAGCGCACCGAGCGCGTCGTCCAGTCGGCGGACGCGCTGCGCTGGGCGGCCCGCGACCGGGCCCGCCGCTTCGCCGCCGACGACTTGGACACCCTCAGCGAGCAGATCGACCTGGAGGCCGGAGCCCTGCGGCACTGGCAGACCACGGAGTCCGCCGCCTCCGCCTCCGCCTCCTCGTCTCCTTCCTCCTCGCCGACGCCGCCGTCCGAACGTCCGGCGGCCACGCCGCCCCCGTGGCCGGAGGCCCCGGCCACCGAGGCCGCCGGGACGGCCGAGCAGACCTGGCCGGACACGCCTCAGTCACAGCGGGCCGAGGAGCCGACCCGGCCCGCCATCAGCCCGGCAGCCCCGCGCCCGACGTACCCCTGGCAGAAGAAACCCCGTCCCGAGAGCACGACTTGAGCCCGATTGCGCCCGTGCTGATCGGTCAAGGCATTCCCAGGTGAGCGGGGTCGGGCTGCCGCCCGCGCGCTACGCCAGGTAACCTCCAGCTCATGTCCCGCCATGTCGCGATCGTCACCGATTCAACGGCCTACCTGCCGCAGCGGACGATGGAGCGCCACGGCATCACCGCGGTGCCCCTGACCGTGGTCGTCGGCGGTCAGGCGTTGGACGAGGGCACCGAGATCTCGACCCGATCCCTCGCTCAGGCGTTGCAGAAGCGACGTCCTGTCACCACCTCGCGCCCCAGCCCCGAGGTCTTCGCGGAGCACTACCGCAAGGTCGCCGAGGCCGGCGCCACCGGCATCGTCTCCCTGCACCTGTCCGCCGAGCTCTCCGGCACCTACGACGCGGCGGTCCTCGCCGCCCGCGAGGCCCCGGTACCGGTGCGGGTGGTGGACACCGGGATGGTCGCCATGGCGCTCGGTTTCTGCGCGCTCGCAGCGGCCGAGGCAGCGGAGACGGGCGGCACGGTGGACGAGGCCGTCACCGCCGCGGAGAAGCGCGCCGGGGCCACCGCCGCCTACTTCTACGTCGACACCCTCGACTATCTGCGCCGCGGCGGCCGCATCGGCGCCGCGCAAGCGCTGTTGGGCTCAGCGCTCGCGGTGAAGCCGCTGTTGCAGCTGGAGGGCGGCCGGATCGGCCCGCTGGAGAAGGTCCGGACGGCTTCCAAGGCGATCGCCCGCCTCGAGGAGATCGCGGCCGACCGGGCGGGCAGCGCGCAGGTCGACATCGCGGTCCACCATCTCGCCGCCCCCGACCGGGCGTCGGCACTGGCGGATCGTTTGCGGGCGCGGGTGCCTGGGCTGGCCGATCTGCATGTGAGCGAGGTCGGGGCGGTTATCGGGGCGCACACCGGGCCTGGGTTGTTGGGGGTTGTGGTTTCGCCGCGGTGACGGCCCCTTGGCGAATGACTCACTCGTGTGGGTGGCGGAGTTTTCCACAACGCGCCGGTAATCCACGGGAATTGAGCAAGATCATCGCGGGTGTGCCGAGGTGTCCGATCCTCGTCGCATGGCACTTCGATCACGCACACGCACCACGACGGCAACCAGCGGCCCGGGCCGAGGCCCTCACTCCGACGTCCGCACCCGCCGACGGCGACCCATGCATGCCCCGGGGCGGGCGCGGCCGCGCCCTGCGTCCGCGCGAGCGGCGGAGGAGCTGCGGCGCAGGACGGAGGTGATTTTCGCCGAACGGGCCGGGGAGTGGGGGGAGTCGGGGGCGGGGCCGCCGGGGGGTGGGGGCGTGGATGAGGGGGCTGGTGGGCCGCTGGGCGCCGTTGTCCCGCGTGCGGCTGGGCTGCGCGGTTCCGATGTTGCGCGTGCGGCTGGGCTGCGCGGTTCCGATGTTGCGCGTGCGGCTGGGCTGCGCGGTTCCGATGTTGCGCGTGCAGATGGGCTGCGCGGTTCCGATGTTGCGCGTGCAGATGGGCTGCGCGGTTCCGATGTTGCGCGTGCGGCTGGGCTGCGCGGCTTCGATGTTCCGCGTGCCGAGGAACTGGTGGGCTCCGATGTCCCGGGCGGCAATGGGGCGCTGGGCGCGGGCGCCCGCGATGCCGGCGCGGGTGAGGAGGCTGGTGGCGCGGCTGCCGTCATGGTTGACGGGGCTGGTGGCGAGGGTGGTGCCGGTGCCGGTGCCAGTTCCGGTGTCGGGGAGTGGCCGGCGCGGGCCGGGCTGGCTTTGCGGGAGCGGATGCCGGTGTGGTTGCAGGCGAGGTGTGGGCTGGAGCGGCGGAGCGTGGTCGCGCTCACCGTGGTGCTCGTCCTCGCCGCCGGGTTCGCCGTACAGCACTTCTGGGCCGGGCGGGCGCAGTCCGTGCGCGCGCCGGAGGTGCTGCGGGCGGCGGCCTCGTACGGGGGAGAGTCGCAAGGAGGACAGTCACAGGGAGGACAGCAGCAGGGAGGGGCGAGCGGGTCGAGTACGTCGGCGGCAGTCGGTGCGTCCGGTGCCGGGGCCACGGCGGCGGCCGAGATCGTCGTGGACGTCAGCGGAAAGGTGCGCGAGCCGGGCATCCACCGCCTGCCCGCGGGCTCGCGGGTCGCCGACGCCCTGCGTGCTGCCGGCGGGGTTCGTCCCGGCACGAAGACCGACAGCCTCAACCGGGCTCGGTTCCTGGTGGACGGCGAGCAGGTGATCGTCGGGGGTCCGGCCGCAATGCCAGGGGCAGCTCCGGGCACGGGTGCGGGTACCGGCACGGGCGGTGCGGCGGTCGCGGGGGCGGTACCCAGCGCGCCGGTCGCCCTCAACACGGCCACCGTGGACCAGCTCGACACCCTCCCGGGCGTCGGCCCGGTCCTGGCCCAGCACATCATCGACTACCGCACCCAGCACGGCGGCTTCCGCTCGGTGGACGAGCTGCGCGAGGTCAACGGCATCGGTGACCGCCGCTTCGCCGATCTGCGGAATCTCGTACGGCCATGACCCACGACGTTCGTACACCCGACCTCGCGCCCTCCCGCGCTGCCGTCCACGCCGCGTCGGGCAGCCGGCTCGGTGCCTCCCACCCCCGTCAGGAAGGACCGACGGACCTTCGACTCGTCCCACCCGCGCTCGCCGCCTGGGCGACGGCGGCACTGATGCTGGGTGCCCCTGAGGGGTGGGCGGTCGCGGCGGCGGTTGCCTGTCTGCTTGCGGCAGGCGTGCTGCTGGTGGTGCGGCGAGGCGGGGGCGTGGAAGGCCGGATTACCGGTGGCGGGGGCGTGGAAGGCCGGATCACCGGTGGCGGGGGTGTTGAAGGCGGGCTTACGGGTGGCAGGGTTGCTGAAAGCGGGCTCGCCGCTGGTGGGGGCGGCGATGGCCGTGCGGCCAGGCCAGGGCGTCTGACAGCGCCCCGGCGCCGGACCGGTTCTGTGGCGGATTCCCCACCGAGCCGGCCCACCCGGCCGCACGGGCCGAGCACCGAGCCAAGGCGTAGCAGCCGGCCGCACGGGCCGAGCACCGCGCCGAGGCGCATCACTTGGCCTCGAACCTCGGTCGCCGCCGTGCTGCTCTGTGTCGCCGCGGCGGCCGTCTCCGCCGGGTTGCACGGGGCCGACCTACGGCGTGGGCCGGTGCCCGAGCTGGTGCGGGAGTACGCAACCGTGACCGCCGAGGTCGAGGTCACCTCCGATCCCCGGCTCACCCGACCCCGGGTCAGAGGGGATCACATGGCGCCGACCTCCGTGCTGATCAAGGCGGACGTACGACGCGTCGAGGACGCGGACGGCTCGGCGGTGGTGACGCGGGCGCCGGTGCTGATGATCGTCGACGCCGGGTGGGGGGCGTCCGGGGGCGACGAAGGGGCGTCGCAGTCCTCCGGCGCCCGGCGTTCTCACTGGCTGAACCTGCTCCCCTCCACCCGGCTGCGGGTGACCGCACGGCTCGCGCCCACCCTCACGGACGGGGACCGGGTCGCGGCCGTGCTGCGGGTGCGGGGCCCGGCGATGCCGGAGGTCGTGGGGGAGCCGTCGGGGGCGCAGCGGCTGGCGGGGCGGTTGCGGGCCGGGCTGCGGAAGGCGACCGACAGCTTGCCGGCGGATGCGCGGGCGCTGCTGCCGGGGCTGGTCGTGGGGGACACATCCCGGATCACCCCGGAGCTGGATGAGGCGTTCAAGGAGACCGACCTCGCGCACACGCTCGCCGTCTCCGGCAGCAACCTCACGATCATCCTCGCTCTGCTCATCGGCCCGCCGGGCCTCGCACAGCTCGCCGAGCGCCGTGGCCTCGCGCCCCGCCTGGGCATCTCCCTGCGGACTACCGCGCTGCTCGGTGGGGCGCTCACCCTCGCGTTCGTCGTCGTGTGCCGGCCGGACCCCAGCGTGCTGCGGGCCGCGGCTTGCGGGGCCGTCGCGCTGCTCGCCCTGGCGACCGGACGCCGTAGGACTCTGATCCCGGCGCTGGCGACGGCCGTATTGCTGCTGGTGCTGTACGACCCGTGGCTGGCCCGCAGTTACGGCTTCCTGCTCTCCGTCCTGGCCACGGGTGCCCTGCTCACCCTCGCGCCCCGCTGGAGCGCGGCGTTGCGGCGGCGCGGGATGCCGCCGAGGCCGGCCGAGGCGCTGGCGGCCGCGGCTGCCGCGCAGGCGCTGTGCGCGCCGGTCGTGGCGGTGCTGTCGGCTCGGGTGAGCCTGGTGGCGGTGCCGTGCAATCTGCTCGCGGAGTTCGCGATCGCACCGGCGACGGTGCTGGGCTTCGCGGCACTGGCGACGGCGCCCTTGGCGATGCCGGTGGCCAAGGTACTGGCCTGGTGCGCGGGTTGGCCGACCGGCTGGATCGCGGACGTCGCCCGGACCGGTGCCGCGCTGCCCGGCGCGGGCGTGGACTGGCCCGGCAGCTGGACCGGGGCAGCGCTGCTGGCCCTCGCCACGGTGGTCGCCCTGCTCGCCGGCCGGCGGCTCCTGCGGCACCCCTGGTGGTGCGGTGTCTGCGGGGCGCTGCTCCTGCTGGTGGTGGTGCAGCCGCCGCCTCTGACCAGGGTGGTCACGGGGTGGCCGCCGCCCGGGTGGCGGTTCGCGATGTGCGATGTGGGGCAGGGCGACGCCACAGTGCTCGCGGCGGGCGAGGGGGCGGGTGTGGTCGTGGACGCCGGCCCCGATCCGACGCTGGTCGACCGGTGCCTGCGCACGCTGGGGATCACCAGGATTCCGCTCGTCGTGCTCACCCACTTCCACGCCGACCATGTGGCGGGCCTGCCGGGCGTCCTGCGGGGGCGCGCGGTGGGTGCGATCGAGACGACGGGGCACGAAGAGCCAGTGGACCAGGTGGAGTTCGTGCGCAGGGAGGCGTCCGCCCGACGCATTCCCGTGACGCGGGCCGCCGCCGGGGAGGAGCGACGCACGGGAGACCTGAGCTGGCAGGTGGTGTGGCCGCCGCCCGCCCACCCGTCACTGCCGGCCATGGCCCCGGAGGGTCCGAACGACGCCAGCGTCACTCTGCTCGTCCGGTCGGCCGGGCTGCGGCTCCTGTTGCTCGGGGATCTCGAACCCCCGGCCCAGCGGGCGCTGTTGAGATCGCCGGCCGGGGCGCTGCTGGGCGGCGTGGACGTGCTCAAGGTGGCCCACCACGGCTCGGCGTACCAGGACCCGGAGCTCATACGCCGGGCCGCGCCCCGGCTGGCGTTGATCAGCTGTGGTGAGGACAACCCGTACGGACATCCGGCTCCCAGCACGCTCGCGGCGCTGCGGACGCAGGGGGCCGTGGTGCTGCGGACGGACGAGCACGGGGCGCTGGCGGTCACTGGTACGGGCGCGGAGCTGCGGGTGGCGGGAGACTGAAGGCATGGATTCCGTTGAGCTTGATGCCTATCTCCGCCGACTGGGGGTCGAGCACCCCGCCTGGCCCACCGTGGACGTGCTCCGCGAGCTGCATCTGCGCCATCTGCAGACCGTGCCCTTCGAGAACCTCTCGATCCACCTCGGTGAGGAGATCGTCCTGGAGGAGAAGCGACTGCTGGACAAGGTGGTGGGGGCGCGGCGGGGTGGGTTCTGTTACGAACTGAACGGGGCCTTCGGGGCGTTGCTCGGCGCGCTCGGTTTCGATGTGACGCTGCTCGCGGGGCGGGTCCATGTGAAGGAGGAAAAGGTCGGGATTCCCTACGACCACATGGCGCTGCAGGTGCGGACCGTGGACGGGGGCACATGGCTGGCGGATGTCGGCTTCGGGGCGCACAGCCATTACCCGCTGGCGTTCGAGGCGCGGGGTGAGCAGGTGGATCCGGCGGGTGTGTTCCGGATCGTCGAGGCCGGGCCGGACGCGGCGGGGGTGCGCGGCGGGTACGACGCGGAGGAGGCGGCGGACCTGGAGGTCGCCATGGGCGGCAGGGCGGAGTACCGCTTGGAGCGGCGGCCGCGGGCACTCGGCGACTTCGTGGCCGGGGCGTGGTGGCACAGCACCTCGCCGAGCTCGCACTTCACGCAGTCGCTGGTGTGTTCGCGGGTGACGAAGGAAGGCGGGCGGATCACCCTCAGCGGCCGCACCCTCAAGACGACGGCGGCCGACGGGGCACGTGAGGAGCGGGAGTTGGGGACGGACGAGGAGGTGCTGGGGGTGTACCGGGAGCGGTTCGGAATCGAGCTGGACCGGGTGCCGACGGTGCGCAAGCCCAACCGGGACGGCTGATCCGGGCTGGGGGTGCCCGGGGCCGGGGTGGGCGCGGGGACCCGGCGCAGGGCCGTCTCTCGCCGGTGCCCGAGAATTGCTCCGTGAGTGATGTGAGACATGTGCTGGTACTGCCCGATCGTGACGCGGCGGAGGAGGTCGCGGGGGCCCTCGGAGAGCGGTTCGGGATCGACGAGGAGCCGCGGCTGGTGCGGGATGCGCTGGCCGGGGAGGACGATGCCGAGGACGCGCAGTGGCTGGTCGTGCTGCGGGACGAGGCGGGGCGGCTCGATCCGGGTGAGCTGGATGACTTCGTGGGGGAGTGGGACGGGTGGCGGGAGGAGCCGTAGCCGAACCGGAGTGACCGGTATGACCGGCACCCGGCCCGCGGGCGTGACCGCCGCCGTGCCCTCGGGCGTCACCGGCACGCCCCCCCCGGCGTGACCGCCGCCCCGCCGGGCGTCACCTGGCACCCCGCCCCCGAGCGTGATCGCCGCTGCGCCTCCCGGGCGGCACCCAGCACCTGCCTCCGACCTGACCACACCCCGCCCCCGGGCGGGACCGCCGCCCCGCCGGGCGTACCCGGCACCCCGCCCCGGGCGTGATCGCCGCCTCGCCCCCGGGCGTCACGCAGCTCCCGCCTCCGACCTGACCAGCCCCCGCCCCCCCGACGTGACCGCCACCCCGCCCCGCCAGGCATCACCTGGCACCCCGCCCCGGGCGTGACCGCCACCCCGCCCCGCCGGGCATCACCTGGCATCCCGCCCCGGGCGTGACCGCCGCCCCGCCCCCGGGCGTCACGCAGCTCCCGCCTCCGACCTGACCACCCCCGCCCCCTGGGCGTGACCGCCACCCCGCCCCGGCCCCCCGGCACCCCGCCCCCGACCTGACCACACCCCTGACCACACCCCTGACCACGCCCCGCCCCCCAACCTCCCGTCAGCGCCCACTGTCAGTGGCCCGTGCCATCCTTGTCGCGATGGCCAGGAAATCTGCACATGACGACCTCCTCTCCCCCGTGACCCTCGCCGTGGGCCAGGAGGAGCTGCTGCTCGACCGTGCTGTGCGGGAGGTGGTGGTTGCGGCCCGGGCCGCTGATGCCGATACGGACGTGCGGGATCTGACTTCTGAGCAGTTGCAGCCGGGCACGTTGGCCGAGCTGACCAGTCCGTCGCTGTTCGCGGAGCGCAAGGTCGTGGTCGTGCGCAATGCGCAGGATCTGTCGGCCGACACGATCAAGGACGTGACGGCGTATCTCGGCGCGCCGGCCGAGGAGATCACTCTCGTGCTGCTGCACGCCGGGCAGGCGAAGGGCAAGAAGCTGCTCGACGCCGCGCGCAAGGCGGGGGCGCGGGAGGTGGCGTGCCCGAAGATGACCAAGCCGGCGGACCGGCTGGCGTTCGTCAGGCAGGAGTTCCGGGCGACGGGACGGTCCGCGACGCCGGAGGCCTGTCAGGCGCTCGTCGATGCCATCGGCAGTGATCTGCGGGAGCTGGCGGCCGCGGTGAGTCAGCTGGTCGCCGATGTCGAGGGGACGATCGACGAGGCGGTGGTCGGGCGGTACTACACGGGCCGCGCTGAGGCGTCGAGCTTCACGGTCGCCGACCGTGCGGTCGAGGGGCGGGCCGCGGAGGCGCTGGAGGCGCTGCGCTGGTCGCTGGCGACAGGCGTGGCGCCCGTCCTGATCACCAGTGCGCTCGCCCAGGGCGTCAGGGCCATCGGAAAGCTGTCCTCGGCCCGGGGCGGCCGACCCGCCGACCTGGCGCGGGAGCTCGGCATGCCGCCCTGGAAGATCGACCGTGTGCGCCAGCAGATGCGGGGGTGGACGCCCGACGGAGTCGCGCTGGCGTTGCGCGCGGTCGCCGAGGCGGACGCCGGTGTGAAGGGCGGCGGTGACGACCCGGAGTACGCCTTGGAGAAGGCGGTCGTGACGATCGCGCGGGCCGCTCGGTCCAGAGGGCGTGGCTAGGGCCGGAAGAGGAGAATCGGGCGTAGCAGCCTTATGTCGCCGGACTGGGAAAGGTGGCGATCGCGATGGCTGAACACCCGCACGCACAGCTCGTCCGCAAGGGGTACGCGGCTTTTGAACGCGGTGACATGGACACCCTGCGCGAGTTGATGGCATCGGACTGCACGCAGCATGTGCCCGGCAGCCATCCGCTCTCGGGTGATTACAAGGGCATGGACGCGATCATCGAGATGTACGGTCGGCTCGCCGCGGAGACCAACGGCACCATGCGGGCGGAGCTGCGTTCACTGCTTGTCGACGGCCGCGGCCATGTCGTCGCCGTGCACCGCTTCAGCGCCGACCGCAACGGCAAGCACATCGACGAGAACGGCGCCATAATCTTCCGTATCGTCGGAGACAAGGCCACCGATCTCGACGAGTGCGTCGAGGACATCGACAAGGCCAACGACTTCTGGAGCTGACACCGGCACTCACACCGAAGGCCCCGGCCGCCGTCCTGGGGAAGGACGGTGGCCGGGGCCTTCGGTTCAAGCTGCTGAGCCCGTACCCGCGTGGCGAACGCAGGCCGCGTACAGGCTCGGGGGGCCGGACGGGAGCGGATGAGAGAGGGCCCGCTCGATTCCCTCCGGCGGTCAAATCAAGTGTCAGCCCTTGAGAGCGCCGACCTTCGAAGCAAGCGCCGACTTCTTGTTGGCGGCCTGGTTCTTGTGGATGACGCCCTTGGAGACGGCCTTGTCGAGCGCCCGCGCGGCCTCGCGCTGGTACTCGGTGGCCTTCTCGGTGTCACCCGCGGCAGCGGCCTCGCGGGCCTTGCGGATCGCGGTCTTCAGGGAGGACTTGACGGCCTTGTTGCGCAGCCGGGCCTTCTCGTTGGTCTTGATCCGCTTGATCTGGGACTTGATGTTCGCCACTGATGAGCCTTTTCAGGTTCTGGTACGGGGCCGCATGGGACCCGTCCCGGTGATTTTCTGGAGTGTGTCTCGCGCTGAGAGGGCATGAGACACAGCCACCCAGGCTACCAGTGGCCCGGCCGACGGCCCAAAACGGTCGCCGGTCGCCGCCCATGGGACCATGGAACCTACGTATAGATCCGACCCGAGGCATAAGGCGCCTCAAGAGACAGGACCCTGCGTGCCCGCGACCCCTAACAATGTGCCCGAGCCGAGCCGTACCGACCCGGCACTGATCCGCAACTTCTGCATCATCGCGCACATCGACCACGGCAAGTCCACGCTCGCCGACCGGATGCTCCAGCTGACCGGTGTGGTCGAGCAGCGGCAGATGCGTGCTCAGTACCTCGACCGGATGGACATCGAGCGTGAGCGCGGTATCACGATCAAGTCCCAGGCGGTGCGGCTGCCGTGGGCTCCCAGCCACGATTCCGGCAAGACGCACATCCTCAACATGATCGACACCCCGGGGCACGTCGACTTCACGTACGAGGTCTCGCGGTCGCTGGCCGCCTGTGAGGGCACCGTCCTCCTCGTCGACGCCGCCCAGGGCATCGAGGCCCAGACTCTCGCCAACCTCTACCTGGCGATGGAGAACGACCTCACGATCATCCCCGTGCTGAACAAGATCGACCTGCCGGCCGCGCAGCCCGAGAAGTTCGCGGAGGAGCTCGCCAACCTGGTCGGCTGCGATCCGAGCGACGTGCTCAGGGTGTCCGCCAAGACGGGCCTGGGCGTCGATGCCCTGCTCGACAAGGTCGTCGCCGAGGTTCCCGCCCCGGTCGGCGTCAAGGACGCTCCGGCCCGCGCGATGATCTTCGACTCCGTCTACGACTCGTACCGCGGTGTCGTGACGTACGTCCGTGTCATCGACGGCCAGCTCAACAAGCGCGAGCGGATCCGGATGATGTCCACCGGCGCCACGCACGAGCTGCTGGAGATCGGGACGAACTCGCCGGAGATGCTGGCGGCCGACGGGCTCGGCGTCGGTGAGGTGGGCTATCTCATCACCGGTGTGAAGGACGTCCGCCAGTCCAAGGTCGGTGACACCGTCACCAGCCAGCACAAGGGGGCCACGGAGGCGCTCGGGGGCTACAAGGACCCCAAGCCCATGGTCTTCTCCGGTCTGTATCCGCTGGACGGCTCCGACTACCCGGAGCTGCGCGAGGCCCTCGACAAGCTCCAGCTCAACGACGCCGCGCTCGTCTACGAGCCGGAGACCTCCGCGGCCCTCGGCTTCGGCTTCCGCGTCGGCTTCCTGGGGCTCCTGCACCTCGACGTGATCCGCGAGCGGCTGGAGCGCGAGTTCGGCCTCGACCTGATCGCCACCGCGCCCAACGTGGTCTACCGGGTGGTCATGGAGGACGGCACCGAGCACACCGTCACCAACCCGAGCGAGTTCCCCGAGGGCAAGATCAACGAGGTGTACGAGCCGGTCGTGCGCGCCACGATCCTCGCGCCCACCGAGTTCATCGGCTCGATCATGGAGCTGTGCCAGACCCGGCGCGGCACCCTGCTCGGCATGGACTACCTCTCCGAGGACCGCGTCGAGATCCGCTACACCCTCCCGCTCGCGGAGATCGTCTTCGACTTCTTCGACCAGCTGAAGTCGAAGACGCGCGGTTATGCGTCGCTGGACTACGAGCCCACCGGTGAGCAGACCTCCAGCCTGGTCAAGGTCGACATCCTGCTGCACGGTGACAAGGTCGACGCCTTCTCGGCGATCACGCACAAGGACGCGGCGTACGCGTACGGTGTGCGGCTCGTCGCCAAGCTGCGGGAGCTGATCCCGCGGCAGGCCTTCGAGGTGCCCATCCAGGCCGCCATCGGTTCCCGGGTGATCGCCCGCGAGACCATCCGCGCCATCCGCAAGGACGTCCTCGCCAAGTGCTACGGCGGCGACATCTCCCGTAAGCGCAAGCTGCTGGAGAAGCAGAAGGAAGGCAAGAAGCGGATGAAGATGGTGGGTTCCGTGGAGGTTCCGCAGGAGGCCTTCATCGCCGTACTGAGCAGTGATGACAGCGCGGGTTCGGGCAAGGCCAAGAAGTAACCGCAGGTAGCACCGGGTGACCCGGCAAATCGCCGCATCAGGGGTCCGTCGTACGAAAGCGCGACGGGCCCCTTTGTGCGTGCCGCGTGACCGTCTGGAGGAATCGACAGGCCGCAGGCCCTTACGCAGGGGGCCGTCGGCCTTTACCCTGATCCCTGCTCGATAGTTACTCGCGAGTTAAACAACGCGAGTGGAACCAGCCGCACGTCAGCCGCACAGTCGCGGGTCCCCGGAGGATGTCGTGAGCGACACACAGACACTGATCGAGAATCGTCCGCCGAGCGTGGCGACCCTCTTCCTGGAGCGCGTGACGGCGACGCCGGACGCCGAGGCGTACCGCTATCCCGTGCCGCCGGTTTCGGGGCAGGGCGCGGACGAGTGGAAGTCGCTGAGCTGGGCGCAGGCCGCCGAGCGGGTCTACGCGATCGCGGCCGGGCTCATCGAGCTGGGCGTCCAGCCCGAGCAGCGCGTGGCCCTCGCCTCGTCGACCCGGATCGAGTGGATCCTCGCCGACCTGGGCATCATGTGCGGCGGCGCGGCCACCACCACGGTCTATCCGCAGACCAACGCCGAGGAGTCGGCCTTCATCCTCGCCGACTCCGAGAGCCGCGTGCTCATCGCGGAGGACGCGGCCCAGGTGGCCAAGGCGCAGGAGAAGCGCGCCGAGCTGCCGAACCTCACGCATGTCGTCGTCATCGACGCGGCCGGCGTCGAGACCGATGACTGGGTGCTCAGCCTCGCC
The DNA here is from genome assembly GCF_055639295.1 of Streptomyces sp. NPDC107528. Taxonomy (NCBI): domain Bacteria; kingdom Bacillati; phylum Actinomycetota; class Actinomycetes; order Kitasatosporales; family Streptomycetaceae; genus Streptomyces; species Streptomyces sp. NPDC107528. The sequence goes on from NZ_JBVKAV010000002.1 coordinate 36,089, forward strand.
GATCTGGAGGCCCGCGGCGCGGCCCGGCTGGAGAAGGACCCCGAGCTGATCAAGCAGCGGGTCGGCGCGATCACCAAGGACCAGCTGGCCACCCTGATCTACACCTCCGGCACCACCGGCCGCCCCAAGGGCGTGCGGCTGCCGCACGACAACTGGTCGTACATGGCGAAGGCGATCGCCGCGACCGGGCTGGTCGGCGCGGAGGACGTGCAGTACCTGTGGCTGCCGCTCGCGCACGTCTTCGGCAAGGTCCTCACTTCCGGCCAGATCGAGGTCGGTCACGTCACTGCCGTCGACGGCCGCGTCGACAAGATCATCGAGAACCTGCCGGTCGTGCAGCCGACGTACATGGCGGCCGTGCCCCGCATCTTCGAGAAGGTCTACAACGGGGTCGCCGCCAAGGCCCGCGCGGGCGGCGGCGCCAAGTACAAGATCTTCCAGTGGGCCGCCGAGGTCGCCCGCGAGTACGCCAAGGTCACTCAGGACAACTTCCGGCGCACCGGCACCCACTCCGCGCCCTTCGGGCTCGCCGCGAAGCACAAGGTCGCCGACACCCTCGTGTACGCCAAGATCCGCGAGGCCTTCGGCGGCAACCTGCGGGCGTGCGTGTCCGGCAGTGCCGCCCTCGCCCCGGAGATCGGCTTCTTCTTCGCCGGCGCCGGCATCCACGTCCTGGAGGGCTACGGCCTCACGGAGTCCTCGGCCGCGTCCTTCGTGAACCCGGGGGAGGCCTACCGCACCGGCACGGTCGGCAAGCCGCTGCCCGGCACGGAGGTGCGCATCGCCGACGACGGGGAGATCCTGCTGCGCGGCCCCGGCATCATGGAGGGCTACCACGGGCTGCCGGAGAAGACCGCCGAGGTGCTGGAGAGCGACGGCTGGTTCCACACCGGTGACATCGGGGAGCTGTCCCCGGACGGGTACCTGCGCATCACCGACCGCAAGAAGGACCTGATCAAGACCTCGGGCGGCAAGTACATCTCGCCCGCCGAGGTCGAGGGGCAGTTCAAGGCGGTGTGCCCGTACGTCTCCAACATCCTGGTGCACGGCGCCGACCGGAACTTCTGCACGGCGCTGATCGCGCTGGACGAGGTCGCGATCGTGGCGTGGGCCGAGGAGAACGGGCTCGGCGGGAAGTCGTACGCGGAGATCGTCGCCTCGCCGGCCGCCATCGAGATGGTCGACGGGTATGTGCAGCAGCTCAACGCCGGGCTGCAGAAGTGGCAGACGATCAAGAAGTTCCGGCTGCTGCCGCGGGATCTCGATGTGGAGCACGGGGAGATCACGCCGAGTCTGAAGTTGAAGCGGCCGGTTGTCGAGCGGGAGTACAAGGCTCTGATCGAGGAGATGTACGCGGGTACGCGCGAGGCGTAGGGGATGGTGGGGGGCTGCGTGGCGGCTGACGGTTCGCCATGGCTGGTCGCGCAGTTCCCCGCGCCCTTTTGAGGTGGGGCAGCTCACCCTTTCCCGATGAGCCGACGTATCTCGTGGACCTGTGCTCGTAGTGCCGTCAGGTTCGGGGGTGCGTCGTCGGCGAGCTGGTCCTCCAAAGCCTCCAACTGGGTGCTCAGCTCCCGGCTGTGGACGTGTTCGCGGCTCAGCAGACGCTCCAACTGCCTGTTCTTGCGGTACAGGTCCAGGAACACCGTCACCTTCGCGCGTAGCACCCAGGGGTCGAACGGCTTGGTCAGGTAGTCGGCGGCACCCGTGGCGTAGCCGCGGAAGGCGTAGCCCGGATCGTCCTCAGCGCCGGTCAGGAAGATGATCGGGACGTCCTTGGTCTGGTCGAGTCGTTTGATGTTGCTGGCGGTCTCGAAGCCGTCCATGCCCGGCATGCGGACATCGAGCAGTACCAGGGCGAAGCGTTGCCGCAGCAGCGCCTTCATCGCCTCCTCGCCCGAACGCGCGCGGACGAGCGGCTCGTTGAGGGACCCCAGTACGGCCTCCAGCGCGATCAGGTTGTCCTCCATGTCGTCGACCAGGAGGATGCCGGCACGCTCGTCGGTCGTTGCCTCAGCGCTCATGATGAAGTGGCCTCACTCGATGATGGTCGGCGGAACCTCTTCCCCTTCGGAAGTGCGCGGTTCCGGTACTACGGAGTTGTCCGCGGCCTCGGGGTCCAGGAGGTCGCAGACGACGGTCAGCAGCTGATCCACGTCCACCGGCTTCGGTACGTAGTCGTTGGCGCCCCGCGCGATGGACTTCTCCCGGTCGCCGGGCATGGCCTTCGCGGTGAGCGCGACGATGGGCAGGTCCGCCCAACGGGGCGTGCGACGGATGGCGGAGATCGTCTCGTATCCGTCCATCTCCGGCATCATGATGTCCATCAGGACGAGTTCGACGTCTGGCGTGCGCTCCAGTGTCTCGATGCCCTCGCGGCCGTTCTCCGCGTACAGGACCGGCATGCCGACCCGGCCCAGGACATGGGTGAGCGCGAACACGTTGCGGATGTCGTCGTCCACTATCAACACCCGTCGGCCCGGCAGGACCTGCCCCGCCCGGCCGGTCTGCCACGCCTCCAGTTTGGTCGGCGTCGGCCAGGAGTCGTCCGCGTCGTGCGCGGTCGAGAAGAACGTCTCGGCGGACAGCTGCTCCGGCGCCGGCAGCGGACGGTCCTCGGGCACCGGGCCGGTGGCGGAGTGACCGGGGCTGACGACCGGGACGTACAGCGTGAACGTGGATCCCTTGCCGGGCTCGCTCTCGGCGACGATACGGCCGCCCAGCAGGCCCGCGATCTCACGGCTGATGGACAGGCCGAGGCCGGTGCCGCCGTACTTGCGGTTGGTCGTGCCGTCGGCCTGCTGGAACGCCTCGAAGATCACCGGGAGTTTCTCCGCCGCGATGCCGATGCCGGTGTCGGACACCGAGAACGCGATCACCTCATCGCCCTCGCGGACGTAGTGCTGATCGGGGTCCTTCATCCGGTTCACCCGCAGCTCGACCTTGCCCGACGCGGTGAACTTGATGGCGTTGGAGAGGAGGTTGCGCAGGATCTGCTGGAGGCGCTGCTCGTCCGAGTACATCTCGCGCGGTACGTCCTCGCCGACCGCCACCTCGAAGGCGAGTCCCCGGTCCAGGGTGAGCGGGCGGAAGGTGGCGTGGACGTAGTCGAGCAGCTTGATGAGCGGCAGCTTCTTCGGGCGTACGTCCATCCGGCCGGCCTCGATCTTCGACAGGTCCAGGATGTCGTTGATCAGCTGGAGCAGGTCCGAGCCGGAGCGGTGGATCGTCGTCGCGAACTGGACCTCCTGGTCGGAGAGGTGGCCGTCCGGGTTGTCGGAGAGCAGCCTCGCCAGGATCAGCAGCGAGTTCAGAGGCGTCCGCAGCTCGTGGGACATGTTCGCCAGGAACTCCGACTTGTACTGCGACGAAGTCGCCAACAGCGCCGCCTTTTCCTCCAGCTCGGCGTTCGAGCGCTGCAGCTCCGCCTGCTGCATCTGGAGTTCGTCCGAGCGTTCCTGGAGCTGCATGGCCAGGCGCTGGGACTCGCCGAGCAGGGACTCCGTACGGGAGTTGGCGATGATCGTGTTGATCGCGACGGCGATGGTGTTCACGAACTGGTCGAAGAACGCCAGGTGCACATCGGAGAAGCGGGAGAACGACGCCAGCTCGATCACGCCGAGCAGCTTGTCCTCGAAGAGGATCGGGATGATGACGACGCTGGTGGGCGCCGCCTCGCCGAGCCCGCTGTTGATCTTGATGTAGTCCGGCGGGGCCTCCTCGACGAGGATCCGCTTCTTCTCGCGCGCCGCCTGCCGGACCAGGCCGTGCACCGGCAGGCCGCCGGTCTCGATGGTCGTGCCCTGCGCCGAGCCGTATCCGGCGATGAAGGCCAGTCCCTTCGTGGGAACCGTGGTGCGCAGCGCGGCGCTCTCCTCGTCCGGGTCGGCCAGGAAGAAGGCGCCGTACTGGGCGTTCACCAGCGGCGTCAGCTCGCGCAGCAGCAGGTCGGCGACCTCCATCAGATCGCGGTGGCCCTGCATCAGAGCGGCCAGGCGGGCCAGGTTGGACTCCAGCCAGTCCTTGGCGCGGGTCGTCTCGCGCAGGTTGGCCACCATCAGGTTGATGTTGTCCTTCAGCTCGGCGACCTCGCCACGCGTCTCCACCGTGATGGAACGGGACATGTCGCCCTGGGCCACCGCGGAGGCGACCTCGGCGATCGCGCGGACCTGGGTGGTCAGGTTCGACGCCAGCTCGTTCACGTTCGTCGTCAGGCGCTTCCAGGTGCCGTACACGCCCTCCACCCGGGCCTGGCCGCCGAGCTGGCCCTCGGAGCCCACCTCGCGTGCCACGCGGGTGACCTCGGAGGAGAAGGAGGAGAGGGTGTCGACCATCGTGTTGATGGCGGTCTTCAGCTCCAGGATCTCGCCGCGCGCGTCCACGTCGATCTTCTTCGAGAGATCGCCGTTGGCGACGGCGGTGGTGACCTGGGCGATGTTGCGCACCTGTGAGGTGAGGTTGTCGGCCATGTAGTTGACGTTGTCGGTCAGGTCCCGCCACACGCCGGAGACGCCCAGCACCTGCGCACGGCCGCCGAGCCGGCCGTCGGTGCCGACCTCGCGGGCCACGCGGGTGACCTCGTCGGCGAAGGCCCGCAGCTGCTGCACCATCGTGTTGACGGTGTCCTTGAGTTCGAGGATCTCGCCGCGGGCGTCGACGGTGATCTTCTTCGACAGGTCGCCGTTGGCCACGGCGGTGGTGACCTGGGCGATGTTGCGGACCTGCGAGGTCAGGTTCAGCGCCATGAAGTTGACGTTGTCGGTGAGGTCCTTCCATACGCCGCTGACGCCGCGTACCTGGGCCTGACCGCCGAGGTTTCCTTCGGTGCCGACCTCGCGGGCGACGCGGGTGACCTCGTCGGCGAAGGCGGAGAGCTGGTCGACCATCGTGTTGATGGTCGACTTCAGCTCCAGGATCTCGCCCTTCGCCTCGACCGTGATCTTCTTGCCGAGGTCGCCCTGGGCCACGGCGGTGGAGACCAAGGCGATGTTGCGGACCTGGGAAGTCAGGTTGTCCGCCATGAAGTTGACGTTGTCGGTGAGGTCCTTCCATACGCCGCTGACGCCGCGTACCTGGGCCCGGCCGCCGAGGTTTCCTTCGGTGCCGACCTCGCGGGCGACGCGGGTGACCTCGTCGGCGAAGGCGGAGAGCTGGTCGACCATCGTGTTGATGGTCGAC